>NZ_QJSW01000071.1 GCF_003217495.1 Paenibacillus barcinonensis | reverse complement strand
TATAACCCGGACACTAAGCAAGCGGTAATTGCATTTCGTGGAACTGAGGGCTCTGCCAATTGGGATCGAAAGGCACCGGATTTAGGGACAGACGTTTTTAAAATAGGTTTTCCTGAAATTTGGCAGACGGTAGGTCGTGCTTTGGATAATCTTAGATTTCCCGCAGAAAAAGAAATTTCAAATAAGGTGGAAAAGTCACTAGGCGTAGACGATTTCGGGGATTGGGTAGGAAATACACAGAAAGATCTGAGTAAGAGTTTACGTTTTGAAAATCAACTTTACGAAGCAGAAGATTATGTAAAAGAAATGCAAAAGAAGTATCCGGAGGCGAGTTTCACCCTTACCGGGCACTCTCTGGGTGGAGGTAACGCGCAATATGCGGCAGTGTATACAGGGCTAGAAGCTGTCACCTTTAGTGCTCCAACAGTGGTAGCCACGCTAACACCTGAAATGCAAAGAAAAGCTGAGGAAGGTGAATTTGACCGTCAGGTTACGAATTTTATACATCCGGGTGATTTCATTGCAAGTGGTATGCTGGGAGGGTATGAGCGACACGTGGGTTCAACCTTTGTGATTGATCAAAATTATGATGAATTTAATACCCGTTATGGTCTCGAGGCATGGAAAAAATGGAATGATACTCTGAACGATCCAAATTACCATGATATGAAGCATTACAAGTTCGATGACGACGGGTATGTGAGCAATACATTGTACGACGAGATTACAGGAGAGCAGGTCGGCTACTCCCCACGGAAGCCATCCGATCACAGTATTCTGGATCATGCGCGAGAAGCCTGGGATACGATGAGCAAAGGCTTAAAGTCGGTCGTTAACATTGTTGGTGGATACTCGGCAGGAACGATCGAGCTGACGCCGGAAGAGTTGAGAGAGGTCGCACAGAAATGGAGTCAGCAGGCGCAAGACATGAGTCGAACGTTTGAACGGATCCAACGTAACTTTTTCGAATATACGGAAAGCAGTCATAGCAAGCGTCTAGTGCCGATC
>NZ_QJSW01000070.1 GCF_003217495.1 Paenibacillus barcinonensis | reverse complement strand
CTGCGGCTCCTTCGGAGTCTGGGTCTGCGGGATGGATTTCGAGGAGGCATTTCAGCAGACAACCCCTTCGGGGTTCATGAATACAGGAACGTTATGTGAAAAATAGCAAATCGAATCAGGAGGACAACCATGGAATGGCTAAAAGATTTTCTTGAATGTTATCTCAAAGGACAGAGAGAAGAAGCCTATAAGATAAAAAAAGAACAAATTCCAAATAGACTATTTAAGTTTCAACCAATTGAAGAAGCAAGGATAAATAGTCTCATACAAAATAAAATTTGGTTTTCGACTCCAAAAGATTTAAATGATCCATACGACTGTATTGGTGTTCATTGGGATGAAGAAGAGTTATCAAGATATTTTAAAACAACACTTCCATCTGATAAATTACAGTATTTATCTACCAACGATATCGTACATGGTGCTCTTGATTCTATGCGAGATCATAATAGAATTAGTTGCTTTTCAGAAGAACTTTATAACATGCCAATGTGGGCGCATTATGCGAGTAATCATAAGGGGATGTGTGTTGAGTATAACTTTAGCTCCCTAGACGGCGAAAATGATTTTTCTGAGCAATTGTTTCCTGTAGGGTATGAGACCGATAGATATGATATCACTAATTTGATGAGATTGAGCTTTCAGCACCCTCCTGATATGCGAATATATTTGCTTTATTTTTTAATGCAGATTAAGCATAAAAGTTGGGCGTACGAAAAAGAATGGCGAGTAATGTTTAATGCAGAGGATAAAAAGAGTGGGCTGGTCGAATGTCCTATTCAGCCTACTGCTATATATTTTGGATTGAATTGTGAAGAGGCTGAAACAATATCAAAAAGAATAAAAGAATCTTTTGATTGCCCTATGTATAAGATGGTTCAAATCAACTCGAAATTCTATCATTTGGAATCACTAAATCTTTGAAGGCATTTCTTGGAAGCTGCTATTCATCACATAACATAATATTCACGCTGCGGACATACGTCCTGGGTCCGGCATTCGCCTGACACTCGACATGCGTCGAGTCGTGAATACAGGAACGTTATGAGAAATCATCGTGATATAATCAAGGCAAAAGAGAATAAGGCAGGCGAGACTAATTCATGGATGATTTTACGAAGAAGCGGATTATGAAGATTAT
>NZ_QJSW01000069.1 GCF_003217495.1 Paenibacillus barcinonensis | reverse complement strand
TTTTTTCTTCCAGGTAGCTGTAGTTTTCTTCGCTACCATACCCCGCATCGGCAATGACGATCTTCGGTTTTCGGCCCAGCATTTCTTCCAGGTGCTCCAGATGGGGCTTCAGACATTTGGTGTCCGTGGGCCGCTGATGCACACTGTAGCCCAAAACAAACTGATTTTCCGTTCCGATCTGCACGTTGTATCCAGGCTTTAATTGACCATTTCGCATGTGATCTTCTTTCATTCGCATGAAGGTGGCGTCCGGATCGGTTTTGCTGTAGCTGTTTCGCTCACCAGCAGTTTGGATTTGATGCTCGTATTTTTGCAGCCGCGGCAGCAAGTCCTTTCGCAACTGGCGTACGGCTTTCTTGAGTGTTTTGTTTTTCGGTTTCTCGCTTAATTTTTCCTCCAATTGCTGGACGGCTAGCTCGAGCTTGTCCGCCGTGAGCGCCGAGGCTTCGCCAAGTTCAGGCAGGTCGGCCCCCGTGTGGAGGGCATCTTCTTCGTTTTCTGCCTCTTCGATGGCTTGAAACAGGGTATGTACTTTTTCTTGCAACTTGGCTTGGTGCTTGACGACGGCTTTTTTCCATACAAAGGTGTAGCGATTCGCACTCGCTTCCAGCTTGGTTCCGTCCAGAAAATAGTGATCTAACGATACATATTGTTCTTGAACCAGCAACTCCAAAACACGGGTAAACACGGTTTCGAGGACCTCTTTCATCCGCTCGGAACGAAAGCGATTGATGGTACGGAAGTCTGGCTGCTGCCGCCCGGCGAGCCACATGAACATGATATTTTCGCGAACCGCCTTGGCGATTTGCCGGGAAGAATAGATGCGCTGGGTGTAAGCGTAGATGATGATTTTGGTGAGCATTTTGGGATGATAGCTGTGACGTCCAACACCCGGGTATGCGGCGGAGAAAATGGAGTCGCTCAGGCGATGAACGGCCCCGTTCACGACACGCACGAGGTGATTTTCGGGGATATCTGTCTCCAAATCCATTGGCAAGAAAAGTTGATCCATGGTATATTGAATGTACAAAGAAACCGTCTCCTTTTATAAATGGTGGGTCGCACTTCCATTTTACCAAGGAACGGTTTCTTTTTGTTGCACAATTTTGGAGAATGGGGCTATCCCAATTCATTTTTATGACTTATGGGACAGCCCC
>NZ_QJSW01000068.1 GCF_003217495.1 Paenibacillus barcinonensis | reverse complement strand
TGCAACACCAATTACTGGGCGTTCGGCTGTTCTATGGTTCGGGCAACCGCCCAAATAAAACCCATCAGTTCACGCGCTACAGCGGCAATTGCCACATTGGGGTGCTTGTGTTTTACAAAGATCAGGCGGCGGTATTTGGCATGTAACCTGTTTTGCGCTTTCCATGAAATCTGCCCCACGTCCGCAGACAGACCTTCTAAACGGATGGCCAGATCCCCTTTAACCGCAGGTCGGTGACGGTAACTCCAGGCTGATTCGATCAAGGTTCGACGTAGACGCCCATTCCCTGTTTTGGTGATGGAACCTCGTTTGGTGCTGGCTCCAGACGAATGCTCACGGGGAACCAGACCCAAGTAAGCCATGAGCTTTGCTGGGGAAGAAAACCGGGCAAACGATCCGATTTCCGAAACCAGCGTCACCGCCGTCAGGAAACCAATGCCGCGAAGGGCCTGTAAAATACGAATCATTTCCGCTTTGGGATGGGTAGCTGCCTCTTCAATAAGCGATTTTTCCAACCGACCGATCCGTTGTTCCACCTCATGCAGTGTGTGAAGATACTCAGTAAATGCCGTTTGCATGGAGACTTGTGGAAAAGTAACGGTTCCCAGCCACATCCGATATTTCTTCGTCCAGGCCCGTTTGATGTGTTCTGGCGAATGAATCTGGTGGCGGAGCAAAAACTTGAGCACACGCTGCCGAGCCCGATGTGCATCCTCCTTCGCCGTTTCACGTGCACGAACCAATTCACGCAGAGCTTCGTCCTCTGGAGCAGGGACGTAAATAGGTGTGAGCTCGCCAGCACGAAACAAACGTGCCAGTTGTTCTGCGTCGCGTCGATCCGTTTTCACCCGATCTCCAGCCCGTTTCGGAATGAGCGAAGGAGCGATAACGATGCAATGTGCACCCATGGATTCAAGCCAGCGATGCGTTTCGTATCCTGTCGGACCGGCCTCATAGCAGAAGGACAAGGTATTTGCAGGCCCAAGCTCTTTGATGAGTTTACGTAACGCGGCAGGCGTATGGGCGATGGATCCGTAATACCGAGGTTTGGCTTGCCCTTCGTCCGCAATGGCCACCGAAATTTTTTCTTTGGACACATCTAAACCGATGAATTTTGTGGTAGACTGCATAGTGATAGCTCTCCTTTGCTGTGTAGCTCTGAAATGGTGGT
>NZ_QJSW01000067.1 GCF_003217495.1 Paenibacillus barcinonensis | reverse complement strand
CACGCGTGTTGAATAACCAATAAAAGGTAGAAAAAGAACCGCAGCCTCGGTAAAATGTTTGTACCCCTACAAACTCCGAAAGGTGGCGGTTCCATGAAAAATTCTACCCGATTTCTCTCGTTTCTTCAATCCTTTCTCTCACCCGAAAAAGTAGCACAGGCTGTTAAGAATGCCGGATATCAGGACACATCACGCCAATTTTCAGTTCATTGGTTACTTGAATTTTGGACACTTTCTGCTGTACACCGGTGGAAAAGTTACCGAAGCGGCGCTGACTTGGCCGAATCGACTGGGCTTAAAGCAGCTCATTATTCCCGTATTTCGACGAAAGCGGCCGAGGTGCCTTATACGGTATTCAAGGAGCTATTTCATCTTTTGGTTTCTCAAAAAAATCGCCGTTTTCGTCGGCAGCTTGCTTTTCCCAAGGAGCTTCTTCTGCTCGATTCGACTACGGTTACGGTAGGCGAAACCCGTCTGCCTTGGGCGCCATACCATGGCAAGAAAGCAGGGATCAAGCTTCACGTTGCACTGCGAGAAACGGAGCATTTACCCGAAAAGGTCGTAGAAACGACTGGATCGCTTCATGATGGACCCATTTCAGAGCAGCTTGTGCATCCCGATTTCATTATGATCATGGATCGAGCCTATGGAAAAATCGAGCGACTGGATCGCTTCAAAACCAGCAACCAATCCTATGTGGTCAGGCTCCGGGATAACGTGTATTTGCACCAGCCTCGCGCCTTGCGCAGACATCCATCCGAGGACTCCGGTGTGATCCGGGACATCTCATGCCAGCTAGGTACGCCCCAAAATCGTAGCCAGGAACGTCATCGTGTGGTGGTTTTTAATGATTATGAGGGCCGAGAAATTCGAGTGGCTACCGATTTAATGGAGGTCAGCGGTGAGCAAATTGCTCAAATGTATAAAGCTCGCTGGGCAGTCGAAGTCTTTTTCCGTTGGATCAAGCAAAATCTGAATGTGCCTACCTTATTTGGAACCACGGAAAATGCCGTGTATGGTCAGTTATACGGCGCTTTAATCGCTTATGTGATCCTCAAAAACCTCTTTGAGTCGGCAAAAATGAACGTACCAAAGCATGTAGATCTTTCCTTTATTCGTTTTTTTCGTTTGTTCCTTACAGAGCAATTGCCCGTCGAATGGCGAATAGCGATGCAACAGGATCATTTTTTAAGTTCGGTTTTTCATCAACATAAATTTACATAATTAGGATATTCAACAGGCGTG
>NZ_QJSW01000066.1 GCF_003217495.1 Paenibacillus barcinonensis | reverse complement strand
GTGGAACTAGAATAAAAAGTGGACACCCGTTAACGGACAGAAGGATAATAAGGCTAACGGAGGTGTGTCCATATGGGAGAACAACGGCAACGATACAATGAAGAATTCAAGAAACAAACGGTAAAATTTATTCAAGAACAGACCAAGACACTCGGAGACTTGGCAGAAGAACTCAACATTCCCAAAAGTACATTACACCAGTGGATGGGCAAGTATCGTGAACTTAAACATGAGCCCGTAGCTAGCGTAGATCGAGTGAAGGAACTGGAAGCAGAGCTTAAAGAAATGCGCCGGTTACTTCAAGAGAAAGAACATACCCTTGCGGACACGCAAGAGGAACTGGCTATCGTAAAAAAAGCAGTGCACATCTTCAGCAAACCAAAGAACTAAGGTTTCAGTTTGTGGAAAACCATCGCTCCCTGTTTTCTTTGGAGAAGATGTGCACCCTGTTACATGTGTCACGGAGCGGATATTACAAATGGCGGATGGATCGAACAAGTAAACAGCAGCACCGGAGAGCTGAGATCATGAAGCGTATTCGGTTTCATTTCTACGACCACCAGAAGCGGTGTGGAAGTCCGAAAATTACGTATGCGCTCCATCTGGAAGGATACAAAATCTCTTCCCGTACCGTCAGTATATACATGCGTCAAATGAATCTTCGTTCCGTGCATAGTCCTCGGTATCGTGTCCAAACAACGGATTCTAACCATCATCATCCCATTGCACCAAATACGCTGAACCAGCAATTTCAAACGTCCAAACCAAACACTGCATGGGTCACCGATATCACCTACATTCCCTGCCGAGGAGGCCGGTTATATCTCGCCAGTGTTCTGGATTTGTGTACGCGTGAAATTGTAGGCTGGCGTCTGTACAACCATATGGAAACGAGCCTGGTGCTCGATGCATTGAATGATGCTTACCGGGCCAAACGCCCCGCTCCAGGACTGCTCCATCACTCCGATCGTGGCTCGCAGTATACGTCAAAAGAATACGTGGAGCAACTGAAATCGTATGGTATGGAACTCAGTATGAGCCGCCGAGGAAACTGTTATGATAACGCATGTATCGAGTCTTGGCACAGTATTTTGAAGAAGGAACTCATTTACTGTAACCCTCGTTTTAAGAATCCAGAAGAGGCTTATACCGCCATTTACCAGTACATTGAGTTCTATTACAACCGCAAGCGAATGCATGGGGCGCTAGGTTATCTTTCCCCTGCTCGTTTTGCGAAGAAATTTACGGACAAATCCGTCGCGTAAGTGTCTACTTTCTTGACATAGGTCCA
>NZ_QJSW01000065.1 GCF_003217495.1 Paenibacillus barcinonensis | reverse complement strand
TGGGTATGGATTGGGAACAAGAATTTTCGGAGTACAGATGATAAGGAATTTAAACTGACGAAGCTGAGTGATTTTAAGGCGTATACGAAGAGTGATAATGTATTTAGAGATATGGCTGATGAAATGTACAGCGGTGTAAAGATCATTAAAGAAACGGATCTTCCCATTCAATTAGGTGACAGCCAAGTCGTCTATAGTATTGATATTGTTAAAAGCTCAATTACAAAGGATGATCAAGTTCAAATTCGCAGTAACCATAGAGGTAATCCTATCGCCTTCCTAATTAAAAATAATTATGCAAAATCACGTGGGGTCCTTGACCCAGCTTTTATTAACAACGGTGATAAGACAGGAATGAACTATTATCCGGTTGTGAGCCAGTCAGATAAATTCCAAAATGGAGAATACGTTCAAAGTTACACTGGCTGGATGAATTTTAAAATTACTCAAGCAGACTATATTCTTCTCATGGATGGCGATCTTGACAAGTATGCTGTAGCAATCGTTAATCCGTTCAAGTGAGGGGATTTATAGGATGAAACGAACAATACTCTTAGTAGTACTTGTGACATTTTTTTTATCCTCTCTATTTGTAGTGCTAACGTACAATACAGTAAAAGCTGAAGGGAACATTTTTTCTATCAGTTCAAATAGGTTACTTCAGGATCAAGATAATCCTAATCTCTATTACTTTGTAGGCATGGTGTATTACGAAGTTTGGAGTAACTCAGGAGGCCAGTGGACGGGTGCTGGACACCACCCTAAGTCCAAGGTTCCAGAGGTGGACGGTGGAACCTATGAATTTACGTTCGGATCAAATCGAAAAGTTAAAAGTATTTCTGTGGAACAATTTAACTATGATTGGAAATCTGCTGATGGTAAAGTAAAACTTGGAGATTTAGCGTTCGAAAAATCCAGAGCCGGAGAATTAAAAGAAAATCCTAAAAAATATTACCAGAATGCAACTTCGAAATTTGATTATGACAACTATGGAAATACTCCAGTTAATGGACTGGGTTCGAATAAAGCTTCCAAAAAAGTGTTTGTCTTAAATGGTATTTTGGAAGCCAAAGTAGAGCCAGTCAACAGAAGAGAGGAAGAAAGAATAAAAAACGGTACTGTCTTTGCTCCCGGTGTAGAAGGGTTTCGTTATTACTTCCCTACACTTTTTAAAATTGAACTGGAACCAGCCGAAGGCATGGCGATTATTCAGCACTTTGATACAAAAGGGAATCCGTTGAATGGTATAGACGGTTTTACCGACAAGGAAATGAAGCTGGAGAAGGGGAAGGATTATACCTTCCCTCACACCGCGCCAGG
>NZ_QJSW01000064.1 GCF_003217495.1 Paenibacillus barcinonensis | reverse complement strand
ACGTCTGTCCCTAAATCCGGTGCCTTTCGATCCCAATTGGCAGAGCCCTCAGTTCCACGAAATGCAATTACCGCTTGCTTAGTGTCCGGGTTATAGAAGGTCACGGCGTCCATTCCAGATGAATTATGTTTTTGGTCTAAGATCTTCCAGTCAGGCAAATTATTTATTCGCTCACCAACTCGATAGTCATCGTAAGCAGCATCTGACATTTCCTGATAAACTAAATCAGTAATATTTTTATTCATCATTAATCCTCCCATCACTTTTGGTTGAATGGATTCAAACCTTTACTTTCAATGAAACTCTCCAACTCAGAGCTAAAACTAAACCTTTCACTTTTCCCGGTTTCATAATTAATAGAAACTGTAAAATTTTGTTCAGGATTACCAGTAACATACCCATAAACGGTTACACGACTCATGGCCATTTTAGGTAACATTCTTCTTTCTGTAATGGTTACATCCAAATCATACGTCTCTTTCAAATACTTGATTGCTATAGATTCTGACCGATCTATAATCTCCTGATCCTCTTTGTTCACTCCTGAACACCCTCCTAATAATCCAATCACTACCATAATCAAAAGAAAACTCTTGGCAATCCGTGGCATCGCCATCCCTCACTTTACTCTGCATCTCTTCACAAAAACGGGAAGGATCGAAGAAAACTCATGATCCCGTTCTCTTCGATCTCATCCTGAGGTTTACTTCTCTTATCCTTAATGCGGCACCTGAGCACTAAAATCATCTCGACTCGAGCGATCCGCGTGATAGAACACCACATCTCCATCTCGTAACGAAAACGAGTTGCCATAGCTATCCTGCACCTGACGCTGGAACCCTTCCAGCAGCCACTGGTTCATGAGTGGGGCATGAATATATTGCAGATGCGGTGCCGCGAGGTTGCCTTCCCGAATGGATTCCAGGTTAAAGTTCACCACGATGTATCCGTCCTTCAGGAAAATTGGCGACTTCGCATCTAGCCCGCCATGGGTTCGCCCATACTCGGCCAGATTCATTCCCGCCTGAACCACATAAGGCTCTGTGGGCAAGCTGTACTCGCCATACCATTGCTGGATTGCCGCATTGGCTCGCAGCACATCTGCACTGGCTGTGGTTGGAATGTTCGTTTTCGGCCCGATAAACGTCCGGAGCTGCTCTGGCATAAGCAGCAGACTGTATCCACCGACAGGGGTTTTCATTTTCGTAAATTTTTCGCGGTAATAATCCTGGTACGCTCGTTCGCTCATCATGCCCGTGTGAATCTCGCCATAGCGATGGTATTTGTACGTCGCGGTATCACGCAGCTGCACGGCAGGCACTTGTCGCATACGATCGTTCAGAATGAC
>NZ_QJSW01000062.1 GCF_003217495.1 Paenibacillus barcinonensis | reverse complement strand
TTTTTGTGACCCTCGTAGGTGTATTTTTCACCAGGAGCAGTATGAATAAAGTTATACGGCTGATCCTTCTCCAACCGCACTTCTTGGTTAGCGAAACCGTCTACACCATCCAAACTTTGCCCTGTGGTCGTCCAGTATTTAACGATTGCTTTACCTTCAGGTGGTTCTAGTTCGATTGTGAAGAGGGTTGGAAAGAAATATCGCCAGCCTTCAACGTTTGGTGCAAAGACTTTATTGTTCTCTTTCTCCTCCTCAGCTCTTCGGTCAACCTCTTGTTTAATTGCCTTTAAAACTCCATTTCTAACAATTACCTCTTTCTTAGCAGAGTTCGTACCTTTTCCTATAACGGGAGTTTCCTTACAAATATTATCGTTTGAATTAACACCACAGTAGTTGTAACTCACTCTGGAAGTAGCATCTTGATAATACTTTTGCGGCTTATCAGCAAGATCCTCACCGCGAGATTTTGTAAACACATTTTCAGCCAACGCCTAGTTGAAATCAAAGGGCTTAACTGTGATGTCTTTGACTCTGCGGCCAGACGCAAACGTAAACTGATAAGTTCCACCGTCTACTGTTGCAACTGTATCTCCAGGTTTATGACCTTCATCGGTCCATTGACCGGCATTGTTTTTCCAAACGTCGTAGTACACCATTCCCACGAAATAATACAGGTTTGGATTGTCTTCGTCTTGATATAGCCTAGTTGAACCTACGTTATAAACGGCTGCTTCTGCTTTGCCTAAGTCATACATAAATAGAACAAGTACAGACGAAAAAATGAGTACTAGGCTGAGTATTGAACTGATAGTCTTTTTCATTGATTGCATCCTTACTTAAAGGGATTGACGATTGCTACAGCGTAACTTTCCAATTTGCCATCTTCTAAAAGAATGTAGTCTGCTTGAGTAATTTTAAAGTTTTTCCATGCTTCATAGTTCTCAAGATATTGGCCTCCTTGGAACTTATCCAATCTACTGATTACAGGATAAAAATTCATACCCGTTTTATCCCCATTGTTTACAAACGCAGCATCCACTACTCCACGACCGCGACCGTAACTGTTTTTCACTAAAAAAGTAATTGAGTTCCCTCGCTGGCTACTACGAATCTGGACACCATCGCCTAATATTGAATCTTTAGTCTTGTTGATGTCATAGACTATTTGCCCATCACCCAACATGATGGGCAGATCGCTTTCTTTAATAATTTTAATGTTCTTGTACTTTTCATCTTTCATATTTTTGAAATATTCTTCACTTCTAGTATAAGCCTTAAAATCACTCAGCTTCGTCAGCTTAAATTCCTTATCATCTGTACTTCTGAAATCCTTGTTCCCAATCCACACCCAGCGACCAATCTTATCCCATTCTACTTTCTCTCCGAGCCCCTCACTAACCAAACGCAGCGGAACAAACGTCCGATTTTGCTTCAACATAATCTGCGTGCCATAGTCTTTCTTTTGTCCATCGACTAGTGCTGAGGTTTGTCCAATCGTCATATCTACTTTGTGATCTTTACTGTACACTCCAACTTT
>NZ_QJSW01000061.1 GCF_003217495.1 Paenibacillus barcinonensis | reverse complement strand
TGAGTAACTTTTCCATCATTTTTCTTCCTTCTTCTTAATAAGTTAATAATCATTGCGGGGATTTCTTATAACGTTCCTGTATTCATGAACCCCAAAGGGGTTGTCTGCTGAAATCCCTCCTCGAAATCCACCTCGCAGACCAAGGCTTCGAAGAAGCCGCTGCTTGAATATGATGTTATTGGACGGTCTTGCCTTCTTCGAATCTACTGCACATTTCTCTTCAATGTTTCTTCATGTATGTGTTTTATGTGTTTTTTGATCTTTCATGGTTCTCATTTTTTATGTCATTTCATTTTCAATGGTCTTCGTTCTCAATATGTCCTTGATCCTCAATCTCTTTTGATCTTTTAAATGTTACTTGACCTTTTATTTAATCCGATTTTTTAAAATCGCTTTTGTCCTTCCATGTCATTTGATCTCTTCTTTGATCCTTTTTGGTTAATCGATTTTTGACCTTTCAATTCTTTCATCTGATCCATTCAAGGTTTTTAATCCATTGCAAGTCTGTTCCAATAACGTTCCTGTATTCACGACTCGACGCATGTCGAGTGTCCGGTATATGCCGGACCCAGGGCGTATGCCCGCAGCGTGAATATTATGTTATGTGGTGTACCGACTTCTTGAATTGACTTACAAATCGCTTCTGTATTTACGTATTTGCTCTTCTACTATATTTCTCGCTTCTTCATAGGTTCTAATCACTTCATCCAATTCATTCTTTAATTCTTTATGTTCGTTCCAATATTCCTTCTCTACTTTGAGCACCGAACAAAATAAATCTCCGATGTACATATCTCCGGATTCTAATGGGTTCTGTATCAATTTCTCTATGCCTAGTGGCAAAATCAAATTTAGATTTATTTGTTGTCCGATCAAAAGTCTTAAATCTTCATTATTCAATTCGTATAGAGGTTTTTTCCTTAATTGATGTACTTGTATCACTAATGAGGAAGCAAAATTCGGTTCATCCCAATATTCGCCTTCCAGCTCTTCAAGGGTTTTGGTTAGATCGACTTGCTGCATAGGTTCACCCTCTTAAATAAATAGTTTCTGGTATGTCACATAACGTCCCTGTATTCATGAACCCCGAAGGGGTTGTCTGCTGAATTCCCTCCTCGAATTGCATCCAGCAGACCAAGGCTCCAATGGAGCCGATGCTTGAATATTATGTTATACGCTTCCCCTGACATCTTCGAAATACCTCCAAAATATGCTTTGCCCTGTCCTTCATGTCCCTTCGATCTTCAATGTCTTTTCGACCTTCAATATCTCTTCAATCTGTAATGTCTCTTCGACCTTCAATGTCTCTTCGATCTTTAATGTCCCTTCGATCTTTAATGTCCCTTCGACCTTCAATGTCTCTTCGATCTTTAATATCCCTTCGACCTTCAATGTCTCTTCGATCTTTAATGTCCCTTCGACCTTCAATGTCTCTTCGATCTCCATCTAGTATCGCGGCTGGAAGGGATTCAAAGAATCATCGGATTAACTCGCGGAGTAATTTATCATCAATCAATATATTTTGTCTCTCAGGGGTTGCGTATAACGTTCCTGTATTCATGAACCCCGAAGGGGTTGTCTGCTGAAATGCCTCCTCGAAATCCATCCCGCAGACCCAGGCTCCGAAGGAGCCGCAG
>NZ_QJSW01000060.1 GCF_003217495.1 Paenibacillus barcinonensis | reverse complement strand
ACGAAGCTGGTGGCGATCTGGCAGGACGTGCTGGGGCTTGGGAAGCAGATTGGCGTTCATGATAACTTCTTCGACCTTGGCGGGCATTCCCTGCGGGCGACAACGCTGGTCAGCAAAATCCATCAAGAGTTGAACGTGGATCTGCCGCTGCGCGATGTGTTCCGGCATTCCACGATCGAGAGCATGGCGGCTGTTATTTCCCGACTGGATGATAATATATTTGTTTCCATTCCAGTAGCGATTGAACGAGAAGTGTATCCGCAATCTTTTGCTCAAAAACGTCTCTTTATCTTGAATCAACTGGAAGGCGCGGAGCTTAGCTATAACATGCCTGAGGCGATGGTGCTGGAGGGTGCTTTGGACCGTGCAAGGTTGGAAGAAACGTTCCGTAAACTCGTGACGCGGCATGAAATGTTGCGCACCGGGTTTGAAATGGTGGATGGCGAAGCATCGCAGCGGGTTTATCCAGACGTGAATTTTGCGGTGGAGTTCTATCGAGCGGATGAGCAAGATGTCGATGAGACGTTTCGCCGCTTCGTCCGTCCGTTTGACTTGGCGAAGCCCCCGCTGCTTAGGGTAGGTCTTGTCGAGCTGGCTCAGGAACGCCATATGCTCATGTACGACATGCATCATATTATTTCCGACGGTGTTTCGATGGAGATCTTTGTTGAAGAATTCGTGCGGTTGTATGGTGGAGAGCACTTGGAGCCCCTGCGTATTCAGTACAAAGACTACACTGTGTGGCAGCATTCGCAGGAGCAGAAGGAGCGGCTTCAGCGTCAGGAAATGTATTGGCTGGATCGGTTTCAAGGTGAGCTTCCAGTGCTGGAAATGCCGACCGACTACCCACGTCCAGCTGTACAGAGCTATGAAGGTCAGACGTTGGAATTTTTCTTCGATGCTTCAAAAACCGATGGGCTGAAGCAGTTGGCTTCCAAAACGGGCACAACGCTGTTTATGGTGCTGCTTGCGGCGTATAACGTGCTTCTGCACAAATATTCGGGTCAGGAAGATGTGATTGTTGGGACGCCGATTGCCGGAAGGAATCATGGAGATGTGCAGCCGTTGATCGGCATTTTCCTGAACACGCTGGCAATTCGCAGTTATCCGTCTTCGGAGAAGACATTCCTGTCATATCTGAACGAAGTCAAAGAAACGACTTTGCATGCCTTCGAGTATCAAAACTATCCGTTCGAACAATTGGTGGACAAGGTGCATGTCACCCGTGATTTAAGCCGAAATCCGCTCTTCGATACGATGTTTACGATGCAAAATACGGAGAACGAGCAATTCGAGCTGGAAGGGCTTCGTCTGATTCCTTATCCGAGCGTACTGGATACCGCGAAGTTTGATATCAGCCTGGATGTAGGCGAGGAGAACGGCGGGTTGGATTACAGCTTTGAATATGCAACGGCTCTTTATAAAAGGGAGACGATTGAACGGCTGGCAAAACATTACGAGCAGTTGCTCGTGACAATTGCATGCTGTCCAGATGTGAAGATTGCCGAGCTGAATCTGCTGACGGCAGAGGAAAAAGCACAAGTTCTCGGCGCGTTCAATCCAGCGCAGCCGGAAGTGGCTCCTGCGGCGGCGTTCCACCGGCTGTTCGAGGAACAGGCGGGGCACACGCCAGAAGCGGAAGCGGTCGTATATGAGAACGACCGCCTGACATA
>NZ_QJSW01000059.1 GCF_003217495.1 Paenibacillus barcinonensis | reverse complement strand
TGCGGCTCCTTTCGGAGCCTCGGTCTGCGGATGGATTTCGAGGAGGGATTTCAGCAGACAACCCCTTCGGGGTTCATGAATACAGGAACGTTATAAGAAAGATATATTAAGTAAATCGGGAGGATGATTAATTATGTGGAACGAAGTTATTATAAAAGATTGGGTTCATTTTTATTCAACTATAACTGAATTAAAGTCTAAAGAATGGATCTTTAGAGGTCAAGCATCGAGTGAATGGAAGATAACTTCAAGTCTATTCAGAGAAATTGATCGAGCCAAAGATTTGATTCACATTAGTGGAGGTGATTGGGGGAAGAAGAAAAATCAATATGAAGAGCAATTGATTAGAATGTTTCAATCTCAATCACATCTGTATTTATCTATTAATCCGGATGATCATTTGGATATTATTAAAATAATTCAAGATGGGTCTAATAATGAATATGTAAACAATAAACTTGAATGGTTATCTTTAATGCAACATTATGGTGCACCAACAAGGATGATTGACTGGACATTTTCGCCTTTCATTGGTCTGTTTTTTGCGGTAGAAAATGCTAGAACAGAGTTTGCTCTTTATTCAATTAACTTGACACATATTATTAGCATGAACAAAAAGAAATTTAAAAAAGAAGAGCTATCTAAAAAACTATTCTTACATGTAAAGACCTCAGGATTTTTTGTATATCCATTTGAACCGCAAATTAGTAACGAAAGAATTTTGAAACAACAAGGACTTTTCATAGTTCCAAGTTCAAATTACAAAACTTTTGATGAATTACTTTCTGAGTACAATATCAAAAATGGATTTAATGACCAAGGTGAAATTGTTGCATACAAATTTATTTTCGATAAATCTTTGATTGTAGAGTCCATTAGAAATTTAAGAATGATGAATATAACCCCGGATTCCTTGTTTCCTGGAATTGAAGGATTTAGTAGAACCTTTAAATTGCATTTATATGATTCAACAAGTAATTTAAAAAGAATTTATTGAAGCTTAAAGAGCATATCCTTCTTATAACATAATATTCACGCTGCGGGCATTTGCCCTTGGCCCGGCATTCGCCGGACACCCAGCATGCGCTGGGTCGTGAATACAGGAACGTTATCTGAAATACGGTAAAATCATTTATGAAATGAGCGAACTTATGAATATACAGGATTTAAGAAATTGGGTGTACAAACACGATGCAAGAGATCGAGCGTTAGAAGCGTTCTGGCTTAACGTAACGACTTTTAGGATGGAGGAACCGGAAGAATTTGAAGAACTATTTTGGGATTATGACGAACAGTATTTGAAAGTCTTAATCGAAGATATTTCGTTGCACATCAAGAGTTTAGATTACATAGAAGTAGGGAATAAAGAGCGGGAATATATCGAAGTCAAGGTTAGAATTGAATATCGATCCAACCATGTAGGTTACTACCGAATACACTTCAATATAGACGGTAAGATCAAGGAAGACTTTTTCATCACAGAATGGACAGGATTAAGATTATATCAAACAAGAGGATTGTTAGAAGATATTAGAGTAGAGATCAACGACGACTTAATCAAGGGAAAGATAACCGAAAAAGAAGCCACAAGATTAAAAGCAATTATTGAAGAAAAGAAAGAAGAGATTCGGAAGGAATTTAGTCATGCTGAGTAAGTGATTCGAGGAGCTACCGTACATCAGATAACATAATATTTACGCTGCGGACGTACGTCCTTGGTCTGGCATTCGCCAGACACCCGACATACGTCGGGTCGTAAATACAGGAACGTTATGGGAAATTGAACGAAGATCTATTATTGTGAGGGTTTAATCATGGTGGATTCAGAAAGAAAGAAAGAAAGAAAGAAAGAA
>NZ_QJSW01000058.1 GCF_003217495.1 Paenibacillus barcinonensis | reverse complement strand
TGCGGCTCCTTTCGGAGCCTCGGTCTGCGGATGGATTTCGAGGAGGGATTTCAGCAGACAACCCCTTCGGGGTTCATGAATACAGGAACGTTATATGCAATATCTGCAAGAGCATAGAGAATAAAGTTACAAAGGCTTATGAAATCATCTAAATAAATATAAACAAGAAAAATGGGAGTGAATGAAGTTGTCAATAGTGATAACCAATAACATAGATTCTAAAAACAAAGATTACGTAAGTAACAGGATGATAGAGTTCAATCTTATACATTTTCCTGACGATTTGAAAGGTCGATATCAAGAGTTGAATTTACATTTAGTTAATGATGATGGAGCGATAATCGGTGGTATTGTCGGAGAGTTTTGTTGGAATTGGTTGGAGATTCATTATCTATTTGTTGAGTCAATGTATCGGAAATCAGGATACGGAAGAGCACTATTTAGAGAAGCGGAGAAGATGGCAATAGAGAAAGAATGTGATTTTATTAAGCTAGATACATTGAGTTTTCAAGCGCTAGACTTTTATTTGAAAGAGGGATTCCAGATCTATGGAACAATTGAAAATGCCGGAAGACACACACATTATTATTTAAAGAAGAATATATAGAACTGACTTTTGCGGGTTACTCGTTGAAGGCAGATACAGCATATAACAATATATTCATGCTTCGGGCATTCGCCCTCGGTCCGGCAGAAGTGAGAAGCGATTTCGGAGAGGCATTATCAGCAGCGGAGAAGAAGATTCAGCCGGACACATCCGCACCGACTAACCGCATTGCTGTCGGCTCCTGGTTGAGCCTTAAGTCGGTGGGACGTCGTGAATACAGGAACGTTATACGACAGAATCTAAATACATCCAAAAGGAGAATTTTATGAAAAAAGAGCAAGCGATACAGAAGTTTGAGAGACAAATTGCTTTAGCAGATGATTTAAAGGCTAGCGAGAGTTTTTCTCCAGAATTTAAAAAGTGGCAAAGAGATACTGAAATCATTATTACCAAAGTATTTGGAGAAGATACTAGACATATCAAGGATTTCGATGACATTAGTTATTCACTAGGTATTTTTTCGACTGGTACTCCTGATTCTGCTTTTGTAGAAGCTTATCTTGAGGGATTAGAAGAAGCGAAATCAATACTACTCTCATTTATTCAAGAAATTAATGAGTTTTGGACAGAAGTGCTTGAACCAAAAGAAGATAATTTAGAAATTGAAAAAATACAAAATTTATGTAATAGATTTCACTTGATTTCAAGACAAATTCGTTCAAGACATGCTAACCGGGAGACTCTTAATATTGAAGATGAATATGACGTTCAGGATTTGTTTCATGCGTTACTGACTTTATATTTTGATGATATTCGTCCTGAAGAATGGACTCCAAGTTATGCAGGAAGTGGTTCACGTGTCGATTTTTTATTAAAACAAGAAAATATCATTATTGAAATTAAAAAGACAAGAAAAGGACTAGTTGCTAAAGAAGTAGGAGAACAACTGATGATAGATATTTTAAGGTATCAAGCACATCCTAATTGTAAAACTCTGATTTGCTTCGTATATGATCCAGAAGGAAGAATAGGGAATCCAAAGGGAATTGAAAACGACTTGAGTAAAACACATGAAGGAATAGATGTTCAAGTGATCATTACTCCTAGAGGATTATAAAATTTTCGCATCACGGAATGAAAAAGATAGAACTAAAAAGGAATAAGCAAGTTAATCATAGAAGAAATTCCGTCGTATAACATAATATTCACGCTGCGGGCATATGCCCTTGATCCGGCAGTCGCCGGATACTCGACATACGTCGAGTCGTGAATACGGGAACGTTAGCCGAAATTATTGCGATAGTAAAAAAGAAAGAAGGATTATTATGGGGAAATATGGTGAAGCAGCAGTGAAAACTGTCAATTATCTTAA
>NZ_QJSW01000057.1 GCF_003217495.1 Paenibacillus barcinonensis | reverse complement strand
ACGTCTGTCCCTAAATCCGGTGCCTTTCGATCCCAATTGGCAGAGCCCTCAGTTCCACGAAATGCAATTACCGCTTGCTTAGTGTCCGGGTTATAAAAGGTCACTGCATCCATTCCCGATTTGTTATGTTTTTGGTCTAACACTTCCCAGCCTGGAACCATTCTAAAATCTTCTCCTATTACATAATCACTATAGGCTGCTTCAGACATCTGTTGATAATCCTGATCTGTTAAATTTAATTTCCCTGGACTTCTATTCTCAGCCATTTTATGACCTCCAATGTTCTTTAGTCTTTTAAAACCTGTAATTTATTCTCTTTATTTGTAGGGGTCGAATCCCCGTTCGCTAAGCATATTGCGAAACTCTCTGCTAAACGAAAGCAATTCTGCCTTATTGGATTCATAATTTACCGAGACATTAAAATGCTGCTCTTCATGTCCTCTTACATAACCATATACAGTAACACGAGCCATAGCCATTCTAGGCTGCAATTGTCTTCGTGTAATTACTACATCATTTAAGTTATAAGTATCTTTCAGATACTTGATTGCTATAGATTCTGACCGATCTATAATCTCCTGATCCTCTTTGTTCACTCCTGAACACCCTCCTAATAATCCAATCACTACCATAATCAAAAGAAAACTCTTGGCAATCCGTGGCATCGCCATCCCTCACTTTACTTTGCATATCTTCACAAAAAAGAGAAGGATCGAAGAAAACTCATGAATCCGTTCTCTTCGATCTCATCACTATATTACATCACCTGTCAACGCCTTCACTCGTTCTATAGATTTGAGTAACAGGATACTCTGCATCCACTTTGACAGGAATATCATAGTATTGTCTAAACTTATTCGGATCAGCCCAGCTTTCAGCATTTTTAATGCTCTGAAGAGTAACAAAATCTGTATTAGGCCTAGATCCGTTAATAACTTGAAATATAGAACTCAACCATATTTTATCTATATCGGATACTTTATCTAACCCAGCAGCCTTTAAAGCCGCATTCACTTTATCTACTGGAACATTAAAATATGTAGTAACGCTTCCATCTGAGTGACGTTCTTCTCCTACTTGAATTATTCTAACTACACCATAGGGCCCCCCTTGTTGTGGGACACAATCCGTTGACTTGCATCTTTTGTCACGAGCTATTGTAAATCCCACCGTTTTATAACGAATCGATGTAGTTGCTGCTGTTGATTTTGTACTAAATTTAATTGAACCGTCAGGGACAAATTGAATGTTATCTGCAGCGTACGCTACAGGTGTTGTACTGAAAAAAACAAATAATTCTAGTATTAATGACATCAGTAACAAACGTGGGGTAACATTATTGAAGAGCTTTTTCATTTCACTTCACGTACTATTGAAGTGTCACTAAAGAGTGTAGCCATACCACTAACCTTGAGATTATAATTATTAACATTCGTTGATAGTGGAATATCTACATACCCTTCATATTCTTTTCCTTTTTTAAAAGGTCCAGCACTTTTGAAACGCTCATCAAGTATGATGTTTTCATATTTGATATACGATTTAATCTTGAAATTAAATTTAGTTCGAATAAAATAACCAGATAACTTATTCGCATCAGTCACCATAGAAGGTTCTGCTACTAAAGAGCCTTTCATAATAATTTTATTACTCTTTACCCACTCCACATATTTTTTCATATCTGTCAGTACATAACTGAAAGCCTGATTATGATTACTAAATAATGTCTTGGCCCAATCTTCATCAATCGTTCTGTAATCTACATTAAGCAAGGTATTATAGTAATTCTCTGTTGTTGTTTTCCACTGATCCATGGTTCCCTTATGGTTGAAGACTTTGTCAAATTTAGCTAGCTGCGCAGAAGTTGTATCCACAATCCTAGGGAACTTCATCTCATACATTTCATTCGGATACTCTTCCAAAATATATGGGAAATCCTTCGCGTTTTTAGGTAAATTGGTCGTTCGGATGACCCGTCCCC
>NZ_QJSW01000056.1 GCF_003217495.1 Paenibacillus barcinonensis | reverse complement strand
GATTAATGGCATCTAGTGAGGAGTATAAGAAGGCATTCGTTGAAACGAAAGAAACGTTACTTCCTGTCAAAGAGGCGTTTAAACCAGGTATTGCTGAGGCGAAGCTTCCTTACCTTGCGATTGCGATGGGAACAAACTTAATGAACGGCTTCCCCGATGGCTCATTTGGTATGGAGAAAACAACAACACGCGCCGAGTCTTCTGCAATTTTGTTAAGACTTGAAGGTGTACTGAAAAAAGATGCAACCAGCTTTGGTGACCTGAACGAGCTGCGGATGGTGGGTACTAAGAAAACCAATCTTGAATTGGTATCTAGTTTGACGACAGGGAACACATCTATCTCAGATATTTCAGGAAAACGCAAAACGTTCCGTAATGGCACGGGAAGTCTCATATTTCATAGGTTGATTGCAGTCAACGTTTCTGAACCAAAGAAAAAGAAAAGCATCTATTCCTCGATATTTGTGACGGAGTATGAACAAAAGTTAGATAAAAATACCGGTGTACTACCAATTTTCAAAGAGATTACAATATACCCCAAAAGACAAGGCTTTAACGTTGGGGATTATATGAATGGTTTGATCGATGATACGGGTGGCGGTTCAACTATTACGAATGGATTAAACAAAAAGTATGGTTATGAAGTACTACCTAATTTGGAGACTGCTCAATTTTTTTCCAAGTATAAAAATGGTGTGAAGCTGTGGGTTTTTGATTATATGAGTCTTGATGATGATGAATTTGCACAGTTTAATATGGATGATAGATCATATTCTGTTATTCGAAAACAAAAATAAGGTTGAGCAGGAGTAGAACTGTTAGATGAAAAATAAACTGATTTCTTTAACGTTAGTAGTAATATTACTGACTGCTTTTTTTGGATTCACATCAGATAAAGTCTTTGCCAACTTTAGACTAGGTTATCCGTCTGAAGATATTGAAGTAAGGCCTCCTGGACTCGCCAAAGGAAAGCAAACGATTAAAGTTAAACTGAAAGGACATGCACAGCCTCGACCCAAGACGGTTTGGACTCAAACGGATACTGAAATTTGGAAGGCAACCAGTAGCAAGTATGGAACTGTTACAACAAATACTTTTGGTTCTGGAGAGGGAGCCTTTCCATTGAAATTAACAGATACAACTGTAAAAGATGAAATTGACACAAGAAATTACGTTCCAGAATCTTTAACAGACAAAAAGCAAAACCCCTTTATTAGTAAATATGTTCAAGATATAGTGATTGATGATATTAAATACAATACAGGAACAGGATCTAACCAAACCTATGGAATTTTTCCCGGGGCAAAACCAAATTTCAGAAAGGGAAGCTTTCTTGTTACTATAGAAACAATGACGGGAACTGACCGTATAAGTTCTGGTGGCTCAACTGACTATAAATACGCAGATATGAATAAAGACGGAGGATAGTCCATGGAAAAAAAGATGAATGAGCTATATAGAACAATTGCAGAAATCATAGATCGAATGATACCAGTGCAATGGGAGGACTTTTACTTTAATGGAGAAGTAGAAAATGGAGAGGGAGGAGTTTTCTTTTTCTTTAAACCCGAAAATGAAAGTGAATATATTTATTCTCTTGAAATTCCCGGTAGATACAATGTTAATTCAGATGATTATGATCAATTAGAGACTAAATTGTTTGAAGTAACAAATGATTTGAAAAATCTCTTTTTAGACGATGGACAAGATCCTTGGTTTTCAATGACAATGAAGCTCACATCTGAGGGGAAACTAAGCGTAGTGTATGATTACACAAAGTGGGGAGAGTCTACTTTCGGTCCTTCAGAAAGATTAGAATATTGGGAAAGTAAATATCTGGGCCATATGCCGGAAGAAGAAGACAGAATTAAAATAGAGAAAATGAAAGATTTTGAAGAAAGGAATTAGATATACTTCTTTTCTTAATTATGTTTTTGATGAACAAACAAGTTAAAAAAGAGCTTGGGGCTGTCTCAAAAGCCCTTAAAAACAAACATCGGTGAAGAGAATGAACACCGAGACGTCAAACGAGACCAAGCAGAGGGTTATCCTGCTTGGT
>NZ_QJSW01000055.1 GCF_003217495.1 Paenibacillus barcinonensis | reverse complement strand
AGCGGGACATACGCCCCGCCTGCTTTCCAGACAGCCAGTACAGCGACCAGCAGATCCACCGAACGCTCGGCGAGAATGCCCACGATGGACTCCCGGCCGACGGCACTTGCACGTAGTGTAGCCGCAAGGCAATTCGCCCGCACGTTCAGCTCTGCATATGTCAGGCGGTCGTTCTCATATACGACCGCTTCCGCTTCTGGCGTGTGCCCCGCCTGTTCCTCGAACAGCCGGTGGAACGCCGCCGCAGGAGCTAATTCAGGCTGCGCCGGATTAAACCCGCTGACTATTTCTTCTTTTTCTGCCGCGGTCAACAGATCCAGCTCCGCAATCGTCGCTGACGGGTTATGGAGAATGGATTCAAGCAGCTGCAAGTAGTGATTAGCCAACTTCTCTACCGTTTCAGTTCGATAAAGAGCCGTAGCATATTCAAACAGATATTCCAAACCTTCCTCAATCTCCGTAACGTCCAGGCTGAGATCGAATTTAGAAACAATCTCTTCACTGGCATACGTGGACAAATGCAGTCCCGGAAGCTGGATTTCCACATTCTCTGTATTTTGCAAAGCAAACATCGTATCAAACAATGGATGGCGGCGTAAATCACGAGCCACGTTCACCCGATCCACCAGTTCCTCGAACGGGTAATTCTGATGTTCAAAAGCACCCAGCGTTGTCTCCTTGATTTCCTTCAAATAGTCAAGGAACGTCTTTCCAGCAGTCGGATAACTGCGGATCGCCAAGGTATTCACAAACATCCCGATCAGCGGCTGAACATCGCTGTGATTTCTGCCTGCAATCGGCGTACCAACCACCACGTCTTCTTGCCCTGAATATTTGTGCAAAAGCACGTTATATGCCGCAAGCAAAACCATGTACAGTGTTGCTCCATTCTCGGCTGCAAGTCGTTTCAGACCCTCGCTCTTCTCACGATTCATAAACAGCTGCAGCGAGCTTCCCTCGTAGCTCTGCATAGCTGGACGCGGATAGTCCGTCGGCAATTCCAGAACCGGCAGTTCTCCCTGGAACATATCGAGCCAGTAGGCTTCCTGCTTGGCAAGCAGAGCTTTTTGCTTGTCCGATTGCTGCCATACTGCATAATCTTTGTACTGAATGCGAAGCGGTTCCAACGATTCCCCACTGTACAGGTGCACGAACTCTTCGATCAGTACGTCCATCGAAACACCATCAGATACAATATGGTGTGTATCAAACATTAGAATATGCCTGTCCGGGGCCAGCTTGGCAAGACCCACCCGTAACAGCGGAGGCTTCGCCAGATCAAACGCACGAACGAATTGGCGCACCGTTTCTTCCGCCTGTTCCTCGCTGATCTGCACATATTCCACCTCGAAGGCGGCTTCCTCATAAATCCGCTGGACTGCTTCGCCTTGTACCATCTCAAAGCCGGTACGTATCGTTTCATGACGAGCCACAAGCCCGCGAAACGCTTCTTCAAACCGCTGCCGGTCAAGCTGACCTTCGAGCAGCATAGCCCCCGGAATGTTGTAGCTCAGCTCTGCCCCTTCCAACTGATTCAAAATATAAAGACGTTTCTGCGCGGAAGAAAGCGGATAATATTTTCTTTCGTCCGCAACCGGAATAGCCTTGAACGTGCCAACCTCCAGCCGCTCCACAGCAGCAGCCATTTCCTCAACTGTCGAATAGCTGAATACATCGCGAAGCGGGAATTCGATATCCAGTTGCTTGTGCATTTTGCTGACCAGCGTCGTCGCCCGCAGGGAGTGTCCACCAAGGTCGAAGAAATTGTCCGTTACACCTACCGCCTTATCTCGAACCAGCACATCCTGCCAGATGGCGGCAAGCTTCGCCTCCAGTTCGGTACGCGGTGCCACGTATTCACGCCCTCCAGCTGCCCCACCTTCTGGCGCGGGTAGTGCCTTCCGGTCGATTTTCCCATTCGGTGTTAGAGGCAAGCGCTCCAGTTTGACGAAGTACGACGGGATCATGTACCCTGGCAGATCGCTGGCAAGCGCTCTTTTCAACTCCGTAGCCGTCACATCTTCTTCCACTGTATAATACGCGCACAACGCTTTCTGACCTTCCTGATCTTCCCTGACAACAACGATCGCTTCCTTCACGCCAACGACACTCAGCAGCTTCGCTTCGACTTCGCCCGTCTCGATCCGGTAACCCCGGATTTTCGCCTGGTTGTCGATCCGGCCGATGAAGTCCACGTTCCCGTCTTCCATCCACCGTGCCAAGTCTCCTGTGCGATACAGACGCTCACCCGCAGCGAACGGGCTGTCTACAAACTTCTCTTCCGTCAGCTCAGCCCGGTTCAAATACCCCCGCGCCACGCCTACGCCGCCGATCACCAGTTCACCCAGCACGCCGACTGGCACCGGATTCAGATGTGCATCCACGATGTAAAACTTCGCGTTCAGCCACGCTTTGCCAATCGGTACATGACCTGTCTGCGGCAGTCTATTCAGCGGTTCGTCATAGAAACTGGAGTCGATGGCCGCTTCCGTGACACCGTAGGCGTTAATGATGCGGAACGACGAGCCAAAACGCTCCTGCAGGGTGCGGTAATCTGCCACACTACAGCTGTCCGAGCTGGTAATTAACAGCTCCATCCCGCTGATCTCCAGCTGCTGCTCATACACATACTCCATGAACGGCACGATCAGCGCTGGTGTCGATTCGAAAATTGTCACCTG
>NZ_QJSW01000054.1 GCF_003217495.1 Paenibacillus barcinonensis | reverse complement strand
GCATTTGACTCACCAAATGATACCGCCAATTGGCTGACATTTGGCATTCATGGTACAATCCGTGAATCGATATTCCCCGCGAATGCCTGGTCCAGTGAGCACTGGGCCAATATGATGGGCATGGGAGGCATGGTGATTGGAGGCGGGATTACCGCCAAGATGATCAAACCGCATAATTTGCTAACATCGTCAGGAGGGGGAATAAAGCTTGATGCGTCTTCTCGCCCGCCTGGATCGGGGCCAATGGCGGGTGGATTTAACGGATATAAAGACCCACTACTTCAAGTGATGGACAATATCGCGGAGAGCAAAAAAGCTCGGGAATCCTCTAAATTCTCTGAATTTGCGGAGAAGGAGAAGAGAATGGTTGAGGGGACGGGTGAACCTGTTAGAAGATATTTTAGAGAAACCACACAAGCAGACAGAGAACTTGTCGAATCCCTAAGGAAGAAATATACTGCTGGGAAGAAAAGGAACGTTGCGGCGGCAAAAGGAAAAATAGATGGTGATGAGATAGATTTAGAAAGCGTTAGTGGAGAGTTTACAGACAATGATTACGTTAATAAAGGCAATTTTAAGCCTCCACAACCAGAGGATTATCATTATCAGGGACCAATTAGCGAATTCACAAGTCATACAGAACAAAAAGTTGTAGAATATTTAAGGCTCAAGTACAAAGAAAAGCCTGATGTTAAGGGGAAAATTGAAATTATTTCTGAAAGACCGTATTGTGATAATTGTATTGATTTGGTTGATCAATTCCAGAAAGAGTTTCCAAATATCGAGTTAGTTCGTGTTGAAGTAATTCCAAAATAAAGGAGAATAACGATGAAATATTTAAATGAACTTGTTACCCAACTTCAAAATGATAAAATTCCTATGATTCCGTGCACAATGGAAGAATTAAATGAAGTGAAGAAGTTGATAGGAACTAATAAACTTCCTGAAGCATATATTGAGTTTCTTGAAGTAATGGGAGGCGGAACAGAGCATACTTTTTTACGTGGAGAATCATGTTTTATTGACGAGTTGCTGGAATTGAATGAATGGGGAGCGGAATTATTAGAAGAAAATAAGGTTCCTTTGAAGCTTACCTGTAACGATTTTGTATTTTGGATGAGTCAAGGGTGTATGTTTTGTTTCTTTAAATTAAATGAGGGTGAGAATCCCCCTGTCTATTTTTATTCCGAAGGTAAGAAGAAAGAAGGTTTCTATAAGATTGCAGATACTTTTGCAGAATTTTTACAGCGCAGATATTTGAGAGATAAGTATGTTTTTCAAAAGAAAGATTAGGAAGTAAAGGGTTGTCAAAATTTTTGTTTAAGCCCATTTACAAACCCAACACAAGATCGTGCAATACAATCAACAAACGAAAGACTATATAATTCAAACAGTTGATAAACTTTCAAAAGCTCTTTCCCACTTGAATCATGAGTATGAATGAGCTTTTTTTGTATGCTCGAAATCAAAGGAGGATGAAACGAGTGGCAAAACGTTAATTAGTAGGTGCAGAAGAGTTGAAGAACCAGCAACTAGCACAGGAGCAAAAAAGAATTGAGGTCTATTGCACTGGGACAAGCAGAGTATGAGCAGCTTATGGATGAAATTCATGGTTATTGTCAGCAAGCGAGAGAATTAAGAGAGCAGGCGGCAGCGTTGCAGCAAACAGGACTTACAGATTTTCAAGTTAGCGAAAAGATTCAGCAGTTGTTGAACCATGCGAAGCATTTGGATACGCAGACTAGAGCAAGAAGCATCAGATTGCAAGCAGCTTGTACAGTATAACGAGGTCAATAGTTGTGAAATTATTTAGATGAATTAGGAGGGGGATTAAAATAATGGGAATTTCAACTTTTGTATTATTTGGCAAGGAAAAAGCATCTCTGCAAGCGAATTATTGAAAAATATTATATTAATGTATATTAATTACAGGATATACTTTTCTAATAATTATGACGAGTATGATGAAACTGGAAAATTAAAGTTCTGCTCAATTTATTTTAGTGACATTCCTTTTGAAGACAATTATTCAAGGCAAATATCTTGGAGTTGTATGATGAGCCTTATAAATTTCAAACCGTAGACTTTAATTGGGATGATTCTAAAAGCCAATATTTTAAGGCATTAGTATCTGAAGATTTCTAGGAGAATGAAGATTTATTATTTAAGATACTTTATGGAATTCTAAAAGTATATCCTTCTGCAAAAGTATGGATTGAAGATAACTGGTTTTATACAATAGAAGATTTAGAAAAAATAAAAAATAAGCCATTGGACAATGAATGGTGCTATAAAAATCCCATAGATTTGTAAGAGAACTTACTTGAATGATTGGTGGGACTACTCCAGTGCCGAATGGGCCCATCATTCAAACTGCAACGAGAAGAACAATAGCTTTAAATTCACTAGTTTGTACAAATAATTACTGGTATAATATTGTGGAAATTCCCAGTTATAATTTGTTTTTAGGATGTTCAAGCCGATAAATAGAGTCATGAGAAACCTATAGAAACTATATTAGGAAGTTGAGGAGTCAAGAAGATGAAAAAACTGATGTTAGCGGTATTAGCAGGTGCATTAAGTGTAAGTTTGATGGGATCAGGAGCGGAATCGGCCTCCGCTGCGGGTAAGCCCAAACAAGTAGAAGTGTTGTTAAACACCATTAAGATGAAATTTCCAGATGCCAAGCCATTTCAGGATGCTCAAGGGAGTGTTATGGTTCCCATTCGATTTGTATCCGAAGCGTTAGGTGCGAA
>NZ_QJSW01000053.1:1707-2927 GCF_003217495.1 Paenibacillus barcinonensis | reverse complement strand
GGTTAAGCTACTAAGAGCACACGGAGGATGCCTAGGCGCTAGGAGCCGATGAAGGACGTGGCGAACAACGAAACTGCCTCGGGGAGCTGTAAGCAAGCTTTGATCCGGGGATGTCCGAATGGGGAAACCCAGCTGGGGTAATTTCCAGTTACTCATAACTGAATACATAGGTTATGTAGAGGCATACCAGGGGAACTGAAACATCTAAGTACCCTGAGGAAGAGAAAACAATAGTGATTCCGTCAGTAGCGGCGAGCGAACGCGGAGAAGCCCAAACCAGAGAGCTTGCTCTTTGGGGTTGTGGGACGTCTCACATGGAGTTACAAAGGAACCGGTTAAGCGAAGAGGTCTGGAAAGGCCCGCCAAAGAAGGTAAAAGCCCTGTAGTTGAAAGTTGGTTCCCTCCGAGACGGATCCCGAGTAGTGCGGGGCACGTGAAACCCCGTATGAATCCGGCAGGACCATCTGCCAAGGCTAAATACTTCCTAGCGACCGATAGTGAAGCAGTACCGTGAGGGAAAGGTGAAAAGCACCCCGGAAGGGGAGTGAAATAGAACCTGAAACCGTGTGCTTACAAAAAGTCAGAGCCCGTTTTAGGGGTGATGGCGTGCCTTTTGTAGAATGAACCGGCGAGTTACGTTCCCGTGCAAGGTTAAGGTGAAGAGCCGGAGCCGCAGCGAAAGCGAGTCTGAATAGGGCGACATAGTACGTGGACGTAGACCCGAAACCGGGTGATCTACCCCTGTCCAGGGTGAAGGTGCGGTAACACGCACTGGAGGCCCGAACCCACGCACGTTGAAAAGTGCGGGGATGAGGTGGGGGTAGCGGAGAAATTCCAATCGAACTCGGAGATAGCTGGTTCTCCCCGAAATAGCTTTAGGGCTAGCCTCGGAAAACAGAGTCGTGGAGGTAGAGCACTGATTGGGTGCGGGGCCCGCAAGGGTTACCAAGCTCAGTCAAACTCCGAATGCCATAGACTTACTTCCGGGAGTCAGACAGTGAGTGCTAAGATCCATTGTCAAAAGGGAAACAGCCCAGACCATCAGCTAAGGTCCCCAAGTGTGTGTTAAGTGGGAAAGGATGTGGAGTTGCACAGACAACCAGGATGTTGGCTTAGAAGCAGCCACCATTGAAAGAGTGCGTAATAGCTCACTGGTCGAGTGACTCTGCGCCGAAAATGTAACGGGGCTAAACACACCACCGAAGCTATGGCTTGATCGT
>NZ_QJSW01000053.1:0-1644 GCF_003217495.1 Paenibacillus barcinonensis | reverse complement strand
GCATACAAGTGAGAATGCCGGTATGAGTAACGAAAAGATCAGTGAGAATCTGATCCGCCGAAAGCCTAAGGGTTCCTGAGGAAGGCTCGTCCGCTCAGGGTAAGTCGGGACCTAAGGCGAGGCCGAAAGGCGTAGTCGAAGGACAACAGGTCGAAATTCCTGTACCACCGTAAATCGTTACGAGCGATGGGGGGACGCAGTAGGGTAGTGACGCAGGCTGATGGATGCCTGTCCAAGCAGTAAGGCTGATGTGTAGGCAAATCCGCACATCAATAAGGCTGAGCTGTGATGGGGAGTGAAAATTACAGTAGCGAAGGTCATGATCTCACACTGCCAAGAAAAGCCTCTAGCCAGATGAAGGTGCCCGTACCGCAAACCGACACAGGTAGGCGAGAAGAGAATTCTAAGGCGCGCGGAAGAACTCTCGTTAAGGAACTCGGCAAAATGACCCCGTAACTTCGGGAGAAGGGGTGCCCCGGTAGTGTGAATAGCACGAGGGGGCCGCAGTGAAAAGGCCCAAGCGACTGTTTAGCAAAAACACAGGTCTGTGCGAAGCCGTAAGGCGAAGTATACGGGCTGACGCCTGCCCGGTGCTGGAAGGTTAAGGGGAGTGGTTAGGAGCAATCCGAAGCTGTGAACCGAAGCCCCAGTAAACGGCGGCCGTAACTATAACGGTCCTAAGGTAGCGAAATTCCTTGTCAGGTAAATTCTGACCCGCACGAATGGCGTAACGACTTGGGCGCTGTCTCAACGAGAGATCCGGTGAAATTTTAATACCTGTGAAGATGCAGGTTACCCGCGACAAGACGGAAAGACCCCATGGAGCTTTACTGCAGCTTGATATTGAATTTGGGTACGATCTGTACAGGATAGGTGGGAGCCTAAGAAGCATGAGCGCCAGCTTGTGTGGAGGCACCGTTGGGATACCACCCTGATCGTATCTAGGTTCTAACCTGGTGCCCTGATCGGGTACGGGGACAGTGTCAGGTGGGCAGTTTGACTGGGGCGGTCGCCTCCTAAAGAGTAACGGAGGCGCCCAAAGGTTCCCTCAGAATGGTTGGAAATCATTCGAAGAGTGCAAAGGCATAAGGGAGCTTGACTGCGAGACCAACAAGTCGAGCAGGGACGAAAGTCGGGCTTAGTGATCCGGTGGTACCGCATGGAAGGGCCATCGCTCAACGGATAAAAGCTACCCTGGGGATAACAGGCTTATCTCCCCCAAGAGTCCACATCGACGGGGAGGTTTGGCACCTCGATGTCGGCTCATCGCATCCTGGGGCTGAAGTAGGTCCCAAGGGTTGGGCTGTTCGCCCATTAAAGCGGTACGCGAGCTGGGTTCAGAACGTCGTGAGACAGTTCGGTCCCTATCTGTCGTGGGCGTAGGAAATTTGAGAGGAGCTGTCCTTAGTACGAGAGGACCGGGATGGACGTACCGCTGGTGTACCAGTTGTTCCGCCAGGAGCACCGCTGGGTAGCTATGTACGGACGGGATAAGCGCTGAAAGCATCTAAGCGTGAAGCCCCCCTCAAGATGAGATTTCCCAGTATGTAAGACCCCTTGAAGACGACGAGGTAGATAGGCTGGGGGTGGAAGTGCAGCAATGCATGGAGCTGACCAGTACTAATCGGTCGAGGGCTTATCCAA
>NZ_QJSW01000052.1 GCF_003217495.1 Paenibacillus barcinonensis | reverse complement strand
GCATTTGACTCACCAAATGATACCGCCAATTGGCTGACATTTGGCATCCATGGTACAATCCGTGAATCGATATTCCCCGCGAATGCCTGGTCCAGCGAGCACTGGGCCAATATGATGGGCTTGGGAGGCATGATGGTAGGAGGCGGGATTACCGCCAAGATGATCAAACCGCATAATTTGCTAACATCGTCAGGAGGGGGGATAAAGCTTGATGCGTCTTCTCGCCCGCCTGGATCGGGGCCAATGGCGGGTGGATTTAACGGATATAAAGACCCACGACTTCAAGTGATGGACAATATCGCGGAGAGCAAAAAAGCTCGGGAATCCTCTAAATTCTCTGAATTTGCGGAGAAGGAGAAGAGAAGAGTTGAGGGGACGGGTGATGTTAATCTAACAGAACCTTCTTTACCTAAAGGTGGAAAACCTAAAGGAAACTATACAAAAGGTGACTCACACGGTATTAAGAAAGAGAGTGAAACAGCCGATCTGATGGCAGATCAAGGATATGACATTGAAATGCTAGATGAAGTAAACGGTGGTAATGGATACGGAATAAAAGAGTCGTCAAATCCAGATTTCTTAATTGAAGGTAAGGTATTTGACTGTTATGCACCAACAATAGAAACAAATGTAGATAACATTCTTAGAAACATAACAAAAAAGACTAAAACACAAGCAGAAAGAATAGTTCTAAATTTAGATCAATTCCCTTCTGAAAAAGTCGCTGAAATTATTCAGGGGATTTTAAGAAAAGCAAATCCAAACGGTGATTTAAAGAACATAAAAGAACTATTAATTGTGAAAAATGGGGAAATTACACGAGTATTTGGGGGATAGAAGTGAATGGATTATGAATTGTTCTTACTATCTAATGTAGGCGTTAATTCATTAGGTGAGATGATTGAAAGATTTACAACTGAGTATGCGAACAAGAAGGCATCATTGAGTTGTAACGATGAAGAAATAGTTATTGGGTCTGAGCTATTTTCAATGGCTCTTGAAATTGAAGATATATCTGATATCGCTTTTGTTAGAAACCATTATAACTTAGATGTAAATATTTGCATCAGAATTCAACTATTTGGTAATACGTTTTATCAAGGACTAGAGCTTTTATTTAAAATTATAGGAAGGCTTATAAGACATATTGATGGAAATCTATTATTTCTAGAAGATGGCTCAGCTCAGTTGCTTAGAATTGAGACTGGTCAGCTAATTGTCAATAACGCTTTAGATCAGTATCAGACGAAATATTTAACTACAAGTCTACTTAGTCTACTTGACTGTCCTTACATTGAAAAAGAATTGTCAAACTAAGATGTAAATGTGAATCAATCTGTGGGACTAGACTTCTTCATTTCGGTTGCAGGAACATTGGATGCTTTAATTTTATAACCAGCATAATGCTATTCTCTTATGCTGAGCAGGTCGATTATGGTCAGATACCACCATAATGACCTGCTTTTTGTTAGTGTCCACGACGTGGATATATTCGGGACCTTTCATCTGATAATAGAGTATGAAGTGATGAGATACACTTAGAAACTACATAGGAAGTAGAGGAGTTTATAAGATGAAAAAACTATTATTAGCTCTATTAACAGGTGTAATCAGTGTGAGTTTAATTGGATCAGGAGCGGAATCGGCTTCCGCTGCGGGTAAGCCTAAGCAAGTAGAAGTGTTGTTAAATACGATTAAGATGAAATTTCCAGATGCCAAGCCATTTCAGGATGCTCAGGGGAGTGTTATGGTTCCCATTCGATTTGTATCCGAAGCGCTAGGTGCAAAGGTTACATACTCTAAGGAAGGCAAAGTATCTAAAGTTGGAGTGTACAGTAAAGATCACAAAGTAGATATGACGATTGGTCAAACCTCGGCACTAGTCGATGGACAAAAGAAAGACTATGGCACGCAGATTATATTAAAGCAAAACCGGACGTTTGTTCCGCTGCGTTTGGTCAGTGAGGGTCTCGGCGAGAAAGTAGAATGGGATAAGATTGGTCGTTGGGTGTGGATTGGGAATAAGGATTTTCGTAATACGGACGATAAGGAATTTAAACTGACGAAGCTTAGTGATTTTAAGGCTTACACAAAGACTAAGGATATTTTTGAAAATTGGGAGGGTGAAACGTTCTCTGGGGTGAAGATTATTAAAGAGAATGATTTACCAATTCAACTAAGCAATGGTCAAGTCATCTACAGTTTGGATTTGGTGAAGAGTAAAAAGGCAGGATTGGAAATGGTGGAAGTTCGTAGTGATGCGAGAGGTAAGCCAGCTGCATTCTTAATGAAAAATGGATATGCAAAGATGCGTCAAGTATTAGATGCAGCATTCATAAACAATGGCGACAAAACGGGTATGAATTATTACCCAATATTAAGTACTGTAGATAAGTTTGCCACTGGAAAATATGTTGAATCTGATAATAGTTGGATGAACTTCAGAATTACTCAGGCTGATTATATTTTATTTGAAGATAGAAATTTAAAGAGTTATGCTGTTGTTCTCGTTAATCCTTTCAAGTAAGGAAAAAGTATTATGAAAAAAACTATTAGTTCTGCGCTGAGTCTTATAATAATTCTCTCATATGTTCTGATTATATTCACATTCAATACAGGAAAGGCAGAAGCCGCCGTATTTTCTATTAGTTCTAATAGGTTATTTAAGGACCCTAGTCCTAATAAGCCAAATACCTTCTATTTTGTAGGGATGGTTTACTACGAAGTTTGGAAAAACAGCGGCGGTTCATGGACTGGTGCTGGTCATCATCCAGATTCCGTAGTTCGTAAAGTGGATGGTGGAACTTATGAATTCACTTTCGGAACCAATCGAAAAATCAAAAGCATTGAGGTAAAGCAATTTGATTTTAGTTGGACACATGCTAATGCAACTTTCCAAACGTCTAGAACTGGAGAATTGAAAGATAAATCTCAAGAGTATTATCAGGGTGCAACTTCAATAGTAAACTATAATAATTATGAGAAAACCCCTGTTTCTGGACTAGGAACAAATAAAGCACAAAAAGCAGTATATGTTCAGAATGGCGTGTTAACAGCAAAAAATAGAATTGATCGAAAGCTTGAAGAGCAGGTGGAGAATGATCAGGTTTTTGCTCCGGGTGTAGAAGGGTATCGTTATTATTTTCCAACCCTATTTGCCATAGAACTCGAACCACCCGAAGGTATGGCGATTATTCAGCACTTTGATACCAAAGGGAATCCGTTGAATGGTATAGACGGTTTTACCGACAAGGAAATGAAGCTGGAGAAGGGGAAGGATTATACCTTCCCTCACACCGCGCCAGG
>NZ_QJSW01000051.1 GCF_003217495.1 Paenibacillus barcinonensis | reverse complement strand
ACTTGTTTGGGTGCACCTGCGGCTGCTGCTGACTCTGTTCCCGATCCAATCAAACTTACACTTAACGCACCTGCTAATACCGCTAATAATAATTTCTTCATTTTTTTGATTCCTCTACTTCCTATGTAGTTTCTAATTGTATACATTGCTTCATACACTATTTATCGGGTATAGAATCCTAAATATGAATCACAACTGGAAATATGGAAAATTACACTAGTCAATCTATTAAATAAGCAAGTGAGATTAAAGTTGCAATTTCCTAATAATTAATCCACGCTTGACCCCTTAAGAATTTCAGTAAAACAACCATTATCCCAGACATGCGATGAATTATCCAAAAATACATAATCCTTTAGTAAAAAAAGATAATTCATTATTGTATACATTGTTTATAAAGCGAATACTCAATGTACTTTCATATAGAAACTCATTGCTCAAAAACTGAGTGTCATAGGCGTTATACGGATATTCGCCAGACTCTGTTAAGTAAACAGACAAACCAAGTGATTCTTCAAATTGATTAATTCTAATTCCTTTTGTAAAGCCTATTGCATCAATATTTTTATACCCCATTGATTTTAGTTCTTGTAATAAATAGGATCCAGATATTTTTTGTTCTGTTTTGAGAGAATACTCAATAGCCAACTTGACCACTCCTTTATTATGGTAAGCGATCATCATCTTGGCGTAATCTTCTGTGACAGGCTCTCGGTGGCAGTATCTATCCTAAAAAATGCGACTTATTGCTATTTCATCCTCCCTATCAGGGAGGCGCATTCTACAGTTAACGCCACTGGGCAGCCTCCACTACCACAGTCCCTGAGTCAACAACTCTATTCAGCATTACTAAGTGCACTATAGTTCTTTTGGATTTTTGTAACACCAACTTTCACTTTCATCATAAGGTCTATTCGATATCTTTTCGAAGTCATTTAAAGTATAGAACCCATCATCTTCCATCCATATTTTCGAATTTGGATATTTTTTCAGAAATCTAAAAAGAATATTAAATAATAGGTCTTCATTGTCACAAAAATATCATCTACTATTATTGCTTCAAAAAATTCTGTATCTTTCCCTAACCAATCAAAGGAAATGTTTTGAAATCCATAAGGCTCATCGTAAAAATCAATGCATAATTGCCTTGATGAACTCTCGACAAATGGTAGATCACTTATAGATGCTCTGACATGTTTTAATTGATTTTCACCATTTTCTTTTTTGAAACTTAATTCCATAAAATAAGTTTAACTCCGCACAAAAATCTTCCGTATATTTCAGAAGATTGGTTAACGGAATGTTACTACCAGTTTCAAATAATACAAATGCAGAAATACCCATTATTTCAACATCTACCCTAATTGTTCTAAAGAATTAACTACTATTATACCTTTTTCTTTAAGATAGTTAACCTTTGCTTTTGGTTGAGCAAAATCTCCAACTTTTCCATCAATAGCTTCCCCAGCGTTTGACTATTTTTCGCGCTTTCAATAGCAGTTAAATATTGTTAGGGTCTTGTTTAATAATATTTCCATCCAGGTTTTTAAATTCAATTGTTACGCCTTTATTCATTTTCGTTATTACTGGATCATTGAATGTACTCTTCGCTGCCACTTGTATTATAGGAATGAGGAGATCGGTGGCTAGTCTTTAACACATGACCTTCCCATATTTTCAGTTAAGTCCTAACAATATTAGTAGTCGCCTTAACCCCGCAATAAGATACGACTCAATCCCTTTCACCGAACTATCGTAGTAGATTACTCGAATAGTTGCGATTTGTATTTTGATAAAGTGAAAAAACAAAAATAACATAAAACAGGTCGATAATGGTGATATCTGACCACAATCAACCTGCTTGATGTATCGGATTAGCATTATTTAGAGCATAAAATTAAAACATTTGATGCGCGTAGAAACATATTTAGTAAAACTTTATATGGGGCTGATAAGGGTTAAGTCTGATTGAGCATTGCTATCCATTTCACTCGGCACTGGTAGCCAATTCCTCTTAGCCACTTACTTCACATTTTTCTAACATCCATTTTTTTGCTTCATCTGATTTCAACAAAATTGGCTTCTCCAACGTACCAATATTAATGGACAGATTGTCAAACCAAGTGAAACAGTTCCTCTGTGAAAGATTCGTGATTTGTTCTCTAACCCAAGCATTTTCGTGGTCTGTGATTAAATAATTCTATTGAACTGGCGAGATCTTCATCTTCCACTTGAGCAAGATCGGAGCCTTTCGGGAAATCTACAGTTGACGATTAAATATGAAAAAACACAAGAAAGCGAAAATAACAAAAACAGGTCAATCATAGTGGTATCTGACCACCATAATCGACCTCTAGAGTGTAACGATATAGCGTTATTTAGGTTATGAACTTCTAGCATTTATTTGTATACAAGCAAACTGACAAAATCTTCATACGGGTCTTACATGGGTTGAATGATGAAGTCATTCAGCACTGGGTAGCCCCACAAAAGAAAAATTAATTGTCATCCTCTAACATATATGTCTTTATTACTGTATCACCGTCAAATACATAAATTCTTTCACAATCATTGCATCTCCATACATCATATCGAGGAAACGGTATTGTAACTGGGTCAATTGAATCTCCCAAGTTTAAAATGTCGTCCCATTCTTTATCTGTATAAACCCTTAACTCAACGTCATTGGGTGCAATTGTGTTTGTAAGTGTTGCACCACATTTACATTGGAATCTTGCCATTGATGCCCCTCCTTTTAAGGATATGTGATAGTTCCTTCGCTTGTCCAAATTTCAACCTTGCCAGGAATTGTTCTGTCAGGATATGTCCCAGATGCACGGTTAATAATCTGCTTTGCTTGGTCTGCAGTCAAACTTGCGTTTCTAGCGTCAATTATGACAGTTTCTGCTCCTTGCTTCAATCCCTTTTGTATCCTTGTTATTCCAGTATTAACATTGGGATTCTCTAAGGTCTTGAGTTCTGTTTTAACTCCATCAACTTTAAAATCAGGTGTTTTAACTTTAGAATTTGGGTCTTTAGGAATGATTTCGACATTTTTGCCACGGGCAGTCAAATCATTTACAACTGTTTTCTCCGCATCTGTTAAGCCATTCAGAGAACCAGTAATCTTACCCGTCCCCTTACCACTCTTGCTTGCCTGTTCCCTCTTCGCCTTTGCATCCCGAATCGTCTGCTTCACCTTGTCCAGTGCTGCACTGGTTCCGCGGCCCTTATAGGGACCCTTGCCACTTTTCATACTTCCCGTGACCATGCCAATCCCGGCTACAATCTGACTCCATTTCAAGGAGGAGATCATCAT
>NZ_QJSW01000050.1 GCF_003217495.1 Paenibacillus barcinonensis | reverse complement strand
CAATGACATCTCATAACATCATATTCAAGCAGCGGCTCCGATGGAGCCTTGGTCTGCGAGGTGGATTTCGAAGAGGGATTTCAGCAGACAACCCCTTTGGGGTTCGTAAATACAGGAACGTTATCGGAAATGACCTGAAAAGGAGAATAGAAAAAATGAAGAACCTTGATATCAATTTGTGGAAAAGTACATTGTTGAATCATTTTAAGTATAATCTTGAGAAGTTTGCAACAACAACTGAAAATAAAGATGTGTACTGCTTGATTTTGGACTGTCATGCTACATATGGGAATGTTAATTTGAAGTGGAATACCTTTGATTCGTTTAAAAAACATGTTAATAAACACTATAGTTCTTATACTTCAGACAAACTACTCGGCTTTAGGGGGCTAGAATACAATGTTGGGGATTTTTCATACGAAGACACAAAACAACCAGAATTAATAAATGAATTCGAACAATTATATGAAGCAAAACTTTCGGAGTTTTTCGATGATGAAGATGAAGAATCATCGAATGAGCTGACACAAAAGTTTATTAATGCTTTAGTGGAAATAATCTTTGAACTTAGACCTACTTTTTCTAAACTAAATAAAACGGGTCACTTTATTTCATTTATTGTAGAGCATGACTCTGAATATTATGAATACATAAAAAAGACGGTAACAATAGAAGACTATTATAAAGCATTTCCTGAGGTTAAAGAGTATGAACAATATTTAAGCATAATTTATTCAACGTCTAAAGAAGAGCAAGTCACACATTGGTCTAATTTGTTATATGAATTTATTATTGGTAATGAAACAGAAGGTACAAGATCATTTAAACAAATGTACCGCCATAAGTATGATGTTGAGGAAGAAATAATTAAATTAGGTGTGATTGCATCAAACGAAGTTGTCACACTCTTCGAGGTGTTTTCAGGTTACACTCCATCAATTGATGGCCAAATTATTCAAAGCGATAGTCACACGCGATGGATGTTTTTAAGTATTTTAATAGATATTAATAATGCTAATGAGAAGACAATTAATCGATTAAAGCAAATTTTAATAAGAAAATATGAAGTTGATAATGAAGTGCAAGAATGTATAAATATAGCGAGAACACTTCATACTCTTGATTCTGTACGATTCCCAGAAGAAATACATGATGAAGGAAGAATTAGGTTATTAAACTACGAAGAATACAAGAGCAATTAGTAGGTATATCTAAGAAGTTAGTCACTTCCGATAACATCATATCCACGCTTCAGAGCCTGGCGGGTCCTCTGTCCGCCAGAAGGAGAGTGGCAGGGAAGTGAATTCAGGCGGACACATCCGCACCGACTAACCGCATCGCGGTCGCTCCCGTTGGTCGCTTAAGTCGGTGGGACGTCGTGGATACAGTAACGTTAGCTGAAATACCACAAAATATTTAAGGATTAATACAATGAAAGGATTACAATAATGAAAGAGAATGAGAGTAAAACTAAAAAAACGCTGCAGTCATTACTTTTCTTTTCACTGTTGATGATCTTCAATGCCTCGATACAAATATTTATAAATGTACTACAGGAGAGACCTAACTGGCTTATACTATTGTTATTTATACCACTTCCTGTACTTGTTGTTCTTGCTATCATTATCTCGTTGGATCTAGCAAAACAAGATTATATTACCGTATTAGGGAAAGTGAATATTCAAAAAGGAAATTTAATTAAAATAAGTATCGTAAATGGAAAAGAAAAGAAGTTCAGGATAAATAAAGATCGAATGAAGGATATAGATGTAAATATAGATGTTGAATTGCATTATTATAAGAGAACAAAAGCAGTGATTAATTTAAAGAATGTTAAAAGTATAGGACGAAGCGAATTCGGAATCGAAGCGAGTGCGGTAGACGAAGAGAATAACGAAGCGAACTCGGATCGAGAGAATATTCAGGGAGCAGAAGCAACGCTTAACATCATATTCAAGCATAGGCTCCTTATGGAGCCTTGGTCTGCGCGGTGGATTTCGAAGAGGCATTTCAGCAGACAACCCCTTCGGGGTTCATGAATACAGGAACGTTATATGATAGAAATGATGGGCAACAAATAGAAAAGGGAAAAAGCAAGAAAGCAGATAAGAACGCTTGTGCGCAGATGTAAGAACAGGTAAAATATAGATACAATTGAATCTTGGGTGGGTATGGTTTCCCTTCGAAAGGAGGTGAAACCATGGAAGTGAAACATGCGATGACTCTAATGCTGTTATTCGGAACATTCATTCTTGCACTTTTAACGTACATCAATAACAACAAGAGAAAGTAAAAACCCACCCCAAGGTTGACAGCCGAAGGTGGGTTTTTGTCCTAACTTGACTTAAGAAGGGATTAACCATCCAAGCCAATTGTACTGACCAAGTGTTGACGCACTTGGTCTTTATTTAAGAATATGATAACACATGAGAAAAGATGAATCAAAGCTAAATATAATAATTGAAGTGAGTAAGGACTGTTGGTAAGCTATCTCGAAGAAGAATTTCCATTATATAACAATTTATTCAAGCAGCGGCTCCTTGGGAGCCTTGGTCTGCGGATGGATTTCGGAGAGGGATTTCAGCAGACAAACCTTTGGGGTTCATGAATACAGCAACGTTATCCGATACTCCCAATTAATACACAAAAGATAGGAGCAATATTATGACAATCATGTTCAAAGAAATAAAAGACATTGATAAACAAGCTATTCAAGAACTGTTTCACTCAGTGGACTGGAAATCAGGAGATTTCCCAGAAGATCTTAGACAAGCAATAAAAAACTCGCATACGGTTATTACTGCATGGGATGATACCAAATTAATCGGCTTAATAAATGCACTGTCTGACGGAGTGATGACAGTATATTTTCATTACATGTTAGTACATAAAGAATATCAATCATTAGGAATTGGAAAGAGAATGATGGAAAAAATGCTTAGTCGATATTCTAATATCAAAACAAAAGTGCTTATATCGTATGATAGTGCAGAACAATTCTATGGAATATTTGGATTTAAGCCAGAAGAAGGAACTAAAGCCATGTTTATTTCAGATATGGTATAGCATTTTGTGAGTTTATCAAAGAAGTGGGGAGCATCAGATAACAAAATGTTCATGCGTCGGGGGATCGCCCCCTTGGTCCGAAAGAAGTTAGAAGTTAAATCGAAGAGGAATTTCAGTAGCGAGGAAGCATTGTCATCGGACACATCCGCACCCACCTAACCGCGTCGAGGCCAGTCGCATACGCTCCTTTAAGGTGGTGGGGCGTCATGAACTCAACAACGTTAGCCGAAATTATTGCGATAGTAAAAAAGAAAGAAGGATTATTATGGGGAAATATGGTGAAGCAGCAGTGAAAACTGTCAATTATCTTAA
>NZ_QJSW01000049.1 GCF_003217495.1 Paenibacillus barcinonensis | reverse complement strand
AATCGACATCGTCGCTACGTTTCCTGCTACGGCTGCTCCGCTCACTTCATCCGCCTGCTGAAAACGTACGCCGATCTCTCGAAGCTCCTTCGCAACATGGGCCAAGCTTTCCAACGTGTCGATCATCCTGGGCTGGTTCTCTTCAAATCGTTCTAGAAATCGCTCTCGCACCATCCCCGACCACATCGATTCCATCCAGCGAATCAAGCGAAGCTATGCTGCCTAAACTCTGTCAACCAATCGCTGAACTTGCACCGCACCGGTTGCTGTCTGCCTCGATTAACTTGTACTGTTCATCGCGCGGAACGTCGGCGGACCATCCCTTGTTTGTCACACCCTTTTATTTCCTTATATGTCATTAATGTTAATTGGTTCTAAGTTAATGCCAACCAATCATCACCGAAACATCACATGCTTGAAGTTCTGTGTAAATCTCACTAAAAATTACTAACATGAGTTCTGCGTAAATATAGAAACCTTGAAAGGCACGAAGCCGATCAAGGTTCTCAAACCTAAATCTTGGTCACGTTTCTACAAATGATTCCTACGAGTTCATTTGCTTCTGCAATTAAAAAAGTTGTAGAGTCTGCTTGTACCTGGGAATCAATCATCTTGTCCTTAGCGAACCAAATAGTGAAATCTCCTTCGTGAAACTGGATACAGACCTCGCTTGCTGGCTCCGAAGTAATATCAAGTATTGGGAACCCTTCTTGCTTTTTGATCTGCCCAGACGATTTACAAGGAGATTCCTCTACAATTCTTGGAAAAATACATTCCACTTCTCCGATCTCACCGGAACTGCTTAGCCAAATCATTGCACTTTGTGCCACCCGGTACGGTTGACAGTCATCCGTCATATAACCCGTAACAAGATTGTATGTTTTCACTTCATCAGTGTACGTTGCTTCAATTTCCGTCCAACCATCTTGAATACTGACTATTTTAATCAACTGATCCACCTACCTTTTGAAACTACTCGGCCAGACGCCGACAATTTGGTTAGAACTGGGATTAACAAAAACTGATGTCCCGGTTGCTGGATTAACATATTCCACACTTCCTGCTTCTGCTGGTTTCGGCTTTGTTGCTAGTGCATCAGTTATATCATCCGGCATAATATCTTTTCGTCCGGATTTGAACAGGCTACTATACGCATGTTCATTCATTTTGTAAGTCTGTCCATTTGCAGTAACACCGCTATCCTTCATTTCGTCAAATGCTGGCCTTCTAGTAGCTCTTAAATCTGGGTTCCCCTCAGCATTGTATACTTTAGGTTTAGCTTGTCCCGTCCCCTTACCACTCTTGCCTGCCTGCTCTCGCTTTGCCTTCGCATCCCGAATCGTCTGCTTCACCTTGTCCAGTGCTGCACTGGTTCCACGGCCCTTATAGGGACCCTTGCCACTTTTCATACTTCCCGTGACCATCCCAATCCCGGCTACAATCTGACTCCATTTCAAGGAGGAGATCATCATCTTGGCGTAATCGTCTGTGACAGGCTCTCCTGTAAAGGGATTCACTCCGAGCTCAAATGCTTCAATCTGTAACTGAATCAGATCCTGTTCGGGGACAGAATTGGCCCCTGGTGGTTGCCCCATCTTAGTCACATCGATCTTTCCATGATCTCGTTCGTACGCTTGCAAGGCTGCCTGATCGGTTACACCATTCTCATTGACTGGTAACCAAATACGTAAATAGGTATCGTACTTCATCTGATATCCCTTATCATCATTGCTCTGCGTTGCTTTCAGCCCAATCGACTTCATCGCTACGTTTCCTGCTATGGCTGCTCCGCTCACTTCATCCGCCTGCTGAAAACGTACGCCGATCTCTCGAAGCTCCTTCGCAATTTGGGCCAAGCTTTCTAACGTTTCGATCATCCTAGGCTGGTTCTCTTCGAATCGTTCTAGAAACCGCTCGCGTACTATCCCCGACCACATCGATTCCATCCAGCGGATCAAGCGAACGAGTTCCTCACGAGTATCTTCCATTTGCTCGCGATTCTCCTCGACCTCTCGTGCCGCTTCAAACAATCGCTCCGGGGTCACTTGTATTCTACTCATCACGTTCTCCATCTGTCCAGATTTGGACTCTACTTCTTCTTTTATTAAAACTAACGCGTCTTATACGCGATCTTTTCCTCACTTGATCCCTGATATCTACATAAGTTGAACTAAAGATTTACACCTTCTACTCCGATGACAGAACAACCTGGAGAGTAGCTGTTATCCCCAGATTTTTTCGATTCCCTTTCCAAGGGGGAAAATCCGGTGATAAAGGCGAAGCTTATGCTTCCGATGTAGCTTTCTTGCAGAAAGCTTGCTTTTTCAGGCTTTTTCTGTCCTCTCCGTTAACGTGTAAATAAATAGTTCAACTTAACTAAACTAAAAACATTTTCTCTATCTTGCTTAATGCGGCACCTGTGCACTGAAATCATCCCGGCTCGAACGATCTGCATGGTAAAAGACCACATCTCCATCTCGTAACGAAAACGTATGGTTGTAGCTATCCTGCACCTGACGCTGGAAACCTTCCAGCAGCCACTGGTTCATTAGCGGAGCATGGATATATTGCAGATGCGGAGCGGCAAGGTCGCCTTCCCGAATAGACTCCAGGTTAAAATTCACCACGATATATCCGTTCTTCAGGAAATAGGCGATTTAGAATCCAGTCCACCATGCGTTCGCCCATACTCGGCCAGGTTCGTTCCGGCCTCAACCACATAGGGCTCTGCTGGCAAGCTGTACTCGCCATACCATTGTTGAATCGCCGCGTTGGCTCGCAGTACATCTGCACTGGCTGTGACTGGAATGTTCGTTTTTGGCCCGATGAATGTCCGTAATTGCTCTGGCATCAGCAGCAGGCTGTATCCACCGACGGGCGTTTTCATTTTCGTAAACTTGTCTCGGTAATATTCTTGATACGCTTGCTCGCTCATCATACCCGGGTGTATCTCACCATAGCGATTGTACTTGTACGTTGCGGTATCACGCAGCTGCACCCCAGGCACCTGACGCATCCGGTCGTTCAGAATGACAAACCGCTTCACCTGGTCCTCTGCCGAACCAATGCGAATAAAGTTCCGCTGATTGGTCGAGTAGTATAGATCCACAGGCACACGCGTTTTTCCATCCTTGCTCACAAAATCAAAGGTTGGTGTAAGCCGAATACCATCTCGCGGGCCGAACATATTGCCTTTGGTTTTGACGGATTGTAATATGAAGTGCGACACCTACTGGAAATAAATAAAAAATGGCCCATGGCCGGATTCGTGTAGAATGAAGTCACCACAACAAACATTCACACAAGGAGAATCCACCATGAGCTACACACATCTTAGCATAATCGAACGCAGCAAGCTAGAAATCCTCCACCAGCAGGGGAAAAGTACC
>NZ_QJSW01000048.1 GCF_003217495.1 Paenibacillus barcinonensis | reverse complement strand
TGGGTATGGATTGGGAACAAGAATTTTCGGAGTACAGATGATAAGGAATTTAAACTGACGAAGCTGAGTGATTTTAAGGCGTATACGAAGAGTGACTTATCCTTCAGAGACATTAATGGAAAAGTTCATACAGGTGTGAAAATTATCAAAGAAAGTGATTTACCGATCAGATTGGCTGATAGTCAGGTCGTATACAGTTTGGATATGGTCAAAAGTAAGAAAACAGGGGAGGACTTAATCCAGATTCGAGCCAGCGAAGGAGGGTATCCCATTTCATTTTTGGTCAAAAATGATTTTGCTAAACCTCGTGGTGTAATCGATTTTCTTTTTACAGATAATCGAGATGATACGGTCATGAATTATTATCCTATAGTTAGTGAAAGTGATAAATTCCAAAATGGAAATTATATAGAAAATTATGATTATAGCAAATTTAAACTTAATTCTGCAGATTACATATTACTCAAATCGCTTGATTGGGAAAACTATGCTATAGCCATTGTGAATCCATTTAAGTAGAGGAGTTAATTATGATACAACGGATAATAAGCTTCTTACTCTCAATGGTCATATTATTTTCTTCACTATTCGCTATTTTCACATTTCACTCTGGTACGGCTGAGGCAGCCGTTTTCACTGTTGGGGCAGACAGGCTCTTGCAGGACCCTGATAATCCAAATTTATACTACTTTGTTGGTATGGTGTATTACGAAGTGTGGAAAAGTAGTGGTGGTCAATGGACAGATGAGGGGCACAAACCAGGTGACAAAGTATTGCAGGTTGATGGGGGAACATACGAATTTGCATTCGGATCAAATCGAAAGATTAAAAACATTGAGGTTACACAATTTCAATATAACTGGAAGAATTCCAATAATACAAATTTGGGCGAATTGATCTTTACAAAATCCAGAGCAGAAGAGTTAAGACAACACCCTAAACAATATTATCAAAGAGCTACCTCATCGAGGGATTATGACAAATATAGGGATACACCCGTTGTAGGTAAGGGGACTAATAAAGCACAAAAAGAGTTTTATGTTTTGGATGGGTGGCTTATAGCACAATAAGCAGTAGATCGGAAAAGGGAGGAGGAGCAGAAGCCAAACATACCACCATTTGCTCCCGGTGTAGAAGGGTATCGTTATTACTTCCCAACCCTATTTGCCATAGAACTCGAACCAGCCGAAGGCATGGCGATTATTCAGCACTTCGATACCAAAGGTAATCCGTTGAATGGTATAGACGGTTTTACCGACAAGGAAATGAAGCTGGAGAAGGGGAAGGATTATACCTTCCCTCACACCGCGCCAGGTGAAAAGTATACATATGAAGGTCACAAGAAGAGCACTCGGGAAATGCCTAAAGTCACGGGGGGTTCTCGAACGGGTGGAGACCCGGTGGGATTCAAATATGACGGCACCTTTCCTAACTACTAGGTTTACTACTACTACAAACTTAAAAATCCAGAGGAACCGAACAATTCAGATAACGTGTGTACCCGGCCTGAGCCCGGACAGACGATGGAAGGAGAGAGCATGAACCCGGCCGTCAGGGCCATGATTAAGGCGGATCAGCGAGGCAGTGAACCGTTCGATGTGCTAAAGGGCATTCCGACATCAGAAAGTCTGTACGGCAACGTCTTCGCCCTGAACTATCTATTCAAAAACCAATTTGTTCAGATGACGGGCACGTGTACCTATACTGTCGTTGTAGAAACAACCTGGACGCTAACCTGGACCGAAGAGGGCGAGGATGAGGAGACGCCCCCTACACCCATGACGGATACCGAAGTGGTGCCTAGTTCGTATACCGTAGTTCGACCTTATTCGTATTGGACGATTGCAGGACTTAGTGTCTACAACATTGAGGATGCAACTTTAGAAAACTACGCCTTCTCAGGGGAGCAGATCACGATCAATCCTTCCGGATATACACCCCCTGATTTTACCGCGGAAACGACGGGAGATTTCTACCCGGCGCCACTGCCTGAGAAGGTGCAAGGGCCGCCTCAATCCAAGGACGGTGAGGACAGCAGGCCGGACCCGGATCCATTAGATTTTCAGGATGTAGCCGAAGCAGCCATTCCCGATGTGCAGGTTGAAAATGATTCGTTGGTGTTCAAGGGCCAGACGATCATGGACAAGCAGCGTACGCCAAAGAAGGACCACAACCTGGACAAATTCCTGAACCAGAGGAAATTGATCCATATGTGCTCTACAGCCCGTATAACTACATTCCGTCCGAGAAGACGAACAAGAAGGATCAACCGAGCACAGGACAGATCCGTTATACGCTGGCGGATGGTAGTGTTGAGGCTGAGGAGGAAGAACTGGCGTATGACATTGCAGGAATCAACACCGTAACGGTCCACACTCCGGTCGTCAACTATTCTCTCGTATCGGATGATCAGCCGCATAACCAGAAAACCGTACCCAACATGAATCGCTCTGCCTTGATTCTGGAGCGTCCATTCACGGTACGCATGCCTACCAGCGGTCAGCATCTGGATGTTGGCTCGTATCCGGGGTACGGGAATCGGGACTATGCCAAATATTTTCGGATTAAACAGGTGCGATTCCCCTTTGACGTGTATAGCGAAGACCGGACGCAGTTTTATCCGAGGAATACGTGGATTGATGTTCCGGTGTATGTCCTGGATACGACCTTCTATCTTCCGGTTTGGGTTGACGAAGGGGGCTACCAGGTGCAGTTCCGCAATATTGCCGAGAATGCCCCGGACGATTTCGAAAGCATGTCCCGTAGTAATGCGCAGCCAGATGCGAATACCGATCTAACGTATCATCTGGCGAGTGACGAAGTTTCGGTTGAGTTTATCGGCAGGCTGTACGATTTTGAAATCACAGATATCGCTGACTACAACTGGGAACTGGTCTTCCGCCGTTACAAGGGAAGTATAGCTCCAACGTGGATTAGCTACTGGACCGGCACGCAGGATATTGACGGGGACAAGCGGGGAAATTATTCACAGTTCACCGTGCCCATTCGTCCGGGAAGCCATCCGCTTCAGGGGTATAAGAATGTAGCCGTGAAGACGGGATACCACTTTAAATTCGATTTTAAAACCAAAGGCAATATGTTTGGCCCGCGAGATGGCATTCGGCTTACACCGACCTTTGATTTTGTGAGCAAGGATGGAAAAACGCGTGTGCCTGTGGATCTGTACTACTCAACCAATCAGCGGAACTTTATCCGTATTGGTTCCGCAGAGGATCAGGTGAAACGGTTTGTCATTCTGAACGACCGGATGCGTCAGGTGCCTGGGGTGCAGCTGCGTGATACCGCAACGTACAAGTACAATCGCTATGGTGAGATACACCCGGGTATGATGAGTGAGCAAGCGTATCAAGAATACTACCGGGACAAGTTCTTAAATTAGATATCAGGGATCAAGTGAGGGAAAGATTGCGTATAAGACACGTTAGTTTTCACAAAAGAAGAAGTAGAGTCCAAACCTGGACAGATGGAGAACGTGATGAGTAGAATACAAGTGACCCCGGAGCGATTGTTTGAA
>NZ_QJSW01000047.1:2804-4210 GCF_003217495.1 Paenibacillus barcinonensis | reverse complement strand
TATCCTTTGGATACAGCCGATTCAATAGCCGATTTTGCCCAGTGATTCGCCTGCACGTCTTTAAAAGTTGTGGCTGCCGAAGCCTGCGAAGAAAGCAATGCTGACATGCCTAACACTGCACTCATTATAGGTAACATGATTTTTTTCATTTGTCCCATCCTCCGATGAATTGATTTTTGTTATTTTGAAATCCTTGAATTTACGTTCTCTACATATGTAAAAGCCTATATTAATTATTGGAGCCTTCCTTCTGCTTGCAATACTTTCTTTAATTGTTGACTATACATAAAAGACTCTTTTTGATTGGTCTCATAATTAATAGAAACACTAAATGTTTGTTCTTTGTGACCTTTTACGTAACCATACACAGTCACCCAACTCATTGCCATCTTAGGCATCATCTCTTTTTTCGTAATAGTTACACCCAATTTATACATACTTTTCAAATAATCTATCGATATTGCTTCTGCTCTATCTAAAATGTCTTGATCTTTGAAATGCCTCTCAGTTATTCTTCCTCTGCAACCTCCTAAGACTTACAAAATCACAAGTATCACAGTAATATTCCTCAGACGAAGCATAGTCTTACCTCACTATTAATTCGGAGAAGTATTTTTTCTCCCTTCTCTAACAGCCACTCTGGTCCGCCAACATACTGCACTTCATACGTGTTGTAATTAATCGCTATGGAAATCCTTTCGTTTACATCATTATTAATGTATCCATACAGAACTACATCTGGTCTGACATACTCACCCATAACCTGAGAATCTGTAAATTCTACAGTTACGTCATATACTTTTTTAAAATACTCTACCCCTATAGGGGTTGCTTTTTTAACGATATTATTATTTTTCACGTGATATGTAATTGCACAACCACTGACCAATAAAGTAAAAGCTGCAAAAACGATTAATATGATCCTCCATCTACGACTCATCTTCTAAACAAATCCTTTGCGTAAGAAATCATTTCTTTTTATTAAGATCCAAAGTTAATCCCATTGCAGTATTACTATGTGGCTATATTTCCCTTCTGAAGTTACTCTTGGTGTATCAACCACTTTGGCCCACCCACATGTTCAACCTCATAAGTATTATAATTAATCGCTATTTTAATTCCCTCATTCTCATCACCTTGTATATGTCCGTATAATACAACGCTCGGATATACGTAACCAGCAAAAACCTGAGAGTCCGTGAACTCCACGTCAACGTTATACTCTTTTTTAAAATATTCTAATCTATAGGCGTTGCTTTTTTAACGATATTACTATTTTTCACGTGATATGTAACTGCGCAACCACCAACTAATAAAGTGAAAGCTGCAAAAACGATTAATATGATCCTCCATTTACGACTCATTTTCTATACAAATCCTTTGCGTAAAAAATTATTTCTTTTTCT
>NZ_QJSW01000047.1:0-2708 GCF_003217495.1 Paenibacillus barcinonensis | reverse complement strand
AACTAATAAAGTGAAAGCTGCAAAAACGATTAATATGATCCTCCATTTACGACTCATTTTCTATACAAATCCTTTGCGTAAAAAATTATTTCTTTTTCTCAAGATCGACAGGTAGTCCCATAGGCTTATTACATTGTTATATGGATATATTACCCTTTGAAGTTACTCTGGATGTATCAGCCACTCCGGTCCACCTACATATTTAACCTCATAAGTATTATAATTAATTGCTATTTTAATTGCCTCATTCCCATCACCCTTAATATGTCCGTATAGGACAACCTTTGAAGATACGTAACCAGCAAAAACCTGAGAATCCGTGAACTCCACGTCAACGTTGTACTCTTTTTTAAAATACTCTAATCCTATGGGTGTTGCTTTTTTAACGATATTATTATTTTTCACATGATATGTAACTGCACAACCACCTACTAATAAAGTGAAAGCTGCAAAAACGATTAATATGATCCTCCATTTACGACTCATTTTCTATACAAATCCTTTGCGTAAAAAATTATTTCTTTTTCTCAAGATCGACAGGAACACCTGTGTCTTTAACTTCATAATTACGATAATCAATACTAATATAAACCTGGTCTTCCTCCTTACCCACAATGTATCCGTATAATACAACTCTAGTAGTGACATACGCAGCCATGACCTGAGAATCAATAAACTTAACAGACACACCGTAATTATCCATAAAGTATTTTTCACCTATAACCGTAGCTCTTTCTACAATTCTCTTATCGTTAAGGTGATCCTTGATCATTACAAAACTGAAGAAAAGGACAACTACAGACAAAATAATCACTGAGATTTTGAATTTTTTCTTAACTGGAATCTTCCTCCTTGATTACGTTTGGGATAATATGTATGATTTTAATAATAACTTAGATAGGAAGGTAAATACAGTGAATTTCTTAAATGATGAACTTCTACATGCGATGTCCCAAGACTCCTATAATAGGGACATTAGTCCCAAAGACATAAAGTTCAGAGAAAATTGGATACGTGCTAGTTTACCTAATTCTACACTTAATGACACTAATGGCTCTGGATTTGATGCAGTCGTTTATTACAATAAAAAGGATAATCAAGTGGTTATCGGGTACAGAGGAACTGAACCTGATATGTCGTGGGGTAAAGTGCCGGATATTGCAACTGATGGCATTGATGTTGTTGGAGGGCGTTACAAAACCCTTAGGAGTACAATTGAGAAGAATCCTGACATTTTATCAAATCCATCCGTAAAGGATCTTTCAACAAAAGAGCGTTATGAGAACAATCAGTTTTATCTAGCCGAAAAGCTTTATCATGAAGTTAAAGAGGTTTATCCTAATGCGGAGATAACTACAACCGGTCACTCCTTGGGTGGCGCACTCGCTCAATATACAGCTGTACATAATAATCTGTCATCCACTACATACAACCCTGCCAGCATTCGAGCCGTTGTCTCAGATGAAATTCTAAAGAAGATTGACGCAGGAGAATACGACAAGAAAAATACGGCTTACGTTAGCCCAGGCGATCTCGTGGGATCGGGTTCCTCGAATTCCCCAACACGGCATGCAGCGAATACAATTATGATTGATCGTACATATGAAGAAGCAAATAAGAAATATTTGGACATTACACTTCCACTTATACTCTATACCAGTAACTCTTCATTTAATGTGTCAACCCCTTTTTGGAAAAACGTCACTTTCACTTCAATAACTATACCTATGGGAGAAGGGAAAACAGGCTTTCTTGAAAAGGTATTCAACTCATTTGGCGGAGAAAAGGCGCACGGCTTGGAAAATTTCAAATTTGACGAAAATGGTTTTATCACCAATACACTCTATACTACAGATGGTGCGTTAATTGGTGGGAATCCAAGATACACCGAATATTTAAATTCATTACTCGCCAATGAAAAGATGAAGGATACGGTGAATCAACTCATTGAAAAGTACGGTGCATATCTGGGACCTCTTGGACAGACACTCGCTGCTGGTGCAGGGGTTACCATTCAGCTCTCGCTTGAGAACCTTCAACGGGCTGGGCAGAAGATGCAGCAGCATGTCGACGAATTCCAAGCCAGTCTGCCTACAGCAACCAATGCCATTCTTAGACTGATTGAATCAAGTGACAGCCGTTCTCTTGAGCCTATTGTTGATCGTTTGACAAGTGACTTACACAAGTTCAGCCGTTGGTACGAAGAAGAAGTACAAAGCATTGCCAAATATATTAATCAGAAAGCCGAAGATTTCAGGCAAGCCGATGAAGTTTAGAAGGAGCGATAGACCTTATGTCACGAAGTATAGTTGTCGAGTTAGTTGATCTAATGAATGCAGAGAAAGAAATTAACCTCTTAATGGACATGCTTGAGGCAAACAAACGACATGTGCGTTCCATTGATGAGAGCATTGGAGATTGGAAGGGAAAATCATCTGAAGAATTACGAAGAAAGATGGATCGTTTTCAAAACATATTGGGTGATTGGATTGAGGACTTCAAACAGCAGCAGATTGAACTTGTTAAATATACATATCGCATGGAGCGTGCCGATCGAGGAAATTAGGAATAGAGATAACCGAACAGTAGATTATTTGGAAAACAAGAACAGAGGGGGCTGTCCCATAAGTCATAAAAATGAATTGGGATAGCCCCATTCTCCAAAATTGTGCAACAAAAAGAAACCGTTCCTTGGTAAAATGGAAGTG
>NZ_QJSW01000046.1 GCF_003217495.1 Paenibacillus barcinonensis | reverse complement strand
CTTCCCGGACGGATCGGCACGGTGAACTGCGGGAAATTGCCTCTTTTATCCCCATCAATATCCTTCGTGCCTGTCCAGTAGCTGATCCACGTTGGAGCGATGCTGTCCTTGAAGCGACGAAAAACGAGTTCCCAGTTATAGTCGGCGATATCCGTGATTTCAAAATCGTACAATCGGCCAATGACCTCGACGGATACTTCGTCCGATGCAACGTGGTAGTACAAATCGGTATTCGCATCTGGCTGTGCTTCAATCTCTGGCTGCATAGGGTAGTCAGACGGTGCATTTTCCGCAATGTTACGAAACTCGACCTGGTAATCTCCCTCATCCACCCACACCGGGAGATAGAAGGTCGTGTCCAAGACGGGAACTTCAATATCAATCCACGTATTGCTTGGATAGAACTGTGTCCGGTCCGCACTATATACATCAAACGGGAAGCGTACCTGTTTGATCCGATAATACTTCGCATAGTCCCGATTTCCGTATCCCGGATACGAGCCTGCATCCAGATGCTGGCCGCTCGTCGGGATACGAACGGTAAACGGTCGCTCCAAAATGAGTGCAGATCGATTCATGTTCGGAACGGTCTTCTGGTTATGCGGCTGGTCATCCGACACGAGCGAGTAGTTTACCACCGGGGTATGCACCGTGACGGTATTAATGGGACTGACGGGGAACGTCTTGTCTCCGCTGCCTCCTAGTGTCGTCGGATGAAGGGCATACTGGATTTCTCCGCTGGACTCCGTATTCGCTTTGTTCAAACGCGTCTGTGGAATCAACAGCTGATCGGCATATAGTACCTGTTCTCCGGTACTTTTAAACGAACCGATCTTGGTTGGTGCCGGAATTTGTGTCGGATCGGGTCCGTTTTCGACCACGGTACTGCCGTCCATGACCTTTGTGGAGGAACCTTCCCACGTAAAGTCTAGTGCATCATTTTTCACATCAGGCGGTCCCGTTTGCCCTTCAGCCATCCCTTTTAACAATCCCTCATCATTCGGAATAGGTAACGGAGTATAGCCTGAACTAGCCAGTACCGGAGGCACATAGCTGATCTCCCCGGTCTCCTTCGGCATCACATGAATCTCCACATCTTCGTCGTGCTCCATCTCCAGCTCGGGTGGCGTGTACCCCTGTGGATACAGCGTAATACGCTCGCCGTCTGGCAGGGCGTAATTCTCCATCTCTGCCTGATCAATGAAATACAGCTCCACGTTGTTGATGTTCCAATAGCTATAGTTTCGCTCAAAGCTGAACGTGTAATGAACATCAACTGTATCCGATTCCTCTTTATCGGGTTGCGGTATAGATGTTCCATTCGGTCCAGGCAGGTTAGGCTGTTTTACCTTCCAGGTTTGAACATATGTCAGGTCTGCTTCACAGTTATACGTAATGGTGCCTTGCTGTTTACCGAACGTATGTTGGAACAGATAATTCATCGCCCACGTGTTGGCATACAGTTGCTCCGACGTTGGAATGCCTCGCGTGGCATCAAAATGGATGCCGTTTGTAGGGTCATCTGCTAGAATATGTCCTTGAGCCCCTGGATCCATAAATGCCGTCTGCGGGGAAGCCACTTCATTCGGTGGATTAATGGTAGGTCTGCAGGCTGCTTTTCCATCAGGCTCTGGATCAACGGGATTTGTTGTTATTTTTCGATATACCCCTACTACATTAGTACCTCCAAGATAATTCGTGAAATTTCTTTCTGATAACTTTAAATTTCTCTCTGGATCACCCGTTTGCACAAAATTTTGTTCATTTAACTTCCGTTTAGACTGAACATACGATTTCACTAATTTATAATTCTCACCTTGAAACGAATAAGTTTTATCTAACCTGACCGTATCTACTGGCTTACCCACCGGCCAATTCTTATCGTAATCATCTAGACTGCTCTCTACTTTCGCAGAATACATCTCTGCCCCTTCACTAGTCCTATATATCTTGGTAACCGGAAAATATGCATGGACAGTGACGGGAATATCATAGTATTGTCTGAACTTACTCGGGTCTGCCCAACTTTCAGCATTCTTTATACTCTGAAGAGTCACAAAATCTGTGTCAGGTCTGGATCCATTAATAACATGAAATATAGAGCTAAACCAGATCTGTCCACCGTTAGTTATCTTCTCCAGTCCAGCAGCTTCCAAAGCATCATTCACTTTATCTACCGGAACTTGGAAATATGTTGTAACTTTCCCACCCCCAATTTCTACTTCATCATATTGAGTTACCCTCACTACACCAAACGCCCCCCCTTGCTGGGGGGCACAATTGGTTAACGTGCATCTTGCGTTGCGAGCGATTGTAAAGCCCACCGTTTTATACCGAATGGATGTAGTTGCTGCTGTGGAGGTTGTACTAAATTTGATTGAACCATTCGGGTCAAAATCAATATTGTCCGCGGCAAATGTGAGAGGTATCCCACCGAAAAAAATAAATAATTCCATCGTTAAGGAAAGCATCAAAAAACATATGACAATTTTCTTAAGTAGCTTATTCATTTCACTTCCCGCAAAATAGAAGTTCTACTAAACAGAGTAGCCGTTCCACTAACCTTCAAATCATATGTATTCGAGTTCGTAGATAGCGGAATATCTGCGTATCCCTCATATTTTTTTCCTTTTTTTAATGTGCCAACATTTTCGAATAATTCATCAAACATAATGTTTTTGTATTTTGTATAGGACTTAATTTCAAAGCTAAATTTAGTTCGAATATAATATCCCGCTAGTCTATCCGCATCTGTCAACATAGAAGGCTCCGCTATCAAAGAACCTGTCATAATGATTTTATTCTCCTTTACCCATTTCACATACCGTCTCATATCGGCAAGTACCACCCTGAACCCTTGATTGTGATAAGAAAACAATTCATTGGCCCATTCTTCATCAATCGTTCTGTAGTCTACGTTAAGCAATAAGTTATAATAATTTTCCGTTGTTTGTTTCCACTGATCCATTAGAGCCTTATTGTTAAATTTACTGTCCTTCTTGGCAAGCTGCGCAGAAGTCGTATCTACAATAATATCAGGCTTCATCTCATACATTTCATTCGGATACTCTTCCAAAATATATGGGAAATCCTTCGCGTTTTTAGGTAAATTGGTCGTTCGGATGACCCGTCCCCATGGATCTCGCTCAGCATTTTTTGCTTTTTCAGCATTCTTTAGAGCCACGGTGTCCACCTGTAGCGTCTGCCCACCCCGCACTTTTAGAATGCGGTCTACAACGGTTAACGCCTGAGCACGGGTCGTTGTACCTCCCGGATCAAGATTTCCATTTCCCGTACCTGAGATTAATCCATGTTTGACAGCAAGATATAGAAAATCGTAATCATCCGTTCCCACTTGCTCGATTGCTCTCGCTGCAACGTGAACCATCTCCATACGCGTCATCGGTTGAGACCAATCGGAAGAAGGAAAATCTGATTCCACATACAACTGATTCAATTTGGCAGCAGCAACATACGCTTTATACCATGGAGCACCAGAAGCCGTAGATTCAGTCTCGTAGCCTAGCGATCCAATGACGATCTTTAAAAATTCCGCACGCGTTACCTTATTTTCCGGATAAAACATCCCGTTGGGATAACCACTGACAACCCCCTTATTAATTGCCGACCTTATGCTTGATTCTGCCCAGTGACCTTGGATATCCTTGAATGATAATAAACTTTCTCTTTCTGTATTACCTTCTGAATTTAACGTTTTCTGGTTGGCTTCACTACCCGAACCAAAGGTTATAGATGGCTCTGCATAAACCGGAATGCTAGCTGCTAACATAGATATCAGTGTACTCACCACAATTAGTTTCTTTTTCATCATCTTGATCCTCATTTCTATTAAAATTTTTTAAAAAAACTCTTCTAACTCTTTCTAATGCTCAACATCAGACAGACAAACGGCAGTTTATATCTGGCATTTTCATTTCAAATTCAACCATTGGAATTCATTACTTTTAGGTTACTTAATAACTACCATCTGCATCTTTTATTCTCTGGATTGCCTCTAACATTTCCTGCTTCTGTTTCAGAAGCTGCTGCGTACGTGTGTCTAGCTGATAGAAGAATACCTCTACTTTAATCCGTAATTTTGTTGCTGACTGCCCCTTCCAAGCATTTAACTTTTCGTACAGCTTTCGAGCTTCACGTTCATTCTCCTTCAGTTCACTAAGGATAAGATCCAACTCACGTTCGGCTTGCAATAATTGATCCAAATCTATCGTTATGTTGTTGCTCATTCTTATGTTTCCTTTCTTTAGCTTTCTATACTTTTCCTAAAACCTGGTACCTGCTTCTTATGTAAAGTTCGTACGCAATTCATTTAGCCTTAGTCGAATCACCTTCAGCAGACTAATCCCCTGAATTTCTACTTCTATCCCCCATCCGCCTTCACAAACAGATCGGCTTTATTCTGAATGTAATCCACGAGATCCGAGGTATGCTCCACATGCCATTCATCCAGCTGCTTAATGCTCATCTGCAGGTCCCATACGATCGGCACTAGACGCTTGCTATGACTGCTTTCCGTATATTCGAAAAAGTTACGTTGGATCCGTTCAAACGTTCGACTCATGTCTTGCGCCTGCT
>NZ_QJSW01000045.1 GCF_003217495.1 Paenibacillus barcinonensis | reverse complement strand
CGTCGCTCGCATATGGACCCCCGCGCTTAGGGCTTCGGGCTAAATTGCATCATTTTTGTGTTGGGCTTGACTAAAACGTTCATAGCAACGATCTCCAGGAAGCTTATTTCATTCAAAAGCCTGAAAAATGAGCCTGATCAAGCTGATTTCAGCAGAATAGCGTCTCTGGGGATCGTTAGAATTTTTCAAAGCCCGAATATGCCGAAATAAGGCTTCTCCTGATCGTTAGCGCTCAAAGTAGAGGGTGGCGTACATTAGCCACAGGCGATGGGGGATATTTCCTAATGAGCCTGAATGGATGAGCATATCAGAATGGATTATTTACATTCTTTAGTTCAATTTATATAGCTCAGATTAGGGACGGACTCAAAAAGTAATACATGTATCTCATGAGATGTGTACTTGCAGAGTAGACAAAATGGGCAAGAATGTCTTCTAAAGGGTGGACATGGAGGTTAAACGTTGCTAATGAGCACTGGCGCAATATATAGTAATTCTGATGTGGTCGGGTCTATATATTGTGTTTATATCCGGACGGAGAGTATATGTGTTTTTAAAAGAGGTGTCCACTCTTTGGAAGACAAATTGAGGATTTGTTTATGAGACATGGACGGTTATAGCATAGGGACTAGTTAATAGAGCTTGTTTTTAGTCGGGCGAAGAGTGTGTGTTTTTTAAAAGAGGTGTCCACTCTTTGGAAGACAAATTGAGGATTGGTTTATGAGACGCGGACGGTTATAGCATAGGGACTGGTTAATAGAGCTTGTTTTTAGTCAGGCGAAGAGTATGTGTTTTTCAAAGAGGTGTCCACTCTTTGGAAGACAATTGAGGATTGGTTTATGAGACGCGGACGGTTAGCACGGACTGGTTAATAGAGCTTGTTAATAGGTCCTGCGCGTGTACTCGCGCGGATGCTTGGTGTGGTTTTGGTTTTGTGCAAGTGTGGTCAAAGATAAGGCTCAGACTTGCATTAGAGTTTTGTCTGAACAGCATCCGGGGCGGGATGGCTGTGGAGCTTTACTTTTCCCCAAAAAATATATGGTCTGGGTGTCCAGGCAAAGGTTGTGAACCATGAAGGTAATTTTATCGACTTTGAATGCAAAGTATATCCATACCTCGCTCGCGCTGCGTTGCTTGAAGGCGTACAGTGAGAAGGATTTTGATATTGAGCTGGCGGAGTATACGATCAAGGACCCAGTCATGAATATTGTGTCCGATCTATACCAGCGCGGGGCGGATGTGATTGGGTTCTCATGTTACATCTGGAACATTGAAGAGACAATCAAGGTGATTGATAATTTGAAAAAGGTTATGCCTGACGTGAAAATTTTGCTGGGCGGGCCTGAGGTGTCCTATGACACTGAATACTGGATGAACCGAATTCCCAATGTGGATTTCATCGTTATGGGTGAAGGGGAAGAGACACTGCATCAGCTACTTACGGAGCTGGAGGGCAGTAAGAAGTTCCATTTTGTCTATGGACTGGCGTATCGCAAAGGGGAAGAAGTTATTCTCATGCCAGGCCGCCCGAAGGCCGATCTGAATGATCTGCCGTCGCCACATCGCTTTGAAGAGGATATTCCTGATCTCGGGAAGCGGGTTGTTTATTTTGAGACCAGCCGGGGTTGTCCGTTTAGTTGTCAGTTCTGTCTTTCCAGTATCGAGGTCGGTGTGCGGTATTACGATATCGAGCGAACGAAGTCGGACATTCTGTACCTGATCGAGAAGGGTGCGAAGCTGATCAAGTTTGTGGATCGTACGTTTAACATTAAACGGGATTATGCGATGGAGATGTTTAAGTTTTTGATCGAAAACCATCAGGGCACGGTGTTTCAGTTTGAGATTACGGCTGATATCATGCGTCCTGAGGTGCTGGATTATCTGGCAGAGAATGCGCCTCCGGGCACGTTCCGTTTTGAAATCGGGGTACAGTCCACGAATGATCCGACCAATGAACTGGTGAAGCGTCGTCAGAATTTTGCCAAGCTCAGCCGCACAGTGAACAAGGTCAAAGCCAGCGGCAAGATCGACCAGCATTTGGATCTGATCGCGGGGTTGCCAGAGGAAGATTATAATACGTTCCGCAAGACGTTTAACGATGTATTTGCTTTGGGGCCAGAAGAGCTACAGCTCGGGTTCCTCAAAATGCTGCGCGGTACGGGCCTGCGTCTGGATGCAGAGAAGTACAATTATACGTACATGGATCACGCGCCGTATGAAATTTTGGGCAGTGACGTGTTGCCGTTCAGCGACATCGTGCGCCTCAAACGTCTGGAGGATGTGCTGGAGAAATACTGGAACGCACACCGGATGGATCATACGCTGAAGTATTTGATGGAGCAGGAGTTTGATTCGCCGTTTGATTTCTTCCAGGCGTTTGGCGATTACTGGGAGGGTCAGGGCTGGCAGAAGATCGGACATCAGCTGGAGGATTTGTTTACTCGTCTGTACAGCTTCCTGGAGTCACGGAACACACCACACATGGATATTGTGCTTGGTCTGATGAAGCTGGATTATTTCCTCGGTCACAAGTACAAGCCGCGTAAGATCTGGTGGGACGATGTGCTTCAGAAGGATCAATGGGCGGGTTATATGAAAATGTTGGCTGAACGTCCAGAGGACGTTCGATTGCCGCGTGTTGCCGGTGCCTCTGGCTCGGCATGGATGGAAAGCAGCGGCGCAAGTGCAGCGGCCGCTGCGGGAACTTCGGCGGCTGCCGGAGAGCACACTGCCGCGAATGCGGCGGGTGTAATCGGCAGCCATGCCGGGGATGCAGCGTCGCTTGCAGCGCGCGACGCGGCTCCGTCCGCCGCGGATGGAGCGGCGGACATGGGGCACGGCAACGCTTCGCGTGCGTTGCCGATGACCTCGGCCATGACCGCACAGACGGTCATGGGTGCCCGTGCTTTCGCCGATCTGGGACTCGGCGAAAAGGAACTGCAGAAGCACGCCGTACTGGACGTGCTTCCGTTCCGGCTTGAGCGTGTGCTAGCTGGCGCCAGCCCGCTTGCCGCGAAAGGCCAAACGCTGCTGGTTGTCGTATACCAGCAGCATGAAGACCAGCAAGCGCAGTATTACACGCTGCCGCTGGGAGAAGAAGCCGCTGCCATGTAGGTGCAGCGCATATTTCCGAAAGCATCGGAAGATCATTGGATTCCCTTAGGGGAAGAAGATGATCTTCTTTTTTATTTTCCAAATCCAATAGAATTCATATATCCAATTGAGCTGAAGGAGAATGTTGTATGAACAATCGAACAGAAGCTGCCATCATACTAACCAAAGGTTCTACTGATACATTATATGTGCAAATTCCATATAATACGGTGCATATTCAGCATATTCGTCAGGTAACAGGAAGAAGGTGGGAGTCTGATACAAAACGCTGGATCATCCCCTACTCAAACGCATCTCTTGAGGAGTTTACAAAGCATTTTGATGCGCTAGATGTAGAGATTTCCCCGGAGTTGTGGGTAGAGAGCGACTTGTTGAGAAGCTGGAAGTTAAGTGGAGAGCAAACACAATGGAAAAGAGATGAGTTGCAGCAAGCTCTGAGGTTGAGAGGATATAGTCGCAAAACGATGAAAGCATACTGTAATCAGATTGAACGATTTGTGGCCAGTCTTCCTCAAGTTAAAACAGAAATCAGTGAATCTCATGTTCAGACATATTGTTTGAGTTTGCTTGAGCGAGGAATTTCCCATTCAAGTGTGAATCAGACAATTAGTGCAATCCGATTCTATTGTAAACATGTTCTTCATCATCCTGCCGAGTTTCAATATATACGTCCTAAAAAACAGACCAAGTTGCCCAATGTTTTGTCTGAAAAAGAAGTTACCCAATTGCTTAAAGCTGTGACTAATCTCAAGCATAAGACGATTCTTTATCTAACCTATTCCGCAGGACTTCGTGTAGGTGAAGTCGTTCGTCTACGCTATAGCGATCTGGATATTGAGCGTCAGAGCATTATCGTAAGGCAGGGAAAAGGTCAGAAGGATCGGAGAACGCTTCTTTCTAATCTTGCTTGGAACATGGTGCAGAAATACATTGCAGCGTATCGACCTGATCGCTGGCTATTTCCGGGAAAAACCTCGGATCGACATCTTACGGAGCGCAGCGTACAAAAGGTTTTTGAAGAGGCTAGACTAAAGGCTGGTATTGTAAAAAAATGTAGCATCCATGCTTTGCGGCATTCTTTCGCCACGCATTTGCTCGAAAACGGAACAGACCTGCGCTATATTCAAGAGCTTCTTGGTCATACGAGTGCACAAACAACGCAACGATATACGCATGTCAGCACGAAAAATATTCAGCGTATTCAAAGCCCGCTGGATCGTATGGATATGGGAGATTGAATATCTCAAACATCTCCCTTTTTCACCAAATTTTTCTTCGCAAATACCACCCCATAGGTTATCATATACGTAGTTCAAAAATTACTACGGACGTGTGGTATTTACGAAGTACATAAATTAGATGTTATCAGAAATCTACACAAAGAAATGTCATCCATCTCATAAGGGAGAATAAAGACATTGAATCTAGAAGATCAGAAAGTGCTATTTAACATTTTCCATGATGGAACCCTATTTGAAATCATTGAAGATGATGGAGATTATTTAATTACGATTGAAATCCAGTACTTAGCTGAACGAGTCAAAGTAGTATTTGATTTATTTCATATTCAATTGAGAAAACCCAATGGAATTTTCTTTAAAGATAGCGAGTCAGATCGTGTTGTAGACGATGTGAGTAAGATTAAGGAAATGGAATTAGAAATCTTGCATACAGAGTTGAAAGAAGAGAGAATAAGCATTTTTTGTGGGAATGAAGAAAATAATAATTATGGTTTTTTGATGATTGAAGCAGAAGATATTCAAATCTTTGATCAAGAGCATAAGGATTTAGAACTGAACGAACTCAAAAAAATGACTCAAGACTATTGGAACGAATTTAAACAGGATTAGTAACATTCAAAGAATGAAAGTTAATTCAATGAAGATGTAGACATCTGATAACATAATATTCACGCTGCGGACATTCGTCCTTGATCCGGCATTCGCCGGATACCCGACATACGTCGGGTCGTGAATACAGGAACGTTATAAGAAAGTCAGACAAAACACATAGAAATGACAGGAGACAGACCATGCAAATATTAATTGGTCAACCCCAATTAGAATCAGGCTTAAAGCAACTTGAGACAGACATAAGGAATAATCAAGATCTAATTGATCTTGTTATCTATCCAGAAGGTTACTTAAACCAAAACGTGGAAGAAGCTTGTCTATTGGCACAAGCCTACAAGGTAACAATTATTTCAGGTCATAAGAAACCTAAAGATAGAGCAATCATAATAAGTCGTTCAGGTGAGATTAAGCTAGATCGGGCTAAATATGATTCGTCTCCAATTGTTGAAGTTGAAGAGGTTCATATTGGTTTTATACTTTGTGATGAATTGGTTCTTCAAGGACAGGGAAAAGTTCAAGGGAAAGAACTAGACCTGATTGTTCACCCAATAGGAGTAGGAATGTTCAGTGAAGAACAGTTTGAGGAATGGATCAAAGAAGCAAAGAAGATAGCTGTGCAAAGTAAATCGATGGTGATTGGAACCAGTCATGCGAATGGAGCTTTTAAAAATAGTGAAATATCCATTCCAATCGCCTACTGTATCGATCAAAACGGTCAAGAAAAATTTATATTAAAGAATGATACAAGAACAATAATATATGATACCCAAGCAGACACAATTAAATATGCGTAACAGAAAGATCGACTAGTATTTCGAAGAAGGCCTGACCATCTTATAACATAACATTCACGCTGCGGACATACGTCCTGGGTTCGGCATACGCCGAACACCCGACATGCGTCGGGTCGTGAATGCAGGAACGTTATGAGAAATCATCGTGATATAATCAAGGCAAAAGAGAATAAGGCAGGCGAGACTAATTCATGGATGATTTTACGAAGAAGCGGATTATGAAGATTAT
>NZ_QJSW01000044.1 GCF_003217495.1 Paenibacillus barcinonensis | reverse complement strand
AAAGTTGGAGTGTACAGTAAAGATCACAAAGTAGATATGACGATTGGACAAACCTCAGCACTAGTCGATGGACAAAAGAAAGACTATGGCACGCAAATTATATTGAAGCAAAATCGGACGTTTGTTCCACTGCGCTTGGTTAGTGAGGGTCTCGGCGAGAAAGTAGAATGGGATAAGATTGGTCGTTGGGTGTGGATTGGAAACAAGGATTTTAGGAGTACAGATGATAAGAAATTTAAGCTGACGAAGCTGAGTGATTTTAAGGCTTATACTAAAAGTGACGTATACTTTAAAAATATAGAGGGCAAGAGATTTTCTGGAATAAAGATCATCAAGGAGAGCGATCTCCCGCTACAGTTGGGGAACAGCCAAATAGTTTACAGTATTGATATGGTTAAGAGAAAAGCAACAGGGAGAGATTTAGTCCAAATTCGGAGTAGTCATAGAGGAAACCCAATTGCATTTTTAATGAAAAATAATCATGTAAAAGGGCGTAGCGTTATTGATGTATCTTTTGTTAATAACGGTGATAAAACAGGAATGAATTATTATCCCGTTATTAGTGAATCAGACAAATTTCAAAATGGAGAATACATTTCCAACTATACTGACTGGATGAATTTCAAAGTAAAACAATCTGATTATATTCTACTTGAAGACGGCGATCTTGTTGATTATGCTGTGGCAATAGTCAATCCATTCAAGTGAGTGCTAATCAATGAATATGAAACGATTGATCAGCACTTTACTCAGCTCAGTATTAATTCTGCTTTCTGTAACGCTATTATTTACGTTTCGCCCCGTTCAGGCTGAATCAGGAGTATACTCTATCAGCTCTAACAGATTGTTGCAAGATGAAGATAATCCCAATCTATATTACTTTGTGGGGATGGTGTATTACGAGGTATGGACAGATGGAGAACGTGATGAGTAGAATACAAGTGACCCCGGAGCGATTGTTTGGAGCGGCACGAGAGGTCGAGGAGACTCGCGAGCAAATGGAAGATACGCGCGAGGAACTCGTTCGCTTGATTCGTTGGATGGAATCGATGTGGTCGGGGATGGTACGAGAGTGGTTTCTAGAACGATTCGAAGAGAACCAGCCTAGGATGATCGAAACGTTAGAAAGCTTGGCCCACATTGCGAAGGAGCTTCGAGAGATTGGCGTACGTTTTCAGCAGGCGGATGAAGTCAGCGGAGCAGCCGTAGCAGGAAACGTAGCGACAAAGTCGATTGGGCTGAAAGCAACGCAGAGCAATGATGACAAGGGGTATCAGATGAAGTACGATCCCCAGTTCCATATTTGGTTACCTGTCAATGAAAAGGGCGTAACCGATCAGGCAGCCCTGCAAGCGTACGAACGAGATCATGGGAAGATCGATGTGACTAAGATGGTGCAACCGCCAGGGGCCAATCCTGCTCTGGAACAGGATCTGACTCAGTTACAGATTGAAGCATTCGAGTTAGGAGTAAATCCTTTTACAGGAGAGCCTGTCACAGACGATTACGCCAAGATGATGATCTCCTCCTTGAAATGGAGTCAGATTGTAGCCGGGATTGGGATGGTCACGGGAAGTATGAAAAGTGGCAAGGGTCCCTATAAGGGCCGCGGAACCAGTGCAGCACTGGGCAAGGTGAAGCAGACGATTCGGGATGCGAAGGCGAGCCAGGCTGCTAAGGGACAGGGCGGGCTTACAGCAAAAGAGGTTGTTGCCCCATCAAGTGGTAAAGCAATCAAGGTTTATACAGATGGAAATACAATTATACCGATTGATAAAGTTGAAAAATATATAAGAGGTAGAGTAAACGTTAATATTCAAGAAGTGAATAAAGAACTTAGGGAATTAAAACAGATGAGGCAGACACAAAGAAAGATATTTGATGCAGACCCTCAAAATGCAGAACGTATTAAACGTCTCGACTTAATGAAGCATAATTATGAGCGTTCAGATGACATGAGAAAAAAACTTGAGTCAATTGGGCTAAATGATACACCAGAGAATAATCAATCTATTGCTAAACACCTTTTAGATGTAGGAAAAAACATTACACCCGAAAATAGATTGGATTTCCCAAGTACATTAAAAGGTTCGAAGGGACGAGTTAAAGTTCTAACAACATGGAGTATAGTTGACGGCAAACCTTATTTATCAACTATTAAGTTAATCCCAATCAAAGATTAACAGGATGAGGTGAAATATGGACAATAAGGATTTAGAAAGTGCGTTGGATAGACTGGATATTGAAGGAAAAAATATTGAAAATATGAATAATGCAGAAATTATTGCAATTATAACCGATTTAGTTGATTTAGATGAAGTAACTACTGCTTTAACAGAACTCTCTATAAGAGATAAGGAAGTAGCCGTACCTCATTGCCTTAAAATACTCAAAGAAGACTTGGGAGATGAATTTCTTCAAGCTGTTGCATTTAATTTGCTTTATGAAGTTGACCAAGAAAAAGCAAAAGAGATTATTTCGCAGAAATTAACAAATTCATCTACAGCATTGATAGGAGCTATAATGGATAATTTATCAACCGATAGCTTGCAGCCATTCGGAGAGTCACTCTCATCTGAGTTTCTCAATGCAATCTTAGAAAGATACTTTGAACTAAGTGACGCCGAAAAGGAACGTATTCATGATAACTACGAGTGGTTCAAAGAATCTTTTGTAAAAAAATTAAGTATCATGTAATACGCTATTCAGTCACATTAAACAGGTTAATTATGGTTAATATGCCAAATAATTAGACTGTTTTTTTCATTTATATATTTGTTGATGGAGGTAATGCTAGACGGGATCTAATTCAGTTACAAATTGAAGCATTCGAGTTAGGAGTAAATCCCTTTACAGGAGAGCCTGTCACAGACGATTACGCCAAGATGATGATCTCCTCCTTGAAGTGGAGTCAGATTGTAGCCGGGATTGGGATGGTCACGGGAAGTATGAAAAGAAGGATTATGTTGATATTAGAAGTGTTGGTATGAGTGATATTGAACAGGTTGCAAAAAATACTGGTATGACAGTGGAAGAAATTAAGGCCATGAAATAACACATGTTTTTTGATAAACATAAAATTCCTTTAGATGATCAAAGTTATCGAGTTGGTCACTTTACTCCTGATTTGGAGGTTGGATTTATATGGAAAGTAGCGCAAAAAGGTGAGCTGGATCCAAAACAAAAAAAGTGGTTTCAAGAGTTAGCTAAACATGAATTAACTGAAAGTGAAAAAATGAAACAAGGCTATCCATATAAAAATCCTGGTTCGTATCAAAAAGATAGTGATGATTTTGGTTCAGATCCTCCTGGTGCACATGATTCAGCTTCTAACCAACCTTCATTTGAACTTCCTGGAGGATATGAATATTATGCGAAAAAAGTTCTTGAGCAATAAAATAGAGAAGAAAGGGCGAATAATTTATGTGGAATCTCAATCAGGCAATTAAGCGTATTTCTGCAATAGATTGGAGTATTATTGGGAACAAGCAAGCAAGGTCACATGTTCATCTGAGTAAAGAATACTTAAGAAGAGCATCATTATTTCTCGAATACTACCCTGGACCTTGTAGGTATCCTTTTATTGTTATTTCGAATTCTATAACTAAACCACAGGTGAATGTTGATGATTTGCAAATATTAAAGGAGATCGACAACAGTTATGTTAGAGAAATCGCCAAAAGTTATTTAGAATTAAATGCGCTCATGGATGAAGGAAATCAAATCGCTATTGATAATAAAGATTTGTTAGAGCCAGCAATAAAGCTTTATGAGAGAGGAGGACATTTCTTTATAAGAGGAGGTTATTTAAATGTAGCCGGTGCTACTGATCTTCTTTCGCTTACAAACCGAGTTGAAAGGGAACCCCTTGATATAAGCGATGAAACCTTAGATGCACTTGATAATGGTCAGAATTCGTGAGTGGTCTTCCAGTCCCAAACATTTCCATGATTTGTGGTTAATGAGATGGTAAGACCTTTTGGGAAAGAACTCTCACAAGAGACCATTGATATTCTCGTTGGAGCCCTGCTGCCAGGATGAGTAAAGATCAGCAAGTAGACGAGAGCTCTATGTCTTTCTTCTAGGCGGGGCTAAGAAGTGGAACTCCTTTTATCAGTTAACAGTAGCCGCCTGGAAGGCTTATGTAGGATGCTGAGATGGGCTTGCTGTGCAGTCAGGCACATTGATAGTGGAATACAGACGTGTTTTTCGTTCAATTTGCTTGGGTGAGTAGGCCGTCTTTTTCCACGCTCCCGAGACAACAGTATCCATTTCCCAATCTTCGAACGTTTCGCCAGGATGGGCGTCTTTAGGGCTTACTAAAATGAGTTAAACTGCGGCATTGCTCATGGGAGCTCTCTTTAAAGCACTCGGTTGTTCTTGTGACTGCATTCTACAAGAATCTGGCCATGGAACTATACTGGTGGCAGTTTGTTTAGTTTGCGTTGTTCTAGGTGTTGGTAGTAAAAATGGGACGTAGTTGTAATTCTCCGCTCTGGCTTGTTCATGATTCTTAACCATAAAGACTTTCTGTTTTGAGATGCGAGAAGAAGCCCTCTATTAAGGAATGCAATAATTTTGGCATGTAATATTGGCTTAAAGTCGGCTTTAGCAGGTTATTGGCAATACGGTTTTTGGTTTTGAAGAAGTGTAATTTGAAATGTTCATATTTAATTCACAAAAAATATTCTTACTATTTCCAATTTTGAATGTTTTCTTGAATCTATGGAACTAACGAAATGGGAATTGAAGCCAAACGAAAGTACATAAAAGTATAGGAAGAAGAGTGATGATTAACATGAAGAAATTGTTATTGACTGTACTAGCAGGTGTATCCATGGTGGGTATGATTGGATCGGGAACAGAGTCAGCAGCAGCGGCAGGTGCACCCAAACAAGTCGAAGTACTCTTGAACACGATTAAGATGAAATTTCCAGATGCCAAACCGTTCCAGGATGCTCAAGGTAGTGTTATGGTTCCCATTCGATTTGTATCCGAAGCGTTAGGTGCAAAGGTTACATATTCTAAAGAAGGCAAAGTATCGAAAGTTGGAGTGTACAGTAAAGATCACAAAGTCGATATGACGATTGGTCAAACCTCAGCACTAGTCGATGGACAAAAGAAAGACTATGGCACGCAGATTATGTTGAAGCAAAACCGGACGTTTGTTCCGCTGCGTTTGGTCAGTGAAGGTCTCGGAGAGAAAGTCGAATGGGATAAGATTGGTCGTTGGGTGTGGATTGGGAACAAGGATTTCAGAAGTACAGATGATAAGGAATTTAAGCTGACGAAGCTGAGTGATTTTAAGGCTTACATGAAGAGCGATAATCTGTTTAGAAATTCTGCTGATGAAATGTATGGTGGTGTGAAAATTATCAAAGAAACGGATCTGCCTATCCGACTAGGTGACAAACAGGTGGTCTACAGTATTGATAAGCTAAGAGACAAACAAATGAATATGGATCTAATCCAAGTTCGCAGTAGTCAGAGAGGAAATCCCATTGCTTTTATGGTGAAAAATGATTTCACTAAATTTCGTGGCGTGATCGATGCAGCTTTTGAAAATAACGGGGACAAGACGGGGATGAACTACTATCCAGTAATCAGTCAAATAGATAAATTCCAGGATAGCGAATACATTCAAAATTACACTGGATGGATGGACTTTAAAACTTCGCAGGCAGATTATATTTTGCTTATAGATGGCGACCTCTACAATTACGCGGTTGCGATTGTTAATCCGTTCAAGTGAGGTCACATCAGTGAAAATAAGACGATCAATCAGCACTTTATTTAGTCTGGTGTTTATTTTGTCTTCTGTATTTGTACTATTTACGTTTCGTCCAGTTCAGGCTGAACCAGGGGTATTCTCCATCAGTTCTAACAGATTGTTGCAGGATAAAGATAATACGAATCTGTACTACTTTGTAGGAATGGTGTATTACGAGGTCTGGAGTAATTCTGCAGGAAATTGGACAGGAGCAGGACACCATCCTAATTCTAATGTTCCAGAGGTGGACGGTGGAATTTACGAGTTTACATTTGCATCGAACCGAAAGGTCAAAAGCATTTCTGTCGAACAATTTAAGTATGACTGGAAGTCTCCTGACGGCTAACTACTCCTTGGCGACCTGACGTTTGAAAAGTCCAGAACTGGAGAGTTAAAAAAAAATCCTAAATCGTATTATGAAAATGCTACTTCATTGGTGGATTACAATAGCTATAAGAATACGCCTGTCGATGGGATCGGCACAAATAAGGCTCGAAAGAAAGTGTTCGTAAACAATGGCGTACTCAAAGCAAGATATCCTGTAGATCGAAAGTTGGAAGAGATAAGGGACAATAAGGTAACGTTTGCACCAAAGGTAGAAGGATACCGATACTACTTCCCAACCCTTTTCAAAATCGAACTTGAACACCTGTGGGCAAAGCTGTTGTTAAATACTGGACTACCACAGGGCAAAGTTTGGATGGTGTAGACGGCTTCGCTAACCAAGAAGTGCGGTTGGAGAAGGATCAGCCGTATAACTTTATTCATACTGCTCCTGGTGAAAAATACACCTACGAGGGTCACAAAAA
>NZ_QJSW01000043.1 GCF_003217495.1 Paenibacillus barcinonensis | reverse complement strand
ACGTCTGTCGTTAAATCGGGTGCCTTTCGATCCCAATTGGCAGAGCCCTCAGTTCCACGAAATGCAATTACCGCTTGCTTAGTGTCCGGGTTATAGAAGGTCACGGCGTCCATTCCAGATGAATTATGTTTTTGGTCTAACACTTCCCAGCCTGGAAGAACTCCTAGTTTCTTTCCATTATCATAATTTTTATATGCTTCTTGAGACATTTTCTTATACACAAGATCAGAAATTGCTTCGTTTCTTGAATTGTCATTATCCATTCCATAGCCCTCCTCTGTTTAGTCGTTCAACTGGTAAGGATCGTAACCATTAGCTATCAAAGCTTTCTCTAATTCTGGACTAAAACTAAATGACTCTGTTTGATTTTCTTTATAATTAATTGAGACATTAAAGGATTGATCTTCATGCTGAGAAACGTAGCCATAAAAAGTAACCCAGCTCATTGCCATTTTAGGTTGCATTTGTCTCCCTGTAATTACTACATCATTTAAGCTATAAGTATCTTTCAAATACTTGATTGCTATAGATTCTGACCGATCTATAATCTCCTGATCCTCTTTGTTCACTCCTGAACACCCTCCTAATAATCCAATCACTACCATAATCAAAAGAAAACTCTTAGCAATCCGTGGCATCGCCATCCCTCACTTTACTCTGCATATCTTCATAAAAACGGGAAGGATCGAAGAAAACTCATGATCCCGTCCTCTTCGATCTCATCCTGAGGTTTACTTCTCTTATCCTTAATGTGGCACCTGACTTCTTTTAGCCTTCGACAATATTGACAACTTTCTGGTAACCCGTTGGCCCCGCTGGCGAGGCTTTCGGTTTGGGCAGAGCGTTAAAATCAGTCTGATCTTCCTCTTTTGGACTGACCGCAACTACTTTTTTATTTTCTGTACTAGCAGCGATTGCATATCCTGGTTGAAGTATCAAAATCCCAATAAGAAATATTACAATACATCGTTCTACACATTTGATTCCATTCACAACACAATCTCCTTATCAGTACACAACAGGGAACCCAAAAGAACCCATATCGTTTCCGACTTTGATGTAGCCACCATCGCTGCCAATCGGCCCTCCAGGGGCTCTATTTAGTCTTGCTAACATCCAGAACCTTTTGGTCACTCCTTTTTTAAAAAAACCATCTTTCACATATTCGACTCTGGGCAAATTAGATATTCCATAACTTTCCACCGTTCCACTGGTGAAGCTGTATCCACTCGTTAAACCATTCCCTGTTGCATTCAAAAAGGCTAACGAATTCAGATTGTTTCCATTTGGCGTTACTGTTGCCTCTACAAAAACATCGTAATAATCTTCTCTTACTGAAGAAGAGTATGCCTTATCAATAAACATTTTACCGTATAGATTTTTTATTTCTGTTTTGGTATGTGCATCGGCTACAATCATTCGGTGGATCGTCATTGTTCCCAAGTTATTACGTAGGCTGAACGGTTTATTGATTATTTTATCAAAAGTGTTCAGTACATCTGTACCATATGTCTTGCTGTATACATAAGGTGTTGCTGAAGTTAAATTCGTACCCGTCAGTCCTACTTCACGCATTTCATTTAAATCTCTGTACGAATCTGCCTTACTTTCTTGCACCTGTTGATAGCGGGATAAAATCACAGCAGCCTCTGCTCGTGTCGTCGTCTTCCCGGGACCGAAGGTTCCATCAGGGTACCCGGCCATCAACCCGGTTCCTAATACAACCGAGACGTATGGATAGGCCGCTTTCTTTAAACCACCCTTGTAGAACTCAGCTACAGGCACTAACGTATTCTCTGTATCTGTATCCTTTAGCGCTTGCTTGAAATCCTCGTTTTGTGCAGCTAGTCCTGAACTGAGCCACTTTGCCATCTCTTCCCGTGTCAATGCCGTGCTGGGTTTAAATCCGTATGGATAATCCGAAGCTTTCACAAAGCCGAGCGACACTGCACGGTTTACTTCTCCTTCACTCCAATGACCTGTCAAATCACGAAACACATTCACTTGCTCTGTCTCAGGAGTCACTTTGGATACCCGAGACAACAATGCCGCAAATTCCGCACGTGTCACCGTTGCTCCTGGCTTAAACGTTCCATCACTGTAGCCTTTAAAATAACCCTTGGACACAGCAGCATCGATGGAGGCTTTCGCCCAATGGCTGGCAGGCACGTCTTTAAATGAGGGTGCTGCTGCATTTGCACTCCCGCTGAAAGGAAGCATTCCCAGTACCAATGCACCGCTTAGTAGTAATTGTGTTACTTTCTTCAATTCGTTCACACTCCAGTATTGTTATTCTCTTCGTAAAATCTCTGGTAAACCTATGTACCTTGAATCGTTCACATCTTACAACTTCCTAAAATACCACCTTCAATTCTTTGCGATTTTCATCTTGCCTCATAATTTTTCAAGAATAAAAACTAGGTCTTTAATCATCCTAAAAGCCAATCAAAAATGCCATTTATAAGAATATTTTACCACTAAAAGCTTGTGAAATATAGGTATTTAGGATTGATTTTAGCAATCCGTTTAAGCGAGAGTATAACAAAACAGGTCAATCATGGTGGTATATGACCATAATCGACCTGTTCATTGCTAAGGATTCAGAATACTAAGGGAAGAGCCGAAAGAAAGAATTATGAGGGTTATTATTTGAGAGATGTGCTCATTTGGAGGTGAGCAACCTACATAATAAATTTAGCAATATACAAGCACAAAGCACATATCATCTACAAATCTTTTACTTTTTACTAAAATATTCATTTACTACGGCAGTTAATTGATCGTCACCCAACTCAATGTTAGTCAAATAATAAAGGAATAAGTTTTCTACATCACTTTCTTTGAAAAAACTAAGGTATTGAAAAGCAAGTACTGTAGTATTGTCTATTTCATAATTTTTTTCCAATTTCGTTTTTACATATTGAATTACAGGATTAATAAATCTATTGTCTTTGGTTTTAGAAAGAACGCTGAGAACTGATGTAATTTCATCTTCGATCTCTAGTTCAAAAATCTCATTAATTTCTTCCTCATCAAATTCCTCTTCAATTAGCTGTTCCTTAACCAAATTAAATATTTTCAGTGCCTCCAAATCATCATTGTAAAAATCTTCCCAAAAACTAAGATATGCAAATTGCTTCGGTAATAAAGCTGAATTGTTATTCGGCTTTTGCCACATTATCCAATCAGAGTTTACTTTCTCAGATACAATATCAAACAAAGAGATTGAATACGGTACAACTTGATTTTTATCATTTTGTACTCTATAAAATTTTTCGCCATTTTTGCTTGTTTCCACCGAATATACCACATATTCTTTATTCATTGATAAATTCTCTTTTTTTACTAAGTTCTCTTTTGGGCGTACTTTCATTTATCTTACTCCCTTTATATTAAAGTCGACATCCAAGTCAATTATCCAGAATAGATCATTTTCATTTGCTCTGAGCTTCTTAGGTTTAGAAACTTTCAGTTTAATATCAAATGAATTAATATTTCCTGTTTTTTGATTTTGATAAAAATGAATTTCTCCCTTTCCATAAGGAGTATCATATTGTTGCTTTGATGTCATTTTAGCCCAATCTTCAATTTTACTACCGTCACTGGTTAGTATCTTACGAGCCTTATCATCCCATAAATCCTCACCTTTAATAATAACATCGGAGTTAGACGAAACATCTTCTTTAAGCAACGACTGCTTATACTGTTGATGTTTAAAAATGTCACTAGCATCCTCAGTCTCACACTTCATTAATCCCAACGGGTCAATGTAACTTACCGGGTTCCCGTTGACATACGCATAGCGGTTAAAGGTCTGTCCGTCTTCAATCTCCCCACGGATGACGTCCCGGTTCAGGAAACGCTTCAGCTTCGGATCATAATACCGCGCTCGCATGTAATACAGTCCGTTCGCATCGGTCATGACGCCGTCTCGGCCATTATACGCAAACGGCTGCGAGGTTACACCTTCATGCTGCTCCAGCTCGCCATATAGTCCGTACGTATAGCGATCCGTCACCCGGTTCTGTTCGTCTGTCAGGAGAGTTGTACTGCCGCGCAGATCATAGTGGTAGCTCAGATACGTTCCATCTGCATCTTCGCGTCCGATCAGCCCCAGCCCGTACACATAACGGGCTTTGACGTTGCCCTCGCCATCCAGTTCCATCAGCACCCGGCTGAGTTCAGTCGCATCGTCAATGACGTAGCGAGTCACTTGGCCGCGCTGGGCCAGTTCGATGCGGTCGCCTTGCGGGTTATACCGATATTTCAGCTTGCCTGCCTTTACCAGACGATTACGGGCATCGTATTCATACGCGGAAGCGGTGCTCCCATCCGTCGCATACAGCAGGTTACCATTCGCATCCATCTCGACGGGATAGTTCCCTACCCGTTGTAGGCGATTATCCCAGGTGTAGTGTAGCCGCGAGTGATTGGTATTAATGAACATGCCGGCGAATTTTTACCACCTAATAATATGCTAAACAACCTTAGTTCTATAGAGAAATAAACAAAGGTTGTTATTGAAGTTATTTTTTTGTACAAGTATTGTAAAGCACTATTATATCATTATCTAGAATAAGAGAACTCAAAATTTCACCTTTCCGAAGAATCGGCTTTTGCTAATCAATTTAAATCAAAACAACTTGGGCTATCCTAGTTGTTTGAATTAATTTTGGATACCAGTTGATTCTTAAATAATCTTCATACTAGGTTTGACCCTAAAATGAATCACAATCAGCCTAGAGAATTTTCTATCTCCAACTCTACTCAATCCCTATTTCAAAGTCTTGATACTTCTCTTGATACTTCACTCCAGCGGTTATACGATCACAACGACTAAGTTTTTATAGCCCCATACTCTAACGGATTAAAAGAGGCTGGCCAAATTGTACTGTCGTCGTATAAAGCACCTTCTATGTTAGCATCTTCTATCCTCTGGCATAGCATGTTTGCACCTTTCAAATTAGCAGATTTGAAATTAGCATTCCACACATCAGCCTTAAATAAAATAGCATTACTTAAATTCGCATGACTAAAGTCAGCTCCTGCGAGATTTGCTTTTGTTAAATTAGAGGATTCCAAATTCGAATTTTCAAATAAACTTACCATCAGTAAAGCACTTGTTAAGTTCGCTCGACTTAAGTTTGATTCTTTTAGTTCGGCGCCACGTAAATTCGTTTTTACTAAACTGGAACCACTCAAGTTGGCTCTGTTCAAAATAGCTCTATGCAAGTTTAGCTCATCCAACTTCGCTCTCTCCAACGAGTCTAACTCAAGCTTTATTGCTTCATTTGCAATACAATTAATAATAATAATGTTTACTCACCTCTTTTTATTTTATCTATTTCCCCAATCATATGGATCGATTTTCACATCCTCCCATCGTATAACTTTATCAGTTTTACCTCCACTATATGGAGTGGTTGGAATATCAATACCTGCAACTCTACCTGAAATGTAACGGTGGTTACCGTCTACTATAATATTATTATCGACTTTAATAGGAGGTGGTACCTCGCCCTCAGCTAAACGCTTAGTATAGCGATCAATAGCTGGTAGAGATACTGCAGTTTGCTGTGTCTGTACAGGAGCGTTCTTCATGGCCTCTCTAACATGTTCTTCAGTAACATCCATCCCAGGTTTCCAAGAAGATGGGCTTTTGCCTTCAGACGCAAACAATTGCAGATCTAATTTTAATCTTCCTGTATTTGGATTAGAATTTTCGCTAATCCTTTTTGTCGTCTCACACTTCATCAACCCCAACGGGTCAATATAACTTACTGGGTTGCCATTGACATACGCATAGCGGTTAAAGGTCTGTCCGTCCTGAATCTCCCCGCGGATGACGTCCCGGTTCAGGAAACGCTTCAGCTTCGGATCATAATACCGCGCTCGCATGTAATAAAGTCCGTTTGCATCGGTCATGACGCCATCTCGACCATTATACGCAAACGGCTGCGAGGTTACATCTTCATGCTGCTCCAGTTCGCCATATAGTCCGTACGTATAGCGATCCGTCACCCGGTTCTGTTCATTTGTCAGGAGAGTTGTACTGCCGCGCAGATCGTAGTGGTAGCTCAGATACGTGCCATCTGCATCTTCGCGCCCGATCAGCCCCAGCCCGTACACATATCGGGCTTTGACGTTGCCCTCGCCATCCAGCTCCATCAGCACCCGGCTCAGTTCAGGCGCATCGTCAATGACGTAGCGGATCACTTGACCGCGCTGGGCGAGTTGGATGCGGTCGCCTTGCGGGTTGTACCGATATTTCAGCTTGCCTGCCTTCACCAGTCGGTTACGGGCATCGTATTCATATGCGGAAGCGGTGCTGCCATCCGTCGCATACAGCAGGTTACCATTCGCATCCATCTCGACGGGATAGTTCCCTACCCGTTGTAGGCGATTATCCCAGGTATAGTATAGCTGCTGCTGTGTTGGCAAATTGCCAACGGGTTCGTTTGGAGAGATGCCGACCTGTTCACTCGTCAGGTTGCCCGATGGGTCATACGTGTAGTGTACAATACGGCCGGGCTCCGCGCCACTGCGTAGGCGTTTTAAGGTGTCATACGTATACTGCTTATTTTCTTCCTTCAGCAGCAAGCCGCCCGGGCTGTATTCATACTTGAATTGCTGCAATCGAATCCCCTGCCCGCTCGTATCGGTCAGGCGAATGAGCTGGCCTGCGGCATCGTATTCCCGCTGCTCCTGACTGCCATTCGGACGCCGGGTGTCGATGAGTTTCCCGCTGGCATCGTACCGGTACCGGGTCAGGCGACCGTTCCAGTCCTTCACTTCGGCCAGTTCCCCGGTAGCGTGGTAGCGGTACTCTACTTCTTTACCATCCGGATAGGTCAAGGCGGTCATTCGACCTGCGGCATCATAGGTATATTGCAGCAGGTGCCCGAAGCCATCTGTTCGGGTAAGTAAGCGGCCAGCCGCATCGTAGGTGCGTTCCTCATGCTGCTCGGCTTCCAGCACACGGGCAACTTGTCCGTCCGTTGTGTAGGTAAGCACGATTTCGCCCGCTTCATCCGTCGCCCGGATCAGGCGACCCGCGGCATCGTATTCGTACCGGGTTTCCTGGCCCTTGGCATCTAGTCTAGCCCGCAGCCAGCCGCGTTCATCATAATCGTAGGCGATACGTGCCCCGGCGGCATTCGTCTCCTGCAGCAATCGACCACTGCGGTCATACGTGAGCCGGGTTTCATTGCCGCTGGCATCGTGTAGCTCGTATTGCGATCTTCCCCGTCCACAACGCTCACCAATCGACTGGAACCATTTTTCTATGTACCTCTTGATTTCATTTTTTTTAATTAGACGCTTATTCTAAAAAAGGGGCTGTCTAAAAAGCCCTTAAAAACAAACATCGGTGAAGAGAATGAACACCGAGACGTCAAACGAGACCAAGCCGTGGTTCATCCTGCTTGGTCTCGTTTACGTTTTTCTGCCATTGTTGCTTTTTTGAGCAGATTGTGGGCAAGACAAAGCCACCCGACCTCCAGGCTTACTTTT
>NZ_QJSW01000042.1 GCF_003217495.1 Paenibacillus barcinonensis | reverse complement strand
ATGGAACCGCCACCTTTCGGAGTTTGTAGGGGTACAAACATTTTACCGAGGCTGCGGTTCTTTTTCTACCTTTTATTGGTTATTCAACACGCGTGTACTAATTGAGTAGAGAATTAATATTTTTAAACATAATCAATAAGTAAATTCTATTCCTCTCTTATCCATTATTCAAAGTTTAAATTATTCTTGCTATCTTTTTTTGTAACTACTGATATGTTCTAGGTATTGGTGAACCACGATAGGAGAAATCCCAAACGTTTACGAAATTACTCCCCAAAAAAACTTTTGGAGACCCGCTCTATTGGAAAAGGCTCCCCTGCCCGGTCCCCGGGCTTAAGAAATATTTCTCCCAGGGTGGGGGGGATATCAGAAAAATATTAATTTTCCTTTCCCTGCCATTCTTCAAACTTATCTCTCACTCGCTCTTGCCAAGCAAGACCAAGCTCTGTCAGCTCGTGGGTCGTCCTGTCATGCATGGCGTTATGTTGCCTATCGGATAGTGAGATTAAATTCCATTCAACCAGCGCCAGCTCTGGGTAAAACTCGAATGGGTAGATGTGATGCACCGTGGTAGCCGGTTCGGTCTTACCGTACCTTATGCTCTGTCGGCACATGTACTCATCCCTACGTAAAATCACCGCCCGCTTCCTCTTCCATTTGGTTGATTTATAGAATGATCCGGCCATATCTCCCTCCATGCATAAATATTCGTTCCGATTTATTATTAGTTTTCAGCCGATACACCGCATCACTGAGGCATTCTTTCTGCTAAAACCTAATGATTCTCTGCTTCTGAAACCATGATTTTATTCATTTTCTGTATAAAAGTGAATTACCCTTATCTTAAATTGTGGGTAACTCTTTAAGGACCAACAAACCCATATGCATCAAGGGTTTCCGGCTTCACCAATTTACCAGTTCCACACCTTGTTTTTATGGATAACTCACGTTCCAGAACAGTTTATTCCCACCCTTTTTCTAGTGTTCACATTGTTTGATTCCGACACAAAAAAAGCAACCACGATACTCCATGGCTGCCATCACTCAAAATATTTAAGTAGACCTTAGTTACCTTTTGCAAACTCAATCTGCGTTGTTGGTTCCTCATTATTGATATTCAGCAATACAAATGAATCTGGGTATATAGGATTTCCGTCATATACTTTGAAACCTTTGAATGCAATCTCATCCTCCATAAATCTAACTTGATCGGATACGCTCAGCTTCCCTCTTCCAAAATCAACAAGAAGATATTGATCCATATACCCGCCCGCAATATCACCGTGTGGAATAAAATTCAAGAACTCCACATGCGCTCCTAACGCCGGGATCAGTATTCCAGTCTCTGTTGTGAGTATTCCACTACTCACTGAGAAAAATTCTGGTAGAATCAATTCCTTCCAAGTCGTTTCATTCATAGCCAAAACAAAACCGTTACGTGACTTATTGATCTTCGCATTTGCCAGTCCACTTAAAATAGCTTTAAAGAACTCCCCGTTACTCAAAGATGAAGTATTTATTTTTTTAATATTGGAGATAAGAAGCTCTTGGGAGTCCTCTTTGTCAGCCAGCCGAGTGATGAAACCAAGCGGCATTCGCTCTCCTGTTCCGTAAAGAATAGCCTTATCCAAGGCGTAACCAATCGCTTCCCCTAACAAATATTCCAATTCATTAGCAAAATCAATTGTTGGGCCATCGAGCAGACAATTATTTAATGAGATGAAACCACTGACTCTATAACCCTCTACTTCAATTCCTGAAAAAGAAATTTTCAATTCGCCGTAAAACTGTACAGCGTCTGTCCATATGGCTTCCAATATGTCAGTAGAAACGATCTGGCGTCCTTCGCCTTTCACCGTTCTGAGACGGACATACTTCTTGAGTTTCGAGAAATACTCAAGGTTCTCACTTAAAAGATCAAGTATAGTTTTAGGGATGGTCAGCTCCGCCCCAACAATTCCTCGTGTCTGACTCAGTTTCCCTCGCAATCTGTCGTAGAAATCTTTTACCTCACGAGTATTAAGATAATCCAAACGTTGTTCCCTTGTCATACCGAAATTAGTTTTTCTCATTAATATTTCTCCCTCCGATTCGATTCAGACTGCATTCTTTTAGAATCACGCCGAATAAATTCCAGTTTCTCTCGCAACATAACTTTGCGTTCTTCCAAATTTTCAGGTCGCTTGTAAATGCTAGATTTTCTTGCTTGAATGCCAGTAGCTTGATAAGCCGGAAACGTACAAACCGAAACCTCGTGAAGATCGATTTTTCGAATTGTCCATTTTACACTGCCATCATTGCGGTAATCCGTATCCTCTTCGAGTATATTGAAGCCGAACGAGCATTGATCTACATCTCCACGCTTGACACGCTCATAGAGACTCACCGCATCTGCGTCAGATGGATTGATCTTTATTTTTCCCCACAGCCCTTTAGGATCAGTCTTCAGTTCTAACGTCCCAGCCTTGTTGCGTCCAAGGACTAATGTGGTATCATGATTGACTAATGCCCGAACATCGTTACTGAGCGTGCCGTCAAACGCTCCTGTGGCGATCTCTTCATAAGCACCCTGCCACAATTCTGTTTCCGTATTATACAGAGCAAAGTAGCCTTCGATAGTCATTTCCTGTCCATTTTTTTCAGAACGTGTACTAAGCTTCATATGTTGCCCACGTTTTTGCTGAGTTTCTTTCCTCATAAGTGCTTTTCACCTCGTAATTGTTGGCGTTGGATATGTCTGTTCAATTTTCTGACTTTACTATCTACAATACGTTTTTGTTCTCTTCTCTTATTTAGTTTCTTTACTTGAGCAGCCTTCATCTCCACAACCTCCCCATATTCAGAACTTGTTTGTTACCTAAACGACGGCTCTCCTCACATCGTCACTCGTTGTTAGGAGCATTTCCTTCTCCAGTCGATGGATGAGGGAGAATTAACACTTCTATACCTTGCTTGTCTGTGATCATCATTCGGCCCATACCGCCATTAGATCTCACATATACTTGATCTGCCATTGAATCTGCAAAAACTGAAAGTGCCAGTAGAAGATGCTCCGTGTTAATTCCCATCTGTAAAGCATCTGGTGTATTCCCTAATACTGTAGAAAACTCAATATGATGTCTTGAGCTGTTCACAAGAAGTCTAACTGTACCGTTTTCTGCTTCAATTTGAGCAACCGGAACCTTTTTGTTGATACTAGTTGCCACACCATCGGCAGCAGCCACACGTACAAGCACATTTTTGATATCCTCGTAAACTTTGATCTCTTTTGAAAAGAACGTCGGTATGATCTGGCTCATATCAGGATAAGCTCCCTCAATAGGCATTTCCGTTTTGGCATGCAGAATTATGGGGTGCTCCAATTGATGTACATCTCGAACAATCAACGCTACATGCCTGTTTGTTACATAGGCCGCGCCATCAGTAGCATAATGGATTCCTTCTAGCACCCCTCCAACCTTTGGCGGTGCGGCAAATTTCTTGCCATACTTCGCTAAAACTTCTTGCTTATTCATTGCATAACCGCTCCTCTTGTAATCTTCTAAAGTGAAATTACATTAAATGTCGGAGAAACATATTTATCCTTAGCTGCTACCCATGGAAACATTTCTTGTGTTAACAGGGCCACAGACTCGCGACTCAGCTCAGTCATAGAGGCCAACCGCCCTATAATCCAAGAGCTAGGGCTGACATCTGCCATAGACAAACTCCACGCAAGTCCATTACACTGACCAGGCAGAGTCACTACCGGTTCAAAATCTTCATGTTTGCTCACTCTCCCTACTGCAAAACCGCCTCTGGATAACCGTCCTGTGAAATGGAATGTCACATCCATTTCATTTTTGTTTACTCCAAATAGTTGAGCATCTCGCATTGCTTTACTGTACATTTGAGTAATCTCTTCTACTCCCAAGCAATCCAGACTCTCACCTCGCTCCCTACGGATAGCAGTAATAATCCCTTCTGCTAACCCCTTCATTTGTCCGAGTTGGTCCGAAATATAAATACCTGAGTACGCCGCCATGACGTGATTGTTGATGCGAGCAACCTTCTGCACATCGTCCACAAATTCTCCAGTTTCAATTTTTGTACGACGATGATCCGCCGCCGCCAATGAAAAATTTTCTCCTGCAAAGACAATGTTTAGTGTCATTTAAAAGTCACCTCCCCCTCTGGAGTTCACAAAGATTTGAGTATTAAGACTAGCAACTATACGACCCAGATCATTCGGCGTAATCTCAATGCTGTGCCACGCTCCCCGATGGACTTTCCCTTTATCGTCTTTACTCAAAAAAGGGATAATGTCAATTCCTTCTCCCTCTAACCCTTCAAACGGAACAACATTCCCATTTACGCGAATTACTATTTTTGAAGGTTTAGGCCCTTCAAAGATGCCATACAAGATATCGTGGCTGTGACCCGGGACTTCATGCGTGTGATTCATGTCATGAGTGTGTTCCATACGATGAACATGTCCGGGTATCTCGTGATGATGTTGCATGTCATGCTCGTGGTTAGCGAGGCTAATAGCATGACTGTGGTTTCCCGATGGAACCCACGTTCTTCGAATGCCGTCAGCATCCAGAAATACGGTTCCAGACGGTATGCCATGATTGTGACCGCCCTGCCCGATGTATGTTCCTTCGGTTTGAGTAGCACCACTTATGTTTTTGGGGCCTGTAGTTGTAGTGCTGCTTGGCCCGGAAGAGAATATGATGTTTGATGCAGTTGTCTCACTCGTACTTGGACCTGCTGTATTGCGCGTACTTGGCCCGGATGAAATGGCAGGAGCTGATTCAATAGCCTTTGAGTAGCCTTTCCATATCCATGAGACTGGTTTTTCATTTTTTCCGATAATAAACATCTTTTTACTTGGTTTAAACCATGAAATATTCACCAGATATCCTCCCTTATTCACAAACGTTTGGGAATTCACTCGTTTTCCATCTCCTTAGCCAAGTCAGCAAAGGATGTTGGTTTAGCTCCCCCCCTTTTGTCCTCCTGCGTCAGAACTGCTGAAGGATCTCTCTGAATAGCTCCCTGCAAATAATCCTTGTATGTTCCAGCGTTCAGATATGAGGTCGGCATCTTAGCATATTCCCCCTCTCTGCCAATGGCCTGCACGTCTTGCGCATAATGTCGTGTGCATTGGATTAACGTCTCACGCTCACTGGTTTTAATTTTGCGTTGCCAGATGTCATACGCCTTCGCCTTGTCCCGCCGTCTACGCTTGGGAAACTCGTCCCAAAATTGCTCAAAGTCGGAATGATAGCCAGCAACGTGTGATTCACCGTCAGGGGGATCAACACGTATGTTTTTATTACTTTGATATACTTTACTTTCCTTTACTTTACTTTGTGGTGTTTGTGTCACCTGAACGGAACTTTTATCGTGATTAATGTATACATTAACTTGGTTACCGTCTGAATTAACGACATAGATTGGATTGGAAATCTTCTTGACAGCTTCCTCCAAATCAACAAGCACATATATGTCAATAAACGTAATGTTCTTACGGCGTTTGGACGCTTCGATGTATCTCTTCTGAAAACCTCTCGATGTCAATATTCCAAAGGCATTAAACAGTTTCTGATTGAAGAAACTCCATTTTATGCATTCATTAATGACCTCGTTTACAAGGTTAATGTCAACATTTACTCGATTAGCGAATACATGTTGTTCACGTTCACCCCATGCGTAAAAATAACTGTTACGATAAATTTCTATCATGATTTTTACGATGATCCCCAAACCTTGCATTCCAAACTTGGCGATCGGGACAACAAGCTTGTCATCTTGATCAATGTTGATATCCAGTGGAAAATAATCCAATCCTTCTTTCGTTGGCCTTGCCATATTGTTTTCACCTCCTTCAACCCGATTCCATCAGGCTATGGAAAACTGAACTTATAGCTCAATTATCGTCTCCTGAGTTTAAGTTTAGGGAAGACCTTATTCTTTCTTATCTCACTGTATTTCTACCCTGGCCTTCATTAAAGAATCTTCATACTCGTGAATGTCTAATAAAATCTCTCTGAGTCGATCCGATACTTCAAGAATGGAATCTGTCTCGCCGTTTTCAATGTTAGCTGCTAACAACACGATGTCCTGTTTGATATTTGTGATTGCATACAGTCTTTCAAGGTCAACCTTCACGCTGTTTTCCTCCCCTTGCGTTGTCACGGTTAGCTATGAATGGACGAAGCAATTTATTTTCATGGTCGTGAAGATCCTGAAAGACGTCTCTAATCAAACGGGAGAGATATTGACGCGAATAGCGTTCCTGTGTCACCATGTTGCTTATTGAAGCCACTTCGGCTTTAATACTCGAAATCACTCCAACATCACTGAAATCAGCTACGTATTCACGCGCCCGATATACGTCTTCGGCTCGGCCTGCATAGATATGGTTCCAATCCGTGTTGTATAGCGCTATGAGCGTTAGTATCAGGTGAGACGATACTTCGCTTGCGTCTTCTTCGATCTGTGCCAATTCTACCAAACTAATTCCTGTCTCTGCTGCCACTTCTTCTACCTTGAACCCACAGTTTAATCGTGCTTCCCTCAACGTGATTTTGCCAGATAACGCTCTGCATTCAGCAGTGCTCAACTTCGTTGAATTAACCATGTAAAAGTCCTCCTTTGATTTTCTAAAAACTATCCAGTACAGTGTTTCTCGTTACAATACAGTGTTGATTAGTAACAGCGATTCAACGCCTCGCTTGTCCCCTGGATTCCCTCATGATGTTGCGCACAAGGATGGCATGTTGGAGAGGGTTCCTAAACCAGATTCGAGCAAGTTCAGGAAGCGTGAGCTTTTCTCCGCATGCATTAATGTCATATGTCCCAAAATTATTTATGTTGCGCTCCATGTGCTCTCAGCTCCCTCCAGCACTCTGCTTGACGATAAGGCCGCTAACATAATTGTCTAAGTCAATTTGACGGAAATGTAGTACATCCCGAATACGGAAGTGGTCGATTTCTCTGTCCTTCACCATACGCCGAAGCGTCGATGTCGATACTTTCAAATAACGGGCAGCTTCCTTCACTTCAAACACATTGGCGTAGATCATACGCTCAAGTTCCGGCTGTAATTCTGACAAAAGCTCCTCACGAAGTTCACGTTTAATGTCTGCTCGAATGACTTCAATAAATGATACCGTTGATGTCAAGAACACTCCCCTCCCCCTATAGACCATAAAAAAATCCAGCAACACTTGCGTCATTTTAAATAACGGTTTATAATAATGACATTCAAAAGATTTATGCGATAGCTAAGTCAGGAAACATATTTTCTGGAGTCTCACCAAAATATCTAGCTATCCTAAAAAGCAAAACTGCATCCGGGTTTCCACGACCGCTCTCGATATTTCTAAAGTGACTTTCACTTATATTTAGAGCAATAGATGCTTCCCGCTGAGAAACCTTTTTTCTCGAGCGAGCTATTTTAAATGCTTCACGGCGTTTCAGCTCAGCGTCTATTTTCATTAACAGCTCCCCTTTCGTGCTTTTTAATGACACCTTAAATATACACGTCATTTATAAACACGTCAACCCAGAGGGCGTCATTTTAAATAACTTTTTTTCAGGAGTGAGCACTTTGTCCTCAATCACAGGTCAACGTATAAAAATAGAACGATCTCGCAGTAGTCTTTCTCAAGATGATTTAGCAGAAAAACTCGGTTATAAGCGAACAAATATTGCTAACTATGAAGCTGGAAGAGTTACTCCTCCATCTGATGCACTTGCTAAGATGGCACGAATTTTTAATGTCTCTTCTGATTATCTCTTGGGATTGGATGATGTGGATGGTATAGGAGAAGCAATAGCTAATGAAATGAAAAATTTAGGTCTCGAAGTGATTGACCTATCTGCTGCGACTGGAGCTTTACCAAATGAGATCAGAGCGTGTATAGAAGAAAACAATGGATTAAGCGAAACCCTGTTGCATCGAATTGTTAAAAAATTCGGAATGAATTATTTTGAGTTTCTCTTAAAATACGATCTCTACAGCGGAGCCATCCCTAAACAATTTTATGGAAACCGAGATACAGCGGTAGAAGTTCCTGATAGAATCTCCTCTCAATACGATAGAGAAGATTGGACAGATGAAGAATTAGAAACAATAAAACAATTTAAAGACTTTGTAAGGTTTCAAAGAAAAAAAAGGTAACTACCCAAAAATAACAATCCCCTATAAAATGGAGTCTCTCTCTAGTAGGTTGGCTTCTTAATGCCTAAAAATAGAACATATGTTCACTTTGTGGAGGTGATTTTCATGTAAATGGAAATAAGAAAAACTCATAACAATACTCAGAAAGGAAGAAGTACATGGCTTGGAATGAACATCTTGGAGCTAATAAGTATAAGATCGTTGAAAGAGATCCTTCAAAGGCTTCCAGACCCAAAAGGTCTGTTACCGTGTATATGCCTGAGGAGATTGCACGATCAAAGTCGGAAAAGAAGAAAGAAGCCTGGCTTGCGCTTGAAGAAGCTAAATGGAGTGAACAAGTAATAGCGGGAAAGGTAGTTAAACAGGAGGATATCACCTTTAAGGACTTTATCCCAAAATGGGAAAAAGGATATGCTACAGGGAATATGGGCGAATACACACAGAACGTGAACCTGTATAACCTCAACAAATATGTAGTTCCAGAGTTTGGCCATCTGAAAATCAGTAAAATAACAACCCTGCAGCTCGTCACCTTTTTCGGAGAACTGAAGCGCGAGAACGAAAAAGAGTTCGCTACCAATACAAAATTGAATATCTATAAAGCGGCCAAGTCAGTTTTTGACGCTGCCCATGATTGGGAGCTGATTGCGAAGAACCCAATAGATGGCGTTAAGAGACCACAAACTAGCAAGAAGGAGAAGAAGGCTATGCGTGGTGTGAAGAAGGCATTCAATAGTTCGGAAACAGAAACGGTCCTGCTGGCTCTCTACGACCTCCCAGATAGATGGAGGCTATATTTTACCGGGTCACTCCTTGGAGGCTTCCGACGAGGGGAAATGTTGGCCGTAGAGTGGACTGACGTTGATCATGATCGAGGGGCTATCTGGATCGATAAGCAGATCACATTTGATAAGAACGGGAAAAAGATTGAAGGTGAAGTAAAGACAGAAGAATCCGAGGGGTGGGTAGCTATGCCGAAGTGGTACATGGCTCACCTCAAAGAATACGAACGGAGTTGGAAAAAGGAAAAGTTACAGTGCAAGGATTGGGCAGGTGGATCTAAATCGTATGTATTCCATGGCGGAAAAGGAATAATGTATTTCCCTACAACCCCCACCAGCACCTGGCGGAAGTTTCTACTCAAGAAGGAAATTCCACACGTCAAGTTACATGGACTGCGCCACACGGCTGCCATGTTGCTCAGAGAGAGTGGCGCGGATTTGAAAACTATGCAGGAGCGATTGAGGCACACCAAGATCGGAACAACTGCGGATATCTACACCCATTCGTCTGACATGATCTCCAGAGAGGCAGCAGACCGTTTAGAGGTATTTGATCCTAAAAGATTGAGATTTGCCCCATGAGTTGCCCCATAAACAAAAATAGTCTAGTCATTTGTCGAATTCAGGGTAAAGAAAAAACCCTTGTGGCGCAAGGGTTTTAGGTCTTACAAAGTATAAAGCGGGTGATGGGAATCGAACCCACGCTATTAGCTTGGAAGGCTAAAGTTCTACCATTGAACTACACCCGCATAAACGAAAATCGGGATGACACGATTTGAACATGCGACCCCCTGGTCCCAAACCAGGTGCTCTACCAAGCTGAGCTACATCCCGATATGAAAGAAAATAATGGCGCGCCCTGAGAGATTCGAACTCCCGGCCTTTTGATTCGTAGTCAAACGCTCTATCCAGCTGAGCTAAGGGCGCAAATATTGGAGCGGAAGACGGGAATCGAACCCGCGACCCTCGCCTTGGCAAGGCGATGCTCTACCGCTGAGCCACTTCCGCAAATAAAGGATGCGCGTGGAGGGACTTGAACCCCCACGTCAAAGACGCTAGATCCTAAGTCTAGTGCGTCTGCCAATTCCGCCACACGCGCATGTAATAAAAGTGAGTCATGAAGGATTCGAACCTTCGACACCCTGATTAAAAGTCAGGTGCTCTACCAACTGAGCTAATGACTCATAAATGGCTGGGGATATAGGATTTGAACCTATGCATGACGGAGTCAAAGTCCGTTGCCTTACCGCTTGGCTAATCCCCAATAAGAAAGATGGTGGAGGCTGAGGGGATCGAACCCCCGACCCTCTGCTTGTAAGGCAGATGCTCTCCCAGCTGAGCTAAGCCTCCATCTTTGGGATTTACATCCCTAATTAAGCAATGAATATTGCTATGACCCGTAGGGGATTCGAACCCCTGTTACCTCCGTGAAAGGGAGGTGTCTTAACCCCTTGACCAACGGGCCCCATTTACAGAGCTCTCAACCGGGATCGAACCGGTGACCTCATCCTTACCATGGATGCACTCTACCTACTGAGCTATGAGAGCAAATGGCTCCCCGAACAGGACTCGAACCTGTGACAACTCGATTAACAGTCGAGTGCTCTACCAACTGAGCTATCAGGGAATAATATGCATTTGCACAGCAAATGCAACTCATCGTACAACGTCCACATGCAGAGCCTGTTTTCTATGTATGATGAAAGAGTTCGCTTGGCGGCGTCCTACTCTCCCAGGACCCTGCGGTCCAAGTACCATCGGCGCTAGAGGGCTTAACGGTCGTGTTCGGGATGGGTACGTGTGGAACCCCTCCGCCATCGCCACCAAACGCGATTGGATCGAAGCTTACCTTCTTTCCATATCAATTAGAGAATTGAAAATCATACACACACTCGGTGATGTACCAATTTTCACTTCGTTCAGAGTGTTGTTCTCTGAAAACTAGATTCGAAACGAAACTTACGCTCATTAGCTTGCTTATT
>NZ_QJSW01000041.1 GCF_003217495.1 Paenibacillus barcinonensis | reverse complement strand
AAAAGTAAGCCTGGAGGTCGGGTGGCTTTGTCTTGCCCACAATCTGCTCAAAAAAGCAACAATGGCAGAAAAACGTAAACGAGACCAAGCAGGATGAACCACGGCTTGGTCTCGTTTGACGTCTCGGTGTTCATTCTCTTCACCGATGTTTGTTTTTAAGGGCTTTTGAGACAGCCCCTTTTATGCTTATTTACCTCAAACAGCCCTAAGAGGCATCGTTTATAGCCTGGTATCTAGGATTTGGCGTATTGCAGAATCGCGGTTGCCGCTTGAACCCGGAGCTGTTCGTTCTCGCTCTGCAATGCACTTTTAAGAACCTCCAGCGCTGCCTCGATGGTTGCTTGCTCAACTCGCACTGACATATTTTCTGTTAACGTGCCGTTTGCTGTATGCTCCGTAGTTTCGGTTAATACGGTATCTGCTGCTCCGTCCGTACCTCTAAGAGCTTGATCCAACTGAGCCTGCGTTACGGGCAACATAAATTGAGCGATATATTTTGGCTCGTTCAGCAACGTCCGCATAGGTTTATTGATCTCCGCAAGGGATACTCGCCCAAGCCAGGTTACTCCCCTTCGATGGCAGATCAAGTCGTCATTTGTGCCAATGGAATCATCATAATAATAGTCTCCAGCATCTCCAATGAACATCCATTCCTCATCCTTCATCACGATATAATCCCCATCTTCAATCAAATGCACAAAGGTATGTACCGTTTCCACAGCCTCGCTCAATTCTCCGTCAGCAAGATGATAATGCCGTTGCAGTTGTTCAACAGCGCTCTCCGTTGGCACCTGCTCCAGATCACCAAGCCCGGACCACGGAATGCCAACATAATGATCTTCCAGATAACTTTTGACTTTACTGATTCCACCTATAGATGACTGGATATAAAACAGATTCATGAATGTCGCCTCCCTTCTATCATGCCATAAAGCTAGTTAACCATCGGAACATCATCCTGTCCACATTCTCCCGGATATAGCCCAAAGCTATAGCTAGATATAATTTAATGGAATTACTTAATAGCCATGCTTCTATGATACCTTACTGTTAACACATTGCAGAGGGGTTATAACAAATGACAAAAAGCAGCGTACTGGGGTATCCGCGTATCGGAGCCGACCGTGAATGGAAAAAAGCACTTGAAGCGTTCTGGTCAGGTCAATTGCAAGAAGATGAGCTTCATTCAAGACTGCAGGAAATTCGGCTTAATCATCTACGCCAGCAGCAGGCCAAAGGCATTGATCTGATTCCAGTAAACGACTTCAGTTACTATGATCATATTCTGGATACAGCCGTGATGTTTGGTATTGTGCCAAAACGCTTCGCTTATAGCGGAGGAGTTGTACCTCTCTCCGTCTATTATGGCATCGCTCGAGGAACGAAGGATGCCGCTGCCAGCGAGATGACCAAATGGTTCAATACGAACTATCACTATATTGTTCCTGAACTTAACGATGCTTCTCCTGCTCTGACCGAGAACAAGCCGCTGACTGCATACCTTGAAGCCAAAGAGAAGTTAGGTATTGAAGGTAAACCCGTCATCGTTGGACCATTAACGTTCCTCAAGCTTTCCAAAGGATATACGGAATCCGAAACAGACGGTTGGCTGGACAAACTGCTTCCTCTCTATACCCAGGTGCTTCAGGAGCTTGCGGACGCGGGTGTACAGTGGGTGCAGGTGGATGAGCCAGCTCTTGTCACCAAGCTTCACGCTGAAGACATACAGCACCTTAACAAAATATATAGAACCTTTGCAGAAGCTGTGCCTGGTTTGAACATTTTGCTGCAAACCTATTTTGAATCGGTTGAACACTATAATGACATCATCGCTTTGCCCGTTCAAGGCATCGGACTTGATTTTGTACACGGGCTTGAAGGCAACCTGCAATCCATCCAAACCTTCGGTTTTCCCGCCGACAAGGTGCTGGGTGCAGGTATCATTGACGGACGCGGCATCTGGAAGGCATCTCTTCAAGACAAGCTGACCTTGCTCCAAACATTGACTTCGTTTGTTACGACTCAGCGATTAATCGTACAGTCTTCATGCAGCCTGCTGCACGTACCTGTAACAGCAACACGGGAAACGAAACTGCCAGCCAAACTGATAGATGCGCTCGCATTTGCGGAAGAGAAGCTGGATGAGATCGTTATTCTGACCCAGGCTCTACGCAAGCCTGACGCAGTAGTTTTCGCTACAATCCATGAAGCAGAACAGAAGCTGCAAGCGTTGCAGCACTCTGAAGACCGCAATCGCAAAGCTGTTCAGGAGGCTGTGGCCACCATTCGCGTACAAGAGCCTAACCGTTCACATCCATTTGCCCAACGATATGTAGCCCAGCAGGATAAATGGCAGCTGCCTCTGTTCCCTACAACAACGATTGGCAGCTTCCCTCAATCCTCTGAGGTCAGAAAAGCCCGTCAGCAGTGGCGCAAAAACGAGCTCAGCAATGAACAATACGCTTCCTTTATTCGGGATCAGATTGATCGCTGGATTCATATCCAGGAAGACATTGGCATCGACGTGCTGGTTCATGGTGAATTCGAGCGAACCGACATGGTTGAATTTTTCGGTGAGAAGCTGGCCGGCTTTGCCTTCACCCAATATGGCTGGGTGCAATCCTACGGTTCACGCTGTGTGAAACCACCGATTATTTATGGTGATGTCGAATTTACGAATGAGATGACTGTTGCAGAAACGAAATATGCACAGTCGAAGACCAACAGACCTGTCAAAGGCATGCTGACCGGCCCAATTACGATCATGAACTGGTCCTTTGTCCGCGAAGATATCGAGCGGGAGACAATTGCATATCAACTGGCGTATGCCCTTAGACAAGAGGTGGAGGCACTTGAAAAAGCAGGCATCGGCATGATTCAGGTGGATGAGCCTGCTGTTCGTGAAGGCTTGCCGCTCAAGCAAGATCAACAGGCCAATTATCTGGATTGGGCTGTCAAAGCGTTCCGTATCACCACATGCACCGTACAGGAAACCACCCAGATCCACACCCATATGTGCTACTGTGAGTTTCACGATATGATTGATTCCATTGAAGCGATGGATGCGGACGTCATTTCCATTGAAACCTCGCGCAGCCATGGCGAGCTAATTCACAGCTTTGAAGAAAACACGTATGAGTTAGGTATTGGACTTGGCGTATATGACATTCACAGCCCACGTGTGCCTAGTGTCGAAGAAATGAGCAGCATGATTGACCGCGCCTTGCGTGTGCTTGATCCAAAGCTGTTCTGGATTAATCCAGACTGCGGATTAAAAACACGTGGACAGCAAGAAACCGTAGCCTCCTTGCAGAACATGGTCGACGCTACCCGAATTGCACGGGCCAAACATACCGCAGCTGCGGTCTCAAACTAACATAGCATATCCAGACATTACTGTTAAACGATACGCTTAACCTAAATGCCAAAAGCCGGAATCCTGCATCACACAGGACCCGGCTCTTGTTTTATTTTAGAAGCTGCATAGCCTCAGATACTCTCCTTCAGCCACTCATGCAGAGGAATATCCTCCGTCAGCTCACCGAGTAAAATATGCCGAAGCTGGCCCGTTTGATCAATGAGCAGCGTCGCTGGAAGACCCGTTATGCGATACAGACTTGATATTTTGCCCGTCGCATCAAGGATGACTGGAAAATCAAACTGATGGCTTTTCAGAAATTCGCTAATCGTACCTTTGCTTTCCCCCACATTGACAAACAGCGTCTCCACATCATTTCTATGCTGCTGCGCCAGCTCATGCACCAACGGCATTTCTCTAACACATGGGGTACACCAGGAAGCCCAAAAGTTAATCATTACGGTCTTGCCCCGGTAATCGGACAACCGAACCTGCTCACCTTTGGAGTTTACCGCTGTAAAATCGGGGGCTTCTGCTCCTGCCCGAATAGGGTTACTGCTTTTCAATTCGGCATTCGATAGATTGTTCACTATAGCCCATATGCCTGCACCCAGCGCCACCAGTGCAATCAACAGGGTCATTATACGTCTTGTATTTAGTCCGGGCTTTGGCTCACTCATTGCTTTATTCTCCTGCGGTTTGTCGTGCATTGTACTCACCTTCAATCACACTCATCTTGACTTTCACTTCAAGCCCAGGCTCTGATGGAACGCAGCATGAAGCGAGCCATACTGCTCTCGAATAGCCGTCGTTGTACCTTCTCCAACATTTCGCCCCTGGTTCATAAACAGCACCTGATCTGCAATGTCGTTGGCAACTTCAAGCTGATGGGTAGAAAATACGACCATATGCCCTACTTGTTTGATCTCACTGAGCAGATGAACAAACTCCTGCATCCAGAACGGATCAAGCCCGTTCGTAGGCTCGTCCATAATCAGCAGAGCTGGCTTGGCAAGCATCGCCTGAGCAAATAATATTCGCTGCCGCATGCCTTTAGAGAACGTGGTGACGCGTTTATGCTTCTGCTTGTCCAGACCCACCATCTCCAATACTTCCTGAACTCGCTGCTTTGGAAGCTTGCGAAGAGATGCCCAGAATAATAAGGTTTCCTCCGCTGTGAGCCCCTGGCTGAATTGATAGTCGTCCGGCATGTATCCGATTTGATCGGCATACCGTTTGCGATCCTGTGCCCAGCGTAAATTGTTGACCCTAATCTCTCCAGAGGTTGGCCGTAAAATGCCTGCTAACATACGCAGCAATGTGCTCTTCCCTGCTCCGTTTCCACCGCACACTGCAAGTACATGGCCTGCTTCCAGCTCAAAAGAAATATCATCTACGAGGAGTTGATTTTTTATTTGTTTGCCTAACTCCTTCACCCTGACTTCGGGTTTATGCATGAGAACGCCCCCTTTCCCATAACGTATACACGATGAGAATAGAGCAGATCACCCATAGCAGGCATATTCCGATAAATATTGCACTTCCGCCTGGCTGCTGTACCCATGTCACCCATTGATAATATTCAGGTCCCAGGATGGAGCCGCCGCCGAGCTTGATTACAATATACAGCCGCACCAGTTCAGCCGGGTTGAGGAAGGTCAACAGCACCAGAATTGGCTTGATCCACAGGTATGGCATCATGCCTAATATCGCAAGTAGCAATGTCGGCCAGCCTATAACGGCGAAGAACCAGATCGACACAGAAATCGTCAATGCTTGCCAGCGATTACGTGACAACGATCCAATCACGAGCGCAACGCCCAGAAATAACAGAACAAGCCCGCATGAAAAGGCAAGAAACAGCACATACGTTAACAGATCAATGGGATTGCCGAGCATCCAGCTAATCACTCCCATCAACCCATATCCAAAGGCAACAATCGTCAGGAGTACCGCAGCCAGACCAATATATTTCCCTGTTATGAAGGACAAGGTGCCTATAGGATACGTGGATAACAGCTGCCAGCTGCCGTCCTCCTTCTCAGAGGTCAACGAAAAGGAGCCCAGAAACAATGTCATCAGGGGTAGAAGATACAGAATCAAATTCAGCATGGAACCTGTCGTGCTGGAGTACCCCTGCACCGGATTTTGCGCATTAAGCAATAACAAACTTAAACTGAATGTACAAAAGAGTACCAGAAACGAATACGCCCAGAGATTGCGAAAACCTGTTTTCAACTCTCTCCTGGCGATCTGTATCATGTCAGACATTGCATTCACCATTCCTTGTCAGCATCAGTGGTGACCTGATTCCTCTTTCGCTCCACCCTCTTGATGGTCACCTTCACTCATATCATGATCCCCACCTTGATCCATATCATGTTCGGTGTCTTTGTTCATTCCATCTCCATCATGACCATGTCCATGCCCGTCCATATTCATGTTATCCATGTTTTGAGTCCAATTGTGGGAGGCCAGCTCATCCGCTGTCATGATCTTGCCTACACCCTGTTCTGTTACGAACGCTTCAGCCGAGGCCTTGTCCTTGAAGTTCAGCACACCATAAGCCATCGGTGTCTTCAGGGAAGCATCATAGACATACGTGGCTTTACTGAATTCAATCCATTCTTTATCATTGTAATCACGTACATAGTCCATGCCGATATTGTCAGTCCCGTTTTGTTTCTTCCATTCATTCATGCAGCCGATATCATCAAATTTATAATTTTTACCATCCTTGGTCGTTAGTTGTGTAGCAAATGCATCATCCTTCACCTGCATATTACAGATCACACAAATATCCACATCCTCATTAATCGGCACCGCCGCATACTTCTGTCCGCAAGCCGTTAACATCACTGTACCCAGAAGCAATACTATCGTTAGCATCCATCTTTTACTCATTTTCTCCCTACCCCCATATAGATCATCGTACCTGCAGATAAACCGAGCAGCAGCATACCAAGAAGCCCTACCAGACCTGATCGGCTTTGCCTATCCGTTTTAGTTGCCCCTGCCTGCTGTTCTCCGATTCGGATCTGCGGTGTTTCATCCGTTGTCCAGCTACTCTTCCCTTCCGAGTGCAAGTCACTCAGAAAAACCATGCCTGGTGATTGAAAGAACAGCTGGTATGCAGCATTTCGACTGATCAGTTGTTCATAGAACGGATTGATCGCATAAGGCAGATCGCTCATTCCGTCCTGATTCACATCAAGTCCCTGAAAGGAGTCCCAATAATTGCCCTTCATCTTGTTGCTTTTACTGTCCATGGCAGATGCATCAATTACGTTAGAAATAAAGCGATTTTGCGTAAACGTATTGCCCTCTGCCAGCACCATCTGGATGCCTACAAAATTGCGGGTAATGTCGTTATCCCTTATCTCATTACTCGATGATTCCGCAATATTCATGCCAACACGGTTCCCCTCAACCGTATTGCTGGTAATTTTGGACTGATGTACGTCATAGAGCAAAATCCCTTGAGAATGCACATTTGTGCTTTGTTTACGGAATATGTTACCTGAGACAAGCGTGTTTTTCACACCCATGATCATACCGCCAGTCATGTTCTCTTCCCCCGTATTGTTCATCACAGAGGAACCGTTGATGTACATGCAATGAATGCCATATCTTGTTCGAAGTAACCGATTATCCTGTACCAGAGCTTTCCGGCTGTTCTCCAGATAAATTCCGTCGAGCACCCCTTGAATCTGATTCCCCTCAATCCGGCTATGATCCGAATTGAAGAGATCAATGCCATTCCCTTTTTGAGTGCTGGAGGCTGTGCTTTTCCCTGCCCATTCAATAGTGTTATGACCCAGCAACGCAGAATCAGCATCACGCAGCAGTAATCCGGCGCCTTTTGTGCGTATGGTAAGCCCGTTTACTTCATTGTTGCTTCCCGTTATGTGCACAGCTGCAGCCGGCTGGCCTCCATGATGCTCCACTGTAAAACCACTAAGCTTCACATCATCAGCCTGAATGGATATGGCAGCTTTCTCCTGATGATTAATAATCGTCACGGACGCGTCACCAATCAGGGTAAGTGGTTTATCAATGACTATCGGACCCGCATAGGTGGTGCCCGCTTGTAACTTAATCACAGCACCTGAGCTCACACTGTCGATGATGGGCTGAAGCGGCACCAGGTCCCGGTTTGTCTCTGCTGCTCTGGCTGCTTGCAACGGAAGCACCAGCATGAGAAGCAAAGAAATCGTCATCATGAAGCCAGCTTTGCAAGCAGCACCCCAGCCAGGCCACAATCGTTGGTTTGCACTACGACAATCGTTCATGTTCAGGATGTGTATGCCCCCAATTCCTTTGCTTTTTTCCCCCATTGCATCGCCACTTCCCTCCATTCTTTCCTGATTCATATACAATTAAGCGTTATCACAGTCCTTTACACAGTGTATCGAAGTTGCTGCATTTTCCATATAGCCCCATCAGGCTATAGGCTCGTTCGTTTTGTGTCCAAATTGTGATTGAAACGAAAAAAAGCCACCACATTGGCGACTTTAAAACGAATGAATTATTCAAATGCATAGGTCCAGAACCGCTCGCGTCCAAAACGCGCCTGAAGCTCCTCATCATTCAGCTTGCGGTTACCCATCAGCTCTGCGGCCTGGAACTGGGAACGATGAGCACGAATGGATGACAGCTTTTGCTCCAAAAACTGGCTTACATCTACGGTTACATCCGGCTTGCCGATATGCTGCTCATGATTGTTTGAAAAGGCGACGCATTGCACGACAGGACGCTCATCTGCCGGAAGACGGCTTATCGTTCTGACTACTGCGGCCCCAGTCGCATCATGATCAGGGTGCACGCTGTATCCCGGATAAAACGTAAATACCAAGGAGGGCTTGAGTTCCTCAAGCAGAGCCATGATGCTGCCATCCAGCAGCTGTGGGTCCTCAAACTCTACCATTTTATCGTGGAAACCAAGCATTCTTAGATCCTGAATACCAATAGCGCTCGCTGCTTCAATAAGCTCGTTCTTACGAATGGAAGGCAGCGTCACACGGTTTGCAAACGGTGGAATCCCCATGTTACGTCCCATTTCTCCCAAAGTCAGGCAAGCATATGTCACCTGTGCTCCACGATCAATGTATTTGGCTAACGTCCCCGATACCGAGAAGGCTTCATCGTCAGGATGGGGAAAAACCACCAGGATGCGCTGATGCTCATCGTGTGCAGTCTTTGTCATATGTTGTTCCTCCGCTCTCAATTCTCATTAAAACTTCTCGCGGCTCAGCTGCAGGGCAACAACGAGCTTGCCTTGGCTGTCATGTCCAGCGAGAATCAGTCTTTCTTCTTCCTGCTCATCAATATGAGTAAGTCCTTCAGCATATATCCAGCCATCGGTGGTCTTGAGACCAACTCGATAGGGTCCCTCACCCGAAATGGAGCCCTGCGTATATCGAATGGCCGCATTGGTAATAAATGCCGATGCCGGATGCCGGGAGCTGTCGTAATGCTGTGCATACGCACCCGTTGTCATTTCAAGATGCATGTACACATCCTGATCGGCAAGGCGATTAATCCGAAGCTGGATGTCTTGAGGTTGTATCAGTTGCATGGCGGCCTCCCTGTTTCATGTAAAGTTTGAACTCCATTTTATCATATGAAGCCAAGAATATACATTCAAAGCTGCCAGGGAGCATAAAATGGTAAACCACACCTTAGATGTCCTCGGTAAAACAGGAACATTCTTCTGTATATTTTTCTATTTTTCAGTCCTCACCCGATCGAGTATATTAGATGTAATGCACAACACAAAATATCGGAGACTTGATGAGAAGATTCTCACAATAGACGATTCATTGTTTTAAAAGGAGCTGCTCTCTTGAAATCTTTCATTCAGTTATTACATTTTGGCTATCATCAGGCCATGAGCTGTATCTTTCCTGTAGCCATTTTTGGAACACTGGCCTTGTCCAGTGTAATTCCTTTTCCTTATATTCATCGTTATGATGCAATTCTGCTCATTCTGCTTGCTGTACAATACTTGATGTTTCGCAGTGGACTGGAAACCTGGGATGAGATCAAGGTCATCTGTGTGTTTCACCTGATTGGTCTCCTGCTGGAAATCTACAAAGTACATATGGGCTCATGGTCATATCCTGAACCGGCCTTTAGTAAAATTTTCGGCGTTCCGCTCTATAGTGGATTCATGTATGCCAGCGTGGCCAGCTTTATGTGTCAGATCTGGCGAAGACTGCGGATGGATATGACCGGTTGGCCGGGTATGCTTCCCTCAGCGCTTCTCGGCGTTGCCATCTATCTTAATTTTTTCACCCATCACTATATCCCGGACTTTCGCTGGTGGCTTACTGCACTTGTATTTGTAGTCTTCTGGAAAACGTGGATTATCTACCGGGTGCGATCCGTTACCTATCGAATGCCGTTGTCCCTTGCGTTTATCATTGTCGGATTTTTTATCTGGCTGGCAGAAAATATATCAACTTTTCTAGGGGCCTGGAAGTATCCCGATCAGCATGAAAGCTGGCAGCTGGTCAGCTTCAGCAAGATCAGCTCCTGGTTTCTGCTCGTCATTATCAGTGTAATCATCGTTGCACAGCTTAAATATGTGAAAGCGAACAGGAAGCTGCATTCCTAAGGGAGAGTAGTCTGCGGATCACAGTCACATGGAAGGTACCCGTTTTCCTAACGTCAGTGATCCGCTATCATTCGTCATCTCCACCTGCTTCGCACCAACCTGTTTCCCTGCTTCATCGTATACTTTGATCGTATATGTTTCATTTTCTGATACAGGAAGCATGGCAAGCCAGATAAGCTTTTCTATATCTATTTTGACGATTTTCGCTTCCGTTTCCCCCTTGGCGTCATCACTATGAAGCTGGTTTTCAGCAGTAACGCGCGATACTCCCGCATGTTCAATCGTGCCAAAGACCATCGGAAAAGGCGTCTCAACGCCCTCCAGCTCTGGCATGTTCATATAATGCAATGCATATTCAGAAGGGTCGATCACACTGGTACCATACCCGCCACCCCACACCCACTTCCACCCAAACAGAGTTTTGCGCACATACTCCAGCTGCAGATTGCTGGATGCCCCGCTATTCGTTCTTTCTATAAACAAAATCATACCACCGTCAACAGGCTCCTGATGAAGCACACGGACATTAACGGAGGTACCCCTGAATCGCTTCACTGCATCCTCTGGCGTACTGCCGATTGGAATCGACCAAACATTGTCTTGTATACCAACCGCTTTGGACATCATTTGGTCAGCCAGACCGCCTGGTCTTTCTTTTATATACAAGTAGGCATATACTGTTAGCAAAGACAGAATTACAAGTTTGACCGTCAGGTAGAGTATCTTCCTTTTACCCAAGCGCATGCTCCAGCCCCTCCTTTTCAAGCAAAACCGAGCATCTCAGCTCACTTTTTCACATAAAGCATCTCCTAATATTACCATAATATCAAATTGTTTTTCATTGATGATCCAACATTCCGCAACAAAAAAACCGCCACTAGTGGTATTATCCCCTTAAAGTAGACACTAAAAAAAACCTTCATGTTATCATGAGGGTTCAAGTGACACTTGGAGGGGATATTTTTATGGCGAAAAAAGGACAAACGTTTCAGACCTATACCGAA
>NZ_QJSW01000040.1 GCF_003217495.1 Paenibacillus barcinonensis | reverse complement strand
AGGCGATTCGCCCGCACGTTCAGCTCTGCATATGTCAGGCGGTCGTTCTCGTACACAACGGCTTCCGCTTCTGGCGTGTGCCCCGCCTGTTCCTCGAACAGTCGGTGGAACGTAGCCACAGGAGCCACTTCCGGCTGCGCCGGATTAAACGCGCGGACCATTTCTTCTTTTTCCGTAGCCGTCAACAGCTGAAGTTCGCTCACACCCATATTCGGATTAACCGCAGCCTGCTCCAGTGCCCTGGCAAAATGACCATGGATCTGCCGGATGTCTTGTTCCCTGAAGGTCAGCGCATTGTACGTAAACCGCAGCAAAATATGCTCTTCCGGAATGACGGTAATATCCAGATCGTAGTTCGTTTGTTCCGGCGACTGAATATTAGCAATCTGTAACGCTCCCTGCTCACCACCGACGACCTGTTCAATCTGTTCTTCCATCGGATAATTTTCAAAGACCATGATATGGTTGATCAAATCTCGCTTTTGCTCACTGAGCGACTGGATTTCGAACAGCGGATACGTTTCATAAGCTGCCGATGCCAGCGCTTGATCCTGAGTTTTTCTCAAGATATCGGCCACTGTATCCCCCGCTTTGCCTTGAATACGAACCGGAATCGTATTAATAAACAAACCAATCATGCTTTCGATGCCCGGAATTTCCGCGGGACGCCCAGATACGACGGAGCCAAATACGACATCCTCGCTGTTGTTGTATATCTGTAGCACCAGTCCCCATACAGTCTGCATGAACGTATTAAGCGTCACCTGCTGCTGGCGGGCCATTCTCTCGATTAGCCCGGTCAGCTCCTTGCTGAGCTCCATATCAATTTCAGCCATTTCAAAAGCATGCTGCTTGAGCTTTGTTCTCTCCTGCGGCAGCTTGGTCTGCTGATCGTACCCCGTCAAATATTCGGACCAGTAACGCGAAGCTTGCGAAGCATCTTGAGCTTCCAGCCATTCGATATACCGGGAGTACGAAGTAACCGGGGAAAGCTCCAGTGTCCGCTGCTCTTGGAACGCAAAGTAGGTGTCGAATACTTCCTTCATCATAAAGGACATGCACCAACCGTCCATCAAAATGTGATGATGACTCCAGATCACATGGTAAGACTCGTCACCTGTACGCAAAACGGTCACACGCATCAGAGAGCCTTGGGCCAGATCGAACTTGTTCGCTTTATCCGCGCTGACAAAATCAGCTATCGTCTGCTTCAGACTTTTATCGCTTGCCGAGCGAATATCTTTGAAGTACACCTCACACTTCCGCTCGCGGAATACCACTTGGATCGGCTCATCTCTCCAACCGCTCATAAAGTTGGTCCGCAACGCTTCATTCCGCTGCACCAGCGTATCCAACCCTTGAGTGAAGGCTTCGACATTCAGGCTTCCATGCAGATCGAAGGTCACCTGTTCGAAGTACGCATCCGAATCGGCATCCAGCAAACTGTGGAATAACATCCCTTTTTGCAACGGAGTCAGGGTATACACATTCTCCAGTTCGCCAAGCGCTGCCGTATGCTCGGTCAACCGCTCCAGTTCCTCCACGGTCACATCTTGAAGCAGTACATCACTAGGCGTAAGCTCTGGTCGCTCTTTCGATAGACAATGACGGATGACTTCGCGCAAGCTTGATTGAAGCAGAGTGCCCAAGCGCTCGATCGTTTCCCGTTTATACTGGGTTTTCCCATAACGAATGCTCAGTTCCAGCTCGCCTTCTGACACCATACCGTTGATATCGAGCACAAAATCCATCACTGCGTTCGGACTTGAATCCGAGCCCGGACTGAACGGAGACGGCTGCGAGCCGCTGCTTTCGTAATCCTGATCGAACTGACCCAGATAGTTAAAGCTGATCTCCGGCTCCAAAACGAAGCGCTCGCCATCCCGCGGTGCCGACAAATAACGCAGAATGCCGTAACCCATTCCTTTGTTTGGAATGCGGCGTAAATTTTCTTTCACCTGTTTCACCTGATGCCCCAGCGTCTCGCCGTAACCCGATTCCAGAACGACAGGAAATTGGCTTGTAAACCAGCCTATCGTACGGGTAATATCCACATCGGGCAACAGTTCTTCCCGGCCATGGCCTTCAAGATTCACCAGTACACGCTCCTGACCACTCCAGGCTTGTACTGCAAGGGCAAGTGCAGTAAGTAACAGATCATTCATGTCCGTGTGGTAAGCACGATGCGCCTGCTTCAACAACTGCTCCGTTTCCTCGGTTGTCCAGCGAACCGTTAAGAGCTCACTGTCCTCCAACCTGGACTTGCCTTGTTCAAAATCCTTTGGAAGCGGCTCATAAGCCAATTGCTCGATCTGCTGCCAGTACGCTCTTTCACTTTCCATCGCCGAACCGTTGGCATAATCGGAGAGCTGTTTAGCCCACGTTTGGAATGAATCCGTTTTGAGCGGCAAACGCACTGGCTGACCTTGTATGGCTTGCTCATAGCCAGTAGCAAAATCTTCAAGCAGAATCCGCCAAGATACACCGTCTACAACCAAGTGATGGATCGCGATGAGCAGATGATCGCCGTCGTCGCAACGGAACAAGCCGAGCTTCACCAGCGGACCATTTTCCAGATCAATGCTCGCTTGAATATCATTCGCCTTAGCCTCTACCGCTTCTTTCACGTCGCGGGCTCCCTTGAAACTCACAACCTCCAGCTCGAACAGCACTTCGTTCTCTCCGGCGCTGCGATTCCAAGCGGTATAACCGTTCTCGGTTTGAGGATAAACCGTACGGAGAGCATCGTGATGCACGATAAGCTGACGCATCGCCTGGCGTAGAGCTTCTTCATCAAAACCTTGCTTGGAAAACTGCATGAACGCTTGGTTGCTATGATGTACATCGGCCGGATTTTGTTCAAAGAACCAGCGCTGAATCGGGGTAAAAAGGACCGCTCCCGTTACTTCGGCCTGACTTGCCGTTCTCTCCACCTTTTGCAGTTGCAAACTGAGCGCGGTAATCGTCGGGTAATGGAATAAATCTTTCATAACCAGCTTGTACCCCGTTTGCAAAAGACGGGACGATACCTGCAAGGCTTTGATCGAATCGCCACCAAGGGCAAAGAAATTGTCCATCGTGCCAACATGATCCACACCCAGCACCGACTGCCAGACTGATGCAAGTGCTTGCTCGGCAGGAGTACGAGGCGCCGTGTATGCAACCTCGGCACGAATACCTCCTTCAGGAACAGGCAGTGCTTTACGGTCAATCTTTCCATTCGGCGTAAGCGGCATCTGATCCAGGCGCATAATACGCGCTGGTACCATATGGGCAGGCAGCGCGGCGTCCAGCTGGGCCACAAGCCCTTGCAGATCGAAGCTGGAATCTGCTACAACGTATCCGCACAAATATTTCTGCCCTCGCTCGTCCATTCGCTCGATGACAAGCGATTGACGCACGTCAGCAACATTTTTCATGGTCGCTTCAATCTCACCTAGCTCGATCCGATAACCGCGAATTTTCACCTGATTGTCGATCCGACCGATAAAATCCACGTTGCCGTCTGGCATCCAGCGCGCGAGATCTCCCGTACGGTACAGTCGCTCCCCGGCAACGAACGGGCTATCCACAAAGTTCTCTGCCGTCAGATCGGGACGGTTCAAGTAACCACGAGCCACACCTGCTCCACCGATAACCAGTTCGCCGAGCACTCCGATCGGTACTGGCTTCAGATTCGCATCCACGATGTAGAATCTGGCATTCAACCAGGCTTTGCCTATTGGCACGCTGCCCGTCTTCGGCAGCTTCTCCAGCGGTTCGTCATAGAAGCTGGAATCAATCGCAGCTTCCGTAACACCGTAGCTGTTAATAATACGGAACTGCGCGCCAAAGCGCTCCTGCAAGGTGCGATAATCCGCTACGCTGCACGCATCCGAACTTGTAATCAGCAGCTGCATTGAGCTGAGATCCAAATCCTCGGCATACACATGCTCCATGAACGGCACAATCAGCGCCGGTGTTGATTCGAACACCGTCACAGCGTAGTCACGAATCCAGCCGTACAGGCGAGTTGGATCAATCCGGTCGTCTTTAGGTACAATGACCATGGTGCCACCGTTGTATAGCGTCCGGGCAATATCACCGACGAACACGTCAAACGAGAAGCTCGCGAGCTGCAGCAGCCGGATCGGGAACTGATCCAGGCGGTATCCTCTGCGGTAACCCTCCGCCGTGTTCACAAGGCCGCGGTGTTCCACCGCCACGCCCTTCGGACGGCCAGTCGTACCAGAGGTGTAGATAACGTAAGCCAGATCACTTGGTTTGTTCACATTTCCCGGATTCGATACCAATTCTGTCGAAAATACGCTTTGCTCAACTTCTGACGTGACAGATGTTTCCACAGCAGCCGTCTCTGCTTGTGTCAAAGCCTCTACCTCTACACGTGCCCCTGTTTCAACGTCCGCTTGTAAGCTCACAGCTGTTTCCAAAGCTCCGAGACTATACGTCGCGGCATCGTCAAGCGCAAGCACCGTTTGCAGCGCTAGAGCTCCATCTCTACTCCAGGCCTCTGCTTGCTCCAGTAAGCGGGTCTGCGTGAGCAGTACCGATGCCCCACTGTCCGCGAGCATATATTCGATTCGATCTGCTGGATAGTCCGGGTCAAGAGGTACATAGGCACCGCCTGCTTTCCATACGGCGAGTACCCCGACCAACAGCTCCGCCGAACGATCGGCAAGAATGCCAACCACCTGCTCCGGCTTCACCCCGCGTGACCGCAGTACATACGCCAGACGATTTGCTTGAGCATTCAGCTCCGCATACGTCAGCTTGCTGTCTTCGTAGACAACCGCCAGCGTACCCGGAGTAAGCTGCACCTGCCGCTCGAACAGCTCATGGAACGTGCTCTCTCTCCAACGCAACTCACAAAGCTCATCCCTTTCCAGGCTGGCATCCATTACAGCGGGTTGCTCCGCATGAGACGAGCATGATACGTCAAATCCGACCAGTAAATCATGTTTTTCACTGCCTGTTACAATATCCAGATCTGCAATATGTGCATCCGGCTGAGCCAGAATCGACATCAGGAGCTGTTCGTAATGACCCGCCAGCCTGACCATCGTTTCCGATCTAAACAATGAGGTAGCGTACTCGATCTTGCACACCAACTCGTTATCTGCTTCCACAATATCCAGGCTGAGATCAAATTTTGCTGTCTTTTCCTCGATGTCAAACAACGACCATTGCAAGCCTTCCAGCATAAAATCGAGACTTTCGTGCTTTTGCAATGAAAACATCGTATCAAACAGTGGGTTCCGGCTTAAATCACGGGGCACCTGAAGATCCTCTACCAGCTGCTCAAACGGATAATCCTGATGCTCATAGGCTCCAAGCGTCGTTTCCTTCACTTCCTGCAAGTAGTCCAGGAACGTCCGCTCTGCCGCCGGACCCAAGCGAAGGGCCAGCGTGTTGACAAACATGCCAATAATCGGCTGCAGGTCAGCGTGAGAACGGGCGGCAATCGGAGTGCCAATCACGATATCTTCCTGTCCCGCGTATTTATGAAGCAATATGGAGTACGCAGCTAGCAGGAGCATGTACAGCGTTGTCCCTGAATCACTGGCAAGCTGTTTAAGAGCTTCCCCTTTCACCGCATCCAGTGTAAATGTGAGTGTGTGCCCTTCAAACTGCTGCACGGCAGGGCGGGAGAAGTCAAGAGGCAGTTCAAGCACCGGAAGTTCGGATCTGAATACCTCCCGCCAGTATTCCCCCTGCTGTTTAATATTTTGACGCTGCTTCTCAGATTGCTGCCAAACGGCATAATCCTTGTATTGAATCCGTAGCTCTGGCAACTCTTCCCCATTGTAGAGACACACGAATTCACGCAGCAGTACATCCATCGACAGTCCATCGGAACCAATATGATGAATATCCAGCGCAAGCAGGAATTTCTCTTCAGCCAGTTCAATTAACAGGGCACGCAGCAAAGGCGGACGGGTCAAGTCAAAAGGCTGAATGAAGGCCTCAAGAATGCCCCCAACCTGATCTTCGCTGGCCTGAAGCTTCTTTACCTTGAAAGCCACGTGCGGATATATACGCTGAACTGGCTCCCCATTCACCACTTCAAAGCCGGTGCGCAGCATATCGTGCCGGGCCACCAAAGTATTCAGCGCCGCTTCCACCTTGGCCTCGTTCAAGGTCCCTACTAACTGCAAGGCGCTTGGCAGATTGTAATTCAGCTCCAAGCTATCTAGCTGGTGCAGAACGTATAATCTTTTTTGCGCAGAGGAAACCGGATAATATGCCTTCTCTTCCGCTTTCGGAATCGAGCTGTGCTTTGTTTCTTCCAGGCCGGCAATCACTCCAGCCATCGACTCCACCGTCGTATAGCGGAACACATCACGGAGCGGAAGCTCAGCATTCATTTCCTTTCGAATTCTGCTGACAAGGTTTGTCGCCCGCAAGGAGTGCCCACCCAGCTCGAAGAAATTGTCTAGGACGCCAAAGCCGGAGTACCCCAGCACTTCCTCCCAAATCTTCACAAGTCGGGACTCCGTCGTGTTCCGCGGCGCTATGTATTCAACGCCCGTTTGCAAGCCGCCTTGAGGCTCCGGCAGTGCTTTGCGATCTACTTTGCCGTTGGACGTCAGCGGCATACGCTCCAGCTGCACGAAGAACGACGGGATCATATAACCCGGCATTACGTGAGCTAGCGCGGTTCTCATTGCGCTGACCGTAAGTGTCCGGTCTGCCACAAGATAGGCGACAAGTGCCTTCTCACCTCCGTCGTCCTGACGGGCGAGCACTACCGCTTCTTCCACGCCCCGGACGTTCAGTAGCTTTGTCTCGACTTCATCCAGCTCGATGCGGTATCCGCGAATTTTGACCTGATGGTCGATCCGTCCCAGATATTCGATGTTGCCATCGGGCAGCCAAGCTGCCAAGTCGCCTGAACGGTACAGCTTTTCCCCCTCCGCAAACGGGGAATCGACGAATTTCTCCGCCGTCAGCTCTGGACGGTTCAGGTAGCCTCTCGCCAGACCTTCCCCGGCCACGTACATTTCGCCCGCTACACCAATCGGCACTGGGCGGCGATTTTCATCCAGCACGTACACACGCAGCGTTGGAATCGGCTTACCGATATTACTCTTTGCTGCTTCAATTTCGACCCATGTGATCTCCTTATACGTTACGTGAACCGTCGTCTCCGTAATGCCGTACATGTTGATTAGCTTTGTCTCCGGGTACTTCGTCTTGAAACCCTTGAGCAGCAATGGACTGAGTGCTTCCCCCCCGAAGATGACGTTACGAATCGTCAGATCGTACGCATGGTCAGCCAAAACCTCACGCAGCAGCTGATAAAAATACGTTGGCGTCTGATTTAGAATCGTGACCTGTTCGCGGCCCAGCAGCGCCAGAAACTCTCCCGGATTTTTCGCCGTGAGCGGTGGTACGATGACCAGCTTGCCTCCGTTCAGCAACGCTCCATACATTTCCCAGACGGAAAAATCAAAGCAAAACGAGTGGAACAGCGTCCACGTGTCGGACGGCCCGAAGTCGAACAGGTTCTTGTCGTTGAACAGGAGACGCACGACATTGTTATGCTCGATCAACGTTCCTTTCGGTTTACCGGTCGTTCCCGACGTGTAGATGACATAAGCCAGATTGCCCGGCCCGGAAATCGGCTCCAGATTTGAAGTCTCCAGCATCAGCGTATCTGCGGAATCTGCACCGCTATCTCCCCCAACGAAATCATCTAATTCAAGACGTATTCCTGCGAAGTCCGTCTTCTCATGCAGATGCTTTTGAATGAGCAGTAACGGTGCGCCCGAATCCTCAAGCATGAAGCCAATACGCTCCTCGGGATAGTCGGGATCAACAGGCACGTAAGCTCCGCCCGCTTTGAGAATCGCCAGAATGCCGACAACCATATCGAGCGAACGTTCGGCCAGAATCGCTACCAGCTGATCCGCTTCGACTCCCGTCTCCCGCAGCTTCCGTGCCAGCCTGTTGGATCGCTCGTTCAGCTCGCGGTAAGTCAATGAATGGTCGTTCATGACAGCCGCGACATTGTCTGGATAAAGCTCTGCCTGCGCTTCAAACAGGCCATGAATCGTTTCCTGCCGCGGATAGTCCGCATCCGAATCGTTGAAATCAAGCAGCAGCTCTCGGATTTCTTGTTCCGTTAGCATGTCTAACGAGGCAATGTCACTGTCTGGAGCTGCTGTAATGGCTTCGAGCAGCTTGTCATAATGTCTGGCGAACCGTTCCGCAGTTTCCTGTTTATACACAGCCGTAGCATATTCCAACCGGCATTCGAGCTGACCATCAAGCTCGGAAACGTCCAGAAGCAGTTCGAACTTGGATGTTCTGTTTTCCAGCGGGTAGAATGATTGCTCCAGCCCCTCAATGATAATTTGCTCGTTCTCCGTATTTTGCAGAGAGAAGAACGTATCAAAGAGCGGATTCCGGCTAGTCGCGCGCGGTATTTGAAGACTTTCCACCAAGTCTTCAAATAAATAATTTTGGTGTTCAAAAGCCCCGAGCGTGATGTCCTTGATTTCTTCCAGATACGAAAGGTACGGCTTGGAACGCTCTGGACGACTGCGAATCGCCAGTGTATTGATAAACATGCCTACAATCGGCTGCACTTCTTCCTGCGTTCTTCCAGCAATCGGTGTTCCCACGATCAAGTCTTCCTGACCCGAATATTTGTGCATAAGGATGGAGTAAGCCGACAGCAGCACCATGTACAGCGTTGTGCCCGTTCGTGCCGCCAGTTCTTTCAGCTTCTCCGTCCGCTCTTTTCCGATATAAAACTTTACGGTCCGGCCGTCAAAGCTTTGCACCGCAGGGCGCGAGAAGTCCGTCGGCAGCTCCAAGACTGGCAGCTCACCTGATAACTGCTCAAGCCAGTACGCCTTCTGCGGCTGGAGCAGCTCTCCATAAGCTGCGGAATGTTGCCAAACGGCATAATCTCTGTACTGGATACGCAGCGGAGCCAGCTCTTCCCCACGATACAGGCGGCTGAACTCGTCGAAGAGTACGGCTGTTGAAATGCCGTCCGAGACGATATGATGCATATCAAACAGCAAAATGTGGCGATCCTTGGCAACTTCAATCAGACCTATACGGAGAAGTGGCGGCTTGGTCAGATCAAACGGACGATAGTACGCTTCCACCACTTCATGCACTTCCCGCTCGCTTGCCTGGAAATAATCTACAGCAAACTCCACCTCGTCATAAATGTGCTGTACCAGTTCCCCTTGAACCTGCTCAATCCCGGTCCGCAGTGTCTCATGGCGCTGAATCAGAGCCCGGAACGCGCACTCCACGCGCATACGATCCAGCTTGCCTTCGAGAAGAAGTGCCGCCGACATATTGTAGCTTCGCTCAGAAGCATCAAGCTGACGCAGGACATACAGACGTTTCTGCTCGGATGAAACCGGATAGTACACAGCCTCTGCCGCCTTGGTAATCTCATACGTCTCCTGCTGCTTTAAACCGCCAATTCTTTGGGCAAGCTGCTCGATGGTTGTGTAACGGAAAACGTCCCGTAGCGGAACCTCGACTTGCAGTTCTCTTCGAATCTTGGAAACCAGCGAGGAGGCACGCAAGGAATGACCACCCAGGTCAAAGAAATCGTCATGGACTCCAACTTGCACAATGCCTAATATCTGCTGCCACATAAGTGCAAGTCTTGTTTCCAGGGATGTACGGGGAGCCACATACTCACGACCTGCTTCTATCTCTCCAGTAGGTTCGGGCAGTGCTTTACGATCAATTTTGCCGTTTGGCGTGAGTGGAAGCTGATCAAGTGACACCAGCCGGGCGGGAACCATATGCGCTGGCAGCTCTTGCTTCAATTGAGACAGCAGTTCACCGGGCTTCAAGGAGCCCTCTCCCGCCACGTAGGCACACAAATACTTTTGCCCCTGTTCATCCGTGCGGTCAGTCACCACAGCCTGCTGGATGCCCTGGAAACGCAGCAGAGCCGTTTCAATCTCTCCAAGTTCGATCCGGAACCCGCGAATTTTCACCTGATAGTCAATTCGGCCGATGAAGTCAACGTTGCCGTCTTCCAGCCACCGAGCCAAATCGCCTGTTCGATATAGACGTTCACCTGGCACAAATGGGCTATCTACAAACTTCTCGGCGGTTAGATCCGAACGGTTCCAGTACCCCCGTGCTACCCCCGCGCCTCCGATGACAAGCTCGCCCGGAACCCCTACAGGAACCGGATTTAACGCAGCATCGACAATGTAAAACCGGGCGTTCAGCCAAGCTTTGCCGATTGGCACATGCCCCGACGGCGGCAGCTTGTCCAGCGGCTCATCGTAAAAACTGCTATCAATGGCAGCCTCGGTAACGCCATAGCTGTTGATTATTCGGAATTGTCCACCGAATCTCTCCTGCAGCAGGCGGTAATCGGTGACACTACAAGCATCCGAACTCGTAATCAGCAACTGCAAGGAGCTGATGTCCAGCCCTTCTTCATAGATATGCTGCATGAACGGCAGAATGAGCGCAGGCGTCGATTCGAATAGCGTAATGTCCTTCTCCTGAATCCAGCCGTATAAGCGGTTCGGATCAATTCGGTCATCTTTTGGCACGATCACCATCGTACCTCCGTTATACAGCGTCCGAGCAATGTCTCCAACGAACACATCAAACGAGAAACTGGCGAGCTGAAGCAACCGCACCGGGAACTGATCCAATTGATACTCGCGACGGTACGCATCCGCCGTATTCATAAGACTACCGTGCTCAATCATGACGCCTTTCGGGCGTCCCGTCGTACCCGAGGTGTAAATGACATAAGCCAGATCTTGCGGGGCGCTGTCGGCAGATTTAAATTCCGCGGATAAAGCATCTATGTTATACATCTGTTCATCGTCCATCGCATAGACCGCTTGAAGCTTGAGCCGGTCATCAGCCAGCCAGCCTCCGGCCCGCTCCATCAGATGACGTTGCGTAAGCAGCACCGATGCTTCACTATCGCTCAGCATATATTCAATCCGCTCTGCCGGATAATCCGGGTCCAGTGGCACATAGGCCCCGCCAGCTTTCCAGACGGCAAGCACCCCGACCAGCAGTTCCACCGAACGTTCTGCCCAGATTCCCGTAATCGTCTCCCTGCCTACGCCCTGTTGACGAAGGAGCGCAGCAAGAGTGTCGGCCCGTTCATTTAATTCGCCGTAAGTCAGCTGTTTGTCCATGTAGACAACCGCCGGATGATTCGGAATGTCCCGGGCAAACTTTTCAACATGTCGATGGAACGCTTCTCCCTCGCTCATTCCTGCCACTCCCGGGTTGTACATGTGAAGAATACGGTATCTTTCCTCATCGCTCAGCAGAGAAATCTCGCGTACCGACAGTTCAGGAGTCTGAAGAAACTGGTCCAGAACGGTTACATACTGTTCCATAATCCGATCAATCTCGGCCTTCTCGAACAGGCCGGTACGATAAGAAGCATGGAGAATGACATGGCCTTCGTTCAACATATGGTCGAAACGCAGCAGTAAATCATCCATCTCATGTCTGGCAAAGTGAGCCTCCAGGCGTACCTTGATTTCTTCGAACTCCACAATTTTCAAAGGCAGATATTCTACAGACGTGCGGAACAGCTCCGAAAGATCGTTGCGGCCATGCTGTTCTCGCAAGTCCTGAATCAATTGATTGTATGGATATTTCTGATGTCGCAGATCCGCCGTATTTTCCTTGGAAACCGTTTGGATCAACGAAAGCAGGGACCCCTCCGGATTCAGACCAATTCGCGTAGCCACGGTGCTGACGAACATGCCGATCGTCTCTTTTTCCTTCTTGCTCGTACGATTGGCAAAAACTGTGCCGACCGGAACATCGGTGCTATCGGTTAACTTGTACAGCAAGGCATACATAGCGGACAGAAACAACGTATATAAGCTGACCTGATATTGTTCACTGAAAGCCAGAATGCGTTCATACCGCGAGCCATCCAACATAACGGATTGTTTATCGGATTCGCTACCGATTGAGAATGGTGGAACAGATTTGATGCCTGTCGTTTCAGGCAAAGTACTGTACTTTGTCAGCCAGTATTCCTTGCCTTTTTGATAACGCTGTGATTGCTCATATTCACGTTCTGCTAAAATATAATCCCGATAGGAAGGGGCTTGATAACTGCCAGAGATGCCTTTGCGCAGTTCGAGATATTTTTCCATCACCGCATGCAGCAAACCCGTGACGGACAAACCATCCGCGATAATATGATTTATTGTTAAATTGAGCGATACTTGGCCGTTCGCAAAATGGATAATCGTAAATTGGTGGAGGTTTTCGTCAAACACGCTAACCGGTTTTTCACTGACTTCTTTTACCCAGGCATTGAATTGTTCGGTTGTGTCTAATTCGAGATGACTTATTCTGACTTGCACATTCTCCGGCTCTTCGAACCACTGCACTGGATGTTGCAAATCGCCGCCAATGCGGATTCGGAAGGCGTCATAGGTTTTGACGATCTCTGCCGCCGCTTGTTCCAGCAGCTGCGTGTCGATCTCCCCTGTAATCTGGTAGGTCGCGGAAAGCATCGTGATGGACGTGCCCGGATTCATAATTTCCATGAACCATATTCGGCGCTGGGCTTGCGTTAATCCATATTGCTCATTGATATTCTCTCTCACATCGACACACTCCCATTTTAGAGATTGTTTGTAGATAGACTTTGCAACGATATCTCACCATAAAGCCACCCGTTGTTAAGCAGATCTAACCGTACATTCGGGCGTAATAACCGCCGAGCGCCAGCAGGTCCTGATGGCTTCCCCGTTCGACGACCGTGCCTTGATTCATCACGGCAATCCAATCCGCATGTTCCACAGTACTGAGCCGGTGGGCAATCAGAAGTGTGGTGCGTTCCTTCATCAATTCGTTCAGCGCCTGCTGCACCCAATGCTGGGATTCGTTATCCAGTGCGGAGGTCGCTTCGTCCAGCAGGAGAATCGGGGCATTTTTAAGAATTGCTCGAGCGATCGCAATCCGCTGTCTTTGTCCACCTGACAACGATGCTCCCCTCTCTCCTACCGATGTTTTATACTGTTCAGGAAGTTCCTGAATGAAATGGTGCGCATACGCCGCTTTGGCCGCGGCAATCACTTCTTCATCCGTCGCCTCCTTGTTGCCATAGCGAATGTTTTCCTCAATTGTGCCCGTAAACAAAAATGGCTCCTGCGGAACGTATGCAATCTGCCTGCGAATTTCATCCAGCGTGTAATGGCCAAATGGCTTGCCTTGGAGCAGAATTTCCCCGCTGTCCACCGGATAAAAGCCGAGCAATAGCTTGATCAGCGTACTTTTGCCGCTTCCGCTGGCTCCCACGATCGCAGCCACCTGACCGGGAAACACCTGCATAGACATGTCAACAAGCACCTTTTGATCCGTCTGATAGGAAAATTGTACATCGCGAAACTCCACCGCCGCCTCCGACACGAGTCCGCTATGGGGAGAGCCCAAGCGTTCAGGCTCCTCCTCTTCTCCAAGTACCTCTTGAATCCGATGAGCACCCGCAAGCGAATTTTGGGTCATCGACAGAACCATGCCCAAGTTCAGCAAAGCATGTGTCAGATTCACCTGCAAAACCGCAAGAGCAGCGACGCTGCCCATTCCCATTAGGCCGTAGGCATAAAGAAGACTACCGATGACAATAATGCCGCAGAACGTGACGTAGCTGATAAAATGGTTCACTGCGGCCTGCATGCCGTTCTTCTGCGCCGTTTGCCGAAGCATCTGCGTCATCTGCTCATTCAGCGCTTCATACTGGCTATAAATCGTGCGGATGCGGAACAGCTTTACAATTTGAATGCCACCCATGAAATCTTTGAATTTTTCGGTCATTTTACCGAGCGTATGCAAGCCTTGTTCCGACAAGGCACGAATATCCCGCGCAAATTTCAGGCTGACCACGGAGGAAAGCAGCAGAATGACAAAGGATACCGCGGCAAATCTCCAATCAATCAATACCATCGATACAATGGAGCCGATGCAGAAGACAACTTGAAGCAACAAAACAAAGTATACCTGCGAAAATGTAAACTCCACCGTTGTAACATCGTTGTTCACCCGTGACAGTAAATCTCCATGGTGCGTCTGCTCGAGAAATCTCGGCCGTACCCGGCACAGCTTGTCATAAAGACGTTGACGGATATTCAGCACAGTCAGCTCAACACTGCGCTGGTACAAGTAAATGAACCAGGGAGAGATCATATTTTCAAGGAACAGGGCCGCGCCCAAAATAATGAAGGCTTCCACCATCAGGGACGTATCTCGGGACACGGCGAAATTAACGAGATTATGTACGACCAAGCTGAAGGCGATCAGGAATAATGTCTGGGTGAGGGCCGTCACAGCCAGGCCAGTGGCGTACTGGATTTTGTGCTTGCGGTTCATAAACGTCAGCAGATAGCCAAGTTCTTTTACTTGCGAGAGCCTTCCGCCCTTTTTCATGTGTACGACACCTCCCTGCGTTCGGCGGACTCGGTAAATTCCTGATAGTACGACTGGGCATACATTCCCTTCATCTGCAACAATTGTTCATGAGTGCCCTTTTCAACAATCTTTCCTTGTTCCATGACCCAAATTTCGTCGGCGTTTTGCACTGTAGAGAGCCGGTGAGCAATCACCATCGTTGTTCTCTGCTTCATTAATATGCCTAGCGCCTCCTGAACCGCGCTTTCCGACTCTGGATCAAGAGCCGACGTGGGCTCGTCCAGCAGCAGAACGGGAGCATTCTTCAGGAAAGCCCGGGCGATTGCAATACGCTGACGCTGCCCGCCGGACAAAAATCCTCCGCGCTCTCCAACATACGTCTGGTAGCCATCAGAAAGCTGCATAATGAAGGAATGCGCCTGAGCCGCTTTTGCAGCCTCAATGATTGCCTCCATGGGCGCCCCTTCCCGCCCATAACCGATATTCTCGGCAATCGTGCCGCTAAACAAATACGAATCCTGAGTAACTACAGAAAAATGTGACCGAAGCTGCTCTGGATCAGCTCCCTCGATCAGGCTACCGAACACACGGATCTCGCCCTGATTCTCCGCAAGCGGATAAAAACCGCATACCAGCTTAAACACCGTGCTCTTTCCTCCACCACTTGCTCCGACGAGCGCAATCGTCTTGCCTTCCGGCACCGCGAAGCTAACATGCCGCAGGATCGGGGAATTTTCCTCATACCCGAAGGTTACGTCTTGGAACTCGATGGGAGCGGCGCTTACTTTCGGCAGCGAACGGCCATTTTCCGTTTCGGTAGGCTGTTCGACGATTTCGGAGACCCTTCTCAGGGCACCGGTCATTTCGAATGTACGTGTAATGAGCTCAGGAATATGCTCCAGCGGCTCCAGACACAGATTTAGCAAGTACAGGAAGGCGACCAGTTCTCCAGCGCCTAACTGCCCTTGGTAGATCAAATAACTTCCGTAACTGACAGCGAAAATGATCGGGCTGATCATCAGCGTGGAAAGCAGCGGGTTGACCCAGGCTTCGCGCTTTTTCACAGCCAGCTTTTTCTGGGCTGTCAATTGCAGTAGCTGTTGGTAAGAACGAGATAACATACCGGACAACAGATAGCTTTTTACAATGGGCATACCCCCAAGCGTATCCTGAAGATTGACATTCATTCGCCCCATGTTCGCCTGCGCTTCCTCCGTCAATCGTTCCAGCTGCTTGCCAATCCATTGGGAAACCAGCAGCGCTAAGGGAAATAACAGCAGACTGTACAGCATCAGCTCCCATTGGAGGTAGAGCAAATAAGCAAAACAGCCGATGAACAGCAATGGGTGATAGAACCACTGGGCGAGGTCTCGAATCATAAACTGCTGAATAAGCTGCAGGTCGTTGTTGATTCTCGACAACACGTCGCCGGAGTGCTGCTTTTCCAGATAGGAGACACGGAGTTTGCCGATATGACGCATGACATGGTTGCGCATATCCTGTACCGCAGAGGCGCTGCTTCGCTCCACACCGAAGCTCATGAAAAATTTGGCCGGCACACCGATTAAGATGACCACAAAGACCGCGTACACGATCTGCAGAACAATTGGCCCTGCCCCCTTCTCAGCCTGAGTGGTCAACTGCTCAATCAAACTTCCCGTCCATATTTCAATAATTGCGGCGGCAATGGCGGACGAGGTACCCACGATCATCCAGCCTTTATGACGGCTTACATAAGACATCAGCCAGCGGAGTGCTTTCCAGGTCGCGTAAGCGGTTTGGCGCCTGGAGGGCGCTGCTGTGCCTTGTTCATGTACAAGCGGCTGCTGTTCAGCTTCCATGCAGTACCTTGGCCTCCGCTTCAATCTGCCGCTTGACTTGCCCCAGAATGTCCCGGATAACCACGGCCGTTTCATCCACGCGTGCAATTTCCAACAATTCCTCGTGCGCGCCCTCCAGCCGGTAATCAGTGTAGGCCTGCGTCGTTGCCCTCTGCCAGGACGGCAATTGGTGCTCCCGTCGAAACACTTCGCTGTCCGTTGCAATCAGCTCGTAAATCCGAGCTGCAATCGTGCCGGAATTAATAAGCTGCGCTTCGTATGTCAAGGTCGCTTTGATCTTCCGATAAACCCGCTCCCGCATGAGCGGATTGCTCATTAATTCCTGCTCTTCTTCATCGAAATCCGCAAGCATTTCTTCAAGCTCTTTCTCCGACGTTTCTGGAGGCGTCAGCGTGTCCTTAATCCACGAGTCCACCATAAGCACGTCTGTTACGGAATATCCTCTTTTCTCCATCGTTTTTGCTACCTCAAACGTCAGATTGCCTCCAAAACAGTATCCAAGCAGCACGTAAGGCCCCTTCGGCTGGATGCGCACAATCTCGTCAACATAACGGTTCAGCATCAGCTCGTAATCCGCAGTATCGTCAATAAAATCAATGCCATAGAGCACGAATCGGCCGTCTAGCCTGCTTGCGAGCTCTCGGTAACCCATACCGAAACCACTGCCTGGAGGAAAACAGAACACATTCAGCTCCCCGGCTTTATTCAGCTTAATGAAGGAGTCACCCCCTTTATCAAGCCCCAAATCCCCCTCTCCTAGAGCCATAGCTTCAACGGTTACATGTTGGAAGTGGCGGTTCAGCGGTATCTCCATTCCCATTTCATCGTAAATGGCTTGAACGAGCCTCATCAGACTTAACGAATTGCCGCCCAGCTCAAAAAAATTATCCTTTACGCCGACCTGCGGAACGCCAAGCGCATCCTGCCAGACGCGAGCAATCTTCATTTCGAGCAACGTTCTTGGCGCGACATATTCTGTTCCTCCAGCGGCGACTTCCTCCGGCACGGGCAGTGCTTTGCGGTCGATTTTTCCGTTCAGGGTTAGCGGCATCTGTGAAAGCTGTACGAGGTAAGAAGGAATCATATACCCCGGAAGCTGCTCTCCGAGTTGCTCCTTGAGTTCCTGCGCCGCCAGCCTCTTTTCTGCAACGTAATAAGCGACAAGCTGCTTATCCCCGTTCGCGTCGTCACGGGCGAGCACCACCGCTTCTTGCACGGCGGCGATCTTCAGCAGTTGCTCCTCAATCTCGCCGATTTCGATCCGGTAGCCGCGAATTTTCACCTGATGGTCGATTCGCCCCCGGTATTCGATGTTGCCATCAGACAGCCAGCGGGCGAGATCCCCCGTCCGGTAAAGGCGTTCTCCCGGCGCAAACGGATGCTCCACAAACTTTTCTGCCGTTAGCTCCGGCTGGTTCAGGTAACCTCTCGCAAGCCCCACACCTGCCACGCATAGCTCGCCGTCCACTCCCGGAGGCACAAGCTGCAGACGAGCATCCAAAATAAAAATCCGGTGATTGGCAAGCGGGCGCCCGATCGGAATAACGCTGCGCTCCGGCTGCTGCTCCTCCGCATCCCAAAGCGTCGTAACAATCGAAGCTTCGGTTGGGCCGTATGCATTAAAATAATGGACCTTCTCCTTCCACTGCTGCACGAATTCAGCCGATACCGCCGAACCTCCCGTTACAAGCTTCGTTAAACTGGGAAGGCGGTCCGGGTTCAAATATGCGCTGTACGTCGGAGGCAAAATCGCCGCCGTAATCGCATGCTCGTTCATATAATTCTCGAACAGGCGAGTGTCGAGAATTGTTTCGGTTGTCGGAATGTACAAAGTCGCACCAAAATAGAGCGCTTTGAACACTTCCCAGCAGGATGCATCAAACGACAAACTGGCGAACTGAACAATTCGGTCATGCTCCGTGATGCCCAGCCTGTCCGCATACATCAGCTTCAAGCTAACCAAACCACGATGCTCCAGCATGACCCCTTTGGGATTGCCCGTCGTACCTGATGTATAGATGACATAAGCCAGATCATTCGGACCGCTGGCCGGCTCCAGATTCGAAGCATCCAGCACACCAGTGGAGTCCGCCAGGCTATCGCCCCAAACATAATCGTCTAATTCAAGGCGTGCTCCTGCAAAGTCGGTCTTCTCGTGCAGATGCTTTTGTATTAGCAATAACGGTGCTCCTGAATCCTCGATCATGAAGCGGATGCGCTCCTCCGGGTAGTCGGGATCGACAGGCACGAAGGCTCCGCCAGCTTTAAGAATTGCCAGAATGCCGACAACCATATCAAGCGAGCGTTCGACCAGAATCACCACCAGCTGGTCTGCTTCAACTCCTTTCTCCCGCAGCTTCCGCGCAAGGCGGTTGGATCGCTCGTTCAGCTCGCGGTAGGTCAATTGCTGCTCGTTCATGACAACGGCCACGTTATCCGGGTAATGCTCCGCTTGCTCCTCGAACAAGCCATGGATCGTCTTCCCTCGCTCGAACTCGGTTTCGGTGTCATTAAATCCCTTGAGCAGCTTCTCCCGCTCGACTGGAAACAGCATATCAGCTTGTCCAAGCTCCAGATCCGGCTGAAATAAAAGCTCGGACAGCAACCGAACAAGATGGTCGGCCGCCTGTTCCATAAATGCCCGCTCGTACCGCTGTCCGTCAAAGCTTATTTCCAGCTCAATGGAGTGGTTGTGGCGGTCGAAGCGAAAAACGGTGTCGGACTCCACATGCTTATCCAGCGGTCCCGGATGAATCGGGGCGAAGGATACGATGGTGTTGACGACTGGTAGGCCATTCCCCGTATAGTCCAGATGGAGCGGCTCTACCATTTTTCGAAAAGGCAAGTGCTGATGCTCCAGCGCCTCGCTGATAGAGGCTTTGATGCCTCCAAGCAACGTTTTCAACGTAGTTTGGTGGTTTACAGACGTCTTGATCACTAAAAAGTCATGTGGGGGCGGCGTCTCGCCTTGGTCTGCGCTATAAGAAGGCATACCGACCAGCACTTGATCCCGCCCGGTATACTTAAACAGCAGGCCTTTGACGCCTGCCAGAGCTATCATGTACAAAGCCAAATCCGAACCATTGGCGAGGCGAATCATTTTCTCCGAAAGTTCGCTCGGCAGCGTACGGTGAAGCAAGCACGGCTTGGACGCTGCTTCTCCGCCCTTGAATAACTTGGAGGATTGACTGTATGGAAGAAAGCTTAGGCTATCTTCTGCGTCAAACTTGCCGCTCCAGTACCGTTCTTCCTTTTCAAATAAAGATTTCATTCGTACCTCCCCTAAAAATGAAGTGACCGCATACCCCGGCGCAGGTCTGAAAAAGCTTGCTTTTGACCTGCGCGTTCAGGGGCGTGCATGTTGTTCGTGTCTTCCTTGGGATACACGCCGCTGTCGCTTGATGACGGAGGCGCACTTGTAACATTAGAAAGCAAATTCGATCGTATCCACGGCACTCTTTGCTCCTGATGCCGGTTTATGACATTCGATCCGGCTCAGCTCCAGTTGTGGATTTTCCACGATTTGAGACAGTATCCATAGGTAATCCTCGGTCAAGGTACGAATCATCGTTTCTTTGAACAGCTTGGTGGCGTAGAAAAAGCCACCGCTCAGCGCCCCATTGTTTTCATACATAAACAGCGTGAGATCAAACTTTGCTTCCTCCAACTGGTCAAGCTCGTAATTTTTTAGGCTGATGCCTTCCAGTTCGGCGTCTCGTTCTTCGATATTTTGCAGGTCGAAGACAGCATCGAACAGTGGGAATCGGCCCGGCTCCCGCTTCACATTCAAACGCTCCACAAGTTCCTCGAACGGGTAATCCTGGTTCTCAAACGCCCCCAAAGCCGTTCCCTTTACTTCTTCCAGGTAGGACAAGAACGTTTTGTTGCCCAACGGACGATTACGGAGCGCCAGCGTATTAACAAACATGCCAAGGACCGGCTCCAAATCGACGTTTGTTCTTCCTGCCACCGGAGTGCCCACGATCAAGTCCTCCTGACCGCTGTACTTGGACAGCAACACGGTATACGCTGCAAGCAGCACCATAAACAGCGTGCTTTCACGCTCGGCTGCCATTTCACGCAATCGCGCAAAGAGTGAAGCCTCAACGTCGAACTCCAGATGCGCACCTTCGTAGCTGCGAACTGCAGATCGTTCATAGTCCATCGGCAGCTCCGCCGTAGGCAGCTCGCCTTCGAAGGTTTGCAGCCAATAGGCTTCCTGACGCCCAATCCGCTCTTGGTAGGCCTTCGAATGCTGCCACACCGCATAATCCTTGTATTGAATACGCAGTGGCGGCAGTTCTTCCCCGGCGTAGAAACTCGAGAACTCCTCCATCACAATCGCCATAGATACGCCGTCGGACACAATATGGTGTATATCGAAAAGGAGAATATGAAGGTCAGACTCCAGTTTGATAACCCCGGCGCGCAGCAGAGGCGGCTTGACGAGATCAAACGGACGAACGAAGCTGCGGATGATCTGCTCGATTTGAGCCGCATCCTCTTGATTCGCTTGATGATGCTCAATAGCAAAATCGACCTGCGGGTAAATCCGCTGAACCGCTTCTCCCTTCACAAGCTCAAAACCGGTACGCAGCGATTCATGTCGTAGGATTAATTTGTGCAAAGCGGCTTCCAGCCGTTCTAAATCAAACTCACCTTCCAGTTGCACAAGTTCCGGCATGTTGTACAGCTGATCCGCTCCATCCAGCGTGTGCTGAATGAATAGCCGCTTCTGCGCGGAAGACAGAGGATAATACTCCCTCTCCTCCGCTTGAGGAATGGCTTCATGCTCCTGCCGTTCCATCCGGGTGATTGCCTCCGCCATCGCCGCAATCGTCGAGTGACGGAATACGTCGCGCAGCGGCAGGTTGACGTTTAATTCCTTGAATACCTTGCCTGCCAGCGTTGTCGCGCGCAGGGAATGCCCGCCAAGGTCGAAGAAGTTATCATGAACGCCAATCTGCTTCCCAAGCCCCAGCACGTCCTGCCAGATCGCCACCAGCTTCGT
>NZ_QJSW01000039.1 GCF_003217495.1 Paenibacillus barcinonensis | reverse complement strand
CGAAATTTTTTCTTTGGACACATCTAAACCGATGAATTTTGTGGTAGACTGCATAGTGATAGCTCTCCTTTGCTGTGTAGCTCTGAAATGGTGGTCTTGACACTTTCCATTTTAACCTACGATGCTCAGCAATATGTGGGGGCTATCCTTGTTTACGTTCATCATAGCTAGAATCTATCGTTTAGAAATCGAAGAATGAGAACGAACTTGCGAATGTTCAATATTACGAGGCTGAACCAGAACCAGAATCACAGACAATACAAAGGGACAAAGCCGCAAGAGCTTCGTCCCTTTGTTCTTCTTATGTGAACCCGCCAAGTTACTTGGTTACTACACGACCTCCAGCGAGACCGGAAGTTTCCCCTCAAACGGGATGTGCCCCATCATTGCTTTGGCTACACTGCTCATGGCAAGCGGGCGGCTCTCGTATGCTGCGATATACGTCTGCACATCAGGAAGCTTTTGCAGATCGTACGGACTGCGGAGCGCTACCACAGCCAGTGGTTTTCCAAGCTGCCGGACCCAGCCAATCAATCGACATTGCGGGTCGCCGGAAGGACTGCCTGCATTATACGTGCCAACCACAATCTGCTTGACATCCTCCGCTTCTGCGGCCTGAAGCAGCCGTGCTGAGGAGATGGCAATTTCATCCGCTGCTACCATCAGGTCCACCACATCCAGACCTTGGGCAGACAACGCCGCTCCAAGAGTTGCCACTCCATCCAACTGTTCGTCCGCAATACTTGTCACCTCTGCCGCTACAGTGATTACCAATGTTCGCTCTTTTTTCAGCGGCAGCATATCCCTTGTGTCCCTGACGAGTGTAATGCTCTTTTCACTAATTCGCCGGGCTACCTCATGATGCATCGGATCATTGCGCCGAAACAGAGCAGATGCGGACGCTGAGGTACTCCGGTGCTCCGTAACGGGTACTGGCTCCATATCGAGCACTCGCTCCATCACGGATCGTTGTTCCTCATCGCTATGTAGCTCAGCTGCATTCCCCGACTGTCTGACAGGCACTGCGCTACTTTCCATCTCCAGAAGCCCGCGCTTCGCTTTGTATGTCAGCAGTCGTTTCACCGACTCGTTGATTCTGCGCTCACTGATCCGCCCGCTATCCACTGCTCCCATCAAAGCCTCAAAGGCTTGCATCTGCAGCTCTGCCGTATGACTGATCAGCACCATATCTGCGCCCGCTTCAACGGCCAGCACCGCTGCATCGACAGTGCCATAGTGAACCGCAATTGCATTCATCTCCATACAATCGGTCACAATCATGCCTTCATATCCAAGCTCCTTACGCAGCAGCCCGGTTAATACAGCATGGGACAACGTAACGGGCAGACGCTCTGGCTCCAGTGCCGGAAAATAAATGTGAGCAGACATCATTGCATCAGTGCCCTCCGCAACTGCTGCACGAAATGGTGCAAGCTCCACCTGATCGACTCGCGCCCTGTCATGGGTAATCACGGGAAGATCCAGATGAGAGTCTGTATCCGTATCGCCATGACCCGGAAAATGCTTGGCCGTAGCGGCTATACCCGCATTCTGAAAGCCTGCAATTGTCGCTGCACCAAACTCGGCAACCGCTTCCGGCGACTCCCCGAAGGAACGCACACCAATGACCGGATTGTTCGCGTTATTATTAACATCAAGCACAGGTGCAAAATTCATGTTGATGCCCATTGATCTTAGCTCCATTCCACTGATACGCGCCGCCTCATAGGCATCCTGCCGCGATCCGGCAGCAGCAATAGCCATCTGTCCCGGCATCAGAGCGATGCCCTGTGTAATCCGGGCTACCATGCCGCCCTCCTGATCAATGGCTACCCAGAGCGGCACATTGCCACTGGCCTGTGCTATGTCTTGAAGCCCGCTCGACAGCCGCTCGACCTGCTCAGGTGAAACGACATTCCTTGCAAAATAAACGACGCCACCCATCGGGTAACCCCGAAGCAGCTTTTCTACCTCGTCCTTCGGCTCGGTTCCGTGAAATCCGCATAACAGCATCTGTCCAATTTTGTCACGCAGGCTCATCTGCCCAAGTCTCTGCTTCACCGTATCTTTCAAGCTACGCATACATGCCCTCCTCTCATGAACATCAACATCAATCCTTCACCTTATCTTGTCTATACTCTCCAATACTCTCTTATACTCTTCTTTACTTATTCATGATCTACTCTATGTTCCTATCCCCGTTCTTTCCCATGTAACTCTGCCTGGTGCGAACCTGTTCCTCTAAATCCTCTAATCGTATATCAAAAAAGGTTCCCGGCGTTCCCGCCATACCTGCTCCTGCTCACGCCAAACCGCCATCAAACGGGATAAGCGTCCTTCGTCACCAATGAACTCACGAACCTCGGTACCCCCGGTAAGCAAATCAATAAAATATCTGGAGCCCGTACGCGGAGGTTCAAGCCACTCAAACTGCTCTGCATACCCCGCTGCTATCTCATGTAAAAGCAGCAGACCCGTTTCGACTGAACGAAATTGCTTCTCATCCGTAACAAATATCCGCACTCCCCCACACAGCTCGCCTGCATGCTTGGAAAAGGCCGGAGTCATATACATCGGGTGAAAATGAACTCCCTTCAATTCATATGCCTGCATCGCATCTGCCAGCTGCTCACCGTGGAGCCACGGAGCACCAATCCATTCAAAGGGCCTCGTCGTGCCCCGGCCCTCTGATACGTTAGTGCCTTCAAACAGACATGTTCCTGCATATGCACGCACCGTATCTACTGTAGGCATATTGGGAGAAGGCATCATCCAGGGCAGCCCTGTCTCTGCAAAAGTCATCCTGCGCCGCCAGCCCTCCATAGCCATCACCTCTACCAAGCAAGACTTAGGATGCTCGGTATTGACGAGCAGAGCCAGCTCACCAATGGTCATGCCGGTACGAATTGAGGTTGTCCATGCACCTACGAACGATTCGTATCCGTCGTTCAATATACCACCCTCGACCTCTATTCCGCCCAGCGGATTGGGACGATCCAATACCAGCAACCGTTTCCCTGCCTCGGCGCACGCTTCCATCATCTGAAATAATGTGGAGGCATAGGTATAATACCGCACACCCACGTCCTGAATATCAAATAATATGGTGTCCACATCAGCCAGCATGGAGGGCAACGGTTTTTTATGTGCACCATACAGACTATATACAGGGATGCCATAACGAGGATGCACCGAATCTGCAAAAGGTACACCCGCCTGCAGCTCACCAGTCAGTCCATGCTCGCATGCGAACAAGGCCGTCAGCCTGACATCCGCAAGACCTGCACATACATCCACCGTAGAGACAAAATCTGCCGTGATGCCCGTCGGATTAGTCACAAGGCCAATACGAGTACCACCGGATAACCAGGGATGCACGCCTCCTTCAGCAAGCACATCAACTCCCGTTTTCACCCTCATGATACATGACCTTCACTTAGCCAGCCTGCTTGCTGATGCTCGTTGCCGCTGGATAGAACAGCCTCTTCCTCCGGTTCAATCAGGTTGAATGTAACCTTATGCTGATAGATCGCGAACATACCTGCAAACAAAGCTCCGAATCCCACAACCGTCAGCATAAGTAATGCCGTAAGGCACACCGCTTGGAAACAAGCCGCAACCGTATAGCCCGGATAACGGAAAAACAGCTTCACACTTTCGCCCATGGCTTGAAGCGTACCCATTCCCCTTTGCAGAACAAGCTGCCAGGTGTAGAACTGTGAGATCAGCGCCAGAATGACAAAGAACGTCTGAAACATGCCCACCGCCATACCCGCCATGCCACCTTGTCCGCCATAATACCACCAGGTTGACCAGAGGATGAAACCAAGCACCGCAAACAGAAGACCTGTCACACCACCGGGCAATAATCCCTTCAACGTGCCTTCCCACATATCGCGCAGTCCATTCCGGCGTTCTTTCCGCTCTAGCCGATGATGCACTGCATAACTGACACCAAACAGGAGCGGCATATAGATGACAGCCAGCAGCAGCACAGCGAGCGGGATCGGGGCAAACATTAGAATGGGAACGAGCACAACCGAGCTGCCCACGCTGTACAATGCCACCGGAATAATATCGCGATAGATCTCCACCCCTGATTTGACCAGCACTTCACTCAGCTTTCGCATAGCTGTTCTCCTCTCGACCAATCGCCATCTCGGTTTCCGGGTCAAAAAAGTGAGCTTTGCGCATATCCAGCACAAAGGTTTTGTCCATGCCCACGTACGCATGGGTCTCTGGATGAACCTTGGCGGTTACGGTCCGGCTTCCGATATGGAAGTAAACCAGGTTCTCTGACCCGAGATGCTCCACGACCTGTACACGTGCCTGAAGCATATGGTCCTGCGGAATATTGGGTGCTACATCGTCGCCAAAAATATGCTCTGGACGCATCCCGAGAATGACCCGTTTGCCTTGATACGCGCTTAATCGTTGCAAAACATCATCTGACAGTGTAAAGGACGCACCCTCCACCTTGACCTGTGTGCCTTCAATATGTGCATCAATAAAGTTCATGGCCGGCGAGCCGATAAATCCGGCTACAAACATATTGCGCGGGCTGGCATACAGCTCCTTCGGTGATGCTACCTGCTGAATGTCTCCATGGTTCATCACGACAATCCGCTCCCCGAGCGTCATCGCCTCCACCTGATCATGTGTAACATATACAATGGTGGCGCCCAGCCTTTTATGCAGCTCGCCCAGCTCCACCCGCATCTGCACACGCAGCTTAGCATCCAGGTTGGAGAGCGGCTCATCAAACAGGAACACCTGCGGATCACGAACAATAGCCCGTCCTACAGCGACACGCTGGCGTTGCCCGCCGGACAACTCACGTGGCTTGCGCTCCAGCATAGCCTCCAGGCCCAGAATGGAAGCCGCATTTCTCACCTGCTCGTCAATATACGACTTCGGTTTCTTCAGATTTTTCAGACCAAAGGACAGATTCTCCCGAATGGTCATGTGCGGATATAGCGCATAATCCTGAAAGACCATCGCGATATCCCGATCCTTGGGATGCAGATCATTCACGATGCGATCCCCGATGACGATATCGCCACTGGTTTGTTTTTCAAGCCCGGCGATCATCCGCAGTGAGGTCGTTTTACCGCAGCCCGAAGGACCGACAAATACGACAAACTCCTTATCCTCTATAACAAAGTCCGAACCGGCGACTGCCGTGAACGTTCCTTTATGGTCGTCTTTGAACTCTTTGCGCACTTGGCGAAACTCCACGCGTGCCATAGGTTGATCCCCCTTTTACATTGTCACTTTCCCGGAATGGCCTGCATTATATAAGCTGAACTACAGATTTTACACAATCCCACTCCGATGACAGAACAGCCTTCCAATCAGGTTTTTTCCGTCCTCTCCGTTCATGTGTAAATGAATAGTTCAACAGATATAGATGTACATCAAATATACGACCGGCAGGCACTTGACCACTGTCAACATTCGCTTATCCAACTACCCCTTCACCGCACCAATCGTAATGCCTTGCAGGAAGTACCGCTGAAGTGAGAAGAACAGAATAATCATCGGCAAAGCGCCGATCGTTGCTCCTGCCATCATGGCACCAAAGTCGGTCGATTCGGCGAAAACAAACGACGCCAGACCCACCTGCACCGTGCGCATTTCATTCGAATTGGTAATGAGGAATGGCCAGAAAAATTCGTTCCACGAGGCAACAAACGTGAAAATTGCCAGCACCGCTATTCCTGGCTTCGCCATCGGCAGAATAACCTTCCAGAAGATGCCGAATTCACTGCAAGCATCAATTCGGGCGGCGTGAATGAGCGAAGTCGGCAGGGTGGACATAAACTGCTTCATCAGAAAGATATTGCCTACACTGACCGCTGCCGGCAAAATAATTGCAATATACGTGTCGCCCAGGTCAAATACGTTGACCATCAGAATGTATAGCGGAATCAGCGTGACCTGTGCAGGAATCATCATCGTACCCAGCAGTACCCAGAATACGGCCTGACTGCCCGGAAATTTCAATTTGGCAAATGCATATCCCGCCAGCGAAGCGAAGAATACATTGGTCACTGTCAAAATAACCGAGATCAGTAACGAGTTATAGAGCCATCGCCATGCATCCGTTTTGGCAAAAAAACGTTCATATGGCGACAGGGAGAGCTGCTCTGGAATCATCTGTGGTTTAAACGAAGCCGACATCGTTGTATCCTGAACAGACCCAACCAGCATCCAGTACATCGGAATAATGGTGATCAGTGCCCAGATTGCCAGCAGAACGGATGCGATGACAAGCAGCATCTTTTTTCGTGTTGATTTCATACGTTGAATTCACCCCCGGATGCCTAATGAAAGCCATATTTAACACGTCATACTTCATCTTTAATACTCGATATCACTGGAGAAATACTTGAATTGAAGGACGGAGATAACAATAATAATGACCGCCAGCACAAAGGATTGTGCCGAAGCCAGTCCGAACTCGTAGAATTTGAAGGCCGTCTCATAGATCAGATACGCAATGGTAGTCGTTGCAAAGTTCGGCCCGCCCTGGGTCATCAAATATACGGAGATAAACACCTGAAATGAAGTAATGACCCCCGTTACGAGCAGATAGAGTGTGGTCGGCTTCAAGAGAGGCCACGTAATTTTACTGAATTGTGTCCAGCCACTTGCATGGTCGATATCCGCTGCCTCATACAGTGACTTCGGAATGCCACCCATCGCAGCAAGATACAGAATTATTCCCGCACCATGCGATCCAAGCCAGTTCATCAGAATGAGTGAAAAGAGGGCTGTGCCCGACTGACCAAGCCAGATCACCGGGTCGAGACCGAAGAAACCGAGGAAGCGGTTAAGCAGACCTGCATCCGTAGGATCAAAGATCGCCAGCCATACGATGGAGATGGTCACACCCGACGCTACCGCGGGCAGGTACAGGGTGGCTTTGAAGAACGTTTGCCATTTGCTTTTCATCTGAAAGATGAAATACGACAGCACAAATGTAATCAGGATGTTGACAGGTACCGTTCCCACCGTGAAAATGACCGTATTTTTGATCGACTTCCAGAAGGTTTCGTCCTTCACCAGACGTTCATAATTATCGAGTCCTACCCACGTGGAGTTCATAATGTTGTATTTCTGAAAGCTCATGACCAGAGCCGTTAACACGGGATACAGTGTAAAAATGAGAAACAGCAGGACAGGCGCCAAAATAAACAAATACGCCCACCCGTAATCTCGCCAGAACCGGACAACCCGGGAATTCCGGGGTGCAGGCTCCGGCGCAAGGGCGGTCTGCATGGCGAATCCTCCTCTCCGAATCAATGTGTCACTACGAAGTTAGTTATTGTGCAAACATTTGCTGACCTTTGCTCTTGAAGTCTTCCGCAATCTGCTCCGGTGTTTTCTCACCTGAGAACAGTGCCTGAATATTAGGTTTTACTACTTGCTCCTTGAACTGCTTCTGCTGTGAAGCCTTGTCGATATCCAGCTTGAGCACAACCGGCATGGCAATGTGTTTTGCCATCTCCTGGGCTGCATCCAGATTGAACTGCTGCCCCAGCTCCTTGCCTTTGAACAGATCAGCTTGAGATTGTCTCACAAAGGGAAGGGCCAGCTCGTTAGCCGAGTTACCCGCTTTGGCCCCGCTCAGCGCCTCCATGACGAGGAATGTATTTTTGGCATGCTGCTCGCCCTTGTCCTTCTTCTGTTTAAAGGCTACATACCCTTCCCCGCCCATGGTTGTTGCCGCAGGCTGATTGTCATTGTGCGGCACTGGCAGCAATACAAAATCAATCTTCTCTCCCTGCACCTTGCCTGCATCAATATCTTTGTTGCGGTTCTGAATCATGACATCATAATAAGGAATTGCCTTCGAAATAATCGCCGTTTCACCTGCATAGAACATCTCTGTACGTTTGGCCGGAGCAAGTGCCGCCGTTTCCTTCGGCATATAGCCCTGATCCATCAGGTTTTTGATAAAAGAGAGCGTGTCCAGAATGCGTCCATCATTCCACTGGAATTTTCCACTATCGTCCAGCACATCAATCATGCCATTGTTACGTGATAACATTTCAATAAAATCGAGGGACGTACCGTCTGTCACCAGTGCATACTGTTTACTTCCGTTATCCAACGTTTTGGTCAGCTTGGCAGCCGCTTCGTTAAACTCGGACCAGGTCCAGCCATTTTTCTGAATAGCCTGCCAGTCGATACCTGCTTCCTCAAGAATACGTTTGTTACCGCCCCAAGCCCATTGGAACTGATAGAGAGGCAGTCCGTACTGTTTCCCTTGAATCTGTCCAAGCTCCAGCGTGCCTGGCATGTAGTCCTCTTTGATCTCAGGAGTCAGATAACTGTCCAGCTCCAGTGCCAGCCCGGTATTCACATACGTACCATCCACACTATGGAAGTAGAGATCGGGCGGATTACCCGCGTTCAAAGCGACATCGAATTTTTTGGGGCCTTCAGCCCAGGAGAGCATTTCCGTTTTCACAGTAATATTGGGGTGTTGCTTATTGAAGTCGGCTATCAAGTCCTTCAGATCATCCTCATATGTTCCATGGACCGGGTATGTCCACACCGTTACTGTGTCATTGGCATCAGGATCATTCGTTGCCGCCCCGCCTTTGTTACCGCAAGCTGTGATCCAAACCATCATTAACACCATTGCCAAAACAAGACCCTTCCTCTTCATACCCTTCATCTCCTTTGCGTGTCGTCTTCTTTCCATGCCTCTCATAACGATTCCTTACGGAAGACTCTTTACGATGCTTACTAAATAAGTCATCTGGCGATTCTTCTGGCCTATTCTTAACAATGCCCCTCTGATGCCCCCTGCTACTTCTTCCATCCCCACACCAGCGCTGTGTAGCTAAGCACGAAACCCGGAACCTGCACCTCCTTGAAGATCGACCTGTTTGCTCGCCAAGGTCTAATCCTATTAAATGCAACGTTGACGTTAGTTTACATAACATCAATCGTATTGAATCCTTCCAAAATTGTTGATTGAATTCATTATATGAGCTGTAAAATAAAAATTCAATAATAATTTTTGTTATAAAATTTAATTTTACTTTTTCACATTCAGCCTCTATACTATGAAAAAAAAGAAAAAAAGTCCTAACGAGGTGAGCACGTTGCGAGTATACGCAGGAATTGATGGAGGCGGTACCAAAACTGATGCAGCAATCATTTCTGAACATGGCGACATTCTGGCAGTAGCCAGCGGCAGCGCGACGAATCCGCATAGTGTGCCGCCTCAAGAAGCCATAACCGAGCTGCTTCGTATCCTGGATCTTCTATTTTCCTCGCGTATGGATTATTTGTCTCATTGTGAATCTATATGTCTTGGGATGTCAGGTATTGCTGAGGATAAGGAGCGGGAATGGATTACTACTCACGTTCATGACTATATGATTAAAAAGAAAAATTCGGCTGGCAACAGTAGCACCTGTGCAGTCTGGGTAGTTACAGAGGGTGAAATCGCACTGATGGCTGCTCTTGGTCAACCGCACGGTCTACTCGCCATATCCGGTACGGGCTCCATCATATACGGCATTACGCCGGAAGGTAAGGTGCACAGGACAGGCGGATGGGGGCATCTGCTTGGAGATGAGGGGAGCGGCTATCGGATCGGGCAGCGGACATTGCAAGCGGTCATGCAGAGCCATGATGGTATGCTGCCTCCAACGGTGCTGACCTCGCTGGTGCAGCATGAACTGCATATCCGCCATGTCCCCGACCTAAAGCATCTCGTCTATCAACCTGACTGGACCAAATCCAGCACAGCCTCCATGGCTCGTCTGACGATTGAGGCCGCTTCTGCCGGAGACAAGACCGCCAGTGCTATTCTCATGGATGAAGCTCGCCAACTCGCAAATACAGCCCAAGCGCTCATCCGGCAGTGCGTTTCCTTCTACACGGCTCCTATGGCACTTTCCGGGTCAATATTCCGCCACTCAGCTCTGTTTCGAGATACGTTCGTGCAACAGCTTCATGACATATACGATTCACAGCAGGTTGTTTATCTGGAAGATGCCCCTGCTCCGGCAGTAGGTGCAGCTCAGCTGGCAAGACATAAACGGCACTTGGCTGAATCAAGCTAAACAAGATAAGGAGGGCTTACGGATGAATCATACGCTTAACTCATTAGTGACGGAACAGCCTAACCCGCAGACAGATCATATTGATCAGCTGCCTTCAGTAGAGATTATGGAATTGATCAATCGCGAGGATCGACAGATTGGCGAGCTGATTCAGCCGCTGATTCCAGTCATTGCTCAAGCAGCCGATCAGATTGTAGCTCGCTTTCAAAGCGGAGGAAGATTGTTCTATGTAGGTGCGGGCACAAGTGGGCGGCTAGGGATTCTGGACGCATCAGAATGCCCACCCACTTATGGCACTCCGCCTTCCATGGTACAGGGCATTATTGCTGGCGGATTTCGAGCGGTTAAAGATCCGGTCGAAGGTGCGGAAGACAGTGAAGAAGCCGGGGGAATTGATCTGGAGGAGCACGGACTGAATGCAAACGATATTGTCGTTGGCATTGCGGCCAGCGGACGCACTCCCTATGTACTCGGAGCGATGAAATACGCCCGTCAGATTGGTGCCGGGGTGATTGGGATCAGCAATAATCCAGGTACTCCCATGAGCACACTGGCAGATGTAAGCATTGAAGCAGTCATGGGGCCAGAAGTGGTGATGGGGTCTACCCGTATGAAAGCCGGCACCGCGCAGAAAATGATTCTGAACATGCTGACCACAACGGCGATGATCCGTATGGGCAAGGTGTATCGCAATTTTATGGTCGATCTGAATCCGTCCAATGAAAAGCTCGTACACCGCGCGAAACGCATGATCCAGCTGGCCACCGGAGCGAAGGAAGGCGAGATTGAGCATGCCTTCGCCGCAGCAGATGGGCATGTCAAAACGGCCATCGTGATGCTGATGGCTGATGTCGATGCAATCGAGGCCGCACGTCGACTGGAGCATGCAGACGGTTTTGTACGCCATGCCATTATCGGCTCGGGCTGATCGTTTAGTGCAAATAGGCGCTATTCGGGCGTCGACAAGCTGTTACAGGATGAGAGGAGTCATGCCAGCAGGCGGGGCTTCTCTTGTTTTATTTTCCCCCAGTATACCTGCGCTTCTCATCAAAAAAATCCCTGATGCATATCTCTGCAAGGGATTCTCATGTTTACTTTTGGCACACGGTGAACCCGTCGTTCACTTATGCTCCAGAATAGCCTGTCTGCTCTTCTCCAAATACTGCACCGACTGATTATAATCCCGGCTCGCGATAGCCAGGTACAGAATGTCGATGACGTTCAGCTGGGCAATACGTGAAGAGGTAGCTCCGCTGCGAATATCACTTTCTGTCGATGTAATCATCAGAGGAACATCCGCTAGACTGCTGAGCGTATTATTGCCCCACTTGGTAATGCTGATCGTAGCTGCGCCGCCTTCACGAGCATGCTTCAGGCAGGAGATCACATTGGAGGTCTCCCCGGAATACGAGATGCATACGACGGCATCATCCTCCCGCAGCGTCGTTGCAGATGAGATCTGCATGTGTGGATCGGCGAACGAAAAGCTGGTCCGATTAATCCGCATGAACTTGTAATGTGCATCCAGCGCAATCAGATTGGAGGCCCCTACGCCGTAGAAAAAAATCCGTTTGGCCTCATGCAGAAGGTTCACTGCCTGCTCCACAAGACTTGGGTCGAGAATATGAACCGTATCCTTAACGGACTGAATATTGTTGGTGGACACATGCTGGATAATGCTCTCGATCGAGTCCTGAGGACGAATCTCCGTATATTGATATTGCTCACTCGTCTGTAAATCGCCCGCAATCTTGAGCTTCAGCTCCTGAAAGCCAGCTACACCGAGTGATTTGCACAGACGAATAATCGCTGCCGGACTGCCCCCGCTTCGTTCAGACAGCTGTGCAACAGATGACTGCACCGTCTCTTGGGGGTGTTCAAGGATGTAAGCCCCGATCTTTCGTTCCGACGGAGTCAGATCATCCAGTAATGCGCGTAAACGTACAAGTCCACCTTTCATGCCTTCCATCCGCTCCTCCTTTCCGTACTGTATCTTTGTACATGCATTTTATCCTATATTAATGGCCGCGTCTAATCTGAAATCAAGTGCTCATCGGCAATTCAGTTGTCACTACAGAGTCAGATGTCCCGATATGACCCCATGTGCTGCCCCTGTCACACCTGGAAGTGTATTCACTCTGCCCATCAGGGCCTCATGCCCCAGCAGCGCAAACCCCATCGCTTCTCTGGCATCATCGGGAACACCGTAATCCGCCGTACGCTCCAGACGTATCGCTTCCGGCAGTCTTTGCCGAATCATCTGCATGAGCGTGTTGTTGGATGTACCGCCACCGCAGGTGAGCATTGCCGAGATTGATGTCTTAGGCAACACAAAATCCTCCACAGCACGCACAATGGTCTCTGCTGTCAGCCAGGTCGCGGTGGCCAACAGATCGTCCAGCGACAATGAGCGTGCTGTTGCAAATTCCATTATCCGCTTGGCATAATCCGCACCATAAACTTCACGACCGGTGCTCTTGGGAGGCTGCCGCCGAAAATATTCATCATTCAGGCAATATTCGGCTAGCTCCAGATGCACGCTGCCCTTGGCTGCGATGCTCCCGTTGGGATCGTAATGCTGCCTTCCTTCCGTGGCATGCCGAACCAGCGCATCCATCACCATATTGCCTGGCCCCGTGTCAAAAGCCGATACATTCGCATCCGATGACACTGCCGGAAGTACAGTCACATTGCCGATACCGCCAATATTTTGCACAAGGCGTCCCTCCGAAGCACTACGGAACATCAACGCATCTGCATAAGGTGTCAGCGGTGCTCCTTCTCCGCCTGCCGCCATATCTCTGGCACGCAGATTGCCAATGACGGGCAACCCGGTACGCTCTCTCACTACAGCACATTCACCAATCTGCAGGGTAGAGCTTACCTCCAGACTTCCGCTACCCGACGGGCTTGGGAAAGCAGAAGGCACAGGCGCATGCCAGATTGTCTGTCCATGCATGCTGATCATATCCACCTGCCGGCTCGATATTCCGGCAGAGTGTAACAACTCTTGTACACTCTGTGCGTACCATTCCGATACACCGAAATGGGCGGTCGTCAGTTCATCTACACGCGCTGTTTCTGGAGAGCAGAGACGCATCAGAACCTCTCTAAGCTCATTCGTATACGGTGTACAGATAAAATCAACCAGCTCCAGCCGCTGCATCGCTCCGCGCTCATCGGTCTGTATATGCACCAGTGCTGCATCCGTTCCGTCCAGCGATGTGCCTGACATCAGTCCGACCACCAGATGCTCCCGTTTAGAACGATATTTCTCCCACATCGGATAACTGCCGATCTCCCTGTGTTCAGCCATATGGTTTGCCAGCCTTCCCTGGACCGGATGCTTCCCCTGCCCCGTCCTGCTCATATTTCACTCAGTATATGATATTAAATTTTACAAGTCAATTATATTATGAAATTTAATTACACTCCCGCATACGACCACAGATCACCTGACACGTTACCTTCCACGCAATACATCTCGAAGCTTTACAGATAATCCAGCGCAATGAAAATAAGAATAGTCCAGCATGATGAGATCAGAAGTATTGTGATTCAATAAAACAGAAGCCCTGCGTTCCGAATAGCCCTGCCGCTATCCATTAGCAGAGATTTCGGGCATAGCAAAAAAAGGCGCACGAAGCGCCTTTTCGACCTGTCCACACGTGTTCCCGTGTCCGGAACAGACATTAATCCCCTTTAAAGCATTCTTCAGAACATTAATTCATCACCAGGAGATAACAGCGCAATATGCTCGGTGTCGGCTTTGTCTGGCCTTGGTCGAACATGTCCACCCAGCAGACCTGCTCTCAGTCGTTCCGTCTCAGCATAATCTGTATGCACAAGCACGTTGTGCCGGGCTGTTATCTGCTTCATCATATGCTCAACATCCTGCCAGCCTTGATGCACCTTATAGCGAACTTTTTGGACTTGGCATATCCCGAATTGCTGCGGGTTTTCAAGCAGTTGATAAGCGAATGTACCTCGAGCCGTATGTCCAGTGAGCAGAATCATATTGTTCACATCAGACGCCCACTCTCCATAATACCAGCGCGCGAGCGAGGACTGCATCATACCATCCGGTATAAACCAGATCGAGGCTCCATCCTGTTCAAGCCATTCCGAACGCTCCTCAGCAGTGCCGACCCTATTCCAGCCTTCCCCACTTAGAAACTTCGAAATTCTCTCAGCGGCCACACAACCTGTCATCCACTCCTCCTGCTCTATAAGCCAGTCAGGCGCGCTTTGCAGCTGCTCCATGCCTTCTACAAGCTTCTGCTCTACAATCAACGACACATCAGGAAAGCGTTGCTGTGTCCACAGAATCAGCTCCTGTCCTCGTCCTACGGCTGGCACAGGCAGAAGCACCTTGCCCCCGCAGTGAAGCACTTTGGAAATGACCCGCTCCAGCTGCCGCAGTTTGTCTGCCTGTGTGTCCCGGTCCGTGCCATAGGCAGCATCTATGATTGCCAGATCAAGCTGTGCTGATGGCAGGGAAGAGCTAACCGTGTTCTCTTCCGTTCGCTCTCCCTCCGTGTATTGCATACCTTTAATCCCTCCGTGTGAGACCCGAGAGATCCGGGGAACCGTAGAAACCGAAACAGGTTCTTGTTTCCACGCTCTATGCTGTTGCTCCCGATCCGCCTGTCTGAAACCTTCTGCCACATCGTCTGCCTGTAACAGCATAGACTCCGAGGTATAATCGCCAGAGTACAGTATACGCTTGCCCTCCATCTCCAGCCCGAACCAGACCGATCCAGCCAGATGCCCACTGCGGCCCCAGATTAACGATAAACCGGGCAACAATTCAAACCAGCACCCACGCTTGGCCTGATCCTCCAGATATTGATAGCGAATACGCTGCTCATCAGATTCATCATAAGGCAGAATATGACCTGCACGTTCCATATTGTTACGCCATGCTCGGAAATACGTTGTAAGCTGCTCTTTAGTCTCGCGTGTGGTCCACACTTCCCCTTGATAACCCAGCTTATAGAGCAAAGGAATAGCCACAGAGTGATCCTCATGAGCATGAGACAACAGCACCGCATCCAGTTTCGGCACAACCTCCGGTTCGATGAGCGGATATTCGCCGCTGCCCTCTTTTTTCACACCACAATCCAGCAGCAGCCGATATTGACTCCCGCTAAGCAAATAGGCGGAACGTCCGTGCTCGCCCGCACCGCCCCATACGTTCAATTTGATCATGATGCATTCCACTTTCTCTTCGAATTCAGCCCTTCAATCCCCAGGAGCATCAGCACCGTCATGCCTACGGTCACGACAGCCATCGCCATACCAAGCGACACCTGACCCTGTTCAAATTGGGCAAAAATATACGTCGCCGACGTCTGCATCGACGGCGGAAGAATCAGGAGTGAGCCAACGAGCTCCCTCGTCGCAATCGTAAACGTCATCATCCAGCCCGCCAGCATGCCAGGCAGGATCAGCGGAACAAGGATGCGCCGCAGAATATACAGCGGCTTCCCGCCAAACACCTGACCCGCCTGGAACAATGTACCGTCAATCTGGGTGAAGCTTGATTTTACATATTGCACAGTATACGGCAGGAACAGCACAACATAGGTGAGCACCACCATACCGTACGTGTTGTATAGCGTCACGGGCATCCATGGCGAGTTCCAGAACAGGATCAGACCGACCACCATAACGATGCCTGGTACCGTGTTGGGCAGCAGACTGAACAGGTCAATGACCCGTTGCATGAACGAAGATGATCTGCCAATCGCCAGTGCAAACCCCGTACCTATGATCACCGCCACTGTCGAAGCCGCCAGAGATAATCCCAGACTGTTCCCGATCGCCTTCATGCTCACTGACCCCCAGGACAATAGCTCCCGGTAATGCTCCAGTGTCAGATTGTCCAGCGCCAGACCGGCTCCCCGCAGCTTCATCGTAGAAGCCGCAATGATCGAGAAATACGGAATGCCGATCGACAGGATCAACAGAACTGCCAGATATGCACCACACACCCAGCCCGTCCAGCCGCGTAAGGAGTAGCGCTTGGAACGTTGCCCTTTACCGCCTACCAGACGATACGTGAACCTGCGGCTGATTGCAGATTGCATATACCACATCACCAGACAGACGGACAGCAGTACGGATGCAAGCGAGGTAGCCTTTCCGAAATCAATCGGCCAACTGGAGATATATTTGTGAATTTCAGAAGTCATGACATAATAGCCAATCTTGCGTCCAAAGGTCGCAGGGGTACCGAATTCCGCAATCGTTTTGACAAAAACAAGCATGATTCCCATCCCGTAAGACGAGAGCAGCAAGGGTAAAATAATACGTCTGAACCTGTACCCTGCACGGGCACCATGCACGGCTCCCGCTTCTTCCAGATTGCCACCGATGCGGATTAATGCATCCCTTAGCAGCAAATACAGGAACGGAAACAGGTGTAGACTCATAATCATCACCATTCCCCAGAAGCTGAAGAACAGCTCACTCCAGTTCGCGGACGAAGGCAACCATTGCTGAAGATACCCTCCCTTTTGCATAAACAGAATCCATCCCATGGAGCCGATATACGGCGGGGTCATGAACGGAATCATCAGAATGACATCCACCCAGCGATGCTCGCCCATCCGGGTTTTTGCCATCATCCAGGCGAGCGGCAATGCAAGCAGAGTTGTAACTGCCACCACGCAGATGCCTAACCAGACAGAATTCAGCAGCACACCCGATAGATGATGCCCGGTAATGGTGCGAATCGGTGCCATCCAATCCCATTTCCCGTTCGGGTACACACTTTGCCAGAAGATCAGCAAGAGCGGCACCCCTATGCTGATCGTTAGCAGAAAGAGGGCCAGAATCACGCCCACTCTCCGAAACAACCGATAATTATCCACTACAACAGGTTTCACTACGCTCACCTCACATGACTTTCCACGTCAAGACAGCAGAATCTCCTGTTGCCTACCGTTTCTGTAATTGTGTTCACTTATTTAAAGGTTTCGGAGAAGCGTGCTGCGCTCTCATCGCCATGCTCGCTCATCCATGTCCAGTCCACCTTCAACTGTGGAATATCCTTCACATTCGCACGGTTTGTCGCTTCGATATCCTCACGTCCCGGAATCAGGTATGCATTCGCGACCAGCTTCTGTGCCTCATCCGATAACAGGTAATCTATAAATGCTTTCGCATTCTCTACGTTTGGACTGGATTTCAGAATGGCTGCCGGTCTTGGGCTAATCACGGTGCCTTCTTCAGGGTAGACGATATCCAGCGGTTCGCCTTTGGCTTTTGCAGAATACGCCATATAATCCACACCTGCTGCTACGATGCTTTTTGCACCCGTAATTACGGGATCAAGTGCTTCCTGATTCGCTCCAGCCATAGCGACACCATTTACTTTGTATGAGTTAAACAGATCCCATCCTTTTTCACCGTTGGCACTCAGGTACCCTGTGATGAAATCCAGTGCGGAGCCCGATAATGTCGGATCAGGAATATTTACTGCATCCTTCCAGGCTGGTGTTGCCAGATCAGCCCAGCTTTTGGGCGGTGTAGTCACCAGTTTAGTGTTATATACGATGCCCAGTGCCGATGCACTGCTGCTAAAATAGTTGCCATCCGCATCTGACCAATCCTTGTTCAGCTTGTCCGCATTCGCCGCTTCCGGGTAAGGAAGGGTGAGTCCGTCTGCCTTGAGCGCTTGTGCCGAAGGCAGAGAGGCAAGGATTACAACGTCCGCGACCGGATTCGCTTTCTCCGCTTCCATACGGGCCAGAATTTTGCCTGTTGTGCCCTGGAACATCTCCACCTCAATGCCTGTTTTGGCTGTAAATCCGTTCACGATATTGTCGGCCAGCTTCTGCGGGCCCGCACTGTACAACACCAGCTTGCCACCTGCTGGTTTGCTCGTATTATCCGCTGCTGCCGCTGTATTCCCTTCCCCCGCAGGCTGCGCTGCATTTCCATTCGTTGTGTTCCCTGTGCTGCACCCGAACAAGCTGATACTCATTACTGCTGTTAATAGAAGTGTTGCACTCTTTTTACGTGATTTCATACCGAACATGTCTATGCCATCTCCCTTTTATGGATAGTAGAATCGTTTACAAGATACTGAATCGGTTTAATCTTTCTATCTCCATATATGCTCATCACGTCCATGAACATATGAATTAAGCCGCTTTGCACAAATAGTTAGCTGTAACGACACCTTTTTTTCTAGTGCGCGGCAGCAACCACTTCTCGCTGTTTCCTACCAGAGCTCTGATTCATATCGTGCTGTTGATCCGGCTTTGAACTGCCAACCTTCTGTTGCTGACCCTGCATCCGACAGATTCGTTCTGGCAATACATAGAGCTGCACTCTTTCCCCGACGCGTACTCTTTGGTTGGCATACGCCGTCCACACACCTAATCCTTCCATCTGTACACGTACCTCGTAGCGCTCTCCTACATAACTCACACTCAGGATGCTTCCAAGGTAGCCGAGATCGTCATGGCCTGTTTTGTTCCAGGTCACATGCTCCGGCCGAACCATGGATGCATCAGGCGAGAGCCAGTTAGATTTTCCGATAAACGACGCGACATAGGGGTCACTTGGCGCGGAATAGATCGTTTCCGGGGTACCTTTTTGCAAAATCCGCCCCTTCTGCATCACCACAATCTCATCCGACATTGACATCGCCTCAATCTGATCATGCGTCACATACAGGGCAGTCAGTCCCATATCCCGCACCAGTGACATCATCTCTATTCGCATCTCTTCCCGAAGCACCGCATCCAGTGCACTGAGCGGCTCATCAAACAGAATCACACCCGGCTTCACCGCTACCGCTCTGGCAAAAGCAACCCGCTGTTGCTGTCCACCTGACAGCTGATGTGGATACCGATCCTCCATGCCTTGCAGACGAACCATGCCGAGTGCTTCATTCACTTGTTGCTGCAGATCGGATTTCCGTTTACCCGCCTTCAGGCCGAAGGCTACATTTTCGTATACCGTCATATGCGGCCATAATGCAAAATCCTGAAACACCATGCCCAGATTGCGCTTGTGTGTCGGCGTATCCATCCGCTTTGCCGCAGAATAGATGTACTCCCCATCCGCACGAATCTCCCCCGCATCCGGCTGTTCCAGACCGGCGATGATGCGAAGCAGTGTCGTTTTGCCGCAGCCCGAGGGACCGAGCAAGGTGGTGAATTTGCCGTGTTCAAGCGTCAGATCGGTGGGCAGTAGTGCAGGCGTTTGATGAAATGATTTTTGAACTCCTGTTAACTCCAGCTTCATAAGCATCCCTGCCTGTCCTCATGTACTGATCTCATGTGCGTCTCTCTTGCACTGTTCTCAGTCTAACGTCCGCTTTCGCAAGTTGTTTGTCATGTTTGTAAAAAGGGAATTAACTTTTTAGATGAATTCTGTTGATGTTCATAGATTAAATCTATAGAGGAGGATGCAACAATTAGAGGAGTGGATGATGTGAACCTCATTAAATTGCAAATTGTCGAGCTGATCGACAAACATCATCATATGACAAGTGTAGCCCAGATTCTGGGCATCAAGCAGCCTACCGTCACTTTTCATATGAAATCGTTGGAGGAAGAGATGGGAGTACGTTTATTCGAATCCCGTAGCGGCAAAACGTTCCTGACCGAAGCTGGACAAGCTTTGCTTCATTATTGCATCAAAATCAACGCGTTGACCCAAGAGGCTCGCCGTGTAGTCAAGGAATACGACAGCCTATACCGGGGCACGCTCCATATTGGAGCAAGTTATGTTCCGGCTACGTATCTGTTACCCGTCATGCTGAACACCTTTTCTCAGGAGTTTCCTGGCATTCGAATGGTGTTGTCTGTCAAACCGGCCCCGGTCATCCGCGAGATGGTCATTCGGCATCAGCTGGATCTGGGCATCATCTCGTCCGAGCCATTTGTTGGGCCTGTCCTTCACACGGAGACACTCTGCGAGGATGATCTTGTGCTGATCTGCTCTCCACAGCATGGGTTAGCACATAAGCAGTCTCTGCAGCCCGAACATATCGCGCAGGTTCCTTTTGCGTTACACGGGGATGAGTCCAGTACGCGCAGGCTGACCAACCAATGGCTGGCTCAGCACGATGTCCGACTACGGAGTACAGTTGAGATGGATTCCCTAGAGGCCATTAAACAGCTCGTATTACTCGGCGGTCACATCTCCTTTATGTCTCGAATGGCAGTGCTGTCGGAGGAACGGCAAGGGGCCATTCAGGTGCTTCCCATTCCAGGAGATCAGGCACCGCGCCATATCTACATTGTACACAACAAGGATCGCCATCCTTCTGTCCAGGTTAACCGTTTCAAGGAAGTGCTGCGCGAGGTTATTGGCATAGGAACTGCTCCTTTGCCGCCTGAGTCTATCGGTTGAACCTATATTAACTATCGCTGTCCATTCAAAAAATCTATGCAGGGTTAACGTAATGTGCGCTCCCCGTTAATCGCGCTCACATTCTCGGACGGTAAAGTGGGGGCTGTACGTTAATCCAGATTAGGAGAGTGATTGGTTTTGAAAAAGTGGAAAAAAATAACCGCCTCGTTGATGCTCAGCATCGTCACCTTGGGAAGTGGACTGACATTTCTGGAGGCACCCCCAGCCTCGGCCGCTGCCAATGCCGTTCCCTCTTATGAAGTGAAGTTTCTGGCGAAGCCTGAGCTCGTCCTAAGCAACGATGGCACACCGCGCAGCGAAGTCATTCAAACCCTTGGCCTGAACTCCGCACCACACAGCATCACTGTAGAGTACTTTGATACCCATGCGCTTGGGCTGGATGCACAAGGATGGAATGTTCGTTTCCGCAAAAAAGATAATAAAAACAACTACGAGCTGACGTACAAAAAACGTTATCCTGTCATTAACGGAGATATCAACGCAGCACTGACACTTGCGAATCAAGAGGGCTTCGATCAATCGGATGATAACTACGAGGCTGAAATTGACTGGGGATATAACAAACAAACCCTGAGCTTTTCCAACACGAAAAAAGTAGACGCCAAAACCAGTGGCACACCGCTGCCTTCAGAAAAAGAAGCCTTGAACCTACTGCTCGACAAGCTTCCGGGTAAATTGAAAAACTGGTCTGCCTCCAACTGGGGCAAACAGCAGCTTACACAGGCTCGTGCCTATGGCCCAATCACCTTCCATCGGTATGAAGGCGCATGGAACGGCCAGGAGCTTACCCTTGAGGTATGGCCTATTCGCAACGCATCGGGTACAGGCACCGAAAATGTGGTCGAGGTTTCCTTCAAAACAACAGATTCATCTGCTGTATCCGGTCTACGCAGCCAATTGATGCAAGTGCTGCAGAACAAGAACTGGCTGATCCCGGCCGATGGCCTGAAAACACAGACCATTCTAGAGCGGTATTAACGCAAAAAATAGCCTGTTATCAAAGTAACCCATTAAAGACGAAAAGCCCCTTTCTGTTGCGTAGAAAGGGGCTTTTCGTCCCACCTCTATATAAACCGAACCTGCACTGAGCTAATAGGTTTTGAAGCAATTCCTGAAATATTGCTATCAACAAATGCTCTTCATACAACGTTAGCAATTATCGCCGCTAAAATATAACACAAAAAAAGCCCTGCATTCTGCAAGGCTCTTGAGGGAACATATAAGCGGGTGATGGGAATCGAACCCACGCTATTAGCTTGGAAGGCTAAAGTTCTACCATTGAACTACACCCGCATAAACAAAAAATCGGGATGACACGATTTGAACATGCGACCCCCTGGTCCCAAACCAGGTGCTCTACCAAGCTGAGCTACATCCCGATATGAAAGAAAATAATGGCGCGCCCTGAGAGATTCGAACTCCCGGCCTTTTGATTCGTAGTCAAACGCTCTATCCAGCTGAGCTAAGGGCGCATATATTTGGAGCGGAAGACGGGAATCGAACCCGCGACCCTCGCCTTGGCAAGGCGATGCTCTACCGCTGAGCCACTTCCGCAAATATATGGTGCGGTCGAGAGGACTCGAACCTCCACGGGGGGTTAGCCCACACGGACCTGAACCGTGCGCGTCTGCCAATTCCGCCACGACCGCAAAATATGAAAGTGAGTCATGAAGGATTCGAACCTTCGACACCCTGATTAAAAGTCAGGTGCTCTACCAACTGAGCTAATGACTCATAGTAAATGGCTGGGGATATAGGATTTGAACCTATGCATGACGGAGTCAAAGTCCGTTGCCTTACCGCTTGGCTAATCCCCATTAAGAAACTATGGGGCGATCGAGGGGAATTGAACCCCCGAATGCCGGATCCACAAACCGGTGCGTTAACCACTTCGCCACGATCGCCATAAGGTAAAATTCGGTGTTGCATGAGTATTTCAGTATAACCCTCAGAGTATATATTATACACTCTGCAAACCTTAAATTGCAAAATAATAAAATGGTGCCGGCGAGAGGACTTGAACCCCCAACCTACTGATTACAAGTCAGTTGCTCTACCAGTTGAGCTACACCGGCAAGGTGTTAATGGCGGAACCGACGGGATACTCTCACTTCGTTCGAGACTGCGAAGCAGATGCTCTCGAAGTGTATGCTCCGACGAACCCAAAACCGGATTCTCATCCCTGAAGCATATATAAATGGCGGAACCGACGGGATTCGAACCCGCGATCTCCTGCGTGACAGGCAGGCATGTTAGGCCAACTACACCACGGTTCCAGATCACTTTCCGTGAAGAAAGCCTCAATTGCGGGGGCAGGATTTGAACCTGCGGCCTTCGGGTTATGAGCCCGACGAGCTACCGGGCTGCTCCACCCCGCGTCATTAGAAAAGATATATGGTGGAGGCTGAGGGGATCGAACCCCCGACCCTCTGCTTGTAAGGCAGATGCTCTCCCAGCTGAGCTAAGCCTCCATAGGTATTGCTATGACCCGTAGGGGATTCGAACCCCTGTTACCTCCGTGAAAGGGAGGTGTCTTAACCCCTTGACCAACGGGCCATGCTAAAATATTGTGGCGGAGAGAGAGGGATTCGAACCCTCGAGACGCTTGTGACGCCTACACGATTTCCAATCGTGCTCCTTCGGCCAGCTCGGACACCTCTCCATGGCTCCCCGAACAGGACTCGAACCTGTGACAACTCGATTAACAGTCGAGTGCTCTACCAACTGAGCTATCAGGGAATGGTGGAGCCAAGCGGGATCGAACCGCTGACCTCCTGCTTGCAAGGCAGGCGCTCTCCCAGCTGAGCTATGGCCCCATACATCTGTTACTTATTAAGTTACTATGGGCCTTGGTGGACTCGAACCACCGGCCTCACCCTTATCAGAGGTGCGCTCTAACCAACTGAGCTAAAGGCCCGCATTATATCCCATATCCCTACTGAGGGGGCAAAAAAAATACCCCAAAGGGAATCGCTTGGCGGCGTCCTACTCTCCCAGGACCCTGCGGTCCAAGTACCATCGGCGCTAGAGGGCTTAACGGTCGTGTTCGGGATGGGTACGTGTGGAACCCCTCCGCCATCGCCACCAAACGCGATTGGATTGAAGTTATCTTCTTTCCATATCCATTAGAGAACTGAAAATCATACATACACTCGGTGATGTACCAATTTTCACTTCGTTCAGAGTGTTGTTCTCTGAAAACTAGATTCGAAACGAAACTCACGCTCATTAGCTTGCTATTTGGATAAGCCCTCGACCGATTAGTACTGGTCAGCTCCATGCATTGCTGCACTTCCACCCCCAGCCTATCTACCTCGTCGTCTTCAAGGGGTCTT
>NZ_QJSW01000038.1 GCF_003217495.1 Paenibacillus barcinonensis | reverse complement strand
TCATCACACCCTTCGGCTTGCCCGTCGTGCCCGACGTGTAGATCACATACGCCAAATCCTCGGGACGAGCTTCATGCAAGCTGTCCACGCCAACAGCATGCACATCATCCACCCTATTGGCATGACGCTCGTCGCCGCCGTTCACAGCCCCCGTTAGCTTGCCGGAGACTGGCTCAGCATCACTGCTGGAGCCTTGGCCAAAGCCCTGCATCGGTGCGTTCATGCGTTCCTCGCTGTACGACGCTTCGTCGTCGAGGTACAGCACCTGCCCCAGTGCCAACTGCTCTTCACCCAGCCAAGCTTCCGCACGCTCTCGCAGTGGTGTTTGCGTCAGCAGCACCTTCGCACCACTGTCTTCGAGCATGAAGCGCACGCGGTCGGCCGGATAATCCGGGTCGAGCGGGACGTATGCCCCGCCTGCTTTCCAGACAGCCAATACAGCGACCAGCAGATCCACCGAACGCTCGGCGAGAATACCCACGATGGACTCTCGGCCGACGGCACTTGCACGTAGTGTAGCCGCAAGGCGATTCGCCCGCACGTTCAGCTCTGCATATGTCAGGCGGTCGTTCTCGTACACAACGGCTTCCGCTTCTGGCGTGTGCCCCGCCTGTTCCTCGAACAGTCGGTGGAACGTAGCCACAGGAGCCACTTCCGGCTGCGCCGGATTAAACGCGCTGACTATTTCTTCTTTTTCTGCCGCTGTCAACAGATCCAGCTCCGCAATCGTAGCATTCGGACGGCTTACGATCGCCGCAAGCAAATGTATGAAATGAGCCGACAATCGGCGGATCGTGCTTTCTTTATATAGAGCTGTTGCGAATTCAAAGCTGCACTCCAGTCCGCCATTTTCTTCAGTTACATCCACACTCAAGTCAAACTTAGCCATACCGTATTCACTAGGATACGGGCATAATTTCAGCCCTTCCAGCTCAAACTCTGTCTCCTCCAGATTTTGCAGGGAAAACATCGTGTCAAAGAGCGGGTTACGGCTTAAATCATGGCTAACCTGCACTTGATCAACAAGTTCTTCGAACGGATAATTCTGATGCTCGTAAGCACCTAGAGTCGTTTCTTTTACTTCTTCCAGATACGATATAAAGGTCTTCTCTGAAGCCGGATAATTGCGAAGTGCCAGCGTATTAACGAACATTCCGATCAAAGGCTGTGTGTCTGCGTGCGTTCTGCCCGCAATCGACGTCCCGACAATCAAATCGTCCTGACCTGTGTATTTATGCAAAAGCACGGTATAAGCCGCAAGCAGCACCATATAGAGCGTCGCTCCTGTTTGAGAGGCCAGCTGCTTTAAGCCATCATTCGTTGCCTCGTCCACAAAGGAGGTCAGCGTTTGTCCCTCAAAGCTCTGCACGGCAGGTCGCGGGTAGTCTACCGGCATTTCCAGAACCGGAAGCTCACCCTGGTAACGGTTCAGCCAGTACACTTCCTCGCGTTTCAACTGCACTTTTTGCTCGTCTGACTGCTGCCATACCGCATAATCCTTGTACTGAACACGTAAGGGCTCCAATGACTCGCCGCTATACAGACGAACAAGCTCCTCAATTAACACGTCCATCGAAACTCCGTCGGAGATGATATGGTGCATATCAAACATCAATAAATAACGTTCGGTTGCCAGCTCTACGAGCTCCGCACGCAGCAACGGCGGCTTCGCCAAGTCGAAAGGCCGGATAAAATTCTGCACGACCTCCGGCGCTTCTTCCTCCCTCGCGTAACGGTGCTCAACAGCAAAATCAAAGCTCTCATAAATATGCTGTACAGCTTCGCCCTGTACGATCTCAAAGCCGGTTCGCAGCGTTTCATGCCGTTCGATCAGTCCGCGGAATGCCTTCTCCAGCAGCCTATGATCCATCAATCCTTCAAGCAGCAGCACACCCGGCATGTTGTAGCTCTGATCTGCTCCTTCCAGCTGATTGAGAATAAACAGCCGTTTCTGAGCTGAGGAAAGTGGATAATATGCTCTTACATCTGCCAGCGGAATTGACGAGAACGACTGCTTCTCAATCCGGGAGATGGCAAGAGCCATCTTTTCAATACTTGAATAGCGGAATACGTCTCGCAAAGGCAGCTCAACGTTCAGCTCCTGGTGTATCCTGCTTACCAATGTCGTCGCCCGCAGAGAATGCCCGCCAAGATCAAAAAAGTTGTCATGAACCCCGATGTGCTGTAATCCGAGTACTCTTTTCCAAATTTCAGCCAAGCTAGCTTCCAGCGGAGTCCGGGGTGGAATGTGTTCTTCACCAGGCTGTAAGCTCTCTTCCGGCGCGGGGAGAGACCTGCGGTCTACCTTGCCATTCGTCGTGAGGGGAAGACGCTCCAACTGAATCAGATACGTCGGGATCATATAGACCGGCAGTTCCTGAGAAAGCATTGCCTTCAAATCGGTCGCTGTAAGCTCATGGTCTGCTTCATAATAGGCACAAAGCTGCTTCTCGCCGGACACGTTTTCCCTAGCGAATACGGTTGTTTTCCGAATCCCCTCCACTTTCTGAAGCTGGACCTCAATCTCGCCCAACTCAATGCGGAAGCCGCGGATTTTCACCTGATCATCCGTCCGTCCCACGTATTCAATCGTGCCGTCCGGCAGCCATTTGGCCAAATCCCCCGTTCGGTACATGCGCTCTCCTGGCACAAACGGATTATCCACAAATTTCTCAGCCGTCAACTCTGGACGGTTATTGTAGCCCCGTACCAAGCCTTCTCCACCGACACAAAGCTCTCCAGTTACGCCGATCGGCAGAAGTTTATTCTGGCTGTCAACGATATAGACCGTCGTATTGCTGATTGGCCTCCCAATAGAAACGGTAAGCGCTGACTCATCAACGAAGTCGACCGGAAGGCACGTGGTAAATATCGTGCTTTCCGTCGGTCCGTACACATGGTTGAGCTTACCCGCTCCAAGATGGGCGAGTGCTTTACGCACATGACCAACCGAGACACGCTCTCCGCCAAACAAAATCGCCCGCACATTCCGAAAACAATGGACGTTCACATCGACAAGCACGTTGAAGAAAGCCGTTGTAATAAACATGACCGAGATGCGCTGGCGCTGAATGAGATCGGCCAATTGACCAATCTCCAGTAAGGTCTCGCGGGGAACCAGCACCAGCCGGGCCCCGTTAGTCAAAGCACCGAAAATATCGAAAATCGCCCCGTCAAACGAATAGCTAGAAAGCTGAAGAACATGATCGCGATGGGTAATATCGATATAATTTGTACTTCGTACGACCCGCACGATGTTGCGGTGAGAAACAAGGTTGCCTTTCGGCTTTCCTGTCGTGCCTGATGTATAGATGACGCAGGCCAGATCTGTCGCTTCGACTCCCAGATTCAGATTTGTTCCGTCCTCGTGATAGAAGGACTCCTCATCCAGTAAAATCACAGAGTCCAAGCCTGCCACGCGCTCACGCAAGCAGCTTTGCGCCAGCATCACTCGCACTCCCGAATCCTCGATTAAGAAACGGATACGATCCTCGGGATACTCCGGGTCAATCGGTACGTAAGCGGCTCCGACTTTGTGTGCCGCGAGTATGCCTACCACCATTTCAATGGAACGTTCAGCCATAATGGCGACCAGATGGCCTTTGCATATTCCTTGGCTACGCAAGGTACGGGCAAGACGATTGACGCGTTCATTCAACTCGCGATAGGTCAGCTCTTGCTCATTTAAAGTGATAGCCGCAGCATTCGGGATGCACTCTGCGTGCTCTTCGAACAATTGAATGAGCGTTTTCTCACGCGGAAATTCCGTGGTCGTATCGTTAAAACGTCCGAGCAGGTCACTCTTTTCCATCTCCGTCACGAGTTCCAGCTCGCCCACAGTTATGTCCGGGTTATTCGTCACTTGCTCCAGCACATGCATGAGATGCCCTTTGAGTCGCTCGATGCTGTCTCTGTCAAACACGTCGGCGTTAAAATCAAACCGAATTTCGATCGCTGCTCCCGGCACCACAGTCACGTTGAAGTTATAGTTCGTCTGCTCCTCCATCTGAACGTCAGTGATCGTCAGATCCCCGTGCTGCTGGTCACCCATCTGCTCCATCTGCTCGTCCACCGGATAGTTCTCAAAAGCGATGATATGATTGATCAGATTCTGCTTTTGCACACTGCGGGCTTGAATTTCATACAGCGGATAGTAATCATAACGCCCGGAGTCCAGCGCACGTTCCTGGAGCTTCGTCATCAGGTCGGCGAACACGGTGTCTGATTCACTGGTGACGCGGACTGGCACCGTATTAATGAATAGCCCGATCATGGACTCGATGCCAGGAATTTCAGCCGGTCTTCCCGCCACGACACTGCCGAATACGGCATCGTTTGTTCCGTTATATTTTTGCAAAATGACACCCCAAGCGGCTTGCAGCAACGTATTGACCGTAATCAGGCGCTGTTTCGCCACCCGATCCATCCTCTCGCTCAAGTCCTTGCCAAGCTCGGCGGTGACATGATCAGCTGTAAATCTGCTGTTCAATGCCTGTTCCTTTTGCCCAGGGAGCAGGATTTGCCCTTCATACCCTGCCAGATATGCCGTCCAATAGTCGGATGCCGCCTGATCGTCCTGTTTCTCCAACCATTCGATATAAGCGCCATAATCCGATCCCTTATGGACTACTGGCTGATTACCGGAGGTCAAGGCCGAGTATATCTCAAACAACTCCTGCGTCAGTTGTGCCAGGCACCAGCCATCCATCAAAATATGCTGGAAGCTCCAAATCACATGATAACTTTGCTCCTCCGTGCGTAAAATGGTAAACCGAACGAGCGCGTCATGTTCCATATCGAAGCCACGAAGCTTGTCATGCTCCGCCTTTTTATGCAAGTACGCTTGTCTCTCGTCCGCCTGCAAATGAAGCAACTCTTCATATTCAAAAGCGGCCGGCTTATCACGGTATATGATTTGCAGCGGCTCGCCCGTTGGTCCTTTTGCAAAATTCGCCCGCAGCACCAGATGACGTTTCGCAAGCTCTCTCCAGCTGCTCTCGAAAAGCTCGACGTCAAGCGCCCCCCCCATCGTAAACTGCGTCTGCTCGAAGTAAGCTGCCGTTTGCCGATCAAGCTTGCTATGGAACCACATACCCTTCTGCATCGGCGTAAGTGAGTAAATATTTTCGATTTCCCCAAGATGGCCCGAGCGCCGGGCGATATGCTCCAATTCCGCAATGGTCAAGCCTTTAAACTGCACATCGCTCGGCGTCAATTCAGTGTGTTCTTTGCCTGCGCAATGCCTTATGAGTTCTCGGAGACTTTGCTCTAGTCGCTCGGCTAAGGCTACCATCGTTTCCTTACGATACTGCTTCCGACTGTAGCTGAGATCGAGTGATAAAGCTCCGTCCAGCACCATTCCGTTGATGTCCAGCACAAAGCTACGGGCCTGCCGGTCGCTGGCCGGACTGCCGCTGGAATAAGAAGATATTCCGATCTCATCCTGATTGACATCATCGTCGAACTGGCCGAGATAGTTGAAATTAATTTCCGGCTCTGCGCCCCAAACTACACCATCCTCCGATTGGGATAAATAGCGGCATACGCCGTATCCAAGCCCCTTGTTCGGAATAAGGCGCAAGCTTTCCTTGACCCGTTTAATCTGATAGGACAAATCTTGGTCGGTTTCTGGTTGCAGAACGACCGGAAACTTGGTTGTAAACCAGCCAACTGTACGCGTAATATCAATATCCGTTCCAATGGATTCACGTCCGTGTCCCTCAAGATTGATTCGCACCCGTTCATGTCCTGTCCAATCGTGAACAGCAATGCCAAGTGCCGTGACCAAAATATCATTCATTTCGGTGTTATACGCCTGATGAACCCGCTTCAGCAGTAACTCTGTTTCCTCAGGAGTCAATTGGACAAACAGCGACTCACTATCCTGCTGCGTCGTAACGTCTGCCTGCATATCCTTCGGCACCGCCGGAACTACAATTTGTTCCACAGCCTGCCAATAGGCCCTTTCCTTCGCCATCTCCGGGCTTTGCGCGTAAGTAGCCAACTGCTCGGACCAAGTGCGGTACGCGTCCGTTTTCTCCGGGAAACGAATGATCTTATTTCGGCTGGCCTGCTCGTAACCGAGGGCAAAATCCTCCATCAAAATGCGCCAAGATATGCCGTCTACCACGGCATGATGAACAGCGAGCAGCAAATGATCGCCGTCCGCGCACTGGAACAGTCCCGCCTTCATGAGCGGTCCGTTCTCCAGGTCGATCCCTGCTTGAATGTCCGTTGCCTTCGCTTCCACAGCCTGCGCGGGCTTATCCGCATCCTTGAAGTCGGACACCTCCAGCGTGAACAGCTCGCCTTCCTGGATGCCACGAGTGCGCGCGCTAAAACCTTTCTCGGTCTTACAAAACACCATCCGCAAGGCGTCATGATGCTCAACAAGCTGTTGCAGCACCTGACCTACCGCCACTTCGTCGAAGCGTTCCTTCCGATACAGCATCACCGACTGGTTGAAATGATGAGGTTCCACAAAGCTGCTCTCAAAGAACCAATGCTGAATCGGCGTCAACGCCGTTTCACCCGTTACTTCGCCTTGATCAATGGTACGTCCGATCGGCTTGACATGCAGACTGAGCTGAGAGATCGTCGGATATTTGAACAAATCCCGGATTTCCAGCTTGTACCCGGCTTGATGAAGCCGGGAAGATACTTGAATGGATTTGATCGAATCTCCGCCCAACTCGAAGAAATGATCCGTTACCCCGACACGATCGGCGTTCAATACGGTCTGCCACACATCTGTAAGCGTTTTCTCGGCTTCATTGCGAGGAGCTACGTATGCGCCGCCAGTCAGTGCGTTTCCTTCCGGGGCGGGCAAAGCCTTGCGGTCGATTTTGTCGTTCGGCGTAAGCGGCATCCGCGGAAGCTGAACAAAATGCGCCGGAATCATATAATTTGGTAATTTTTGCGCCAGCTCGCTTCGCAGTTCATTGAGTGTAAGCGTGTGGCTCGCAACCAGATAAGCGCACAGTTCTTGCCCGCTTTTACCTTCACGCGCCAGTACAATTGTCTCCTGCACGGCGTCGATCTGCAGAAGCTGCTCTTCAATCTCCCCGATCTCGATTCGAAATCCACGGATTTTCACCTGATGATCAATTCTGCCCAAATACTCCAAATTTCCGTCCGGCAACCAGCGTGCAAGATCTCCTGTGCGGTACAGTCGTTCTCCCGGCACAAACGGATGTTCCACGAACTTTTCTGCTGTCAGCTCCGGTTGGTTCAGATAACCTCTCGCAAGTCCAACACCTGCTACGCATAGCTCGCCATCTACTCCTGGAGGCACAAGCTGCAGATGGGCATCCAAAATATAAATCCGGTGATTAGCAAGCGGGCGCCCGATTGGAATCGCTCTGCGCTCCGACTGCTGCTCCTGCGCATCCCAAAGCGTTGTAACAATCGAAGCTTCGGTCGGGCCGTAGGCATTAAAATAGTGGACCTTTGCTTTCCACTGCTGCACGAATTCAGCCGATACCGCTGATCCTCCCGTTACAAGTTTCGTTAAACTGGGAAGGCGGTCCGGGTTCAAGTGAGCACTGTACGTCGGAGGCAAAATCGCCGCCGTAATCGCATACTCGTTCATATAATTCTCGAACAGGCGAGTGTCGAGAATTGTTTCGGTTGTCGGAATGTACAAAGTCGCACCAAAATAGAGCGCTTTGAACACTTCCCAGCAGGATGCATCAAACGACAAACTGGCGAACTGAACAATTCGGTCATGCTCCGTGATGCCCAGCCTGTCCGCATACATCAGCTTCAAGCTAACCAAACCACGATGCTCCAGCATAACCCCTTTGGGTTTGCCCGTCGTACCTGATGTATAGATGACATAGGCCAAATCATTCGGGCCGTTAACCTGCTCCAGGTTTGAGCCATCGTCGCCATAAACTTGCTCGTCATCAAGCGCCAATACGGCCCCTTCGAACGTTACTTGCTGTAGCAATTCCTTTTGAGTCAGTAGCAATTGCGCATTTGAATTGTCAAGAATGTAGTGGATACGTTCTTCCGGGTATTCGGGATCAATTGGCACGTAGGCACCGCCAGCCTTCAAAACCGCTAGCATGCCAACGACCATCTCCAGCGATCTTCTGACCATCAAGCCCACCAGCTGATTGGGCAAAATACCGACCGATCTTAGCTTGCGCGCCAGCCGATTCGCTCGCTCGTTCAACTCCGCGTACGAAAGCTTCCGATCCTCAAAAACAACCGCCGTTGCCTCGGGTACCCGCTTCGCTTGCTCTTCTACGAGTTGATGAATCGTTCGATCATGGAAATAGGCTTGCTCCGTATCGTTAAAGGTGTGTAACAATTGATATTTCTCGTCTTCCGACAGTATGTCTACACGCACAATGTCCAGTTCCAACTCATGAAGTCCCACAATCAGCAGACGATTCAGATGGTCGACAACCCGGGTCATGAACTCGGAGTCATATAAGTGCTCGTTATATAACAGCGATAGCTGTATCGTTCCCCCGTTTAAACTGAATTCAAAGGAACAATCTGTGAATACGTTTTGCTGGACTTCGTGCAGATGCAGCTCCTTAAGAGAAACTAACGTATGGATAACGGGTATCCCGTCCACATATTGCAGGTCCAGCTTCTCCGTCATTTTCAAGAATGGAATATGTTGATGCTGAATTGCTTCCGGCAAGGATGTCCTCAGCTCGCTTAGAAGTGTTTTAAAGGTCGTCCCCGCCAATAGCGAGTTCTTTACAATGACCGTATGATTAACAGATCGACGTGTTTCCGCCTTTTTCCGTACAATCGGCATACCAACCAGAATGTCAGAAACGCCTGTATATTTATGTAAGAGCGCCTGCACACCCGCGAGCAAAATCATAAAAGCAGCCAGCGGAGCGCCCTTGCTCATCTGCAGGATGCGCTGCGCCGCATCCTCGGAAAGCGAACCCTCGACGGTTTTCATCACGGGTGCCAGAGAACCTGGAGCTTTGCTGTAGGGCAGTCGCGTCAAGGTATAATCATCGCTACTAAATTGTTCGTTCCAAAACATCGTTTCTTTTTCAAAAGCCACCTGGATCGTTCCCCTCTCTTCATCGGTAAAAGCAATCCGGCGGAGCATATGCTGTAGCAACGCTCCCCGCCTTTTCAAGATGTGCCAGCAATTTTAATGAATTTTGCCAGGTCACCGCTTCGGTTACCCGACAAGCCGCCTAGAAATAGGCCTTCGTTTAACATTCAATTTGGAATTGGGTTTTGGGGTGCACAAGGGATATTTCTCTCCCATTGATGTATGGCCTGCTGTGGGGTTCCGGCCGGCAGCAGGAAGTCGGTCGTACCTCCGGATTCGGCACCGGAACTGCCTTTATGGAAATCTGGATTATAGGGGCATGGATATACTCTATGTACAATTGATATATTTCCCCCGCATCCCTGATGTGGATAAGCAAAGATCAGGTTGCGGGGTAGTGAGCTTTTCCTGCTGGTGATGAGGAAAAGTCTTTCAATGGGATGAGAACGTTATTTTCATCAAAGCCGCCTGGCCTTTGGAAGGCATTTTATAGCCTCTTTATGGCCGTAATTCCACAGGCTTTGTGCCGTTCTTAGGTTGTTACCAGCAAGTCCTTGGTCTTCTGTGAAATCACCTGCTGCATGCTGGACTTGATAATGTCGCAACCGGCGGCCAAATGCTCCTGCGAGACGGTCAATGGAGGCATGATTTTAAGCACGCAGTCCCCTCTCCCGGCTCTTTCGAGGATGAGCCCCTTCTCGAAGCTGATCTCTGTCATTCGTTTCGCCCCAGCCTCATCCATAAAGCCCGAGACGTCAATGCCCCAGATCAAGCCAAGTCCGCGGATTACAATAGACGGATGCAGAGGTTTGATTTCTTTTTCAAGAAATGAGCGTACATATTCTTCCTTCTGTTTCACCTGGGCTTCCAGGTTGTCTCTGTCCCGGAACTCCAGAGCGGCCTTGGCGGCAACAAAGGCAAGCTGATTGCCACGGAAAGTGCCATTGTGCTCCCCAGGCGTCCAGAGATCCAGTTCAGGCTTCAGCAACAGAAGAGACATTGGCAAGCCATACCCACTGATCGACTTCGACAAGGTCACGAGATCAGGCTCAATTCCCGCACGTTCGAAGGAAAAAAAATCACCTGTCCGGCCGCAGCCAACTTGAATTTCGTCGGTAATGAGCAAAATATCGTATTTGCGGCATAGTTGCTGCAGCCCACGTAGCCACTGCTCGTCGACAACGTGAATTCCGCCTTCGGCTTGTACCGTTTCAAGCAGGATAGCGGCCGGTTTGTCGATTCCGGAGTGCGAATCACTCAGAATATTGTCGATATAGCCGAGTGTATCCATGTCAGCAAAAGCCCCGCTTGGGTGTGGCATAAACGTAACTCCATCCAGAGGAATGCCCGCCCCTTCCCTCATGGACTTGGAGCTTGTTGCTGACAAGCTACCGAGCGACATACCGTGGAAGCCGCCCATGAATGCAAATATCCCGGTTCTCTTCTTCGCTTTACGTGCGAGCTTCAGGGCCGCTTCCACCGCATTTGTGCCCGTCGGGCCGCAGAATTGAAGCTTGTAATTCAGCTTCTTCGGCTCCAGAATTCGCTCCGAGAAGCTCTGGATGAATTCGCGTTTGGCCATTGTGTACATATCCAGGCCATGCATAATCCGGTCGGAGTTCAGGTAATCCAGAACACGGTCCTTGATATAATCGTTGTTATGACCATAATTCAGTGCTCCTGCACCTGCAAAAAAGTCAATATATGCTCTGCCGTCCTCAGAATATAACAGTTCCCCTTTGGCCCGGTCGAAAACTACCGGAAAGCTTCTGCAGTAAGATCTTACGTTGGATTCCAGCTTTTCAAAAATGCTCATGCGCTTCATCCTCCATCGGAATTGAGATAAGGTTGCCTTTATCCTTCCTGAACCTTCTGACGTCATGGAGCAACATATTCTCGGCTGTCATTTTCTACAATTGTCAGTTCCCGCATGACAGCTTGCTGGGTAGCCAGTGCACTGGTCTATCACGCATAGCTTATATGGGAATTCCAACCATAGAATTCTATTTTTTATCATAAATGGTACCGTAACCTAGGTAGAATTATATCAAATTTCCAAAGAATGTATAGTAAAATTTTGGTTAAAATAGGCGTTTTTAATGTAAAATGTTAATATATTGACTAAAAATAGTAAATATTGAGGAAACACGGAAGTGCGCTTTATTCATCATTCCTGCATTCGACGCCGGTCGACATTCGGGGGAGGTTTGGTCAATTTCGGTTATATACCAAAAGAGCCCCAACACGTTATAGAACGTGTTGGGGCTCTTCTATTGCTGAACAATCGAATTTCGTTATGCGCTAATACTTTCTCTTACTCAACCGTTACACTCTTCGCCAAGTTACGCGGTTTATCCACATCATGACCCAAAGCAAGGGAAGCGTAGTATGCCAGCAATTGCAAAGCTACAACGGACAGTGCCGGGCTCAGAAGTGGCAACGTCTTAGGAATCGCAAACGCTTGGTCAACGGACTTCAGCAATGGAGCTACATGCTCTTCGTATGTGATCGCAAGTACGTCTGCGCCGCGAGCTTTCACTTCTTTGATGTTGCTTACCGTTTTCTCCAATACGTTTTCCTGTGTAGCCAAGGCAATGACAGGAATACCATCTTCGATCAAAGCGAGTGTACCATGTTTCAATTCACCTGCTGCATATGCCTCAGAGTGGATGTAAGAGATCTCTTTCAGCTTCAATGATCCCTCTTGAGCGACTGCATAATCCAGACCGCGGCCGATGAAGAAAAGATGCTGATGCTTGGAGATTTGCTCTGCATATCCTTTGATCGCATCCGCTTGCTCCAGCATGGATTCCACTTGCTCAGGCAATGCTTGCATTGCTGCCAGCGTGTGTGCAATCTCGTCTGGTGTTTTGGTACCTCTCACTTGCGCCAGGTACAGGCCTAGCAAGTTGAACGCAATCAACTGGGACGTATACGCTTTTGTAGATGCTACCGCGATCTCCGGACCAGCAAGTGTAGCAATGACATCGTTCGCGTCACGAGCGATCGAGCTGCCCACAACGTTAGTAATTGCGAGTACGTGCGCACCGTTTGATTGAGCTTCACGCAGTGCCGCCAGCGTATCTGCTGTTTCGCCCGATTGGCTCACTACGATGACAAGTGTATCTTTATTTACGATTGGTGAACGGTAACGATACTCGGAAGCGACATCTGTCTCTACCGGGATACGTACCAATTGCTCAATCACTGTACGTCCAACCAGACCGGCATGGTACGCCGTACCACATGCAATAATCTGGATGTTGCGAATATTTTTAATTTGCTCCTCAGTCATTTTAAGCTCAGGAAGCTGAACTTTTCTGCCTTCATTGTCGATGCGGCCCAACATCGTATCACGATATGCTTTTGGCTGCTCATGAATTTCTTTCAGCATGAAGTGCTCGAATCCGCCCTTTTCTGCGGTTACTGCATCCCAATCGACATGAATCATTTCCCGAGAAATAAAATTGCCCTCAATCGTCATCAATTCGACAGCATCATGTGTCAGCACAGCCATCTCACCGTCATTCAAAATGTACACATTACGTGTATGCTCAAGAATGGCCGGAATATCCGATCCGATGAAGTTCTCGCCTTCACCAATACCGATAATCAATGGACTGGCTTGACGCACAGCTACGAGTTTCTCAGGCTCATACTCAGTCAAGACACCCAGTGCAAATGCACCGCGCATAAGTGTAATTACTTTTTGCACAGCTTTAACAATATCGCCATTGTATTCACGTGCAATCAGGTGAGAGATCACTTCAGTGTCCGTTTCCGAAGAAAACGTATGACCTTCAGCGATCAGCTCATCCTTCAGCTCCAGATAGTTCTCGATAATACCATTGTGTACGACAGAGAATTTCTGGCTCTCATCCGTATGTGGATGGGAGTTCTCATCCGATGGTTTACCATGTGTAGCCCAGCGAGTGTGTCCAATACCGGCATTACCAACCAGTGGAGCACCATCCAGCTTCGCTTCCAGGTTTGCCAAACGTCCGAGAGCTTTTGTGATTTGCAGACCTTGCGGTGTGAAAACAGCGATCCCTGCAGAGTCATAACCACGATACTCGAGCTTTTTCAATCCTTCGATCAATACCGATTGAGTGTTCTTATTACCAATATATCCAACAATACCGCACATAGTTTAGTTCCTCCGTTTATATGAATACTGTGTCAGGAAGAGAAACAGGCAGACTGGACCTATCGGAAAATGATGGATTGCTAACGTATCATGAAAATCATTTTCTATTCAGTTATCAATGATCAGAACGGCCTGTTTACCGTCCCGCTGTTATCATGCCCTGTTACGAATGCAATCATGAATGTACATCATTTCCCGTCCGCGCACTGTTGTTACGCTCTTCACGCACATTCATTTGTTTGTATTTTTTCTTGCACCTACCGGCGCGTTGTGTGGACAGTCACCCATCCATTTTCCGCAATCCGGTTTACGGCTCTGGTGCATCACCGGGAGGTCCCCGCCGAACAATCCGAACACCTCCACCTCGTCAGCTTGATTGCCGTCCATGCTGCTGTGTTCCCTCTCCCTCATTACTAAGAGAGTCACTACCAACATGCGTCCCGCGCAACTCCAAGCTCTGGCGCTTGTGTAACTGTAACCTTACAATCCTCACTTTCTGTGTCTGAATGACGACTCCACTCATTATATGCACCTGAAGTCCATTTTGCAATGGAGCAAAGTACCTGTAACCATTTCAGCATATTTACCCACGCTCCCGGCAAGATAATCAGACCAATGGTCTTATCTGGCCAGGACGCAGGTTTAATGAGTCCAACTGTTATTACTTGGATAAAGCAAACCTCTGTTTATAGGCATACCAAGCAATGAATTTGTAAAAAAGATCCTGAATTCGCATTACAGCAGGCATTTTATGAATCCTAAACGAGCTCTTTTTGCACCACATCAGCAATCTGGGATACGAACTGCTCCAGCTCCTGCTTATCTGGTCCTTCCGCCATAACACGGATCAGAGACTCCGTACCCGAAGCACGAACCAGCACACGGCCATTATCGCCAAGCTGCTCCTCAACCGCAGCAATAGCTTGACCAATTGCCGTATTGCCTTCATATTTGCTCTTGTCCTCAACACGAACATTAACCAACACCTGTGGGTATTGTGTCATGATAGCCTTCAGCTCACTCAGCTTCTTGCCCGAAGCCTTCAAGGTATCTACAAGTTGAATCGCTGTCAGCATACCATCTCCGGTTGTATTGTAATCCAGGAAAATGACGTGACCCGACTGCTCGCCACCCAGGTTGTATCCACCGCGACGCATTTCCTCCATGACATAACGATCACCTACAGCCGTTTTGGCTGTTTTCAGCGCCAGCTTTTCTGTTGCTTTGTAGAAGCCGATGTTACTCATCACCGTGGACACTACAGTGCTGTCCTTCAGCTTGCCCGCGCGATTCATCGCATCTCCGCAAATACACAGAATAAAGTCACCATCGACTTCAGCACCCGTCTCATCAATGGCAATCAGACGATCTGCGTCACCATCAAAAGCAAGACCCAGATCCGCTTGATGCTTCAGCACCTCTTGTTTCAAATGCTCTGGATGCGTAGAGCCACATTGCTCATTAATGTTCAGGCCATTCGGCTCAGCGCCAATAGCAATGACCTCTGCACCAAGCTCTGCAAATAATTTAGGCGCCAGCTCATAAGCTGCACCGTTCGCACAATCAAGCACAATTTTGAGACCAGAGAATGACTCCGATACCGTTGTTTTCAGGTAGTCCAGATACAGATAACGAGATTGCTCATCCATCGTCACCGTTCCAAGACCGCCACCAACCGGACGTGGCAATTCATCCTTTTCCGCATCCATCAGCTCTTCAATCCGGTTCTCGGTTTCGTCTGACAGCTTGAAGCCATCTCCACCGAAAAACTTGATCCCGTTGTCCTCCACCGGATTGTGAGAAGCCGAGATCATTACACCTGCATCTGCTTTCAGCAGACGAGTAATATAAGCAACACCCGGTGTAGACACTACACCCAGACGAATGACATCTGCACCAATAGACAACAGACCTGCAACCAGCGCTGATTCCAGCATAAGCCCAGAGATCCGCGTGTCCATTCCAATGACCACTTTCGGTCTTTCCACCCCGCCAGCGAGCACATAACCCCCACATCTTCCGATGCTGTAAGCCAGTTCCGCCGTCAGCTCTTTATTGGCAACTCCTCTGACACCGTCTGTACCAAAATATTTACCCATGATCTAACTCCTTCTATCTGCATCGTATACGCACCATGCGCATGATTATCATTTTTTTTGATTTTTGAGAAATGAAATTGAATTCAAGCATTACATATTACGGATTCGAGCCTGATTTATTGCCGGTACTGCTATTATTCGCATTGTTGTTTACATTTCCACGATTGGGTGCCGCATTTCCCTGCTGGCTTTGATCCTGATGTTCCGTATTCGATTCGGTTTCTTCATCTGCAGGATCTGTATTCGTGTGTCCATTCTCCACTTCTGCTGGTGTCGGATCAGGTCCCGTTTCGTTACCCTCATTAGGGTCTTGACCGGGAGAAGAGGTCGTGTCCTGGGCCTTCTCACTGATCTTGACCGTTGCCCTTAGATCATTCGCTGCGGCGTCCAGCTTGGCAAAACGCGGTAAATCAGCTTCCAGCTTGATCTCGTGTGTGCCTGCACCAAGACCGCTAAGGTCTCCGGTCAGCTTGATGTCATCACCACTTAGACTTTCAAGCATGCTCGGTGATCCGGTCAGCGTAATGTTCAAACCTCCGCTTTTGGGCGTAACCAGCATACCCTCAAGACCATTTTCCGCACCGCTCAGCTTAATCGGCACATTGGGAAATACCTTGGTCGTTGACTCGGCCTCATCGTATGGAGATACCGTTACCTTGATCTGAATCGAACTAGGCTCGATTTTCTCAGAACCTGAAGGCGGCGTCAAGTCCACGTTAACTGTCGAAGTGCCTGACTGAGTAAACTGAGTCAGATCAAGAGTAGCTTGGTCGTAGGACTGTATACCTGCAAGCGCCTGCTCGCTTCCGTAAATCGAGACTTCTTTCACGTTTGGCTCAACCTTGGACAGGACCAGTCCATCTGGCAGCTGTCCTGAATAATTGATCCTCAAGGGCACTTTTGTATAGGGCTGATTGACCGGGACACGAACCTCCACCGTTTGTGGTGTAATGATCGCATTTTCGATGACCTTGCCCTCGGCATCATATGCCTGGAGCTTCACTTTTTTCTGTACAATATCTTCCTTCGCATCCTTAACGCTCACACTTCCCTGCACCTTCGCTACAGCCTCCAGTTGTCCTTCCGGAAGTGTAACCTTCACCGGAGACGAGGGCTCTACGACAGGCGTTCCCATAGTATAACCAGCCGAAGGTGCTCCTTCGGGTACAATATTCACGTTAAACGCTTTGGTGCCCAGTTTCTCCACATTGACCGTGACCATCGAGGGCTCCATGCTGACCACCTCAACCCCTGAAGGCAGATCAGGAACAAGTGGCAACGTATTCGAACCATCTTTGACCTGGCTTAGATCAACCAGCACCTTATAATCGTCATTGGTAAAAATAGAAGTCAGCAGCGAGCGCTGCCCCTTAATCTCCAGCCGCACCTCATCGGTGCTTAACGATGTAAGCACGTAGGCATTACTGTCCAGCCCGTATGGCTGCACAGGCACATTTCGCTCCACAATTTTGCTGGATATGCCCGTTGAAATCGTAGGTGTTGTAGGTACTTCATCCAGATGAATCATAAACCACAGCAGCAGGCTTACCGCCAATGCCAGAATCTTGGCAAACGTATTGTTGTTAAACCATTTATCCATGGTTACGTTCCCCCTTCCGCTTCCAGAAGGTTGACCATGCATTCTTTTTGCTCAGATTGGAGGTTGGACGCAATTCTTCATATAACTTGGCAATCAACGACTCCTCTTTAATGTCACGAACGACTTGGCCGTTCATTGCCAGAGATACTTGTCCCGTCTCCTCTGATACGACCAGACAGATTGCATCAGCCACCTCCGTAATTCCAATTGCGGCACGATGACGTGTACCCAGCTCCTTGCTGATAAAAGGATTCTCGGATAGTGGCAAATAACAGGCTGCCGCGGATATCTGCTTCCCTTGTATAATGACGGCTCCATCATGGAGCGGTGTGTTCGGAATAAAAATGTTAATCATCAGCTCCGAGCTAACAAGCGACTCCATTTTGATACCTGATTCAGTGTAATCGTTCAGACCCGTTTCGCGCTCGAAGACCACAAGTGCCCCGATCTTCCGACGTGACAAATAATTAACAGACTTAATGATCTCACCAATTAACACCGTTAATTCTTCATCGCTGGCAGCAGCCGATCGGCCAAATATTTTGCCTCGACCCAATTGCTCCAGACCACGGCGCAATTCCGGCTGAAAAATGATAAATACGGCAACAACACCAAATGTAAACATCTGGTTCATCAGCCATTTCAGCGTGTACAGGTTCAGCCATGTGCTTAGAGCCCAGATCAGAACAAGGAACAAAATGCCCTTCAGCAGCTGGACCGCACGTGTACCCCGCACAAGCAAAATCAGCTTGTACATAATATAGGTAACGATCAATATATCAATAACGTCCTTGATGGACTCTTTCCACGTTAAGTCAGCAAAGTAATTCATTAGCCAGCCCCCGCTATCCCCATTGATGAGTAAAACCTTGATCTCATATTAACCATTCGGGATTTTACATAATCCCTTCTTTGCATTTATTCAATGCTTATCTATATGTAGTATGTTCTCTTTACTATCTAGGTTATAACGTTACCGTTCAGGTTGCAAGTTACTCCAGTCACAAACCGCATATAAACTTCTGTATTTTCCACTTTCTCCTATAAAACAATAAAAAAAAGAGCACCCCACGCAATTCGGAGGTACCCTGCTTGGTATATATCCTTGAAGTAATACCTGATTTTAACGGTATGCGACTTCATCTACCATATTGGTTATTTTGTACCAGAACCAGTCCAGCGCCTGATCAATGCTCTTCACTTGACCGGAAATATGCGCTGTAGACGCTTGAAACAGTTGTCCGTCGATCACCGTCAGATTGCCATCCACATCACCGTAGACCTGAGCGGTTCCATTCTCTATCGTAAGATCGCCAGCAACTGACTTACCTTCTGGAATGATAACCGTGTTGCCTTGAATCACGAGTTGATCCAGATTGTTCCCCTTAACGACCATTTCGTTGTTCTGATTCCAGAAATTGAAGGCACTAAAGAGCATCACGACCAAAAAGAAGGCTGCCGCCGTCAGCGCGGGATGTCCTTTGACCCATTTGAGCCATACTTGCTGTCTCTTGGGCTGTGGCAGAGCATTCATAATTCGATTGGTCAGCTCATCCGAGGCAGACGGTGAATAATGTTTCATGGCAAAGAGTAGCATTTCCGTCTGTTCCAACTCTTTAAAGCGCATGCGACAATCCGGACAGATCAACAAATGGCTTTTCAGTGCAGCCTTCTGTTCCGTGGACAACGACTCATCCAAACATTCATGCATTAAAGAGACGGCCGAGTTGCAATCCATATGAGAGCCAATCCTTTCCTTAGACACTTAGTCCATGCACCTGTAAAAAGCACGCATAAGACTTGCATACATTACATACGTATCCGTTCCAGATATGTTTCAAATAATTTTGCCCAAAATGACAGGCAAATTTCGGTTACAGCTTATATTCCAATTTTTTGCGCAGAAAATCACGGCCACGGTGTACTCGTGTCTTGATGGTTGTTACGGGCATTCCTGTAACATCACTGATTTCCTGTAACGACAAGTCCTGTAAATATCTTAAAACCATGACGGACTTGTACTTCGCAGGCAAACTGTCAATAGCCTCCCGAATGAGAGTCTGCGTCTCCGACAGCAACGCCTCACTCTCCGGCGTACGATCATCGCTCGGGAGCATAGCATATCCGTCCGATCCTTCCTGATCATTCAGTTCAGCATCGAGCGAATACGAAGGTTTTTTTCTGCGCAACCGGTCAATACAGAGATTTGTAGCGATCCGATAAATCCAGGTAGAGAACTTCTGATTCGGATCATACTTCTCCATATTTCGATATACACGCAAAAAAGTCTCCTGAACAACGTCCTCGGCTTCATGACGATTGCTCAGCATCCGGTAGGCCAGATGAAACAGCTTGTCTTTATATAGTTCAACGATCTCTGCAAAGGCTCGCTGGTCACCCTTGAGCACCAGCTTCACAAGCCTGTTCTCTAAATTGTCCACCCTTATTCCCCCAGACATGCTGATGGGTCTTCCGTCTTCTCATACCCGTCCACACTTGTAATTCACCAATCAAATCGTAAATCAACTTTGGTCAAAAATCAAGACTGTATGACAAATATCCTCCAAAAACAGTAAAAACGGGAACTCCCGTAGGAGTCCCGTCTAAACCTTTCATCCCGGATGCAAAGAGATGAATATATAATTTATTACATAAATCTTTAAGCTCATGAATCATCTCTGCTCCGAAATATCAGCCTGTGTTGCGCAGTCCCGCAGCAATACCATTAATCGTCAGCAGCACTTCTCTGAGCAGCTCAGTATCATCTTCACCACGTTCACGCATGTCACGCAGCTCACTCAGCAGTTGTACCTGCATATAGGAGAGCGGATCAACATACGGGTTACGGAGACGAATTGATTCCTGAATCACCGGTACATCGTCCAGAATTTCAGCCTCACCCGTAATTTTCAGAATCAGCTCTTTCGTCAGCTTGAATTCCGCTTCGATCTGACCATAGATGCGATCACGCGCCTCTTGGTTGGAGGTCATCGCTGAATATTCTTTGGCAATCACAAGATCTGCTTTGGCAATCGCCATCTGCACCGTATCAATCAGTGTACGGAAGAACGGGAAGTTAGCATACATATCTTTCAGGACGGCCAGATTCTCCGCCTTGTCTTGATAGTAGCTTTGCAAACCAGTCCCCGCCGCATACCATGCCGGAAGCAAATAACGGCTTTGTGTCCAGGCAAATACCCATGGAATCGCCCGCAAGTCTTCAAACTTGTCGCTGTTTTTCCGTTTGGATGGACGTGAGCCGATATTCAGCTCGCCAACCTCTGGCAGTGGTGTGGATTCTTTGAAGAAGTTGAAGAAGTCCGGGTCACGGAAAATCAGATCCTGATACTTCGTCAGTGATACTTGCGAAATCTCTCTAATAATTGCATCCCAGGCTTGCTCCGATGCTGATTCTTGCGGCTCCAGTCCGTTCAGAGCAGCCGTGATCAACGCTGATGTCGCCTGCTCCAGACTGCGATAGGCAATTCCCTGCAGGGAATAACGAGAAGAGATTACCTCGCCTTGCTCCGTAATCTTGATGCCGCCGCCAATCGTGTGAGGCGGTTGGGCAAGAATACTGCGGTTCAGCGGCATACCGCCGCGTCCAAGTGCTCCGCCACGTCCATGGAAAAACTTGAGCTTCACGCCATGCTCATTACCAACAGCCGTGATGGCATTCATCGCTACACGCAGCTCCCAGTTCGCTGTAACTACACCGCCATCCTTGTTACTGTCAGAGTAGCCAAGCATGATTTCGTGCAGCTCATTACGACCTTTAACACTCGCCCGATATACAGGCAGGTTGAAGAGTCTTTGCATAATTTCAGATGCTGCATGAAGGTCGTCAATCGTTTCAAACAAAGGAACGGCCTGGAGTGTAGAGATAACCTGACCATCTGCCCCTTTGGAGAACAAGCCTACTTCTTTGGCAAACACCATAACCTCAAGCAGGTCACTAGCCCCTTGTGTCATACTAATCAGGTAACTTGTAATACATCCTTCACCGAACTCGTTCTGAGCACGCTTGATAGTACGGAATACATCCAGACACTCCTTGGTTCCTTCCGTATACTCGTGGTACGGAGATGTAAGCGGTCTTGGATCATCCAGCAAACGAGCAAGCAGATCAATTTTACCGTCTTCTGTAAGACGGGCATAATCGTCCACAATGTTCATTTTAGCCAAAATCTCCGCCATCGCATTTTCATGCTCCTTGCTGTGCTGACGCACATCCAGCGCTGCTGTATGGAAACCGAACAGCTCTACCTGACGAATCATTTTGCGGACGGTTGTATCTGCAACATAGTCAGCAAAATGGTGACGCAGGCTGCGGTCGATAATTAACAGATCATCAATCAGGTCCTGGGCATTTTTATACCGATCCGGCTGCCCCACCTTGTTCTCATCGAGAACATTGTTTAATTTGGCGATCATATACGCCAATTTGATGCGATATGGCTCTTTTTCATTACGCCAGATGTCTACTTTTTTCAAAGTAACACAGCTGCGATCCTGCTCAATCGACTGCGCCAGTTCATCCGAAATATGAATGATGTTGGTGCTGAAGCTGAGATGGCCCATAAGCTCAACCATAATTCGCTGATATTCACGCAGCGCAAGCTTACGCTGCATAAGCAGCGTCTGCCATGTTACATCTGAAGTTACCGAAGGATTTCCATCCCGGTCTCCACCAATCCAGGAACCGAAACGCAAATACGTCGGCACATGCCAGTCATGGTCTGGATAGAATTTGTTCAGACAACGTTCCAGCTCCTGATATACATCCGGAAGTACATGGAATAACGTCTCATGAAAGTAATACATTCCGTTCCGCACTTCATCCAGTACAGTCGGTTTGCGATCGCGAAGTTCATCCGTTTGCCAGAGGGTAATGACCTCATTCAGCAATTTCTCACGCAACTGTTCACGTTCACGCAACGTCAGCGTAGGATTATCGAGCAGCATAACATCTTCCGAAATCCGTTTATGAATGTCCAGAATTACCCGGCGCATTGCCTCGGTCGGATGAGCAGTCATGACGAGTTCCAGCGACAAATCCTCCAGAATCTCTTCTACCTCGGTATGAGACAATCCACGTTCCTTCAGATCCTGTACGGCCTTTTCGATTGAACCTGGCTGTACGGCATCTCCTGCAGAACGCTCATAGTCCCGTTTACGCCGAATCCGATGGTTTTGTTCAGCAATATTAACTAATTGAAAATAAATAGCGAAAGCCCGAATAACCTGGTGACGATTGTCCGAGTCTAATTCCTGGATCATCGTTTTGAACTCTTCATACAGTTCCGGCAAAAACTCTGCACGCAACGATTTGCTCGTTTCCCGAATCTTCTCAACGATATCGAGAAGCTCCGTGCCGCCTTGATGGACAAGAACCTCTCCGAGTATATTGCCCAGGAACCGCACGTCTCGCCGAAGCAGGTTGTTGGATTGGCTTTTGCTGGCGGTTACCATAGTTTCAGTCATGCTTATCCTCCCATCTGATCGTTCCATTCGTACACGTAAATTTGACACCTTCATAACATCATACAATAAATTGGTACGAAAATCTTTATTTTTCTACTAGAAAAAATGGGGAATATCCCCGATTTACAGCACAAAAACACGCTTTTTTATTCATTTTCTTATTCTGCTTCAAAGAATGGACATATGCTGTCGCATGATACCTTTTTCACGTACTTTCCATAGCTTTAACGTCTCATACCTATTCTAAAAAATTCATAATTATACACTTTGCCTCGATAGGTTTGAACATACGTAGGTGAAAAGAGATTTTCCTTCTTTACCATTCATTAATCACAGAGTGCTCCAAAGAAACATGACCGGCAAAGCAAGCTTTTGTATACTTTACCACAGTGACGTAATAAATTAAAGATGAAATTTCGTTTTTCTGACACTTAACGTCTGCTTTTGTAGGTTTTCTTATGTATTTGTCGACCATTTATCCCTCCGAGCCATATGTTAACACCTCTTCTTCTACATAATGCCCGTGTCGGTATGGGCACATTAGAATATAGCTCTTACAATACAAAGGAGGAACTACAGCATGAAAAAAAGCACAACGATCATCGCTTCTTTACTTGTCGTTGCCGCAATGGCAGGTCCTGCAGGCGCTGAGGGCCATCATATGAACAAAGGCATGGAAACGAACGGATCACGTGTCCAATCTTATCAGAATCACAACTACATGGATCGTACAAACACCAACATGAACAACATGAACATGAATATGGACGATACTTATCGGACCAATGGAAATTACCGCAACAACGGGGATTACCGGACCAACAGTCTGCGTACCAATGCGGCTACCACAACAACCCGTGATAACGGCATGAGCTGGGGCTGGCTTGGATTGCTGGGACTCTTCGGTCTTGCTGGCATGCGTAAACGTGCAACGGATCATCACGAGCGTTAATTCCTGAATTGTTCGTTGTAAAAAGAAAACCTCCGCTGCTGCCGAAGACAGGCTCGGCCCTAGCGTAAGTCAACCTTAAAAGAGCCAAGACCTCCTATAATCCATAGTTTAGAGGTCTTGGCTCTTGGGATACATATGAGGCGATTCGTGCCTTAGATCGCCTCCCAGCCCCGCATTTCATGTTTGATTCTTCATTCCAGCTTATACAAACAAAAAAAGACTCTGCACATTCTGCAGAGTCTTTCATCAATTAAGCGGGTGATGGGAATCGAACCCACGCTATTAGCTTGGAAGGCTGATGCTGAGGTTCTTCCTGCTTCCCCCAGCTTATCAGAATCCTTAAAAAATCTGGCTTTTATGTTGTGCCATCCATCAACCTTCATCAGTGGTAACGAATAAGTTTAAAAACACTGCCCCATTTTCGCCCCATTAGACGGAAATGGGGCAGTGTTGATACCTAAGCATTTTAGTCACTATTTTAAATCAATCTTAATATACGCGGTCAAAACAATTCTTGATTTCTAGTGAATAATAATGTATGATTCTGTCATACACTAAAAGGTATCAAAGAGGTCAGTGGCAATCCATTCGTGGGTTCGAGCGCTGACCTCTTATTTATTTATGATGAGATCATAAGTTGTTATTAGCCTTCTTAGTGACGTGGGGATACCACGTGCACCCCCATCCCTAAATATGGAGAGCTTCTCTTTTATATAGTCGTGCAATTTATCAAGGTCTAACCTAGGACTATTATAGGCGATGACATCATACTCCTTGTCTTGTTTAAATTTCTGCTCAATTATTTCCTCAATTGTATCCACCTTAACTTTATATGATGAATTAATGGTTTTAATACAAACATTTGCGTCAGGGAATGCTGCGATCCTTTGCTTAATTTTCTCCTTATCGAATGGATGTAAGTTGGTTTCATCTAAATTCAAATCTTTTGTAAATTTCAAAAACGGAAGCCTTGATTTTTTATTTTGACTTGCTATGAAGCGCAAAGCAATATCGGTGTTTAGTTGATCTGACTCGAAAAAATAATCGTACGAATAACTGACCAAATCAGGCATTCTAAATATATAAGTGGTGTCACCAAGAGCAACCACTAATTTGCCGTCACCAATCCGCTCCTCTATATCTTCCAATTGAACCGGTGAAACGAGTAAAGAATTTAAGCTTCCTTTTCTTCCTCTGTCAACAATCAGTTGCTTTATGACATGTTGATATTTCCGAACTTCAGAAGGTGTTACACCCTGATTGACAGAGCTAATTTTGTCGAAGACTAGGCCATAGTTATCTGTTTTAATTACTTTAAGTTTGCAACCCAAATCTCGATCATTTAAAACTTCCTCCACTAAGCCTTGTTCACCTTCAGACCATTCTAATAATATGAGTCTTTCTTCAAGCAACTGAACCTCTGCATCCGACAATGAGGAAGAAAAATCACTGATTATTTTTCTTACATTAACGTCTGTTAGAGAATATCCCATAAAAATAATAGGTGAGGTTAGCATCATTGAAATAATTTTAGCACTGATCAAGACAGAATTTTTATCAAATTTGTTATAGTCTTCTTTGGCAAGAACGATGTCACTAGGGCTCTGAGCACACCCATGTAATTTATATAATTCTGCATAGTTAAATGTCTCAGTGAAAAAACCTTTTTGCCCGATAAATTTTTTGATTTGATTTGTGCCTAAAGAATTATAAGAATCTTCTACAAATGTGTCATAATTAGTTGTTAATATTATCTGAGTTTTTCGAATCATTTTCACAAATGATTCATATTCAACTTCCATCCCATCTCTAAGGGAATAACTTAGGAATCTGTTAGCGACTGCCTTTTTGAAGGGTGATAACCTGGTTCTAAAAGAATCATGTGAAGTGAATCCCTCAATAAGTATTTCGCCGTCATTGAATCGTTGGTTAAATGTAGTCTCTAAAGTAGCACCTATTTGTATGTACGCCTCATGCTCAACTTCTCTATCATTGAATTCTGGATACTCGGATTTTACTCGTGAAAGGACATTATTTAATTCTCCGTAAAAATTCTGCATACCAGCTTTAACCCAAAACTCTGCCAAGAGTGTAGGCCAATCAGGGAAATCATTTAAAAATCTTTTAGAGATACCAGATCCAATAAACACGATAGGAAACTCATTCTTTTCAGCAAGAGAATCTAACACAGTTGTCATAGTATCACACCCACCAAGTCATCATTTATTATAAGAATATCACAAATATATAGATGTTCAAATTAAATGAAAAATTAAATTCACTGGAGGTTAGTAGCAATAATGAAAAAAAAGAGACCACAGCTAAAAATAAGAGGCCATTATAGAATCATTGATGGAAAAAAAACACGTATCGATCCGTTCTCTACCGATTTGCCTGATATTTGTCTATTGGTAACTGCTGAAATTGCGACTGGAATGAAGTTTGAGTTGTCTAACTCAAAAAAATTGAAGGTGCTCTAATAGACTTCGTATAATACAATAGATTGTGAGGATAAAAGGAGGTTGTTAAAATGTTTTCACGTGCTACCATAATGGATGCTATGAGTCTATTAAAAGATATAAATACCCATTCAACCTTAGATGTGCTTTTATTTAGGTATGGTCTGAATGAAGTAATTATTGATGGAATGAGCAAGAATGATAAAGCAGTAAGTGTGGCCAAATACTTATTTGCACACCCTGAACAACCTGGAATTATAGGCAACAATTTAACTTATGAGCTTGTAGAACATGTTATTGAAACTTCAGTACAGGGAAGTCTTCACTTCGATGATAATTCAGGTGAATTCGTCAATTATCCTCAATTAAGAAGGCTTTTATTGAAAGATGGTTTCGTTATCGAAGAAGGAAAGCTGACACGAACTTTCCAGACTGACATCGACTTTTACAGTAATGAAACTTTGATAGATATTCTCCTAATTAGGCATAACCTATCCATTGCTAAAGGCCACTACGATCAAGCTACCAATGCGTTTAATAGAGGTGATTGGGCCGCCTGTAATAGCCAATTGAGAAGCTACACTGAAGCTCTTATGTGTCAAGTTGCTGAGAAATTAACAGATATCCATTACACTGATAGCCATCTAGCGAGGATAGCATTGTCTCAAACCTCACCTCCCATCTTTTATACAGAGCTAAACGAATGGCTGAATAATGGAACTGGATACTTTGAAGCTTTTTGGAAAAGACTTCATCCTCACGGTTCTCATCCTGGGCTTTCAAGTGAAGAAGATGCTGTTTTTAGATTAAATCTTGTACAGATATCCTCCCTTGAAATCCTTAGGAGATATGATCGTAATTTCACTTAAAATAATTAAAATTTGGCGTCTTCTATATTTATTAGAAAACGCCATTTTTGTGCTGGCTCAGCACAAAAGCATTCATCAAAAAAACTTGTCAATTCTTCATTTCATCCTGCATCAGGCTGAGCTTTCTCATTTTGGTCTTTTGGACGAAACTCTCCTTTTTTAACAGCTCTAATTATCGCCTTGGCACAAAGTTCATGAATAAAATCTTGAACATCTTTCGGAAACTGATTAATATTCATAGTCATCCTCCTGCTTTTATCGAATCATCCATAACTCGTTTATAGTTAAACGAAACATCCAACTAACAATGAATTGAAGACTGCTCTTAAAGTTCACCACTTTAATACTAATTGCACGCCTGTTGAATATCCTAATTATGTAAATTTATGTTGATGAAAAACCGAACTTAAAAAATGATCCTGTTGCATCGCTATTCGCCATTCGACGG
>NZ_QJSW01000037.1 GCF_003217495.1 Paenibacillus barcinonensis | reverse complement strand
GGAAAGTGATCTGGAACCGTGGTGTAGTTGGCCTAACATGCCTGCCTGTCACGCAGGAGATCGCGGGTTCGAATCCCGTCGGTTCCGCCATTTATGTATGCTTCAAGGATGAAAATCCATAATTCGGTAAATTCAAATATGGCTCGGTAGCTCAGTCGGTAGAGCAGAGGACTGAAAATCCTCGTGTCGGCGGTTCGATTCCGTCCCGAGCCACCATCTATACAACAATTTGATACGCCGGTGTAGCTCAACTGGTAGAGCAACTGACTTGTAATCAGTAGGTTGGGGGTTCAAGTCCTCTCGCCGGCACCACTTTATGGAGGATTAGCGAAGTGGCCAAACGCATCAGACTGTAAATCTGCTCCCGTACGGGTTCGGTGGTTCGAATCCATCATCCTCCACCAGTTTTATTATGAGTCATTAGCTCAGTTGGTAGAGCACCTGACTTTTAATCAGGGTGTCGAAGGTTCGAATCCTTCATGACTCACTTTTATTATATGCGCGTGTGGCGGAATTGGCAGACGCACTAGACTTAGGATCTAGCGTCTTTGACGTGGGGGTTCAAGTCCCTCCACGCGCATCCCTTATTTTGCGGAAGTGGCTCAGCGGTAGAGCATCGCCTTGCCAAGGCGAGGGTCGCGGGTTCGATTCCCGTCTTCCGCTCCAATATGCGCCCTTAGCTCAGCTGGATAGAGCGTTTGACTACGAATCAAAAGGCCGGGAGTTCGAATCTCTCAGGGCGCGCCATTATTTTTCACTAAAAGAATAACTACGCCGGCGTGGCGGAATGGCAGACGCGCTCGACTCAAAATCGAGTGGGAAACCGTGGAGGTTCGAGTCCTCTCGCCGGTATCGCTAACGGGATGTAGCTCAGCTTGGTAGAGCACCTGGTTTGGGACCAGGGGGTCGCATGTTCAAATCGTGTCATCCCGATTTTTGTTTATGCGGGTGTAGTTCAATGGTAGAACTTTAGCCTTCCAAGCTAATAGCGTGGGTTCGATTCCCATCACCCGCTTTATATATTGAGGAGAAAGAGACGGCACAAGCTGTCTCTTTCTTTTTTTTGTATAAGAAGTAGCGTTATTTTTTTTAGATCATAAACTACGGATGCCCTCCTCTGTTCTTCCAGCTTTCATAACCTGAGCGATACACCCAGCAGCCAGCTACACACAACCTTCCCACCTTTGATCTCAACTATTCGATAAAGCCATATCGCCCCTAGTTTTTACTGAAATAATCTCTAATTTTAATAAAACGCTTACAAAAATAGCTTGCGAAAATGCCCAGCCTGTAATACCATATGAATTAAGCGCTTAACCTTTAGGGGTAAGGCGCTTAAACTTAACGTAGATTAAGCGCTTAACCCGTAAAGGAAAGGATGACGATCATTTATGACAACGATTCGACTAACGATGGCTCAGGCTCTGCTTCGATATCTGGATCAGCAATATATTTCAGTAGACGGGGTAGAAACCAAGTTTGTTAAAGGGATTATTGGAATATTCGGACACGGTAACGTAACAGGGATTGGGGAAGCACTGGAGCGCAGCCCTGGAAGCCTCACATATATGCAGGGGAAAAATGAACAGGGCATGGTGCACACAGCAGCAGCTTACGCCAAACAGAAGAACCGCAAACAAATCTACGCTTGTACAACGTCCATTGGACCAGGTGCATTAAATATGATTACAGCTGCAGCGACAGCAACAGTAAACCGAATTCCGGTCTTACTTCTTCCTGGCGATAATTTCGCTACACGCGAACCAGATCCAGTATTGCAGCAGCTTGAAGTAAGCAGCGATTATACGATCTCTGCTACAGACCCTTTCAAAGCTGTCAGCAAATACTGGGATCGTATCGTACGTCCAGAACAATTGATGGTTGCTGTCACAAATGCGATGCGTGTCCTGACAGACCCTGCTGAAACGGGGGCTGTGACATTGGCACTGCCTCAGGATGTACAGGCAGAAGCCTATGACTATCCTGAGTCATTCTTTGCTCGCAAGGTGCATTATCTCGATCGCAGACCCCCCGTGCAGGCAGCGATCGAACGGGCAGTAGATGAGATCGCTCAAGGCAAAAAGCCTTTGCTTGTTGCCGGTGGAGGGGTACTGTACTCCGAGGCATCGGCTCAACTGATTGAATTTGCTGAGACGTTTGGCATTCCGATGGCTGAGACACAGGCTGGGAAAAGCGCAGTATCTTGGGATCATCCGCTGAATGTTGGAGCTATCGGGGTAACGGGTTCTCTGGCAGCCAACCGCTTGGCTAAAGAAGCAGATGTAGTTATCGGGGTAGGCACAAGATTTTCCGATTTTACTACGGCGTCGCATGCCGCTTTTCAGCATCCGTCAGTGAAATTTATTAATATCAACTTAAATAGCATGGATGCTGCCAAGCTGGGTGGAGAAGCCATCCTTGCAGATGCTCGTGAGGGACTACAAGCATTGCAGAAGGGACTACAGGCCAAACAGTATCAGACTGGCTACGGGACATCTGAGATAGCTGATCTGCGTGATCAATGGACTGCTGAAGTGGATCGGCTGTACGCTGTCCAGCATGAAGCGGGTCTTGCACAGACAACAGCAGTTGGCATTGTAAACCGTACAATTGATCCATCTTCGGTCATTGTCTGTGCGGCAGGAAGTCTTCCAGGTGACCTACATCGTCTGTGGCGTGCAACTGAACCTAAGACATACCATATGGAGTATGGTTTCTCTTGTATGGGATACGAGGTCAGTGGAGCATTCGGCGCAGCACTTGCGGAGCCAGAGCGTGAAGTATATGCCATGGTGGGTGACGGCAGTTACCTGATGCTGCATTCCGAGCTGGTGACAAGCCTGCAGGAACAGCGAAAGATGACGATCCTCCTTTTTAATAACAATGGCTTCCAATGTATTCATAATTTACAGCGTGAACACGGCAGTGACGGGTTTGGGAACGAGTTCCGTTATCGTGAAGCGGAGAGCGGCCGTTTAACCGGAGACTATATGCCAATGGATTTTGCAGCACACGCGCGCAGTATGGGAGCCAAAGCATATCGAGCAGAAACTGCCGAGCAGCTGGAGCAAGCCATTCGTGATGCGAAGAATGAAACCGTAACGACCTTGATTGAGATTCCAGTTGTACCGGGAACCAACACAAGCGGATATGAATCATGGTGGAATGTCGGTGTACCTGAAGTATCTGTAGAGGAAAAAGTAGTTCGTGCCCATGAGGCGATGAAAACAAATCGCGGCAAAGCAAAACTCGTTTAGGCAGATTAGATATATTTCATCCAAGACATCAATTTTTGATGACATGACGATTTAGTACACAGAACGTGTTGTGAAATGACCAACTAAAGGAGCCGTGAAACCATGAGCAAGCTGCCATTCCAGCTTGGGATTCATCCGATCAACTGGGTCGGCGAAGATGTGAAGGAACATGGTGATGATACCACTTGTGCCCAGATTCTAGACGATATTCAGCGCCTGGGATTGACAGGTACAGAGATGGGGCGCAAGTATCCGACTGATCCTGCAACGTTGCGTGAAGAATTAAGCAAACGAAACATTAACCTGATCTCTCAATGGAAATCCGTACTGTTCTCCGATCTGGCGTATCGCCAGGCCGAGCTGGACGACTATCGCAGACATGCCGAATTTCTGCAATCCATGGGAAGTAAGGTGATTAGTACGGCCGAGGTAGGCGGATCACTTCATTTTGATCCAAGACGGACACCACACGAAAAAGAAGTGCTCAGACTCAGCGATGCCCAGTGGCATGTTCTTGCTGAAGGCTTGAACCAGGCAGGAGCTATAGCCAAGGAATATGGATTGAAGCTCACTTATCACCACCACGGGGGCACAGTAGTTGAACAGCCGGAGGAAATTGACCGTTTGATGGAGCTGACAGACCCTTCGCTGGTTTACCTGCTCTTTGATACAGGCCATGCCTACTATGGGGGAGCTGACCCACTTGAGGTGCTGCGTAAACACTATGATCGAATTGCCTATATTCATCTGAAGGATATTCGCCCGGATGTGCTGGATCAGGCACGTGCAGAGCAATCGGACTTTGTTGGCTGCATTCGCAGAGGAGTGTTCACTGTGCCAGGGGATGGATGCATTGATTTTGCACCTATACTGCAAGAGCTGATCAGTCGCGGATATGATGGCTGGGCGATGCTTGAAGGAGAACAGGACCCGGCGCTTCACAATCCGTATGAGTATGCGAAGCGTTCCCTGAGTTATATGGAGTCTCTGTACCAGCACGTTTAAAGAAAAATAATTAACTTCGATATTATTCCATGATAGAAAGGGGTTCACACACGATGACTTATGTATCCTTTCCGACCACAAGGAAAAAGGATTTTACGGCTATTGGCCGCTTGTGTATCGACTTGAATGCCAATGAGATTAACCGCCCAATGGAAGAGACGATGACGTTCACCAAATATGTGGGTGGTTCTCCAGCGAATATTACCATCGGGATGTCCAGACTCGGAATGGAGACCGCGTTTATCGGCAAAATTGCAGGTGATCAGATGGGCCGCTTCATCCAAAGTTATCTGGAGAAGAACGGAATTGATATCAGCAATGTGGTGACGGACCACACAGGGGCAGTAACCGGTCTTGCTTTTACAGAAATCAAGAGCCCGACAGACTGTAGCATCCTGATGTATCGCGACAATGTAGCCGATCTGTTATTGCAGGCAAGCGAGGTACAGGAGCAGCTGATTGCGGATTCCAAAGTATTGCTGATCTCTGGTACAGCTCTGGCACAGAGCCCTTCCCGTGAAGCGGTTATTCAAGCCCTGACCTATGCCAAAAAACATGGCACTATCATTGTGTTTGATCTGGACTATCGTCCATACACATGGACATCCGATGAGGAGACAGCAGTCTACTATAACCTTGCTGCCGAAAAGTGCGATATTATCCTAGGTACACGGGAAGAATTCGACATGATGGAGACATTCGAGCACAACCCGGAGCATAGTGATCAGGTGACCGCCCAGAAATGGTTTGATTTTTCAGCCAATATTGTGGTAATCAAGCACGGTAAGGAAGGCTCCATAGCTTATACACGCGAGGGACTCTCACATCGGGCGAACAGTTATCCTGCTCAAGTTGTCAAAACATTTGGTGCCGGAGATTCGTATGCCGCAGGATTCTTATATGGATTGATGCAGGGCTGGACAATTGAGCGCAGTATGAGCTACGGAAGCGCAGCGGCAAGCATCGTCATCTCCAGCCACAGCTGCTCGGATGCCATGCCAACCGTGGAACAAGTGAATGAATACATTGAACGCTGCGACCGGGGCGAGATTATTCCGTCCTAAGCGGCACATACGATAGATTTTGTAATCTGGCAAAGAGAATTGGATATGGAGAAGCGAAGGAACGTACAAGAAACGTACGGGTTAACGTGAGAATCGGTTAAGGAACGCCAGAAGTAACGCACATAAACGAGGGGAGACAGCACACATGGGAAAAGGAACTTCAGAAGTGTCTGCAGCAGTGACGAATGTACAGAACTGGATCGGGGGAGCTTGGGTAACCCCGTCAACAACACGGACCGAACCGGTCGTAAACCCGGCAACGGAAGAAATTATTGCATATGTGCCGCTGTCTGAGCAAGCCGATGTTGATCTGGCGGTGCAAACGGCACGCGAAGCATTCAAATCATGGAGTGGCACACCGGTTCCTCGCCGTGCTCGCATTCTGTTCCGTTATCAGCAATTGCTGGTGGAGCACTGGGAAGAGCTGGCAAGACTGGTCACACTGGAAAATGGTAAAAGTTATGCCGAGGCTTATGGCGAGGTATTGCGCGGTATTGAGTGCGTTGAGTTCGCAGCGGGTGCGCCAAACCTCATGATGGGCAAACAGCTGCCTGATATCGCTACAGGTCTGGAATCAGGCATGTTCCGTTATCCTATCGGTGTAATCGGGGGGATTACTCCGTTTAACTTCCCGATGATGGTACCATGCTGGATGTTCCCGCTGGCGATTGCGTGCGGTAACACATTTGTATTGAAGCCTTCTGAGCGTACACCCCTGCTGGCAGGACGTTTGGCAGAGCTTTTCAAAGAAGCGGGTCTACCGGATGGCGTGCTTAACATCGTTCACGGTGCACATGATGTGGTGAACGGACTGCTGGAGCATAAAGAAGTAGCGGCAATTTCCTTTGTCGGCTCACAGCCTGTGGCAGAATATGTGTATAAAACGGCATCTGCTAATGGCAAACGTGTTCAGGCACTGGCTGGAGCGAAAAACCACTCCATCGTTATGCCGGACGCTGATCTTGATCTGACGGTTAAAGAGATCACGAGTGCAGCCTTTGGATCAGCTGGCGAACGCTGTATGGCTTGTTCTGTTGTCGTAGCTGTGGGTGATGTGGCAGATACCTTGGTACAAAAGCTGGTAGAAGCGGCCGACCGCATCAACATTGGTAACGGTATGGACGAAGGCGTGTTCCTTGGCCCGGTCATTCGCGGTCCTCACAAAGAGCGTACACTGGGTTACATCGAATCAGGCGAGCAGGAAGGCGCCGCATTGATTCGGGATGGACGGAAGGATCAGGCTACAGATGGTTCCGGCTATTTTGTAGGCCCAACCGTATTTGACCATGTAGATAGCACGATGAAAATTTGGAAGGACGAGATCTTTGCTCCAGTGCTTTCGGTAGCAAGAGTAGAGACGCTGGAGGAAGCTGTTGAACTGGCAAACCGTTCAGACTTTGCCAACGGGGCATGTCTGTTTACTCGCAGTGGTGCAAATATGCGCCAGTTCCGTGAAACGATTGAAGCGGGCATGCTGGGAGTAAACCTGGGTGTACCGGCACCGATGGCCTTCTTCCCATTCTCTGGCTGGAAGAAATCGTTCTACGGTGATTTGCATGCTAACGGCACCGATGGTGTTGAGTTCTACACCCGTAAGAAAATGGTCACCACACGCTGGTAGTTGTTAACAAACAGTACAGTGTGTACATGTAAGAGCTGAGCGCGAGCTCAGCTCATCAACACCATAGGGACGTATATAGGGAGGATAACGGAATGGGCAAGGACAAAGTAAGAATCGGTATCATCGGGGCCGGACGCATCGGCAAAATCCATGCAGACAACCTGCTGCGCAATCCGCTGGCAGAGATCGTAGCTATCAGTGATCTGTTTGCAGGACCTGAACTGGAGGCTTGGGCCTCTGAGCGCGGGATCTCTGTGGTAACCAAGGATAGCAGCGAGCTGATTGCAATGCCAAACATTGATGCAGTGTTGATCTGTTCCTCAACCGATACACATGTACCTTTGATTGAGCAAGCGGCTCAAGCGGGCAAGCATATTTTCTGCGAGAAGCCGGTCAGCATGGACTTGTCCCAGACAGAAGCGGCTGTAGCGGCTGTAGCGAAGGCTGGCGTGAAGCTCCAGATCGGATTTAACCGCCGTTTTGACCATAATTTCAAAAGAGTGCGTTCACATGTGCTGGAAGGCACCATCGGTGATCCGCATATCCTCAAGATCACTTCGCGTGACCCAAGCCCGCCACCTGCGGAGTACATCCGGGTATCTGGTGGAATCTTCATGGATATGATGATTCACGACTTTGATATGGCCCGTTACTTGTCAGGCAGTGAAGTGGAAGAAGTATATGCCAAAGGCAAGGTGCTCATTAATCCGGTGTTCGCAGAGCATGGCGATGTGGATACAGCAATTGTGACGTTAACATTTGCAAATGGAGCGATTGGTGTCATTGATAACAGTCGTCAGGCTGTGTACGGATACGATCAGCGTGTGGAAGTATTTGGATCGCTGGGCAGTGTGGCGGCAGATAATGATCATCCGAATACGGCTCTGATCAGCACAGCGGCTGGACTGATGCGTGATAAACCGCTGCACTTCTTCCTTGAACGCTACAACGAAGCTTATGTGCAGGAGACAGCACTGTTTATTGATGCGATTATTCAGGATAAGCCGGTAACTGTGGACGGGAATGATGCGGTACAGGCTGAGCGAATCGCTCTGGCAGCCAAGCTGTCTATGGAGCTCGGAAGACCAGTGAAGATGACCGAAGTCCAGGGTGCTCTGCAAGGCTCACAATCGGCGGCGCTGTAGCATCTGGCGAACAACGATATCTGTGTCATGCATCAGGTATATGAAACGAGCACTCGTAGTTGGATGATATGATGACAGGAGAACAAAGCACCACCAAATAACAGACGAATATGGAAGGAGTGAATGGCAGCATGTCAGAACTTATCGTTAAACCGGCCGTGAATCCGAAGGCAGACGGAACCGTGTTAACCGTAACTCCAGAGTCTGCTGGCTGGGAATATGTTGGATTTCAGGTGGCGAAGCTCGCAGCGGGGGAGAAACTAAGCCGGGAGAGTGGCGATCAGGAGCTTTGTATCGTGCTTCTGAGCGGACTTGCGAATGTGAGCACGCGTGAACAGACATGGGAGAATATCGGGAAACGAATGAGCGTTTTTGAAAAGATTCCTCCGTATTCCGTCTATGTCTCTTCATCAGATCAGGTGCAGGTTACTGCTCTTACTGATCTGGAGATCGCGATCTGTGCTGCACCGGGGAAGGGTACGTATCCTTCGCGTCTGATTGCACCTGAGGATGTGGGTGTAGAAGGGCGCGGTTATGGCAACCTGGAGCGGCATATTCATAACATTCTACCTGAGCAAAAAGAAGCAGACAGCCTGCTGGTCGTTGAAGTATTCACACCGGATGGCCACTGGTCGAGTTACCCGCCGCATAAACATGATCGGGATGCACTGCCGGATGAGTCCTTGCTGGAGGAGACGTATTATTTCCGTGTGCAGCCGGAGCAGGGCTTTGCTATTCAACGTGTCTATACCGATGACCGCTCTGTAGACGAGACACTTGCTGTGAGGAACGGTGAAGTGGTGCTTGTGCCGAACGGATATCATCCTGTAGGTGCGCCTCCAGGGTATGAGGTGTATTATCTCAATGTGATGGCAGGACCGACGCGGACGTGGAAGTTCCATAATGATCCTGATCATGAGTGGCTGTTTAAAAAGTAAAAGTAAAAAGTAAAAAGTAATTACCTCTTCACATTGCGTAAGCAGAATTCCCCCTTCATAATAAGAAGAGAATAATCATCTATGTATAATGAATTTATATATAGCACAAATGGGGAAAAACGATGAAAGCAACCATTTACGATATAGCACGCGAGGCGGGGGTATCCATTGCTACCGTCTCGCAAGTCATTAACGGCAAAGGCAAGATCAGCGAGAAACGCCGCGCCGAGATTATGGAGATTATGGAACGTCTGCACTATCAGCCGAGTGCGATTGCTGCTGCCCTGACGGGTAAGCAGACGTACACACTGGGTTTGCTCGTACCCGATATATCCAATCCTTATTTTGCCGAGCTTGCCCGGGCTGTGGAGGATCGCAGCCGCCAGCTAGGGTATAGCGTAGTCATCTGCAGTACGGATAACAAGGACGAGCGGGTAGAGCGATACCTTAATCTGTTGCAGCAAAAAAGAGTCGACGGCATGATGATCGGAACCGGGATTGATAATGCCGAGATTCTATCACCGCTACTGCAACAGTCTATGCCGGTTGCGCTGATTGCTCGCCATATGCCTGCACTGTCGGTGCATACAGTCACTATTGACGACAGGCTGGGCGGCACTTTGGCTGCACAGCATCTGCTTGAACTGGGACATACACGCTTGGCAGTCTTGTCAGAGCCATCTAAAGTTAGCAGCAGTCAGGAGCGGGTGCGGGGCTTCCGCGAAGCTCTTAATAAGGCAGGACATGTGCTGGAGCCAAGCCAGATTCGCGAATCGGCAGCAGATCTCGGTTCGGCCAAACAAGAGGCGTTAAGGCTGCTCGGTGAGCAGAACTATCCCACAGGCCTCTTCTGCTGTAATGATATCCAGGCAATTGGTGCACTTCAGGCGGCCAAAGAGCTAGGATTGCGTGTGCCGCGAGATGTATCCATTATCGGATTTGATAATACCATTCTCGCTTCCGTAACCAACCCACCGCTGACAACGGTTGCCCAGCCCATAGAGGATTTAGGCCGTCGCGCAGTGGATTTGCTTATCGACGAACTCAAGGATGGGCTGAAGGACGAACAGACAACTGCGCAGAAAATTGTACTCAAGCCAGAGATGGTTGTCCGTGATTCGGCAGGCGAAGCTCCGGCAGTTCGGGGCAAGCAAGCATAGATAACAAATAGACCTCAGCTCACCGCGTAGCGGAAGTTGGGGTCTATTTGTTATGTTATACGGCTAACTGCTGACGTATCATCTTGAACCTTCCAATCGGAATGTAGCGAGAGCGCCGCATTGGTGAGCAGCTTTCCTGCAGGCTATGCAGAGCACGTCGTATGCAGCTATACTTTAAACTTTTTCACCTCGGCTGCAAGTGTCTTCGATTGCTCTGCCAGTTCATTCGAACGCTCGGCGATGCTGGTGATGTAATTGAATTGCTCCTGTGTAGAGGAAGCCACCTCTTCCGTTGAAGCGGCGCTTTGCTCCGACATGGCAGCAACGCTGGAGATGATCTCGGCAACTTTACCTGCATTGTCGTCCAGTTCAGTAGTCGCTGAGGACACCTGCTTGAGCTGGCTCTCGATCCCGTCGATCGACTGCTTGATTCGGACAAAGGACTCGCGCATCTCGTGCACAGCAGCGACCTGCTGCTCGATTCCCTGCTCGGCTGCATGGACTTCACCCGCGCTCATGCCACTAGCTGTCTGAATTTCCTCGAGCAACACGATAATTTCTTTGGCCGAGTTCGCCGACTGTTCAGCAAGCTTGCGAACCTCCTCAGCTACGACAGCAAAGCCGCGCCCGTGTTCTCCGGCTCGTGCTGCTTCAATAGAGGCGTTCAGGGCCAATAGGTTGGTCTGGGAGGCGATGCCTTGAATCATAGCAACGATGCCCTCGATCTTCTGTGATTTGTCTGTCAGCAGTGTAATCGACTCACCCACCCGATCCATTGAATGACGGTTGCCATCCGCAAGCTCTACCTGGTGCTCAACAGCTTGCAGACCCGCAAGCATAGCTTCTCCGGCTTCGCGCATCATCACGACAGATTGCTCCACGCTACGATTGATGCCGCCAACATTGTCACTCATCTCTGTCAGTCGGCTGGAACCAGTGTAGACCGATTCGGCCTGCGTACTGGACCCTTGAGCCAGCTCGTCTGTTGCAATCGAGATCTGCTCTGCGATGCGTTTGGTGTTATCTGTATGCTCCTGCATCACTTCCGAGATGGTGTGGACCCGTTCAGCAGAGCCGCTTACTTGACGCAGCAGTGCACCGAGCTGATCAGACATCTGATTAAATGCGTTGCCCAGTTCAGCAAATTCATCCTTGCCTTTAACCTTGACTCGTCCTGTGAAGTCACCCTCAGACATTTGTATAGAGGTCTGGTGCAGTTGCTTCAACGGTTTGATGAACAGTGTAGCAACCCAGTAAGCCCAGGCCAGCACAACGAGCAGAGTTGCACCGATGATTAAAATATAATTGTTACGAAGCTCATAAAATTCCCCATATGCCAGCTTCTCGGTAATTACAGAACCGATAACCCACCCTGTGCTCGGAATCTGGTTGTAGAATAACAAGTAGTCTTCACCGTTATAATGAAACGATTGCTGCCCTGAAGCATGGTTCTGCATTTCTGCGAGCATCGGACTAAATTCGGGATTATCTTTGGCAGAGGTATTTACCATGTTAACGTCAGGATGAGCGAGAAGCAGTCCATGTTTGTCGATCAGAAAAGAATATCCAAGACCGTTCAGGTCAATTTTTTTGACCGTATCGGTTAAAGTGGAGAGTAGCAAATCTCCCGCCACCACGCCTTCTAGAACGCCTTCTTTGTTATGTACAGGCATCGCAATAGATACGGCGTATTCTTTGGACATCATATCCTGATACGGATCGGAGAAGCTTAACGCATCTGCCTTCTTGGCTTGTTCATACCATGGACGTTTACGAGAGTCATACCCGGCATCTGGCGACCAGTCTGAACCGTTCATGAAGGTACCATCTTTTTCCGAGCCAAAATATAAATCCGACAGATTCTCTTTATTGCTGCCTTGGTTCATAATGTTAAAATAATTCTCGGTCAGCGCCCCTTCGGGTACACCGTCTTCAATAACCAAACCCAATGTTTCAATGACCTTGGCATTACTGGAAAGCCATCCATCAAGCTGTTTGGCTGAGGAGGCCATGATGCCCTTCAGGGTAGAATTGACATTACGCGTAGCCTGCTTTTCTGTCTGAACCAAACCGACTAATGCGAGTGGTAATGCAGAGATCAACACAGCAGTCAGAAACATCATCATTAATTTGGGTTTCAGTTTCAATCCATTTCCCCCTCAGTATGCGAATCTCTCTGTTTTTGAAAATATTTTTGAAAATGCTCTGGCTTACCCAATATATCGTCATTTTGCATTGAAATATTAGCTGATTTACAAAAGAATGCATCAAAAATGAAGGACTTTATGCCTACAGTATGATGTAAGCGGATTTATAGCAGGGGGAGGAGATGCAGGATGAATGATGATGAGATTAGAGGAGGGGGCAGACAGTGAAAAAGGGCGCTCCCTTTACGGAACCCCCCCTTGATAATTTTGAAGACTAATATAAATATTTGGGTCCGTGTGATTTCAGTGTCATTCAACTAATTCAGCAGAAATGCCAATGCCTCATCATACGTTTCCCATTGAAATTCAGTCTGATGTTCTGACTCCCTGGAGATTCGATGCAGCTGCATTTTGGCTATGGCTCCGCCGACAGCTACACTTGCCCGCTTCATGCCAAGGTCTTTAAGAAGTTTTTGATGCTCGACAATTTTCTCCTTGGTATCTTGTGGAAAGGCTTTCATATGTATCATATTGACCAGTACATCAAATGAGTTGCCCAGTTGTGGAGCTATTTTCTCAATCTGCACATTAACGTGTTCAACCTGCTCTGGTGTCACAATCCCTTCCCAAGTAATCTCCAAAATGGGTTTCGCTGAATCCAAACGTCTGACCGGCATATAAGCAGCTCCTTATTCATTAGTTGAAGTATTGTATAAGTCTATTAGCCTATTAATTATACTATTTCCTACAATAAATGAACATGGAGTTCACATGATTGTAGTTCTTATGGACTATGAACTTCTATGGGAGTAAAATACAGGTAAAATCATCCTCTCTCAGATTAGATCATGTATGTCGGATTACAACGTAAATGGCATGCGTATACAAAAAAAACGCTCAGGATTAGATTCCTGAGCGGCCCTTATCTACGTTCCTTATCTACGTTCATTATGATTCTCTATGCCATAATGCATCAAGAGCTGGCTAGAGGCCAATCTTCAAGCTATCTCCTTCAGTAGCGATACCTTTGGAGCGAGTAATGCTGAGCTTCTGTTGTTCCGTGAATCCAAGAGTTTCTCCATCATGCAGTGTGATGTCATTATCGACCACGTAGGTCACAGTCATAAACATCATTTCATATACATCACTTAACGGCTTGGACGAACCAATAATCTCTATCTCATCTTTACCGAAGTTTCGCAGTCCGTATGTATATGCGGAAGTGCCTGTTTCGCTCTGATACAGGCCGATGAACACCCAGAGTAAGACAGGCCATTCATCGTCCTTGAGTCCTCGGCTCAGTTCTACATATTGTCCTGCCTCAACAACAAGCGGAGCCATGTAGATCGCGAGCGCATGATCGAGCTGTAGCAATGCCGAGGCTGTCCGAGTAAACAGGGCATATCCCTTCATTGCGTCCGTTGCATTCAGTACCGAGATGATGATCTGAGACTGATGCTTTGATGTCACCTGTTCGGCTTCGGGCCAGAGAATATTTAACTTGGCATTCTCTTCGACCTCCCGATTCGGAACAGGAGCAGCGATATGAGCACACACGACCTGCATCCCATCAACCTCAAAGAATAAGTTGCCTTCCTCGGCACGTTCATTAATGTGAATATCCCATTCCCGCTCCATGTTGCTAATAAAAAGCTCAAAATCACAGTCGTCCCGTTCCAGCAAAACAAAGCCGACAATGGTTTGACTATGATCTGTTCGCTGGGGCGCAGCGGCGATGGACTCAGCATTCTGCTTTTTGCGCCGACGTAGCTTGTCAAACAGTCCCATGATCTGTTCTCCTTCCTGCTTCCAGATTCATTCTGGTGATAGGTATGTTATGATACTTCATACTTTATCATATCAGAGATGTAAAGTCGCAGGTCGGCCCTGCTCTCAGGAAGTTACAGGAACAATACGAGCAGCAGAGCGATAATCGCAGGCAGACCCTGCTTGATAATGATGGAGCGCGAAGAAGTCGCCCCGCCGTAGAGAGCGGCAATAATGACACAGGCCAGGAAGAAAATCTGAATATGAAGCCCTACACTGGCATTCGGATACACAAGCCCCCAGATCAAACCTGCCGCGAGAAAGCCGTTATATAAGCCCTGGTTCGCTGCGAGAGATTTGGTGGAATTGGCAAATTCCTGTGTTGTGCCAAAGGTTTTCATCGTGCGTGGACTAGTCCACATGAACATTTCCATAATCATAATATAGATGTGTTCAATGGCTACAAGAGCAACAAAGATTGTTCCGATCAAAAGAAACACCCTGCTTTCTATGATGTAATTAATGTGACAAACAGTCAGTTCTATTATATAAGATTAGCATAAAGGTAGGAAATATCAAATTAATTTTTTGCAATTTAATTGTGTATAATTAATTAAAGTGTGTTTTCCAATCACTATTACTGCATGGAATGGGGATGATATCCCTATCAGGTTCTGCTAATAGTCAAAGGCTCATACATGGGGTAATGAATTACGTTGTGCAAATTTCAAATCAGAAGGGGAAGGTGTAGTGTGGGAACTGTTCAATTTGTTCTGCTGGCTGCTGATCCATCCACATTTGAGACAAGGGCTGTGCCCTTCATTGATATTGAACTTGCTGGAATTCCGGGGGATCGACACTATGGTTTGTTGAGACCGGCAGATTCCCGTCAAAAAATTTATAAACGTGGCACAATGATAGCGAATCGTAGGCAGATCAGCATGATCTCCGAGGAAGAGTGCACCTTGATTGCCGAGAAAATGAAAATTCCTGAGGTTCGCCCGGAGTGGCTTGGTGCCAACATACTGGTTCGAGGCATAGAGCGATTAACTGAGCTGCCTGCGGGAACACGTTTTCTATTTCCAGACGGGACCGGTCTGATCTGTGAAGGAGAGAACCTGCCTTGTGTACATCCGGGAAAAGTGATTGAACAGTTCTATGGACTGGATGGTTTACGCAAAAAATTCGTGCCAGCCGCCCGCAAAAAACGCGGTATCGTCTGTTCAGTTGAACGTGAGGGTGTCATCAACACAGGTGACACCATTGAAGTTGTACGCCTGCCGTAGCATCCCCGGCAGGCATATGTTGCATGGGCTGTCATTACAGACGGCTTCTGCCAGTATTTGCTGAAACAGCGTCAGACCATTGCATGTATTCTTCGGGGGTGCTGCCGATAATGGATTTAAAGTCCTTAATGAAGTGGGATTGATCATGGTATCCCAGGTCCTGCGATAACCTGCCTAAATCACAGGGGAAGCCGTGTTCTATGCATTCAGCCGCATTTTGAAGTCGATATAATTGAATGACTGTTTTGGGACTGAGGCCTACATACTGATTAAATAAACGCTGGAGCTTGCGTGTGTGCAGATTAAAGCGGGTGGATAGCTCGTCTACTCTCAATATATCCCGATTCTGCTCGATGTGCTGTACGATGTCATAGATCAGGTTTGCTTCCCGGTCTTCCGCGGGAAGGCATGCGGACAGTATCTGATCCATATGCTTAGCCTTCTCTTCAATTAAGATATCGCCTAGCAACACATCTTCAAGCGACGCAGCGCTGACACCTAGCAGGCGGGATACATCCATGGGTTTTCCATAGAGACCAGAAACGGGAGCCTGAAGGAAGGGAAAGAATCCTCCCGGTTTAAACTTCACCCCAAACACAAGGCCTTTACCGTGAATAGAGTAGGTAAATTTTCGGTCAGAAGGCCCGAAGAAAAAAGTTTTGTTTCGCTCGACCACCAGATTGACACAGGGATTGGGTATCACATGCTGAGGATAGGACTCACTGCCTGCAAAATTCCAAGAAACGATCCAGTAATGTCTGACAAAAGGTTGAAGTTCATCGGCTGGGAGCAACCGTGTCAATTGATATTGTAGCTGACCTTCATCTAGATGAAGTATTCCCAAAGAGGGAGTCATCTGCTGGCTTTTCCGTTTCATTACGGCGACCTCTCTTTCCTCATGGGCTGTGAACTAGTATTCAATTCTGCTTATTTCATTCTCCATTAGTATAACGGAAATTCTGTTGTTGTCGCGTTTTTACAATACATGACTTGGGTATAACGATAGGATAGCAATGAAGAAATCACTATTTACTAAGTCACATAAAAGGAGTGAATTCATGTGGAATTAAAATATGAATTTTATATCCATGCAGGAAGAGAAGAGGTATGGAATGCTCTTATTTCTCCTGATGGCACGCGCAGCAGCTTTTTTGGCAGTGAGCTTCGATCCAATTTTCAGCCCGGACAGCCATTTGCATATGTCGGCCCCGGAAATGATGGACAGGAAACCGTTCATGTCTACGGAGAGATTCTAGAGTTTGAACCTCTCTCCAGGCTTGCTTATCGTGAGCATCCGGGCCCTTCTTATTATGCCAATCATGGGGATCTTCAATCGAGAGTGCTCTTCCAGCTGGAGACTGTCGGAGAGTGCACTAAACTGACACTCACGAATGACGAGTTTACAGAAAACCATCCCTCATTTTCGAATGCACAGAATAGCTGGTGGATGATTCTAAGCAGCATCAAAACGTGGGTCGAGACAGGCAAAACCATGAATTTCGGAGGGTAGCGGTTAGTTGTGTTTTTGCGCAAAATTAAATTTCTGAAATTTGAACAAGTCACCTAACAACGTGATTTTTCGCTTATAGAGCGGGGGATTGCGTTTTTTTTTACATTTGTGACTTTAGCCCTACACTTATTGTCTGATCATGTCGAAATACATATTAAAATACCTTACCTAAGAGGGGATATAAAAAGATGTTTCTGAAACGTAGTGAAGCAACGAAATCAAGTCGTGTAGACTCGAACCAACAGTTATTGGAATTCAGTCGTCGCTTGCTTGAGAATGCGAAGAAAGGCTTTGTTTGGGAGAAGGAGAATGACGCTACTATTCAAGAGAATAATGAAATTCTGAAGAATATGCAGCAGGCCTTGCAATTGATGCAATCACAGCATGAGGCTATACATATGCGTCTTACCATGCTTAGTCAGGCGTTGAATGTGGGTTTATGGGAATCGGTGATGGTTGCGGGTGATCCGTTCGATAACAACAATTTGATTTCATTTTCAGATGAGTTTCGTCAGATGCTTGGTTACAGTAATTCAAAAGACTTTCCTAATATGCACGAGAGCTGGACTAAATCCGTTCATCCAGAAGACAGGCCTCATCTAGCACAGGAGATTATGAAACATGTGAGTAATCCGAGTGATAGAGTAGGATACAATGCGTTAAGTCGTATGGTTTTGAAGAGTGGGGAAGAGCGCTGGTTCAGATGCCTTGGCCAACTTGTGAGAGATGCTTCAGGTACTCCAATTAAATTAATCGGTGTGATGTTTGACATCCATGATGAGAAAAGCAAGTCTGACGAACTGGAAGCGCTTGTAACCCGTTACGATCTGGTTAATCGTGCGCTTGTAGAGGCACCATGGGATATGACGGTGGTTGCTGGAGACGTGGTGAATCCCAACAATGAATTCTGGTGGTCGCCGCAATTCCGCAGAGAACTCGGATTTCAGAATGAAGAGGATTTCCCGAATGTGTTCAGCAGCTGGAGCAGCCGGCTCCACCCGGAAGATCATGATCGCGTCATCAATGAGTTTGCCAAGCACATGAATGACTACAGCGGCAGAACGCCGTATGATCTTGATTACCGTTTGCAGCGAAAAAATGGGGAGTACCGCTGGTATCATGCCGGAGGTGAAACCATCCGTGACGAGAAGGGCGTTCCGCTTCGCGTGGCTGGAACCATACGTGACGTGACTCACCAGAAGAACAAAGAACAGATTGTCGAAGCTATGAATTTGAAAACAAAGCAATTGTCCGAGTCCATCGAAGAGATGGTGCGTGGCATTAACTCTATCACGGATCAGGCACAGGAACTGGTTAATGCACAGGAGTTATCCGCTGATGCCGCAACACAGGTTCGGAATAGTGTGGATGATACGAAGAGTATTACTGCGTTTATCCGAGAGATCGCCAGTCAAACGAACTTGCTAGGCTTAAATGCAGCAATTGAGGCAGCGCGTGCAGGTGAACTGGGTCTGGGATTCGGAGTGGTCGCCGGCGAAGTGCGGAAGTTGGCCGATCACAGCTCGGAGGCAACAGTTAACATTGAAGACAGCATGCAGAAGATGAAGACGCTGATTGACCATATTTTACAGCATATCGGCAACATGTCCACGTTGACTCAGAACCAGGCGGCGCTGACACAGCAGGTGAATGCTTCCATGGATGAGATTAATAACATGTCGCAAGATCTGGTGGACTTTTCGCGCAATCTGTAGAACAATTCAAGTTAAAATCAGGTTGTTTATAGAATAAAAACATTAAAAAACCACCCGAGTTAAACTCGCGGTGGTTTTTGACTTCATAACATGCTGCAGGACACGATGCGTATCAGCTTATTATACTTGCAGGACTTTGATCAGGTTGGTGTTACCGGATTGACCGATAGGCACACCGGCAGACAATACGATGATGTCACCTTTTTCAATATAACCTGTTTTGATCGCGTTGCGCGTTGCAGATTCAAACATTTCATCGGTTGTAGTTACTTTATCCCCCATAACCGGAATAACGCCGGAGAGCAGGCAGATTTTCGCGAGCACTTCTTCATGCTGAGTTACCGCGATGATCGGAGCTTTTGGACGATATTTCGAGATCATGCGAGCTGTGAAGCCACTCTCTGTGGAAGTGATAATCGCTTTTGCATTCAGCACGAGGGATGAGCTTACCGCCCCTTGACTGATGACTTCGGTAATATCAGCTACTTGCTGTGCTGATTTTTGATCAAATTGCTCTTTATAATCAATCATCGTTTCCGCACGGCGTGCAACTGCTGCCATCGTACGAACGGATTGGATCGGATATTTACCCGCAGCAGATTCGCCGGACAACATAACCACGTCTGCACCTTGTAGCACGGCATTAGCCACGTCACTTACTTCAGAGCGTGTTGGACGAGGGTTTACTTGCATGGACTCCAGCATATGTGTAGCAACGATAACCGGTTTGCCGGCTTTGTTACATTTATCAATCATTTCTTTCTGCATCATTGGTACATCTTCGATAGGTACTTCTACCCCGAGGTCACCACGTGCAACCATGATACCGTCGGATGCTTCGATAATATCGTCAAGGTTGGTCATACCTTCCTCGTTCTCAATCTTGGAGATGATCTGTACATGCTCCTGACCGCGTTCTTTCAAAATGCTGCGGATTTCACGGATGTCATCGCCTTTACGAACGAAGGAAGCAGCGATAATCTCGATGTTGTTCTCGATCCCGAATCCAATGTGCATAACGTCACGTTCAGTTACACCCGGCAGAGTAGTTTTGATACCTGGCAGGTTCACACCTTTGCGTGGCTTCAAGATGCCGCCGCTAATGATTTTACAGTGAATCTCCGAGCCTTCAACAGACAATACCGTCAGATCCACCAGACCGTCGTCGATCAGGATGCGATCCCCTGGTTTAACAACCAGATTCAGTTCCGGGTAGTTTACGGAGATGCGGTCCACGTCGCCGAGAACATCCTCAGTTGTCAGCGTCAGCTCTTTCCCAGCCTGAAGGTGAACAGAAGCTTCTTTTAATTTACCGATACGAACCTCAGGTCCTTTAATGTCCATCATGATCGGTATATATTTGTTTAATTCAGCCGCTGCTGTACGAATATTGTTAATCCGGTTTACGTGATCCTCCAGCTCCCCATGAGCCATGTTCAAACGTGCCACGGTCATGCCTTCCTGAATCATTACTTTCAACGTTTCGATTGAGTCACAAGCAGGTCCCATTGTACAGATAATTTTGGTTTTCAACATGCTGATATCCTCCTCATATTTAGTGCTTATGTGTACATTGTAGCGTTTTCTGTCGAATCAAGATATGAACTATAGTACAATGATTGGAGTATAGTCCGATAACGAGGTGTTAAATGGTTATTCCACTTGAAGTCGTTCATATTAATGGTGTTGGCTGGTATGAAGAAGCCGCTCAGCCACAAGGAATTTGGCGTCTTAGTCTGGTTACCTATGGAAAATGTGTATATTGGGTGAACGGTGATAAACAGATCATGCAAAAGGGAGAATTGTTGCTAATTCCGGGCGGGGTACCGTATTACGGCAAAAGCATTCCCACGGTTACGCATACACAGATTGTTATTTTATTGCAGCAGGATGAGGCTGGAGGGCTACCCGCACTCGAACAGCATCATGCCTTATGGCACAGACCTGGCTGCTACGAACTGCTCCATCAGCGAATGAAATCCATCCAGCAGCAATGGGAAGAGCGTCCTTCTTATTATGTCATGATGAGCCAAGCCTTATTGATGGAAGTGCTGATTTATATTAATCGTGAGCTTGATCGCGGAGTTATTTCACCGGAGAAGCATCGGTACGTGGAGCGGATGAAACGATACATCGAACAGCATTACCGGGAAAAAGTAACGAAGGAAGAGCTGGGAGATGAGATTGGCAAGTCACCCAACTATGCGGCTGCATTGTTCAAAAGCATAACGAATCAGACGATTAGCGAATACGTCCATAATCAGCGGATGAAAAGGGCATTGTACCTGCTGACTGAGTCGCAGCTCTCCATCCAGGAGATTGCCGAATTTCTCGGTTATCGGGATCTGTCTTATTTTTACCGTGTATTCAAGCGACTTATGGGCAGTCCACCATCGGATTTGTTGCAGGAACGTCCGCCTATAGTTTGAAGGTATAACAAAAAAAGAGGGCAACAGCCCTCTTTTTTTGTATGCTCCACCTCTATAATCAGTTATACGTTCATGCTCGATCCATGAATCAACTTCATGTACAGAGTGTTTCCTAGGCATTGCGGCTTGGCTGCTGCGTTGCTCTGAGTGGCTGCTTGCTTTTCCCCCGGGCGTAACCCATACGTTTGGCACAAACATGCACAGTCCAATAGGCTGCTTCCGCAAACATAATACCACCCACGACATCAAGCAGAGAATGCTGCTTCACAAATACGGTGGAAGCAATAATGAGCCACATCCAGACCGACCCGATGATTTTTACTGCAGGTTTGGCGTCCAGATGTCGGTTGATAATGATAAATAACAAGTAGCTTGTAAGGCAATGAACACTTGGAAAGCAGTTTACGGGCGCGTCATTGGCATAGATAAATTGAACGAGCATGCTGCTGATATCTGTTCCGCTCACTTCCGGGCGAGGAACGTGCGAAGGGAACACGACAAAGCATATATTGGCAGCCATCACTCCGACGTTATACGTAAGAATGGTGCGCCAGAACAAGGATTTGTTTGTAAGACCCAGATAGAGAAAGCTTAGATACAGAATTGGCATCCAGCTAACATACGGAATAATAAATTCTTTAATGAACGGAATCTGTGTGTCAATCCAGGCATAATTATAGAAAATATCGTCACCTGCTTGACTGCCCAGGAACATGTAGATAGACCCTTGTAGTGGTATACATAGAATAGCTAACAAATGTCCCCAGCGTTGAAAGAATGCTTTCATAAAATCCTCCCTGATCTAGTATGCTGTATAACACATCGTTACCGGAGCTATATTTATAAGACGCTCCTCAGAGACAGCGCCCCTTCACTTCAATCGTTTAAATCTTAAGTAATACTATAATGGACAGATAAAGGGATAAGCCATACCCGATTTTATGGGAAATTGGACATGCATAAGTCTCTTTTTTGTTACTTTTATACATATATCCACATGGATACATCTATCTTCTGAGCATGTGATATGACGATATTGGCACACAACTTCGTCTGACAACCACTGAGTTATCATCTGGTAATACTGTCCCATAGATCGAATGTAAACAGCATAGCATGGGGATTTTCTCATAGCTAAAGGTTCCGAATTGGTTATGCCCGGTATTATATTCCGTTTACCCACCAAGGGTACACTTCTTTATGGTGCTTTCATCGTTCCGATAGAGCATCTGAGCGTGAAGGTGTGCCATTTCATTTTCCAAGTTATGTTTCATCTCCCGATTTTCCCGCCTCATTCATTGTCGTGGTATACTCAGTAAGATGAGAAGTCATGCAAGGGATGTGTGATGAACCTCTACCTACAGATGAACGGCAGGTGAGATGATGGAAAAGACAGCTCAGGATGTTGCTGAATGGATGGTCGGTGAGATTAAGTTTACAGGCACGCTTCGCCAGGAGACAGCTATAGAATATGTAAGAGCGAATTTCGGAGAACAGTTTGTTTTTGTTAACGAAAATGGTAATGCATCCTTGTCCAAAGAGGTGAAAAAGGCATTTCGCAAGCTTCACGGCGGGCGTGTAGCCTGGGATCGTGATGCTTTTATGTGGGCATGGACCTAGTTCATCTATTGTCTGTAGTTGGCTAAATTCTGTAGTTGGTGTGCGACTATGATGGGTATGCAAGAACAGAACATTTTTGCAAACCATGTATAAGTTGGAATGGAACTGCATATCCTTTCATAAGACCGCGTATCGTTAGATGCCCTCTGTGGTGGCATCGCAGATCATTTTCTAGTAATTTCAATAAACATGTATTTCCAAAGCTGTTTGAAAAGAAAATACAAAGGTTTGCTTTTTATATGGATTAGCGTTATAATAAGAAACAAGTTGTACAGAGTGGAAAACCTAATTCACATATTGTAAAGGGCGATCACTTATACTTTATGACTGGTACCTTTTTCAATGTGTGAATTTTTATTTGCTTGCTGCAAAGAACAAAGGAACATGTTAATCTTTATTTGGAGGTGTAATTCACATGCAAAACGGAACAGTAAAATGGTTCAACGCTGATAAAGGCTTCGGTTTCATCGAAGTTGAAGGCGGAGAAGATGTATTCGTACACTTCAGCGCTATTACAGGCGAAGGCTTCAAAACGCTGGACGAAGGTCAACGCGTGCAATTTAAAATTGTACAAGGAAACCGTGGTCCTCAAGCAGAAGAAGTTGTAAAACTGTAATTAAAGCATAGCTGCCTTTAACATGTTATAATGGTAAAGGCAGCTTCTTTTTTTGGACATAGATGAAAGTTGGCCCAACCGTTGTCGAGGCAGAAGTTCGGCGGATGTTACACTTCCGCTAAGCAGTGGCTTTTGTGAAATAACGTCAGTAAGATGTGTTTCCATAACAAAGGGGGTAGAAGTCATGTATAATCGCAAAAAACCGATGGAAGAAATCCCACAGGCTGATGCAGCAATTTGGGAATGTACGAGTGATACGTGCAAGGGATGGATGCGGGACAATTTCGCGTTTGATAACGTGCCTACTTGTCCGATATGTGCTTCTGAGATGGTCAGTACGACTAGGATGCTGCCATTGCTTGAAAATTCGAATAGCAATCTCAAAACGATGCCTAAAGGAAATCGGATTTAATATAGCATGCCCGCCTCTCGCGAGGTGTTTTTTTTTAGATATATGTACACCTGAATCAGAGGTGCGGAATGAAATATAAAGTTGCTGGCATTCGTTGATGACGGATGCTTTTTTGTTACCAAAAAAGAACCTCTTTTTGTTCATTATTGAACAATAAAGAGGTTTTTTTGCCGTTATACTTGCAAGAGCTCTATAATCAAGATCTTAAATGAATAAGAACGGAAGAAGGAACAATGTTGCAATCAGGGCAATTTCATAACCAGCTCCGTATCCATAACCGTATCCACCATATGGGTAACCCCCATAGGCTGATGATTTGGCTTTTTTGGCTGAGGCTAGTTTCTTTGTACTTACTCTGCGAAGCTGCTGCTTGGATTGGACAGCGGACAGGCGCGGACCCTGAAAGCATCCATTCAAGTACACCTTTCCATCTTGGCAGCCTCCAAGTGTGCCATACATATGTTTGCCGTCTTTCATGACCAGACAGACAGGGCGTCCCACATGCGGTGACAAGGTTTCTTCACATACCGGATGAATTCTGTGCATGCATATCCCCCTCAATATTGCGGTTTGCCGCTTGAAATCAACGGTTTCTATATCATAGTAGAAATAGAGTCAATTGGTATGGACGAGTACCCGGATTTTGACATAGTCAGGCGCCGTTTTTAGTTCTGCTCCATAGACTGGAGGGAAGGGGAAGGAGGAGAAGGCGTGGACTATCATGATCTGCTGGCTCGGCTAGGAGAAGGAAGTGCGCATCCTGGCGGTTTCTCGGCAACATTGCAGCTTCTTGACTCGCTTTCGCTGCCTGCCGGTGCTCATATTCTGGAGGTTGGATGTGGCACTGGAAGGACGGCATGTCATCTGGCCCATCAGGGACACCGGGTAACTGCGATTGATCTGCATCGTCATATGCTGGATAAGGCGGTGAGACGTGCGCGCAAGGAGCGGGTGGATGTACGTTTCATACAAGCAGATGCCACCGCATTGCCTCTGCCGAATCATCAGGTGGATGTTGTGTTTATTGAGTCGGTGACGATCTTTACACCCTGGCGTAAGACACTTGCTGAGTATGCAAGAGTGTTGAAGCCTGGAGGATTACTGGTGGATCGGGAAATGGTTCTCTCAGGAAGGAAAACGGAGCTGATGAGCCGCAGGTTGAGGCAATTCTATGGTATACGAACACTGGCGACCGCAGGGGCGTGGAAGAAAAGACTGAGGGGAAGTGGATTCTCTCAGGTTCAAGTGAAGGAGCATTCACGTACGATGGGCAAGTGGGGCGTGGACCATGATCCTTTGCGTGAGATGGATATGAACTGGCTGGAGGATGAAAGAATACAGCGCATGAGTCGGACCAATGACAGATTGCTGCTGAAATACGGGAAGAGACTAGGATACGCCGTATTCATAGCGAGAACTCCGGTCGATTTAGGCCCCGAATAATAAATGAAAGGCAGCCCGTAATCAGCATGATGTGAGCTGCCTTTCATTTATTTGTTTGATGTTTGTGAGCGCGTACGGTAAGTGTAACCGGAGGTCATTACATATACACATGTTAAAGCATATCGTTATCAATAATGCGCCAGTGATGTTTAAGTAGTGCTTCAAGCTGAGATTTATCCTTCGCACGAAAAGCACCCAGAATCTGTCGGTGCTCTTCGTTGACTTCATGCAGCACCTCGGATAGTTTCGGTTTGTTATCACTGACGTAAGATTGCCTTATGAAGCTGTTCTTGAGAGTATTTAACATTTCAATAACGGTGGCATTGCCGCAGCGCTGAATGTAGAGGTTATGAAACAGATACTGATTTTTGCTGTATGCGCCCAGATCAAGTTGACTGATATCTTCATCCATTCGAGCAATCAAGGCTTCCATCTCCAGCAGTTCAGACGGCTTGAGCTGATCAACAGCTAGTGTAGCGGCCAGAGCCTCCAGTACACCAATGGCCTGTGAGAATTCGAGCTTCTTGCTTGTGTCAAAAGGAGCAACAATAAATCCCCTGCGTGGGATATATTGTAGCAGATTGTCAGAGGTGAGCTGAAATAAAGCTTCCCGTGTAGGGGTGCGGCTGATGTCGAGCTTTTTGCAAATCTCGGCCTCGTTAATCTTCTGGTTGGGAAGCAAGGTCCCGTCCTGAATTTTCTGGGCGATGTAATCATAAACATGATCTTTCAAGGACCGATATTTTGGTACCTCCATACCAAACTCTCCCTTCTGTATGTATAGTGGTATAGAATGGCTGGAAAGCCATACAGGGCACGCCGCTCGGGGTGTTTCAGGTTTTAATTATCTTAACATCGAGGGGGGAGTTGGGCAAGCAAGTTCATTTTCCAGTATCAAGAGAGTATGAAGGGAATGAAGAAACATTTTATGGATTAATCATATAAAAATTGTTCATAAAAGCGTTGTCAATTACATACAGGTTTTGCTAGTATTATGAGTACAACAACGTATATCATATTATGAATATTGTATACAAAAATGCAGATTGCTAAGCTTGGTGACCCATTGATGCGTCGTATGAAGCGTTAATTTCCCAGGCAAGTTCTTGTTTCTGTTTATATGTTTGTTGGTTCACAGTGATGCAGATGAGGGCATTTGCGGAAAAAGAGGAATGAAGTCGTAAATGCGAGTCAGCTCGCATACATTGGTATTGTATTTTGTATACAATATTATGCGGAAGGTTGTGAAGGCATGTCGGATACCGAAATGTTCATTCAATGGTCGGAGACGTACGCGGCGCCTAACTACCATCCACTTCCTATCGTGATTGAACGGGCAGAGGGAGTGTGGGTGGAGGACCCGGAAGGACGTCGCTATATGGATATGTTAAGTGCGTATTCAGCTTTGAATCATGGGCACAGACACCCTGTTATCATTCAAGCGTTGAAGGAGCAGGCAGATCAGGTTACCTTGACATCAAGAGCATTTCACAGCCATGCTGCGGCCATTTTCTATAAGCGGCTCTCTGCATTTACCGGTAAATCCAAAATATTAGCAATGAACACAGGGGCAGAAGCGGTCGAGACAGCCTTAAAGGCTGTACGAAGATGGGCATACCGATGTAAGGGTGTACCTGAGAATCAGGCTGAAATAATTGTATGTTCAGGCAATTTTCATGGCAGAACACTGACTGTCACTTCTTTCTCTTCATCTCCAGAGTATAAAAAGGACTTTGGGCCGTTTACACCTGGGTTTCGCATCATTCCTTATGGTGATTTGGAGGCTTTGCAACAAGCAATCACACCGCATACGGCTGGTTTTCTTGTAGAGCCGATTCAAGGGGAGGCGGGCATCATCATACCGCCAGAAGGATATCTGGCAAAAGCATTTGCAATATGCAGACAAAACCAGATTCTTACGATGGCAGATGAGATTCAGACCGGCTTTGGAAGAACAGGTCGCAGATTTGCTACAGATTGGGAACAGGTCGAGCCAGACATATGGATCATGGGCAAAGCGCTTGGCGGCGGGGTAATGCCCATCTCGGCCGTTGCTGCCGAGGGAGAAATTCTTGATTTATTCGAACCTGGATCACATGGTTCTACGTTTGGAGGTAATCCACTTGCCTGTGCGGTGGCGGTTGCCGCTCTGGATGTTCTGGAAGATGAGAAGCTTGCAGAGCGGTCAGAGCGTCTGGGGAATTATTTTATGAAACAGCTTCAAGGGATTCGCAGTTCAGTCATTCACAATATTCGGGGGAAAGGTTTGTTTATTGGGGTTGAGTTACAAGGTTCTGCAAGACCTTATTGCGAACGATTGATGTCTGCCGGTTTGTTATGCAAGGAAACTCATGAAACGACGATTCGCTTCGCACCCCCGCTAACGATCAAAGAGTCGGAGATTGACTGGGCCATAGAAGTAATCAGAGAGGTATTATGTGACGCATAACGGCATTGGCTGATCAGGAATGAATAGCATTCAACCATGATGATAGAAGGAGCTGGTACTCATGAAGAATGAGCACATCCCGGTCGCAGGAGACCTTGCAAAGCAAGCGAAAAATGTCCATCAGGTTCCCAAAGCATCCAGCCATAGCAAGGAAATTGCCGTGATTAAGGTGCCTTTCGGATTAGCTGGTGCGAGAAACGGCGCTGAACTGGCCCCGGATGAGCTTATCACTGCCGGGCTGAAGCGGGAAATCTTGAGTCTGGGTTATCGACTGAACAGAGAAGTGCGTGTAGACTGTCCGTCCCAGCCGGCCAGCGTCCCTGCACGTCGCCAAACGGGGAAGCATTTAAATGAAGTTCAGCAGGTAAGTGAAAAGGTGTGTCATGAAGTTTCGAGTGCTTTGCACGAAGGGGTCTTCCCGCTTGTGCTTGGTGGGGATCATAGTGTGGGGATTGGTACTCTGGCTGGCTTAACAGCATATTATTCGAATCTGGGCGTGATCTGGTTTGATGCACATGCAGACCTGAATACAGAGGAGCATAGCTTGACGGGCAATATGCATGGAATGAGTCTGGCTGCTGGTTTGGGTCATTCAACATTCAACCTGTCGAAGATTAAAGGCGCAGGCTCTTTCATTAATCCATCCAAACTTGTCTATATCGGGCTTCGTGATCTGGATCAATATGAGAAGGAACAAATACGGGCATTAGGCATTCGTGCATTCACGATGCATGATATCGACCGATTGGGTATGAAACAGGTTATAGATCAGGCGATCAATATTGCTGGGAGTGGAACCGAGGGTATTCATGTCAGCTTTGATATGGATTGCCTTGATCCGCGTGAGGCACCTGGAGTAGGGACACCTGTACCGGGAGGGCTGAGCTACCGTGAAGCGCATTTTGCAATGGAGTGTCTAGCTTTGTCCAATCATGTTGTATCTATGGAACTGGTTGAGGTGAATCCACTATTGGATCAGAACAGGCATACGGCGAGACTGGGGGTTGGATTGATCGCATCTGTATTAGGTAAAACAATTCTATAGAAGAAAGTGTGTTTATCGAGGTGCTTTTGAAGAGAGAATCCGCTTGATAAAGAGTAACGCAGGGGAGCAAAGGCATATACGGAAATGTAATGCTGTATGATGCGTGCGACTTCCCTGCTAGTTATATGAGGGAGGGGGTATAAAAGCTGATGGGTATAAGAGGTTAGGGACAGGGTGCTTGATAATAGTCGTTGGATATCCGGATTGGAAAGCACAGAGAGATGTCGAGCAGGACGAGCTTTGGGGTATAAGAAGAGTAACTTTAATAAGCTTAATAATTTTTGAAAAAAAGACTTGCATTATAAATATCAACATGGTATATTCTAATTCCGGCCAAGAAAACACGGTTTACACGGTGCGGCAAGCAGCTTAATAAAAAGCTTCGAAAGAAACTTAAAAAAAGAGCTTGCAAAGTTGGTTCGGACATGATAAGATATAAGAGTTGCTGAAGCGAACAAGCGATGGTGACAAAACGAAGTTTGATCTTTGAAAACTGAACAACGAGTGAGTAATCATTCTGCTTGCAGAATGAACGTGAAGGTTTTTGATACAAGTCATCTGGCTGTATGAAAACTGGAACAACAATGAGATTAACAATCTCGTCAGATTCAAAATGAGCTTATCGCTCTTTTCGATACACCGATGAGTTGCACAGCGTTGAACGACGCTGCGAAATTCATCTTTATTGGAGAGTTTGATCCTGGCTCAGGACGAACGCTGGCGGCATGCCTAATACATGCAAGTCGAGCGGACTTGAAGAGAAGCTTGCTTCTCTGATAGTTAGCGGCGGACGGGTGAGTAACACGTAGGCAACCTGCCCTCAAGCTTGGGACAACTACCGGAAACGGTAGCT
>NZ_QJSW01000036.1 GCF_003217495.1 Paenibacillus barcinonensis | reverse complement strand
TATCGTTGCCGTTGTTCTCCCATATGGACACACCTCCGTTAGCCTTATTATCCTTCTGTCCGTTAACGGGTGTCCACTTTTTATTCTAGTTCCACGGCACTCCTTCACCTGAACGCCCTCTTCCTCTTCCTCCTAAGGCTTGCCACCCCATCATAGGACATATTTGCCCACTGTAGCCCGTAGCCCGTCCCTTAGCTTTAGTTAGTTAGTTTGTTTGTTTCACACCCGACTCACTTGCAAACTCTACGGATTACTCGCATACTGTAGCTATTTTTGTGCATCAGAGCGTACCGGGTAAAATTCCTTGCATACTTTTTGGACTGTCGCTTGTTGGCATACCCTGCCGTTTACTCGCACAACATAGCCTGCTTGCATGCTTTATCGGTTGCTTCGCCACCACGACACACACAAAGTCTCTCGGACGGTTATTAGGGATTTCTAACCTGTTCGCTTGCGGTTGCAATCAGATTGAAGCTCACCGTCATACGATCAATGATTAATTTCTCAGTGCAATGCTGCATACACAAACGATGTTTCATGCGTCCTGAGCAGATCCGGGCCATGCTTCCTTCCTGCCTCTGCACAGACCGTTATTATTCTGCTACTTCATCATAAGCTCCGGCGAAATAACTACGAAGCAGCTTGAGAAAGACGTTTGGAAACGCGAGCTTCTCCATGTCTTCCGGGCCGATCCATTGATAAGTGAGGCCGTCGCCTTTGCCTGTCAGCACTTCCTGAGACGCGTTAGCGGTGATCGAGGCTGACAGCGGCTTGTTATGTTCAAGGAGTGAGCCTGATTGGCTCTCCGTATAGGCTGTGCCTGGTGCTGATCCATCTGCAGATGGAAGCTCAGCATCCGCTTTGGGTTCAGCGGAGATTGGGGACTCTCCAGTATCAGCAACCGCTGAACCTGCCTTTGAGGCCGCCTGTGCATCGTAGGCGGCTCTTGCTTCCGCAGCAATCAGCGGAAGCTCACTGCCCTTGTCCTGCTCGGTGCACTTGTACACCTGCAGGCTCCAGACAATGTGGCTGAACACATGCTCCGCATGGGTAGCCAGCCCTTCCGGGCGGGCAGCGAAGCCTTCCGCCCACAGACTGCCGGCCAGCAGCGCCATGGCCGGCTCATCCGCCAGCGGCGCTGCCGCCTTCCCTGCGGCGGCAGGCGCCGCCAGCACATGCGGCAGCTCCCACATCCGGGCCAACAGGCCCGTCTCTGGGCGCTGGCGCACAAGCACACGGCCGCGATGCTCACCGCGGCCTTCCACCAGGGCAACCAGCCGCTGCTCAGGGCGCGGCGGCTTCGCTTTGGTCTTGACCGGCAGTGTAAGCTCTCTTCCGGCAATTCTGCCGGAGCATTGCTCCATCACCGGGCAAGTCAAGCAGTGCGGCGCTTTGGGTGTACACACCAGCGCGCCAAGCTCCATCAGCGCCTGATTGAAATCACGCGCCCGCCCTTCTGGAATGAGCTCTGTCGCGAGCTCCTCCATCAGCACCCGGGTGCTGCCCTTCATAATATCCTCATCAATGAGGAAATAGCGGGATAACACCCGCATTACATTGCCATCCACCGCTGGCTGCGGCTGGTTGAAGGCAATACTGAGAATGGCACCGGCCGTATACGGGCCGACCCCTTTTAACGCAAAGACGCTCTGCTTGTCCTGCGGCATCTCTCCCCCATGCAGCTCCATAACCTGCCTGGCAGCTGCCTGAAGGTTACGTGCACGGGAATAATATCCGAGCCCTTCCCAGTTTTTCAGCACCTCTTCCTCCGGCGCTTCTGCCAGTGCCTGCACCGTCGGAAAATTCGTGATAAAACGGTTAAAATACGGGATGACCGTATCCACCCTTGTCTGCTGTAGCATAATCTCGGAAACCCACGTAAAGTAAGGGTTATTGTGGCGACGCCACGGCAAATCCCGGCGATTCATCATGTACCAATCCAGCAGATTCACACTGAAATGACGTTTCTGTTCTTGTAAACCCATAGTTTCTTCCTTTCCTCTATCCACAATGCTTCCAAAATATCAACGTATCTGCCAAGCTGCAGCTCACCGAGCCCCTCATCTTCATCCCTGGCTATGTACCTGCTCCACAATCGCAAATGCCGCCGCCAGTTCAGTCTGATGTGTGATGCTGAGGTGGATTTCATATGACTTATCGTAAGGAAGCTGCAATCGCTCCCAGGCCTCACTAGTCAACGAAGCAACGGGACGGCCAGATGCATCCGGCAACACCTCGATATCCGTAAAGCTCATAACAGCCCCGATCCCGCAGCCAAATGCTTTGGACACCGCCTCTTTAGCCGCAAAACGGCCAGAAACAAACTCCGCCATCCGCTTGCCACGTTGAGCTGCAATATCCCGTTCAGCCTGGGTTAGAATGCGCTTCATAAATGCCTCACCATGCCGGCCGGACAGCAGTTTCCGCATCCGTCCAATCTCTAATATATCGTTGCCGATGCCGTATATCACAATGCTTCACCCGCTTAATTGTTTAGGCTGTTAAAAATAATAATCCTATCCTATCATTGCGAAACTTCCAGAGCATATATTCAAAATTTTCTGATCGAACCCCTCGCATCTTTCCGAACACGTATTCTATTGTAGCAGGAGGTGTGCAGGGATGCGAGTTTCCATTTTGTCAAAATCCAATTTCCCCAATACAAGCAAAAAAGAGCCGTTGCCTGGGGCAAAGACTCTTTTCGCTCAAATAAACACCTTACCCCTTGCAAGCCACTGACCAGCCTTCACCCGGATCAGATGCCAGGAATGGCATTACGCTTGTGGTGTGTACGTGTGTAGAAGGCTTCCAGGCGCTCTTGCGCGGCAGGGTCGATCTGCTTGCCTTCAAGGTAATCGCTGTTTGCTTCGTATGAAATCCCCAGCTCATCCTCATCGGTTTGACCTTCCCATAGTCCGGCAGAAGGAGCTTTGTCCAGAATGGATTGCGGCACCTTCAGGTAAGAAGCAAGCTTGCGCACCTGACGTTTGTTTAGTGTGCTTAGCGGTGTGATATCCACGGCCCCGTCGCCCCATTTGGTATAGAAGCCAGTGATCGCTTCAGACGCATGATCCGTTCCGACAACAAGCAGGTTCTCTTCAAACGAAAGCGCATATTGCATCACCATACGTGTTCTTGCCTTCACATTGCCCTTGCCTTGATGAGTCATATGACGCGGACTGCCCAAGGATTTGAAGCCCTGCTCCACTTCCAGTGCAATCTCGTTCACCGCATCCTCAATATTGGTCTCGACCACATGTTTGAGATCAAAGGCTTTGGCTACAGCGTAGCTGTCCTGAATGTCCGCTTGCTCTCCATAAGGCTGGAATACCCCCAGCGTTTTGTACTCTTGATTATTTTCGGCAGTAAGCTCGTCCGTAGCCTGTTTGCAGAGCGCTGTCGCCACTGCACTGTCAATTCCGCCACTGATGGCGATCAACAGCCCCTTGGTGCCGGAATTTTTCACATACGTTTTCAAAAAGTCTACACGCTTGCGTACTTCCTCGGCTTCATCAATGCTTGGTTTAACCTTCAATTCAGCGATGATCTGTTGTTGCAAACTCATCGTCATACACCCCGTTTCTGCATGATTAAAAATGCTGCGTCATCATCAATGAAAACTCTCTCGCATCATAAATGAAACGCCCCGGCATCGGTCATCCGAAGATCGGGGCGTTCTATGGAGCGAATTAACGGCAGTAACGATCAAACGCACTTGTCAGGTCAGCCGCGATTTCCTCTGCAGAACGATCCTCCACTTGGTGACGCTCGATAAAGTGAACGAGTTCTCCGTCTTTCATCAGCGCGATGGACGGGGAGGAAGGAGGATACGGTGCAAAGAACTCACGTGCTTTCGCAGTAGCTTCCTTGTCTTGACCAGCAAATACGGTGTAAAGATGATCTGGTGTAATATCATTCTGAAGTGCCTGAGCAACCCCTGGACGACATTGACCAGCCGCACATCCACACACCGAGTTAATCACAACCAGTGCTGTTCCTTTTGCATCCGGCAGGCTCGCTTCAACCTCTTCCGGTGTACGCAGTTCCTGAATTCCCAATCTAGTCAGCTCATCCCGCATTGGCTGAACCATATCTCTCATGTATTGATCAAATGACATCGACATTTCCGTTTCACTCCTTATAATGGTTGTTCTATGATCTCGCTTAAAAAAATGTAAGGACGATCGTCATGCACTCCTGAATGCGTCCATATCGAAAAAAATGGATACACGCTGTGCTATTCCTATTATACATCCCCAAGCAATGAAAGCAAGATTCAGACAACACCTGCGGAACGGCTTTCCCTATCTTATTATGGCTGATGCTCTGGCAAAATATGCTGACATACTATCGCTGAAAGGCGACTTTAAATGTCGTGCCGCGCCCTTCTTCCGATTCAACCGTAATGGTGCCATTGTGCCGCTCCACAATGCTTAGACACATAGATAACCCGAGTCCAGTCCCTTTGGCTTTGGTTGTATAAAAGGGCTCAAACAGCTTTTCCTGCTTCACCATCGGAATGCCAGGCCCTGTATCATGTACACATAACTCCACCTTGTCACCATCCGTTCTTGTCTCCAGGGTAAGCACACCCTTCTCATTCATGGCCTCCATGCCATTTCGGGCGAGATTAAGCACGACTTGTTTGATTTCTTTGGCGTTGAGGTTCAGCTTGGGCACATTATGGGCCAGCATCAGTTCAATGCTTTGACCGCGTAGGTTGGCATCGGCCCAAAGCAGCGGACTAAGCTCATGGATAATATCATGCAATTGTGATTCTTCCTTCTCCGCAATACGGTTCTGAGCCAAAGACAGAAAATCATTGATGATGCTATTGGCTCTATCCAGCTCTTCCAGCACGATCCGATAATAGTGGTCCAGGGACTCCGGGCTCTTTTCCTGCATTAGTTGAAGAAACCCTCGCACGACCGCCATCGGATTACGTACCTCATGTGTAATGCTTGCCGCCATCTGACCCACCAGACTCAGACGGTCCACATTGTCCAGTTCGCTTCGCAGCATCTCAAGCTCCGTAATATCCTGAATGATAAGCATCGCACCGGGTACAATTCGCGCTCCGTCTTGAGTAAAAGCATAGATCGGCACCGTGCGTGACAGAAATACATTTGAGCCGTACCGCACGGTCAGCACATTGGCCTCACCATGAGCGATTGCTTGATGAATGCTGTGTTCCATTTTGCCTGCCTGTTCCTGCTCAACAAATTGACTGGCATGCTGTCCAATCAAATTATGGGCTGAGGTGCAGGGCAATTGTTCTTTTGCGGTCTTCTTCATTAACTCATTAACAAAAACAATTCGGCCTTCCCTATCTACCGTAGCGATGGATAAAGGAACCGCATTCAGAATCTGGTGCAGCTTCTCCGTCTCTGTAATGTAGTAGTGATGCACTTCAGAGAGATGCTGCTCCATGCCTCGATAATGCTTCATCCGTTCGAGCCATAGCTGACTCAAGCTGCCAGCAACCAGCGCACCTGTCATATATCCGAGCCCGGACAGGATCAAAAACGCTGGAGACAATGCTGTCTCAGAAGAAGCCGAGATTACCCGCAACAAACCGGACACCATCATTTCAGCAGAGATCAGCCAAATAATTGTTCTCATCTGGCCGGACGATGTATTTTGCTTGAATCGTTTGGCAGACAACCATACAATAGGATAGAGAAGAATACCCGTATGAATTAGAAATTCGTACAAATTATAGGGATGTGCTACAAGAAAATAGAAGAGAATATGTAGAAGAGACAAGGCCGCGCCTATACGGAGGGTGCAATACAGAATCGCAAGCGTGACCGGGATAATGCTCAGGGATAAAGGAAAGGTCTCGGAACCTTCAGATAGCGCAAACAGCAAACAGAACAGCATGCTGAGCACACACGTTACTGTAAAACTGTAATTCACCTTATCTATATGATTATTTCGAATAACCTGTTGTTTGGAGAAACCCAGATAAAATAAGGGAATCAAGACTACTGCCGATCCTGCCAGCAGTACTTGTAAAAGAATGTCCTTTAACGCAACCACAACGTCATCTCCTCCTCGACCTGCACATTCCCTCATTCACTCTGATTAAAACATAGGCGACAGTATATTACAATATATCCCTTCATGCTGCAAAATAGAACACCTTATAAGCCTGTCTTGCTTCAGAAAAAGGCAGTAATAGACATCGTCTATAAAATACAGACAAAATTATGAATAAAGAAGGTAATCACATATGTATGACGTTATCGTAATAGGCGGCGGTTCAGCAGGTCTAATGGCTTGTGTCGCCGCTGCCGAGCATGGGGCCTCTGTGCTGCTGCTGGATAAAGGAGATCAATTAGGCCGCAAGCTGGGCATCTCTGGCGGAGGACGCTGTAATGTAACCAATGCGAAGGAAACCGATGAGCTGATTCGTTATATTCCGGGGAATGGACGTTTTCTATACAGCTCATTTCAGAATCTGGATAATCAGGGCATCATGCGTTTCTTTGAAAATCTCGGCATCGCGTTGAAAGAAGAAGACAATGGCAGGATGTTCCCGGTCACGGACAAAGCCAAAACTGTTGTGGATGCACTTGTCGGTAAAATTGTCTCCCTCGGCGTGGAGATTCGTACCAAAGAACCTGTCAAGGAGCTTATACAGAACGGTCAACACGTACAGGGTGTTAAGCTGGCGTCAGGCAAAATCGTGCACGGCCGCTCGGTGATCATCGCAACGGGCGGCAAATCCGTACCCCAAACCGGCTCCACCGGGGACGGATACCCATGGGCTGAAGCCGCGGGTCACACCATCACTGAGCTGTATCCAACCGAGGTGCCCATTGTGTCTGGAGAGAGCTGGATTCAGTCCAAAGAACTTCAAGGCCTGTCTCTGCGGGACATTGCTCTGTCCGTACTCGATGCCAAAGGTAAAACCGTCATCTCCCATCGCGGAGACATGATCTTTACCCATTTTGGCGTGTCTGGTCCGGTTGCCCTGCGCTGCAGTCAATTTATTCGCAAGGTGCAGATGAAATCCGGCAATACCCAGGTCACGATGAGCATTGATCTGTTCCCTGACCTTACCCCTGCTGCGCTGGAAGCACAGGTAAAACAAGGCCTGGAGCAAGAATCTCGCAAGGCTGTCAAAAATATTTTGAAAACATGGGTACCAGAGCGCCTCATCCCTCTGCTTATGAAACGTTCCGAGATTGGGGATGACCTTACCTTTCACCATTTTCCGAAAGGCATGCTAAGTCAGCTTTGCGGGCTCATGAAGTCCTTTACCTTCCGTGCAGACGGCACAAGATCCCTGAAGGAGGCCTTTGTTACCGGGGGTGGTGTTCACTTAAAGGAGATATACCCTAAAACGATGGAATCCAAGCTGCTTCCCGGCTTATTCTTTTGCGGTGAAGTGCTGGACATTCACGGCTACACTGGCGGTTACAATATAACCGCGGCATTCTCGACAGGCTATACCGCTGGCATGCATGCCGCGGAATACAGACACGCTAATGCGTAGGTATGTTAGCAGTCCACGTGTAGGGACAAAGGCGAATGTCTGGGGGCTACCCCTTTTGTCATGCATGGGGTGGGCATAGGAAGTAAGGTCGCCGGCATACTGCTCACGTTAAGATGCTAGTCATATTTCGGCGATATGGGCGGAGGTTCGCATATATATGCGTGATGTGTTAGGTGCGTGCCAAAGCTCAGCGGTGGATGCGTGATATGCTCGGTTCGTACCAGAGCTCAACGGTGGATGCGTGATATGCTCGGTGTGAGCCGGGCGAGTTTGCCTGTGCTGTGCGCTAACGATCTCCACAAGCCTTATCTAGCTGAATTTTACCTCGGTTACATTGTAACGATCTCCAGGAACGCTATTTGAATTACAAACGGCTTTTTCAGCGCAAAATGAGCCATTTCCGCTAAAATAACATCTCTGGAGATCGTTACATTTCAAAACACCTCAAAATGAAGCAAATAGCGTTCTCTGAGATCGTTAAGAAGTTAAAAATCACCGGACACAGCGCCGGGCTAACCCAATGATACATCTTTAACCCCTATCATACGTTTTCGTCAAAAATAGGCATCCCACATTTCATTGTCATGAACGGGATGCCTATTGCTGTGTCATTTTTGCAGCTCTACGTTGAGTTACTGCTGCTGCCCTTGCGAATTGCTATACAGTTCTTCCTCAAGCCTTGACGCTACCCGAAAATCCATCAGCGGAGTCGTCATAAACAGGATCATCGCTATAGTTACGCTCACCCTGGCCGACATTGATTGTTTGATTTTTGCCGCTTAGATAGCCCTCGTTCCAATCCTCATTTACCAAATGCGCTGGAATGGATACATTTTGAAACAGGTCTATTTCCTCTGCAGAAGAAGCAAAAACCGCACTTCCGCCATGCGACTGAACAATTTCAACTGCAGATTGCGGGTCCTGCCGATCTGTCGGGATGTATAATTCAAGCGGTGCAGACTGATATGGCTTATAGCCTAACTCTTCCAAGGTTGCTTTTGCCGCAAGCAGTGCTGAAGGATCAGAAAAATGCACTTGAAGCTCACTGTTGTCCATCACAGGCCACTCCTCCTCACTATAAAATTTCTCATCTCGCCCATTCATCCAATCACTCAAACCATCGTTCATCCATTCGATCAGGCTTCCTCTATTCCACAATACATCACAGGATTCGGATGATATAAGTTATATTGGATTCACTAAGCTCGTCTTCTATAGCATGGGCAGTAAATCGGCGTGATATGCTTCAGTCCATGAATTCCTTACAACTACTAGCGATAAAGGGTTCTGCTTGGGTGCGATATTACTCTGTGCGAATCTGTCTGACCCAGCCTGTAACAGACACGACGACATATGCAAATGCTAACGTACCCACAGCAGTCATAAAACCGGCAAGCCAGCCCAGCCAAGTCACTCCCATGACATACCCCATCAATGTAACGAGTGGGAACAATAACATTCGCACCATAACTAACCCTGCCACATGCAGCGCATCCGAATCATAATTGATCACAAGCTTCATATACTCCGAGGTCGCCAAACCATCCCAGGAGCGATACAGCATCAAGGTGAGCATAAAGATCAATAGTCCACATACGATCATATTCACTGGAAACGGTGGTAGAGCAACCGCTGCTAACGACAGACCACTTAACTGAAAGTAAAGTTTCAGCGTAGCCGAATTGCGGAAAAACGCTTTAAATCCGATCTCCGCCGTCCGGTTCGGTATGGAGCGTTTACGAAATAAGGGTCGTGATTTGCGAAAAACAATCGTGTGTGTCTTCTGGGGCTTGGGTTTACTCACGGCTTGACTCAACATAAGGGCGGTCAATCTTAGCCTGCTGCGCAGATCCTCACGAACATCTCCTTCAAATGTGCCCTTCATAAGCAAGCGCAGCTTCATTATAGTGACGAGCATCAGCGAAACAACCGTTATACTCAAAACGATTTTCCACGCCTCTCCAAGCATCCACGTTGATGTGCGAACAGTCATCCATCCCGTAGAAATTACAAGCAAGGCCATGAATAGCCAGCGCCGCCAGCCTGTATGTCGAACCTTAATCATATGTATAGCTATAACCTGAAAGGATGCTGCGACTCCCAACCAGATACTCGTTAACACAATCTGGTATATAGACATCTCATACACACGAACAAGCAATGGGGCGACAAGCGCAGTGATGAGCATCATTTTCCCCAGTTGTAACCAAAGCACCCGCAGAAGTCCACGCTTCATCAGTGTTCGCATCCATAGCGATCTGGATTTCAAAAACAGCACATCGGCTTCCTCCACAAAAAGCAGAACGCCACCCGTCAGCATTACCAATTCAAGGATGACCGTGAGAAAAGGCAATGGCAGCCCTGCTGCCCACGCTGGCAAAGACTTGGTCCACAGACTGGTGTACCAGCCGGCAAAATACAGAAGACCCGGAATAAGCAGATATAACCATACCGTCCAATCCACCACAAACTTAACATTGCGCCACTGTTCTCTTATATGCTCTTTATGTCTTCTTTGGTATAAGAGTTGAGGCGTATAACGTTTGTGCTCCATCATCAGCATCCTCCTATCGTTCCGATGTCAGCGTATCAAAACAGTCAAACAGCGATGCTTCCGGCATACCCGCAGCAGCACGAATCTCATCCAACGTTCCTTCCGCAGCCGATCGGCCGGAAGCAATCAAAATGAATCGGTCACAGATACGTTCAGCCGTATCAAGTACATGCGTGGACATCAATACTCCTGCTCCGCGACGCCGTTCATCATCGAGCAATTTCAAAAAATCCTTCGTTGCACGCGGGTCCAGGCCAATAAACGGCTCGTCCACAATATAGATATCCGGCGAGGATAAGAAGCCAATCATCAGCATCATTTTCTGACGCATCCCCTTGGAAAAACTGGCAGGCAGATCATCACGCACATGATCCATACCAAATTGAAACAACAGTTCCTCCGCTCTCGCCGTAAATATCTCCTCTTCTATCCCATAAGCAGCGGCGGCCAGATCAAGATGTTCCCACAACGTCATGTATTCGTAAAAAACAGGTTGCTCGGGAATATAGGCGTATCGCCCTTCCCCGCCAATGGTTACATCGTAATCGGCATGCTCCAGCAGACCGAGCAGTGTTTTGATGGTTGTACTTTTCCCGGCACCGTTGGGTCCGATAATGCCTACCAGCTCTCCCGGTGCCACTTGCATCCGAATATTGCGGATCGTAGACTGTCCCGGTATGTAACCCGCTTCGCGAATATGTACGTTCAGAATAGAATCGGGTAAAGCTTTTTCTGTATTATCGAAGGCATTCATATCCCACACTCCTGTTACGATCATATTTTACATTGGTGCTCTATAGTTATTGTAAAGCAGTTTGTCTTCTTATGTTTGATCAATTTGAGCAAATAACGTCAAGGCGGTAAAAGATACAGTTCACCAGGTGCCAGACATGCCCTCATTTCTTTTTCCACTCATCATATATAGCTAGAAAACTAAAAAAAGAAGCAGGGGTTCCGGAGCCCCTGCTTCTTGCTTGTACCGTAAAAACTTATATTAACGATTGCTCTCCACCATGGTGGAGATTGCACTCTCGCCTTCCGCTTTCGCGTTCAGACCAAGATCAAGCATACCACGGCTTTCGCTTGCATTGCTGCTGCTCGCATTACGCTCACGGTCCTTCACGTTACTTGTGCGCTCGGACTGAGCCATCGTTGCACTCTCGCCTTCCGTTTTCGCGTTCAGACCGNNNGCATTGCTGCTGCTCGCATTACGCTCACGGTCCTTCACGTTACTTGTGCGCTCGGACTGAGCCATCGTTGCACTCTCGCCTTCCGTTTTCGCGTTCAGACCGAGATCAAGCATTCCGCGGCTTTCGCTTGCATTGCTGCTGCTCGCATTACGCTCACGGTCCTTCACGTTACTTGTGCGCTCGGACTGAGCCATCGTTGCACTCTCGCCTTCCGCTTTCGCGTTCAGACCGAGATCAAGCATTCCGCGGCTTTCGCTTGCATAGCTGCTGCTCGCATTACGCTCCTTAGCGTCTTGTGAATACTCGTTCATCGTTGCAGCTTCCCCGGATACATTTGCATTCAGGCCAAGGCCTAGACTGCCGGAGCTACTACGCTCCGTTGTAACCTCCGAGGATTGGTTATTGTAGCGGCTCATATTCTCAGCGGATACACCAGCATTAAGCCCTAAATCCAGATTCAATGCTCCAGTCGCACTGGAGGAGCCTCCATAGCTGCCAGCATTGCCGTAACCAGCGTCACGTTGTCCTGACAGTATGGAGCCTAGCTCCAGACGCAAGCCTGCATTCAAATCAAGATTACCATTGCTATTGCTGCTGTAGCTATCTGCATAAGTGGCCTGTGAAGCTCCCAGTAATCCAGCCACCAGCGCACCCGACAATACCGACAATTTTACCCAACGATTCACTTTTTTCATGATAATATACACTCCTTCTCATTTTTGGTTGAATTACGCCATTGTTGTCTGAGAGAAAGAGGTATATTTGGGCGGCTGACCTGGCGGTGCTTGCGACCACTGGCTGAACCCGTCCAAGCGTTCCATATCAAAAGCAAAAGGATCACCCGGCAACATCAGACTCGATATCGCCGCAGGCAATGCCACAGCCGGAGCGGATGCCCCGCCTCCCGTTACGCCGGACGAGCCCGAGCTTGTACCCGTAGAGGTACTTACTGCTGAAGGAGCAATCGCCACAACGGGGCTGTTACCTGCTCGTTCTGTACGCGGTTGCCACGGATTAGCGGATTGATCCTGCTCATCAGGCAACGTCTGATCGGCATCTGCCTTCGATGAATCTATGCTCGCAACTGATGGTAGCTTGCCTTGAATCCAGTCTTGATCCGCCTTTTCCATCGCAGGCTTGTTCGGACTATCCTGCGTCACGGGCACAGCCTGTGAGACAGGAGTTCGTGTAATTGTTCCCGGTGCATCCTGCACACCAGCCGCCGCCTTGTTCCCGGCAGCTTTGCTTGCAGGCGGTGTCTTATTCTCCGACACCTGTACAACAGACAGATTTGCCTGTTTCTCTGGCTGTGCCGGATTGACCACTGGCAGCTCAACCGTCTCCTTACGAGGGTTAAGATTAACCTTGACCTTAGCAACAGGTACGTTTGCTTTCACTGCTGGAAGCTGTACCTTGCTGTCACTTAGATTGACACCTGTTGAAGACACTTCTACGGATGTCACTTGAGGAACCTCTAGCTTAACGGAGGGCAGTTCAGCCCTGCCTTGCCGCAGGTTAGTTTGTACAGCCGACGTCTCTGCTTTAATGACCTCTGGAACCTCGGCCGTAATTCCTGGCAAGGATGCTGTTCCTTCGTTAAGATTCACCTGACTGCCGGACACCTCTGCTCGAATAACTGGTGTGTCTGCCTTTACAGCAGGTAGATCAACGGTCCCCTGTTTTGCATTAATATCCAAACTGGATGTTCCTGCCGATCCAAGCGGCGTATCTACCTGCAGCTCAGATACACTTAACTTGCTTGTAGATGCGTTCGTTTGGATCGAAGGAACCTCAACATCGAGCAACGGTGTGGATAGCGATACGGATGGAGTCAGATTCAATCCGCCATCTTCATCTCTTGAAAACAAGTTCAGGGACAAACCGCTGGTCGTTTTACTCGAACGAACCTGATCCTGAGCATCATCTGCATATACATGCGATGAACCTATGCCCATGACCAAGGCTCCTGCCAGAATGGCTAATGGAATACTTGCCAGACGAGTGATTGACCTGGGAATTTTGACCTTGAAGCTCAAGTTGCTTCACCCCCTTTCCGCGTCTCGCGTTAGTGGACAAAGGCATGCGTTTTCCCCATAAAATCCATTGGGTTACAAGGACTTCTGCCTGCTCCTCATTAAACGTGAAGATTTGCTTTTAAACGTTTTTTAGTAAAATTGGCTTACATTCGATTTTTTTATCACATGAATACTTCACTTGCTAAAATAACACCTACAACGCCTCTCCAGATATCGCGGTCTTTGACGTAACGACTTCCTCCACAGGCAGGTGCTTGCCTCTAGGCTTGAATAAATACAGAACACCCAGCAGTGTCAGCAGAATTCCCGAGCTTACAAACGCCGGAATAACGCCGAAGGAAGTAACAAGCAATCCGCCGACCACAGGGCCAAAAATATTGCTTGTTGTCATCACGCTGCCCACGGTTCCAAACACTCTGCCCGTCATCGACTCAGGGGTTTGCTCCTGCAATAGAATCTGAAAAGGCACTATGGCAAACCCGATTCCGACACCTGCCAAAGCAAACAGCGAGATAAGCAGCAGGTGTGCGCCAAGTCCTGCCGAAGGCCATAGGCTAACGACAACACCAGCCGTACCGATGACCAGACCTGTAACGGCGGTGCCCAGACCCATTTTCAAACCGTGGCCTGCTGATCTCCACTTTCTCACACTCACTGCGGCGAGCAACGTTCCAACACCACTTGCTGCAACGCACCAGCCAAGCAGATCACCCGAAACACCCGGAAGCTGCCTGAATAACACTATAGTCTGAGAATCGGCAAATTGCAGAAACAGAATCGCAGCGGCCAACAAAAGAAGTGACGTTCCGACGTGAGGAAGAGCAGCGAGCATCCGAATGCCCTCCAGTGTTTCTTTCCAGAAGGATGGTTTACCTCGTAAAGATGATGCTGTCTGTTCCTCTACTCCTGTTACGTCGGAACTTGCCTGTTGGATCACCCGATATCCGGGAATCCATAATAAAATGATGCCTGAGATCAGAAAAGACGTTGCATCCAGCACAAAACACCAGGTAACACCAAATGCCGCGACCAGCAGGCCGCCCAGCGCCGGACCGATGATTTTGGACATCTGTTCGATGACAGAGCTTATGGACACCGCCTGGGCAAGCTGGTGATGCGGCACAATCTCTTTCAGCTTGCCGTTCTTCGCCGGAGAGAACACCACATCGAATAAGGATTTCAGAATAAGCAGTACATAGACATGCCAGATTTGATCGGCAAAAATGAATGCACCTACAATGATAATCCGCACCCCATCGGCGGTAATCATCAGCCATTTTCGGTTCAAGCGATCCGCCAGCGTACCTGCAAAAGGACCCGTGAGCAAAATCGGCAGTGCCGCAGATAACGTCACAAAAGTAATCTCCCACGGTGTTGCATTCCAGCGCAAACCGACCAGTGTAAAAATCGCCAGCAGATGCAGCCAATCCCCCAGGTTGGATATAGCTTGTGAAACCATCAGTGTTACGAATGCACGGTTTTGTTTCAGTGAACCCTGCATATCCATTGCATGTTTGCTACTCATCTCGCTTCTCCTCCGTCATTTCCAAATATCTAATATGAACATGATTGTATACAAGATTTGCTTGTTGAACCTCATGCCCGGGACGTAGATCATGGGGAACCCGCAGGATGATTTATGCTTATGAGCTGTACTCAATCAATAGAGTTGTTCAATTATGACCCTATGTATCAAAAAACAGGATGAATGATCAAATTTTAAATGCTAAAAATGCAAATCTTGTGACATATCGCATGTTTTTCGCTGAAACAGAGGTCTACAATAGATTCAAGACGGTGTCTGCACCGTCAAACGATACGATCCAACTCATATAAGTTGATCTGATCTTGTACAGGAACGATCCAAGAGAACCTTTTCCATCACATCAACTTATATAAATACACTGAAAGGCGGGATCAGCATGCTGGAATTACAAGAAATCGGGACCGAACGTTCACTTCATCTGTACCGCACCTTGGCCCAAACGTTCAAAAGTGTGAATGAACACGCTGTATCTGGAAGTAAAATTCATGGTTTCAATCCAACTGCGTATGGAGTGCTCGAAGTGTTATATATGAAAGGAGCGCAGCCAATTCAGCAGGTAGGTGCCCAGTTGCTGCTACAAAGTGGAAACGTCACTTATGTCATTGACAAGCTGGAGCAAAAGGGGCTGCTTCGTCGCAAGCATTGCCCACAGGACCGACGCATCATTTTTGTCGAGCTGACTGAGGAAGGTCAGCGTACGATGGATGAAATCTACCCAGGCTATGCCACCAAGATTGATCGCGCCGTCAGCGGCCTGAGTGAAGAGGACAAGGAGTTGCTGTCCGAGCTGCTGGGCAAACTGGCACATGGTGCAGACAGCTTGTCTGCGAACGGCTAAGGGCAGCCTAAGCTCGCATATCTTTTTGTATAAGTACAGCAGCATAAGTCATGCAGCAAAGCACCAAAAAACCGGATTGGCCCTGATCAGGGTAATCCGGTTTTTTCAATTTCTTTTTTAAACCCTATGAATTCTGACACACTACTTCCTTACCGCCTCCACCTTCGGCGTTGCATCGGCATCCTCGGGAATGATTAGCTGCTTGCGCAAGGCCATGGTCGTGAACCACGAAACGATTGCAATAACAAACATAATGACGAACAAGGAGTGCAGGCTGCCCTCCAGCACACTGCGAAGCAGCGCCCACTTCTCGTCCGATAATACCGCATCCGAATGAGGCGCAAGCAGGTCGTTCAGATCGCGTTCCGAGATGCCCGCCGCCGCCAGATTTTGTTCACTCGACAGTGCCGAGATGCGATAATTAAGCCACGTTCCGAATGCCGCCGCTCCTATTGTCTGTCCAAGTGTACGCATGAACGTATGCAGTGCGGTAGAGGAGCCACGCTCTTTATATCCTACTGAAGACTGGGCAATAATCGTAAATATCGTGAAGGCAAAGCCGAAGCCAAGACCGTAAATAAAGGTCAGAATAAACAGCACGGCCTGTGGAGATGTCCCTCCCACCAGGAACAATCCGCCCGAACCGACAGCAATGCCGGTAAGTCCGATTAACGAGGTCATGCGTGATCCAATCTTGAGCAGCAGACGGCCCGCCAGCACGCTGCCGATCAGCCAGCCGACCGACATCGGCGCGAGCAGCAGCCCGGATTCGGTTGCATTGCCTCCGCGAACCCCCTGCACCCACAGCGGCAGATAGCTGGTTAAGCCGATCATCAAAGTGCTGGTCAGCAGGCCGGCGATATTCGCCACCCGGATGTCCCGGATGCGGAACAGATGGAGGGGAACCATCGGGGCCTGAGCTCTTTTTTCCACGACAAAAAACAGAACCATGAACAACACCGCAACGACGCTAAGTCCTATAATTAACGGAGAGCTCCAGGCATAATACTGCCCGCCCGCCGACAAAACAAAAAGCAAGGCAGTGATGCCGACAGTAAAGGTCAGCGCCCCCATATAGTCGATTTTAGCGGTGCGCGGTGAGATATCCTCCTTCAAATAACGGAATACAAACCACATGGCAAGCAAGCCAAAGGGTACGTTGAATCCGAAAATCCACTGCCAGCCGAGGTTGTCCACAAAATAACCGCCAAGCAGCGGCCCAACGAGAGACGAAATGCCCCATACCGAGCTGATCCAGCCCTGGATTCTGCCTCGCTCCTCAATGCGGTAAATATCTCCGATAATGGTAAACGTCACAGGCACTACCGCTCCCGCACCAATCCCCTGGATAGCACGATAGATAATCAATTGCTCCATATTCTGTGCCAGACAGCACAGGAGTGAGCCCAGCAAAAACAAGGCACAGCCGATGAGGAAAACCGGTTTACGTCCATACAGGTCACTGATCTTGCCAAAAATCGGCGTGCTGACCGCCATCGTGAGCAGATATGCGGTGAATATCCAGCTCAGCAGCTGCACACTCCCCAGCTCACTGACAATGGTCGGGCCCGCTGGACCGATAACCGTACCTTCAATGGCGGATAGAAACGTTGCCAGCAGCAAACCAGCCAAAATAAAACTGCGCTTCAAGCCTCCTGATGTATTCACTTAAACCCTTCTCTCTTTGATCTTCTATATCTAATTAAAAGTAGATTTAACTTTCTACTCCGAACACAGAACAAGCTTTCGATCACAGTTATCCCCAGATTTTTTCATCTCTATTTGTAAGGAGAAATCCGGTGATAAGCCTATGCTTCCGATGTAGCTTTCGTGCCGAAAGCTTTTAGGTGAACGTTCCACTTCTCCAGCTTTGTTCTGTTTCTTCGTTACTGTGTAATCTCAAAATAAATGATATATCACTTACTGCCTTCTTTTATTACGAAGAAACTCATCATATAACAGGGAATACATCACCATGTCCTTGTATCCTGTAGACGTATGCTGTACCTGACGCAGCAAGCCCTCGCGGGTGAAGCCCTGACTGGTCAGGAACGAACCTGAAGCTGCATTGCGCGGGTCCACGAGAGCTTCGATCCGGTTCAGCCCCATCGTCTCATAACCGAAAGGCAGCAGCGCTGTGAATGCCTCGGACATATAGCCATACCTCCAGTAATCACGCCCAAGCTCATATCCGATCTCACCACGGAATGCGCCTTCCAGCTGCCAGGTATTGAACCCGCAGCTTCCAATCAGTTTGCCCGTATCCTTCAGCTCGATGCCCCACCGAAGGGCATCTTCTTCTCCCGCCATATGGTTGAGCAGCGCAATCATATCAGCAGCCTCGCTGGTACCGAGCATTGGCGCGAGATTCATATATCGCGTTACTTCCCGGTCAGACCAGTGCACGAACATCTGGGCAGCATCTCTGCGGCGCATTTTGCGCAAACGCAGCCGTGCTGTCTCAAGCTCGGGAATTCTTCCTTTACATTTATACATCAACTGACACTCCGATCCGATTCTTCTCTTGCAGACCATAGGATTCATTAGCCATCTAACCATAACCTGCACCAATTGGCAACTGTTCACTCTGACATCTGTCGTCATATCCAATCATATCAAAAAACCGGGCGCATTGGCTCCCGGTTTTGATATACGTTTAATCTGGTGCGGCATTAGGCCGGAGAGGCCTTCTTGCTGTCCGCAAGCAGTTCCTCGCTAACTCGTCCAAGCACAGCCAGGATTTCCTTATACTCCTCGATGCCTGTCCCGGTCAGGCTCCACTGATCTCCGTGGGCAGTCAGAAAATTCTCCTGTGTCAGATGTTCTAGCTCCTGCTTGATTTCACGCTCGCCAACGCGGTATCCCCGCTCTTCTAACTTGGGCAACGCATCGCTTACGGTCAAATCCTCATGTTGGGCCAAATATAGAAGATGAATTCGTACAAATAGGTTCTGTACTTCTGCATGCATAAGCTAAGCTCCTTCCCGGGTTGTAGCCCTTCTTGGTTGCTAAGTAATTACCCCGTGACAGAAGATGAGAAACAGGAGTGTACATCGGTGACTGCCGCCTCCTGTCATCTCTTTCCAAAATCATTCCGCTTGACTAACCGCATCTACTGCACTATCTTGAAAATAAGTACCATTTTTGCTCGGGAGGGTGATTCACCATGTTTCAAGCTGTTTCTTATGAAGGAACACGAAGCGAGCAGCACACCGCCGTCCTGGGACAGTTAAGTGCTCTGATCCGCGATGAACCTAGTGCGATTGCCAATCTGGCGAACGCTGCTGCGCTGCTCAACGTATTTCTAACCGACACCAACTGGGTCGGATTCTATCTGTATGATGGAAAAGAACTGGTCCTCGGACCATTCCAGGGATTGCCTGCCTGCATCCGAATTCCGCTTGGACGCGGAGTATGCGGCACATCTGCTGCGGAAAGGCGCACCCTTGTTGTGGATGATGTGCATGATTTCCCAGGTCATATCGCTTGTGATGCTGCATCCAATAGTGAGATTGTTGTTCCAATTATTAAAGACGGGCAATTATACGGAGTGCTCGATATCGACAGTCCGATCAAAAGCCGTTTTGACGATGAAGACCGCATCTTCCTGGAAAAAGCAGTTAGCCTGCTTACGGAGCAGTTGAACTCCGTTTAATCCATCTATCATTCGCTATGATGTATTCCAACAGAAGGACTCGTACTCGTGTCCTATCCCCGCAATGCGGGTGATACTTATATGTAATGAACAAAAAGCGCAGCCACTTCAGGAGGTCTGCGCTTTTTGTTGCTATGTTCATACCGATGTTTTCTTGCCCGCCCATGTTACTTTATGCACCTAGAAGAGATCATGTGCGCTTTTAAGACAGATCATGTGCCGCTTTAATAATCATTCCCTCTCGCAGATACTCAGCCAGTCTGGGATGATAATTGTCATACATGCTGCGGAAATCATGATGCTCCACGTACAGATCAGCCAGATCCCTATAAATCTCAGGTGTAGGGGTGTAGTAACCCTTGATCCATTCGAGATGTCTCCCAATAATCTGCTGCACTTCAGGGCTGCCCGGAGCGAGATCAAGCTCCATCGCCTTCTTCAGATCCAGATGAATCTGATCAATTCGGGCCTGGGAGTTCAGAAAATCCTGTTTGGATTTCAGCTCCAGCCCCTCGGAAGTCAGATCATAGTCCGGCGTCGGTTCAAGAGAATGCGTTGTCTGACCAGCCTCCGGCAGCGAAGGATAATTTGTATGCTCTATAAAGCCTTTATACAGCTCTTGTGCTTCGATCTCCTGCTCTCCTTGCAGATAAGAGACCGTTTTGTCCAGCGTCTGAATCAGACCATGCAGGCGCAGCGCCTCCTCCAGCAGCTGCATACGATGCTGCTGCATCACATGCATAATTTCCACAGGGGCTTCCTTGAGCATAGGGCCGATCTCTTTCTCCGGCACACCCGCTTCCTTGCAGAACAAAATTTGCTGAAGCTTCAGCAGCTCCCTTTTTTCATAATACATGTCCTCATCCAGTCCGCGAAAAGCAGGTTGAAGCAGCCCCAGTTCCGCATAATGGCTTAACTCGCTCAAGCTCACACCGGACATGCCGGATACATCGGTCATTGAATACGCCATGTTATCACCTCCTGCATGGGCTATGCGCTCCTTAGATTCTGTGTATGGGCTGTGTATGCTGTAATATTGTGATTTACCTGCGGTTTTGTTACTGCATTCTATTTAAAGGATTGAATTGTATTCAACTTGACCCTGCTGGTTACCTAAATAATACCCTTCTCACTCCAAGTGAACCCGAAGCTAGCGAAGAATATTATGTATTTTTTGCAACAATTGCAACAACTTTGAGGTACGTCATCGTTCAATCTGCCAATCATGGGCTGTACGCCAAAATCCCGTACCCATGAGACAGGTACAGGATTTACGGGAATATATGGTTAGAGGCTATGCTCCAACTTGTATAACATACGTTAATATTGCATGTCACCGAAGTACAAGCCTAGTTTCTGTTAAACATGACAAACTTCAGCTCGGTCATCTCTTCCGTTGCATACTTCACACCTTCACGCCCGATGCCGCTCTGCTTCACACCGCCATATGGCATATGATCCACACGGAATGTTGGAATATCATTAATCATGACACCGCCTGCTTCAATCTCATCCACCGCCCGAAGCGCAGTTTGTAGGTCATTGGTGAATACTCCTGCCTGAAGTCCGTAGATGGAGTCATTGACATGCTGTATCCCCTCGTCCACGGAAGCCACGGGATTAATGATTACAATCGGTGCAAACACCTCCTGACAGGAGACCCTGGCATCATGCGGAACGTTCACCAGCACGGTTGGACGCAGAATGCCCCCTTCAGCCTCACCGCCTGACGCCAGCGTTGCATCCGCCTGCTTCGCTTCTTCAATCCACTCCAAGGTACGCTGTACATCCTTGGACGTAATGAGGGCCGAGACAGCCGTATCCTCATTCATCGGATCACCGATGACCACCTGTTTGGCCGCTTCAACAAAACGCTCTATAAATGGCTGGGCAATATCCTGATGCACATAGATACGTTGCAGAGATATACATACTTGACCTTGATACGTAAAAGCACCTGTGACACAACGCGGAATCACCTTGTGCAAATCGGCGTCCTTGTCGATAATCACCGCTGCATTGGAGCCAAGCTCCAGCGTTACACGTTTGAGTCCTGCCTTGCTGCGGATACTCTTACCCACTGCGGGACTGCCCGTAAACGTGATATAAGCCACATCGGGATGCTCGACGAGCACATCACCAATTGTTTTGCCATCACCGCTCACCACGTTCAGCGCTCCATCAGGCAGCCCGGCCTCTTGAAGCAGGCTGGCAATATAGTATGCAGACAGCGGTGTCTGCTCCGCAGGCTTCAGTACAATCGTATTCCCGGCAGCCAGCGCGGGTCCAACCTTGTGTGCTACCAGGTTCATAGGAAAATTAAAAGGTGTAATCGCACCGATGACTCCGAGCGGCTGACGCATGGTATAACCGATTCGGCCCTCGCCGCCTTTGGCTGCATCCATCGGGACTGTCTCTCCAGTAAGCTGTTTCGCTTCTTCAGCGGCAAAACGGTACGTCTCGATCGTACGGTCGATCTCGGCTCTCGCCGCAGTGATCGGCTTCGCTGCCTCCAGTGCAACGATACGAGCCGCCTCTTCTTTGCGTTCCTCCAGCATGGTTGACAGCTTGTACAGCAGCTCCGCACGCTGATGCGCAGGCATCTGACGCATCGTGCGGCGAGCCTGTACAGCTGCCGCAATAGCTGCCTCGGTCTCCTCTGCCGAGGCAGAAGCCACCTCTGCCAGCGTCTCACCGGAATACGGAGCCTGTAGTGTTGTATATTGTGTTGATTCGGTGTGCTTGCCGCCGATAAACAGATGTTGTTTTTTCATAAGCTGCATCCTCCATTCCTATTCCTGCGATCCCTTTGTAACGCCTACTCTAGTTATACACCATTTCGGCCACATCCACCCAACACGTGACACAAAAGAACGTGAATAAGCTACTCCATACTGGAGAATGAGAGCTGGATAGTAGGCGCATTTCCACGCTAACGATGCAGAGGAAAGCTCAGAACGTTAGCCTTCGTAGCCCCTGATTACTTATAGCTACCAATAACCGTTTCAGCATCTTACTTCCTCCAGTCTGTTCATGAGCACGTCATTTTTGAGTTAGAGCATTAGTTATCAATGAGCTGTTATAGACACATCAATATCCTTCAGGTGACGACGACGCATCAGCAATACAGCAACACCAATCAGCACCATCAGTGCTCCGAAATAAAACGGCGTTTCCGGCAAAAACCATTCAGACAGTTTCCCTGCAAGCCATGGCGCCAGCGCACCACCCATAAAGCGTACAAAACTGTACGCCGCAGATGCCACGGAACGCTCCACTGGAGCAGCCTCCATGACCGCTGTTGTAATCAGGGTATTGTTAATGCCGAGGAAAATCCCTGCCACAATAACCGCAACGATAACCGTCACCGATGATCCCATCACCGTACCTGCAGCCATCACCAGCAGGTCAATTGCGAACAACGTCAGCATGACACTCATGGATGGTACTGAACCAAACCGGCGCTGCAGCTTCGGTGCTACAAAAACAGACGTAATCGCCAGCATCAGGCCCCATCCGAAGAAAACATAGCCGAGACCATGCTCGTCGAGTTTCATGACATAAGGCGAATACGCCATCAAGGTAAAGAAACCAAAGTTATACAGAAAGGCGGTAATCGCCAACGTTTTCAGTGAAGGGTAACCGAGCGCTTTGAACGGATCGGACAACGTGCTGCGCGTTTTCGGCTTAGCGATTTTGGGCAGCATGAACAGGATACTGATAAACGCCATCGCCATCAGCGCGGCAACCCCGTAGAATGGACCACGCCAGGAGATCGAGCCCAGCTCGCCGCCAAGCAGCGGACCAACGGCAATCCCTAGACCCAGTGCTGCTTCGTATAAAATAATAGCTTTGGCCGTCCCCGATGTGGACAAGCCAACAATAGCTGATAGCGCGGTGGCGATGAACAAGGCGTTCCCGAGTCCCCAGCCCCCGCGATAACCAACCAGTGCGCCAACCGTGTCGGATGTACCGCCAAGGAACGAAAATACAATAATCAGCAAGATGCCGCTAAGCAACGTCCATTTCACGCCAATTCGGCTGGAGACTACACCCGTGATCAGCATCGCAATTCCCGTTACCGCATTGTAGCTCGTAAACAGCAAGGACACCTGACTTTTGGAAGCATGCAGCTGATCTGCAATGGCTGGCAGGATCGGGTCTACCAGACCAAGTCCCATAAACGAGATAATACAGGCGAAGGCTACAGCCCAGACAGCACGTGGCTGGGACAGCAGACCTCCACGAGATGACGGTAATTCGTCAGGCAATGATGGTTCCCTTTTCATAAAATGATTCCTCCAAAGTTACATATTTGAATACTCATTCCGTGAGATACACCCCCCCGGTTCATTTTTATCGTTCTGGCGAGCATGGCTCTGTAGCGTCTGAATGCCTGTTCTAACGCGCTCTCGCAGGTCCTGCAGCTCCTGCTGTACGGCATGAATACTCTGAAGCTTCTGCTCCAGCAGCTGCAGCTGACCGTCCAGCGTCGCCTCCATCCGATTGAGCTTTTCGATCCGCTCCCTCACCTCGGTCGTCTGCCGGTAGTCAAAGCGCTGCTCATTCAGCGCATCTGAGGTAGCTATATAGGCATGAAGCTCCTGGAGCGAGAAGCCCAGCACCTCCTTGGCCCGAACTACTTTTTTCAAATAGTCGATGTCCTCCTGGGTATACAGCCGCGTACCGCCATCTGTCCGCTGAGGTGAAGGCATGACACCAATCTCTTCATAATATCGAATGGTGCGTTTGGTCAGTCCGCAGGCTTTGGCAACATCATCAATTTTGTACAAGCTCATACGTCTCAACTCTTTTCATATGTCATTAATATTATGTACATAATTATATATAGAATTAACGTTAACGTCAACGTAAGATTCGACTCCAATAGTGTGCCTTCATCTGTTGGACCTTATAAAATAGCAAAGAAAACGAAAAAGACCCGCCTGAGCGGATCTCTTTGTTTCTACGTTTGATGATGAGGTTATAAATTTCTTGAATTTCTACACGCCTTCGCTCTCGCTGCCCTGCTTGTCCTGCTTATCCATCTCCCGCTGCATTTGCTTCAAGCGTCCTTCCACCCGGGTGAACAGCCTGATCGTATAAAAGACGATTGCAATCAAACTCAGCACCAGTGCCCGCACATCGGTAAGCCAGAAGCCAATCACACCAAAAGCGGTAATGATAAAACCAAACTGCATCATCAGCGCTGAGCCATACCGCTGTGCTTCTTCCCATAAAGCGGGGTGACTCATTGCCCGTGGGGTCCGATATCCATATATTCCGTTAATTTGTTTTGGCGGCTTCTTATACACCATCAATCCCAAAATGAAATAACATACTCCGCATATAATGCCCAACATTGCTCCTGCCAACATGCTCGCCCCTTCTCTTTAACGTTCAACCACTATTATTCACCAGCCATTAAAAAGTAAAACGGCTCTACGTATATACGCAGAGCCGTGTGGCACGTTTCACATATTTTAGGGCGTGTCTGAAAACTCTGAAGAAAGCAGATTTTGCCGAATTTTTGTTCCAAGCAAGGAAGTTTCCCGCAGGCGTGCCGGGGCACGTCAAGGGAAAGTGACGTAGCAGGGTGCGAAAAGGGGGTAAAAGATGCACCTCAGTAGGTGTTTCAAGACATGCCCTAAACGTCCTTGATCCGAAGAACCCGCATTGCATTGAGCACAGCAAGCACCGTAACACCAACATCAGAGAATACAGCCTCCCACATCGTTGCAATCCCGAATACACCGAGCAGCAGGAAAATTGCCTTTACCCCGAGCGCAAATCCGATGTTCTGCCACACAATGCGGCGTGTACGCTTCGCAATGCGAATCGCACTGGCGAGTCTGGACGGCTCATCGGTCATAATGACCACATCTGCCGCTTCAATCGCCGCATCCGAACCAAGTCCACCCATGGCTACACCGACATCGGCACGAGCCAATACAGGTGTGTCGTTAATGCCATCGCCGACAAATACGATTTTTTCTTTAGGCCCTTTATTGACCTCCAACTGCTCCAGCCGTTCCACCTTATCCTGCGGTAGCAACTCGGCATACACCTCATCCACACCAAGCTGATGACCGACAGCTTCTCCGACCGCCGTCGCATCTCCCGTGAGCATCACGGTTTTGCGAATGCCCAGCTGCTTGAGTGCCTGGATGGCTACTGCCGCATCCTGCTTCACTTCATCTGCAATGATGATATGACCGATATATATCCCGGCTTTAGCAACATGTACGACCGTTCCCGCAGTTTGCGGCATCGTATAGGCAATTCCAGCCTGCTCCATCAGCTTACCGTTGCCTGCAAGCACTTCCTGTCCGTTCACATTAACTTTGATCCCGTGCCCAGCTACCTCGTCGTATCCATCCGCGTCCTGCACAGGAATATCCTTGCCCCAGGCTGCACGAATAGACTCCGCAATGGGATGATTCGAGCTTGCTTCGGCAATCGCCGCCAGCCTCATTAACTCCTCTTCTGTATGTGCACCTTGGGAATGAACAGCAGTAACCTTGAAAACACCTTTGGTTAGGGTACCCGTTTTGTCGAAAACCACCACTTTAACGTCATTCAAAGCCTCCAGATAGTTACTGCCTTTAACCAGAATACCGTTCCGGGAAGCCGCACCAATGCCGCCGAAGAAGCCCAGCGGAATGGAAACAACCAGTGCACAAGGGCAAGAGATCACCAGAAACACAAGCGCACGATAGATCCAGTCGGCGAACGTTGCACCGTTCAGCAGCAGCGGGGGAACCAAAGCAATAAGAGCCGCAAGAATGACAACCACAGGCGTATAATACCGGGCGAATTTGCTAATAAAATGTTCCGTTTTCGCCTTGCGGCTGCTGGCATTCTGCACCATGTCGAGAATTTTGGATACAGTGGATTCACCGAAGGTTTTAGTGACCTCAATCGTTAACATGCCGTTTTTATTTACAAAACCGCTGAGCGCATCACTTCCAGGCTTCAGCTCTCGCGGGACGGATTCCCCCGTCAGGGCCGACGTATCCACCATGGACTGACCTGCCTTTACGACACCATCCAGCGGCACCCGTTCGCCAGCCTTCACTATGATCCGATCCCCGATGCGAACCTGATCCGGCGAGACACGGCGGGTTTCCTCACCAGCGCCTGTTAGCACGTTCGCATAGTCCGGACGAATATCCATAAGGGACTGAATGGACTTGCGTGAGCGATTTACCGCCATGCCCTGGAACAGCTCACCAAGCTGATAGAACAGCATAACGGCAACACCTTCCGGGTACTCTCCAATCGCAAATGCGCCAAGCGTAGCCACCGTCATCAGGAAGTATTCGTCAAACACCTGACCACGAATGATATTTTTGAAGGCCTGAAGCACGATATCTCCACCAGCAATCACGTAAGCCAGTATATAGAGGCCAAGCTGCGCCCAACCATCCAGCGGTGACCATATTGCTGCTGCCAGCAGCACTGAGCCAGCAGCAAGGCGGGCCAGCAGCGTTCTGGTCTGCCCCGCACCATGCTCATGCGAATGACCTGCGTGAGCACCGCTGCTCTCCGCATCGCCGTGTGCGTGACTGTGATGCGCATGGTCGTGATGAGCATGATCGTGTCCATAATCGTGTCCATGGCTGCCGTGGGTATGCGCGTGTCCAGCCATATGCTGATGTCCGTGATGCTGGTGGGCTCCAGAATGAGGCTGCTCTGCCCCCTGCTCTCCTTTATGATTAACGGTGGAAGTGCCTCCCCAGCTGCTTTGACCAGAGTTGCCCTGGCCTTTTTCCGAGATACGAATATGTGGCTCCAGTCGCAGCACCTTACGTTTTGCTTCCTCTACTACCTGTTCATCCATATCCGATGTCGTGTACATGGATAACGTCTTGGTCACAAAATTAACAGAGCATTCGCTAATGCCCTTGATTTTACTCACACCATTTTCGATCTTGAGTGCACAGTTTGCACAATCCAGTCCATCCAGCAGCAGTTCCCTTTTCACCTGTTCCTGTCCGGTTCCCATGTGAATTCTCCCCTTTGCAGTCCGTCAAAAGTTAAACAGCTTTTTTACTATAATTTTGTATTTTACAATATATGAGCAATCATTCATATGTTAATTTAACCCTATTATATGCACGTTGTATCGGGAGTGTCAACACATGCTCTTGATTTTGAATACAGAATATGCTAATAGTAATCATTTCGCTTTAGGCGTTTTTTGGATATAATATAGCTATTAGTTGTTAAACATAGGCGGTGATAGGAATGGAACAACCGGTTAAAGCTCCACATGAATGCGATGAGGCCTGCTCAGGTACAGAAACCGATGTGCAAACCATTCGCACCTCTCTTATAGATCGGGAGACCTCTTCCGAGATGGCCGACTGGTTCAAGGCATTTAGTGACCCAACACGTCTTCGTATTATTGATGCGCTGTTACAGAAGGAATTATGTGTACACGATCTGACCGTTCTCCTTGACATGGGTCAATCAGCCATCTCCCATCAGCTACGTTCTCTCCGCAATATGCGGATTGTGAAACGGCGTAAGGAAGGCAAGACCGTGTACTACTCTCTGGATGATGCTCACATTGAGCAGATTTTCCTGCAAACGCTCCAGCATATTAAACACGGCTAGGCAGCAGCCAGCCTGTTCACATCAAAGAACCCCCGTCTCTCGGCATGCCGATGGACGGGGGTTCTTTGATGGTAAGGGAACCGTTTTACACAGCCTTACAGGCTATTAAAAGCTTTAAAAGCAGCTCCTCACTCACTATAGTAACGTATTATTTTTGGGATCATACAGACCCGAGCTGTCCTTGAACAGGTTGAAGATATGGGATACTACCACTTTAAGCACGGCATATCCCGGCACCGCCAGCAGCACGCCCACAACCCCGAACAAATTCCCTGAGGTCAGAATGACAAAGATAATGGTGATCGGGTGAATTTTGAGTGTTTTACCCATAATCTGAGGCGAGATGAGCTTGCCTTCAATCAACTGCACGATCGTCCATACGGCAATCATCTTCAGCAGCATCACTGGTGAAGTGACGAGAGCAACGATGAGCGCAGGTGTAATGGCAATCGCAGGCCCCAGATAAGGAACAACGCTGGTAAAGGATGCAATAATCGCAAGAATCAGAGCATAGTCCAGACCGATAATCATATATCCGATGTACAGGAGCACCCCGATACAGAAGCTGACGATAATCTGTCCACGAATAAATGAGCTGATCTGGTGGTTGATATCATGCAGCACGTTCATCGCACCTGTGCGACTTTTGATCGGCAGAAAAGATAAAATTTTGTTTGGCAGCTTCTTACCGTCTTTGAGCAGATAGAACAGGATAAACGGTACCGTTACAATGGATAATACGGTCTCCGTAAAAGCACCCAGGAACCCGCCAAGCTTCGTCCATGTGGTGTCCAGAATCTCGGTAGCCCGCTGCGACAGCGATCCCCAATAATCCTGCCAGTTCAGGTTGATGGCGCTTTGGACCTGGTTGAACATTTCGCCGCCAGTAAGATGCTCAAATTGTTCTGTTACCGTCTTGCTGTAAGACGGGAAATTTTCAATCAGCCCTGTGATCTGATTACGCAGCACCGGAATAACCGCAAGAATAACGACCGTAAGGATGCCCAGAATAATCAGGTACAGGATCAGCACACCCCAGCCGCGCTTGATTTTCCATTTTTCCATAACATCCACAAGCGGATTCAGTAAGTAGTAGAGGATACCCGCCAGAATAATCGGAAGTACAATCGTTTTAATCAGCACCGCAAACGGGTGAAACACAAATGATACTTTGGTCAGCACCATAATGTTCAGTCCAACCAGCAGCAAAATTAACAGAAACAGCACAAACTTATTGTTAAGAAAAAATCGTTTGAACCGATCCGGCCAAACACGTGGTTGTTGCTCAGGTTGCTCCATAAGCTGTCGTCCTCTCTCATATGTAACTTTCTTCATTTGATGCTCACAAACGCCTTAACAAGGCATCTTCCTGCCTGACGAGTAGTATAAAACCTACACGCGCCTATTTCCAGCCAAAATATGTATAACATACATGACATATACGTCTCACCCTGTCCCGACGTTTCAAATTCGGCAAGTACCGTCATTTTACCCCAAAAGCAGCAACCTGCCTCACAACGATCTCTTGAAAATTTTTCCTGTATATAAAAAACGGCCCGCCTCCCTCGGAGACGAACCGTCTGTCTGCAGCCGGATGCTGTTCGCATTTGACTGCCTAGCAAGTGCTTATGCGTTTCCTGCAAGCTGCGCAATCAACTCGTAGGAATGCAGCCGTGCCTGATGATCATAGATCATCGACGTAATAATCAACTCATCCGCCTGTGTCTGGCGAATAAAGGATTCAAGCTGGCCCTGCACCTTTTCCGGTGATCCGTTCACGGCCGCCTTGAGAGTCTGGGCCACTGCCGCTTGTTCGCGGTCGGTCCACTTGCCATCCATTACCGCTGGCGGCTGTACAAGTCCTGTTGTACCCCGAATAATATTCAAAAATTGCTGCTGCATCGTTGTTCCGAGCCACGCTGCTTCTTCATCCGTATCTGCCACAACGGCGTTTACCCCTGCGATCACATAGGGTTCCTTCAGATGCTCGGATGGCTGGAAGCTGCTGCGATATGTGTCCATTGCGATCCGTGTATAATCCGGCGAGAAATGGCTCGCAAAGGCAAACGGCAATCCCAGCTGACCTGCCAGTCGAGCGCTGAAATCACTGGAGCCCAGCAGATAGATCGGAATGCTTAGCCCTTCCCCAGGTACAGCCCGCACAGGTGCATGATAAGATGTTGCCGAAGCATCAAAGTATGCTCGCAGTTCTGCCAGCAGCTCAGGAAAATCCTCGCCACTGTTCAGGTCTTTACGCAGTGCCAGTGATGTGCGGCGATCACTGCCTGGTGCACGTCCAAGCCCCAGATCAATGCGGCCTGGGTAGAGTGATTCCAGCGTACCGAACTGCTCCGCAATCACAAGCGGCGCATGGTTAGGTAACATAATCCCCCCGGACCCTACACGAATGGTCTTTGTTCCACCTGCCAGATGTCCGATTACCACAGACGTTGCAGATGAAGCGATACCAGGCATGTTGTGATGCTCAGCTACCCAATAACGATGGTACCCCCAGCGCTCCGCATGCTGTGCCAGCTCCAGACTGTTGCGAAGGGCATCCGCAGGGGTCGAGCCTACGACAACCGGTGCCAGGTCAAGCACCGAAAGCTTAACGTCATTGATATGTTCTCTATGCTGATATTGTTGTTGGTTTTGTTGGTGTTCAGTAGCCATGTATAGTTGTGCTCCTCTTTAATTATATTTTCGTATATCCAGATAAATAGATATTAAATGATAGAAATTAACTTATTCCTAAGGCTAAAGCAGATCGTGCACATGCATCGCCTATCATTGACAGCAATGGAGGTCTGTTAAATACGCTGGTATTACACAGTACAGCCGTGCACATCCGGAAGGAATTCCTGTTTACTAACCTTGCATCCTGACTTCCATTCCGGCATCCGGCTTACAACTCGTGCCGCACGTACTCCGCAAACGCCTGTATTGTCTCCTCGTTACGGCGATAATACGTCCATTGTCCTCTGCGTTCTGATAGCAGGAGACCTGCCTTGAGCATCGTCAGCAAATAACTGGAGATCACAGACTGAGCCAGTCCGGCCTTCAGTTGAATCGTGCCCACACATATGCCGCTCTTTCCGCCATCCGGATGCTGGGAAAGCTCAAGCGGTGAGAAGTGCTGCTCCGGGTTTTTCAGCCACAGCAGAATCTGTCTGCGTGTCTCATTAGATAATGCTTTGAATATGAGTATAGGTTCCATGGCTCGATTATACCCTCTTTCTGTCCTTTTGCCAAACGCCAGAAATAAACAAACCGACTCATCAAGAGTCGGCCTGGATACTTCATATGTGCAACCTCATATGTTAGAAACGTGTTGTTACCGTTTGTTTTACTTCATCCAGCATCGCCTGATATGCAGCAGCATCCAGATAACCAATGGCGCCGAATAGCAGATGATCCACTGGTTCAATGCCTACAAAGTCAAAGATGCCTGTGTCTGAAGTCAGCTTCAGTGCATTCGTCATGCCGACTTGATCATACACATCCTTCGGTGTTCCGTGTGTGCTGATCATCAGACCCTTTTTGCCGGTCAACAGCTTCTCAATCCCTGCTGCCCCTGATGCATAAGCGAAGCCGTAAGCAAACACCCGGTCTACATATCCTTTCAAAATCGCTGGCAGACCTGTCCACCAGATGGGATAAATAAACGTGATTGCATCCGCATCTGTTACATACTGTTGCTCTGTTGCAATATCCTGCGGAGTCTGTCCTGCACGCATAGATGTTGTATCTGCCTCCGTAAGTACGGGCTGGAATCCCAATTGATACAGATCACGTACAACAACCTCATGCCCTTCTGCCTCCAAAGCAGTTACTGCTGTATTCAGGATAGCGTTGTTAAAGCTGTCAGTGCGCGGGTGTGCGTAAACGATAAGATGTTTCATAAACATTTTCCTCCTTATTAGTCACCAATATTTTTTTGTGTTCTACAAATCTTCTGAAAATCTGGCCAAGCTCTATTTGAATATACATAGACATCTATGTATAAGTTCAAAAAAACACCTTCTGCTCTTCTCTTTCCAAACTTTGAGTACCAAGGGACAACAACAGTTGGTTCAAAAGAATACAGATCAGATCAGAAGCAAGAGCTGGCAAGACGGTTATAAACTTATAGCCGTCTCACAATCATGGACAACAACTTCTCCAATTGCTCTGATTGTTCTTCGGACAGATCAGCATAGATGATCTGGTTGATCTGATCCGACACTTCGCGGAAAACCGGCTCCAGCCGCTTCCCTTGTTCCGTCAGACGAATCATGGTTACTCTGCTGTCATCAGCGCTCTTGCTGCGTTCCACATATCCCAGCTTCTCCAGCTTGTTCACAAGCACCGTAACTGTGGGCTGCGTTCGCTGCACGCGTTCTGCCAGCATCTTGATGGATAACGTCTCTTCCCGGTACAGAAACATCAGAACGTCTCCGTGAGAAGGGACAATCCCCGTTACTTCATGCTGTTCAAGTTCATGAACAATGCGTTTGTTCACGTGATCTCTGATGCGTGCAATCATTGCAAATGCGTTGTATTTTAACATGACTTCATTATACATAGATATCTATGTATTATCAACTGCTTCTTAGATTGAAGAATTATGGCGCATAAACAGCCCTTGTCCCCCATCGAGCAAGAGCTGTGTTGCGTTTTCTAATGCTTATTCAATCCAGTGTGTAATCTGTTCAATAGACTTACGTGATTTCTCCCGCGGGGGCTCAGCCGCACGATAACCAAAAGCAGCCATAACGGAGACATCCCATGCACCGTTCTCCAGCAGCCCAGCTTCCTCCAGAATACGATGCACCTCGGCATAGTTGTAGCCCTCAATTGGACATGAATCAATGCCAATCTGAGCCGCAGCAGTCATCATGTTGCCAAGAGCGATATACGTCTGCTTGGAAGCCCAGTCCAGTAACGTTTTAGCATTTTGCAGCAAGCCCTGATTGTTCTGAAATTTGCCGAAAGCTGCACTGGTCAGTTCAAATACATCATCGGGCATGCCCTTGATCTCTTTCAGCATATATTCCGCATAAGGCGAGTTGTAGCTGGCATCCGTACGTGCCAATATTACGATAAAATGGCTGGCTGTCGCCAGCTGCTTCTGTGCACCGGAGGATACCTCGGACAAACGCTGACGGAACTCCGGGTTTTGCACAATCAGAAACTTCCATGGCTCAAATCCGATAGAACTTGGAGATAACCGGCCTGTTTCCAGAATAAAAGCGAAGTCCTCTTCTGTTATTTTACGCGATGCATCAAACATCTTCGTCGCATGACGGAACTGAAATGCCTGCAAAATTTCTTCCTTTTTCTTCGTTTGTACAGCAACGTCCATTTTCTCTCCACGTCCTTTTCTCTATCTTGTTAAGTAGAATTTCTGTCCATAGCGTTTTGATGATCACAAAACTGGTATCAGTGTAGAATCTATATTCAGTTTAAGGAAGTACGCATATTATTGTTTCTTCGTTACTAAAAGTAATTCATATGAAGAAACAAGCATTTCTGCAGGTACATAGCTTATTCCCATCCTTTTTATAACATATCACTAGTCATTCCATTACAATTGCTGTAGCTGCTCCATCAGCTCATGCTCAGAAATGACACGATACCCCTCTTGTCGAAGCAAAGCCGCTGTTACCCCTTCTCCGGCAACCTTCTGATTGGCAAAGTGACCATCATAGATCATTTTTGTACCGCAGGACGGACTGAATTCCTTGAGTACAACACAGCTCACCCCCAGCTTGCGTGCCCATTCCAGGGTCTGATAGGCTCCCTTGATGTACAAGTCGGTGACATCTGCTCCCCCCTGCTCGATCACCTTGGCCCTCCCCGCAAGTACATCGGCACCTGTGCCCCCAACTATCTCGGCTGGTTCCCGGGGTGTAGAGAATCCGCCAAGCAGCTCGGGACATACCATTTTGGCCTGCTCCTGTTCCACAAGCTCCTGAATCTTTTCATCCAGACTCGCCGTTCCGTTGTATCGACAAGCCACTCCTGCCAGGCATGAACTCACCAAATATTTCATCGTAGTCTCCTATCGTACATTGAACTGTGAAGTTTATTGTAGCATGAAAATATGCATGATCTCCTTAAAATGCCCCTCGGGAAATCATCGTGATGCGTCCGTCATCCTTGTACTCCACCTCAAACATATCCTTTGCTGATTCCAATTCAAAAGTTACAACTCCTAATGCATTTTCTTTTCGATGAAGTTTGTATGCATGTAGATCGGTGTTGAATATTTTCTTAATGATCGGCCCTGCTTTTTCTCTCAGTAGAGACTCATCCATATTGTATAGTTTCTCATGATAAGCCTCCATCTCTTTGATATCTTTGATTTCCGGATCATAATGGTGGCTATCTCTAATCATGTAACGCATCCCTTCTCGTTCTTCTGTCATCTGAACTAAATAATCTTGATCAAAACTGAAAAATATAGTATTCTCACCCAGCTCAGTATCCTTCGTTCGATGAATACTGAGCAGTTTTAAATTCGTTTTCCCGGAAAAGTTGGCGACTGACTTTTGTGCATCTGTCAAAGCGGCCCGCGACACTTTATCTGAACTAATTTCTCCCGCTATATATACGGCTTGATCCTGCTTCCATGTAATCTCTCCATACCCCGTCTCATTCACAAGTGGTGATGTAGTATACGTCGTAGGCTCGTTCTCCCCTTGTTTCATGTTTACAGTTCTTCTGACAGACTCAGGCGTAAGCGTTGGATTGATACCCATGCTCTCCAGAAGTGACGGAATCTGACGTAAATACCGATGCTCCAGCTTACTCGCCTGCATCTCGGCCCTCATCTGCACTTCACGTAGATTTCCTGTCTTGGCATCCAGCCAGATCTGGGCGTAATCTGCTTCCTTCTCTTGACCTGCCTCCACGTAAATTCTGCCAGACACCGGCAGGTCCTGTACCTTGTTAATGCGAAGTTGTTTGCCCAAGTCATCTCTCATCGTGATCGCAATATTTTTTTTCATTTTATCGGTGAGTATATCCACATTCAGGTGATCGGTAAACAGTAAAGCCGAGGCTGGATGAAGCTGTTCCATGAGAGGCTTGGCGATCTCCCCATCCTCCCAATTCCACAGAAACAGTCCGCCTGCAATCAGTGCAGCACTCATACCTGCGGCAAACATGCCTTTTCTCATTTTAGAAAGACGTCTATGACTAGATACATTTTGTGCTGTATTTATGACTGATGTATTAGCTATATTCGTGGTTTTATCAGTAACGCTATCTGGATATCGTACGGAGGGCCCCAAACGTCTCCATGCCGACTGTAACGGATTGATTTTCTTCTCTTCACTGCTCGCCGTTCGTATCCATTCCACCTGCTGCAGCACCTTATGTTTGTGTTCTTCTGTAAAAGGAGCCGCTGCAAACGGCCCTTTACGGATTTGCTTTTCCCACTGATCAGCCTCATGTTTCATCTGCTTCTCTCCTCATACTGCTTTCGCACCTTGTTTTTGGCTCTGGATAAACGTGATTTCACCGTGCCTTGACTGATACGTAGCATCTCTGCAATCTCCACAGCTGTAAGCTCATACCTTAAATGCAGCAAAAGAATCTCACGAAACTTCTCAGGTAGCGCCAGTACGATAGTCCAGATTTCATGTACATGTGCTTTACGCATAACCTCTACTTCAGCAGACGGATGGGAAATACGTTTTTCTGGCTTCATCTGTCGTAAATCGGAACTCACCTCTTCTACATCCAGGGCTAACGTCTCTCCCCATAAACTGCTGCGAAAAAACCTGGATTTGCGGTATGTAAACGTCGTATTTCTAGTAATCGTGAGCAGCCATGTTTTGAGCGTGCAATCTCCCCGATAATGAGCGATACCTGAGTATGCCCGGACAAAAACTTCCTGTGACAAATCATCTGCCTGCTCCGCATTTTTAGTTAGAAAATAAGCATAGTTCCACACATCATTGCCGTAGTCGTCCATCATGCTGGCAAGTGTGTCATTGTCAATGGTCTGGGCCTCTGCCAGAAATGAATAGTCCAACGAAAGTTCACCTCACTTAATAAGACTAAGCCAGATGGCATTGGGTTCCCTGAATTGAATATAACTTCTTATCATTGAGCAAAAATAAAAAATCGACGTGTTCAACACGCTGAACACGCCGATTAAATCTGTATTATCCTGGCTGTAGATGTAGTCCACCTACAGGCCAAGAGACATGAATTCCTGCATACTATGCTTTCATCGCTGCGATCATCAGAAACATCGGTCTGCGATTCTCGTCTGACATACCTGGAACCTGTTCCATCATCTCTGGTGACGGCTTGGATTCAGCCACCTGCTGAATGATGAAACCTGCTCTCACTAACTCATTAATGTACGTCGCCAATGTCCGATGATACTTCACTACATCCTGATTCAAAAAGTTCGCTGTTCGCTGTCCTTCGTTATGATAATGATCCACAGGCCAGTGCAATATCTCGCCATCTGGTCCATAATGCCAATCCTGTTCTGCACGAGCGGTGAATATCGGATGTTCAACAGACAGCACTAACGTTCCACCCTTTACGAGGCAGTGATGAATTTTAGCAAATACTTCATCAATATGTTCAACATAATGCAGAGCAAGAGAACTGATGACAACGTCAAACCGATTTTGTTCAAAATGAATATCTTCGATGGCCATCTGTTGATACTCGATCTGCGAATCATCCGTTAGCTCACGTGCACGCCGCAGCATATTTTCGGATAAATCTACGCCGATGACCGACTTCGCCTGCTGTTCACGAGCATAGCGGCAATGCCAGCCAAAGCCGCATCCCAGATCAAGCACATGTTTTTGCTTAAGGTCAGGTAATAGCGTCTGCAATTCGTGCCACTCCCCAGCCGCATTCAATCCTTCTACTGAGCGAGACATTCTGCTATAACTATCAAAGAACGCTGCTTCATCGTACTTATTTTGCCTCATGCGAGCTCTCCTCCTATTTGAAATGAAGCTCTTCCACATACTCTAACACCTTATTGAGACAGCAAAAGCTGTCGATATGGTGATAAATTTCATCTGATATATGTTAACCCTACCTTAAGGCAAGTGTTCCGTTCAACTACAGTCTAATAATTAACACAAAAAAACACACCTGATATTCATCAAGTGTGTCTTCCTATTGCTTGGCGGCGTCCTACTCTCCCAGGACCCTGCGGTCCAAGTACCATCGGCGCTAGAGGGCTTAACGGTCGTGTTCGGGATGGGTACGTGTGG
>NZ_QJSW01000035.1 GCF_003217495.1 Paenibacillus barcinonensis | reverse complement strand
TCGAATGAAAATGCCAATGGGCTCCTGCGAGAGTTTTTCCCCAAGGGAACGGATTTCGCCCAAATCACGGATGAGGCTCTAGAAAACGCTCTGGATTTGATCAATCACAGACCACGAAAATGCTTGGGGTGGAGAACCGCTCATGAATCCTTTTCAGAGGAACTGTCGCACTTGGCTTGACAATCCGTCAAATAGAATTACTGTTTGAAACTAAAGCTTTTAATAGGGCAGTATCTTCTGATGAGACGAGTTCTGTTTTGTCGCTTCCAGTAACTAATCTAGCCTGATATTTTTGAGTGAGTTTTCCTGTTCTATCCAGTGTTGATAACATTTCACCGGATACAACTTTAACTTTAACAATAACGTTTTGTTTAGAAGGTCTAACAAGGACATATCTTCTTGAGGGTGAAATTTCCTCATTCCATACTTGAAAGTTATTTGCTTTTTGAGTATATACATCGAAATTTTGACCAATATATCTTGGCTGAGTTTTCTTGAAAGTTTTTGGTACAGGATATCCTAAGGCTTCACAGATCAATGTTTTAACAACTTTTGATCTAGTTTTGATAGGTAAAGACCCTAAATCAATCCCAACTAATTTGTTATTTAACAATACTTCTAATTCACTTGATGGAATCCAATATGTTGCATCACCAATCGGAATCTCATCAAAAATGCTAAGACCACTCTTTGTAATGTTTTCAGCAAGTTTATTGGCCAAATCTAATGTAGATAAATTTGTTGTTATGGTTTCCATTAAGAACTTCCTCTGTTTCTTTTATGATTAAATTTCAAAGTCAAATAGCTTAGTGATAGGAACTTCAAGGGTGTTAGCAATTTTCTTTAAATTCAGTACAGAAATATTTCTTTCACCTCTTTCGATACTGCCTATATAAGTTCTGTGAAGACCTGATTTAAAAGAAAACTGTTCCTGAGACCAACCGTGCTCTTCTCGTAATGTTTTTATGGTTGTACCAATTTTCTGTAGATATAAGGTGTCTGGTTCTTTATATTTCATAGTAAAATCTTCCCTTATTGATGTTTTTAAGTCGACAGACTATAAGTATCATTAACTCGTCCTATTTATGTTGAAAAATTTCGTGTACAATATAACAGGAGTGAATTATACTGCTTATTTTTTGAAATGAAATGAAATGAAATAGAGCTGTACTTGTCTACAATCGCTTCGAATATAAACATCAGTTCCACATACGTCTACTTTTTAACAAAGAGGGCAAGTACAGTAACGAGGTGAAGATGTGGTCAAATTAACCACAGATAAACAAAAAGCAACTGGATCTCATTACACACCTACAGGACTGGCAACTGTACTAGCTAGACGCTTACTTTCAGAGGTCAAAGAAAATGATCGAGCTCTGAATGTACTTGACCCTTCTTGTGGTGATGGCGAACTATTATTGGCTATTGCTGAAGAATCGAAAGATCATAAGCTGAACTTAATAGGTGTTGAAGAAAATGATGACGCAATCCAGGATTCAATGAAAAGATTTACAGACACAGAAATCAAAGAGGTTACTTTAATAAAAAATGATTATTTAGAGATGGTTAATCTTGATAATCATGTTGATCTTTTTAATTTTAATGAATCTGAATCTAATGATCTAGTGGACATTATTATCGCTAATCCACCATATGTACGAACTCAAATTCTTGGTGCTGAAAAGGCACAAATGCTATCAGAAAAATTTAACCTTAGTGGTCGTGTGGATTTATACCACGCTTTTTTGGTAGCTATGACTTCTCAGCTTCCAATTGGAGGTTTATTAGGTGTTATAACTTCAAACCGCTATTTAACTACTACTGGCGGTACTGCAATAAGACAATTTTTAGATGAAAATTATGAGATTATTGAAATAATGGATTTAGGTGATACAAAATTATTTAGTGCAGCGGTACTTCCAGCAATTTTCATTGGAAGAAAAAAACATAAAAATGATAAGACTAAAAATAATGACAATGCTAAATTTTTTAGAATTTACGAAGCTGTTGAAGAAGCTAGATTGGATATCGAAACAAATACAGTAAATTCTATATTTGAAATATTAGAGGTTAAGCAATCGGGGATTTACGAAGCGGAAGGCAAAAAATATAAAGTTTCTCTTGGTGAGCTGGACATCCCTAAATCATATAAAGAACCTTGGGTGATGGCTTCATTGGATGAACAAATCTGGATAGATAAAATAAAGCAAAATTCAAAGTATCTAATAGAGGATGTCGCAAAGGTAAGAGTAGGTATTAAAACAACTGCTGATCCTGTTTTTATTAAAAATGGTTGGGAAGATTCATCGAATGAGATACAACCTGAAAAAGAATTGTTAAGACACCTTTTGTCTTCTGATCATGCTTCGAAATGGAGACCAATTGAAAAAAGACCAGCTTTAAGGGTTCTATATACGCATAAGGTCGAAAATGGTAGACGTACTGTAATTGATTTTAGTCAATATCCAAAGGCATTATCTTACCTTGAAACACATAGGGAACGATTAGAAGGTAGAAAATATGTTATTAAAGCAAAACGTAAATGGTTTGAAATTTGGGTTCCTCACGACCCTAATAGTTGGGGGAAGTTAAAAGTTGTATTCCCTGATATCAGCCCTGAACCCAAGTTTTTCTTAGATACTGAGGGCTGTATTGTAGACGGAAATTCATATTGGATTACACTGAATGAGGGTTTTAGTGAGGATATTTTGTTTTTAATTCTTGCTATTTCTAATACTAGGTTAATGACTAAATATCATGATATTTCTTTTCAAAATAAACTGTATTCAGGTAGAAGAAGATATTTAACTCAATATGTAGAGAAATACCCTATTCCAAATCCTGAAACAGAGTATGCCAAAAAATTAGTTTCTTTGAGTAAAGAGTTAGTCTATAAAGAAAATAATCTTGAAAAAGTAAAAGAAATAGAAAATAAAATTGAGTATTATTCAGCAAAGGCCTTTAATGTTGAAGTAGTAGAATAATTTGAAGTGGTCAAATCCACTTCTTTTTTTTGCTGTAAAACCAATCGGTTAAACCTGCGCTTTATCCTACATGTATGTAGGAGGATGCATAGAGTAAACAGGTTTACTATGAGATAAGATAAGAAATGATAGGATAGGAGAGGATCAATTGAGAAAAAGTACAAAGTGGGTATTGTGGTTTCTGGGCTTGATGCTGGCTGCGATTTTTATTAATTTTTATATGAATTTATTTAGTTTTGCTTACGCGTTGATTGCCGTAGTGTTGATGTTCTTCACCGGATGGGGATTTCTGGCGAAGCTGAAAAATGACGTTCGCCAGCATGAGGACCATCACAAGAGAATGCATGACTCGGCCATGGACGATATAGACCGCTACACGAGATAACGGGCAATCTTTTTCGTTGGACAACTTATATTTGGTATTTGGATAAGCGCATTTCTATGATTTTCTATGACGGGTTACAACTATGCTGTACGATACTGGGAAGGGCTTAGGCCTACCCTAATTTTTCATGTGCGCTTTGGCAATAGTGCTGTGCGCTAATGAACACCAGAGACGCTATTAAGGCTTCTCAGGATCGTTAGCGCTTGGGCGTGGACGATAGTCCCTGACGCATAGCCTTTCATTGTATGAGCAGGTGCACACGACGAACATAACGAGAAAAAAATCCCTGCCAGCATCATGCCAGCAGGGATTTTTACGATTGGTATCAGAGGAATCCACACACTATTCCATCCCTGTGCCAACCCTTACACAACATACTACATATTACATCGCGCTTTATACAGGCTTCACGGTAAACGTGAAGTGATATGGACGATTCGCTTGCAGTGTATACTCTGGATGTGTACGTGCACTCCAGCTGTCGTCACCGCCAACGCCCATCTGCATGTAATTGATACGAGCGATGGTATGTGTGCTTACGGGCAACTTGTAGACGTGGTCGTTCGCTTCCAGCTCCTCTGGTGACCATGGCAGTGCGTTGATTTCAAACGGCGCAGTGGCTTCAAAATACAGACCGAGGCTGCCCTCTCCAGCAATTCCGCCCTCAGTAGCTGTAATCTCCGCAAAGCGTACATCGGTTTTGTTGCCACATTCCTGTGGTTTCAGGTAAGGCACAAACTGATCACGAACGGCTCCGGTGTAATAGCCAAGGCGTGCGCTGGTCAGACGGTCGATATAGTTGTCATGCGGCCCCCGGCCGTACCAGGAGATCGTATCCAGACTGTCTTTGAATTCAAACAGCATACCGAACTCAGGCAGCTCAGGCAGACCTGCACCGGGAACGAGGGTTTGACTGATCTCAAGATCACCAGTTGGTTTGATACGATATGTGATTGACAGCGTACTTCCCGGGCTACTCTCCCACGTATAATCCGTTGTCACATGGCAGCCCTGCTCATCCGTATAATATTCGAAACGAATGAGCTTGCTTGTTGCATGAGCATCCCGCCAGAAGGCAGCACGTTCATTCAGCTCGTTGCCCAGATCGTTATCCGTCATTGCACGCCAGAAGTTGACACGAGCAGGGGACAGCAGCTGCTCCTGCTGGCTGATCTGATACGAGGTAAGCGCACCGGTAGCCGAACTGAATTCTAAAGAGACTTTGCCCCCCTGCACTTTCAATGCTCCGCCCTGCACTTCCTCAACCCGAAGCATATCACCTTGCCCCGCAACCACTTGCTGGATTGCACGCAGACGTGGAGATACGACAAATTGCTCCCAGCCAATCTCATGTCCTGCTTCTGCCCACTTGCTCGCCTCTTTAGTGACAACGGATACCGTAAGAACGGCTTCGGTGAACAGGTCAGACGATGATGTATAAGGAATATGAACCTCAATGGATTCGCCAGGCTGAGCTGCAACGTCCAGATGTCCTTTTTCCACAGGTACGCCGTTATGGGATAACGTCCAGGCGAGCGCATATTCGCTCAGGTCTGTGAACAGGAAATGATTCGTGATACGAATCAGCCCGGTTTGCAGACTGAGCGCTGTCATGCGAACGTTCTGATAGCATTTTTTGACTTCTTCGAGCTTAGGTGTGACCGTTTTATCTGCCAAAATCAGTCCGTTACCGCAGAAGTTGCCGTCATGCGGCGACTCGCCAAAATCTCCGCCATAAGCAAGATATTCCACGCCGTCTGCTGTCTTGGTGCGAATGGATTGATCCACCCAGTCCCAGATAAATGCCCCCTGCAGGATTTCATATTTATCAAACATCTCCCAGTACAGGTGCAGACCTCCGCAGGAGTTACCCATCGCATGGCTGTATTCACAGATGATATACGGCTTCTTGTCACCCTTCATGCGTGCATACTGCTCAATATCATTCGGGCTGATATACATGGTGGACTCAATATCGCTGGCTGAATCGGACGGGCGGTAGTGATACGTTCCTTCATAATGCACGAGCCTTGTCGGATCGACCTGCTTCAAATAGTCGTACATCGCGATGAAGTTATCTCCACCGAACGATTCATTACCGAGCGACCAGATGATGATGGACGCATGGTTTTTATCACGCTGAAACATCGAATTGCAGCGATCAATGACATTGTCGCGCCATTCCGGCTTGCTTGCCGGGATGTTGTCGTCGTTCATTTCTTTTTGCCCATAGTACCAGGTGCCATGTGTCTCCAGATTCGTCTCGTCAATGACATACAGTCCGTATTCATCACACAGCTCGTACCAGAGCGTCTGATTTGGATAGTGAGACGTGCGTACAGCGTTAACATTGTAGGCTTTCATCAGCTCGATATCACGGATCATATCTTCGCGTCCGATGGCCCGTCCTGAATCTGGCGAGAACTCGTGCCGGTTGACCCCTTTGAACACGATGCGTTTGCCGTTAATTTTCATCAGGCCGTCTTTGATCTCGAATTTTCGGAATCCAACGCGGCTGCGAACAGCTTCCACCGTTTCACCTGACGCATTCTGAATAGATAGCACCAATGTATACAGATTCGGCGTTTCGGCACTCCATAATAGCGGGCTCACAACCTGGGCAGAGAGATGTAACGTTAATTCTTCTTCATTGGCAAAAGAAACCTCTGCCGCCAGCGGCTCATTCCAGACCACCTGCTGCTCTGCATCATACAGCTGTGCTTGAACCGTCAAGCCGTCCACACGCTGTCCGGCATGATGATGGTACAGCTTCACATCGAGCTGAAGCTCTGCATCCTGATAAGCGTCATCCAGCTCAGTCCGAACGAAGAAATCGGCGATCTGAACCGGGGAAGGGGAGTGCAGATATACTCCACGGAAGATACCGCTAAGGCGCCAGAAATCCTGATTCTCCAGCCAGCTTGCATCACACCAGCGGTAGACCTCAACAGCCAGCTTGTTCTCACCTTCAGTGAGATAAGCTGTGATATCAAATTCTGCAGGTGTGAAGGTATCCTCGCTGTAACCGACAAGCTCTCCATTCACCCATACATAGAAGGCCGATTCAACACCTTCAAAGTGCAGCAGCACAGGACGGTCTTTCCAGTCCGCAGGTACAGTAAACGTACGAATATATGAACCAACCGGGTTATAGGTAGCAGGTGCGAAAGGTGGCTTTAATTCAGGCTCACGCTCCACCCATGGATACGTCATGTTGGTGTAATGAGGATAATCGTAGCCCTGCAGCTGCCAGTTCGAAGGAACGCTGATTTCATCCCAGCTGCTGGCATCATAGCTATTTTCATAAAAGGATGTAATACGCTGCTCTGGCGTTTCCGCAAAGCTGAACCTCCACAAGCCATTCAGAGATTGATACCAAGGGGAGGTCGTAAATTCATTAGACAAAGCCTCTTCTATAGATGGAAACGCTACCATATTGGCATGGGCCGGCAGACGATTCACCTGAAACGTCTCGGGATTATTGTTCCATTCCGGATATCCATTAGCCGGAGGGGTGTGCACGAGTTTCTTTCGCATAACAGCAGCTCCTTTAATCATGTTATAATATATTCACAGTATAGAATTGATCAGGCACTTAGAGAATAAAGGATATTGCCCATATATATCACAATATGAAACTAAGTATAGAGAGTGTGGTGTGCGGGATGAATACACGGATTTTTTTTGGCAAAACAGATGAGGCTGCCCGTCTTCCGATCTATATGACCACGGTTGGTTATTGGGAACATCAATATGAAACTGAACGTCCCGAAGGCTTCCCGGATTACCAGATTCATCAGATTATTCGGGGGCAGGGCAGGCTGATTATACAGGATGAGAAGGAATATATCGTGGGCCCTGGAGAGGTGTTCATTACCTATCCTGACATTCCGCACCAATACATGCCAATTACGGATCGCTGGGAGCTGGCATGGGTATCCTTTCAGGGGCGTGAAGCGAGTCAGCTGCTGGCGTATGCAGGCATTACCTGCTCAGGTGTATATAAGCTCAGAAATGCCGAATTGCTGCATGCATTACAGCAGATGCTGATGAGGTGCGAAGGGGTGGAGGATACACTTGATGCAGATGGTGATCGGGACAGCTCCAAGCATCTGTACGCCCTGCTACTGGATTTGAAGCCTTTACTCATCGCGGCGGGCAACGATAATGACGAGATGGAACGTCTGAAGCCGGTGCTGCGTTACATTACAGAGCATCTTGCTCAGCCCTTGTCGTTAAAGGAGCTGGCTGATGTGGCCGTGGTATCCCCGCAGTATTTGTGCCGTTTGTTTCAGAAGGCGTTGCATGTCCGGCCTGTATTCTATGTCAATCAGGAACGAATCAATCGCAGCAAACAGCTCATGTTCAGTGAACGGGCGCTGCGGATCTATGAAGTCGCCGACCGGGTGGGGTACGAGAATGCCAGTTATTTCTGCGCCATGTTTAAACGACATACCGGTATGAGTCCCGAGCGGTTTCGCAAGCTGCATGGCTTGACCTGACCTGCTGGCGCCAGAACATTTTTGATCTGTTCTTCATCTGAATTTCAGCTTCTATTAAGGTAGAAGGGATAAGATAACTCTTGTAAACCCCTTCTCGTGTTAAATAGATGTGTGACTGGCCCTGTTCGGATTGTCCTCCGAGCAGGGCACTTTTTTTACCTGTGCGGAAAATCTCGTGCTATGATGAGAGAGAAGAAAACCATTACGATACATCAGCTGTTATGGTAGATATGGATATAAGTAACGCTCTATTTTTATAAGGGAAGGGAAAGGCAGGGATTTGCATTGCATGCGCGTCTGCACTCGCTGTACCGCCCGGTACAAATCAATGGACTTGATCCTCGTACATATTATATCGAACATGCGCCCTCGCCTTCACTTGCGCCTTATGCGGCCTGCTATTGGGAATCGGGAACCCGCAATTATATAGAAAATGATGAATACGGTGGAGAGGCAGGTGTTTGGGCTACCGAGCATTGGAAGTCTGCCACTTCTGCGCGGATACTGCCGGATGGCTGTACGGACATTCTCATTCATTATGATGCCGAGCAAGCTCGCTATTCGTACAGTTATTGCGGAAATTACACGCAGCCCTTTGCTTTTCCGTTATCGTTCGCGGCACCGCCTGCGGGAGCGTATACGTTTGGTGTTCGATTTTTTCCAGGTGGGGCTCCTTTTCTACACGGTCAGTCACTGGATCTGTTCACAGACAGACGAATTCCGCTGGAGGACTGCTGGCCGTTAACGTGGGACGACCTGCGGGGGAAGATGGAGGAAACAGTGAACTTTGCAGCACGTGTACAGGTGATGGATCAGTATCTCAGCCAGATGACGTTGCGCAATAGCTGTACACAAGCCGATCAGGATCTTCTCCAAAATGTACTTTACCGTATCTTCAGGAATAACGGACGTGCAAGTGTACAAGATATCGCAAAGAGTGAAGTAATTAGTGAACGGCAGCTGCATCGCAAGGTAACAGAGCAGGTGGGCATCAGCCCCAAGCGGTTCAGTGAAATTGTTCGTTTTCATCAGGTGATGCACGGTATTCGTGCAGGACAATTTACCGATGGTGTGACGCTTGCTCAGCAGTATGGCTTCTATGATCAGGCACATCTGATACGGCAATTCCGCAAGTTTTATGGAGACACACCGATGACTGCTGTACGGGAACAGCAACTGCTGTTGTCCGAAAAATACAATCTTTCGCCAGCCTCTTCCGTTATACTTGGCGTATAGATTGAAACCATGACAAAGGAGCAATAAATCATGAATGGAACATTGCAAATTCGGGAGCATCTGTTCACTGAACTGGAAACGGGCGTGCGCACAGGAGCTTCATTAATTCGAATGATTCGTACAGAGGACTGGACGTACCGTCCGCAGGATAATATGCGCTCGCTCGTTGAACTGGTGCATCATTTTATTCAGATTACAGCCTCTGATCTTGCCATCATGCAGGAAAAGGGGGAAGCGGAAGTCGGACAGGTGGAGAACAGCCTGGCTGGTATTCAGGATGTGGAGCAGCTGGAGAAGCAGCTCTGGAGTAATCTGGAGACGTACAAAGCGTATATCACAAGTTTAAGTGAAGAGGACTTTTTGAATCGCTCGACCAAAGCGTTCTATATGGAGCACGGGCATTTGCAGGTCCAATGGCAGATTGAGACGCTGACTCATGTGTTTCACCACCGTTCACAGCTGTATAACTACCTCAAACAGTTGGGTCATGAACTGAACTTTTATATGCTGTATGCTTAGTTAGATAAATAGATCATTAGAAGCTCCGCCGGATTACCTGGTGGGGCTTTGTTTGATTTGCATGCTGTACAGATGTCTATTAAACTTTCATGTCAGCTAGAAATGTACGTTCTACCACGGTCAATTCACCGTGGCTTTACTAGATTTCAAACATAGAATACCGTATCAAAGCAAAAAGGAGGTGATTTTGATGGCCATCCTTTTACCAATACAATATTACAATCTTCCAGCTGGTGTGGGAAAATCCTACTATGAAAATTTGTCCGGCGGTGCAAATGCGAGTGTCACCGTAAACAATACAGGAGATTTCCCGGTATCCCTCGTCATCACACGTGTCAATGCGCCTGTTGTTACGTATATCGTCCCAGCGAACAGCAGCTTGAGCATCGCCGCAAGCCTTGTTCTGGTCTTCGCCTTGCTTGCGAACCAGGGAGGAGCTGCTTCAGGAACAATTGAAGTTGCTTTGTTATAATCCAGTGTGCCTTTCAAGGTGTGTACCCCTGTCGGTATGATCGGCAGGGGTATTTTACTCGGAAGTGAGACAGAAATCCCCTGCAAGATGAAGGACAGGGGTTGGAGCCAAGTCAGGCTACAGTATGCTGAATAGAATCCCCTTTGTCCTGTCAAAGTGGGGCCGTGCCTGTAAGCTCATGTAGCACGATGCGATGAGCGGTCACCAGTTGTCCTGTACTGCTTTTACCCCATACGGAAATTTCGGTAGAAGCCGCAGCGGCTCCGCTGGTTGTAAAAACAAATTCATAACCATTCAGATTCGCAAAATACGTCTGAGAGAATACTTGCCCTGCATTCAGGTTGACAGATTGAAGTACATATAAGGTTCGAGTCCCATTCAGTGCATAGCCTTGAATCAGTACAGTGGATGTATTGGTCGGATCAGAATTGACCATTGTAATGCTTACTTGCTGTGTGGGTCTGCTACCGCCGGAGATATTATTCTCAATAGGGCCTGTCACGAGTGTAGCCATAGGTTGCACCTCCTTCCGCAAGGGACTGGCTGCTTCTTTGTAAAAATAAGAAGAATGCTAGAATAGTATATGTAAGCTCTACAGCACGCGTGTGGACATAGTGAGCGGCGGTCGGCAGTTTTCATAGTTTTTTTATTTCGCTTTCAGCTTCTATTAAGGTAAGAAGGATAAGATAATTGTTGTAAACCCCTTCTCGTGTTAAATAGATGTGTGACTGACCCTGCCGGGCGACGGCAGGGTATTTTTTTGTTTCTTTAATCTGTTCATGGTAGCTTTCAGTATTGAAATGAAGAAAAACAAAAGAAAATAAAATAATACGGATGATTAATATGTCGATTTCAATTGACGAACAAACATAAACAAAGGTATAATGAATGTGAAAAAAGGAACTTACTTTGATCGTGACAGCCCTGTTTTTCAGTTGAACATAGGAGAGGATAAGGATGAATGTGACCCTTCAGACCGAAAGAGAGAGAACGCAGCCGGCCGGCTTTGATATTCCCTTTGTACGCGAGATGGCAGAGATTACACAGCATATGTGGAAAAATGGCTGGGATGAGCGTAATGGCGGCAACGTCAGCTATCTACTGAAAGAGGAAGAAGTTGCACCGTATATGGATATTCATCAGGTGATTCGCACCATTACACCAGCCTTTTCCGTGCAGGAGCTGGCGGGGCAGTATTTTATCGTGACGGCTTCGGGCAAATATTTCAAAAACGTGCTGGCAGACCCGGAAGGCAATCTGGGCGTGCTGCGTGTATCGGCAGATGGACAGGAGCTTGAGGTATTATGGGGGCTGAAGGGCGGAGCCAATCCGACAAGTGAGCTGCCAACCCATTTTATGAGTCATATTGAACGTTTGAAAATAGACCCGAATCACCGGGTTGTCATGCACAACCATGCGACACATGTACTTGCGATGACCTTCATCCATGAGCTGCATGAGGCCAGGTTTACCAAGACACTCTGGCAGATGTGCACCGAATGTGTGGTGGTTTTCCCGGATGGCGTTGGTATCATTCCCTGGATGATGCCCGGATCGAATGAGATTGGACGCGCAACCGCGGAGAAAATGCAGGAATACCACGCGGTCATCTGGCCGCAGCATGGCATATTCGGAACAGGCACAACGATTGACGAAGCATTTGGCCTGATTGAAACCATCGAGAAGGCCGCACAGGTATATATGCTTGTTGCCGGCCATGATATCCGCCAGCGGATCACGGATGAGCAGCTGCGAGCACTTGCACTGCAATTCGGCGTGACCCCGCGTCCAGGTGTGATAGAAGGGGAGCCCAACTAAACATCTATCCACTGTCCGATTGCTTGCCGATCATGGCCCTGTTAGAATGTGCGCTGCACGGTTAAAGTATGCTTTTAGTTTATATATGATAATGTTGTCATATCGAACATCTGAAATATTTTGGCATTGATGGCCTTTGGTTCTTTGAACCGAGGGCCTTTTTCGTTTTTTCAGGCAATCAATCGTCGTTTTAGCTCAAAAACGTTCAAATTGCCGAATAAGAATGGCTTTGTTATCAAATATTGAATCGTAGAATGTATTATCACGCGCTGGCGATTTTCGAGTGAAATGACATATTGTCAATGGCTCCGCGATTTTGCATAATAACAATGCTTCACAGATGAGCAGAGACAAAGGTTCACAGATATGAAATGGAAGGAAGTTATAATCATGCTTGGCAAAATGAAGAGAATCTTAATCGGCAAGCCAATGAAGTCGGCTGAATTGGATGCAGAAAAATTGGGGAAATGGAAGGCGCTCGCCATCCTGTCCTCCGATGCTTTATCATCCGTGGCCTACGGTACGGAACAGATTTTGCTTGTGCTGATCGCGGCCGGATTTGCCGCACTGTGGTACTCGGTTCCGATCTCCATCGCCGTGCTGGGATTGCTCGTCATTTTAATTTTTTCGTATCGCCAGACGATATTTGCATATCCTACAGGGGGCGGTGCGTACATCGTTGCCAAGGATAACCTGGGCACCACACCGAGTCTGATCGCCGGAGGTTCGTTGCTGGTTGATTATATTCTGACGGTGGCGGTAAGCTCGTCGGCAGGGACAGACGCGATCACATCCGCTTTTCCTGTACTGCATGACTATAGTGTCATTATTGCACTGATTATGATTGTTTTCCTGACCGTTATGAATTTGCGTGGGGTTACGGAGTCGGCATCGGTGCTGGCCATCCCCATTTATCTATTTATTTTCTCAATTGCGATTCTTATTATTTCAGGTGGCATCAAGTTTCTGATGGGCGGTATGCACGCTGCGGCACCGGAATTCGGAGCAAGTCTGTCACATGTTAGCTTGTTCCTGCTGCTCAAGGCATTCAGTTCCGGCTGTTCGGCCTTGACCGGCGTGGAGGCGGTGAGCAACGCGATTCCGAACTTCAAGCAGCCTGCCGAGAAAAATGCGGCCGGAACGCTGCTGCTCATGGGATGTATCCTGGGTGCAATGTTTATCGGGATTACCCTTCTGGCGTACGGTTACGGTATTAAACCAGACCCGAAAGCAACGGTTATTTCCCAGATTGCCGAAGCGACGTTTGGCAGAGGAGGAATGTATTATATCATTCAAGGGGTAACCGCCTTGATTTTGTTCCTGGCAGCGAATACGGCGTACTCAGCGTTCCCGCTCCTGTCGTTTATGATGGCCAAGGATAAATACATGCCGCATATGTTTATGGTCAGAGGAGACCGGCTGGGCTTCTCTAACGGCATTATTTTTCTCAGTGTGATGTCTGCACTGCTCGTGGTAGGATTCAAGGGGGATACGGGCAGCCTGATTCCGCTTTATGCAGTCGGGGTATTCATTCCGTTTACACTATCCCAGCTAGGCATGATGATTCGCTGGATCAAAATCAAGCCGTCCGGCTGGAAAAGCAAACTGCTCGTTAATACGATTGGTATGGTTACCACGCTGTCCATTACGTTGATTTTTATTTTCACCAAGTTTACACAGACATGGGTTATCTTTATCTTTTTGCCGCTGGTAGTTTATGTGTTCATGCGCATTCACCGTCACTATTGCAATATCGCAGACGAGCTGCGGATTGACATCCAGGTGGATAAACCAGCCAAGAAGGGCAACACCATCGTCATTCCTGTGGCGGGCATTACCCGAGTGGTCATGAATACGATCAGTTACGCCCAGACGATGTCGGACCATGTGGTGGCACTGTACATTGGCTTCGATGATGAGGCAATTCGCAAGATGGAGCAGAAGTGGGAGGAATGGAATCCGGGTGTACGTCTGGTGGTGATCAAATCCCGCTATCGCAGCATTATGGGCCCCCTCAAAAAGTTCATTGATACGGTCGAATGGAAAACAGCCGAAACGGATCATATTACGATATTGATTCCACAGTTCATCACAAAGCACTGGTGGCAAAATGTACTGCATAACCAGACCAGCTTCATGATTCGGGCTTATCTGATTAATTATAAAGACGTGATTGTTACCACGGTGCCGTATCATCTTAATCGTTAATACACGGAGAAAAACACATAGCTTACGCCTCTAAAGCGTAGGTTTTGTGTTTTTTTACTTTCATTTCCTGTTCATGAGGTTACGGGAGAAGGTATAGTGTACACGATTGTACATAATTTGAGAAAGGAGGGTGTATATGCAGGATCAACCTCTGTTAATTGCTTTGCTGGCTATAGCGGCGGGCATTTTCAGCCTGCTCGGCGGTATCAATAACTGGGACTGGTTTATGAAGAGCTTCCGTGCTGGACTTTTTGTCAAGACGATTGGTCGTCAGGGAGCGAGAGTGGTGTATGGTGTATTGGGTATAGTTATGATTGGCATCGGGGTAACCCTATTGCTGATTGGGGGAGAGTTGTAAACGGGACGAGAGCGATATAACCTACATAGAACAGCATAAGACGAAGTGCCAGACGATTCCGTAATCCGTGTAAGCAATAGGAGAAGAGACAACAGCCGCATGAACCAAAGTAACAAAGAAATGCAGAGAATTATAATGAAGAGATCGGTAATCAGGATATCGGAAGGTTATTAATCTGGATGACGTAAAGCGTTCGTTGATCCGATCTATGGGAAAAGTTCACGGGGATTCTGAATCTCGGTGAACTTTTTTTATGAATTGACATACTATCGGCTCATATCATATAATCAACACGTTCATTAAATTGATAATGATAATCATTAACGTTTAGGGGAGACTACTTAGATGACGACAAAGAAGAAATACATATTGCCGTTTATTGTGCTGATGCTGTTTGCGATCATGGCCAGTGCGTGCGGTAACGGAGCTTCGAGCGGAACAGCGGACAACGACAATCAGGGGGCAGCAGCCACAGGAGGAACCGCAAGTAATGAGGCTACGAACACCCCGAATACGATAACATATTCATCCGAGACGGGGCCAATTGAAATTCCAGCCAAGCCCCAGCGAATAGTTGCTCTGACGAATGGGCCTAACGTGCTTTCTCTGGATGTAACACCAGTGGGAGTTGATAAATGGACGGCAGAGAACCTGTTGTTCAAGGATAAATTGAAGGGGGTTGCCATCGTAAGCGAGGAGGACCCGGAGAGTGTATCCGCTCTGAATCCGGATTTGATCATTGCAGGCTCACAAATGAAAAACCTTGAGCAGCTTTCCAAAATTGCTCCAACCATCGTATACACATGGGGCAAACTGGACTATCTGGACCAGCAGCTGGAGATCGGCAAAATTTTGAACAAGCAATCGGAAGCACAAGCATGGATTGATGATTTCACCAAAAGAGCAGGCGAGCTCGGCAAAGAGATCAAAGCCAAATATGGTGATCATGTAACGGTATCCACGATTGAAATTTTCGATAAAGATGTATTTGTAATGGGAGATCATTGGGCACGAGGAACAGAGGCGTTGTATCAAGCAATGAAGCTGAATATGCCGGAAAAAGTGAAAAATGACACGTTAAAGGAAGGCTATCATTCCTTGTCATTAGAGGTTTTGCCTGAATATATGGGCGATTTCATTGTGCTCAGCAGAGACATGGCTCGTGATAACGAAATAATGAAGTCATCCATTTGGAATAAGATTCCGGCCGTACAGAACAAACATGTTATTGAAATGGACACCAAAGCGATTACGTACAGTGACCCTACAACACTGGAATATGTATTGAGTATTTTCAAAGAAGGATTTATGGGTGCTGGAAAATAAATTAAATGCTCCACAGCCAGTGCACTTTCGTGATTGGCCGGGAGTAAACTTGCTGTAAACAAACGAGACGAGGCAGTCTTACAAGACTCTTTGTCTCGTTTCTTTATACATTAATAGCCCCCTTCTCCTGATGTTGGAGAAGGGGGCTATTTTTCAAGAAAAAAGATTAGAACGGGGTTTGAATGAGTCCGTATAACGTGTGGTATGGATATAATCCAGCTTAATTATCTTTTAAATCGGCAATGGATTTAACATCCATATAGGCCGGCACAACCAGACCGGTTTTGACACCTGTCATGTTGGCACCCAGATCGTCTATCTGATCTTTGTACTTGGCCCAATAGTCAGCATGGGTGAGTGGGAGCCAGGCCGCTGGAGAGGCATCCACATCACCTGTAGCCACGCCAGTCCACATCGGTCCGGCTTCCACTTGCAGTGCGGTTACTTTGTAACCGAGTTTGGTCTCCATCACATATTTCAACAGATTGGTACTTGCGATTTCGGAGTCCCAAGCGACATAACCTAGACGGAAGGTATTTCCGTTCACCGGAGTCAGACCTTTGGTCCATTCCTCAATCTGATCCGTATGCTTCTCCGCATAGTCTTTGGCGGCCTGCTCAGGAGATGTCCCTCCCTGAATGGCAATCATCATCTCACCCATATCATCGGAGGTCCACTTGAAACGGGACAGGAACTCATAAGCGACAGGCTGATCTGCTTTCAGGCCTTTACGGGCAATGGTATGAATTTCTTCGGCATCACCGTATACTTTATCGGGATCTTCCAGATATTTCAGATCATACTGATTGAACATCCAGTGAGGCGTCCAGCCAGTAATGATAATCGGGTCTTCGTTTTTGTAGGCTTTGTCCAGCGTAGCCGTCATAGCTGCGCCGGACCCTTCTACCAGATTCCAGTTCGTCAGACCATATTTCTCGATCGCAGTGGCAGTGGATTTCATAATACCTGCACCTGGATCAATTCCGATGATCTGATGATTCACTTCTTTTCCAATATTGGCATTTGCCGCAGGTGCAGCAGATGAATCGGAAGCAGTACCTTTTTCCAAGTCCTCAATGGAGTTTACATCTGTCATATATTTCGGTACAACGAGACCTGTGCGAACACCTGTCATATTGGCTCCAAGATCCTCAACCTGGTCTTTGTAACGTGCCCAGTAGTCGGCATGTGTCAGCGGCAGCCATGCGGCCGGAGAAGCATCTACATCACCAGAAGCAACACCAGTCCACATTGGACCTGCTTCTACCTGAAGCGCGTTGACTTTATAGCCAAGCTTGCTTTCCATCACATATTTCAGCAGATTCGTGCTGGCAATTTCGGAGTCCCAAGCGACATAACTCAGTTTGAATGTATCGCCGTTCACGGGAGTCAGACCTTTAGTCCATTCATTAATCTGGTCCGCATGTTTCTCCGCATAATCTTTGGCTGCTTGTTCAGGGGAAGTGCCATCCTGAATAGCAATCATCATCTCACCCATCTCATCGGAGGTCCACTTGAAGCGGGACAGGAACTCGTAAGCGACAGGATGATCTGCTTTCAAGCCTTTGCGGGCGATTGTATGAATCTCTTCCGCATCACCGAAGGATTTCTTAGGGTCTTCCAGATATTTCAGATCATACTTGTTGAACATCCAGTGCGGAGTCCACCCGGTAACGATGATCGGTTGTTTGTTTTTAATAGCTTTATCGAGTGTGGCAGTCATCGCGGCACCCGATCCTTCAATCAGATTCCAGTCAGACAGCTTGTAATCCTCAATAGCTTTGGCAGTGGATTTCATGATGCCTGCACCGGGGTCGATCCCGATAATCTGATAGTTTACTTCTTCGCCTACAGCATTGGCTGCGCCGCTGTTGCCACCAGCGGAGGTTGTATTTCCAGTGAAGTATTGAGAGAAACCAGCAACCAGTACTACCAGTGTAGCTGCCGCTGTAATCCAGGCTTTTTGTTTGGCCGAGAAACGAGAAGACTTTTTGCGCCCCGGCATAAACAGGTTTTGCGTAAAGCGGTCAAGCACGATGGCAAGCACAACGACGGCAAGACCGGCTTCAAAGCCTTTACCGATCTGCAGCTGTGTTACAGCACGATATACTTCCGCACCAATACCCTGTGCACCGATCATGGACGCAATAACAACCATGGATAGGGACAACATGATCGTCTGGTTGATACCTGACATCACGGTAGGCAAAGCGAGCGGGAGCTGTACCTTGAACAACTTCTGCATGGAAGTCGAGCCAAATGCATCAGCGGCTTCGACCAGTTCGCTGGATACCTGCCTGATTCCCAGGTGAGTCAGACGAATGGTTGGGGGAATCGCAAAGATGACGGATGCGATAACACCCGGAACAACGCCGAGGCTAAAGAAGGTTACGGCTGGAAGCAAATAAACGAACGCAGGCATCGTCTGCATGAAGTCAAGCAATGGTGTAATAATACGAGCTGCGGTTTTGCTATATGCCAGCCAGATTCCTACCGGTACCCCGATTAGAATGGAAATCAGCCCTGAAGTAATAACGAGGCCTAGCGTGTCCATAGATTGGGACCAGTAGCCCAGGTTATCAACGAGCAGGAATCCGATCACCGTAAAGAGGGTAAGCGGTAGTCTGCCTACTAGAAACGCAAGCACACCTAAGATGGCAATGAACAGGAGTGGGTGGGGCATCATAAACAGCCCGGAGAAAAATCCGACCACATCCTGAATAACGATAGAGATCACTTTAAACAATCCGGAGAGCGAGGAGCTCATCCAGTCAACGATGGATTCAATCCATGATGCTAGTGGTATTTTGGGTATCATTCAGAGCTTCCTCCTTTTCTGCAACTTCACCGCTTAGAGCACCCAGCAGGGCACCGCGAACGATAACACCTTGCAGACGGCCGTTTTCGCCTACAACAGCGAGTGGCACATGGGCAGAACTTACAATCTCGAACAATTCATGAATCAGGGTTTCAGGCGACACCGTCGGCCCATCCGTAATCAGAATGTCGTTTAATACTTTATTTTCGCGCATTGCACGTGTTGCGTCTTCTGCCGTAATGACTCCTAACAGCTTTTTCGAACGATCAATAACAAACAGGTTCGAGATTCCTCGTTCACGCATCAATTCGAGAGCAACACGAGGGCCGCGATCAAGTGTAATGGTTTCAGGGCGGCGCATAACATGGGACGCTGTAAGGACCTTGGACAAGTCCACGTCTTCGACGAAGCGGGCCACGTATGAGTTGGCCGGTTGAATCATAATTTCCTCCGGTGTACCGATCTGTACAACGGCGCCGTCTTTCATAAGAGCAATTCGATCGCCGATGCGCAGCGCTTCGTCCAAGTCATGGGTAATGAAAATAATGGTCTTTTTCATTTTATCCTGAAGCTCGATCAACTCGTCCTGCATATCCCGGCGAATCAATGGATCAAGCGCACTGAAGGCCTCGTCCATCAGCAGCACTTCCGGGTCATTCGCAAGTGCACGGGCTAGGCCGACACGTTGCTGCATCCCGCCGCTGAGCTCATCCGGCATCTTTTCTTCCCAGCCTTTAAGGCCAACCAGCTCCAGAGAAGTTTTAGCTTTCTCCCGGCGAACATCCTTATCTACTTTTTGAATTTCCAAACCATATTCCACATTATCAAGAACGGTTCGGTGCGGGAACAACGCAAATTTCTGGAACACCATACTAATTGTTTTCCGGCGCACTTCACGCAGCTGTTCTTTGTTCATTTTGCGCAAATCTTTACCATGGACCAGAATCTCGCCGGATGTGGGTTCAATCAACCGATTAAACATCCGCACCAATGTGGATTTACCACTACCGGACAGGCCCATAATGACGAAAATTTCACCTTCCTTGATTTCCATGTTGACCCGGTTGACACCAACCGTTATCTGTTTTTCTTTGGCCAACTTTTCCTTGCCCCAACCTTGCTCCAGTAATTGCAGACCTTGCTCGGTTTGGGGGCCAAACAGTTTACTTACGTTTTTCACTTCAAGTATGGTCATGTTTTCACCCCTTCTGATGTGTTGTGCACTTCGAACGGCGTTCAGCAGTCACAAGCCCATACACTTGTGCGCCCAGCCACGAAATCCGGTATCATTGCTTCGCTTCCCGTCTTTCTGGGTAACGTTTTGTATTCTAACAATACTTAACCAGTATATCAACTGAATAAACAGTACATAATGTTTATACAGTAAAAACTGTACAAAGTTTTCCTCTCGAATACTCCATCTATCTCCTTATTCTGGCTTATTCGGCATCTTTACATTTATTATGGCTTTTCCTACAATAGAAAATGAGCTGAATTAAAGCTTATTTTTTTGGTTAAAAGATCATATTAGGCAAATAAAGCATGGTAAAGTTCCCAATATTAGTATTTGGGTACAGGGTGTTTCCTGGCCTATAGGATGTCCGGCTGGAAGCTTTCTCATGTATGTAAGCTAGGCTTGAACATGCCGTAATTATTTTGCCAAGACTGGGAATGTTCAGAATGGAGGTTGCAAGCATGAGCTTGGACCATTTGAAAGAGGATCAGCAGGCTACCGTGCTGAAGATCCGTAAACGCGTGATTGAGGCCATTGGACGCAATATGGATCTATACGGCGTAACATTGTCCACGGGACATTTATATGGATTGCTATTTTTCGCAGACAAACCGATGACCCTTGATGATATGGGCCGGGAAATGGAAATGAGCAAAACAAGTATGAGTACCGGAGTGCGCACACTGCTGGATCTGAAAATGGTAAATAAGGTGTGGAGCAAAGGCTCCAGAAAAGATCTGTATGAAGTGGAGTATGACTGGCATCAGACCTTTACGGATTATTTCGTGATTAAATGGAGAAAAGCAGTGGAAAGTAACCTTCAAATTTTGCGCAAATCCGTTGACGAAATCAATCGCATTGTGAAGGGCCTGGATGAGCAGCATGATGCCGAGCTTCTGCGTATCCTTTCGGAAGATAAACGCAAGGTTTTGCAAGCGGAAGCATACTACCGCTGGTTGGACAGGCTTATTGATACGATGGAGGATGAAGAGATCTATAAGCTTGTTCCCAAAGAAGAGATCAGGGAAGAAATAAAAGACGAAGGTAAAGAGCAAATAAAAGAACAACTATAACGGCAATGGAACAATGCAAAGAGACCCTTTTGATATAAAGGGTCTCTTTGCATTATTGTCCGATTACACGTAGAGTGGACTGTTTCACATGTACGGAAGATCGGGCTACCACAGGCTCCACCGGGTTGCCTTTGAGTATACGACGGGAAGGCATCCACGCTGTGTTACCACGGGGCGGTAATGCGCATGCGGCGGCGCGGGTATTTGCTTGCTCTGCCCAAGCGGTGTGTTTGCGTTCCTGATGGGATGTATGAGATACTCCTGCTTCCAGACGTTGAAGCGCCATTTGCTTCAAGTAGAGCTTGGCTTGCGGCTCGCGGCCAGTCAGCTCTGCCAGACGCAAAAAGGTTTGCTTCCAATCGGCGGTTGCTTCAATAATGACGACAGGGGCAATATTTTTCAGATGATCATTATAAAGCTCACAGGAAGCATCTCCGATAATTAAATCCGGCTTGGCGCGGCGCAACCGATCGAGCATGTTTGTTATTATGCTGGTTTGCGCTACGGTTTTTGCCGCAGTTGCTGTAATGGATTGATTGATGTTTGCATTAAAGCTCATATCCAGTGCCTCAACAGGCTGCAATCCTAACGAGCATAGTTGCTCATCCAGACCGATGCTTGACACTGTTGCAACGCGCAATCTGTGTTTCTTCATATATATACTTGGTGCAATGCCAAGCAGCTGTTTGAACTTGCGGCTAAAATAATATTCATTGCCATAACCGAGTGATTCGGCTACATCTTTGAGCACGCAATGATCCTTTGTCAGTTGTTTCTTGGCTTCCTCAATACGCAGTTGGTTCAAATAATCGGTAGGAGACATGCCCTTGGCTTTCTTGAAACTGCGAGAGTAAGAACTTGGAGTCAATCCCGCAATCTTCGCCAGTTGATCCATGCTGATGCCTTCACTCATAAAACGTCGCATATATATAATGCTTCGCTCTACCGCAGGGTCTACCTTTTCCAGGTTAGCTTCCAGCCGGTGCTCGGACAGGAAGTGCAGCAGCTCATGCAGCTGGCTATGTATGCTGATAAAGTGATCAGCATGCTCTCCGCGATAGGAATCAAACAGCCTGCTCATGCGCAATGCTGCTTGCTGTTCGTTTCGAATTCGTATTTTGCCTGTCTGCCAATCCGAAGGCAGAGAGGGAGCAGGGGTCATTTTCCATTGACCACGTACTCGCTTCATGTGCATATGTTCCATACGTAATATTAGAAATTCTGTCATCTCCGAATGGGATACTGCCTCAATCGTTATACCAGGCTTAATCATAAATATTTCTCCTGCTTGTGCTTCATGCACGATATCGTCCAGAGCCAGCAGGCCTTTGCCTTGTAAAATAAGACAAAGTATGGGCCGGGTCACCGTCATGCCTTGGACACGAAAATGTCTTCTGCGGCGTACACGGCACATTGAAGAGAGCAGTGGCAGAGAAGAGGTTTCGGTTAGTTGGGGATACGATTCATTCATTCGGACCATCCTTTTGTCTTATTTTCTTAATGATAACAATTATCATTCTCAAATGGAAGGTGTTTTGAAAAAATTATTTTGACAAAAAAAACACAAAACCAAAATGCAAAAGAAAACCATAAGGAGAACGAGCAATAAAACTAAAATCATTCAGATCATTTATTCCAAAAGCAGAAAAGGATGACCGTCAGCACTATGGCTGAATCAGTCACCCTTATTCTAGCTTTAAGCTTTACATGGTTATACACGTAACAATCGTAGCATAGACGCTCTTAATTAGGTGTAATCAACAAGATGTTGTCCAGGAAAATATCACTCAGTGCCTTTTGTCCTGTTCCATTTGCCTCTGCATGATATAAACGATATTCATCGTTGGCATGAATGTAGAAAATCCCCGGAACATCATCACGCATGTGGAAGGTGTCCCATTCCTCGCCAGCAATTTTGCTGACCTTCAGTCCAGCGTTGACTGCATAGAGTCCGTTTTTGCCGGAGATGTAAGCAACCTCAGCCTTGTCATTCATGTATTGATTCATAATGTAAGTGACATTGCTTAGATTCAGGTTGGTCGTTTTGCTGACCTTGGTGGCCGTGACCATTTTGGCGTAAGCTTTTTGGTCCGCATCAATAATTACGACCTTGTCGCTTCCCACAGAACTGACCTCACGCACACTTTTGGAGTGAAGCAGGAACGTTTTGCCGGATGTGGTCAGGGCATACGCTTTCCCTTTGGTATAGTTGTACTCCTTGTCCTCGTTCAGACTAATTCCATTATTGTACACATACAGATTGTTGCTCCAGCCACCTGAATACACGGCGTTTACATCGAGCTTGGCTTTGGCATTTACTGCTGTGCCTTTGCCTGTATTGTAGTTGGCTTTGTACATTACAATTGCCTTGGTAGAGTAGAAGCGCTCGTCAGGGTTGGTGTTCACCATAAGCTGTAATTCATTTTTCGCGAAGTTAACAAAATAACGACTCTCTAAAGCGCCCTTTGCAAGACTCTGCACTGTGCCTGTGCCGTTTGAGGCCTTGGACGCAACCCAGGTTTTGCCGTTAATCAGTGTATTGTAGTAAACACGTCCTTTGGTCACGACAAGAAGCGGATAATTCGTATCTGCCTTCTCCGTGATTTTGGTAGCCGAGGAAGCGCTCTGATCACCATTCACACGGTAAATGGTACCCTTGGAGTCCAGGTAATAGATGAATCCGTTGTCTACATAATAATTGATTATATCGGAAGCAAAGGTCTCGGCTGCATCACTGGAGCCATCATTCTGAACACGAAGCAGCGTGGTGGAGGTAGGAGTCTGTGTGTAGTAAAGATACGATCCTGCAGCAACCATATCCACGCCTTCAAAATCAAGTAATACCTCTGTTGCTTTGCTGCCATCACCGGATACTTTGTAGAGCACACCATCCGAATCATAATAAACTGTCGATTGGCTTAGTGAAGCTGCTTGTGCATGGGCTCCTCCGCTTAATGCCCCGACTGCAAATAAACTCAGAAGCATTAATGTGCAGAGGGAGCGCTGCAAAAATGCAGGCTTTTTCTTCATTTGAACATCGTCACCTTTCATTCGTGTTATGTATGTAATGCTTTCTCTGCTATCGTAGCTTATATCGGTAAACAATGGAAGATTTGTTAGGATAAAAACCTGAGTGGGTTGTGATTAGAATGGCAAAAGAGGAACAGCCCGCATCTAGTACAAAGATGCCATAAGCCAATCCTCTTTTGGCTACACAAATTGTCTGTCACACAGCTCAGATCTGACTTTCCGCAAGCTGCTCGCGGCGATTCCAGATGGTTAACAGTCGAAGCAGTATCCAGCTCGCAAGCAGCATGAAGGCTCCGGTGCCCAGAAGCATCCAGGGGCCAATCATCAACATGCCCGTTGCCTGACCGGCAATCAGACCCAGCAAGGGCAGTACGACAAGTCCGCCGAGTTGATAGGCCTCCTGAAACCCTCGTACTTTAGCGGAGATAAGCACATTAAGCAGGATGACGGCAAGACTGCAGGTCGGAACAACCCAGAGGATCAGAATGATCCAGTTCACGTTCGGGAACATCAGCTTGTCGAACAGAGGGTACATCAGAATATTGGCAATGATGCCATAAAGGATAAATGTAATCCAGGATAATAAAATAGAGGGGATGAGAGCTGCGAGCACCTTCCCTTTGAACAATGTGTCCATGCTCATAGGTGTAAACAAAAGTGCCTCAAGTGTTTTGCGCTCCTTTTCCCCGGCGAAGCTATTTGCAGTCAGTATGCTGGAGACCATCACCGGAATGATGAGAAATAGCGGAGCGAACAAGTACAAGCCCAGATAATATACGATCCGCTGATTATCTGTGGTCATCGCAGCAAGAGAAGACATCTGACCGCCCTGCATCAAATTGTTCAATGTTTCCAAAATGACGTTGATATTGTTAATGGAATGCAGATTCATGCTGGATGCTGCCCAGATTAACGCAGAGGGCATGATGATGCCAATAATCAAGGGCACAATCAGCATAGGCAGCCACAACTGCACGCTGGATGTGACAGAACGAATATCCTTACGAATGAGCGCACGCAATGCTTGACGATTATTCATGAGCATTCGCCTCCCTGATGGCAAAGTAGATGCTTTCCAGATCATTGCCTTCCATTCGCGCCTGATACACTTGACCACGCTCGGTTAACTGCCTAAGCAGCTGTGGAATCTGTTCACGAGAGGACAACTGGAACGTGGCTGTATGCGCAGTAGCGGTTTCAGGCGAGAACATTCCGGTCTTCCAGCCGTTCGGCATATCTGCTTCCACCTCCAGCCGAGGTGCAGATTGATAACGCAGAATAATCTCCTGTTCGGTACCCTTCTCCACAATACGACCCTTCTCCATAAAAATATAATGATCACATACAGCAGACAACTGGGTCAGCACATGTGACGAGATCAGAATGGTCATGCCTTGCTCGGCATTCAGCTGGCGAATGATGCGCAGAACCATCTGGATTCCATCAGGATCAAGACCGTTGGTCGGCTCATCCAGAAAGAGAATAGAGGGGCGGTGCAGCAATACACGGGCAAGGCCCAGCCGTTTTTTCATACCCGTGCTATATGTGCCAACTTTACGATGCTGATAGTCCTGAATTTCCAGCAATTCAATCAGCTCCTTGATTCGTTCAGCAGGTTGTTTTAATCCGAATGCATCAGCGAAGAAAAGCAGGTTGTCGCGACCGCTCATATTTTCATACAAGCCGCTTTGTTCGGTCAATGTGCCGCAGATGGCAAGCACCTTCTCTGTCTCTTGTGATGTATTCATGCCCTGGATCATCACTTGGCCATGGTCGGCACCAAGTACACCGTTCATGATGCGGATCAAGGTCGTTTTACCTGACCCGTTAGGTCCGATAAGACCTGTCACGGTTCCTTGCTGAATGGTGAAGCTGACATCCATAAGGGCGGGCTGTGTGCCGAAATGTTTGGTTATGTTGCGTACTTCAATCATGTACAATCACCGTCCAATTCCTAAGTTTGCTGATTATACGTGCAGCTGGCTCCAATCGTTCAATGTAAGAATAAAAATCGTGCAACGTAAGACTAAAGAAATAGTTTTTTGCTTCTATAGTCCCGTGTTTGCAGTGCATAATTCCCCGGGAAATTTCACCAAATCGGGTCTAAGGTTTGTTTTTTTGACAAGCTGTACAGGGTATCCTTGAAAAGAAGGACTTATGTTCTCGTTTCATTGTTATTGTTAATGGATTAATGGAGTGTAGGCCCATATTTAATGTGGTCTTTGATTTATGCATCCATGTCCTTATTGCGATGCTTACATAATGGATTCGTCTAACACATCATTATACGTCGTGTAACGGCATCTCAGCTGTTACTGCTGTGTTGGACTTGGAAGGAAAGGTGAAGTGATTCATGAGTACACCCAACGAATATCGTTTTCAGGTGAACCTGAGCGGAATGATCCAGATTTTATCGAATCATCTATACAGCAGTCCGAAAGTATTTCTGCGTGAGTTGATGCAGAATGCTACAGATGCGATTACTGCTCGCAAGGAGTTGGAGCCAGGATATCAGGGAGAAGCTCGGATCGAGCTGACAGGAACCGGGGATCAATTAACGATGATGGTGGAGGACAACGGGGTAGGCCTGACCGAAGCGGACATTCATGAATTTCTGGCGATGATTGGACAATCGTCGAAGCGTGGGCAGCAGGCGCTGCTGGATGGCGAGACCTCGTTTATCGGGCGTTTTGGCATCGGGCTTCTTAGCTGTTTCATGGTCAGTCATGAGATTGTGATGTTAACGCAATCGGTCAAGGGCGGTCCGTCGATGGAGTGGCGCGGTAAGCCGGACGGTACCTATACGATCAGACAGCTGGACACACAATTGTCTCCAGGAACGAGAGTATATCTGCGTTGCACGCCAGAGGCAGCACACTATTTTGAAGCGGAGTATGTGAAGGAAGCGTTATTTTATTACGGTGCTCTGCTGCCTTATCCAGTCACATTGATTCACGACGGGGTCCAGTCGGTAGTGAACAACGATTCCCCGATCTGGCTTACACGACCTGAGCTGGCGCGTTCCTGCCGGGCGGAGGTGCTCTCTTTTGGTGAACGTCTGCTTGGTGAGAAGTTTCAGGATTTTATCCCGCTGACGACAGCTTCGGGACGTACAGGAGGGATCGCGTATGTGCTGCCGCATGCAGTGAATCTTAACGCGAAGCGGTCTCATCGGGTGTACCTGAAGCGTATGCTGATTTCGGAGAAAGCGGAGAATATTTTGCCGGACTGGGCCTTCTTTGTAAAGTGCCTGATCTGGACGGATGAACTGCAGCCAACAGCTTCAAGAGAGCATTTTTATGAAAATGAAAAGCTGGAGGAAGTGCGCTCCGAGCTCGGAGACGCCCTTCGGATGGGACTAGCCGAGATGGCTGAGCAGCAGACTGAACGGCTGCAGAAGCTGATTCGTCTGCACGCTCTTTCGATGAAGGCGCTGGCTGTTCAGGACCAGGAGTTCTACGCAATGATTCACCGCTGGCTGCCCTTCGAGACAACGAGAGGACACCGGGAACTGGGTGAGCTGATTGATGAAGGAGAGACACTGTATTACACTGGCTCCATTGATGAGTACCGTCAGATTCACCATGTGGCCTCTGCCCAGTCCATGCTGGTTGTGAACGCAGGTTATATCTACGATAAGGAACTGATGGCTACGCTGCCTGTTGTTTTGCATAACGTACAGACTGAGCGGCTGCAGCCGGATGAAGTCTCCATGACGTTTACGGATGTCGCACCAGCTGAGCGTAACCGGTATTATGACGCTCTGCGCCTGGCAGATTCGGCGCTGCAGCGTTTCCGCTGCCGGGCAGAGGTGAAGGGCTTCAAGCCAGCCGATCTGCCAGTATTGTTTACCCTTTCGCAGGAGTCATCCACGCTGCGTGCGCTGGAAAAAGCGGGCGAAGAGAGCACAGACTTGTTCTCTTCCGTTCTTGGCTCTCTCTCAGCGGGAATTCATTCCGCCGGATATTCCACATTGTATCTGAATGTGAATAATCCGATTATCAAACGGGTGCTGAATACACCGGATAACCAGATGACACCGATTGCTATCGAGATGTTGTATGTTAACGCCCTAATGATGGGGCACTATGCCATGAACAAGCAGGAGCTTGAGGTGCTGAACCAGGGCATTGTACGGTTTATAGATTGGGGTTTACGCGCAAATACAAATCATGAGGGAGATGCCTGATGAAGACAGAGATGGATTTTGAAGATTTGATGGAAGAGGCCTACCATCTGCCAAATGGTCCCGCGAAGCTTGGATTATTGGAGGAAGCAGCGAGAGTAGCCGATGTTAATGGCATGGTCGAAGAGGCGTATGAAGCACGCTCGGAGATAGTGGACGCAGCAACCTTCTGCGGGTATCCGATGAAAGCGTTGATTGCTTTCTCTTGGCAGCTAGGCAAGTTTGATCAGCAGCCAGAGCGATATGATGAAGAAACGTTGTTGTGGTCTTATAAATGGATTCTTGGCAAAATGCCCGATTTCCCGGAAATCTCACGCGAGAAGATCATGGAGCTGCTGGAGGACTTCGGAGCGCGATTCAAGTCTTATGGTTACAGTGAGCGCTCTTACTGGTATTATCGTTTCCGCATCTTTATGGATTTTGGAGAGCTGGAGGAAGCGGGGCGCAGCTATGACAGGTTCAGAACGCTAGACCGTGATTACATGAGTGACTGCGAGGCGTGTGAGCAGGATGAGATTATGCGTTATTATATATTAAAAGGCGACGACGAGAAGGTGCTGGAGGCTGCAAAGCCTATTCTCAAAGGACGTATGAGTTGTGCAGAGATCCCACATCTGACCTTGTCCGAAGTGCTGATGCCGCTGTATCGTCTGGGGCAGACGGAGGAGGCCGATAAACATCAGGTCAAGGGGTATCGTATGATCAAAGGCGAAAATGATTTCGTGCAAAGCTTTGCCGAGCAGCTTGAATATCTCACACTGACTAATCCAGCCAAAGGCATTGATATTCTCGAAGAAACACTGGTGCTCGCAGCAGAGCATGAAGACGTGTATGCCAAAATGATGTATTATGCGAAGGCCGCTCCGTTATTGCGGCGCTGGACTGAAGAAAAAGACTCAGAAGGGTATCGCCTGCGTCTGCCAGCTTCCTTCCCGTATGAGGGAGATCCGGGAGATTTGCTCAAGCTCGCAGATTATTTTGAAGAATATGCCCGGACAGTTGCTACCAAGTTTGATCAGCGTAACGGAAACACACATATATCCTCTTTAATTGCATAACAGAAAGGCTTGTTCATACAAGGAGAAATCCTTGTGAACAAGCCTGTAACGATTGTAACGCTTGATCGTCAGACTCTGCATTACAACGACAATGATTACAGCAATACAGGCCACCACCAGATTTCCAAGTGTAAAGAGGTTCGGAGACTGAGACAGATGTCTGCTGGATGCAAATAATGACAGGGACAGTGCGGCCCAGGCAAATGAGGAGATGATGCTGAACGTGTTAACCATCATGGCACTGCTAAGTGAACGCTCGGCAGGAGAGATCAAGGAGCTATCGTTACCTGTATAATCCGCTTCATCTTCTTCTGGACGAACCGATGGTGTACGAGCGAGACTGATGATGTTCCAGATCAGTGTCACAAGTACGACCAGAGCGACAAGGGCAAATAGCAGGTCGTAATCGTAATACACGGATAAGGTCCAGTTCAGGTCAGAAGGGAGTTTCCTTAGTGTAGCCGAGACGCTGAAACCAACAACAGCACCGCCAGCTGCATAGAGCGGAAGCCGCATTCTTTTTTTCCAGGATGGGGAATTAGCTGTCTGATTCATGTGCATATCCACCTTTCAACTCGAATATTTTTTCAACGGACTCGCCGAAAACATGAGCTATTTTCAAAGCCAGAACAACGGAGGGAGAATAATCTCCGCGTTCAATCAAAGCAATCGTTTGACGCGATGCACCGATAAGTTTTGCCAGTTCAGCCTGGGACAAACGGTCTCTCGCCCGGAATTCCCGAACATGATTATGTAATTCTTCCACATACTCACCTCCATGCACATAATGTATATGATTATTATTAAAATGTAAACTATAATAAACAAAATGATAATGATTATTTACGTTTTGTTTTGTGAGTCTGGTAAACACAATTGGTTTGGCATGGGGCTCAAGCACAAAAGGTGCGGCTACTGAAGCTGCATGCTGATCCTCGTTGACTTCAAATGTGAAATCCATATGCAAACCAAACAGGGCGAATGAGACGGAGAACGTATGCTTGCCAACCTATTGCATAGGCATGTCCATATTGTTCAATCTCGTCTGCAGCCCCTGATCCGTCTCAAGTACGAGCAAATCTGACGGAGTTGCCTGTTTATCCTGTGTTTTCACAGCCTCGGGCATTGCTTGTCAAACTAGTCCGCATATATCGAACAAGTCCCTCATAACATGTACTAATCAAGTAGGGGTTCTGCTGTATGCACAATCCTGAAGTGAAAACATGTGCTAAAGGGGATGATGTCATGCGCCGAATATCATGGATGCTTGCCATGGTATTGGTCTTATCGGCCTTACTTGCCGCCTGCGGGAAGAAGGATGCGGCAGCTGTGGTCAAGGATCTGAACGAAGTCGTTGGAGAGATGGAGAGTTACCAGGGAGCAGGCGTCATGACGCTGCATACCGGAGAAACACCGCAGCAGTACAAGGTCGAGGTATGGCATCAGAAGCCTTCCTATTATCGTATTGCTCTGACCAATGCCAAGAAGGACATCACGCAGATTGTGCTCCGTAATGATGAAGGCGTGTTTGTACTGACACCGAGTCAAAACAAAAGCTTCCGCTTCCAAAGCGATTGGCCGGATAATCAGGGTCAGGTGTATTTGTACGAAACGTTGATTCGCAGCATTACCGGAGATACAACCCGTCAGTTTGCAGATGAAAAAGAGAGCTATGTATTTGATGTCGCAGCCAACTACAATACACATGCACTGGTCAGACAGAAAATCTGGCTGAACAAAAGTGATTACGCTCCGAAACAGGTGGAGGTATCCGACTCCAATGCCAATGTTGTTGTAGACGTGAAATTTGATAGCTTCAAATTCGGAGCTGATTTTGGCAAAGATGCCTTTGATATGCAGCGTAATATGACGGCTGCAACGGAAGAGGGCAATAAAACAGGAACAGATGCAGGTGTGGCTCCGGGTGAGAAAACGGATGATGCGGGAGCGCAGCAGCCTGCCGACCCACAGGCTAAGCAAGGTGCAGACGGAGCTGTCAGTGACGGGCAATCTGGTATAAGTGAAGGGTCTGGGCAGCAAGCAGTAGAAGGTAGTGAAGGTTCATCAGGAGCAGCAAGTGAGCAGAACGGTGAAGAGCCTACCTTGGCTGAACCGAAAGAATCAGACAGCTTTGGTGTCATTCAGCCAACCTATGCACCCGAAGGAGTCAAACTGAAGGATGATCAGATTTTGGAGGAAGCCGGAGACTATTCCGTCCTGCTTCGTTACGAGGGAACTTATAACTACACGATATTTGAAGCAAGACCTCAAGATCGCGCCGTGTCCCTTGCTCCTTCACGTCTGGTTGATCTGGGATTCACCGCGGGTATGATTAGCGGAGATGCCTTACAGACACTGACATGGACCGTCGATGGCGTGGAGTACCGCATTACCAGCGCCGATTTGCCTGAGAATGAGATGGTGCGTATTGCGACCTCCATGCAGGAAGAGTCAGGTAAATAAAAGGACACGCATAGCGGTCTGGTCATAAGGAATGCTAAAGAGCATCGGAGATATCGTTTCTCCGGTGCTCTGTTTCGTTTCAGCACAGAAGACCCGCCAAGTCCAATCTAAATAAACAAAACACGCTTCTATGCGGACTGAAGCGGGTAATAAGTCGATGTAAGCAGAATATAATTTAGGTGCGCCCTACATTCAGGACGCAACAGATTATATCGTTTGATGGTCTTCTTCTGTGCTTGATTAGGGTGATCAGCAGACTCACGCAGCATAGGGGCAGAGCTGTGAAATTTCTGTTCATTTGACAGTCACATGCTGTAGCATTACGATGGAGTCTGACGTGAGCCGGATTAAGAAGATTAGAGAAGGTGACTTAACGTGCAAGGACAATATCGGCCGACTCAGGCGGAGATTAATTTGGATCATCTGCGAAGCAACGTAACGGCTTTCCGTGAAGCTTTGCCTGAGAGGACAAAATTTCTCGCCTGTGTTAAAGCTAACGCTTATGGGCACGGCGCGGTGGAGACTGCCCGAGAACTGGAACGACTGGGTGTGGATTATTTAAGCGTGGCTTTTCTTGACGAAGCGCTTGAACTGCGTCTGCACGGTATTACAAGTCCGATTCTGGTGTTGGGGTATACGCCGCCTGAGGGAATCGCTGCTGCGTGGCAACACGATGTAACCATCACATTGTTTAGCAGAGAAGTGCTTGAAGCGATTAAACAACAAGACGCGGGTACATTTGCAAACAAGCTGAAAGTGCATATCAAAATTGATAGCGGTATGGGCAGACTGGGTCTGTTGCCTGACCATGAGGCCATCGAATTTATACAGGAAGTGTCCTCACTGGATCAGGTTATGCTTGAAGGTATGTTTACTCACTATGCCAAAGCAGATGAACAAGACAAGACCTATACACTGGAGCAGTATCAACGATTCCAGAGCGTTGCACAGACGCTTAGGGATCAGGGGTGTGTCATCCCGATCATACATACGGCGAACAGTGCCGCTGCTATTGATACACCTGAATTATCGTATGATATGGTGCGTGTAGGCATCAGCCTGTATGGGCTTTATCCTTCCACTGAGGTGAATCATCAGGTAGTGAAGCTGCTCCCGGTATTGACACTGAAGACCAAAGCGGTTCTGGTTAAAACACTGCCCCCACATTGGGGAATCAGTTACGGAACCCGCTATTTTACGCAGGAAAATGAACGAATAGCGACCTTGCCTATCGGATATGCAGATGGATTTTCAAGAATGCTGACAGGTAAAGCACAAGTCCTTGTGCGTGGCCGACGCGTTCCGGTTGTAGGTACAATCTGCATGGACCAGTGCATGGTGTCGCTGCAATCTTTCGCACAGGAGGCGGAAGAAATTCAAGCCGGCGAAGAGGTTGTTCTCATCGGTCACCAGTTGGACGGGGTTATTACCGCCAGCGAGGTGGCAGACCAGCTAGGTACGATTGACTATGAAGTGATCTGCATGATGGCACATCGCATTCCCCGGGTGTATACCCGTGGTGGAGAGATCGTCGCCAGAATGAATCCACTTTTGACAAGCTGATTCGCTAATTGCACATGATTACCAGCAAACTTTTTTTCAGAACAGAAGGAAAACTGTCGGCGCATCGCGAATTATGTACGATATTCGGATTTAAATTCTGAAATGCGATGTTTGGTCTGTACGAATAATGTTTCCCGTGTTTATAATGGAGTACAGCATACTTGATATACGCGGGGCATATATATTCCTTTGTATAAAAGTTCTGGAAAAGCGTAATACTGGTTCACAATGGCGAAAGGTTTGTGGGGGTGGAAGAAAGGTGGCCAACTTGCAGAACACCAAGCGGATTATGATCAGTTTGCCTGATTATCTTTTGCAGGAAGTGGATGGCATCGTAGCGCTGGAGAATTCCAACCGCAGCGAATTGATTAGGCAAGCAATGAAGCTGTATTTGACGGAGCGGAAGAAACGTTATATCCGTGAATCAATGCAGCGAGGATACATGGAGATGGCGAAGATTAATCTGACCATGGCATCCGAAGCCTTTCACGCGGAGGAAGATGCGGACAGCACTCTGGACCGCTTAGTTAGCGGGGTGTAGACAGTGATCGTAAAACGTGGTGACGTTTTTTTTGCGGATCTTTCTCCCGTTGTCGGTTCCGAGCAAGGTGGAGTCAGGCCGGTTCTGGTGATCCAGAACGATATCGGCAACCGGTTCAGTCCAACGTGTATCGTGGCGGCTATTACCGCTCAGATTCAGAAGGCAAAGCTGCCAACGCATGTCGAGATTGATGCGGCTGCGCATGGCTTTGACCGGGACTCGGTGATTTTGCTCGAACAGATTCGGACAATTGATAAGCAAAGGCTGACTGACAAGATTACGCATCTGGATGAGGAGACCATGAAATTGGTCAACGAAGCGTTGCAGATCAGCTTGGGCTTGATTGATTTTTAGGGCGACAGGAGTGTGCTATTTGCACGTTCCGGCCTGTTCGTAGACAACGGATGTTCCTGCGAGGGAACACACAATTTCAGAATGTAATCAGAAGAGCGTATAATACCTTTCGAGGTGTTGTGCGCTCTTTTGATTAATAAGTGATGAAATGCATGAAAGCGTAGAACAATGATTATATTTTCGCTATAATGAAACCTGAGAAACCGTTTACCCGAAAGACCTATATAGATAGATGGAGGAGACATATGAGCATTTACATCAATCAAGACAAACTTCAGTTCCATTTACAGACCCGTGAGGCGAGTTACGTACTTCAAGTGCTGCCTTCGGGATATTTGGTGCATTTGTATTATGGCAAAAAATTGCGTGATACCGACCTGAGCTGGCTTCATGTACGGACGGAAAGAGCATCCTTCAGCCCAAACCCGGTGCCTGAGGATCGCACAATCTCGTTTGATACCCTGCCAGTGGAGCTGCCCGTCTATGGTACGAGTGATTTCCGCAACCCGGCAGTTCAACTGGAGCTGGAGAATGGCTCATCGGTATCCGAGTTTACGTATAAGACTCACCGAGTGGTCAAAGGGAAAGAGGCGTTAGCGGGACTTCCTGCAACGTATGTTGAATCCGAGGATGAAGCAGACACACTGATTATCGAGATGCAGGACAAGGTGTCCGGCGTTAAAATTGAACTGATGTATACTGCGTTCACTGCCTTTAATGCAATTACACGTTCGATGCGTATCGTAAATGAGAGCGCTAACGTGGTTAATGTGCTGCGTGCTCTTAGTTCTTCGGTAGATCTGCCACATGCGAATTATGAGCTTCTTCAGCTCTCTGGTGCATGGACCCGTGAACGTGATATCGTTCGCCGTCCGCTCGCTTCCGGTTTGCAGGGCATTGAGAGCCGCCGGGGAGCCAGCAGTCATCAGCAGAATCCGTTTATTGCCCTGATGACACCGGGAACGGACGAAGATCATGGCGAAGTATACGGCTTCAGTCTAGTGTATAGCGGAAGCTTCACCGCACAGGCGGAAGTGGACCAGTTCTTTACGACACGTGTATCGGTTGGTATCAATCCGTTTGAATTCAGCTGGAAGCTGGAGCCGCAGGAATCGTTCCAGACACCGGAGACGGTGATGGTTTACTCAGCAACTGGTCTGGATGGTATGTCCCAATCCTACCACGAGCTGTACCGTGAACGTCTGGCACGTGGACAATTCCGTAATGCGGAGCGTCCGGTGCTGGTAAACAACTGGGAGGCAACGTATTTTAACTTCAATGCGGACAAAATCGAGCAGATTGCACGTGCCGGTCAACAGCTGGGCATTGAATTATTCGTGCTGGATGATGGCTGGTTCGGTCATCGGGACAGCGACAACTCGTCGTTGGGGGACTGGATTGTAGACAAGAACAAGTTGCCTCAGGGGCTGGATGATCTCGTTAACCGTGTAACAGGTCTTGATATGCAGTTTGGTCTGTGGTTCGAGCCGGAGATGATCTCGCCAGACAGTGAGCTGTATCGTGCGCATCCCGACTGGTGTCTGCATGTGCCGGATCGCCGCCGCACCGAAGGAAGACAGCAGCTTGTGCTGGACTTCTCCCGTCAGGACGTGCGTGACGAGATCGTGCGTATGCTATCCGATGTTCTGGGGTCTGCACCAATCACTTATGTGAAATGGGACATGAACCGAAGCATGACAGAGGTGGGCTCTGCCTTGCTACCGGCGGACAGACAACGTGAAACGGCTCATCGCTACATGCTCGGATTGTATGAAGTAATGGAGCGTATCGTTACTGCCTTCCCGAATATTTTGTTCGAAAGCTGCTCTGGCGGTGGTGGACGTTTTGACCCGGGTATGCTGTACTACATGCCTCAGGCATGGACCAGCGATAATACGGATGCGATTTCCCGTTTGCGGATTCAATACGGGACAAGTCTTGTATACCCTGTCAGCTCCATGGGATCACATATTTCAGCTGTGCCTAATCATCAGGTGAACCGGATCACGTCTTTGGAAATTCGCGGTCATGTTGCCATGTCAGGCAACTTCGGGTATGAGCTGGATCTGACCAAGTTCACCGAGGAAGAGAATGCGATTGTGAAGGCGCAGGTTGAGCTGTACAAGGAAATTCGCAGCACTGTGCAATATGGTAAATTCCGCCGTTTGCTTAGCCCGTTTGAAGGCAATGAGACGGCATGGATGTTTATCTCACAGGACGGCAGTGAAGTGATTGTATTCTACTTCCGTGTGCTCTCTGAACCGAATGCACAACTTCAGCGTTTGAAGTTGAAAGGACTTGAACCGGATGCCGACTATCGTCTGAAAGGCGGATCAGAGACATTCTCAGGCGATGCCTTGATGTACGGCGGTATTGCTGTAGGTAGCGAGTCGGGAGACTATCTGAGCGAAATGTTCCGCTTTGAACGTGTGTAATACGAAATGAATAACGTTTAGAACGATGTAGATCAAGGGCGTCCATGGTGACGTTCTTGGTCTTTTTTTCTGTCTGACGGGGAAGTATGAAAGATAGCATAACAACGCAACGGGAAGCATGCCTGCGGAAGGATAGAAATTTAAACGCAATTTTGTGATAATATAGGGTAGAGTGTGAACTAAGCTGGATGAGCTTATACGATCAACTATTACTGTTATTACAGCAGCAGAGCTGCCCTGAAATGAGAAGCATGAACGATTCAGGAAGGAAAGAGGGATTTATTTGTCTGATCAGGAAACGGTTCTGGGACCCAATGAAGAAACATTGAAGGCGGAACGCCAAGAACGAATCATCAAACAGGTAGCCAAGGAACTGTCACTGTCTTTGAAGCAGGTCCGCACGACGTCGGAACTGCTGGAAGAAGGTAATACGATTCCGTTTATTGCGCGTTACCGTAAAGAAATGACTGGAGAATTGGATGAAAATCAGCTGCGCCAGATCGAAGAACGGCTCGTATATCTTCGTAACTTGGAGGACCGCAAGCTGGAGGTCATTCGTATTATAGAGGAGCAGGGCAAGCTTACCAAAGAGCTGGAGAAATCCATTACCCAAGCGGTCAAGCTGCAGGAAGTGGAGGATCTGTACCGTCCTTATCGTCAGAAACGGAAAACCCGTGCCAGTGTCGCGAAGGAAAAAGGTCTGGAGCCGCTTGCGGTATGGATCTGGGAACAGCCTAAGCAGGGAGAAGTGCTTCAAGAGGCTGCGCGTTACATCAATGCAGAACTGGGCGTTGACGATGCGGAGTCTGCATTGCAAGGGGCGAAGGACATTCTCGCTGAAAGCATTGCCGATGATGCAGCCATTCGTGCCTGGATTCGCAGATATACGCTGGATCATGGCATGCTGACTTCAGAGGCCAAAGATACCGAGCAGGAGTCGGTATATGAGAATTATTATAGTTATCGAGAATTAGCAAAAAAAATGCCGCCACACCGTATTCTTGCGATTAACCGTGGAGAGCGCGAAGGTATTCTCAAGGTTGGGCTGGATGTTCCGTCCGAGCCGGCTCACCGTCATATGGAGGGACAGATTATCCGCGGAGCTTCTGCGGTACAGGACATTTTGCGTGCTGTGATGGAGGATGCATACAAACGGTTGATTGCACCCTCCATTGAGCGTGAAGTGCGTGCTGAACTGACGGAAAAAGGGGAGAATCAGGCGATTTCGGTATTCTCTGCAAATCTGCGCAACCTGTTGTTACAGCCACCGATTCATGGTAAACGTGTACTCGGTGTCGATCCTGCGTATCGTACAGGCTGTAAACTGGCGGTTGTAGATGATACAGGCAAGCTGCTGGAGGTGGCTGTAACCTACCCGACGCCTCCGCACAACAAGAAAAAGGAAGCAGCGGAGGTATTCCACCGCATGATCAAGCAGTACGATATCGGATTGATCGTTATCGGTAACGGAACCGGATCACGGGAAACGGAGCAGTTTGTAGCCGAGATTATTCAGGAGAACGGCGACGAAAGCCTGGTGTACCTGATTGTTAACGAGGCTGGTGCAAGTGTGTATTCCGCTTCCAAGCTTGCCCAAGAGGAGTTTCCTGATCTGGATGTTGCTGAGCGCAGCGCGGCTTCGATTGCTCGCCGAGTGCAGGACCCACTGGCTGAGCTGGTCAAAATTGATCCAAAGGCAATCGGTGTAGGTCAGTATCAGCATGACGTGTCCCAGAAGGTTCTGGAAGAGAGCCTGAAGGCGGTTGTGGAATCTGCGGTTAACCATGTCGGCGTCGATGTAAACACGGCTTCGCCTTCCTTGCTGTCCTATGTAGCCGGGGTCAATGCAACTATTGCGAAAAACATCGTTAAATATCGTGAAGAGAATGGACGCTTCACGAACCGTCGTCAGCTGCAGAAGGTGCCTCGTCTGGGTGCCAAAACATATGAGCAATGCGTAGGCTTTATGCGCATTTCAGAAGGGGAGAATCCGCTGGATCGCACGCCAATTCACCCTGAATCGTATAAGGTTGTAGACCAGCTGTTCAAGGAGCTTCAGATCGAGCTGGACAAGCTTGGAAGCAAAGAATTATCCGTGCTCCTGTCTGAGCAACAGACAGAGCAATTGGCTGTGAAGCTCAATGTAGGTGTGCCTACGCTGCGCGATATTCTGGACAGCCTGCAGCGTCCTGGTCGTGATCCGCGTGAAGAGATGCCGCTGCCGATCTTCCGCACGGATGTGCTGAAAATTGAAGATCTGGTGGAAGGTATGGAGCTGCAGGGCACTGTGCGCAACGTAATTGACTTCGGTGCTTTCGTGGACATCGGGATCAAGAGCGACGGGCTGGTTCATATATCTCAGCTGAGTAACGGGTATGTCAAACATCCGATGGATGTCGTATCTGTTGGTGATAATGTAACGGTTTGGGTTATGAATGTGGATACCAAAAAGGGTCGTGTTGGCCTGACCATGAAAAAACCCGCATCTGCAAAGTAACTCTGTAGCTCGATTCTTCAGCCCTGGAACGATACGCAAGCCTGACTGGATGACTGAACGTGCAGCGAAAATGGCCGTAGGTCATGTGGTGTGCGAGCAGGGAATAGAGAAAAGGTATGGCATGATGTGATGTGCGGGCACCATGGTGGAGATGTGAAGCGTACTGAGCATGACTAGCATATGATATTGTGAACGCATGAAAGGGCACAGCCTTCCCGAATCGGGAAGGCTGTTTGCTGTTAAGTATTTACGTCCGTTATGCTCTGATACGGAATGGCTGCTTTGGTGTGACATGGTATGGAATGGAGGAGGAGCTCAAGCCCTGAGGTGAGGCGCTCGGCGAGGTGATGCCGGAATAAGGCCAGCCCGAAGCGCAAAACCAGGTTAAAGCAGAAATCATCAGGGGAGGCCAGCTTTTTTGAAAGGCCAGCTTAAATTTCATTCTCCACGCTGCGCTGCGAACTGTTCGCAGGCTTGCTGCGATAGAAATACCAGCATTCGTTCAGCAGCTTGATCTGGCGACTGTCCTTTTTGTGAAACGCTCGCATAAGCTGGTTGCAGAGCCATTGAGGCAAAGGAATCTCCTCCTTTTGCATAATTCATCTGTACGTTAGCATATGTAGCAATAGCCTGGACTGTGCGAGATTACTCAAGGTCAACCGAAAATGGTCAGTATGTGCCGGGCCATTAGGAATAGACATGTATGTTCTTGAAGTCTAACGATCTTCAGAAACGTTATCGGGGGAAATTACATGTTTTTATTTTCTAGCTATGATGAACGTAAACAAGGATAGCCCCCACATATTGCTGAGCATCGTAGGTTAAAATGGAAAGTGTCAATACCACCATTTCAGAGCTACACAGCAAAGGAGAGCTATCACTATGCAGTCTACCACAAAATTCATCGGTTTAGATGTGTCCAAAGAAAAAATTTCG
>NZ_QJSW01000034.1 GCF_003217495.1 Paenibacillus barcinonensis | reverse complement strand
AAGACCCCTTGAAGACGACGAGGTAGATAGGCTGGGGGTGGAAGTGCAGCAATGCATGGAGCTGACCAGTACTAATCGGTCGAGGGCTTATCCAAATAAGCAAGCTAATGAGCGTAAGTTTCGTTTCGAATCTAGTTTTCAGAGAACAACACTCTGAATGATATGGAAAGAAGATAAACTTCGATCCAATCGCGTTTGGTGGCGATGGCGGAGGGGTTCCACACGTACCCATCCCGAACACGACCGTTAAGCCCTCTAGCGCCGATGGTACTTGGACCGCAGGGTCCTGGGAGAGTAGGACGCCGCCAAGCAACTGGAAGACACACTTGATGAACATTAGGTGTGTCTTTTTTTATTTTTTTTGATGTATACGATATGAGAATACAGGACATGTCTTTCCGTTTGGACTTCTTTTATACATAAAATACTGCCCTTTCCATGGACTAACCTGTGATACAATAGGTGGGGTCTATATATAAATACGGAACACGCATATGTACGAGGAGGAAAAGTAACACCATGAAATCAGCCCCTTTTATTGCCGTTGAAGGTCCGATTGGAGCGGGAAAAACAACGTTGGCCACGATGCTTTCCCAGGAATTAAACCTTCCTCTGGTTAAAGAAATTGTTGAGGAGAATCCATTTCTGGCCTCCTTTTATCAAAATATTGACGAGTGGAGCTTTCAGCTTGAAATGTTTTTCCTGTGCAACCGATTTAAACAGCTGGAGGACACGGGGGCACATTTTATTAAGCAGAACAGCCCGGTTATTTCGGATTATCATATCTACAAAAATATGATTTTTGCTGAACGTACTTTAAAAGGAACAAAGCGGGATAAATATCGCCAAATTTATCATCTGTTAACAGATGATTTGCCAAAGCCGAATCTGGTGCTTTACATTGAAGCTGAGCTCGATACGCTAATGTATCGGATTAACAAACGTGGACGTTCGTTTGAGCAAAATATGGACCCGGCATATATGAAGCAATTGATCGCTGATTACAAGACAGGCATGGATACTCTCGCAAAAGGAGAAAATCCGCCACTTATTCTAAAAATTAATGCGGAGCAGCTTGACTTTGTGCAGTATCCTGAGCATTTCAGGCAGATCGTTAATCAGGTAAAGGAGCTTATGATATGAATAACTATGGCATTCCAGCGAATGCATTGATTACAGTAGCAGGAACAGTAGGTGTGGGGAAATCGACATTAACAGCAGCGCTTGCCGAGCGTTTGAATTTCAAAACCTCTTTGGAGCAGGTGGATCATAATCCGTATTTGGAAAAATTTTATCATGACTTTGAACGCTGGAGCTTCCATCTGCAAATCTACTTCCTCGCAGAACGGTTTAAAGAGCAGAAGAAAATTTTTGAGATGGGTGGCGGGTTTGTACAGGATCGTTCGATCTATGAGGATACGGGCATTTTTGCACAGATGCATGCGGATCAGGGAACGATGTCGGCTACTGATTTTGAGACCTACAGCAGCTTGTTTGAAGCAATGGTTATGACGCCTTATTTTCCACACCCGGATGTTCTGATTTATCTGGAAGGCAGTCTGCCTTCGATTCTGAACCGAATTACGGAGCGTGGACGTGAGATGGAAATTCAGACCGACCGCTCGTATTGGGAGCATATGCATGAACGCTATTCGGTGTGGATTAACCAGTTTACTGCGTGTCCTGTGCTGCGTCTGAACATTGACGAATATGACGTGCATGACCCAGCATCGCTTGATGCTATTTTGGAGCAGATTGCGGCTGTTATACAGCCTTCTCAAGAAGCTCAGGTATAATAATCGTTTGAACCTCTGGGTCCAAACGATGGGAAATAGACATCTCTTTTACAGTGAAATCAGGCTGTAGAAGGGGTGTTTTTTTAGTTAAGTCAGCAGTGAAAAATGTGTATCAGGTGAGAGAATCTTATCAGATAGAGTTACATATGGGTAAAGAAAGTAGAAAATTGTTGAAATTTGAAGCTTTATGTGGTTTTATAGTAAAGGTGAATTATGGAAAAATAGTATTAAAATGACTCAGGAGGGAAAGACATCGTGGAAAAAAAACAGGGAATTACAATCGGGATGCCGATGATCGGTGGTTTGATTGCTGCCATACTGGGAGGTGTGGTATGGGCTGCGGTTGCAGCTATGACGGAGTATGAGGTTGGGCTTATCGCCATACTGGTAGGGGTGCTGTGCGGTTACGCTGTAGTGCTGTTCTCAAACAAACAAATTGCGACGGTACACAAAATCATTGCTGTAGCATTCTCACTCGTAGGTATTCTGTTGGGCAAGTATTTGACGGTTGTATATTTTACAGCGGAGTTGTACACGGATATGGGTGTGATGAGTCTGATGTTTAAAGGAGAAATGATCAGTGCGTTTGCAGAAACATTCGCGGAATATTTCAGTGAGCCCATTGATCTGTTGTTTGTCGTTTTGGCTATCGTCTCTGCTTGGCAGATTCCAGGCCGGATGGCGAAAACAAGTATGGCAGCAGAGGCTCAGGCCCCGAATCAAGCACCTGGAGCTTAGGAGACAGGTCAAGCTGATACGGAATGCAAATGCAGAACACGATTTAACAGGAAGATGTAAAAAAGTATTCGGAGTGAGCTTCATTAAAAGGGCTCATATTGCGGCCGTGATACTTTAATTACTTCTTAAAGGGTAAGGACGATACGCCATAGGCGTAACGTCCTTTTTTGATGTGTATTTTGATAATGCAGATCATGTCATGACTGCAACTGGCTCGGCGTTCTAGAGCAGGGGTATGAATGAAGGAGACCCTTGGGAAGCTAGTTGTCGATGAGGTCTGCAAATACGGCCATCGCCTGGCACATAAACGGTGCCAGTCCCTCGCCAAATTGATCCATATTTCGGGTGAAGCGTTCATCTTCTACATACATTTGACCAAGTCCTTTGAAGGCAGCTGGAGTGTAGTTTCCAATCTGATTCAAATATATATACCATTGCTTGATCTCAGCCTGGGCTGCTGCGGAATCAGGTGCCGTGTGGCGAAGTGCTGCCAAGCGTGCCAAAATATCGTTCATTTGGTTAGCCAGTGCTTTCTGTTTGTCGGCGGGCTGCTGCTGTAATTTCTGATTGGCCTCATTCACGGCGTGATCCCCCCAGCGTTCGCGCGCTTCTTTTTCGTAAGGGTTATGGCTGAAATCGAAGCCTTGGAATTGTTCTTTGGCAGTCATCTTAATTTCTCCTCTCAGGTGCAATACGGTTTTATCAATGGTTGCAATCATTTGGTCCAGACGCTGACGTTTGTCCAGCAATATGAGCCTGTGCATATGCAGTGCTTCCTCCGCGCTGAAGGAGGGGTCATCTATTATATTTTTGATTTCTTTCAGGGAGAAGCCGAGCTCTTTGAAAAATAAAATCTGCTGCAACCGTTCCAGATTGGCATCGGAATACATGCGATACCCGGCAACGGTAATCTCATCCGGGACGAGTAGCCCGATCTCGTCATAGTGATGCAGTGTGCGCACACTGATGGAAGCCAGTTCGGAGACTTCCTTAACTTTCATGGACATGAGTAAGACCTCCTTACTACATGAATTGTACAGTGTCACGTTACGTGAGAGTCAACATGCAATTTGCGGAAGGACGTGTCTATGATGGGCTTCAATATGAGATACATGCACAGTAAGGATTCATCAGTTAGAGGGCTGGTGCTGTGAGGCCCATATATATGTGTGGAGTTCGGGAGGGCAAGTGGCTGAATAGGTTATAAGGAGAGACGGGGTGCAGAAGTGTGAATGTAATGGAGGTGTAGAGATAACCGTGATGAGAAGAAGAGAGTGAGGTAGATAGACACTGAAGGGGCGTATGAGAAAGCGGAGTGTGAAGAGGGGAGGTTAAGACAGGAGAGATTATAGGAGAGCTGGAGTTGGAGAAAGGAAGCAAGGGGCATGAATAGTAAGGGTGATGGAAGTGAAATAAACATGGGGGAAGCAAGTGAAAGAAAGCAAGATGCAGAAGTGCATGGATGCATCTTGCTTTTTGTTGGGTGTTCGGGGAGCGCGGCTATGCCTGCTCCCCGGACACGATCGCAGCGAGCTGTGCAGCCGCTGCGCGTACATCGGCCGCACCCGCGATGGCGGAGATGACGGCTACGCCGTCGGCTCCAGCCGCCATCACGGCGGCCGCGGTATCGGGCGCAATGCCGCCGATACCAACCACCGGAACTGCGATGCCTGCGGCGCGCAGTTCCGCAACCCCTGCGGGGCCCAGCACGGCGTGGGCATCCGCTTTGGAGCGCGTCGGGTACATCGGCCCGACGCCAACATAGCTTGCGCCCGCCTGCACGGCACGGCGGGCCTCAAGGGCGGAGTGGGCGGATACGCCAAGCATCCGCCCTTCTCCGATGCGGGCGCGTACCAGCGCCGCGTCCGCATCGCCCTGGCCGACATGCACGCCGTCGGCCTCCACCTGCACAGCCAGCTCCATATCATCGTTCACGATGAACGGCACCCTGTGCTGGCTGCAAACCTTGCGAAGCCGCCACGCAAGCGCGACGCGGGCTTCGCCTGCCAAGGCTCCAGTTCCCTTCTCTCGGAACTGGAACATCGTAATGCCGCCAGCAATCGCCTGGTGCAGCACCTCCACCGGGTCACGCGTCGTATTGACGCTGCCCATCACCAAATACAGACGCAGCGCGCAACGCACCGCTTCGGTATCCCATGCTCGCATCAGCGCTCACCCCGCTGTCTGCGCTGGTACGCAAAGTGATTCGTTGGTCCGTGTCCGGCCCCGATTCCCAGCTCATCTTCGATGGCTGCCTGGATAAACGCGCGCGCGGTTGTAACGGCATCCACAACAGCCGAGCCCTTGGCCAGTTCGGCCGTTATGGCAGCAGAGTATGTGCAGCCGGTTCCGTGGGTGTGACGTGTCATTACACGCCGGTTCTCCAGATAATGAAAGGCCTGTCCGTCATACAGAACATCTACAACCATGCTGCTCCCAGCGTCATGTCCTCCTTTGATCAAGGCATACGTTGTGCCCATCTGCACTAATTGTTTCGCGGCTTCTTCGCGTTCGCTCAAACAGCTAATGCTCATGCCTGTAAGCAGCTCTGCTTCGGGGATGTTGGGCGTGGTAATCAGGGCATGAGGCAAAAGCTCCTGAATGAGAGCCTGCACAGCTTCCTGCTGAAGCAGCGGCGCTCCGCCTTTGGCTACCATTACCGGATCAATGACCAGATTGGACCAACCGTATTGTCGCCATTTAGTCGCAACGAGATGAATGATCTCGGCATTATACAGCATGCCGGTTTTGACTGCACGTGGCTCAAAGTCTGCTCCTGTCGAATCAAGCTGCTGAGCAATGCCAGCGTAGCTGATGGGAAATACCCCTTGGACACCGGTTGTGTTTTGTGCTGCAATCGCTGTAATCACCGTCATCCCGTATACCCCGAGCTCCTGAAAGGTTTTGAGATCCGCCTGAATACCCGCACCACCGCCGTTGTCGGCACCTGCTATTGTTAAAGCCTGGGCTACACTCATCGTACACCTCCACGAATCTGACGGATCTGTGCATGGGCTGACAACAGCTCGGGTGTCACCTTTGCAAGCTGGTTTAATAACTCGATCTGGAAGCTGCCTGGACCCAGTTGAGCGGTTAGAGCGGCAGCTTGTTCAGCTGCAACACCGTAAAATGAAACGGCCTGGGCAATGCTGCTCAGTAAATCATCTCCCGGCTGGGCGACGGCGGCAAAAGCACCAACGACCGAGCTGAGAAGGCATCCCGCGCCAGTGACCTGCGTAAGCAGCACATGTCCGTTGCTGGCGATAAACGTCTGATACCCGTCTGTGATGATATCGTACTGACCTGTAATGACAACAATGCATTCAAGCTGCTGTGCAGCCCGCTCGGCGATACTGATGCGATCGCCCTCACCTGCTCCCGCATCGACACCTTTAATAGTCCAGGGGACGCCAATGACATGGGCTACCTCGGCCACATTCCCGCGTAATACAGTCAGACGAAGGTCACGGACAAGCTGCTGCACCGTCTCGGTACGATATGCAGTCGCCCCGGCACCGACAGGATCAAGCACAACAGGTACATGATTTGCATTAGCGGACTGACCTGCCAGGCGAATGGAATGAACCACCTTTTCATCTAACGTACCAATGTTCAGTACAACTGCACCAGCAATACGTGCAACGTCAGCAACCTCTTCTTGTGCGTAGGCCATGAATGGAGAGGCTCCAAGGGCGAGTAGTCCATTGGCAGTGAAAGGAGCTACCACCAGATTCGTAATGTTATGAACCAAAGGATTAAGTGCGCGTACACGCTCAAGATAAGACATCTCATTACCTCCTTGATCTAAAATGAATGGCAGGGTGACACAAACAGGTATTGTACAGACCATTACATAGGTGAACCTGCAATACGGCTGGTTTATGCCTGAATCTCTATGAACATCCGCTTTGTACTCCAAAGTTTCTAAGGTCATACCAGGGAAAGCTGTACATTCATCTGGCTGTTATTCTCCCGATCACAACAGCCTCTTTAGAGCTTTTTTGTGAAGCTTGTGTTTGAGCTGTTGCTTCCCTGGTTTTGAACTTTGTTCAGAGCCAAACGTCGCTCCATTTCGATCACTCGCTCCAGCCATTTAACTACTGTTTTTAAGGTTCATACGCGGCGAGAGCAAGCCTTTCATAAACGTAAACCATGCGATGAGAACACAAAAAAAGCTCCACTCATTTCCAGAGGAAATGAGCGAAGCTATAGAGGTTTAACTAACGTTGGAAACTGCCAAAACCATGCAGAATCCATTACCAATAAGAGCCGCTCCACTTCCCTCCGCTGGTATGATCCAGATCAGGTTCAAAGGGTCCGAATGAATAAATTCGTCTCAGCCGTAAGGCTCCCCCAGTGTGATGTGCAACAAAATATGCAGTTATGATCCAAGCATATATCACATGTGTCCAGAATGTAAAGGGGGATGGGGCATGACGCTGATTTGGCGACGCTGCGGTTTACCGATTTACCTTCGCTCGTTAACCCGATATAATGGGGATTGGCCCACATGGCCGTATCACGAATGAGGGTAGGAATTGTTTCACGTTTCCTCCCGGCAGAATGGGGACCCGGAGTTGAAAACATTCAAGAAAGTATATATCGAGATCACTAGCATCTGTAATCTGGCATGTAGCTTTTGTCCACAAACAAAGCGCGCCAAAGGATTTATTGACCCTGAAGTTTTTAATCATATATTGGATCAGATCAAACCGCACACCAAACATATTTACCTGCACGTCAAAGGGGAGCCCTTGCTTCATCCCAAAATTGACCTGCTGCTGGATTCCGCTCATGCGAAGGGATTCAAGGTTAACATCACAACCAACGGTACGCTGCTGCCGAAGACACAGCATAAACTGCTGGGCAAGCCTGCACTGAGACAGATGAATTTCTCTCTGCACAGTTTCGACGGACATGAGGGATCGACAGATCGCGATGGCTATTTGGCTAATATTCTGTCGTTTGCTCGTGAGGCTGTGAAGCATAATGTGATCATTTCGTTCCGCCTGTGGAATCTGACACAGGATAATTTTACAAATGCCCAGATGAACCGAAATCGGGAAACCCTTGAGGTGCTGGAGCGTGAATTCAATCTGGATTTCCGTATCGAAGAGAAGGTCGTTCCGGGCAGCGGTGTAAAAATTGCACCCAATGTATATTTGAATCAGGATCACGAATTCCAGTGGCCGAGTCTGGATGCACCCGAAGATGATGGCAAAGGCTTCTGCCATGCGCTGCGCAGTCAGGCTGCGGTGCTGGTGGATGGAACGGTTGTTCCGTGCTGTCTGGATGGAGAGGGCGTCATTAACCTTGGCAATATTCATGAGCAGTCCTTCTCTGAAATAGTGGACGGGGAGCGGGCTAACAATCTGGTATACGGCTTTTCGAAACGGGAGGCTGTGGAGGAACTGTGCCGCAAGTGTGGATATCGCCAGCGGTTTGGCACGGGTGCTTGAGGCTGGATGACTCTATGCCCTTCGGATTTTGACCGATTTGAGAGATGAGACCCTATTGTCTGTAAGCAGCCAATAGGGTCTTTTCTGTTATTCTGCCTTATGAAAAAGGGGTAAAAGCAGCATATTGCTAGTTAATATCGGTACATATCAATTGAATTCGAATGCTAGGAAGTGGAGACTACATTTAATTCTTTGCTGGAATTGGTAAATCTAATCCAGGGATTATTCCTGTAATCCTCCTTTTTTTGTATGGTTGGATCAGGCTCCGTACAAGGGGTGAGCCCGCAGGGTGCCTGTAGACAAGCCAGCGGCTTGTTTATCAAATTACTTAAATTAAGGGAGGATGTTGATGATGAAAAAAATGTTAACGCTCTTGCTGTCTGCCGGTCTTGTTGCTTCCATATTTGGTGTAATGCCTGCCGCGGCTGCGCCAACCGTCGTCAATTCAACGATCGTTGTACCGAAGGGCACGACCTATGATGGACAGGGGAAAACCTTTGTAGCGAATCCCTCTACATTAGGTGACGGTTCTCAAGCGGAGAATCAGAAGCCTGTATTCCGGCTGGAAGCAGGGGCAACTTTGAAAAATGTTATTATTGGTGCACCCGCAGCGGATGGTGTGCATTGTTACGGCAGCTGTAATATTTCCAACGTTGTATGGGAAGATGTAGGCGAGGATGCATTGACACTGAAATCATCAGGAACCGTTAATATTACCGGCGGAGCAGCGTATAAGGCTTACGATAAAGTGTTTCAGATGAACGCTTCGGGTACGATTAATATCAAAAACTTCCGTGCGGATGATATCGGCAAGCTGGTGCGGCAAAATGGAGGAACCTCCTATGCGGTTAACATGACACTGGATAATTCCAACATATCCAACGTGAAGGATTCCATTATGCGCACGGACAGCAGTGTATCTCAAGGGAAGATCACGAACACACGTTACTCCAAAGTGCCAACGCTGTTCAAGGGCTTTGCTTCAGGCAAGACGAGCCAGTCCGGAAATACACAGTATTAACGCACGCTTGCAGTAAAAAATAAAGAAGCGGCTGAAGTTCAAGTACCACCTGCTCAGCCGTTGAGGAGAACCAAATAAAACGGGATGAACCAGTCAACATGGCCTCATCCCGTTTTGATTTGGTTTGTTTGGTTACAGCCATGAATCTGTATCCATATCGAATTACTTCTCTCCAGGCACCTCAACGAACAGTTTGCCTTGGGATGGAGCAGCAGAACCGCTATCCAAGGAGCCGGATTTGTTCATGATCTCATAAGCGGTTTCCTCCAGCATGCGAGAATATTTGAAGGATACGAGCGTTTTTCCGGCTACAGATGGACGGGTTCCTGCCTCGGCAACGGGTTTTGCCTTGATAAAGAACAGGTCACCAATGGTTCCGGCTTGTTTGCTCAGATTGGCTTGCCATTTCAACAGTGCATTTCCGTTCTCCATCGTATAATAACTGACCAGATCATTATCCTCTATCGTGAAGAAGCGGTCCTTCTGACCTTGTTCAAAAATATACGCCGTTGACGCATCGACGGGTCCAAGCGGATTGCTTACCTTCAGGCGAGGCTGACCGAGATCCGAAAATTGAGGCAGCTGTATTGCGGCTTCACGAGCCGCAGTCAGATCAGAGTTGTTGTAATCTTTTAATAAGTCGGCATTCGTATTATAAATATAAGCTTCCTTGGCGGCTTGATTCCAGCGTACCTGTGCGCCAAACGTTTCACCGATCGCCCGAAGCGGCAGCATCGCTTTTCCCTTAACGAGAATTGGAGCTGAGGACAAGGAGGCCATCTGTCCATTCTTTTTCATCGTTTTGCTATCCGGTGTAAGCACGTATTGGTCAATGCCAGCGGAGATTCTGATTTGTTTGCTTTTATTATCGTAACCAAAAGTATAATCTCCAAGGAATTGCAGTTCAGTTAATGCAATGTACGTAACACCTTGGCGGATGACCACATCATATTGTGCAGGCATATTGTTAATATAAGCCGCTGGTTTAACTGTGGTGGCTGCTTCAGCCACTGAAGGGGTGAACAGTGCAGGAGCTGCTCCTGCGGTCAATATCGAGGCGGCCAGCATCATCTTCCATGTTTTCTGCTTCCAACGTGTGCTGTGTGATGGGTTTGTTGTGTTCATGTTCATTCTCCTTTCAATTTCATTAGACGGACTGTTTATCCCAAAAGTTGCATATTAATGGAATACTCATTAGATATTAACCCAAAATCTGTATGATAACCTTCTGAACGCAGGGCGAAATCATATAGTAACTTTTGAGAGAGACGGAACGTCTTATATGGAAATAAATTCTATTGGGGGATGGGTAGACGTGAAAAAAGGACCTGATCGCAGAACATGGTTTTACACATGCACAACGTTAACTGGAATAGCGGCTGTGTTGCTGAGCGGAACGATGCTGTCGGGTACCCGGACAACGTTAATGGATGGACAGGTTCAGGATTCCGCATCACAAACGTTGGAGGCAAATGCCCATACACAAGTCCCGAGCACCGCTTGGACTACCTCAACGTTATCTCATTCGCCAGCTCCAACTTCAATCGAACCCATTGCAATCAAAGGAATGACGGAGCGGAATATTCACGTACCTTACAAGAAAGGCGAAAAAGTAACACTGAGCGACGGTCTGCCGTTATTTAGCGGACCGAAGGATCACCGTACTGCAACCGATCAGATGAAGATTACACATCGCACATCCAGAGCGGAGAAGTATACCTTCGCAGCGGTTCAGGGCGAATGGATCAAGATCAAAACCAAGGAGCAAGATGGCTACTGGCTGCCCGGCTGGTATGTGCTCAAGCAGAGCCGCAGCATGACAGAGACATCCCCCAGGACGTTCAACGTTCGAACCGGAAGCAAGCTGCATTTGACTCCAGACAGTACAGCTATCTGGCCCTCCAGCCAAGCGAAGCTAAACGAAGCACTGATTGTCGCAGAATGGAAAGAATGGTATGGCGTAACGATTGCCCCGCGCAATTGGAAGACTGAATCAAGCGATTATCATCATGTGCTGCTATGGATCAGGAAAACCGATATTACGGACCAGACCCCTGTTACCGATGGATGGTTTACGAGAGAACAGCCCTTGTCATTGCCCTTCATTCAGCTTCTTGCCGATACCAAGCTGAGCCAGGCCACAACCTCCAAGCAGGCCGTGAAGTGGTTGGGCGAGCCGGATTGGAAGGAACATTCGAGAAATATGAAGGATACAGGATATACGATGCAGCTAGGACAAACCTGGAGATATGAGCGCCAGGATGCACATCTGCTGCTGACTTTTAATCCAAAGGGCAGGTTGATTGAGATGCGGTGGAATAAGCCAGCAGATCCGGGGAATGGTGAGCCCTACTACCGGGACTACGGTCGCTTTGATGTATTTTCTTACACGACTGAAATCGCTGGCAGGGTTTTGCCGCAGACACTTCCCTGGAAGCCTGAATGGGTGAATCAGGGGGATTTGAATTATACCTTTTTGCAAGCGGGTACAGAGGATGTTCTCCTAATGAAGGGAGATGACGGCGGATTTAGCGGTATGCACTTCGAGAGCTCATACTATGCGCTGAATCGGCATACAGGCCAATTGCTCTGGAGGATACACAGCGGTGCTGGCCTTGCCCAAGCGTTTATCAATAACAAGCGTGATGCGGTTACGTTATTCACAAGCTATGACACCGACCATAAAGAATATCGGGACCGGGTGAGGCACATCGGCCTCAAGGATGGAAAGCTTCGATGGGAATATAAGCACGAGGCGCTGGCAGTGAAAGGGATCAAGACGGCTCAGGATGTGGTCATTGTGGATAGCTCTGTTGCTGATGGCTCCACGAACGGACGGATTCATGTGCTGAATAGTTCAAATGGTAAGCGGTTATGGAGCAAAAAGCTGACTACAGGTTATCGTTTGCTGAATCGAAGCGCAGACGAGCCTTATGTTCTGTACTGGGATCAAGACCAGCTCACTGCAGCAGACCCCATGACTGGACGGATCGTATGGCAGATTGAAGCTGCACAATCATCGGAGATGAGTCATATTGAGAACAACTCTTATTTTGATGGCGTGGATCGTTATGATCCGTTTGGCACGGTGTCCCTTGAGCGATGGATGCCACTCGATCATCAGTGGGTGCTGCTTGATCTGAATTCAGGCAAGAAGTTATCGCAATTTCCTGTTCATGCAGGCCAGGAATTAGAGGTGCTGAATGATGGCATGGTGCTGATTCGGGATAATCAAAAAGGAGACCAATACGGTGATTACGAGGATTTCAGAACATCTTTGTTTGATCCGAAGACAGGAGAGCTTCGGTGGACACGTGACGTAAAGCTGCAACGGGGGTTGGTTGAAGGGGAGCAGCTATACATCATCATGAACGGCTATCCTGCCGCTGTGGATTACAGGACCGGGAAGACGCGCTGGAGTGCGAAGAGAGCGCTCGGCTCAGCTAAATATACGACGAATCAAGGCAGCTATCTGATCATCGGAGATCGGCTTTTGCTTCCGCTGAATGATGATTTACTGGTGATGCACAAAAGGGAGGGTACACTGCTAGGGTGTGTACACGATGTTGTTATGGGTACACCGGAGCATCGGGATCGTGAGGCTAAAAATGGCATGATCAACCAGATTGGCAATAAAGTGTACATCGGATCAGCCAATGGTCGTTTCCGGGTCTTGCCAGCCAGTGGTTTTGAAGGAGAAATCTTACCCTAAAGCTTGTCTGACTGGTGATGTTGTTTTATTATATATGAACAGGATTGCTCGCGCTCCGGATATCGGCTGTGCGGGCTTTCTTCATGTGTTCTGGGAAGAACCATGGTTGATCATTCACGGGAGGAATCTCCATGATTTCATTAGATGGTGTAAGCAAAAGATTCTATGAGCGCGGTTCCCGTGCAGATCAGGGATATGAGGCGTTACGTTCTGTTTCTCTCGAAGTGAAGCAGGGGGAGATTCATGGCATTATAGGTTCCAGTGGGGCGGGCAAGTCTACTTTGCTGCGGATGCTTAACGGACTGGAGCAGCCTGATGCAGGCGATGTTATCGTGAATGGCCAGCATCTGACCCGAATGAGTGACCGTGCATTGCGACAGGTACGCCAGTCTATTGGCATGATCTTTCAGCACTTTAATCTGGTCAGCAACAGAACGGTGCTCGGTAATGTAAGCATGCCGCTGGAGCTTGCCGGGGCATCACGTCCAGAGCGGCGCGAGCGAGGACTTGAAGTGCTGCGCTTTGTCGGACTGGAAGAGAAAGCGAGACAATACCCGGCCCAGCTGAGCGGAGGACAGAAGCAGCGTGTTGCCATTGCCAGAGCACTGGCCAGTCACCCGGCAGTGCTGCTCTGTGATGAACCTACATCCTCTCTTGATCCCCAGACAACGGGAGGAATTCTGGAGGTGCTCCGTCATGTGAACGAAACGATGGGCGTGACGATTGTGCTGGTTACACATGAGATGGAAGTGGCTCGGCGATTATGCCACCGGATCTCCGTGATGAGGGAAGGGCAGCTCGTCCGCACACTGTCTGAATCCGAGGTTAACCGTATTCCGGCTCCGCAGCCAGATATGCTCACTTCATTGCTCGAAGGCGATTCATGGGCTGGCACAGGTTCGGATACGCAGCGTTTGAAGGAACAGGAGGACAACGAAGATGTTACCTGAGTCGGTGCTGAAATATCAGCATGAAATCTGGCAGGCCATTGGAGAGACCTTTGTGATGGTTGGTATTTCCATCGCAGCAGCGGTATTGATTGGCCTGCCGCTTGGCACACTGCTGTATCTGTGTCGCAGAGGTCAACGATATCAGAATCAGGTATTAACTGTCGTGCTGGGCAGTCTGGTGAATATCATTCGTTCGTTTCCATTTCTGCTGCTGGTGGTGTTCCTGATCCCGTTCACACGTATGATTGTAGGCACATCCATCGGTACGTTAGCGTCAACGGTGCCCTTGTCGGTCATTGCGGTTGCTTATTACGCTCGGCTGGTCGAGCAGGCTCTGCTGGATGTACCTAAGGGAGTTGTTGAAGCGGCGTCATCCATGGGGGCATCGACGGTACAGCTTGTCGTGAAATTTCTGTATGTGGAGGCGCGCTCAGGTTTGGTGCTTGGGCTTACCACCGCAACGATCAGTTTTATTTCCTATTCTACGGTCATGGGCATTGTTGGCGGCGGCGGGGTGGGTGATTTTGCTATTCGTTACGGTTATCAGCGCTTCGAAACGGAAATTATGATATTTACGATTATCATTATGATTATTCTGGTGCAGATGATTCAATTGACAGGCAGCGGGCTATCACGCTGGCTTGATCGGCGATCCTGAGGAACGCAGCGACAGTATGGAAGTACAGGAAGCACAGCAGGACTTCGATTCGTCAGAAAGACAGATTCTAGAGAAAACCAATTGCGATGATGAGATCGCCTGTAATGACTATCAGATTATACAGAGAAGGGGTAAATATTTAATGAAAGCCAAATTAATGCTCATGCTGCTCGCAGTTATGCTGGTTGTATCTGCCTGCGGCAAAAAAGAAGAAACACCTGCGGCTGAGGGCACCAAGCAGGAAGCACAAGCTGGACAGGCAGTTACACTGAAAGTAGCAACGTTGATTCCACCAATGACCGATGTACTTGATATCGTTAAACCACTTCTTAAAGAGGATGGCGTGAATCTGGAGGTTGTGGTGCTGTCAGATAACGTACAACCCAATACAGCACTTGCCAACAAGGAAGTAGACGCGAACTTTTTCCAGCACGTGCCTTATATGAAGCAGTTTAACGAAGCGAACAATGCCAATCTCGTTCCTGTACAGCCCATCTACAATGCAATCTATGGGGGGTACTCCAAAACATACAAGTCCATAGATGAATTGCCTGAAGGTGCAGTCATTGCGATTGCCAACGATCCTTCTAACATTGGACGCTCTCTGGTGATGCTGGAGCAAAATGGTCTGATCAAGCTCAAAGAAGGTGTAGGTTTTAACGCTACGCAAGCGGATATCACAGAGAACAAAAAGAACTTCAAGTTCAAAGAGGTGGATCTGTTGATGCTTGCCCGTATGATGGACGATGCAGATCTGGTAGCCATGACTCCGGCCTATGCCAGCCCGCTCGGTCTGACACCGAAGAAGGATGCGTTGCTGACGGAAAAGGATGATTCCCATTTTGCCATTACACTCGTAGCCCGTGAGGATAATAAAGATTCTGAAGCGATTCAGAAGCTGGCTAAACGAATGGCGGGTCCTGAGGTTAAAGCCTTTTTTGAGAAAAACTACGCGGATATTGCGATCCCGGCATTCTAGATGTTCCTTATTCAACAGAGATCCGAGCCATGCTGCTCGGATCTTTTTTTTATTTGTCGTTTATGAACGAGTCGCGTAGCGCGGAATACATGTTAGAGGAAAGGAGGCAAGTTTGGCCAAAAACAGATCAATATCTGCAATTGAATACAAGGGTTTCACGTAATATGATTGATTATTGTTGAGGTGAAAGTTGTGGATGTGGTTTGTCTTTTTTTGTATTAAGTTCTACTGAAGTCGTAACTTGGATGGTGAAATTTGCTGCGCGATCTGGTTTTAAATTTTACGTTAATACTGATTATTGTCTTTCTGGTTCATCACTATCTAAATCAATTGAGCAATCGACAGGAATTGTCGTTTACCTCAAAAGTGATTATAGGTATTTCTATGAGTATGTTAGGCACAGCTTTGTACTATTTCTCGATTGTATTAAAAGATGGTACGATATTAAACTTTCGTTCTATTGTTTATCTTTTGGCTGCGTACTACGGTGGAGGAGGAACGGCATTTATTACGTATGCTGGCTTATGGATGTTTCGGATAAACGTAGGAATGTGGCCCTCGATTGAGAATTGGGAGTATGCGATGTATGAGGGAATATTTGTTCTAATCATTACGCTGAATTTCAGGTATATTGATGGCTTTATCCACCGCTGGATATCCGGGTCATTGCTGCTGATTTCAGCTTATCAGTTGACCACGTTAATTACCTCTTATCCTTCGACCCTCCAAAGCAGGGGCATACTCTTGATATGCCAGTTCCTCTGCATGCTGCTGCTTGTATTATTCATCTATTATCTCAATCAGAATCATCATTACAGACATCTGGTGGTCCAGAAGGAGCAGGAGATGATCAAGATGCTTCGTATGCAGCCAGGATTTACGTTAAAATTTCGCAAGGCTAACGGGAAATTTGAATTTCTTTTGCTGGAAGGCGAGATGTTGTCACAGCTTGGAATGGATATGCAAAGTCTGGAGGAGAGTTTGCAGCTGGGCACGATAAACGTTCTGCCGCCGGAGAAAATTCAGTTTCTGAAAACACAGTTTAACAGGGCCTGGAAAGGTGAGTTCTTTTTTTTTGAAATCGAGCATCAGGGGAGATATGCACTCGTCAAATTGGGGCCATATGTAGAAGATGAAGTGGTGAAATATGTCATTGGATACGGACTTGATATTACAGAGCATCGAGCGGTCAGACGCAGAGTTCAGGAGAGCGAGGAACGCTATCGTATGCTGGAGCGAGTATCTGCGAATTGGGTGGCGGGTCTGGACAGCAGAGGTACAATCGTGTCAATTAATCAGAAGTTTCTTGATGTTCTTCAGGCAGGAAGCGAGCAGGTAATCGGTCGTGAGCTTGGCGACTTGCTTGTGATGGAGAAATCGGAATGCTGGTTTGCGGTTTTGAAGAACGTACTGTCATCCGGAGCTACGCAAGAGACGGAGTTAATCTTCCGTATAGGGGAAAGTGAAGAGCTGCATGTTCGCGTTCATCTGCATCCGCTCAAATCATCGAGGTCTAAAGAGAAGATTAGAGCTGTTTTTCAGGATATTACAGATCAGCACAGACGTATGAAGGCCGATAAGGCAAGTCAGGCAAAGAGTGAGTTTCTGGCATTAATGAGTCATGAGCTGCGGACACCGCTGAATAGTATTACCAGTTTCAGCTCTTTGTTACAGCGAACGGATCTTACCCCGCAACAGCTGGATTATGTGGGCAAAATCATGATTTCCTCTCAGTCCTTGCTCACCCTGGTCAAGGATATCCTGGATTTTTCGAAGATTGAAGCCGGGAGATTCAATGTGGAGCATGTTCCTTTTTCATTGGAAGGGGTTTTTAAACGTGTGGCGGATCAGATCAGCACAGCTATTGGGCATAAGGATATTAAGGTCATTTTCCAGACTGATTCCGATCTGCCTTTAACGGTGCTTGGTGATCCATTTCGACTGGAGCAGGTACTTATCAACCTTCTGGGCAATGCAATTAAATTCACGGATCAAGGGTACGTGATCCTGCATGTCGAAGTGCTTGTACTTGAAGAAAAAAGTGTCGAAGTGCGTTTTGAGGTTCAAGATACAGGAATCGGGATTTCATCCGAACAGATGGAGCGTTTGTTTGAGCCCTTTAGTCAGGCTGAGCCGGCAACGTATCGAAAGTATGGTGGCTCTGGATTGGGCTTGGTTATTTGTTATCTCCTTATCACCTCGCTCGGGGGCAGCATGCAAGTGGAGAGTGTGCTTGGCGAATACAGCATTTTTTCTTTTGACCTGATGTATGAACTGACGGAAACAGAAGAACGATCATTCCTTCCAACCTATCCTTTATTGTATGCTGTCAATGATGTATTCATTGTGGATAGTGACATGAGAGTGGCTGAGAATCTGGAACAGATGCTGCGTTCGTTTGGTCTTCGACCGTCAATCTACGCTTCTTTTCAACAGGTGCTGGAACAGGTTAATGATGATACAGAAGCAGAGGAATCTACTTGCCTCCTCATTATGCTGGATATGGATACAGAACAAATATGCTTGGATTCGGACTGGAGCAGACTCATGGCCCGGTTAGGGAATACTCGAATTCGGGTGTTAGGATATACGCGTGCAATCAGTGAATTTGCAGTAGCCCGTGAGCAACATTACAGTGCTCCCCAGGTCATTCTGTCCAAGCCAATTACTCGTGTTGGACTCTTTGAAGCTGTGCTTGCTTGTCAGGATGAAGAGGTGCAGCAGCTTAACCCGATGCGATCAGACGATGCGCAACTTGCACAGAGTAATCGAGGCTCAATTTTAGTAGCGGAGGATCATGAGATCAATCAGATCGCCATCCGCACCATGCTGCAACAATTGGGATATGAAGTGTGTGTCGCAAATAATGGAAGGGAGGTTCTGAGCAAGCTTCACATACAGCAGTGGAAGCTGGTATTCATGGATCTGAATATGCCTGAAATGAACGGAATTGAGGCGGTTAAACAAATTCGACAAATGAGACAGTATGACCAAATACCCGTTATAGCGCTTACTGCAAACGGAGCAGCAAAGGAGCGTGAAGAATGGATCATGGCTGGCATGAATGCCGTCGTGACCAAGCCGATTGATGAGAAGCAGATCAGAGCTATATTAGATGCCTGGATTGGTCTGAAGGGCATACTTGAAATCAGGGGAGTAGAGGCTGAAAAAGCATTGAAACAGATGGATGACAAACCACATATTCTCCAGTATGCACTAACCAGGTTCTCTCTTGAATACAGGGATTTTGAATTCAAAATGCAAACCGGTCTGCGTCAGAAGAATACGGAATTCATCGTACGAAGTACGCATTCTCTTGTGGGTGTTGCTGCGCATCTACATGCTGTAAATCTGCTGCAGGCAGTGATTCGTCTGGAAGCCATGTTATCGGTTCCGTTCTCGGAAACGGAGCTGAATTTCTTGCTGCAGAAGGTGCAGCAAGAAATTGATTGCATCATCGAATCGCTACCGTGGTGATCATCATGTGCAGCATAGGGTGATTCGCTCATGGTGTGAATTTATACCCGACCCCCCATACCGTTTGAATATATTGGGGGGTTTTTGGGTTGTCTTCAATTTTTTTGCGCAGGTTCGTAATGTGTACATCTATTGTTCGATCATGGATATAGGCATCAATCCCGCGAATAGCCTCGATCAGGGCGTATCGACTGAATACCTTGCCGGGATGAGCGACAAACAGCTTCATTATTTCGAATTCTGAAAAGGTCGTCTCGATTCTGCGATGATTCAGCAGAATGGTTCGACGAGCCAGATCGAGCGAGATTCCAGTGTCATGTTCAACCACGGGGGAACTTTTCAGCAACGTATACCTTCTCAATACAGCCTCGATACGTGCCTTCAACTCCTGCATGCTGAAGGGCTTGCAGACAAAATCATCCGCACCGTCGGTTAAGGAGCGAATACGCTCGGAGACCTCGGTTAACGAAGATATGACGATGATGGGGACTGAGGTATGTTCACGCATCAGTGCGCATGGATGCTTCTCTTTGGAATCGGGTAACAGCAAGTCCAGTAAAATGATATCCGGTCTGGTTTCAAGCTGTAAAAGGCCGCCCCAAATGGTATCAACACGACATACTTCGTACTCTTCTCCTTGTAAATACAGGGATAACGTATCACCCAGCATGTTGTCGTCCTCTATAATAAGCACTTTAGTCATGGTGTCCCTTTCTCAATCCACGTTATATAAGTGTATTGTCTATTAATGCATCATTTCTGTTCGTAGGCATGTCGTTATCAAACTTCACTGGCACGCTCCAGCAACTGTTGTAGCTTGCGCTCTGTTGAGGTTTCTGGTGCCGGAGTATAGATGCTGCAACGCAAATCGGCATTGCCCTGCACCTGTAATGAAGTGAGATCAAACAGCATCTTGCCTGCTTTGGAATGTCTGAATTCGATCCATACATCCGGAGCACTGCTTACGCTGCTTTGTTTCCATAATGTCTGAAAATCAGGATGGCGTCCTATCATGTCATTCAAAAATAAATTATACCATTCATCGTCCACATAACGACCATAATAGCCACGAAAAATAGATAAAAATCCGCTCACAAAGTCCTCCCAGTTCACCGCAAGTCTGCGTAGCTCCTTCCGATCAAATAACAGACTGATCATATTGCGCTGCTCCAGCGGAATGTGTTCAAAATTCATAAAGACCTGTGCGGCCGCTTCATTCCATCCCACAATAAAGCAGCGCCGATCAGAGATAATGGTCGGACAATATCGCAGTTCCTGCAAAATTTTCTGTAGGGACGGATGCAATTGAAGGGTATCCGGTTCGGGGGCGGGCAGATCTGAATAGTGCTCCAAAGCAAGTGAAAACAAATAGTTACGTTCATCGGCAGTGAGTCTGAGGGCAGAGGCTATGCTGTCCAGCACGGCATGAGAAACCTGAATGCCTCGCCCTTGCTCCAGCCAGGTATACCATGTGGTGCTTACCCCGGCCAATTGGGCCACTTCTTCTCTTCTCAGACCTGGAGTTCTTCGCCGGCCTCCGGCAGGTAAACCAACGGATTCCGGGGATAATCTGGCACGTTGTGTTTTCAAGAAAGCGGACAGGGCCTGTAAGCGAGTCGTTTCACTCATATCATCATTCCTCCACTTTATCATAGTAGTTATTATACTATGATAATTGACAACTTGTAATAGGATATATATACGTGGCACTATGAAGACGTAAGCATCAGGAAACAGAAAAATATAGATCGTTACGATAATTGGAAGGGAGAAGCACGGGGATGACAATAGAACGTGTTGTGATTACAGGGATGGGTGTGATCTCTCCACTCGGGAATGATGTGGATACATTCTGGAACGCATTGAAGGAAGGGAAATCGGGAATATCTTCACTCGAGCATCTGGACAGCGAATTATATAAATCAAGAATCGGTGGCATCGTTCGTAATTTTGACGGGGAAGCGCTCTTTGGACGAAAGGAAGCACGGCGTATGGACCGATTTGTGCAATTCGCTGTTGCAGCGGCCGATCAGGCGTTGATTCATTCGGGGCTTGTGCTGGATTCAATAGATCGGGAGCGTGTCGGGGTGTATATTGGCTCCGGTATAGGAGGCATCCAGACCTTGATGGAACAGGGCAGTGTATTAAAAGAGCGGGGAGCAGGGAGAGTCAGCCCCACGCTTGTACCGATGATGATATCCAACATGGCAGCAGCGGCGGTGAGCATGAGATTTGGCTGTTGGGGCCCAACGCTTTCCCCGGTAACAGCTTGCTCTATCGGCAACACGGCTATTGGTGAAGCGTTCAGGCTCATTCGTCATGGAGGAGCAGATGTTATTTTTGCTGGCGGGACGGAAGCGGCAGTTACAGAAATATCTCTTGCGAGTTTTGGCAATGCAACAGCGTTATCCGGGAGAAATGAAGAGGTTACAGCGGCAAGTCGCCCGTTTGATGCGGGCAGGGATGGATTTGTCATGGCTGAGGGTGCGGGCGTTCTGGTTGTAGAATCCCTGTCTCATGCGCGGGCAAGGGGAGCAGCTATTCTTGCCGAGGTTACAGGGTATGGGGCGACATCGGACGCTTACCACATGGTGGCAACTCATCCTGAAGGCAGAGGCGCATTTCTGGCGATGAGGGCAGCACTGCGTGATGCGGAACTGGAGCCTGGTGATATAGATGTTATTAACGCTCATGCGACCAGCACGGAGGCGGGGGATTTATCGGAAACGAGAGCGATCAAACAGCTTTTTGGCGAGGCGGCCTATCGTATTCCCATCACAGCCAATAAATCCATGACAGGGCATATGCTTGGTGCAGCCGGAGGAGCCGAAGCGATATCCCTTGTGCAAACACTGCAGCATGGCATTATTCCACCAACAATTAATCAGGAGCAGCAAGATGCAGAATGTGATCTGGATTATGTTCCGAACGCTGCCAGAGAAGCTGATCTACAGATAGGCATGTCCAACTCCTTTGGCTTTGGCGGGCATAACGCGGTTATTATTCTTCAGAAGTACTCGTCCTGAACTGACGACAGTCCGTGTTGGGTGTTACTGAGATATCTATATCGAGTACGAGATTGTAAATGCGTTAATATAATGTTATATGATTACAAGCCACTCATTCCCTGATTATGCGGGATGGAGTGGTTTTTATGTTTTATGCGCAAATAGGTACTAGTTCGCAGGTTCGATGTAAACATGATTATTGGCCCATGAAAGAGAAATTCATTTTGGTTATGATGTTCATTAGGGGTACATATGTACGTATTTTATTTGGTTTGAGTTGCCCGAATTTGGGGTATTCATTGAGGGCTGTCAAAGTCTACATGCAATTGGTTCAATCTGGATGAATAGAATTCGATGAGAAGAGGGGCATTTCATTGGATATATGGGTTACAGTGAAAAGTTTGGGGAAACGCAAGCCGGCTCTCGCCAGGCAAGCAGTCGAGGTTCCAGAAACAACCCGCACGCTTAGGCTTCTTATTGAAAGCATGGTCGAAGCACAGGTACAAGCTTTCGAGGAGAGGAGAAATACTTCGTCCATGCTTGCTTATCTTATGCCGGAGGAGATCGGAGCTCAGGGCGCTGCGGGAAAGGTTGGTTTTGGCTCGGTAAATGGCGAGGGCGTTCCTGATCTGGCCGAGGCCAAGGAGGCCGCAATACTTGCCTACGAGGATGGGCTCTACAAAGTATTTCTGAATGATCATGAGCTCGAAGCGCTGGATGAGCCTCTGTCCATTGAGGATGGTGCCGATGTGGCATTTATTCGTTTTACAATGTTAGCAGGACGTCTATGGTAGTCAAAAGCAGGATGACAAGGAGGAGAACAGAATGAATCAGGAAGATCAGGTACAAACGTATATTAAGGGATTGCAGCAGAAGGCAGGCACTCTTACCGGAGTACAGCTGGAATTGGCAAAATACATGATTACTTTGGCAGAGTCAACGTATTTGCGCGGGGATGAAGAGAGCTATTTCAGCGCGGAAAGACAGCTGGTGAGTCTGGCATTGGAGAAGCAGCAGCCTCTATTTCAACCCATTATTGAAGTGCTTGAACGCTTGACCCATGATACGTTTGTTGCCCGATTCCGTTATATTGCTGAAGGAGCAACTCTTTATCCTTATAGTACCAGCTACGAACGCAGGCCATTTCGGACATCCGATCCAAGGCAGCATGTCGTTCATGTGCTCCGTAAGCTGCTCGGTTTATTTCGTATGGAGGCCAGAGGTTTACACTTGATGGATTACCTGACCCTTCGTGAGCCGGATAAGTTTAATCTGTATGAATACCGAAGTGTGCTGCCGGATTGTATAGCATATGAACTGGATCATATGAATATTGAAGTCAAGCAAGCGCTACACGATATGATTTATGGGGATAACCAGGCTGCATTGCTGACAGGTGAAATAATCAAGGGTATTCTCATGAGCGAGCAGACGGATGCTTATCATATGATCGGTGAGCTCTTGATTGCGGCAAGACTGCAGGAGGGATTACGCCAGAGCATTGTGGAGCGAATGGACGAAGGAACGGTCGAAGCTTACATTTACATATTAAAAATCATTTTGGACAACAATCTGACCCGGTTCAGTTCTGTCGTTAGAGCTTTGGGAGTATGGACCGGGCTTGGGCTTGAAGCTGTGAACCAGCGTGTAGTGTCCCAATTGGCCGAACAGGCGTACGAGGCACTTGTCCATAAAGAAGTTCGTGAGGCATGGAGACAGGAGAAAAACGCCAATAAATTATATATCAGCCTGTGGGCTACAGCAGTTATTGAGGAGAATGATCTTCAAGGCAAGATTGTGGAGATTATGGATCAGGGTGAATTGTATCAAAAAATCGTAGCACAGTACATTCTGGCCAACAGTCAGCATTTGGGACTGCGGCTTGCTATGGCACGTAATGATCTGGATGTACAGGACCTGGAATTGATGCACTGGGTTGTGCAAAATTATACCGCTGCATACACGCATAATTGGAGCTTTGAAGAGGGAGAGCATCAACGAAGTGTATATGTTCCTCGCTGGGATGTGCTTGAAGATAAAGCCGCGCGCCGTCATGATTTTGATTCATTCAAAAAGATGCTGGATTTCATTCCGAAGGGCGGTTCAAACGGACCTTCAAGAGTGCTGGATTATGTTCAATATCGTATGGATGCAGATGACATAATTAAGAAGATGTTATATCTGGCCGCCTATGATATGGATGCTGAATGGATTGCTGAAGTCATAATTTTGAAGGAGCGCTTGAGCCCTGAGTTACGTGGCGAACTGTTAACCCAGTTTGTGCAGGAGCCTGATAACGAGGTGCAACGGCAGTTTGTGTTTGAGAGTTTATCCGACAAGAGCATCAGCAATCGTGAAAGTGCACTGATCAAGGTGAAACGGCTCTCGCTGACTGGCGAGGAGATGCAGCAGATGGAAGCGCTGCTGAAGCTCAAAACGGGCTCTCTTCGACAGAAGGTCATTCAAGTTCTGCTGCTGCAGTCGGTTGAAAAGCTGAAGGATTCGGTCGGGCGTTTACTCCAGGCCAAGAGTGAGCTGCAGCGTTTGGGGGCACTTGAGCTGTTAACGGAGATACAAGGGGATGAAGCGCGAGCAGAGCAGCTGGAGCAGCTCAAACCTTTGGCGGAGCAGTTGGATAAGCCTACAGCCAAGGAGCAGAAGCTCTTGGACAAACTGCTTGAAAAAGGCAGCCGCTACACATCCTCCAATGGATATGGTCTGTTTGATCCGAATCGACATGAACCGTTGCTGAATGAGGAGCGTGACCACAGCGGCAACGGTCCAAAGGATATTTTTCGATTATCGTTAGATAAGATTCGAGGCATTCTGGAAGGCTTGAATGCACTGGTGCATGAACATAGGGATTATGAGTATGTTGTGGAGTATTATGCCGGATATAGAGAGACGCTGCTCGTCGGGGCCGGCTTGCGTTCAATGGTTCCTTATGCAGAACGATCCAAAATGAAAGAGATGGATCAATTCCCGCTGACTGAAGTGTGGAAGCAATATATCGAGCAGAGCGGGCTTACCGGAATGGAATGGCTACAGTTGTATGTAGAATTGCAGTTAGGTAAGCTGAACAGCAAACTGAATGAACATTATTCGTTCTATGTGAACCAATATGAGTATGATGAATTAAGAAAGATTTCATTGCTCGAGGGTTGGCGCCACACATTTGCAGAGCAGATTTATCCGTTGAATGAGATTGTCAAGCTACATGAAATGATGGAGGCTCTCACGTATAAGAATCAGGTTCAGGCTCTGATCTTGGCGGCATTTCTGGATTGTGATTCAATTGAGATTTTTGAGGCTGCGGAGAATGCCTGGGCTTTCATTATTTCAAGCATGCCAGCGGAGCAGCTGGAAAAGGAAACAGGCATGCTTCACGTCCTGACAGGTCCGTGGAATAATGTTGTGAGAAATAACGTATATGACAATGACAGTTTCAAACGTTACTTCCAGACAGCCTATCAATTCTCTCATCTTGTGGAGCCGTACTATCCGTTATCGTTGCTGTCGCTGGATGATTTCCTGCGTGCCTATCAGTTAGAACTCATTGATGAGCAGGAAATATACCAGCAGCTGTTTACGGGGCATCAACGTTTTGTCTTCATCCGTGACATGACATCGACTCGTACAGAGCGTATTAAAGATGATCCAAAGCTGATGCAACTGCGGGATACTGCCGTGAATCGCATTCTGGAGATTGAGCTGACTCGAGGAGAATTGTCCACGGAAGTAAGTACACTTGCGATGAAGCTGGAACGAATCGAGGGTATGGAGCATTGGGTTCATCTGGTCTCTGCGATGGATCAGGATACTTTTGTCCGTGGTTATATCTACAGCTATGGGGGCAATACGACTCGTAAAGAAACGTTTAGTTATCTAATTAAGCAGTGTTACCCTCGGGATGGCGAGGATGAGGTGCTGCTGGGTGAACTGCTTCAGAAGTACCCGTTTAACGAGAAAAAGCTGCTGGAGGCAGCGATGTATGCGCCTCAATGGATGGAATTAGTAGCGAAGCATCTCGGCTGGGAAGGACTTCGTAGTGCAGCATGGTATTTCCACGCGCATATTAACGAACAGTTTACCGCAGAAAAGGAAACGATTGTTGCGCACTATTCGCCAATCACTGCGCAAGATTTTAACGATGGAGCCTTTGATATTGCCTGGTTTGAAGAAGCCTATGCGGCAGTAGGGGAAGAACGTTTCAATTTGCTGTACGATTGTGCCAAGTACATCTCTGGCGGGGCTAATCATCGCAGATCGCAATTGTTCGCTGATGCCGCGCTGGGCAAGCTTAGCCTGAAGGAGATGCGTGAATCCGTTGCAGACAAACGCAACAAGGATCATTTATTGACCTATAGCTTGATTCCACTAACCGAAGAACGTGAGCAGGATTTACGTGAGCGTTACGACTTTATTCAGAAATTCCTGATGCAGAGCAAGCAGTTTGGGGCACAGCGCCGTGCAAGCGAGGGATTGGCATCGCAGATAGCACTCGGCAACCTTGCACGTAATGCAGGTTATGTGGATGTAACACGTCTGATGTGGGATATGGAGGCTCGCAAGCTGGATGAGATGAAGTCTTATTTCGAGCCTCATGCACTTGATGAAGATACCACGGTACATCTCGTTATTAATGATGAGGGCCAATCCGATCTGGTTATTGTCAGCAAAGGCAAAACACTGAAGTCTGTACCGGCACGATTCAAAAAAGATGGTTATATTGCAGAATTGAAAGAGCTGAAGTCTGATCTGGCTGATCAGTATCGTCGGGCCAAACGGGAACTGGAGCGTTCGATGAACGCAGGCACGGCTTTTAGATGTCAGGAGATTGTCAATCTGATGAGCAATCCAGTCATTCAGCCGTTGTTAAAAACATTGATATTCCAGTCTGGTGAGCAGCTTGGCAGATTCGATGCGAAGGCGGGTGGACTGATTACTCCAGGAGCAGAAGGTACAGTCCATATGCTCAAGGAGGAAGATGCTCTGCTGATTGCACATCCGTTGCATCTGTATCAGAGCGGCGAATGGAGCGAGTTCCAAAGAGAGCTGTTTGATCGTCAGGAGCGTCAGCCGTTCAAGCAGGTTTTCCGTGAGCTCTATCTGCCTAACGAGGATGAGCTTGCACAAGGGACAGTATCACGCAGGTATGCCGGTTATCAGATTCAGCCGAACAAAACAGCCAGCCTGCTGAAAGGCCGTCAATGGACTGTAAGTTATGAGGAGGGCTTGCAAAAGGTAAGTTATGAGCATAACTTGATTGCCAGTCTCTATGCGATGGCTGACTGGTTCTCTCCGGCAGATACCGAAGCCCCTACGCTGGAAACAGTGCAATTTTATGATCGTCGTACGTATAAACCGGTGGAATTAAAGGACGTTCCGCCCGTGTTTTTCTCCGAGGTAATGCGTGATGTTGATCTGGTCGTCAGCATTGCTCATGTAGGTGGTGTTGATCCAGAGGCAAGCCTCACAACGATTGAAATGCGTCATGTCATTGTGAAGGAATCCTTGCGTCTGCTCAAAATCAATAATGTGCGCCTGGATGGCAACTATGCACGTATCGAGGGAGATTTGGGTGAATATGCTGTTCATTTAGGAAGCGGCAATGTCTTCAAGCAGGCCACAGGTGCATTGCACATAGTGCCGGTGCACAGCCAGCATCGCGGACGTATCTTCCTTCCGTTTTTGGATGAAGATCCAAGAACAGCCGAGATTTTGTCCAAGATCGTACTGTTGTCCGAGGATACAAAAATTAAAGACCCGCAGATTCTCGCACAGCTACAGCACTAATGATCATAATGAAATGATTAAAGGCCGCCCTGGATGGGGCGGTTCTTTGGGTAAGGGTGAGGTTACCGGGCAAAGCGAGATGATCTGCTTGAGGATGTTTTTGTGAAGCGGGATGTATCCGCGCTAATTTACAGATGCCTTGCAAATCGGGACATGTTAAGATGTACACAGCTGGAAGGGGTGCACAAAACCAATTACCAATAGGATCAGGAGTGAGCCCCTCAATATATGTTACTTGGCAAAGGAGAGTGCATTGCATCATGTTAATGATACCTTATCGGGAGCAGGATCACGCCAAGCTGGTAGCGGTCTGGGAGCGTGCAGTTCGAGCTACGCATACATTTCTGGAGGAGCATCATATTCTTTTTTATAAACAAATGGTGAGTGAGGCTTTGGAGCAAAAGCAGGCTGAGGTATGGGAAGTGCTGGATGTCGAGCAGGAGCCTATTGCCTTTATTGGTCTGGATCATAGCTTTATTGAGATGTTGTTTGTAGACGAGCATTTTCAGGGGCAAGGTGTGGGAAAGTTTCTAGTCTTTCAGACGATGAAAATGAAAGGCTCCGAGCTGAGGGTGGATGTGAATGAACAGAATGAAGACGCTGCCCGCTTCTATGCCAAGATGGGATTTGTGCAGACAGGTCGTTCTGAGCTGGACGGTTCCGGTAATCCTTTTCCGCTGCTGCATCTTGAAATGAAGCGAACAGGTGTGTGATTCATAACGTTGGTGGAGAGATCAGGCCTGTCATCCTGCTGGTGACAGGCTAATAACCCCCGGCGGTGGCTCCTGAATAGGTGAGTCGCTGCCGGGGGCTTCATTTGGCTTACCGCTCAGCCGCGGTCATTGGACCGGGCAAAAGGGGGCTTTTTTTTCAAAAACATTAATGTGTCTCTTCGTCCAGAAACGGTTTGTTCACCGCATAATACATAAAGCCCATCAGCAGCACGCCGCCCACCAGATTGCCCAAGGTCACTGGCACCAGGTTGTGAATCACACCGCCAAACGAGATGGTTCCTGGGTGGTTTAACACAAGTGCAATCGCAAACGTACACATATTCGCAATGCTGTGCTCATACCCCGAGATGAAGAAACAGAAAACAAACAGCATCATGGCAAACATTTTGGCGCCATTCTCCTTCATGAACATCGGTACGAAAAACGCCAGGCACACAAGCCAATTACAGAGAATGCCACGGAAAAAGAGCTGCATCGCAGGCGCTTCCATCTTGTGCTCGACCACACTCAGCAGAAAACCGTTAACCTGTGATGAATCAAACAGTCCTGTCAGGTAGATCAGCAAGGCAAACACGGCCGCACCCATCAGATTTCCGCTATAGCTCGCAATCCATAGCTTAACGACTTCAAGCCAGCGGAGCTTTTTGCGCAGTGCCGCATACGTGTAATAGAACGTGTTGCCCGTAAACAGGTCACCGCCACCGTAGGCAATCAGGATAATTGCTGCACCGAAGGTGATTGCTGCCATAGGGTATGTAAACGGGGAATCCTCCATATAGAAGAAGTTTCCTGTTTTGAACGCCACAATCACGCCGAAGCCGATAAACATGCTGGCCAGCATAGAGCGTGCCAAATAGCGAAGCAGGCTTTGCTTATAAATTTTGTGCTTTTTCAGAGCAAGCTGCTCCACACCGCGTAAACCTTCCGTTTCCATCATTCGCCTCCTGTATGTAATGAATCCGCTAGTATTTCTATATTATACCTATAATTTGCGTTAATAGTTCATCGAAATATATGAATTCGAAGTTTAGGATTCCGGTATGAACGGGTCCGCAGGAAAAGGGAACATACAGCTCCGCCAAATCTCATTCCGCTCTGCGGCTGTACGTTCATGCGAAACATGCTCTTCAGCGTAAGATCGCTCCAGCTTTTCCCGCATAAATATCTCCAGGTAGTCATTAGGACGAGAGTGAAATCTTTTGATAAATTCGCTATTTGCATCGACTTCTCTCATTTTGCTTAGTGCGCTATTTAATAAAGGGCTGCCCGCATACAACAATGAGGAGGTCTCTTCACATTCGAATTTGAGGAAAAGAAGCGCCTTCTGAATGGCATGAAGCTCGCCTTGAGTAAGGTATACGGCTTGGGTCGCCTCCTCTGCGGTGTGTTCTTTACGCTGTTCGTATGAACGCTGTTCATCGTTGGAGTTCATTGTTTATCACGTCCCGATATAGATTGAAATTCCCGTGTTGCCGCAGGGCTAAGGTTTGTAACGCATAGTTCTGCACATGCTCGTCTTCTTCCGAGCTACGTATGAGCTGTCCTGCTGCTTCGCGGATATTTTTCAAAAGTGGAGATGCTCCTGCCATTCCTAAGGCCCGCCAGGCTTCAATACGTACCAAATCCTCCTCCAGTGCATTCATGCCAAGATCAAGCACTTGCTGAGTTAATGCAGGATCATGTAATTCGATGATCTGACGGAGTGCTTCCTGTTTCTCTTATGAAGTGGCTGAGTCGAAATCAATGTTCAAGGTTGGGGCGGGAGTTGGATGGGGCGTGCTTGAAGTGCTTCTTCCACAATCTGCTCCGCAGTTAATTCACGCTCATCCCAAAAAATTAGATTACTCACCTCTGCATAAGGCAGCGCCTGCTGCACCTCGGTTAACATGTCGTGCAATTCCTGCTCGGTTCCTTCTGCATTCATAATTTTACGAACTAACATCACAAGATGTTCATGATTGGACATCATCATACCTCCTGAATAATTGACCTAATACATCGGAAAGCGACAGTCCGTTTAGTCGGATATTTTACAGTTACGTACAATGTTGCGCTGCATATGACGTTGAAGAAAACGAGTCAAAAGCAAATCCCCCAACCGCGATGACCATGTCTATGCATAGTCTATCATTGATAGGGGGAAAGATCATGGTCACAAGGTCCTTTTTAATCAATCTGTATAGCAATATTGCCGAACTGCTCGCCTTTTTCCATGCGTTCAAACGCCTGTGTCGTATCTCGCAATGAATAGATGCTGTCTACAACGGGACGAATCTGATGCTGCTCTACCCAGTTCAACATCTGCACAAACTCTTCGCGGCTGCCCATCGAGGTTCCAATCAAGCTGATCTGTGGAAAAAAGATCGAGCGAATCGGCAAATGCAGCTCGTCGCCAGAGCTTGCGCCAAACATCACAATGCGTCCACCCGGTCTGATGATCTGCTCGTATTTGGGAAACATCACTTGTCCGATACTGTCCAGGATGATGTCTACAGGATTGTCTTTGTTCAACATATTTCCCCAGTCTGCATGACTATCCAAGGCTTGAAACGCTCCCAGACGCATCGCCTCGGCTCGTTTAGCTTCACTTCTGGAGCTTACGGTTACTTTTGCACCAGCTGCTATTGCCATGAGCAGGGCATACGTAGCCACACCACCTCCAATGCCAGGAATGAAGAGATGTTCACCTGCTTTCAGCACGCCTTGAGTGAACAGTGCCCGATAGGCTGTCAGCGCGGCAAGAGGTAATACGCCAGCTTCGATCCAGGAGAGGTGGGCAGGCTTGGGCAGCACATTACCGGCAGGCAGTGCGATATATTGCGCCAGCGTCCCATCCGAAGGGCCGCCGACGATTCCAGGAACCACAGGCACGTCTGCGGTATGTTCCCAGTCGAGCGTAGGATGAATAATTACCGGGTCTCCAACGGATATATGGTGCACGCCTTGGCCAACCTCCACCACAACACCTGCGCCGTCCGATCCGGGAATGAGCGGTGTGTCTTGAGGCTTACGGTCTGACATAATGAAGAGATCACGGTGGTTTAAGCCCGCAGAGCGAAGCTGCACCACGACCTGTCCGGGTGCTGCTGCCGGGATTGCACGGCTTGAATAGTGAAGACCGTTCAGACCGGCTTGGCCGGAATGTATCATTGCATTCATTGCTTTTATAGCTAACATGATATTACCTCCCTGAATAATATAGGCAAGTTACTTATATACACATCATCGTAGTGTTCGTGTAAAGATAAATAACCTATTACCGGGTCATTGTACAGGCAGGCGGTAAACACGTAAAATAAACAAAAATGAAGGTCAGTATCAAGAATGATCATAGTGAAGAATAACGGAGAGACGGAAGAGTATTGGCTTGATGTACAAGCTCTTGATATGGCAGAATGGCTCTCATATAACGATAAGCGGGTGAAGATTTTGGATGCTGGTGATTTGAGAATATTTCAGGCGGTTGCTCGCGAAGGCAGTATCAGCAAAGCGGCAATTACCCTTAATTATGTACAGTCCAACGTGACAACACGGATCAGACAACTGGAGGACCAACTACAGGTCCCGCTGTTTCATCGTTCGAATCGTGGAATGCTGCTTACCCCTGCGGGCGAGAATCTGCTTGGTTATGCGGATCGAATATTGCAATTATTAGACGAAGCGGAGCATGCTGCACAGGAAGGAAGTCCACCGGCAGGAAATCTTCGTTTAGGCTCCATTGAGACGGCGGTCTCCCGTTTCCTGACACCGCTCTTGGCAGAGTATTGCTCCTGCTATCCAAAGGTACGTTATTCTCTTGTCACTGGAGGCACGCATGAGCTGAACCAGAAAGTATTGAAGCATGAGCTTCATGGAGCCTTGGTGTATGGTCCAGTAGAGCATGCGGAGCTGCAGTATATCAAAATGTATGAGGATGAGCTGGTGCTGATTGCTGAGCCGGATGAACATGATATATCTGTATTGCTTAACAGGCCGATGCTATTTTTTGAAGCGGGATGCAGCCATCGAGCTCAAGCTGAGAGTTTTCTGAAAACCCAGGGCATTCGTGCATTACATATCATTGATTATGGGACACTGGATACGATAATTCATGGTGCTGCTACAGGACTCGGCGTATCCTTGCTGCCGCGTTCCTCGGTTGCTCAGGCCGCGTCTAGAGGTGAGATCGTCATTCTGCCTGTCCCCGATCCGTATTCTCGTTTGGAAGTAGGATTTGTATACTCTCGTGGTGAACATATATCTAGTGCGCTTCATGCGCTGATCGAGATTATGGCTGAACCGGAACAGTAAGGGAGAGATGAATTGTGCAGGATCAAAATAGTGCAGTAACGCTGGCAGATGCATTCAATCAGGCCACTTATATTATAGGCGGGCATGGAAGCCGAAAAGTGAAAGTATTGCAGGAAGCGCTGGAGCAGGTGGATGGAGAAACATTCAGTGACCACTATGGCAATGGTTCGATTATAGATGAGTTCCAGCAGGAGATGGCGGAGGTGCTGGGTAAGGAGGCGGCTGTATTTTTCCCGAGTGGTACGATGGCACAGCAGATCGCACTTCGCATCTGGTGTGACCGGGCTGATGTTAAACGGGTAGCCTATCACCCGCTGGCTCATCTGGAGATCCATGAGGAGGACGGGCTGAAGGAGCTGCATCACATCGAAAGCATTTTGCTGGGGGAAGCGAATCGCTTGATTACACTCGAAGATGTGAAGAGCATGAAACAGGAGGTCGCCTGTCTACTGCTGGAGCTGCCGCAGCGAGAGATTGGCGGGCAATTACCCGCCTACGAGGAACTGGAGTCCATCTCGGCGTATTGCCGTGAACACGGGATCAAGCTTCATCTGGACGGGGCACGTCTATTTGAGATCACGCCTTATTATGAGAAAACACCAGCAGAGATTTGTCGTTTGTTCGACAGTGTGTACATTTCTTTTTACAAAGGTATTGGCGGGATTGCGGGGGCCATTCTTGCTGGTGATTCAGACATGATGCAGGAATCCAGAGTATGGAAACGGCGGCATGGCGGTGATCTGATCGGGCTGTATCCGTATATTCTCAGCTCCCGGTATTATTACAATGAACGTATTGGCAAAATGGGGCGTTATTATGAGCAGGCCAAGGAACTGGCGTCACTGTTTAATGCATGCCACGGAATCCGAACGATTCCCGAACGGCCCGTATCCAATATGTTTCACGTTCATTTTGCGCTTGCAGCTTCTGAAGTTGAACCGCTGCTCGTACACATGGCGCAGGAGTACAGTACAGCCATTACATCCTATTTGAACAAAACGGGTGGAAACAGCTGTTCCTTCGAAATGTCAACAGGGGATCGTTATGACCTGGTGCCGCAGGACAAGCTGCGAGACGCGCTGACTTGGCTGGACGGGGAGATGAAGAAGAAGCGCTTCTAACATACCATGCGCTGTCCGCTGTGTATCGTGAGTACAAGAAAAAATATGACCTGCCCGGTGCGAATACTCTCACTGCTCCTGAAAATATTTGCGATAGAGGGCAGGCGTAATTTCCTCGAACTTTTTAAAAATTTTAATAAAATACCCCGACTCATTAAATCCCAGCTCATCGCTGATCTGTGATACGGGCATGTCCGTGACCTCCAGCAGCTGCTTGGCCCACTTGATTTTGAGCTTGGCGAGATAGGTGGTGAAGTTTTCACCTGTTTCCTTCGCGAATAAGCGGCTGAAGTAGCTTGGGCTCAGGTGACAGAGGTCGGCTGCTTGTTTCAGAGACACTTGTTCACTTTTATGCGCGTGAATATATTCAAAAGCAGGCTGGAGCACCGGATTCACGCTGTCCGTATCACTCGGGCTATTTTTGAGATAAGCATCCGCAATGGCGTTGGTCATTTCCTTTTTGATCGACTCAATGTTGCGAATCGAATAACCGGGCAGGATCGTGGACAGGTTCACGGACTCCTGATTGCCGGATGCCTTCTCAAACATCTCCACCAGCAGGTTTTTGTTCAGCGCCTCCTCCACAATATAGTTGCAGAGCAGGGACAGCATATTCGAAATCTTCACAATCTCCTCATACGTCATGACGGGCAATTGGTCGTAATCTGCCTGTAAATGCTCCATTTTGGCATCATGCATGGACACATTTTTGGATCTCACGATCTGCTCCAGATCGGTCCCCTTCTCCGGGTCAGCGAGCTTGACTTGTCCAGCCATGACTGCACCGATGTATTTTCCATCAATCGTAATGGGAATCGCTATGTCAATAATGTTGAAATGACAGAGGTAAATATAGGGTTCGTTGAGCCGAACAGCCTCCAGACCGCCGCGAGAGTCGCACTTTTGACAGTAGGGCAGAAGCTCAGGGTCTTTGCGAACGTTCTGACAGAAAGCCTGGCAGCTGCTGTGGCTGGTTACAGGAATGCCTTTATAATCAACCGTTAGTATGGCGAGTTTGGTTACTGTGGCAAGGGAATCCTGAAGGCGTTTCCATTTATCCAGATCCAGTATTTTGTTGATGTGCAGATATTCTTTAATCATGTGAAAACCTCCGTAATTAATCATTTTCATGGATCGGAGAGTCGTTAAAAAGTTAAACGTTTGTACATATTAAGACGTGAACATAGCGGGTAATCGGAAATGTGAGGTCAAAATTGAACCATCTCATGACAATAACATACCACGATTGCGTGAAAAAGCAAAAAATTACGATTGCAAATTATAATAATTTGTTATCAAAGTCCACTGTAAACCTCTTGCGTCTGCGTTATATTTAGGTCAATTGCAACAGTTAAAATTTGATGTAACACGGAGCAAGGCACCTTGACGTCTGAATTGCATGTGAAACAGGACAAGTGCTGCTTCGCAAAAACCATTCTAGCGATTATTAATTTTAGGAGGCATATCATATTATGAGAAAAGCATTTATCAGCCCAACGAAATATGTGCAAGGCGAAGACGAATTGTTGAACCTGGGATACTTCGTCAAATCCTTCGGAGATTCTGCATTGTTGATTGCGCACCCGGATGATGTACAACGTGTCAAAGCGAAGCTGGATGCAACAGCAGCCAAATTTAATATCACTTTTGTTGAAAGCGGTTTTAAAGGCGAGTGTTCGCGCGAGGAAGTGGCACGTTTGCAAGAGATTGCCAAAGAAAAAGGCTGTACTTGCACCATTGGTCTTGGTGGTGGTAAAGCGATTGATGCAGCGAAATGTGTGGCTGAAGGCGAAGCGTTGATCATCTGCCCAACCATTGCAGCAACAGATGCACCAACAAGTCACTCTGCGGTGTTGTATACACCGGAAGGTTCCTTCGATGATTATGCTTACTTCAAGCAAAGCCCAAGCGTTGTGCTTGTGGATACAACTGTTATCGCTAACGCGCCAACACGTTTCCTCGTATCCGGTATGGGGGATGCACTGTCTACTTACTTTGAAGCGAGAGCAACATCCAAATCATATTCTCGTGTAAATGCAAGCTTGCCTATGGGTTCCCGTGAAGGATACACACCATCTGCTGTAGGAACAAATGCAGCGCTGGCACTTGCCAAACTGTGTTACGAAATGCTGCTTACTGACGGTGCGAAGGCAAAAGTAGCGTGTGATAGCAACGTCGTAACTCAAGCACTCGAAAACATCGTAGAAACTAACATTTTGCTCTCTGGTCTTGGATTCGAAAGTGGCGGTTTGGCTGCGGCACATGCAATTCACAACGGTCTGACTGTGCTTGAAGGCACACACCACTACTTCCATGGTGAAAAGGTATCCTTCGGTACGATTGCACAGCTCGTGCTTGAAAATGCGCCAACCGAAGAGCTGCATCAGGTGATGGACTTCTGTCTATCCGTAGGATTGCCTGTTAGTCTGGCAGATATCGGGGTAGAGACGATTACACAGGAAGAATTGTTGAAAGTAGCAGAGATTGCGTGCATTCCAGAGGAATCCATCCACGCGATGCCATTCCCGATCACAGTTCCTGAAGTAGCCGCAGCGATTGCAGCAGCTGACCGAATCGGACGGGAGTACAAAGCTCGCCAGGAGGCAAAATAAATGAAAAAAATCATCAATCAGGCTGAACATGTTGTTATGGAAATGTGCAACGGAATTGCGCTTGCGCACCCGGAGCTGGAATTCCTGAAAAAATATAAAGTCATCAAACGCAGAGAGATTCAGGCTGACAAAGTCAGTCTGATCAGCGGAGGTGGTAGCGGTCACGAACCGGCACATGCAGGTTATGTAGGTAAAGGTATGCTGGATGCAGCGGTATGTGGAGATGTATTTGCTTCACCTTCTCAAATTCAGGTGTATCAAGCGATCAAAGCAACGGCGAGCAACAAAGGTACACTGCTCATTATCAAAAACTACAGCGGCGACATGATGAACTTCAAAAACGCAGCACATCTGGCGGAAGAAGATGGCATCAACGTACAGTATGTACGTGTTGAGGATGACATTGCTGTGCAGGACAGCTTGTATACCGTAGGACGCCGTGGTGTAGCTGGTACGGTGCTGGTTCATAAAATTGCTGGCGCAGCAGCGGAAGAAGGCCGCAGTCTGGAAGAAGTGAAGGCAGCTGCAGAGAAAGCAGCACAGAACGTACGTAGCATCGGCTTTGGCTTCACATCTTGTACGGTTCCAGCGAAAGGAACACCGACTTTCGAGATCGCAGAGGACGAGATGGAGTTTGGTGTAGGAATTCATGGTGAGCCAGGTATACGCCGTGAGAAAATCGTATCGGCTGATGAACTTGCGGGTCGAATGGTTACAGCTCTGCTTCAAGACATGAAGCTGGATCAGGATGCTTCTGCCGAGATCGCTGTGCTTGTGAACGGCTTTGGAGCGACACCGCTGCAAGAGCTGTACCTGCTGAACAACTCGGTTCAACGCGAGCTTGCAGCACATACAGGGCTTCAAGTGGCGACGACATTTGTCGGCAACTATATGACCAGCATTGATATGGCGGGGGCATCAGTGACGATCCTTAAGCTGGACGATGAATTGAAAACGTTGCTCTTCAAAGAAAGCGATACGCCTGCATTTAAAGTGTCCGGCCCTCCGGTGGCACAGGTGGCTTACTCCGAAGCGCTGGAAGCGGTTGTAACGGAGGATGCTCCGGTATCCTATGAGGTACAGACGGATGCGTCAGCAGCAGTAATTAGCAACAATCAATTCTCGCTCGACAATATGGTGTACCTGATTGATAAAATGGGCGAGATTATCATCAAGAACGAAGTACCGTTCTGTGAGCTCGATTCCCATGCAGGCGACGGCGATTTCGGGATGAGTGTAGCCAAAGGCTTCCGTCAATTGAAGCGTGAATGGAACCATATCATTCATGAAGAGAAAACGGATATCGGTTCATTCCTGAATGCATGCTCTCTGGTTATTATGGAGTATTGCGGCGGAGCATCAGGCCCGATCTGGGGCTCGGCATTCCGTGCAGCAGCCAAATCGGTGGGCGAGAAGCAACATCTGGATGTAGCTGACTTCGCTGAGATGATGCAGGCGGCTGTGCAAGGTATTCAGGCTACAGGTGAGCGTTCCTTCGGACGTGGTGCGGTTGTTGGCGACAAAACGCTAATTGATGCATTGGTACCATGTGCAGATGCCTGGACACAAAGTGCCGAGTCTGGAGATGACTTCAAATCTGTTTTTGCCAAAGGTGCAGCAGCAGCGGTTGAAGGTGCGAAGAAAACCGAAGATATCGTTGCCCGTATGGGCCGCGCAGGCACGGTTGGTGATCGCAGTCTGGGGTACCCGGATGCTGGCGCATATGCGCTGGGTGTTATTTTCACCGAGCTGTCCGAATCTTTGAAATAGGTTAACGTTTGAATCCAATAGTGTAAATGTAAACATAGATCATATAGGCAACAAACTGACACAGGTGACGGCGCCGAAGTCCGGCGTCGTTACGTGTGCCTTTTTTAGACTATAGTGAGTCAAAATTTACATGTTCTCATTTACACCTATTTTGAAATATTTTATTTAGCTTCCGGGATTGGCTTGTAGTGTTAGTTGCATTGTTGCAGGCTGCTTCGCTCTATTCGACGATTGCAGCGTGTACGCAATGATATCTATTTATCTAGTATTTTATATTATCTAAAGGAGCCAACCAATGAGAACAGTCACATCATTCTTGAAAAAACCGCAGGGGTTGCTGGTTTTATCACTCGTTCTGGTTATTTTCGGCAGCTTGTTCGCAGGTATGTTCAACACATCCTTCTATTCCGTCAAGGTTAAAGAGATCAAATTCCAGGCCGATCACGGAACACTGTCGGGTCTGCTGTACATGCCGAAAGGCGCGGGCGCAGATGACAAAAGGCCAGTTATTATTACAACGCATGGTTATTTGAATACCAAAGAAATGCAGGATGCACCTGCTATTGAGATGTCCAGACGCGGTTACATTGTGCTTGCGCTGGATATGTACGATCACGGGGATTCCCGCTGGAGTGCGCCGATCCCGGTGAAGGATATGTTCGGCACGTTCTGGATTTATTCTCAGTTTGATGCTGCTAAATATATCTATAATCAGGACTTTACGAAAAAGGATGACAAGGGCAACGCATATGTTGCGGTCAGCGGTCACTCCATGGGTGGTTTCTCCACATTGCTCGCAATGTACATGGACGAGATGACTTCACTGCAAACTGGACACCGCATGATCTATACAGGCATTTCTGTAGGTGCGGATTATTCCTATGCCGCAGCCGTAGCTCCGCAGGATCAGCTACAAGCTGCTTTTGGAAGCCGTACGGTAGGTATGATTGCCGGCAAGTATGACGAGTTTTTCTTCAATAAATCCGACGAAGAGAAAACAGCGGCCGAGAAAGCCATCAAAGGAACCGTTATGCGCAAGGATTTTGCTGCGACGACTTCGGGTAAAGCGTTCCTCGGACTGGCAGCAGATGCGCAAAGAGCGGAGACAGACAAGTTTACGGAGGTGCAGTCTGGTGACCTGATGGTGGATGGTAAAGTAGTGCGCCCTTCACAAACGGGGCAGCACATTATGTACACGCCGAATCAGACACACCCTTGGAATCACTTTTCGCCAACAACAACGGGACATCTGATCGACTTTTACGCCCATGCCTTTAATGGGGTGACATCACCGAACCAGACCAATGTAAATCTGGGATCGGGCAATCAGATCTGGTGGGCGAAGGAAGCCTTTAACTTTGTAGCATTGATCGGCTTCTTCCTGATGATTGTACCTTTGATCACACTGCTGCTCAGACTGCCATTGCTGCGCAAAGCGGCAACGAGCGAGATTGCTACGGTATCCGCGGCGGTCAGCGGCAAGCAAAAGACGATGTACTGGCTCGCGATCGCGTTCAGCACGCTGATTCCGGCTATTCTTTTCCCAACGCTGATGGATAAATCGGCAGACGGATTGAATGTACTTCGAGTGATTGCTCTGATCTTGCTGATTGCAAGTGTGCTGGGTGCAGTGATTGGCTTTGTGATGGCTGGAAGTAAAAAGAATGATTTTGCGGCAAGCCGTCGTCTGAAAAACATCGGAGTAGGCAGCGTGCTGCTGGCTGTTGTATCTCTGGTGATGTGGATTGTGTTTAACTATGCAAGTAAAATTGTCGTTACAGGCACCTACTTTAACGAACCGACCACCAACCAGATTGTATACTGGGCATTGGTGTCCGCGTTGATTATGATTCTGGTGACCTTTGCGTTCCACTATTTCTCCAAAAAGGATGCGGGTACCCGCTTCAGTGATTATGGCATCAGCCTGAACGTTGGAACGATCCTGGCGAGCCTTGCAACTGCTGTAGTTGCTGTTGTTATCGGTTACGCCTTGCTGTTCGCTATGCAAGCGATCTTTGGAACCGACTTCCGGATCTGGACGTTTGCAGTACGTACATTTGAACAGGCGCATTTCGTTACAGCACTGCGTTATGCTCCGCTCTTCCTGATCTATTACTTTGTAAGTGCGGTTGCTTTGAATGCGAATACCCGTGGCAAACGTGGTGGGATGTTCCTTGCCATTGTGCTGAATGTAGGCGGCTTGGTCTTGTGGATGCTGGCTCAGTACGGCAAAGACTTTATCACAGGTGTGGCGCTGTATCCAGGTCAGGCATTGAACGGCATTCTGTTGTTCGCACTGGTGCCATGTTTGATCATCGCTGCGGTATATGCACGCAAATTGTTTGAGAAAACGAACAATGTATGGCTCGCAGCATTTGTTAATACGTTGCTGTTTACGATGGTGACGGTGGCAAATACGGTGCTCTTCTGGAACCTGGTTTAATGTGAAAAAAGATATGGCGTGGCCTTTAGATTACACTTGACCACTCCGATGGCGACTATGCTGGTTGTGATAGACACACGGAGAACTTCACAGCCCATATCCAACGTTTTTTACATCAAACTCTGGGTAGAATATAGACCGCTCTGTAGGCTTGGCTTACAGAGCGGTCTTTTTTGTGTTGGTTGGAACGTGGCTGTGAAGAACTTCCTCATATACAAACGGATCGAATTGGCAATATTGGCGTTAGCTATGGGAAATAGTGTAATCTGAACATGGAACTACTCACTTGAACGAGAAGGGAACGAATCACTCTAATGACACAAAAACTTTATTATGACTCTGCGTACACACGCGAGTGGCATACACATATTACCCATCGGGTGACGAAGGAGGATGGAGTCTACGTCACGCTGGCCGAAACGGCTTTTTACCCCCATGGAGGTGGTCAGCCTTGTGATCTGGGGCAGATCGGGGGCATCGCTGTGCTGGACGTCAATCTGGAGGATGGAGACGTGTGGCATAAGCTGGAGCGTTCTCCAGAGCAGGATGAAATGCAGTGTGAGCTGGACTGGGATCGCCGGTTCGATCATATGCAGCAGCATACGGGTCAGCATTTGTTATCGGCCGTTACATTGAAGCTGACGGATGCGATGACACTCAGCTTTCACTTGGGTACAGACTATGACACCATTGATGTCGCTGCGGAGGTGCTTAGCACAGAACAGCTCGATGCTGTCGAGCAGGAGGTGAATCGGCAGATCGTCCGCAATGCACCGATTCATACGTCTTGGGTTACTGCCGAGGAAGCGGCGCGTTTGCCGCTGGTGAAGCAGCCTACGGTGACGGAAGACATTCGCATCGTGGAGATTGAGGGTGTAGAGCACAACGCATGCGGCGGCACCCATGTTGCGGCAACAGGCGAGATCGGTCTGATTAAGCTGCTCAAAACCGAGAAGGTGAAGGGCGGCACCCGCATTTATTTTAAATGTGGCACAAGAGCCTTGAATGAATTTGCGGCGGTACAGCAGGTGCTGAACGGCATTACGACCAAATTAAAGACAAGCCGGGACGAGCTGCTGGAGCGTATTGTAAAAATGGAGCAGGACCAGAAGCTGCTGCAAAGCGAGCTGAATGCGGTCAAAGCCACCAACGACACGTACTATGCGCAGGAACTGCTCGCTCAACGGGAAGGGCTGGTCATCGCGGAGGTGTTCGAGGACAAGTCGCTCAAGGACATGCAAAGCCTTGCGACCAAGCTGACCGAAGAGCATGAAGGTTTGGTGCTGTTTGCCAGCATTTCGGAGGCGAAGGTGGTATTGGCACAGAACGGACAGCCGGCGGAATGGGCGTGTGGACCTTTTTTCAAAGGCAATCTCGGGGCTTACCAGGGCAAAGGCGGGGGCAGTGAGAAAATGGCCCAGGCAGGCTTTGCCAGCAGCGAGGATGCGCTTGCGTTTTACGAGTTTACCAAGGAACAGTTGGGACACCATTCGTAAGTCGTGAGGAGGCCGAAGCATGACCGAGCGTATTCCGTGTATACGGGAAGGCTGTGAGCATATGATTCTACCAGCCACGGCAGCCAAAACAGGCGGGTACTGTATGCCCTGCAAGCAAGAGATGGAACGTGAAGCTCACCAGCGTTATATTGAAGCGAATCGGCGTGATGTGAATCTGTATGATGGTGTTACGGATGATGTGCAAATTCTGAAAATCATGCATACACCGCGGGCCTATGATCCGCTTATTCGGTATATACCTTATAAATATTCGATGGAACAGCTATACCTGTCCCTTTCTACCGAACAGCAGTTGGAGATGAAGCGGTATGCGATGGAACTGATCCACTCGGAGGATGAGGATACGGGTAAGGATATCCTGTTATATCTCGTGTGTTACCACGACCTGCCGCTGACAGCAGAAATTCCAGAGCTGCTGGAGCAGGAGATATTTTATCCAGCGGTTTTGTACAAGAGCGCTTCAGGCGAGACACGGGATCATCTGCTGCAGCAGGTGCAGACCGATGGGGAGAATCGCAACCATATCCTGATGATGCTGGCCTACATTGGCGACGAGGTGGCTGTACAGCAGTTCTGGCAGTGGAAGCAATCTCCCCCTGACTGGGCAAGCGAGCTTTATGTGGCGCCTGAGAGGTATGCCTTGCAAGCGGGTTGGGAGTTAACGAGTGAAGGTCAACGCAGAGAATTATTTAGTACCCCGTGTTATTCACTATATGAAGTAAGAGTGAAAGTGGAACTAGAATAAAAAGTGGACACCCGTTAACGGACAGAAGGATAATAAGGCTAACGGAGGTGTGTCCATATGGGAGAACAACGGCAACGATA
>NZ_QJSW01000033.1 GCF_003217495.1 Paenibacillus barcinonensis | reverse complement strand
AGCTACCGTTTCCGGTAGTTGTCCCAAGCTTGAGGGCAGGTTGCCTACGTGTTACTCACCCGTCCGCCGCTAACCATCAGAGAAGCAAGCTTCTCTTCAAGTCCGCTCGACTTGCATGTATTAGGCATGCCGCCAGCGTTCGTCCTGAGCCAGGATCAAACTCTCCAATAAAGATGAATTTCGCAGCGTCGTTAAACGCTTCGGAACTCATCGGGGTATTGAAAAGAGCGATAAGCTCATTTTGAATCTGACGAGATTGTTAATCTCATTGTTGTTCCAGTTTTTATACAGCCAGATGGCTTGTAGCAAAAACCTTCACGTTCATTCTGCAAGCAGAATGATTACTCACTCGTTGTTCAGTTTTCAAAGATCAAACTTCGTTTTTTCGTCACCATTTTGTCTCAGCGGCGACTTTTATAATATACCATACTTCGTTTGTTTTGGTCAAGCTTTTTTTTGAAATTATTTTTGAAGTTCTTATCAAACTTTCATTCATTTCAATCAAAGCCTGTAGCCAAGCAAGCAAAGCAACGAGATATAATGTACCATAGATATTCCCTAATAGTCAACTATGCAAACAAAGAAATTTTCAACCCTAATAAAAGCCCTACGCCGGGCAAACCCAAAACCGTAACGGTACCTATCGTAGTAGGGTTTAACGGTATGTACAAGCCTGTTATCCAGCCGGAATAATTCACAACGTATATGCCTGCGGCAGCCATCACCAGGTGCACTCCAATTGACGTAAAGATGGATAAGCCTAATTTCTTCCTGAACAGAATAATAATAAGGGCCAGCAGAGATGCAACCAATATACCTCCCAGAATCACACTCTTCATAATCTCCACCTCCAGTGATCATTATATGATTCCAACTGCACAGCATTACATGCTGAGTTTTCGCTCGTTAACAACCTCATCCACCCCACTTAATCGTTTTGCCTGCTTCAAATGAATCTGATACTTCCTTTCTGCCGCTTCAAGCACATAGATGGCATAATCTATCTCATCTTTCCCAAGAGCGTACTCAAACTGCTTCATCGCCCGCTCCCACTCCTGTCTCGCCTTCTCCACATCTGCATACACTTGATGGTGCTCCGCCTGAAGATCCCTGCTCGCTTTCTTTCCTTCATCCCCGAGTCTTTGCATTTTTCTCCACCTTAACATCAATAACCCCTCCCTCACATCGGCCACATAGCTCATTCTCATACATATCAAGGAGGGGACAAACTTAGAACTTGAACATCGGGATTAATGACAAAAAAAAGAGAGCACTCGGCCCTCCCCTGAAAATAATAATTATGCTTTTGATCGTATATAGAATCATACGAACTTCTCTGATCATCCTAGTGTCACGCAATGATGCATCAGCGCATCTCCCTGCGCCCTTCCAGTGCCTTCGATAGCGTAACCTCATCTGCATACTCCAGGTCCCCACCTACAGGCAATCCGTGGGCAATACGGGTCACTGTAATCTCAAACGGACGAACCAGACGGGAGATGTACATCGCCGTCGCTTCCCCTTCGATATTCGGATTCGTTGCCAAAATCAACTCTTTGACACGCTCATCACTCAATCGGGTTAATAGCTCTTTCAAACGTATATCATCCGGGCCAATACCCTCCATCGGAGAAATTGCCCCTTGCAGCACATGATAATACCCATCAAATTCCTTGGTGCGCTCCATAGCCACCAGATCCTTCGAATCTTGAACTACACAGATTACCGATACATCTCTCGACTTATCCTGGCATATCCGGCAAGGATCAGTATCCGTAATATTACAACACACAGAGCAGTAATGAAGATTACGCTTCACACTGACAAGTGCCTTGGCAAAATCAATAACGTCATCTTCCTTCATGTTAAGCACATGAAAAGCTAAACGCGCCGCTGTTTTTGGCCCCACACCCGGCAGACGGGTAAAAGCCTCAATCAGCTTTGCTATTGGTTCAGGATAGTACAATCGGTTGTGTCTCCTTTAGGCAGGATCAGTTCAATTAAAACAGTCCCGGAATTTTCATGCCGCCTGTAAATTTACCCATATCCTGATTCGCAATCTCATCAGCCTTGGTCAAGGCATCATTCACCGCAGTCATAACAAGGTCTTGAAGCATTTCAACATCTTCAGGATCAACCGCTTCCGGCTTGATTGTGATAGAGAGCAATTTTTTATGTCCGTTCACTTCAGCTGTTACCACTCCGCCGCCGGAAGTTCCTTGAACAGTTTTGTCCGCGAGCTCCTCCTGTGCTTTCAACATTTGCTCCTGCATTTTCTTCACTTGCTTCATCATTTGGTTCATGTTATTCATTATCGCTCATCTCCTTTAATATAGTTATTTCAGATTATACACACTACTCTTTAATGACCACGAGATCCTCGCCAAATAGCTGGATAGCTTCATCAATCCAAGGCTGTTTATCGCCTGAACCGCCGTCTTCATGCTCAGGTTCAAGCTTAAAATCCTCCTTTGGCGTTTCAGAAGCTCCTTCCATCGCCCCCGTCCAATCTCTGAGCATCATCGTCACAAGCCGCGCCGGACGCCCAAGTTGTTCGGAAAGCACACGCTCAATAACTTCACGATTCGCCTGTTTCTCCGTCGTTTCACGGTGAATGTTGTTTTTAAAAGCAACCAGCACATTATCTTCAAGTAGCGATACCGGCTCTCCATCCATAAACCAGGCATGCACCGTGACCTTCTCCTCTTTAACACGCTGCAAAATTTGACTCCACTTTTTGCTGATCTCCGCGAACTCAGGAGACCCCTTACGCGTTACATATTGATCCAGATGCGCTGGCAGCTTTGCCGGAGCATTAGATCTGGACACTGGCGCACGCGACGCCGGTCTGGCAGGTGCACTTGAAGCACCGTCCCCACCCGAAAGACCGCTTTTGAGCGCTCGATCCAGCTTTTTCTCAAGCTCGGCAAGCTGCTGCTTGAGCTTGTTGATCTCTCCACCATCCGCTGGCGCCGAAGAAGAAGCTCCTGCCGTTGCAGCTGCCCCGCCCGAAGCCGGGATACTACACAGTTTAAGCAGTGCGACCTCAAATAATGTCTGCGGCTGAACTGCATATTTCATTTCGCTTTGATACCGATTCAGCGTATCAATCATCTGGAACAACTGTTCCTTGGTGAACGATTCCGCCATATCTCGAAATGATTCAGGATTCAACACCCGGTCCGTCAGCTTGTCCGCATTCGGCACCATCTTGATCATCAGCAAATCCCGGAAATAATATAGCAGATTCTCCATACATTTGTCTGCACTCTTACCTTCATGCATAAAACCCTCGATCATCTGCAGGATATGGCCAACATCCCCTTTAAGCAAAGATGCTGCGAGCTTGGCAAATTGCTCCGAAGCAATGCCACCTGTCATATCCATAACCTGCTGATACGTCACACGCCCGTCTGTAAATGAAGAGATTTGATCCAGCACGCTTAGCGCGTCCCTCATCCCCCCATCGGATAACCGAGCAATGTACTGTAACGCATCGTGATCAGCTTCCATGCCTTCCTGTTCACAGATCAAAGCCAATCTGGCTGTCTGCTCCTCCAGAGATACACGGCGAAAATCAAATCGTTGACACCGCGAAATAATGGTCGCTGGCAGACGATGCGGTTCTGTTGTCGCCAAAATAAACATCACATGTGGCGGCGGCTCTTCCAATGTTTTGAGTAAAGCATTGAACGCCTCTGTCGTCAACATGTGCACTTCATCAATAATATAAACCTTTTGCCGGACCTCGGTCGGGGCATATTTTACCTTTTCCCGGAGATCCCGTATTTCCTCAACACCCCGATTGGATGCAGCGTCAATCTCCTGCACATCCATCACAGCACCGCTCGTAATTCGGCGGCAAGCCTCACATTCGTTACAAGGCTCCGTTGCAGGCCCACGCTCACAGTTTACAGCTTTGGCCAAAATTTTGGCAGCACTCGTCTTCCCCGTCCCTCTCGGCCCGCTAAACAAATAGGCATGGGAAGTTCGCTGTTCACGAATCGCGTTCTGCAAAGTCTGAATAATGTGCTGTTGTCCCACCATATCCTGGAACGACTGAGGACGCCACGCCCGGTATAACGCGATATGCTCCATGATGCGTTACCTTCCTTCCACTTCGCATTCGAGTCCGTTGTCGTCACCCCATTATACTATATTCCAGAGTGATTCCAAACTCTATCTGACTGATTTCATGACCACTTTTACATTAACATATCAAAAAAGACCTCTGCATTCATACGCTGCAAAGGTCTCTACATTTAAAAGGTTAAGCCGTGCACCTGCTATCGATAATTGCGATCCAAGCGGCACCCCTGAACAACAGCTCAGGCTAGGCAACCCTCCGGCACAAGAGTGATCTCACTTATGGCTGCTTCCTTCCGGACCTGACCAGGTTCATGAGTACTCATTGCGGAGGACCCAACCGTCAACACCACGTTCAGGGACCAAACCTCACATCGACAAAACCTCTAGCAGGAATTCAACCTCGCTATAGCGGATTGCGAGTTACAGGGCACCGCTACCTCCCCATCTAGCACGGTAAGAAATAGTATAACGTAAGGTTGTCATAATTGCAACCAGTAGCAAACAGGGCTTATTTTCCCCATAACTATACAACTAAAAAACCCCCGCCATAAGGCAGGGGTCGTTGGATGCAATAATTAGACAATCCATAAGGATTGGTTCTATTAGATACCGTATTTCTTTTTGAAACGATCCACACGGCCGCCAGCATCGATAAACTTCTGTTTACCTGTGAAGAACGGGTGGCACGCGGAGCAAATCTCTACACGAAGTCCGTCTTTAACCGAACCAGTCTCAAACGTATTGCCACATGCGCAGGATACTTGACCGATCGTGTATTTAGGATGAATTGCTTCTTTCATTACCTTTCACCTCTTTCCGCCCTGAGCCTCAAGCGGACCCAGAGTAAATGGCACAACACAGCAGATTATAACACGATCCAAACCCGGTTGCAATCTAATTAGTTCAAGAGGTGATCAGCTTTTTCGGGCGAGCCATCCCCGCAGGCGGAACGTGGGTGTACGAGCCAATCACGACGTCTGGCAGCTCTTCCGCAAAAATCTCCAGCATCTGCTTCATTCCCAGAATATCGCCCTGTGCTGGAGGAATCAACTCCAGATAGCTCTCAGGATCAATATTCAAATTACGCATCTGAATCAGACGCAGGTTGGTGCGGCGCGCAAATTCAATCATCGCCTCAATCTCTTCCTCACGGTCTGTAACACCCGGGAAGATCAAATAGTTGATGGATGTATACACACCCTGCTCCGCTGCATATTTCATGGATTTCTCTACATTAGCCAGCGTGTAACCACGAGGCTTGTAATAAGCGTTGTAATGATCGTCCAGTGCACTGATTGTGCTTACACGCATCAGATCAAGGCCAGCATCTACAATGCCGCGAATATGATCGTTCAAGCCTGCGTTTGTATTGATGTTGATATACCCCATATCGGTAATCGAGCGCACTTCCCGAATTGCTTCAATAATCAGTTTGGCCTGCGTGGAAGGTTCCCCTTCACACCCCTGTCCGAAGCTGATAATCGACTCCGGTGTTTTCAAGTGCTCCAGCATAACCTCTACGATCTCATCAACACGCGGGCGGAAGTTCATGCGTGTCTGGGGCGAAACAAAACCACTGTCATCCGGTTGCTCGGAAATACAACCGAAGCAGCCGGCGTTACAAGAATAAGATACTGGAACGCCACCTTCCCAGCGATTCAAGAACGTGTTGGAAGAGGTCAGGCATTCATAGCCCAGCGCACAGTTCGACAAGTGGGTGTATAGACGATTTTCCGGGTATTGTTCAGTCAAACGTGTAACACCAGAACGCACATCGTCACGATCACAGTTCATCGGATTCCATTTGTCTGGAGTATCCGACTGAGATGCTGTAACGTAGAATCCTCCGTCTTTCCATACCACCGCCGAATATCCAAACAACGGTAGCTTGTATTCTTTATCCGTCTTTACATAACCCGGCAGACACAGTCGCGTAAACCCTTGCGGAAGCAAGGCACCCACTGCCTGGGTACCACTCGGCATCGGCATCATCTCACCCGTATCCGGGTCCATACCAATAGGACGGGTACTCGGAAGACCCACCAACGTTGCACCATCCGGTAGAGGAATCAGTTCATCCTCCATAATCTCCACGATCATATCTCCACTACGAGCAAGCCCGTACAGGGAAGGATGATCAAATACATTACCTTTTTCATCTGCGTATACTAAATACATGATGTTCTCCTCACATCTATTAGGTTAAGCCTGACGACGAGTGTTCTTTATTACAGTTATAATGCATCAAGAATGCGACAACCTTAAAGGTTGACCACAAACGTTGATTACTAAATTCAAGGTTTAACTATATTTAATCAGGCCGTGGCATCACAGGTTAGTTTGATGTTCCTGACGTGGCTGTTTGTCTTGGGGAGCGGCGAGTTGTCGTCGTTCCCGAGTTGCTGGAGGGGCTGTTGCCCGCCGCATCAAAAGCCGCCAGAAACTCGGCATTGGTCTTGCTGTTCCGCAGCTTCTTCAGGAAACCTTCAACAAAGTCATGGGAATCATTCATATTTTTGCGAATCGTCCAGATTGTATCCAGTTCTTCCTTGCTTAGCAGCACTTCTTCACGACGTGTACCGGAGCGACGAATATCAATCGCAGGGAAGATCCGACGTTCAGCCAACTTACGATCCAGATGAAGCTCCATATTTCCCGTACCTTTAAATTCTTCATAAATGATGTCATCCATACGCGAGCCTGTATCAATCAGCGCTGTAGCCAAAATAGTCAAGCTGCCGCCTTCCTCCACATTACGAGCGGAACCAAAGAAACGCTTCGGACGATGGAACGCCGCCGGATCAATACCACCGCTTAGTGTCCGACCGGATGGCGGGATGACCAGGTTATACGCACGGGCCAAACGTGTAATGCTATCAAGCAGAATAACAACATCTTTCTTCGCCTCAACCAAACGCAATGCACGCTCCAGCACCAGCTCCGCAACCTTGATATGATTCTCGGGCAACTCATCAAAGGTGGAGGCCACAACTTCCCCTTTTACCGAACGAGACATATCCGTTACTTCCTCTGGGCGTTCATCAATTAACAGGACAAATAGTTCAATTTCTGGATTGTTAGTTGAGATGCTGTTGGCGATTTCTTTGAGGAGAAGCGTTTTACCCGCTTTGGGAGGTGCTACGATCAATCCACGCTGTCCCAGTCCTACCGGGGCAAGCACATCCATAATACGTGTGGACAAGTGGCTCGGGGATGTTTCAAGAACCAGTTTCTTCTGCGGATACAGTGGGGTTAGTGCCGGGAAGTGAAGTCTCTCCGCAGCCGCTGATGGATTCTCACCATTCACAGCATTGACTTGCAATAAACCGAAATACCTTTCGTTTTCCTTCGGCGTTCTGCATTTGCCTGACACCAGGTCACCCGTTCTAAGATCAAACTTGCGAATCTGTGATGCGGATATATAGATATCTTCTGTACTTGGCAGGTAGTTAATTGGCCTTAGGAAACCGTACCCTTCAGGCAGAATCTCAAGCACGCCTTGCATAAACATCAGACCGCTTTGTTCCGCTTGTGCACGGAGAATAGCAAAGATTAATTCTTTCTTTTTGAGGGTACCATAATAAGGAATCTGGTATTTTTTCGCCAGCTTATAAAGGTCCGTTAATTTCATTTCTTCCAAATCGGAAATTTGTAGATCCATATAATAACCACCTATTCAATTAATGAGTCCGTGAAATGGATAGTTTCGTCAGCTATTTCAAGTATAGAGAGCGATTCTGACCACATTCTCTTCTGTCCATTGTACGGAATGTAACCGTTATAATGCAAATACTTGTCTATAAGTGTAAGTTTCCGGGTGGAATGGCCATAATATGGCATGATCCGCTAATGAGTGAACTCCTAACATGGGGCGATCGATCCGGGAAAAGACCGGCTATGGAGCGCAGGTTCAAACAAATCCGGGGATTGGGGAAAAGGAAATGATGTTCAATAAAGCCATATGAAGTTTATTCCAAAAAAAGACCCCTCGGAACAAGAATCACACAAGTTCTATCCTATCCGAAAGAGACTTCAAAATCTATTAGAATAGTTTACCCCATTCTATTGCAGGTTATGCAGCACCGCTAAATATACATTTCTGGCGTATTATAAACGATGCTGCGCCCCGTTAAAAAAACGTTATTCGGTTTCCCGCCATACGTCTGCACCAAGCAGACGCAGATTGGTCACCAGATGATCATAACCACGATCAATAAATTCAACACCTGTAACCTCTGTAACACCTTCATTCACGGTAAGTCCTGCAATGACCAGTGCCGCACCAGCACGTAGATCAGACGCTTTGACTTTGGCCGCATTCAGGGAACTGCCCTCAATAATTGCCGAACGGCCTTCTACGCGAATTTTGGCACCCATCCGCACAAGTTCTGGCACATGCTTGAATCGGTTGCTGTATACGAAATCACTCAGGACACTTACACCCGTTGCCTGTGTCAGCACACTGGTCATTGGTGATTGCAGGTCCGTTGGAAACCCCGGATATACAAGCGCCTTTACATCAACATGGTTATATTTAGGCTGTCCGATTACACGGATGCTTTCATCCAGCTCCTCAATACCTACTCCCATCTCCAGAAGCTTGGCTGTCAAAGCCTCCAGATGTTTAGGAATCACATTATCAATCAGGACATCTCCACGCGTCGCCGCTGCGGCGATCATATACGTACCTGCCTGAATTCTGTCAGGAATAATCGAATGGCGGCAGCCCTTGAGCTCCGACACCCCTTCAATTCGAATGGTTTCTGTTCCTGCACCCTTAATGCTTGCACCCATAGAGTTCAGGAGTGTTGCTACATCTATAATCTCAGGCTCTTTAGCCGCGTTTTCAATAATTGTAGAGCCTTTGGCACGTGTGGCCGCCAGCATAATGTTAATCGTTGCACCGACACTGCTTACATCCAGATATATTTTAGCCCCCCGCAGCTCTTTGGCATGCAGGTGGATCGAGCCATGTTCATTCGTTACCGTTGCGCCAAGCGCTTCAAACCCTTTGATATGCTGATCAATCGGACGAGGCTCAAAATTACAGCCCCCTGGCAAACCTATTGTTGCTTCCTTAAACCGCCCAAGCAGTGCGCCCATCATATAATACGAGGCACGCAGCTTCTTAACAGGACCGTTTGGCATCGGAATGGATTTAATATCGGAAGGATCAATTTTCATCTGACTGCCTTCCCAGGTTACACGCGCTCCGAGTTCCTCCAAAATTTCCGCATATACTGCCACGTCACTAAGTAACGGCAAGTTATCCAACACGACCTCTGACTCGGCAAGCAATGCTGCAGGAATAAGCGCAATGGCGCTGTTCTTGGCGCCGCTTATGGTTACAGTTCCCTGTAACGGACGTCCGCCGCTAATCATTAGTTTTTCCATAAAGCTTAATGTCCCCCTACGTGTTTTGCAGCCGATGAACGGCAATACGTGCTGATGGCTAACGATGTAGAAATAAGGTGTGAAAATGGAAAGACACCGGCTAGGCGGTGTTCTTCCATTTCACAGTATGGAACTGGTAAAGATAAATTACGCTTTGTTGTTGGAACCAAACTCACGGATTTTACCTTTAACGGTTTCTTTGATCGCTTCACGGCCTGGCACGATGAACGTACGCGGATCGTAAGCGTCTGGTTTTGCTGCAAGCACTTCACGAACTGCTTTGGTGAACGAGATTTGGTTCTCAGTGTTCACGTTGATTTTGGAAGTACCCAGGGAGATTGCTTTATCAATATCGTGCTTAGGAATACCAGTACCACCGTGCAGTACGAGTGGAACTTTAACCGCGTCACGAACTTCTTCCATTTCTTTGAAGCCCAGGTTAGGCTCGCCGTGGTAAGGACCATGAACGGAACCAAGAGCTGGTGCCAATGTGTCGATTCCTGTTTCTTTAACGATGCGGATACACTCGTTCAGGTCAGCATACATGATACCGCCGATAACGTCATCTTCCTGTCCGCCTACAGTTCCTACTTCAGCTTCAACAGAAACACCTTTAGCATGTGCATATTCAACCACTTTTTTAGTCATATCAATGTTCTCATCAATCGGGTGATGGGAACCGTCGATCATAACGGAAGTAAATCCAGCATCAATCGCTTCTTTACATTTGTCGAAGCTTGAACCGTGGTCCAGGTGAATCGCAACTGGTACAGTAATTTTCATGTCATGCAAGAGTCCTTCTACCATTTTAACAACAGTAGTAAAGCCGCCCATGTGACGTGCTGCACCTTCGGATACGCCCAGGATTACTGGGGATTTCTCTTCTTCAGCGGCAGCAAGAATCGCTTGAGTCCACTCAAGGTTGTTGATGTTGTATTGACCAACTGCGTATTTTCCTTCAAGTGCTTTGTTCAACATGTCTGTCATAGATACTAATGGCATGGTTTCAATCCTCCTAGGGGTTTGGGTTGTGTCTATGGTTTTTAGCCGAAATCACATACGGGCTTATTATACCACATCCCATGTCAAATACTAAACAAGCATTTGCAAAAATGCTGTGCTTTGCAGCACAGTTTTCAGAGACACAGCAGGATTATGCTCCCATTTCCAATATTCCCCGCAAAAACCGGTGAAATACCCTCGTTTTCTATGATTCGACACAAAGCAGTACACGCACTGATGAATTACGCAAAAAAATCCTGTATCTACAGGATTTAACTGCACTTATTGGCAGCACCATTGCGAAGCTGCATATTGACAGCTACACGCATCTCATCAATATCAAATGGTTTCGTAAAATGCATGAGCGCCCCCAGATCCGTAGCTTCCTTGATCATATCCAGTTCTCCATACGCCGTCATCATAATGACCTTGATCTCCGGATCAATCTCCTTGATGTGTTTAAGAATTTCAAGCCCGTCCATACCAGGAATTTTCATGTCCAGCAGTACCAGATCCGGCTTGTCCTTATTGACAATCTCCAGCGCAATTTTGCCATTCGCCGCCTGAAATGTGTTATATCCCTCACTGCTGAATACTTCCATAAGTAGAATCCGAATACCATTTTGGTCATCGACAATCAGAACTTTTTTATCTTCCACGCTGTAACCTCCTAGAATTAGGAAAGCATATACACATAACATCTGGATAACTATCCCATAGTCGTCATGATAAGTATTCTACCTCTTCCATTGAAATCCTTCTATTATCTCAAACCTCTTCCATAAAAATCCTTTCATCAACTCATGACACTTTCACAAAAATATTTCATTGCCTCATGATGCTTCCAACAACCCATCTTCTATATAACTCGAATGGACAAAACGGAATGTAATCTGAGGTTTATGTCATAAAACAAAAGGATGTTTCCACCGCCTTGATCGGCGGCCGGAAACATCCCTCTACGCTTGAATTTCCATCAAAACAAATACATTATTTCTCCGCATTCTCCAAAGAAGCTTTCACGAACTCACGGAACAACGGCTGCGGACGGTTTGGACGGGAAGTAAATTCCGGGTGGAATTGCACCGCCAGGAACCATGGGTGTCCTGGAAGCTCCACAATCTCAACCAGACGTCCATCCGGTGATGTACCGGAAATAACGAGACCGGCTTTTTCAATCGCTTCACGATATTCGTTGTTGAACTCGTACCGGTGACGGTGTCTCTCATACACCAGTTCATCATCGTAACAAGCCATCGCGAGTGAACCTTCCTGAAGCTTACAAGGGTACAGACCAAGACGCATGGTGCCGCCCAGATTTTCGATATCCTTCTGCTCAGGCAGCAGATCAATTACCGGGAATTCGGTAGCCGGGTTAATCTCCGAGCTATTGGCACCGTTCAAGCCCACAATGGAGCGTGCATACTCAATGACGGAAACCTGCATCCCCAGACAAATACCGAAGAATGGGATGTTTTTCTCACGTGCATAACGAATTGCAGAAACTTTACCTTCAATACCACGGTCACCGAAGCCGCCCGGTACGAGAATACCGCCAACGCCGTGCAGCATGTCGCCTACATTCTCATCCGTAATATCCTCCGAAGGAACCCAACGGATTTTCACATCTGCATTCGATGCAAACCCTGCGTGTGACAGTGACTCAACCACGCTCAGGTAAGCGTCATGCAGCGCTACATATTTACCAACGATCGCAATTTCAACCGTACGCTCCAGCTTGCTGATCCGGTTTACCAGACCTTCCCACTCGCTCATATCCGGTGCAGGAGTGGTCAGCTTCAGATGGTTAACAACGATCTCATCCAGACCTTCTTCACGAAGGTTAAGAGGCACCTCGTACAATGTGCTTGCATCACGGCATTCCACTACCGCATTCTCGTCGATGTCACAGAAGAGTGCAATTTTGGCCTTCATGTCCTTCGACAATTCATACTCCGTACGGCACACGATCACGTTAGGCTGAATACCGATGCTGCGTAATTCCTTAACGCTGTGCTGTGTTGGTTTTGTTTTCACTTCACCGGCTGCCTTGATATATGGAATCAGCGTAACGTGGATGTACATTACGTTGTCACGGCCCACATCACTCTTGATCTGGCGAATAGCTTCCAGGAATGGCAAGCTCTCGATATCGCCCACCGTACCGCCAATCTCAGTAATAACAACATCTGAACCTGCTTCACGTCCAGCGCGGAACACACGCTCTTTGATCTCGTTCGTGATGTGCGGAATCACTTGAACCGTACCGCCCAGATACTCTCCACGGCGCTCTTTGCTGATTACGGAAGAGTACACTTTACCTGTCGTGACGTTGCTGTTTTTGGAGAGGTTGATGTCGATAAAACGTTCGTAGTGACCCAGATCCAGGTCCGTCTCTGCGCCATCATCGGTTACAAACACCTCACCATGCTGATAAGGACTCATCGTTCCTGGGTCGATGTTGATGTATGGATCGAATTTCTGAATGGTTACTTTGAGTCCTCTGTTCTTCAGCAATCTGCCCAGCGAGGCTGCTGTAATCCCTTTGCCCAGGGAGGACACAACTCCGCCCGTCACGAAAATATACTTTGTCACTGTTATTACCCTCCTAATATAAGTACAGAAATTCAGGCGATATATGGTGTTATCGTAACCCGTTTCTCAGGTAATCATCGTGAAAAAGAGCAATGGCAGAAATTAACTGCATCTGCGGACTGCTCTTTCCAGCGAAGACGGTTTAACTACACATCATTCCTGGCATAAATAACGCAAACTTTCCGGGAGCCTTCATCCACGCTTGTCCCCAAACCGGGTATCTTCGGCAGGTTCCATTTCCTTGTTTGAACATACAAAAAAACAGGCCGAAAAGATTTGGCCGGGAGCAGTCGGAAAAGTAATCGTTTGGCATTATTCTGCCTCTAAAAATACAAAAAGAAAGTACTCCCGCAGGACGGGGCACTTTCTCTAAAAAACATAAATATATTCTCGCTCATTCATAAGCCCATGCAATAGTTTACCCGTTACCCCGCCCGCTGTCAAGGCTGACTGTTCGGGAAAAAACGGGTAACCATTGGTCACCAAAAAGGACTAGCGAGTATCGGAATCGTCGTCAAATTCATCCTCGTCTTCAGACTCTTCATCGTCCTCGTCCAGGTCTTCATCTTCCAGCTCATCATCTTCGACCAAAACTTCTTCTTCGCTCTCGTCTTCGTCAAAGATATCATCGTCATCATCATCATCGTCGTCTTCGTCCTGATCATCATCTGTTGTGTCGAAGTCTTCGTCGCTGTTATAGCTGTCGTCTTCCTCACCGAAGTCTTCGTCTTCCAGATCATCATCTTCATCGTTGATAATACGTGGACGCTTCGCACCTGTCATGGAATCTTCTGTTCCAGCAACCGGATACCAGCGCTTTAATCCCCACAGACTTGTACCGACGCAAGCAAAACGGCCATCGATATTAATTTCGGTATACAGCTGGGCGATATACTCGTTAATCTCTTCATCCGTCATTCCGCGCTGCTTCGCTACCTCATTCATCAAATCACGGTAGTAATACGGCGTATTAGCCGCTTTCAGCACCATAAAGGCAAGGTCCACCAAAGGGATCTCTCTTACCTTTTCTTTATCAATTTTCAAATTGAGCGAGGTACTCACTGAAGACACTTCCTCTCACACAAAATTCACTTTATATCCCCTGCAAACTGGAATGTTACGTATAACATATCCATTAACAAACCTAAGTAAAACCTATTTAGCGTTAAAAAGCAAGTTTTTCTGTAAGCATGTCCCATATTGGCAGGACTGTGCTTATATCCTCATTCACACGCTGCTCATTCCAGACGTCAGAAACAATGAATCGCTCGATATTGTTCTCAACAATGATTGGAGCACGCACCCCTCATATCGACATTATTCATATGTAAAAGACGGAGTCCCCTCCGCCTTCTGACTGTATACCCTGTAGGATTGCTCCTCACCAGGTTCCCCGCAAGAGCCCTCTAGCCCTCCATCCATCATATGTCCCTGCGCCCGTTTTGACACGAAGAGAATGTCTTTTTATAAAAAAAGGGCAAGTTCCCCATGCGGCGGGATGAACACAGTCATAGAATACCTCAGCATGTTCATCCCGAAGGGGGCTGCCCATAATGGACTATACCGGTTTATTGCATCAATTGATTGACGGAATGAGGTGCCCCGAGTCCGAGCAAGGGGGACGTTATCTGATTCGGTTCGCCAAACCGCAGCAGTACGAGGCCTGTCTCGTTGAATTATCCCGACTGCGAAATGAATTTACCGATCTGGGAGGCGTTCGGGCCTCCAGGCTTGCCAGAACCCTCATTGCCCCCGTACAAAGCCCGGATATGTTACATCGTTACGGGGACAACATCACGATCGAGGAAGACACCCCCATTACGCTGCATTCTGCGGCACTTCACAACAAACCGAGCACCGCTCAAGGTGTGCCTTGGGGAGTAAAACACATCCGAGCCCCCAAAGTATGGTCTGTTTCAACAGGGCATCGCGTTAAAATTGGCGTTATTGATACAGGCGCCGATTACCATCACCCCGATCTGCGATATTCCCTGGCCCGCGGAATTAATCTATTGAACCGAAGCATGCTTCCCCATGATGACAACGGACACGGCACGCATATTGCCGGAACGATTGCAGCAGCCAACAGCACCGCAGGTATGATCGGTGTAGCTCCTCGCTCCGTGATCTATCCGGTTAAAGCTTTTGACCATAATGGATCGGCGTATGTCTCTGACATCGTGCTTGGCATTGACTGGTGTGTACGCAACAAGGTCGATATCATTAACATGAGCTTTGGCATGAAAACACGCAGTAAATCTTTGCTGGATGTCGTCAACCGCGCATATCATGCCGGAATTGTTATCGTGGCCTCGTCAGGAAACGACGGCAAGCGCCGTAGCATTGATTATCCGGCTCGCTATCCGCAAACGATATCTGTCGGGGCTATCGACAAAAACCGGCGTATTGCGTCATTCAGCAATCGCGGAGCTTATGTGGATGTCTACGCCCCCGGCGACAAAATTGTGTCCTCCTGGGTCCAAGGAAAGCACCATGAGATGAGTGGCACATCTATGGCAACCTCCCATGTAAGCGGGGCAATCGCCCTGTTGTTAGCTAAACATCCCGGCCTGTCTCCAGCCGAGATCAAGGCACTTGTGAAGCGCGCAACCGTTCCGCTGCGCGCTCGCAAAGGCACCACCGCGAAAAGCAAAATTCGCGGTGGAGAGATTGACGCCCTCAAGCTGATGCAGGAGGGCGGGGAATAAGCCGGCGAGCGATGCAAGCCGCCGGCGCCTGTGCTGCGCAGCAATGAATGCCGGCTAATGCCGGGCATGCCTTGCGCAGCAGGCACAAAAAAGTCTCCATGCCCGCTCGCAAGCAGAGCTGCTCGCGCGGGCATGGAGACTTTGTGCCTTCGGCCAGGGGGCGGCATACTGCCCGCCGCGTGGCCGAAGGGGTTACATTTTGTCTGGTGCGGATACGCCCACCAGACGGAGCGCTGTTGCGATGACGGTGCGAACCGCACCGATCAGCGCCAGGCGCGCCTGGGTCTGCTGCGCGTCTTCGGTAATGACGCGCTCAGCCCGGTAGTAACTATGGAACAGGGATGCCAGTTCGTAGACATAACGAATGATGCGGTGCGGCGCATAACCTGTCGCCGCTGCTGCAATCTCTTCTGGCAACTCACCCAATTTGCGAAGAAGGTCATATTCATGCTCGGTTGTGAGCTTGGACAGATCAATCTGAGCCAGCGGAAGCAATTCGATGCCTTGCTCTTCGGCTTGACGATATACACTGCATACACGCGCATGAGCATATTGTACGTAGAACACCGGGTTTTCATTAGATGTTGAAATCGCCAGGTCCATGTCAAAGTCGAGATGGGAATCCATGCTGCGCATCGTGAAGAAATAACGAATGGCGTCAATGCCCACTTCATCCATTAAGTCCTCCATCGTTACAGCCTTACCTGTACGTTTGGACATTTTCACTTTCTCGCCATTCTGGAACAGACTGACCATCTGGGCAATCAATACGACCAGCTTGTCCGGGTCGTTACCCAACGCCTTCATCGCTGCTTTCATCCGTGGGATATATCCATGGTGATCGGCTCCCCAGATGTTGATCATCGTATCGTAACCACGGGAATATTTATCACGGTGATACGCAATATCCGGTGTCAGGTAGGTATACGTACCATCATTTTTGATCAGTACCCGTTCCTTGTCGTCACCATATTGCATGGTTTTCAACCAGGTAGCGCCATCTTTTTCATAAATTTCGTTACGATCACGCAGCTCGTCCAGCACGCGCAGCACTTCGCCATTATCATACAGTGACGTTTCGCTGAACCAGATGTCAAACTTCACGCGGAAGCGATTGAGGTCCCGTTTGATTTTGTCCAGCTCTTTCTCCAGACCGTAATCACGGAAATACGCTGCACGATCCCCCGGATGCATGGACAGCAGGCCGTCTCCCTTTTCAGCAACGAGCTCCTTCGCAAAACCTTTAATGTCCTCGCCATGGTAGCCATCTTCTGGCATCTCGGCATCCTGACCAAGCTCTTGCAAATAACGAGCTTCAATAGAACGTGCCAGGTTGAACACCTGGTTTCCCGCGTCATTAATGTAGTATTCACGAGTTACCTCGTATCCTGCATAGTCGAGAATGTTGCACAGGGCATCCCCTACAGCTGCTCCGCGGGCATGGCCCAGATGCAGGCTGCCTGTCGGGTTAGCGCTGACAAATTCCATCTCAACCTTTTTCCCCTCACCAGCATTAATTCTTCCGTAGTTCTCGCCTTGCTCATGCACCAGTTGAAGCACTGGATATAGGTAGCTCTTGTTCAATTTGAAGTTAATGAACCCCGGCCCCGCAATCTCGGCCTTCTCGATGCCTGCATCAGCAAGATTCAGGTTGTTGATAATCTCCTCGGCAATCTGGCGCGGGTTGCGCTTGGCGATTTTGGTTAACTGCATCGCCGCATTGGTGGCAAGGTCGCCATGTGATTTGTCGCGCGGCACCTCCAGCGTAATGGCAGGAAGCTGCTCCTGTGTAACGATACCAGCCGCCACAATAGCGTTGCCAATTGCTGTACTTACCCGTTCGTTAATCGTATCTAGTGGATTACGTGTCATGAATTTGGTTCCTCCTGTATATGCAAACTAATCGCAAAATGTCCGGCTTCTTCATCAAAGCGGTAAAAGTCGTAGCTCCACGCGGCGCGTGCGCTCAATCCCTGAATGGAAAGTTCCAGCTTTTGTGTATGCGTGGACAGGGCAAACGACATATATGGTGAACGATAGAACCCCGGCAGCTTTCGGTTCAATTCGAACGTCTGCTCCGATTCCACCTCACCATGACGTATAATCTTGATGGATTGTCCGCCCAGCTTCAATGTTGTACGGGTTATGCCTCCCTCGGGTCCAGCCTGCGGCTCTTCGTAACGGACATACAAATATGCCCCCTTGACCACAGCCTCTCCCTGCATTTCCTGCAGTACATCTTCACCTTCATAACGGCTGTGCAGCCGGATCTGAACCGGTCGCATCTTCGACATGAATGTTAACCTCCATTATATTCGAGGCGGCGCAAAACAGGACGGCCAGTGAAAACAGCCCTTCCTGTATCGTTGTGCCGCTATACACGCTTATATTCCGAATAACTTGCTCTCCTACACTCTACTGTATAACTATATCCAGTTCACCCGCTCAATTCAAATCCAAATTCAGAGTTTTTTTGTTATCGCATCAAAAAGAAGGGTCGCACCTGTATGGTGCTCCCCTCCTTTACTTCGCATTTATCTCACTATCTTGCTTCGATAATCTTTCCCGTTTACTTCACGTACCCTGCACCGTTCCTTCAATCATCATGCCCGCTTGCTTCATTATAATAAACAGGCTTACTCTGTTTCACACTCATGCTGCACCTTATCATTGTGCCCATTGTGATGCATATGGATAAGGACACGTAGACTCGACCAGCTTGGCGCGCACCTTTACAAGACAACCGCAATGACGGCATGTCGTTCCGTATTGCAGATCAGGACAGGCCGAGCAGATCGCAAGCCGCCGTTCATACTCCGCATCCCCTACTGTGGCGCGTGAGCGTGAAGCAATCTCCACCAGCCGAGCCATTTTGGCATCACTGATATGAATATCATACTGACTGTCACACCCTTTACAAGGGAGATTCCTCCCCTCGCCTGACCGCCGTCGTTCAACGCTGAAGGACTTCATCCTTAACCCTTAACAGCAACCACTCCAACGGAAGCCGGAGGCAACACAAAGCGCAATGTATTATTCTCCAGAACAAGCCCTTCCCACGTAGCAGGCTTCACCCGTTCAGGCTGCTCAAACGTATTAAATGCTCCAAAATCAGCGTGATGGAGAAGCTGCCCCGACACGCTCGCCGCCTGCCCTGCTTCAAGCTGACATACCACTTCAAGCTCATCCGTATGACTCAGATTACATGCTGTCACATGAATGACTCCATCTTTGTTGCGTGAAGCAGACAAGCTAAGCTGAGGGATCGTCTCGTCTCCAAACGTATATCCAGGGCTCTCATAGCTGAGATCCAGACGCTGTGCATCCATATGAACCTGATACATGTCGAATACATGATATGTAGGCGTCAGGAGCATTTTATCTCCCTCGGTGAGTACCAGTGATTGCAGCACATTCACGATCTGAGCCAGATTCGCCATATGCACCCGTTTATTATGCTGATTGAAAATATTCAGGTTTACCGCAGCCAGCACGGCATCCCGCATCGTATTTTGCTGGTAAAGGAAGCCCGGATTGGTTCCTGGCTCAACGTTGTACCATGTACCCCATTCATCTACAATAATGCCGACCCGGCCCTCAGGGTCATATTTATCCATGATCTCGGAGTGCTTCACAAGTAATTCATCCATAAACAAGGTCTTCTTCAGCGTAGTGAACCATTCCGCTTCACCAAACCCGGTAGCGTTCCCTTTGTCTTCCCATACGCCTGTTGGAACCGTGTAATAATGCAGACTGATGCCATCCATGAAACGAGCCGCTTCCCGCATCAGCACTTCCATCCACTCATAGTTGCTGTCGTTTGGTCCACATGCAATCTTGTAAATCTGATTCCCTGAATAATTACGTACATATGTAGCATAACGGCGGTATTCATCCGCATAATACTCTGGACGCATGTTGCCGCCGCATCCCCAATTCTCATTGCCCACACCAAAATATTTCAGCTTCCACGGCTCTTCGCGTCCGTTTTGCTTCCGCCAGTTCGCCATAGGAGACTCGCCGTCAAACGTAATGTACTCCACCCATTCCTGCATCTCCTGAACGGTTCCACTGCCAAGGTTGCCGCTGATGTAGGGCTCAGCGCCAAGCAGTTCGCACAGTCTCATAAATTCATGTGTTCCAAAATGATTGTTCTCCTCTACACCGCCCCAGTGCGTATTAATCATGCGTGCGCGCTGACTCTTCGGCCCTACCCCGTCCTTCCAGTGATACTCATCGGCAAAGCATCCTCCCGGCCAGCGAAGCACAGGAATGTTCAGCTTCTGGAGCACCGTGAGCACATCGTTACGAATACCTTCCGTGTTCGGAATAGGTGATCCTTCACCGACCCACAGCCCTTCATAAATACAACGTCCAAGATGCTCGGAAAAGTGACCATAAATATTGCGATTTATTAATCCTTTATCTGAATCAGCCTTTAAAATAACATTAACCATTATTTCAACCTCCCTGAATAATGTTGTTATCGCTTACAATAAACTGTTTCAAGAAAGGTTTCAACCCTTTTATTTCCGAAAAAAAAGACCCTTTTCCATATAAAAATTCAGGAAAAGGGCCTGTTCACCACTATAATCACGCTAATAGACATCTTAACGCGTATGGAAGGCTTTTGTTTGAAATCATATTTTTATTACTTCAATACAACTTGCATTAATCCTGTTTATATTAAAATGAAATTTTGGGCGACCATGTAGTTCCCCCATCTGTCGTCTCATATACAGCTGGTGCGTTGTCACTCGTTACGACAAGCCATCCCGTTTTGCCTGCGGGGAACGAGATACGAGAACTGTAACCCTCAGCCTTTACCACGATATTATTCCACGTGGAACCTGCATCATAGGAACGTCCAATGCCGATTTGGTCCGCTGCCGGTGATCCCGCAGATAGATAGGCAGTCTGATTACCGATCAGTGCCATATTGCCGGGATGTCCGCCGGGATTAGCCGGGCCGGTTCCCTTTCCGTCCATAGTTGCGCCTGGTGCCGGCCCTGCCCCTGCTGTCGATTGGGCGAAAACCTGTCTCCAGCGCTTCCCTTGATCACCGCTTGCGTAGAGGGAATAGGACTGCTGGGACATGCCTGCATCTCCATACAAGACAGCCCACACCTGTTGTCCATGGGCATACAAGTCAGCGCCATTCCATGTGTCCGACTTGACCCGAAGGACTGTCGTCCATGTCTTGCCTTCATCAAGCGTCTTTTCAAGCTTGTACCCGACTTCAGGCACAACGACAACAGCATACCCTAACTTAGCTGTCACAAATGCAGCCGCTCTGGTGTTTGCAGGTGTATGCAATTGGGTCCACGTCATACCACCATTGGTTGTCCGATATGCACCGTTATAGGTGTATCCGTAGCCGTTATTTGTATCACTGAAATCAATGTACTTGAATGTCGGAACGCCAGGAGTGTCAAGTCGCTTCCAGTGCGAGCCGCCGTCGTCAGTTTGGATGAGGTACGTTTTTGAAGAGCCCTTCACACCTGCCAGCGCATACCCAGTAACGTTATTTGGAAAGCTCAATTGTTCAAACTGCCACTGCCCCGTGTATATGGATTGCCAAGTACAGCCTGCATTCGAGGTTCCAATCAGGAACCCTTTACCTGCCGCCCGTCCTGTAGTTTGACTTAGAAAATCAATATCCGTGAATTGCAGCTTCCGTCCCTCAACACCGCTGCCTTTGTTCAGCTCAGACGCTAATCCATGATCTCCCTTGCCACATGCTGATGATGCTGCGCCGGCATGGGGTAATGTATGCATCGGCCCTATGCTCCATGCCAGCGTGAGTGATAAAGCCATCACACCGATGCGTTTCCATGTGTTATTCATTTTAGTTGTCTTCCTTGTCATCGGTAACACCTCCTTCTATCGTTTTACCCTAATTCGAGCATCATAACGTAACAATTCGATGAAACCCGATGACAATTTCGCAAGAAAAAAACCACCTTTATCCATGATTAAGTTCATCAGGTCAAAGGTGGTAAGACAATAAGGTATGTAACCGACCAGAGCGTGTCTGAAAACGCTGAAGGAAGCGGATTATACCGAATCCCCCTTCCAAGCCAGAAAATTTTCCGCAGGCGTGCCGAGGCACGTCAGGGGAAAGCAACGCAGCAGGGGGCGAAAAAGCGGCGAAAGATGCCCTGCATTCGGTATCAGGACACGCCCTGATTTAAGAAATGTCTTGCAGTCGTTTGTTACAGCTGCCCATTGCTCCAGGTTGCTCTAACCGTTATATTTTCGCACAAAGGTCATACTCATGTGCCTCTATCCTGTTCATCATGACAGTGTATAGGCTTGAACGGCAATCATAACAAAACTGATACTCAGGAGCAGGCACAGCGTAAAATATATTTTATTATATTTGTATTCCCGAATGGCAAAAGCACTAAATAACAACGCCAGATTCACAAGCATAACACTGAAGTTAAAATACCCTGTCATTGCCACAATGAGTTGGAAACCAAATATAGCTATGATTCCAACAAACCATTTGGGGAACATACTTAAATGAGCTCGCATTGCGTGCAAATCCTCACCCCTTTCTTCTTCCACATTATACATAATGCTGCTTACCGATAGGGAACAAGCGAAAACCCACCTCATTAGGTTGATCGCCTGACGGTGGGTTTCGCTTGAATAGCAATATTTAATTCTTGCACGCCGTGGCAATCCACAGCCTTTCGAGTCCTAAGAATCTTTACCGTTGACGCGGTAAGGACTCTTAGGATACGGCCGAACCCGCACACCCTATACTTCACAACGGTAAAACATTCCTGAATATATTACACAATACTTATGTGTCCAGTACATAGCTCGATATCGGAGTTAACGTGATCTTACTTCACGAATCCAAGCAGCATTTCACGAATCAGCTTGGCCGCAACGATCTGTGTCTGCTGGGTTGGGTCATAGTTTGGCGCTACTTCAACCAGGTCGCAGCCCACCACGTTCACATCTGATCCTGCGATCATATGAACGGCCTCGAGCAGTTCTTTGGATGTAATGCCACCCGCTTCTGCTGTTCCTGTACCCGGTGCAGCAGATGGATCAAGCACGTCAATATCAATGGTTACATAGACTGGACGATTACCCATCTTAGGCAGAGCTTCCTTCATCGGAGCTGCCACTTCAAACGGATAGAAGTTGATGTTCTCGCGTCCATACTGGAATTCCTCACGAGAGCCGGAACGGATACCGAATTGATAAATATTTTGACCGCCCATCAGCTCAGCCGCTTTGCGCACAGGTGTAGAGTGAGACAACGGCTCGCCTTCATAGCTTTCGCGAAGGTCTGCATGTGCATCAATGTGGATCAAAATAAGATCAGGATATTTCTTGTACATCTGTTGAATGACTGGCCATGTCACCAAATGCTCACCGCCAAGACCGATCGGGAATTTGTCATCAGCCAGCAGACTTCCGATATACTCATGGATGACTTCAAGGCTGCGTCCTGCGTTACCAAAAGGCAGAAGCAGATCTCCTGCATCAAAATAGGTCATATCCACGATGCTTTTATCCAGGTATGGGCTGTACTCTTCAAGGCCAACCGATGCCTGACGGATATGAGACGGGCCGAAACGGGAGCCTGGACGGAAGCTGACCGTGTAGTCCATGGGCATACCGTAGATAACGGCTTTCGAATTTTCATAATCTTCAGAGCTGCAAATAAATACGTTTCCTGAATAAGCTTGATCCAATTTCATCATGATATCCCCTTTTATTTCGTTAAATCTTCCACGAATTTTGGAAGTACAAATGCCGCTTTGTGCAGACGCGGAGAATAATACTTGGTATCCATCTCCGGAATTTGAGTCTCGTCCACCGCAAGTGGGTCATACGTTTTGCTTCCCATGGTGAATGTCCACAGGCCACTCGGGTAGGTTGGAATATTACAGCCGTAAACATGTACGATCGGGAAGATTTCCTTGACGTCTTTATTGACCTTCTGGATCAGATCCGCCTTGAACCAAGGGTTATCCGTCTGGGCAACGAAGATTCCGTCTGATTTTAGCGCTTCATAGATGCCCTGATAGAACCCGCGCTCGAAGAGTGGTGCAGCCGGGCCTACAGGCTCTGTAGAGTCTACGATAATGACGTCGTATTCATCTTTATGTTCAATAATATGCATATAGCCATCGTTAACGAGCACCTCAACGTTAGGCTCGTCCAGCTTGCCTGCAATTTCAGGCAAATACTGTTTGGAGTATTCAATTACTTTACCGTCGATTTCGACGAGAACTGCTTTTTCCACGGCATCATGTTTGATGACTTCACGGATGACACCACCGTCTCCGCCGCCAACCACCAGCACTTTTTTCGGATTGGGGTGCGTATTCAAGGCAGGATGAGCCGCCATTTCATGATATACAAACTCGTCCTTCACTGTTGTCATCACCATGCCGTCCAATACCAGCATGTTGCCAAACTCCTCGGTTTCAATCATTGCAAGGTCTTGAAAATCCGTTTGCTCTGTGACGTAAGTCTGCTTGATCTTTGCGGTAATGCCGAATACAGGGGTCTGTTTCTCCGTAAACCACAATTCCATGATCGCTACCTTCTCTCCGTAAAAGTAATTAGTGATCACATGACAATGCATAATCACCGGTATGTTCGTCCATATACGCTTTAGTATGATGTGCCGAACCCTACCGTTTCATTACCCTTTTGCATTATACGCGATAGATGAATCAACTGCAAAACGGTTTTCACGCTGAAACGGGCTACAATTTGTTTACTTCGCAGCCAGATTGAATATCCCTGTTGTTCACGTCCCATACTGGAAAGAAAAGAGAGGAGCCCGTTCCATGAACAAGCCTAGTGCCAAGACCCGCAAACGCGGGTTCCGTGTACGCTCATTCATTAAAAATATATCCATTCTTACAGCACTCGGCCTGATTGCCGGCGTTGCAATATTGGTATATCTATACGCAACCAGTCTGCCTCTGGCCGAATCGGATCGCAACTCCAGATTGCTGGACAGCAAGGGTGAAGTGATTGCGACCTTCTCCGCTGGCGGCAAGGATTCCATCCCGGTACAGCTTCAGGATATCTCGCCTGATCTGGTGAACGCCACGCTCGCTGTAGAGGATCGCAAATTCCGGGATCATCTCGGCTTCGACATTCAGGGCATGGGCAGAGCAATCCTTGTAAATATACAGCATATGCGCATGTCTCAAGGAGCAAGCACGTTAACACAGCAGCTCGCGCGAAATCTCTATTTATCTCACGAAAAAACATGGACGCGAAAAGCAAAAGAAGCCATGTACACCGCACAACTGGAGATGAAGTACAGCAAGGACGAGATTTTACAGATGTACCTGAACGAAATTTACTATGGACATGGTGCTTATGGCATTGAAGCCGCGGCTCAGATGTATTTTGGCAAATCAGCCAAACAGCTCGATCTGGCTGAAAGCGCCATGCTGGCAGGCATCCCGAAGGGGCCAACCTACTATTCGCCATATAATCACATGAAAAATGCCAAGGATCGGCAGCGAATTGTATTGAAGTCCATGATGGAGACTGGAAATATTACAGAACAGCAGGCAGATTCCGCCTATGAGGAAATGCTTTATTTCAAACCGGAGAGCGAACGCAATACAGTGGAAAGTGCCCCTTATTTTCGTGACTATATTCGAAACCTCGCAGTGAAAGAGCTGGGCATCAGTGAGGCAATGCTCGATCACGGCGGGCTGAACATCTATACCACACTGGATCTTCGTGTACAAAAGGCGGCGGAAGAGGCTGTTGCCAAAGGTTTGGACGCAAAAAGCGAGCTGGAAACAGCCCTTGTGTCCATCGACCCCCGCACAGGCTACATTAAAGCGATGGTTGGCGGCAAAAATTATCGCACCAATCAGATTAATCATGTGCTGGCTACAACACGCCAGCCGGGATCTGCCTTTAAACCGATTATGTATCTGGCTGCGCTGGAATCGAAGCAGCTTACCAGTGCATCCATTTTTAACAGCCAGCCTACCTCGTTTCATTATGACAATGACCGCAAAACCTATAAACCCGGAAATTTCGGGGATAAATATCTGGGTGAGATCGACTTACGGCAAGCCATCGCAGCATCTGATAATATCTATGCAGTAAACACCATTATGAAGGTAGGCGCCGAGAAGGTTGTGAGCATGGCCCAGAATCTCGGCATCACAAGCAAGCTGAGCCCGGTGCCTTCTCTCGCACTCGGTACTTCACCTGTAAGTCCGCTGGAGATGGCTTCGGCCTTCTCGGTCATTGCAGCCGGGGGACAACGGACACCGCCGATTGCCATATTGCAAGTAACCGATGCGGCAGGACGTGTAATATACGAGTCCCCTCAGACCAAGGCAGAAGCAGTCGTGGAGCCGGCGGCAGCTTATGTACTAACTCGTTTAATGGAAAGTGTGTTTGAAAACGGAGGCACTGGCAATCGGGTATCTGCCACAATCAAACGTCCCGTTGCAGGCAAGACCGGGACAACGAACACCGATGCCTGGATGGTCGGCTTCACACCTGAGCTATCTACAGCCGTATGGGTTGGATATGATCAGGGCAAGTCCATTTCCACATCAGATGGTCGCCGCGCAGCCCCGATATTTGCCCAGTTTACCGAACAAGCACTTGCAAGTGTGCCGCCGAAAATCTTCTCCGTACCGGATCAGGTCGTAAATGTATACATTAACCCGGAGACCGGCAAGCTGGCTGGCAACGGCTGTGAAGAGAAACGGCTGGAGGTGTTTATTAAAGGCACGGAGCCTACAGAGGTCTGCCGGGGCGAGACGGAGCCAACGGATTCTCCGCAGGATGAAAAGGCGCGTGAGATACAGAATCAAAAGGGAATACAGGAGCAGAAACATTCCTGGTGGAGTGATTTCAAACGCTGGTGGGTAGAGTGACGCAAATGCGTAATGACTTGATTGCGTCATGGGATTCTCACAGGCTTTAGAGTTGTATTTATCATTTGAGAAGATTTATAAATATACGAATGGTTGTATATAAAGAAGCCCCGAGGCCAGATTATCTGGTTCGGGGCTTCCTTACGTTGTTTTTTCCCAGGGTGACTATGCCAGTGCTTCTTTCAACTCATCCGGGGATGCGTTCCACCATTCTTCATTATGAGAGATGAGGAGTGTCTTTAGCGCTGCTCTCTCTTCCGGGCCCAGCTCATCCAGCATAAAGCGGCGTTTCATGGCATAATCCATCCGATTGACGTGATCTGCGAGCAGCTTCCAGCCCCGCTTCGCCTCTGTATCAATCCACATCTCACAAGCCGTTGCCCCGCCATACAGTTGTCCTTGCTCGGTACGGTCTACCGCCACCCAAACCAGCCACACCTGACGTCCATTCGGAACATCTTCACGATTCGTCGAAAATTTGATGCCACGCTCCACTTTACTCTTCGCATGCATCGCACCAATGTCAATCTTTGCTTCGCCCTGATCAATGATGACCGGGGAAAGATTGTTCAGATCAATGGAGCCTGCACCAAAGCCCTTATGTTTGCTTTTTGCACTAACGATATTCAAGGCAATCTGTTTCTTGCCGTTTTGCTCATTTTGGTCCATATTTCCAGCCTCCAAGAGTTGATACAAATATTTTAACTAATAATTGGCCCATTGCAAACATATACATGCTGTAGATGCTTGTCAACGGGAGGTATTTAACGATGATTCCACGACGCGCCAAGAGCTGGCTCACCGCATCCCTGGCCTTGTGTTTGCTTGCCGGAGGATTATGGATCACGCTCGGTTATGATCGCTCCACTTCATCTGAATTGCCTGTGCTCGCTCCAGAATCGGGCAAGCCCCAGGCCAAAGCCGCAGCGCCCGCTCCCCCAGAAAGCGTGCAGTCTCCTACGGCTGAGGTGTACAGCAACCGTGTGGTCGAATACCACATGGATGTGAAGCTTACCGATGGAAACTTACTTCAAGGCACTCAGACGATCACCTGGACCCATCCAGGCAAAAAAACGGTGAACGAGCTTTATTTTCATATGTACCCTAACGCATTCTCCTCAGCAGATTCTACATTTATGAAGGAATCCGGCGGAAAGCTCCGCGGCGATGTGATGCCAGCAAACGGTTATGGCTCCATGAAAATCATGGATATGCAAACAGAGGAGGGGCTCTCCCTGCTGCACCGGATGCAGTATGTACAGCCTGACGACGGAAACATCAAAGACAAAACACTGATCAAAGTCAGGCTGCCAAAACCCGTCAAAGGCGGGGAAAGCATCACCATCCGCACAAAGTTCGAGGTTACTTTGCCGAAAATTTTTGCACGCATGGGCAAAACGGATGATTTTGTGATGGCAGGACAGTGGTTTCCCAAACTCAGTGCGTATGAGCCGGCAGGCAGGCGGGGGCGCACAACCGAAGGCTGGAACCTGCATCAGTATCATGGCAATTCCGAGTTTTATGCTGACTTCGGCATTTATAGTGTGCGTATTCGGGTACCCGAAACATACAAGGTAGCGGCAACCGGATTCCCTACCCAACAGGCAGCATTGAAGAACGGCGAGAAAATCTATCAATTCTATGCCGATGATGTGCATGACTTCGCTTGGGCAGCTTCACCCGACTTCGTCTATGCGGAAGAGCCCTTCTCTGCCCCTAACGTTCCTGGCGTACGCATCAAGCTATATCTCGACCCGGCACATCAGGACCTGAAGGAACGTTATCTCTTTGCCGCCAAAGCCGCATTGTCCAATTACAGCAAATGGTTCGGTCCCTATCCGTATGCTACCCTGTCTATCGTTGTCCCGCCCAAAACAGCAAACGGCGCAGGGGGTATGGAGTATCCGACCTTGATTACCGCCTTTGGCGCAGATGACTCAACACCAGGTTATGATCTGGAACGAACGGTTGTACATGAAATCGGGCACCAATACTTCTACGGCATGGTTGCGAGCAATGAATTTGAAGAGGCCTGGCTGGACGAAGGGTTCACTTCGTACGCAGAAGACAAGCTGATGGAGCAGGAATACGGGCTGATTCCGAACCTGCCTGTACAATCGGGGCTGATCACCTCGCCCGCCCCCTTAACCCAGCCTTCCTGGAAATTTGATTCTCAGAACCAATATGCGTCCAACGTCTATACCCGGGGCAAGCTTGTGCTTCTTGGCATCGAACAGCAAGTAGGAGCCAAAAAAATGGAACGCATTCTCTCCACCTATGTCAAAAAATATCGCTTTAAACATCCTTCAACAGCTGATTTTCAAAAGGTAGTCGAGCAGGTCACTGCCACCTCTTGGGCAGATTACTTTGACCAATACATCTATAACAACGGCATGGCCGACTTCGCCGTGGAGAGAATTCAGGTGGCCCCTCTTCAGAAAGACGGCAAGACGCTGTATGAGTCGGCAGTCACTATCGCCAAAAAAGGCAGTGATTATCCGGACATCCCGATTCGTATTGCCTTTGAGGACGGTCACACCCTAACCAAGCAATGGGACGGCAAGGATGACCGCATCACGTTTAAGCTTACGTATACCTCTCCTGTCAGCTGGGCGATGACCGACCCTTTGTACGACATCGTGCTGGAGAATCGACACATGAACAATTTTTTGCGAGCCGGACTGGACGAGCAAACCAAATCCCGCTGGAGCATGAGCGCTGCGAAATTCATTGAAGCTATATTCGGAGGTCTGTCATGGTGAGGTGGAGACATGAAAGGTAAGATTCGTGAAGGCTGGTTTCTCGTCCGTCAGCATATGTTCATTGCCGCACTTCTATTTATCTATCAGCTCATATGGGGTTACTTTATTTACCGGCTGATTCAATCAGCGGTCGTTCCTCTCCTGCTGCGTTATCCTACAGAGGATGCGGGGGAACTGAGCACACTTTTGTTCAAAATGGAAAGTCAGCTGAGCCTATCCGGCCCCGAGGTTCAGCGCTATCTGTGGATTCTCGGCGGCATGCTGCTGCTTCGCATGCTGATCAGCCCGCTATTCCAGGCTGGCCTGCTCTATTCCCTGCAGCATTTTAATGCATCGGAAGAACGAATTCCTTTTGTTCGCGGTATCAAACAGCTATGGAAACCGATGCTGCTACTCCACACCGTACGCACGTTGCTGCTGGTCCTACCAGGCTACTGGCTCATACCGAAGCTGTATTCCATACTAATGGATAGCTTTCATTCTCTTCATTTACTTCTGCCAGCCCTTCCTTATGCAGCCGGGTGGATCATTTATGGCTGGATTGTACATCATACGATGCTCTACATGCAGTTTGGCGCTTCAGCTTCGGAAGGGGAGGGCGGCATTCACGGAACGTTCAAAGGGTTATGGATTGCTGTTCGCCGTATCTTCATGATCATCGGTATTGCGTTGATGCTGGGATTGATTCATCTACTAATCTTCGGTGCCTTCACATCCGCTTCATGGTTCCTGACTGGGCTGGCCGGGCTGATCCTGCAACAATCCTATCCTCTTGCGCGAAGTCTGCTCAGTTTATGGAAAGTGTGCACCCATTTCCGCGTATGGCAATCCACATTTTCCAAGGATGAACGATAAATCGTTTACAAAATTGAAAAATTGTTACCATCCCATGTTAAACATTTCATCCGTTATTGCGTATAAATACGCAAACCTCGACCTTTCCCCGTCAAAGGTCGAGGTTTTTTTTGCTAATTTTGCTGCTAAACGTTGCCAAAGCACTAAGCCTCTGGTACAATAAGCGCAGTGAGTTTTTAGTAACAACTTTGTAATCTTTAAATCCTTATTTGTAACAACTTAAAATTAAATCCTTAAATTTAAATTATCGTTCGTTTTATCAGGTGCACAACTAGCATAGCCAAATTCCTGGCACCTGGGAAGCGGGGGAACCAGTTATGGGTGAATTGATCTTGATACAGAGGGATCATAGGGGACCTTCAACCGAATCCTTAAGCTAACCTCGCAGGCGTTGGAAGGGGTATATCACTTGTTTAAGAAGAAATTGACCGCAGCAGTACTTAGCCTCACATTTGCATTATCACTTGGTGCAGGCAGCGCATTTGCAGATTCTAAGATGGATAAAGTCATTGATTCAGCAATGGGAACTACATACAAAAGCGGAGGCACTACGCTTGACGGTTTTGACTGCTCCGGATTTACACGGTATGTATTCGACAAACTAGGTATTGATTTGGCTCGCCAATCCAGCTCCCAATATGACATGGGTGATTCCGTATCCCGCATGGATATGAGACCTGGTGATTTGGTATTCTTCAACACAACAGGTAAAGGCGTATCTCACGTAGGTATTTTCGTAGGAAGTGGCAAGTTCGCACATTCTTCTTCTTCCAAGGGTGTAACGATCAGTTCGTTAAGTGAAAACTACTGGGCTAATCGCTACATTGGCGCTAAACGGATTATGAGCACGGACGCGTATGAGTCACTGGCCCTCGAATAGGGACAAGCTGTAAGCAACATGATGCTGGAACCATGAACTATACTGGAACGAAGTACGAACCATACGATTGAACCGCAAGACACATTCTCCGCAGGAATGTATCTTGCGGTTTTTTGTGCTTCTTCATCCTGCGTGGTTGCCGATGCAGCAGTTGCTGTATGCGCTCCTGAACCAACAGCTTCATTTCCTTCGTCTGTCCGTGCCCTTATGATGTTTTTACCCATCCCGTTATAATATAAACGGAATGAGCCCGATTTTGGTTTCACTTTTTTGATCTTAACGGAAGTCTTGTCAAATGAACCGCTCTTTTGTAGAGTGAACTGAGAAGAAGTAACAGTGAAAGGAGTGTGCATTTTTATATGAAGGGTACCCCTGTGCCGTTTCATGTCGTACCTATGGAGGAAGCACACGCAGAACTCATATGCGGATGGCAGTATGATCCGCCTTATAATATCTATAGCTGGCTTCCCTGGGAGCAGATGAAAGCATTGGAAGTCGAATTTGGCGATGCACAGCTGCGTCAGGAGCAGTATGCCATCGTTCTGGATCCACAGGAGCAGATCTGTGGGTTCGCACAATATTTCCCCCTTCAGGGCGTAACACGGATCGGTCTTGGCATGCATCCAGAGATGTGCGGTCAAGGTCAGGGAGCCGCTTTTGTTGCTGCAATCGTGCAGGAAGCTATACGCCGCAATTCGTCCAATGAGATTGACCTTGAAGTGCTAACCTGGAACCATCGCGCCATTCGGGTATACGAGAAAAGCGGATTTATCATCCATGATACATATGAACGTCAAACACCAACCGGTCTAAAGCCCTTTCATTGCATGGTTTATGAGGGTCCGCGGACGTGTATGAATAACTAAAAACGTTTCAATTTCTCTCTCTTTTGTGATTCGTTCAAAAAATTACCACAAAATGCTATGATGTATCGACAGCTTCCGTTATAATGATAGGGATAGTTTGAGTTAGATGATCTCACATTCTGGAGGGGACATAAGGGATGCACAAATGGATCATGAGCGGGGTATTTTTTGCAGCATGTGCTTTAGCTATTGTTTTAATGTTTACGCTTCCAGGTAAAGAGGAAGTAGCTCAAGAAGCTAAGCCGACCATGCCTGAAGTAGCTATGGACGCTGGACAGGCCGAGACACTGGTGAAAGCCAACTGTATTTCCTGTCACGGTGACCAGCTTCAAGGCGGCGTAGGCCCGGCTCTTGCAAACATTGGCAGTAAAGATGATGTAGAGAAAATCTATTCTACTATTGTCAAAGGGAAAGGCGGTATGCCTTCCTTCAAAGGCCGACTGCAGGATGAGGAAATTGCCCATATCGCAATGTGGCTCGCAGAGAAGAAATAAGCCCGTCCTACATACGGGTAGCCCAAAGGCCCTCGTTCTCCCGGCTGGGAGAACAGGGTCTTTGGGCTGTTTGCTCCGAATATCTTTCCGCAGTCCGATGCTGCGGCAGATTATTCTGCTCTCATTTTTTCAAAAGCTTCATTGTACTGCTCTGCTTCTTTAATGTCGACCGAAGTAATGCCGCCTTCATCCCATGATGTCAGACGCAACGTAACGGTTGTATAATCAATGGTGATGAAAGGATGATGATTGAATGCTTCCGAGATCGCTGCGACCTCATCTACAAATGCAATCCCTTTCATATAGTTGGAAAACACAAATTTACGGACAATCCACCGTCCCTCTTCCAGTTCCCAGCCTTCCAGCCTTCCCAGATGAGCTTCGACTTCCTCTTGCGAAAAAACCATGCGTTATCTTCCTCCCCATATGATGAGACATCGCGGACTTTCATCCACATGACCATCGACACCTTTTCATGCTGCTGTTGCAGCCTTAAAGGCAGGCTCCCGCCCTGCGAAAGCCTTTTTTCATGAGTACCATCTTATCACGTCAAAGCGTCAAAATCCATAGAACAGACGGCTCAGGCCTCGAAGCACAAGCATGTTGTAATTCCGTTACAATGTTCAGATCAAAGGTACAAACGTCAGCTCTTCTTCCCCAATTAAAATATGAATCCGGTGCTGCTCCTTATCATGAATCACAACACCGCTCCCCACCGGGATCACGGACTCTTCACCGAGCGCATAGAACAGATCTTCAGCCAATGCCTCATCGACCTCAAGCTGCTCGGGCTCACCCAGTCTTCCCCACTCTTCCGCATCCATCTCGAAGAAAACATAGCGATCCGGTATACGTCCGATAGCCGCTGTTAAATCTGTCAATATTCCTTCATAATCACGTCCATGCTTTACGCCCATTGACTTTTCACTCCTACTGGCTCCCGAAGGTGCGGATTTGATCTTATTATACCTGAAAATAACCCTTAAAAAAAAAGACCCTTTGGTCGATAAATACTATACATGACCGTTTCAATCGTTTTGGCTGCCCTGAAGGGCGTCAGACATGCAGCGGATTGCGGCGTTACGTTCGTCCGGAAGCCCGAATTCAGCCGCTTGAAAGGATTCAATTTTATCTCATGGATGAGGTGTATGATGGAAATTTCAACGATTATCGGACTAGTTTTGGGTTTGGTCTCCCTTGTACTTGGTATGTTCCTGAAAGGAGCACCCCTGATCAACCTGGTTAATAACCCTGCTGCTTACGTCATTATCTTTGTGGGTACTGCAGGAACAATCTTTATGGCTTTCCCTATGTCTGAGGTTAAGAAGATTCCGAAGCTGTTCGGTATCCTTTTTAAAAAGCAACAACTGATTGACCGCGTCTCTCTGATCGGCACATTTATGGATTGGGCTTCCACCACCCGTCGTGAAGGCTTGCTTGCACTCGAATCAAAAGTAGAAGAGATTGATGATCAGTTCCTTCGCAGCGGTATGCGTATGATTATTGATGGTAACGATCAGGAATTCGTCAGTGATGTACTGATGGAAGATATTCATGCAACTGAGGAAAGGCACCGCGGCGGAGCACTGATCTTCGCTCAGGCAGGGATGTACGCACCTACACTCGGGGTTCTCGGGGCCGTTGTTGGTCTCATTGCCGCACTGGCCGACCTGAGTGACATGGAGAAGCTCTCTCACGCTATCGCAGCTGCCTTTATCGCAACCCTTCTCGGTATCTTTAGTGGTTATGTATTGTGGCACCCGATGTCCAACAAGCTGAAGCGGATGTCCAAGAAAGAGATGGAGATCAAGCTAATGATGGTTGAGGGACTTTTGTCTATTCAATCCGGTGTATCTACCATCGCCATTAATCAGAAGTTATCCGTATTCCTGACACCTTCCGAACGTAAACAACTGGAAGAGAAGGAGGGATCATCAGGTGAAAAAGGCTAAAAAGCACGAACCGCATGAGGAGCACATTGACGAAAGCTGGCTGCTTCCTTATTCCGACTTGATGACTCTGCTGCTGGCTTTGTTTATTACCCTGTTCTCCATGAGCTCGCTTGATGCGGCCAAATTTGAGCAGATGGCGTCAGCATTAAGCAGCGCGCTGAACGGAGGATCTGGCGTTCTGGATCATACTTCCATGAATCCAACGGACTCCAGTACCGATCTTGGCAAGAACAAGGAAATTCCTAAGGAAATCACGAAGAAAACACCTGCGCAGATTACGGATGCCCAGATGGCTCAGAAGGAACAGGAAGACCTGGAGAAGCTGAAGAAGCAGCTCGACAAGTATATTGCCTCGAATGGACTTTCAGACCAGCTGAATACCAAGCTCAATCAGTCTGAGCTGAAAATCACCATTAGTGATAAAGCCTTGTTCTCCTCAGGACGAGCTGATGTGAAGCCCGAATCGCGTTCTCTAGCCAAAGCGATCTCCAGCATGCTGCAGGAGTTCCCTGAATACGAAGTGGTGGTTTCCGGTCATACGGATAATATACCCATCTCAAATAACCAATATAAGGATAACTGGGACTTGAGTGCAGATCGAGCGCTGAATTTCCTGAAAATCCTGTTGTTGAACACCAATCTGGACCCTGCAAAGTTCACACCTAGCGGATATGGGGAATACCATCCCATTGCCAGTAACGAGACCGGTACCGGAAGAGCACAAAATCGCCGCGTAGAAGTGTCTATCATTCGGAAGTATCAAAGTAACAATACCAATGTAAAATCCGTTGGAGGCGGCAATTAGACGCTCTCAGCGCATATGACATGCAAACCGTTCTCCTTGGGTACAAGGGAGAGCGGTTTTTTCTCATTTTCACAAGGCGGTATTCCCTCCACTGCTACAAGACCAAAAGCACTGCCCCTTCAAGGGAGCAGTGCTTCTTCCATCACATTCATATCATTATTCCAGCGTATAATTTAACAAGCCACCCAGCTCTGACTTTTCCGCAGCGGTAAGCTCTCTCCATGATCCTGTTGCCTGTTCTCCAAGATGAATATTCATAATACGCACCCGCTTCAGCTTGCGAACCTCATAGCCAAATGCACTGCACATGCGCCGGATCTGTCGATTCTTTCCTTCTGTCAAAATAATGCGAAATACACGGTCTGTCATTCGGGTCACTGTACAAGGCAGGGTCATTTCGCCTAGAATCTTAACTCCTGTGCTCATACCTCGAAGGAAGCTTGGGGTAATGGTTCGATCCACCGTAACAATGTATTCCTTCTCATGACGGCCCTCTGCTCTCAGAATCCGATTAACGATGTCCCCGTCATTGGTCATTAGAATTAAACCTTCCGAATCCTTGTCCAAACGGCCAATAGGAAAAATTCGTTCATGGTGGTTTACAAAATCTACAATATTGCCTTGAATGTGCTGCTCCGTCGTACTTGTGATACCCACCGGTTTGTTCAGCGCAATATACACATGCTTTTTCTTCTCGCTGATCGGTTTGCCATTAATGCGTACATCATCGCCCTCTTCTGCCTGACTGCCCAGCTCTGCCTGTATGCCATTAATGGTCACCTGACCGCTTTCGATCAACTTGTCGGCTGCTCTCCGGGAGCAGTAGCCTGTCTCACTAATAAATTTATTAATACGCAAAAGGTCATCTCACCTCGTCTAGTTCTCTTCATCTGGTTGTTGTTCTTCCGCAGGCTGATCTGCCTCCGGTAATGATGTCTGCTGCTCCGAAGCCGGCAGTTCAATAATAACGGTTGTGCCCCTGTTGAGAGCACTCTTAATATCCATCATGCCCTTATGAGATTCAATAATGCGCTGACTCACCATAAGACCAAGCCCTGTGCCTGATTCCTTGTTGGTGAAAAATGGTTCCCCCAGCTTCGGCATCATTTCTTCCGGGATACCGATTCCTTCATCCCTGATCTCGATTCGCACCCGTTTCGCCTGCTCATCAAGCTTCAGTTTGATATAGATGCTTCCTCCGTTAGGCATAGCCTCCATACCATTTTTCAGCACATTGATAAAGACTTGCTTGAGCTGATTCTCTTCACAGTGTACCATAGCCGAATCCGATGAGGCACGCAGTACAAACTCCACCCCATGCAGATGGGCCTGACTATCCAGTAGTGAGATCACATCGCCAAGGATGAAACGCACGTCTCGATCCTGAAAATGAACCGCCTGAGGCTTCGCCAGAATCAGAAACTCGCCCACAATCAGGTTGATCCGGTCAAGCTCAGATAACATCAGATCCAGATGACGATGATTCAGCTTGTTGCTTTGCTGTTGCAGCTGAAGGAAACCTCGCAGCGTTGTAAGCGGGTTGCGAATCTCATGGGCTACTCCAGCAGCAAGCTGACCCACCGTGGTCAGCTTCTCCGACCGTCTGAGCAGCTCCTCCATACGATTACGGTTGGTTATATCCCTTGAGACGCTAATGAGGGCTGTAATCTCCCCTGCCTCGTCACGAACAGGAGCTGTGCTTACACTGACCTCTACTCGTGTCCCGTCTTTTTTCATCCAGACAGTTTCATTCGAAGTAATTGAAAGACCCTCAATTAATTGAGCATGCTGACGAGCCATCTCTTCCGCAGCCTCGGGTGGAATAATCTTCAACATTCGCCCTTCAACTTCGCGGCTCCGAAAGCCGTATAGTTGTTCAAATGCCCGGTTGACCCGGAGCACTTTTCCTTCAAGATCCGTAATATGAATCGCATCTGCCGTTTGATTAATGATGGACTCCAGATGCTCCTTGACCGCCCGATTCTCTTCATACATCTGTTTCAGACGGCTTGTATAGTGGCCCAGGTTTCGAATCATCGCGTTAATCCGATTGGCGAGCTGACCCAGCTCGTCCTTGCGCTTGACTTTCAAACGGAAATCAAAATGTCCATCCGCCACATCATTAACCTTGCCCAGAATAGACTGGATCGGACGTGTAATGTATCCTGCGAGCAGGTAGCTCCCAAAGATTACAATCTCCAGCAAAACCAGTGATATAGAAGCATGGCTGACCAATTGCTCGGACACCATGGAGGATATTTGCTTGTAGTCCATGACAATACTGATGACATACGAAGGCTTGTTCGGTGTGAAAATCGGAATGAAATTCTTCAGCACCTTCTGATCATGGGTTTCGCTTACAAATGACACATTCTGCCCAGTTCGAACAGCACGTACCACAGCCCGATGGTCTTCATCCACCGACCCATACTGATACGTACCAAACCGAATTGGTCTGTCATTCAACTTTCTATAATTTTCATCTCTTCCGTCCTCGCCCATATCCGGGCTGGCAAAAGTGAGCGGATTAATGCCTGTAATCTCCAGTATGGATGGATTGACTTCACGAATTTTGGTCAAAATCTCATCTGGACTGGAGATTTTCACATAGTCATCAACTTCATTATTATTATAGAAGGGATTGATTATGTAGTTTCTCTTCCCATCATGATAATATCCCCAAATATCAATATCTGTCGGACTGGATGTCGAATACTCGAAACCATCTGACCAGAAATGATCCTGCTTCTGCCCTTGGGGAATCGTCACCTGTTGCTTCTCGAATAACTGCTTAAACGCCTGATACCAGTAAGACATTGATTTTGTAGACAATCCGATCTCTCTTGGGTCAGAAGAACGGCTAACAATGATGTCATCGTCCGTCTGTTCCAGAAGGGATATATGGGAGACTCCTAGCTTGTGGCTCAGCTGGACCAGCTCTTCATTCGTAATCTTTCGGATGTCGGGATCTAGTTCATTTGCCGCCATAACGGAAGCAAGCCACAGATTGTTGCCAATCTGTCTTTTAACATAATCCGAGCTGTACTGATTCTGTTCGACAGAAATGGCGATCTGCTTTGCGGTAAGCACCATCTTGTTCTCGCTATCCTGCCTCAAATTCTCTTCTGTAGTATAATAACTCAGTGCAATATTTAATATCAAAATAACAAGCACCGAGCACGACATAATCATGGATAATTTCGTTTTAATAGACAAATTCGCTGTTCACCTCTCGGCTTATACCCTCTGGCGATATATGGCAAAACCTATATCCATCATAACGCTTGTATGACTATTTGAAAAGGACAATCGCCCTTTGTCCAGAAGTTACCGCTCAAGCGGGAAAAATCGAATTTCGTAGTATTTTGCGATAACTATGATCTACAATGAAAAAAATCACGTCTTTATACACAAATCCACAGGGTTGTGGATAGTATGTTCATAACTATGTGTGCAACTGTGTAGTTATCCACAGCTTTATACACAGTATGTTAACAACCCGAATATTTGTTCGCTGTATAATTGCGATTTGGAAGGAGTTTTATAGCCATGAATGACCTTTTTCACCAGTCTGAGCTCACAGAGCTATCCGAGCAAGAACAACATGAACATTGGATGAGGCATGCTATTGCAGAAGCACAGAAGGCGGAAGCGCTTGGTGAAGTGCCCATTGGTGCTGTCATCGTGCGAAACAATGAAATTATCGGCCGAGGATACAATCTGCGGGAAACAACACTGGATTCAACCGCCCATGCCGAGATGGTTGCCATCCGTCAAGCCAGCGAAGCCATTGGTGCCTGGCGGTTATTGGACTGTTCTCTCTATGTTACACTTGAACCCTGCCCTATGTGCGCCGGGGCGATTGTTCAGTCCAGAGTCCCCCGTGTCATCTTCGGTACAGCCGATCCCAAGGCGGGATGCGCAGGAACGTTAATGAACCTGCTCCAGGAACCGCGGTTTAACCACCGTACCGAGGTCATCCCGGACGTGCTTCAGCCAGAATGCTCAACAATGCTCACCCAATTTTTTAGAAAGTTGCGAAAAAAGGTGTAACCTTGTAACATAAGAAAACATTATGCACAAGAAAGGATGTTTTCTGAAATGACAATCACACTGTATGATACCGCCCACGGCATAAGTCTTCGGCTACTTGCTACTCAGGATGCGCAAGCCTATCTGGAATTGGTACAGCAAACACGTATCCCTTATCAGCCGGTTGAACCCGTTCGGGATGATGAGTTTTATACGCTGGATGCACAGATTCGGCGGATTGAGGATCGGATAAAAGCTGCTGACGAAGGTACTGGTTATCAGTTCGGCATTTTCACAATTAAGGATGATCTGCTTATAGGGCAAGTCAGTCTGAACAATGTGGTACTTGGCGTTGCGCACTACGCAGACATGGGATATTTCATCCACCCGGATTATCAGGGCGGCGGCCGCATGACAGCAGCGGTTAAGCTGGCGGTGGCATATGGCTTTCGTGCCTTGAAGCTGAACCGGATTCAGGCCGCAGTATTGCCTACCAATAAAGGCTCTCAGCGTGTTCTGGAGAAGAACGGATTTCAGCCTGAGGGTATCGCTCGTAAATATTTGAAGATTAATGGCATGTATCAGGATCACCAGGTCTATGCTGTGCTTGCAGAGGATTTGGAAGAAGAGCTACAGCAGCCCTAGCCGCTGATGGAATTATCGCAGTTAGGGTTACATATTAATAAACCGCACCCTTCTCTGATAAAGGGATAGTGCGGTTTTTTTATACACAAAAACCGCCTGATGTTCAGGCGGTTTCGCGAGCAGTTTGTAGATTAATATCCGTAGGAGGAATTCATCAGCTTCTCGAACTCTTCCATTGTAATCACATCTGCACCAGTTGGGATGTTGATTTTGAATTCCGGCTTTTGGTTGATCTTAGTGTATGTGTTAGAGCCTGTGAAAGCCAGCTTCAATTCGTCTTTGGTACCTTCAGGTTTGATCAGCATGTCAGCGACCATTTTTTGATATACCGGGAAGTCGTTTTTATCCAAAGCGAAGTCGATGTTAAAGGTGTTGATTGTCAGAACATCTTTCAATTTATCCAGATCTTTCGTCATTTCAGCCTGATCTGTTGCATTCATTTTCAGATCGTCTTTCGCCTTGTCGATATCCGCTTGGCTCAATTGCAGCATATCCCGATATTCTTCTTTGGATACAATATCCATTACCTTAGGCAGCGCCTTAGTTACCAATACAGTAACGGCTTCTTTCACATTGTCATTGTTTACTGAGAATTGTACAACCTGCTTTGCATTTACACCCTCAGGCAATTTTGCATCTTTGGTATCCAGGTTTTTGAAAAATTTAGCTTGATCATACTCACCCAATACCGCATCCATCAGCTCATTGCTCAGCTTCTGAGTTTTGGCTGCATCCAGTGCATCCGGGTTCCATTCCGTACCCTCTTGCTCAGCAAGTTTTTTCAGGTCAAATTCAATGAATTTGTTAACGATATTTTCTGGAATAGGGAAGAACGGAATATTCGGTACTTTGACATACATTTTCTCTTTGGTCAGAACCATAGGAATGTTGAACGTCATGCCCATATCGCCTTTAAGCTCGATACCAACGGTCATCTCTGTCTGCATTGGCTCGCTTTGATATACACCCGTTACGTTCAGCTGTGCATCCTTCAACATGCTCATAAACTGAGTCATGCTTGGATCTGTCTGAGACGCATCCCCCGGTTTATAGCTTAATTCATTGATTGTAAAGTTGGAACTCATCTCATACGACGTTAGTTTAGAAGCATTCGCCGCGGCGGTCTTCAATGCTTCCTTCGGTTCCTGCTTGCTGCTACATGCTGTTAAAGCCAAAGATACGGTTAACAACAACGTAAGAAGAAGCGCCCCCATGCGTTTAGTCATTTGTTTCTCTCCTCTCGTGATAACCCCAAAAAAGTAACTCAATATCAATGATATACCATCTGCACAGATACTGAAACCTAATTTGGGAAATTTGTGATTCTTCCTCTTTAAAATGGCTACAAAGACCTATGTCAGGTACGGGATGTTCTGACTGCTAGTCTTTCCATTATGTATGAATACGCAAAAGCCCCTTGTATGGTAACAAGGGACTTTCAGATTGGTTCAATTCTTTCATGCGACGCACCCCATGCGCCAACAATTATTGGAGTTAGCCTTGAGGATTCAGGTGATCCACATGGTTCTGATTTTTCACCTTTTTGGAGCCAGACATAGGTTCCTGCATCGCGGAGCGCTTGGATGAATGGCGATGCTGCTGGTTATCCTGAGCTTCCGGTACAGGGACCGCTTTCGGTTTACTCATATAGAAGCCTCCTCATCATAATATTTAGGAATGGGACGGGTCCCGGTCTTCTGTTTTATCATGATTCAACGCATCCTGATGACGACGATCATTGGTATCCTGCTGAATTTGCTGGGCATGGTGACTGTTCACACCAGTCTGTTCAAGATCTCCAACGACATTTTGCAAATTTTTATCTATGCCTGCCTTCGCTTTGGTCAAAGTGTCACAACTCCTTCAAGGTTCATTAGGAATTTGTTATAGATTGCAGGGACTGAGCACATTCATGAATATGTCTGGTGTAATCATGAGCGAGCTCCTGAATAGGCTCTGTTCGTTCATCTGTTGTCCGCCCATCCCGTTCCACATCAACCAGCTCAACACTGACCTCACGAGAATCAACATATTGACATTTAAAATCAAAAGAATACATCTCGTGACCTGCTGCTGCAATGTGTATCCGAATCGCTTGTTCGTTGGCCTCATCGGCCATTACCTGCGCCTGATCGCCTGCATTCAGGACTTGTGGCAAACGATCCTGCCACGCACCTACAAGTTCGTTCTGATCTATGTTTAGCTCGCGGTTCATCTTAACCACCTCCACCTCTATAACGTGCGGCAAAAATGTCGTTTTTATGCATACTGTGAGCTGTATTATAGCAACGGTAGATCCCTCTCCCGGCTCATATCTCTGGGGTATGAAAAATCAAAAAAGGACCCGAGCATGATCGCTCGAATCCTTGTTATAAGTGTAGTATGGCGGAGAGGGTGGGATTCGAACCCACGTGGGCTTGCACCCTAACGGTTTTCAAGACCGCCCCGTTATGACCGCTTCGGTACCTCTCCAAATATTCATTTTATAAACTTGCCACGAAAAGTATCATACCATAGATCGGTAATGAAGTGCAAGTTATTTGTTTGAAATTTATGCTGGAGCCTTAGGTCAACCATCGACAGCACTACAACACACGCATCATCCGTTCCACCCGCCATCCTCAAATGGCGAATGGAGTGAAGATGATTAGTTGTGAATATGCGATCTCAAGCTTCGTACTATTTACGACGAGCGATGACTTCAATTCCGCCCATATAAGGACGTAGTGCTTCTGGAATAATCACCGTACCATCCTCTTGCTGATAGTTCTCCAGAATAGCCGCTACTGTACGTCCTACAGCAAGTCCTGAACCATTCAGTGTGTGCACAAACTCAGGTTTCGCCTTAGGCTCTCTGCGGAAACGAATATTGGCACGACGTGCCTGGAAGTCTTCACAGTTGGAGCAGGATGAAATTTCGCGGTACGTATTGCTCTCTGGCAGCCATACCTCGATATCATATGTTTTAGCCGAAGTGAAGCCCATATCTGCTGTACAGAGCGTCAATACACGGTATGGCAATCCCAGCAGCTGCAATACACGTTCTGCATTCTGTGTCATTTTCTCCAGCTCATCATACGATGTCTCCGGTGTGGACAGTTTAAGCAGTTCTACCTTGTTGAACTGATGCTGACGAATCAAGCCGCGAGTATCCCGTCCAGCTGAACCAGCCTCCGAGCGGAAGCAAGAGCTGTACGCTACAAAATGCTTCGGCAGATCATCTACATTCAAAATCTCTTCGCGGTGGTAGTTTGTTACCGGTACTTCTGCTGTAGGAATCAAATAATACTCCGTATCTCTCAGCTTGAACAGATCCTCTTCAAACTTCGGCAGCTGCCCTGTGCCAAACAAGCTGTCCCGATTGACGATATATGGAGGCAGGATCTCTTCGTACCCATGCTGATCACTGTGCAAATCCATCATAAAGTTGATCAGTGCACGCTCCAGACGCGCCCCAAGCCCTTTGTAAAAGGTAAATCGGGAACCCGTTACTTTAGCGGCTGCTTCAAAATCAAGGATATCCAGCTCCTGTGCAATCTCCCAGTGCGCCTTAGGGGTAAAGGCAAACGACTTTGGCTCTTCCCAGCGACGAATTTCCACATTATCCGCTTCAGACGCTCCCACAGGTACACTCTCATTCGGAATGTTAGGGATCGCCATTGTCAGATCGCTGATTTTCACTTCAAGCTCACGAACTTCTTCGTCCATCGCTTTGATGCGATCGGATACTTCACGCATTTCAACAATAAGATCATCCGCATTCTCACGGTTTTTTTTCAATCTGGCTACTTCTGCGGACACCGTATTGCGACGACTCTTCAGGTTCTCACTCTCCTGCAGCAGTTCCCGGCGCTTAGCGTCCATTTCGGTAAATCCTGCGATCAGATCGATTGATTTACCGCGGTTGTTCAATGCTTCCTCTACTCGTGCATATTCATTCCGCAATATTTTTACATCAAGCACTACGTACCCCTCCTAGATAAGCCCGCATATCGGACCCCATATCAAACCTACGATTCGAACTCTTATGCAAATAAACAATATATCTATTATAACCTAATCCATGCCAATAACCGAAAAAACAACCTATGTCCCCCGTGCCGCCCTCTGCTGCGATTCCCGCTATGCAGCAGTTACAAGCAACATGAGGCATCCGTCCGGATTAAGCTGCCGCAGCGGCCTTGAGCAGACGGCTGAGGAGTGATCCGAGGACCGGGAGATCATAGGTTGTGCATCATACATTATTTTGCTTCTACAGATTGTTTATAAGCTTTGGCCATGTCAACAAAATAAGCATGCAAGCGATAGTCGTCTGTTAACTCGGGATGATACGAGCACGCAAGCAAATGCCCCTGACGTGCTGTCACAATCTCATCGTTATACGTTGACAGAACCTCTACTCCGTCGCCAACACTCTCAATTAACGGAGCACGTATAAATACAGCGCGTACCGTCTCATCAATGCCTTTGACTGGCAGATCGGTCTCAAAGCTCTCTCTCTGTCTTCCAAATGCATTGCGGGACACGGTCATATCCATGAGCTCCAGATGAGCCTCATCCTGCCCGTGAATATGCTTAGCCATAACGATCAGACCCGCACAGGTTCCGAATACAGGCTTGCCTTCTGCGGCGAAGGCACGAATCGCTTCCATAAATCCGTATTTGCGCATCAGCTTGCCGATTGTTGTACTCTCACCACCCGGCAGAATCAGACCGTCCAGTTCTTCTAACTGCTGAACCTGCTTGATAGCTATACCTTCGGCCCCAGCACGTTCAATACTACGTATATGCTCTGTAACAGCACCTTGAAGTGCCAAAACACCGATCTTCATCAGTCATTTCCCCTTCTCTTACCAGCCGCGATCTTGCATACGCTCGGAAGGTGCAAGTTTGGAAATTTCGATACCCTTCATTGGTGCTCCGAGATTTTTGGAAACCTCTGCGATCAATTTGTAGTCCGTGTAATGCGTCGTTGCTTCTACAATCGCACGTGCAAACTTCTCAGGACTGTCGGATTTGAAAATACCTGAACCTACGAACACCCCATCCGCTCCAAGGTGCATCATGAGTGCAGCATCTGCCGGAGTAGCTACGCCACCCGCTGCAAAGTTAACCACTGGCAATTTACCGTTCTCATGCACATCCAGTAGTAGCTCGTAAGCTACGCCCAGGTTTTTCGCTTCGGCATACAGCTCGTCCTTAGACATATTTGTCACTTTACGAATTTGGCTGTTGATGAAACGCATATGACGCACCGCTTCAACAATGTTACCTGTTCCCGGCTCACCTTTCGTACGAATCATGGATGCTCCTTCACCGATCCGGCGAAGTGCTTCACCCAAGTCTTTCGCTCCACATACAAACGGTACAGTGAACTCATGTTTATCAATATGGAATACTTCATCCGCAGGAGTCAGTACTTCACTCTCATCAAGGTAATCCACGCCCAGCGACTCAAGAACTTTCGCTTCTACATAGTGACCGATACGAGCTTTGGCCATAACAGGGATCGTTACAACTTTCATTACTTCTTCCACAATCGTTGGATCGGCCATACGAGCCACTCCACCTGCTGCACGAATATCGGAAGGAACACGCTCAAGTGCCATTACTGCCGTTGCACCTGCTGCTTCCGCAATTTTAGCTTGCTCAGCGTTCATAACGTCCATGATAACGCCGCCTTTTTGCATTTCAGCCATACCTCTTTTAACGCGTGATGTTCCCGTTTCCATATTCCAAGCCCCCCGTAGTGTATGTGTGGTCTCCCATTTTTAATAAGCATAAAACTGCTTGTTTCCTCATGAAAGAACCTTAGACTTTTTTACTTTAATACGTCGAATTCTAACTTGATATTTTACCGTAAAAAACGTAAATATACAATCCACTCATTCGGTATTAGTTTGTATTTTTCGGTTAGAACAAGTTTTTGATCCCGTCGAACAGATCAACGAAGAAATCTTTGATTGCACGGAAGAACAGACGGAACCATCCACCCTTTTCTGCTTCTTCAGCGGTAATCAGGTTTACCGTTTTCTCCTGTGGCTCCATTCCCTCTGCCTTGTAAGTATAGGTTACTGTGCCTACCTTGGTTCCTGCCTTCAGCGGTGCAACCAGTTTGTCCGCTTCTGTTACACTTGCTTTAAACGTCACATTCAGGTTTTGAGTTCCTTTAGGCACGACAAAGCTTACCGCATTATCTGTAACGACCGGAACGGTCGTCTCTTTCCCTTTTTTCAAAGGTACCGATTCCCAGCCTGTCACTTTGGTTTTTCCTGCAACAGCTTGTTTAACCTCGAAATTGTCGAATCCGTAGTCCAGCACCTTTTTTGTCTCTCTAAAACGTGCAGATTCGGAATCAGTGCCCATAACTACGCTGATCAGACGCATGCCGTTACGTTCAGCCGTACCCGTAAAGTTGTTGCCGGCATTGCTTGTGTGGCCTGTTTTCATGCCATCCAGACCTTCGTAGGCGTAGCTTTTGAAGTTGGTTATATTTTTATTCGCTTCCAGCATCCAGTTATAGTTGATAATAGGCGCTTTATCGTTAGCACGGAATTTGTAGGATTGAATGGTTGTGAAGTCCTTGTAGTCCGGGTGATCTCTAACAATATATCTGCACAGAATCGCTGCATCCATCGCTGACATTACCGTTTCCTTATCTTCTGCCGGACGGAATTCAGCTGGCATATCTTTTCGGTCCAGACCGGTAGAGTTAATGAAGTGAGTATCCTTCATCCCCATACGTTTGGCTTCTTCATTCATCATTTTGACGAACTCTTGCTCCGATCCTGCCACATACTCAGCGAGCGCAACGGTAGCATCGTTCGCTGAACCAACAGCCATCGCAATATACAGATCCTTCACCGTGTGCTTGTCACCTTCGGCAAGGAAAATACGTGACCCGATACTTTTCGCTGCATTCTTACCAACTTCAACGACCGTATCCCAGCCAAACTTACCTTGCTTAACCTGTTCAGCAACGATATATTCCGTCATCATTTTGGTCATACTTGCTGGCGGCATTGCTTTATCAGCATTCACCGACAAAAGGATCTCGCCTGTGGAAGCTTCCATCAGAACTGCCGATCTCACATCAAGTCCAAGTGAATCGACTGACGGAATGCTCACAGCCTTTGCTGGTGTTTTCGCAGTAGCTGCTGCTGCCGTCAGAACCTGACCAGAGTTGTTCCCCGCCGCCATCACTGGCATTACCGCAGACATACACAGCATGTTAAGCAACATAACGGAGGCTACGCTCTTTTTAAGGATTTGACGTTTCTTCTTATTCATGTGTTTGGCTTTCAATTGATGAATACTCCCTTCGATCCGAAGCTTCTGAATGAGATGCCTCAGTGCAGCTGAAGCTGCCCATTTTCTTAGTCCCTGTCCATGTGTTAATGGATGTGTATCTCTGTTATATGCGCTGTATCGAAATGAGCAAATTCGTTGCTCTAACGTCCAGATCAATGGTCACTTCGTTCGCATCTTGCCGATTGCTTATGTATCTTCATCAGACATCGGCTCTCCTTATCGTGCATACGCTAAACGGACTGCACAAACAGACTGCACTTACGCAATAAAATAGTACGACAATGATTCACATCAAAAAATCGCCGCAACGCCCATATCCATCCTCGGACGGTCACCGCTTGTTCTATTCTATCACAGGGGTATCCGCAAAAAAAGACAAGCCCGGCGAAAATCGCCGAGCTTGTCCTGGAAATCATTAACTCTCTTCGGATTACAACGAATAGTTAGGTGCTTCTTTGGTAATCTGTACGTCATGCGGATGACTTTCACGAAGACCAGCGCCTGTAATACGGATGAAGCTTGTATCGTTGCGCAATTGATCCAGGTTGCTCGTTCCGCAATATCCCATACCCGAACGCAGACCGCCAATCAGCTGATGGATTGTATCGGACAACGGCCCTTTGTAGGCTACACGCCCTTCAATACCTTCAGGAACCAGTTTTTTGTCATCATCCTGGAAGTAACGGTCTTTACTGCCTTGTTTCATGGCACTCATGGAACCCATACCACGATATACTTTGAAACGACGTCCTTGATAAATCTCGGATTCCCCCGGGCTTTCTTCCGTACCTGCAAACAAACTTCCGAGCATTACGGCATGAGCGCCTGCAGCAATAGCCTTGGTGATCTCTCCAGAGTATTTGATACCGCCATCAGCGATAATCGGTACGCCGTACTCACGTGCTACAGTAGCACAGTCATATACTGCTGTAACTTGCGGAACGCCGATGCCTGCAATAACACGAGTGGTACAGATCGAACCCGGTCCAATGCCGACTTTCACGACAGAAGCACCTGCTTCAATCAGTTCACGTGTTGCTTCGCCTGTTGCTACGTTACCTGCAACGATGGTCAGATCAGGGAAACGTTCACGTAGCTGACGAACCGCGTCGATAATGTTGATGTGATGTCCATGTGCCGAGTCAACCGTAATCAGATCCACACCCGCATTAACAAGCGCCTCTGCCCGTTCAAACGTGTCTTTGGAAATACCGATTGCAGCTCCGACCAACAGACGGCCATGAGCATCCTTTGCCGCTTGCGGGAATTGAATTGCTTTTTCAATATCTTTAATGGTGATAAGACCTTTCAATGTGTTGGACTCATCCACCAATGGAAGTTTCTCAATTTTGTGCTTCTGCAAAATAACCTCTGCCTCTTGCAGAGTTGTACCAACTGGTGCTGTAACCAAGTTCTCACGCGTCATAACTTCACTAATTTTAATACCGTAGTCATGAATAAAACGCAAGTCACGGTTCGTCAGAATCCCTACAAGCTTCTGATCTCCTTCTACAATGGGCACACCAGAAATCCGGTATTTTGCCATAACTGCTTCAGCATCAGATACCAGATGGTCAGCAGTCAATGAGAATGGATTAGTGATAACGCCGCTTTCTGAGCGTTTAACCCGATCCACCTCTTCTGCTTGTTGTTCAACAGACATATTTTTATGAATAATACCAATACCGCCCTCACGTGCAATAGCAATCGCCAAAGTCGCCTCTGTGACAGTATCCATCCCTGCACTAATCAATGGAATGTTTAATTTGACGTTATCGCTCAAACGAACGGATACGTCCACTTCTTTTGGCAGTGTCTCGGATTTCCGCGGCACTAGCAATACATCATCAAAGGTGAAGCCTTCTTTACCAAATTTATCTTCCCACACGCAAGTGTTCCTCCTTATGTTTGCTCAGCTTTACGGACCAAAACCCGAAGATTCCAGGCTGTATTTTATGCCGAAAATACGTTTTCTGAAAATATATTATTGTCCATCTTAGCAAAGCGATATTTAGAATGTCAAGGGAAACTCCTTGGATATCTCAGTTGTATTCTCCCTTGTACACAACTGTGCTTGTTGTGTGGACATGTTGTGATAACATAACAAAAAAAGCGCCCATTCATTCAGACTGGCACGCGCACTTTCATTGTTATTTACGTTAAGATTTCCTCAAATGTACAGTTTTATGTCTCATATAATGAGGATATGGATACCTCAGTATAGTAAAAAAATAAAAACCACCACCGAATATCATCGGCAGTGGTTCTTTGCTTGGCGGCGTCCTACTCTCCCAGGACCCTGCGGTCCAAGTACCATCGGCGCTAGAGGGCTTAACGGTCGTGTTCGGGATGGGTACGTGTGGAACCCCTCCGCCATCGCCACCAAACGCGATTGGATCGAAGTTATCTTCTTTCCATTCAGTGAATCTGAAAATCATACCCACATGAAGTGATGTACCGATTTCCATTTCACCATTCAGAGTGTTGTTCTCTGAAAACTAGATTCGAAACGAAACTTACGCTCATTAGCTTGCTTATTTGGATAAGCCCTCGACCGATTAGTACTGGTCAGCTCCATGCATTGCTGCACTTCCACCCCCAGCCTATCTACCTCGTCGTCTTCAAGGGGTCTT
>NZ_QJSW01000032.1 GCF_003217495.1 Paenibacillus barcinonensis | reverse complement strand
ACGAAGCTGGTGGCGATCTGGCAGGACGTGCTGGGGCTTGGGAAGCAGATTGGCGTTCATGATAACTTCTTCGACCTTGGCGGGCATTCCCTGCGGGCGACAACGCTGGTCAGCAAAATCCATCAAGAGTTGAACGTGAATCTGCCGCTGCGCGATGTGTTCCGGCATTCAACCATTGAAGCGATGGCTGAAGTGATCAGTCGATTGGAGCAGCAGGAATTCCTCTCTATTCCCGTGCTGGATAAGAAGGATTGGTACCCGCTTTCCTCCGTGCAAAAACGGCTTTACATTCAGCAGCAGATGCAAGGTGCCGAGCTTAGCTACAACATGTCCGGCATGACGGTGCTTATTGGACGTTTGGAACGGAAACGATTCGAGTTGGCACTCAAAGCATTGATTGCACGTCACGAAATTTTACGAACCGGCTTCGACATGGTGGGTGGCGAACCGGTGCAACGGATTTATGAGGACTTGGCGTTTGCCGTAGAGTATACCAAGGCAACGGAAAGTGAAACAAGAGGCATTGCGGACGCCTTTGTACGTGTCTTTGATTTGGAGCGGCCACCGCTGCTCCGTGTGGGCTTGGTTGAATGGGAAACGGAGCGGCATCTGCTGATGCTCGATATTCATCATATCGTTACGGATGGTATGTCGATGGGCATCTTTGTCGAAGAGCTGCTGCGCCTGTATAACGGCGAGATGCTCGAACCGCTTCGGATTCAATATAAGGAGTTCGCCGCTTGGCAGCAGTCCGAGCCTGTAAAAGAACGGTTGAAACGTCAGGAAGCTTACTGGCTGGACGTGCTGAAAGGTGAACTGCCGACGCTTGAATTGCCTACAGATTTTGTTAGACCTGCTGTTCGCAGTTTTGAGGGAGATGTGTTGCCTTTCGATATTAACAAGCAGATGACCGAGAGCTTGCAGCGCATCGCAGATGAGAACGGTGCAACCTTGTATATGATGTTATCCGCGGTCTATTCTATCCTGCTCAGCAAGTATTCGGGGCAAGAAGATTTCATTGTAGGCACACCGGTGTCGGGTCGCACCCATGCTGACCTGGAGCCGCTCATCGGAATGTTTGTCAACACGTTGGCGATTCGTCATTATCCGTCAGGGGAGAAGACGTTCCTTGCTTACTTGAACGAAGTCAAAGAAACGATGCTGGGGGCCTACGACCACCAGGATTATCCTTTCGAGGAGCTTGTGAAAAGGCTGCAGGTGCCGCGAGATCAAAGCCGCAACCCTGTATTTGATGTCATGTTTGCTCTGGAGACAAAGGAAGATAACGTTCAAAGCTTCGGGGATATTCAGATCGAATCTTATCCGGAAAAGCATACGGTTTCCCAATTCGATCTGACTCTGGTCATTTCGATGCTGGATGAGGGCATGAACGGGCAGTTCGAATATGCCACGAAGTTGTTTACGCACAATCTGATCGACAATTTTGCTCAGGACTTGCTCGTGATCATCACCCAAATTTGCGAACAGCCTTCAGTGCTGCTCAAGGATATTTCTCTGAACGGGCAATCTGAACAGGAACAAGATGAGTTAGAGGCTATTGATATTATTTTCTAAACCTGTACCCGGCTTGGGTGCATACCGTATTTTCCTCGGTATGTATCCTGCCGGGTATTTTCTATGCTGATGTGTGGGGGGGGATTATAACGGTTGAAGATAGCGTGCTAGTTGTTTGCTACCATTTAAATATGCTGCAGCAAATTCAAATAATGCTGTCTCAGAGATGCTTTCAATGCATCAGGAGTGACAATCTGTATGGAGGTACTGAAACCTGCAAGGCAGCTCACAGTGAAATCCAGTTCATGAGGTTCATAGGTTCCGACAAGCAGGGGAACGCCGTTGTGATGAAGTAATACCTTTCCTGTCCATGAACGGGAACGCGGCGGAGGCTATTGAGTTCACGTATCCCCCAGGTCAGGATGAATACATCACACATTCTGTGCTGCAGGTTGGTGTAAACAAGCTAATGATTGCCGAGGAAGCGATGGATGTGGAGAAACCTTGGTTACTGGGGAACAGTACCTCAATGTGTATTCAGTCTCAGGACCAAGGTCAGATTGACCATTTATATGAAGCGCTATTACAGCATGCAGGGGTGAAGGTGCTTGTGCCATATGAACGGAATGAATCCAGCCCCGGCTATGGAATTGTGCGTGATCCGTTTGGTGTTGTGATACAGCTGTGTGTTACTGTGCATCATTTTTGAGAGCACGGTGATGACAATTTCAACTTAACAATGATGTGTAAAGGGTGATCTTTGACGGCCTTTTTGAAGAAGAGTACATGGGGATATGAATCTCCCTATTGCTCTTCTTTTTTTACCTTATATTACACGAACGTGAATTCTGCACTGGTAAGCAGAGGGAATTTGTTGTATGATCTTGCCCGTGATGTTCAGCAGTATAGGAGCATTGTAGCTGTATAAAAAATATTTTTTGGGATTCATGCAATTTAGTGATCCAAAAGTCCTGAATTGGGGTATCAATACCTAGAGTCTAATGCAAGGAATAAGATGCATTAAACTATGCTATGAATTGCACTTGGCATCCATCTGCATCAGGCAAGTTGTTTAAATGCATCACATTATTGATTACGGGACGGATTGTGGGGGATTTAGATGTCTTTATTGGGGACTGTACAACAGGATGAGGTTACGGACAAGCTTGTGATCAAGGCGATGGAAAATAGCCTGGCGGTTATCCGCTTTGACGTAAATCGCAAGGTTACATACGTGAATGATGTATTCGCTTCAACGATGGGGTATACGAAGGAAGAGATGTGTGGCATGCATCATCGTCAATTATGTTTTGGCAAATTTACAGACACTCCAGCGTATGAGGAGTTCTGGAGAAGTATTTTGAACGGGAAAAGCTTTCAGGACAAGGTGGAGCGGATGGATGCCAGAGGGCAGTCTGTATGGCTCGAAGCCACGTACATGCCGGTATATGATGAATCAAATCAAAAAATACTGGGAGTCTGCAAGATGGCCACGGATATTACAAATCGCCAGAATAATATAACAACCGTTGTGCAGGAGCTGAAGGCACTCTCTCAGGAATTAAACGAGCAGGCCGATGCGGGCATCGGTCGAAGCCATGAACTGCTGTCCAGCGTTGCATATATCTCGGAGGTATCGGCGGCAAACCAGTCTACGTTGACTCATCTTCAGGAGCAGGCGGGCTCCATTCAAGGTGTGGTGCGCACGATTCGGGAAATATCGTCTCAGACTCAACTACTCGCACTTAATGCGGCTATTGAAGCTGCACATGCAGGAGAGTTTGGAAGGGGCTTCGATATTGTGGCGAAGGAAGTGCGCAAGCTGTCTGCGATGGTGGAAAATTCCATTAACGAGATTCGGGACAGTGTCACGGGTATTACCAAGGAAATTACGAATATCACCAATGGTACCAAAAAGGTGGAGCAATACGTGCAGCAGAGCAATGAGCGGATTGAGATTGCGTTAAAGGATTTCAAAACAATTGCAGACGCAGCTCATCTGCTTGATAATAAGGCACAGCATGTGACTCGGATAGTATAACCTGAAGTTGAGAACGATTCTGCTCTTTGCAGGGTCGTTTTTTTGCTGTTCAGGGAATGGAGATAACAAAGCGCTCTATTGGATATGCTGCCCCAAATGCGGAATTTTTACGGAGAAACAGGACACAATAATTCGGGAATACCTGTAATTAGTTTTGGCAGAGAGGGAGGGGAGAGCATGTGGTCCAGCATTATATCGTATATTCCCGAATGGCCGATCTGGGCGCAGGCGATGCTGGTATTCCTTGTTCCTGTGAGCATTACGCTAATCTGGAGATGGTTGAATACAGCTGTGCATAGAGGCAGCTTTTCTCGTTCTGCCAAGCCTTCTTCCATCTCCTCCAGAGACATTTCGCCTGCAGAGGCAGGCATAGGTCCGGGTACGGAGACAGGTCATTATGCAAACATCAAAATAACAGGTGAATATGCGACAGATATGACGAGTGTGAAAGAAACCTTTGCCAAAAATGCAGATGTACATATCCGTGAGTTTATGATCCGAGGTACGAATACAAGAGCCGCTGTACTCTATACAGAAGGACTGGTGGATCAGGAGTTGATTGATGAGCATTTGATTACACCGCTGATGATGAATGGTGTGCCTGAACTCAAACAGGAGGGTTTTGTTCACCCGGAGAATCGACAGATGTTATCGGGCTATCTCCAGAACCAATTGTTGCCTGTCAGCCAGATTCAGGAGACTGGTTCGTTGCAGGAGTTTGCGCTCGGTGTGCTGGTTGGGAAAAATGGATTGCTGGTAGATGGTATGCCAGGCGGTATGCTGATTGGCACATCGAAGGGCAAGACACGAAGCATTGACGAGCCGTTATCCGAGGCATTACTGCGGGGTCCGCGAATGGGATTTACGGAGCAGTTGAGTGATAATACAGGGATTCTTCGTAGATACGGTAGTGATCAAAGTTTGTTCATTGAAAAGATTGAAGTGGGCTCACGCATTAAGAAAGACCTTGCCATTGCTTATATTCAGGACATTGCTGACCCGAAGCTTGTGGCAGAAGTCGAGAAGCGCATTCGTGAGATGGATATGGACAATTTCCTGGAATCGGGTTATGTCGAGCAATTGATTGAAGACAATACACTAAGTCCGTTTCAGCAAATATTAAATACGGAAAGGCCTGACCGGGTGATCGGTGCCCTGCTGGAAGGGCGAGTTGCTATTTTACTAGATGGAACACCATTTGTACTCGTTGTGCCTGTGACCTTCAGCATGCTGCTGCAATCTCCTGAGGATTATTATGAGCGTTGGATTCCCGGAACGTTTATGCGTATGCTGCGTTTTTTGTCCGCCATGCTGGCCCTGTTTGCCCCTGCGCTGTACATCTCGTTTATCTCCTTTCATCCAGGTCTGATTCCTACCAAGCTGGTGCTGACTATTATTGAAACAAGAACGGGTGTGCCATTTCCCTCCCTTATCGAAGTTCTCATTATGGAGCTATCCATCGAAATTTTGAGGGAAGCCGGCATTCGCCTGCCGAAACCGATTGGACCTGCGATGGGCATCGTTGGGGGTCTGATTATTGGTCAGGCTGCGGTGCAGGCGGGGATTATCAGTCAGTTTCTGGTCATCGTGGTGGCCGTTACGGCCATCTCTTCTTTTACCATCCCGGTGTACAGTGCAGGATTGACGCTGCGCATTTTGAGGTTTGCGGCCATGTTCAGCGCTGCTGTGCTTGGATTATATGGTGTGATTATGTTCTTCTTGCTCATTTGTACTCATCTGGCACGGTTGACGAGCTTTGGTGTTCCCTATGTGGCCCCGGCTGTCCCATATCGTTTGAGTGATTGGAAGGATTTTATCATCCGCGCACCGCTCTCCATGATGAGAAGACGCCCTGAGATGATGAATACGGTAGATGAGGATCGGAAGAAGTAGCCGGGCATTGGCTTGAATCAAATGTAAGCGTGGAGGTGTCGTGAAGTGAATGACGCTCAGGGGAAAATAACTACAACACAGGCGGTTGTGATCATCGTCAATTATATGCTGGGTGCAGGCATATTAACGTTACCACGCACGACCAGTAAGGCAGTGGGCACACCTGACGTCTGGATCTCCATCATTGTGTCCGGGATGATCATTACAGGAGTGGGGATCATCCTCGTGACCTTGTGCCGCAGATTCCCCGAAAAGACAGTGTTTCAATTCACAAGAGAAATTACCGGGCGCTGGATTGCGTACATTCTGGGCTGTGCCATGATTCTGTATTTTATGGTTATTGCTGCCTTCGAGATCAGAGTGATGGCCGATGTAACAGGCATGTATTTGCTTGAGCGTACCCCTACGTGGGCTATAGTGATGGTATTTATGTGGATTGGTATCTATCTCATCTCTGGCGGACTATCTGTGATCCTGCGTGTATTTGAGATCATTCTGCCTATCACGCTGGTCATCTTTGTCATGGAAATATTGCTTAGCAATCAGTTGTTCGAAATCGGTAACTTGAGACCGGTGTTGGGTGATGGCATCCTGCCTGTAATTAAAGGATTGAAGCCAACGCTGCTGTCTTATACCGGTTATGAGGTTATGCTGGTCATTACCGCATATATGCAGAATCCGAAACAAAGCAACAAAGCGATGACCTGGGGGTTAGCTATATCCACTGCTGTCTATCTGATTACGGTTGTCATGGTTGTAGGCAGCCTGTCTCTTGACGGAATCAAAACGAGAACATGGCCGACGCTGGATCTGGTGCGAAGCTTTGAGATTCAAGGCTTGATCTTTGAACGCTTTGAATCGCTCCTGCTGGTCATCTGGATTATGCAGATTTTCTCCACGTTTGCGATTACCCATTACTGTGCTTCTGTAGGCATTCGCGACTTGTTCAAGGCGAAGAAGATGGGCAGGATCATGTATGTTCTGCTGCCTATCATTTATGTAACGGCGATGATACCCAAAAATGTAGATGAAACGTTCGCACTTGGAGACACGCTGGGTAACGCTTCGGTTCTGCTGTTCGCGATCTTGCCACTGGTGCTGTTGATCATAAGCATGATACGTAAAAAAGGAGGTAAACACGCATGATTTTTATTCGCCTGCTGAGACGGATTACTTGCGCTGTAGCCATCCTGAGCATACTCTCAGGCTGCTGGAGCAGTCGGGAGATTGAGGACCTGAGCTTGTATGTTGCACTCGGAATTGATGTCGGACATGAAACCGAGTTTGAGAAAAAAATTGGAGAGCAGGGTGGCCGTTATCCCAAGCTGGACAATGTGACAGCCACCGTTCAGATCGCACCAGGCTACTCTAACAGTCAGAAAAGTGATCAGCCGGGTTCCCCTGCATCCGGGAAAACCTCCTATTCCAATGAACGGCTCACGGGGGATTCCATGCTTCAGATTTTTCGTCAGTTCGCCTTGCGACGTGACCGTCCACTCATTGGTCATCATCTCAAAGTGATCGTCATTTCCAAGGATATTGCCAAAAAATATGGACTGGACCAGCTGCTCGACTTTATACTGCGGGATAACGATATTCGTCCGAACTGTCTGGTGTTAATCAGCCATCATCGCGCGGTGGATGTGCTGACTTCCAACGATCCATCACGCATTCCGGCGTTCTATCTCACCGGTATTACGAATAATTCTTATATTTCCAACAAAATTCTGGAGCCCGTCACGCTCGCAAAACTTGATGCACAGATGCAATCCGGGTCGAGCTTTTTGTTGCAAAATGTGCTGAACTATGACGGGGAGGACAAGTTCTCTGGTGGCAGCATTTTTGACGCCAAAACCAAAAAATTTATAGGGGAGCTCGGTCAAACCGATCTGGAGGCGTTATCCTGGCTCAGGCCAAATCAAAAGGGCGGGGTTATTAAAACCTATAGCAAGGAAGGATTTACGGTGATCTATGAGATCAAAAAGAAGAAAACGAAAATTATTCCGAAGGTGGTTGGTGACCATATTTCGTTTCACATCAAGGCAGAGTCCGAGGGCTGGATGATGGAGGATTGGCGTTCCCCGGAAGAGGAAGAGAAAGGAGCTTATCTGGACGAATTGGAAAAGGATTTTGCCAAACTGGCTGAACAACAGATTAAGCAGCTGCTGTATAAGCTCCAGCATACGTATCGAGTGGATGTTGCTGATTTTCGGGACACGATTCGAATTAAATATCCGAAGACGTGGAAGAAGGTGAAGCATAACTGGGACGAGGTGTTTGCGAATATACCCATCACATATGAAGTCAAGACCAGCATTGTGAATCCAGGGTCTTCCACAGAGTGAATTTTTGCAACACCGTAAGCACGCTGGAATACTTTGCAGGTGTAATTCTATTTAATTGTTGACACATTCGACCTCAGTCGATATAGTTATAAAAAATCATTTTCTTATCCAGAGAGGTGGAGGGACTGGCCCTTAGAAACCTCAGCAACAGATCTGAAGGATACTGTGCTAATTCCAGCGGGTGAAAGCCTGATAGATAGGAGCAGTTGTTTTTATTTGTCAGTAACGGCGCACTCTTCGGGAAGAGTGGGTCTTTTTTTGTTTGTTCTGGATGAAGAAGCGGGGAGTACGTCATATGCACAATAACAGCGATAAAGGTCATTTTCAACGTAAGATGCAAACGAGACATTTGGTCATGCTCTCGCTGGGTGGTGTCATTGGAACAGGATTGTTTCTCAGCTCGGGTTACACGATTCAGCAGGCGGGACCGCTCGGTACTATTTTATCCTATCTCATCGGGGCACTTGTCGTGTATCTGGTCATGCTCTGTCTGGGTGAATTATCTGTACATATGCCAGAGACGGGTGCATTCCACAGCTACGCAGCCAAATATATCGGACCAGCTACGGGGTATACGGTCGCTTGGCTGTACTGGCTGACCTGGACCGTAGCGCTGGGCTCTGAATTTACGGCAGCGGGACTGCTCATGCAGCGCTGGTTCCCATCCGTCAATGTCTGGATCTGGAGTGCGCTGTTTGCACTGCTGATTTTTCTGTTTAATGCATTCACGGTCAAACTGTTTGCCGAATCGGAATTTTGGTTCTCTTTGGTGAAAGTGATGACGATTGTTCTCTTTATCATTCTTGGCGGGGCTGCCATGTTTGGCATCATTCCGATGGCTGATGCATCTCCGGCGCCACTCTTTACCAACATCACAGCATCAGGGTGGTTTCCACACGGAGCAACAGCGATACTGATGACGATGCTTGCAGTGAACTTCGCCTTTTCGGGAACAGAGCTGATTGGTATTGCTGCTGGTGAGACGGAAAACCCGGAAAAAAACATTCCGAAAGCCATTCATACGACATTATGGCGTCTGATTATTTTCTTTATTGGTACAATTGTCATTCTGTCTGCGTTACTGCCGATGTCAGATGCAAGTGTACTTGAGAGTCCATTCGTTGCTGTTATGGAGCGGATCGGTGTTCCGTATGCGGCGGATATTATGAATTTTGTTATTTTAACGGCGATTCTTTCTGCTGCCAACTCGGGACTGTATGCTTCTTCTCGGATGCTCTGGTCACTGGCCGATAAAAAGACGATCTCTCCATGGTTTGCCCGCTTGACCAAAAGCGGTGTGCCGTTTAATGCGTTGGTGCTCAGTATGGCTGGCGGTGCACTGGCTTTACTGTCCAGTATTATTGCACCTGGAACGGTCTATATCACGCTGGTCTCGATCTCAGGGCTTGCTGTAGTGGCAGTATGGATGAGCATCAGCGTGTCTCAATATATGTTCCGCAGACAGTATGTTCGGGAAGGGAACAACGTGCAGGATCTGGTTTACCGGACACCGTTATATCCTATTGTACCTATCGTTTCATTTTTGCTGTGCCTCGCCTCCTGTATTGGTATTGCTTTTGATCCAACACAGCGAATTGCTTTATACTGTGGAATTCCATTCATTGTATTGTGTTATATCGTATATTATTTGACAGATCGTACGAAGAAGAAGAGAGGACTGACCCCATGATTCAACGTGAGCAAACGAATGATATTAATGTAATTCAACGTATTCTGCACGAGTATCCACTGATGATTCTGGATGGTGCACTAGCCACGGAGCTTGAGCAGCATGGCTGTGATCTGGATGACCCCCTCTGGTCTGCGCGTGTGTTGCTGGAGAACCCGGATGTCATTGTGCAGGTGCATGCGGATTATTTCCGTGCAGGTGCAGATTGTGCAATCACTTCCAGTTATCAGGCCACTGTCGAAGGTTTCCGCAAGCGTGGCATTGGGGAGCAGGCCGCCCTGGAGCTGATCCGCAAGACGGTAGAGCTGGCTGCAAAGGCGAGAGATGACGTGTGGGCAGAAGTCCGAAATACCGCAGATCACGTAGATGGACCTCTGCGTCGTCCGCGTCCTATAGTCGCTGGTTCCGTTGGGCCATACGGCGCTTATCTGGCGGATGGTTCAGAGTATGTTGGGCATTATGGCGTATCGGATGAGACCTTGGCAGCATTCCATCGTCCGCGTATCGCAGCGCTGGTTGAAGCGGGAGCAGATGTGCTGGCGCTGGAGACGATTCCTTCATTGCAGGAGGCCCGGGTGCTGGTTGAATTGCTCAAGGAATTCCCTGAAACAAGTGCCTGGCTGTCGTTCTCGTTAAAAGACGGGACAAGCATCAGCGAAGGCACACCGCTTGAGGTATGTGCACAAGCCTTTGGCTCCGAGCCGCAGCTTGCGGCGATTGGTCTGAACTGCGCTCCGATGGAAGTGGTGACGGAAGCCATCGGCATACTGCGTAGCTCCAGCGACAAACCGGTTATCGTATATCCCAATTCAGGCGAGACTTATGATGCGGAAACCAAAACATGGAGCGGCCAAGGCTCCTGTGGCAGTATGAAGGATGCATCCGAGCAATGGGTTGCTGCGGGCGCACGGATTATTGGCGGCTGCTGCCGCACAACGCCGCATCAGATTAGCGAGCTGGCGAGGAAGTGGCGGGGGTAATCGACTTGATGTAAGAGTAGCCCTGAACAGCTGAAGATACGGCTGGTTGTAAAGAAGCCCTCACGATCCCTTACAGGATTTGTGGGGGCTTTGTCAGTGTGATTTAGCGTTCTAACGTGAGGAGAGATCTCTTTTTTCTTAAATGAAGTTATTTGCTTAACTGCGAGCTAACTAAGGTACGACCTTCGTCGCTTATGATGTACAGACCCGTTGTGTTATTGAGAAATAGAAAATGTTCTTAGAGTGTTCAGCGCCCTATGTGGGATACACTCAAATGTGTTCCAGATCATCCGTCGGTTCATGCTGCCTTGATTTATAATACTCCGCCGGAGATGTCCCAAAGTGTGTACGGAAAACCCGGTGAAAATAGGAGTAGCTTGCAAAACCGCAGGATTCGGCAATATGCTCCAGTGTCATCTCGCTGTATCTCATCCGCTCCAGGGCGGCATTCAGACGGATTTCGATCGCATACTGAATCATGGTCTGGTTGTAATGCTCCTTGAATAAACGCACGGCGCGTGACAGGCTGAGCCCGGCGTAACGTGCGGCTTCATCCAGCTTGAACGTCACGGTAGCATGTTCTTCGATAAAACGCTTGAGCTTGAGAGCCGAGGAAACGGCCCGATCCGTCTGAATGTTCTCCGTAATGGCCCGGTCAATGTACAGGCATAGTCCGCGCAGCAATGCATCCTTGAGCTCGGCATCTTCCTCCAGCGGCCCGCGCCGTTTCTCCAGCAGCAGGTTGCGCCACAGGCTGATCAGTTTGTCATCCAGTCCGATGCGGCTTACGGTAGGGCGTGATTGGCGTTTCCACCACTTCTCAATCCAGCTGCCTTCACAGAACAGGTAGTAGTCTCCGCTGGACAAACGCCCTTCCTTATGCGGCTCGTCCACTACAAGGCGGTAATCATCTCCCGGTTTGAGTAAAAGCAAATCACCACTCGTCATGCGGAATTCCTGCTCCTGCACGTACACTTTACATGAGCCTTCCGTCTGCAATCGAAACAGATAGGTGGATAGCTCGCCTTTCATATTATGACTGAACGCCTTGTAATGATAGGAGTAGTCACAGATCAGCACGGATGTGGATGTGTCCGATGTGTGCAATGTATCCAAAGATGTACGCCTCCTCAGTATTCGATCCTGTAGTATCCGTGAGTCTGGTGATGTTCGGGTGCAGCTATACAGCGCAACGATAGGATTACTTCAGGATGGAAATAAAATTTGAGCAGATAGTTCATGTTCTGACTATATTGTATATGTTCATTCTAGCCTGTTTTGCGTTAGGATGATACCAGATAGAGCAATGCAAGCAAATTTGAGAGCAGAGGAGTATCTATCATGAAAAAACTTAACATTGGTTTGCAACTTTTTACACTCCGTGATGAAACTGCAGCAGACTTTCGTGGTACACTGCGCAAAGTAGCTGCGCTTGGATACGAAGGGGTAGAATTTGCCGGATATGGTGACATTCCAGCAGAGGAAATGAAAGCGCTACTAGAAGAGCTCGGACTGAAAGGATTCAGCAGTCACGTGTCTCTGCATGCCATGCGTGAGGACTTGCAAAAACAAATCGATTACCTGAAAACGATCGGTGCACAATATATGATCTGCCCTTATCTGATGCCGGAGGATCGCCCGGACAATGCGGAGGGCTGGACAAAGCTGTTTGAAGAATTACAGCAGTATGGAGCCGAAGCGGCGAAACAAGGCCTGATCTTTGGTTACCACAATCATGACTTTGAATTCCATGGTCAGGTTGGAGATGCAAATGCCTTTGATGCGATGTTCGCTCAAACGACACCAGAAGCGGTTCAGGTGGAAATGGACGTATGCTGGGTGCAGTTTGCCGGACAAAATCCGATCGAGTATATTAAACAATATGCAGGTCGTTTGCCGCTGCTGCACTTGAAAGATTTCAGCAAAGACGAGCAGGGTCAGATGAAAACACTGGAGCTTGGACAAGGCGAAGTGAATCTGCCAGCTGTCATTGAAAGCGCAACAAATGCAGGTGTAGAGTGGCTTATCGTGGAACAGGACGTATGCCAGAATCCGCCGCTTGAGAGCGTAGAGAACAGCCATAACTGGCTGAAGCAAAACTACTTGAACCAGTTCTAACTGGCCCAAATGCTAAGAGCGTTAACCTGTATTCATTGTAGATGTAACTTCTGAACGTGTTAAACATAAATCTAATAGTCAAAGGAGACTTTTATACATGAGTAAAATTAAAGTTGCTGTATTCGGCTGTGGAGCGATTGCCCAGCGCAGACATATTCCAGAGTACGCTGCCAATGAGCACGTAGAGCTTGTTGCATTTGCTGATCCGGTTGTGGAGCGTGCGCAGGAAATGGCTGAAATGTATGGAGGTAAAGCGTATTCCAGTTATGAGGAATTGCTTGCGAGCGAAACAACAGTAGATGCGGTAAGCGTATGTACACCGAACTATCTGCATGCACCGATGACGATTGCCGCTGCCAATGCGGGCAAGCATGTGCTGGTTGAGAAGCCAATGGCGGTTTCCACTGAAGAAGGCGAGCAGATGATTGAGGCGGCTAAGAAAAACGGCGTATATCTGATGGTGGGTCACAACCAACGTCTGATGCCACCTCACATCAAAGCAAAAGAAATTCTCGATTCCGGCCGATTGGGTAAAGTGCTGAATTTCCGCACATCCTTTGGTCACCCAGGTCCAGAAGGCTGGAGCCTGGATGGAGCAGGCAGCTGGTTCTTCCGTAAAGAGGAAGCGATCATGGGCGCAATGGGCGACCTTGGCGTGCACAAATCCGACTTCATCCGTTATTTGCTGAACGATGAAGTATCCGAAGTGGCTGGTTTCATCAGCACGCTGCACAAAGAAGGCACGGATGTGGATGACAATGCTACATGTCTGCTTCGTATGAAGAGCGGTGCAATTGGCACACTTGTAGCCAGCTGGACACAATACAGAGGCGGAGACAACAGCACCGTGCTATGGTGTGAGAACGGTGTAATGAAAATCGGAACTGTCGACGGCGATGAAGTCATCGTTGAGCTGACCAATGGTACGGTTGAAACGTACAAAGTGGGTGCTATGGCGACAAACGAAAAACAAGTACCAAGCGGTGTGATTGATGCGTTTGTTGAGTCCATCGTGACCAAGACACCACCAACCATCTCCGGTGAAGAGGGCTTGCGTTCTCTGCAAGTGATTCTGGCTGCATTTGAATCCGAGAAAACAGGTCAGATCATCAAGCTGTAGTAAAGTAACTGCAGATGGATAAACTTTGAACTAAAGGGCATTCTCCAGTGCGTTAAGCTGGCGAATGTCCTTTTTTGGTGATGGATCTGATAGCTGTGTGAAGCAGGGTACGCTAAGATGGCTCTAACGGCCTCTTTTTCGCAAGTAGAATCAAGCACGGTAGTTTGGATTACTCCATAATGACTATAGAGCGGTTAGAGCGAGGTGAGAAAACGAATGTATGAGTGGCAGAAGCAAATCCAAATCATCGTTGACGAGATTGATCAGTGTATTCAACAACGGAGTGTTGAATCCATAACGTTGCAATATCTTTCTCGTAAATTAGGTTATTCCGAATTTCATACAACGAGAAAATTCAAGGAAATATCGGGTGTGCCATTCAGAGATTATCTACGGTATAGAACATTGGCCTTTGCACTAAAAGAGGTTCGAGATAGTGAAAAAGGCCTTCTGGATATTGCTTTTCAATATGGTTTTTCATCCCATGAGGCATTTACCAGAGCGTTCAAGACGACCTATGGTATAACGCCAAGTGAATATCGTAAAAAACCAACTCCTGTCGTTCTTCGTACCAAGATAAACGCGTTTGACCGCTACTTTTTAGGATTAGGGGAGATTGGAATGATCAAGTCCACTGATGATATTAAAATGTATTTCGTAACGATTCCCGCACACAAGTTTTTGCATATTAAAAATGATGAAAGTAATGGGTATTGGGATTTTTGGCAGAAGCAAAATCGGATTCCAGGACAGGATTTCGAAACCATTACCGGACTTCTTGATAGTATTAAGGGCAAACTGGATGATGATGGAGGGAGCGAATCGAATAGTAGTGCCGGTCAGATTATGGCTTACCTGAACGATCCGAACGGCAGACGCTGCGATTGGGGCATTCCACGTACAGAGTGTTACGGTGTGCGTCTTCCTTTGGATTATAAAGGCGAAGTTCCCCCACAAATGCTTATGATGGAGGTTCCAGAAGGCGAGTATGTTGTTTTTGAACATGGGCCATTTGATTATGAGCAGGAGAATCGCAGTGCGGAGGAGAAGATCGAAAAGGCGATGACGGCGTTTGATTTTACAGGCTCTGAATATTGCATGGATACTTCTTCGGGCAGGATCACCTACTTATATTTTAATCCCGACCAGGCTTTAAAATATATTAGGCCAGTACGGAAATTGTAACGTGTAGACGGATTGGCTAGTAGTGGCGTTGTGCGGAGGCTACCCCATTGACAGCACAGAGCATCGGAGCGATGAACACGTCAAAAACAGTGGAACCAGAGCAGATAAGAGAACTGTGCTCGGTCCCGCTGTTTATTGTTTTTTCATGATGAATGACGTGGTTACTTCCTGTGATCATGTTCGCAAAAATATCACTTCAGATGGCTGATAATGGCTCGCTTCAGGCTGTTTGAAGCTTCAGTATCATTTTTATACACCTGCCGGTTTGACCTCACTCGCCAGATCAATCCAGGCGATCTCTTCGGGGGTCAGGATGATACGTGAGCCTTCGTCACAGGAGAGCAGCTCAGCCTGATTCTGCGCTCCGATCAATGCGCAGGTCGGGAAGGACTGATTCAATACGTATGCCAAGGCAATCTGAATCGCCGTTGTGTTCTTCGATTCAGCCAATTCCCCGGCACGGCGCAAGCGTTCCCAGTTGCCATCGCTGTAGAATACACGTACCAGGTCAGCGTTGTCTCGTACCTCAGGCGTGAAGCGTCCAGTGAAGAAGCCGCGAGCCTGCGAAGACCAGGACAGGAGCGGCAGTTTTGTTTGCTCATGCCATGCGAGCGTCTCGGCATCCGCTGACACACAGCCTGCCCAGAATGGCTCGTTCGCCTTGGCGAGACTGAGGTTCGGGCTGCTGAATGTGAATCCTTTGAGACCGTGGGAGGCGGCATATGCGTTAGCCTCTTCTAACCGCTGCCAGGTCCAGTTGGAGGCGCCGATGGCGCCGATTTTTCCAGATTCGATATGTTCGTTCAGTGCCTCCAGAATTGCAGCCACAGGTATGTTCGGATCGTCCCGATGCAGCGCATATAGCTCGACATGCTCCGTTTGCAGGCGCTCCAGACTGTCTGTCAGGTCACGGCGAATAGCATCCGCGTTTACGCGCGGGCCGTTCTGATCATGGTGTGCCCCTTTGGTGAGAATGACCATCTGGTCGCGATTGCCGCGTTCCTTCATATAACGTCCCAGAACCTCTTCACTCTGTCCGCCGCAATAGATATGTGCAGTATCCACCGTATTGCCACCGATCGCGAGGAACGCATCCAGGTTAGTCGCAGCCTTCTCATAAGCATCATGCACGAAATAGTCTGTTCCTTTAATTAAGCGGGAGATACGTTTGCCTGCACCGGCAATATCAATATATTCCATAGATAAACCGTCCTCTCTTATATAAGGGTAGTTTGTTTTAGAGCATTAATTTCGTCCTAAATCATAAAGTGTGCTGTATGCAGTACCTCCGTCTTTGCCTCACAGCGTGATTCGTGTACGTTCTTCTGCTGAGCGAAGGCAAGCTTCGAGCACTTTCATATTGGCCGCCGCGTCGGAAGGAGCGAAACGAAGCTCTTTACCCTGAAGTACAGCACGAGCCATATCGTCACCTTGCAGAGCGTAGTGATTGACCTGCTGCACTTCAACCTCACGGCGTTCCCCACCTGATGTAACAAAAAAGTTGGAACTGCTATCCTGATGGGCAATATAAGCAGAAGGTACTTCAATAATCCCGTCAGATCCAAGCACCTCCAACGTATTACGGAAGGCTGCCCACATGCTGCTGTCAAAGGTAACGCCAATATGATTGTCGAATTCAAGCAGACCCGACGCCATCATGTCCACCTGGTCATGCTCCGGGGAGAACATGCCGATAACGGTTACTGCCTTCGGCTCCTGTCCCAGCAGGAGGCGAGCTGCACTAATGGAATAACAGCCGATATCATACAGTGCGCCGCCGCCCCACGCCTTGCGAAAACGCACGTTGCCGGATGAACCGGAATTGTTAAACGAAAACGTACTGTGAATGCCGCGAATTTCACCAATCTCACCGCTGGCGATGATATCTCGAATCTGGTCATAACGCGGATGATGACGGTACATGAACGCTTCAGCCAGATGCACGCCTGCATCTGCACAAGCCTGAACCATTTCGAGAGCTTGCTTTTCGGTGAGAGCCAGCGGTTTTTCACATAAAATATGCTTGCCTGCCTGTGCTGCGCGGATCGTCCATTCCCGGTGCAGATGGTTCGGCAGCGGAATGTAAACGGCATCAATTGCATCGTCCTCTAAGATTGCTTCATAGCTGCCGTAAGCCTTTTCAATACCAAGTTTATCAGCGGTTTGCTGTGCTTTATCGAGATCCCGGCTGGCGATCGCGGTCACCTCGTTCAACTCTGATTGCTGTAAGCCAGGAATGACGGAACCTATTGCAATGTTGGCGCTGCCAAGAATACCCCAGCGTAACTTTTGAACAGAATTCATAACTTGTTTCCTCCTGTATTTGAATGTATATTGTGATTATAATGAATAGCTGAATGAATTAAAATGATAATATATTGAATTTGATTAACACAATATTGTTTAATGGAGTGAACCACTATGATGAGACAGACGGTGCTCTTGACCCTGCAGGATATTCCCTATTTCTGTTACCCGGAGTCTGTCGGACATTATACGGACCATGAACAGCATGCCGTATTACGAGAGGCCGGCGTGCTGAACAATTTTAATATTCACTATGTTGCAGCCGGTAAAGGGTATGTGGAGGCAGATGGTGTGGTGCATGAGCTTAGGGCAGGTCAGGCAGTGCTCTACTTTCCACATCAGCGGCAGCATTATTATAGTAGTAAAGACGAGCCTTGGGACGTGCGGTGGGTGCATTTTTACGGGGAACGTCTGCATGATTATATGCTGGAGCGCGGGCTGCATCGCAATTTGTTATGGACGCTAAGACAGCGTACGTCCTGGGAGGAGGCTCATCTGGCGCTGCTTGACGAGGCCGAGCAGAACAAGATGCTTCGTCCAGCACAGCTGTCGACGCTCACGTATGCTTTACTTGCTGAATTTGTGCAGCATGCCGTGCCGCTCAAGAACACACGCGCAACAAGCAAAACGGAAAGCCGGGTGCTGGCGTTACTGCCGCAGATGCAGCAGGAGGCATGTGAGCCTTTTTTGTTACAGGACTGGGCGGATCGCGCAGGGGTGAGCACGTATTATTTTTGCAAAATATTTAAAAATGCCGTGGAGATGACCCCACTGGAGTTCATTACGCGCTCCCGGCTGCAGATGGCGAAGCAGTGGCTGCTTGAACGTCCTTCGGACAACATCGGGCAGATTGCGGAGGAAGCGGGGTACCCGAATGCCAGCTATTTTAACCGACAGTTTATGGCGCATGAGGGCATGACGCCCACCGATTATCGGGGACTGTATCACCATTAGGGCATACGGAATACCCAACCTTTCATTTGAGCGGATTGCTCCTGTACGCCTCATCTGGATACTGACAACGAAGCATTGATATCGGACCATTCATTCGGAACGGCGTGCTAGTCTGTGTACAGGCTGGTTGTTTGTTTGACAAGGGCGTTCAATCAGGTCTATTATGGATAAATTAAATCCGTATACAATGAGGTGTGCTCTCATGAAATATTCCAAAGCGACAAACTATGCGCTGCATACGATGCTGTATCTCGTCAGTACAGCGCCTGAGCAGCTGGTTAGCGTGCATCAACTGGCTGATTTTCAGAAAGTGTCTCCAACATACCTGTCCAAAATTCTCACCAAGCTAGTGAAGGCGGGCATGATTGAATCCACATCTGGTGCCAATGGCGGTTATCGGCTGAGCCGCAGGAACCCTGATCCGTCTTTTCTGGAAATTATTCACGCGATCGAAGGCCGGGCCTCCTTGTTTGAATGCTCGCAAAACCATAATGCCGAATGTTTGATTCAGCAGGTGATGGTTCAGGCTGAGGAAGAGATGGAGAGTTTCCTGCATCATAAAAAGATGTCCGAGCTGGCTTCTCAGATGAGAAATGCCTATTCGCTGTGATGCCCCTAGACATCACAAGCCTGCTATAACAGACGGATAATCAGTCTTCTGTATTCAGAATATTATTTGTAATCCCCCACATTTCGTCAGAGATGCGGGGGATTTTTCATACGTGAAAGGGTGTGCTGCCACTGAATCAGACCAGGCAGAACAGCCGGTCTAGTATTTCATGAAGACGTAGTGCTACAATAAGGAAGATACTTTCTATACATACTTGATTGCAATCTCACATCTCTGGAGGGAAATACTTATGAGTCTAACGACAACGATGACCGAATTGGAGCAGCTGCTGGCTCTGGAGCAAATTCGCAATACCAAGGCACGCTACTGCCGTTATATTGATACGAAAGCCTGGGATGAGCTGGGTGAGGTTTTTGCACCGGATGCCGTTGCCGATTTCAGTACGGAAGGGAATCCTATTCCGGTTTTGACTGGTCGTGATACGATTGTGCAGGTGTTCCGTGATCTTGTAGACCCGGCGGTAACTGTACATCATGTGCACAGTGGAGAGGTAGAATTTGTATCGGATACGGAGGCAAAAGTCATCTCGCCTATGGAGGACTGGGTGACGTTTCCTGAAGGCAATGAGAACAAATCCTTTCACGGATTTGGGCATTATCACGAGACATTTGTGAAGATGGACGGACAATGGTGCATTCAGCATACTAGCTTGAAACGTCTGCGACTGGATTTGTTTGAATAATATCACATGGTTGCACCGGAAGTTATTCCTATCCTGAACTGGCTTTAAGGTGTACGCGCAAGCGGATATAAGCTGATTGAGGGTGTCGTCTACGTCCAACGTTAACAAGTCATGCTTTCTTTCAGCTGTACAATATAGAGAACAGGGCTGTTCCTAGTCATCTGCACGGACTGATGGGACAGCTTTTTTGTTATATCAGAACACACCATCTATCAAATGTAAAAAAAGAAAAAACCAGAAATTCTGTCTGAAGACAGAGCTTCTGGTTCAAACGGGACAGGGCAAGTCTCCCGGCCTTTAGCGGGTTACTTGTGGTTTGCGTGACTGCATTCGCAAATACATTTGCGAAAAGATTACAGATGCGAGGCCAACCGCAGTCATGCCCCAGAAAATAAAGCTATAAGCCGAGGATAGCTGCATGTTCTGCATCGCGGTCAGGGCAACCCCGGTTACCGCTACGCTGAAAGCACCGCTGAAAAATTGACTGAGCTGGAACAAGCCCATGCCTGCGCCCACCTGATCCATGGACAGATTACCCGACAACTCGTTGGATACACTGGTCGTCAAGGAAGAGAAACCAACACTGAGCAGCATATAGACAACCATGATGGCATAGATGCTGTGGTCTGCAAACAGAGCGAACAATCCGGCCGCAGCCAGCAGCAGCCATGGAGCATATTTTAACAGAAGTGTGTTGCCATGACGGTCAATCATACGCCCGATGCGGTTGGACAGCAGCATGGATATGAGTGCACCAGGGAAAATAACAAGTCCCGACTGGGCAGGTGTCAGTTCATAGAGATGCGCGAGAACCTGCGGCAGCAGAAACAATGTGGCAAAATTATTGATATACGATACAATGCCCAGCGAGCTGAGAATCATATATTTCTTGTCTTTGAAAAGTGAAGGCTGTACAAACGGATCTGCGGCGCGGCGAATACGGAGCCAGAACAGCAGCAGTGCACCTACCCCAACAATGAGAGTGATGGCCTGACGTGAGGTCAGGAATAACAGGATACCGGTGGTACCAATGGCAAGCAGGATTGCGCCGAGCAGGTCGAATGAGCCCTTTTGCGGCATTTCCTTAGGTAACAGCTTATAGAATACAGGGATCAGAAACAGCGTTAATCCTGTAACGATAAACAGATCATGCCAGCCCAGAAACTGTGTAATGCTGCCTCCAAGTACGGGACCCAGTCCAAGACCGAGTGAACTGGCGGACATGATGACAGCCATGGATTTGCCCCGTCGATCATTCGGGATATACCGTGTAATCAGAACGATAGCGAGACCGGGAACAGAAGCTGCACCTGCAGCCTGAATCAGACGGGCAATAAGCAGTATAATAAAGTGATTGCTGAAGAAACCAAGCACAGATGCGGCTCCGAGCAGCGTAAGTCCGGTTGTAAACAAGGTGCGTATCGGCACAAAGTCCGATAACCGTGAGAATGTAATCGAGGAAATAGCAAATACAATCGAATAGCCCGTAACAATCCACGAAGAAGCAACGGATGTCAGCTTGAATTCGGCCGCGATTTTGGGCAGAGCGAGATTAAACATCATCGTATTCATCACGACGAGTATAACGGTGAAACCAAGCAGTCCCACAATCAAACCTTCCTGTAGTCCTGTCCGTTCCTGCGGAGATGCGGTTGCGGTGTTGTTCATAAAAAACCTCCTAGTATGATGTGCATTTCGCAATATTTCAGAAACGGCTTGTAACATTTGCAAAATGGTGTATAGTCTCAGCCCTTGTGTCTCACAACAAGGGATGCCTGCGAAATTATATAAGTTCGATTGGTATCGAACATTAGAAATATATCATGAATTTGTGATAAAATACAATGCATAGTCTGTAAAAAAGGAGACGCACGTATGAAAATTTTACATCATCCACAAGTGGCTGATATCGAGCTGTCCTCTGTGCTGTATGCCCTCAGTGATCCAATCCGGCTTGGGATTGCAGCCGAAGCGGCGAGAAGCGGTGAGCAGCCATGCAGTCATTTCCATGCGCCTGTTGTGAAGTCCACGATGTCGCATCACATCCGCACCTTACGGGAGGCAGGTGTTATTCGGGTCAGAGTACAGGGAACTCAGCATTTTCTCACCCTGCGGTCTGATGATCTGGAGGCACGTTTTCCAGGGCTACTGCAGCCTATTCTGCAAGCCGCGGCACAGAGCAATATAGATCCGTCTTGAGCAATGTCCTTTCTTCAGCATGAAGAGGGGGCATTTTTTGTTGTCTCTGATTGATCGTAGCGAGAGACGGTACGTTATCCATAGATGGAGGAATCCCTGATGGTTGCATGTTAATGATGCGACATTCTATGTTGTCCCAGCGCTTCTATAATGAGGGTGAACACACAAATGAAACACCAGAAAGGCTTTAAGCCGATCTGGTGTTTTTTCTGTTATCTTTTGCAAGTTAACGGTATAACATAAAATCTCTATCTTGATAAAAAAATAAGTTAAAATTCCAGATTAGGGTAATCTGAAACGGATTATGTTCCGAATATTATAATAGATAGTCATTTTTGGATAGAAATTACACAGCGTGACAGGGGGCGGCATGATGGTACGGAACTCGAAGACCCTTCAGGAATGTATTGAAAAGGCAAGGCAGAGACTTTATCATATTGCGAGTCAGTATACCGATTTGCAGCACCCGGAAGTCATTCGTCAGTCGATGGAGCTGGATGAATTAATTAACGAATACAACGATGTCAAACGGTTTATTTCACAATCAAACCATCATAGCTAGGGTCAAGTGTACGAACGGATGACGGAACCTCTTAGGAAAGTCGTCGTGTTCTTCGTAGAGCGGCTCCTCTTCTTTTCCAAACTGAAAAAAGTTGTATATTACATACGCTGAATCATTTATAGCATGAATGATTTTTTTCAGAGCGAAGGCTCTCTGGTATGAATGTAATCATACGAAAGTCGGACAAGTTCAACATGGATTTCATATTTACACCGAAATGGGGCTGCAAGCGGCTCAATTCGGTGTTTTTTTGTATTCATCCGAGTTTTTACGCCAGAAGAATAGCTGCGAATTCAGAATTCGATAGGGAACAACCGTGCGTAAGACTTATTGTTGCCGGTGTATTTAAGCATGTAAAATAAGAATTGATATGTAACATTACTGCATATTTTCTATCCGTTCATCGTCAGATGTAGATTTGCTTGAATATAGGAAGAACGATCGTAGTGTCTCGGCACAACATACATACAGTACATCACACGGGAAGGCAGGAGAACAGATGACAACAAAGGTGGAGCAAGCGCTGGAAGAGATGATTGAGGCGGTTCATGAATGGTTTGATGAACAGGCAAAACGTACAGATTTGCAACAGACCTTGAAACGAACGACACTGCAGATGGGCATATTCGATGACATCTTCCTTTTATATAAGCCCGGAAGAACCGTTGTGGACAGTCTGGATATGGGATGGGACGAAGGCTCCTTTTTGACACAGAACATTCGTTTTACAGAGGAAATGGTTCGCACTGAAATTCAACCGCGGCTGGTTGAGGTGGTTCAGGAAAGAATGGCGGAATGGGTGGATACGCCGCTGATAGATTACCGCTTTATCTTTCGCGGAAAATTCCCTGCAAGTGATGGCATGCTGAAGCTAACGCTGCTGGAGTATGTCAATCAAGAGAAAAGACAGCTACTGCTGGATCGGGTACGTACTTATACAGAGCAGAAGCTGGAAAATGGCATTCATCCGACCAAGCCGCTTGAAACACATTTTTTGGCAAGTCATCTGCTTGATCCCGTACTGTATCCTGCTTTGGATGCGGCATGGATCATCAGACAGTATGAACAGATTCAAACGTTGAATCGGGAACGGAAGGAAGCACTTGCAGAACACCGCCATACGATCATTTATGCCTTGACGTTATGGGCGGAGCGGCAGTTTCTGCCGAAGTATTTCGACGTACAGACTTCAGCATACCGTGAGAATGAATACACCTTGAAAAGTGCAGAGCAGCTGGAGAGACTGAATCAAGATCAGGCTGAGGCTCAGAATTCCATAGATTTGCTGTTATATGCGGCAGTGCTGATCTTACGTTTTGAACCCAGCTACAGCAAGCCGAGGGGGCTCAAGTTTCTGGAGCTGGCAAAGCAACTAGGCAGTGAACAAGCGAAGCGTATGTTGACAGAGGGCAGTGGTGCCTATCCACCAGAAGATACGTATGTCCAGACGAAGCAGGTGGAAGGCCAGGCCAATGATGTCTTTGCCCGGATTACGATCCAGATTCGTGAAGAGAGCCCGGAGGCATATCGGCAGGCACTGGTTTTTATTATTCGTTTGCTGGAGCAGGGCTTTCCGAAAAACTATCATATCAAGCTGAAATCCAAGGCGAAGCAGTATCTCCCAATCAAAGGTCTTGCCAAATCCGATACACATCGTTTCTTCGCGAATGCTCTACAGTACCCTGAACTGCATCCTCTTCTGGAAACATATGCACGAGCAGCCATGCAGCAGTTTGAGTTCTATGCAGATACCGAAGGCGAAAAAAACGGTATGCCGGGCAGTTATGCTGCCTTTGGGCTTGGGCTTGAGAACGAGCAGTTTTTTGCTTTAATTAATGACTATATGGATCAGGTGGACGATGAGCATCAGATGATCCAGGACAAGTTTATCGCTGCGTTTGTTGAAAAATACGGGGTAACCGCACATTCCATGCCCGTTCTGGTCCATAGTCTGCGCCGCTCAACCGATGGCTTGAAGCTGAAGGTGCTGCCGGAGTTCGAGCACGAGGAGAAGCTGGCGTGTCTGCTTGAACAGGTGCAGACGCTGGAAGCGTTTGAAGTCGAGCGTGTGCTTTACCCGATCTTCGGCAAGCTGGAGAAGCTGGTCACTTTGGCGCGCAAAGCGGGCGGAAAACGGAAGGAATTGCTGCTGTCGTTGGCACAAGCTGCGGGCAAGTGAGCGTTCAGGTGAGTCAAAGAAAATTGTACAGACTCAGATGTAGTCATAAGGAGAGGGGGAGCCGGAATGAAGGCATTAACGAGGAGCGTCTGGCAAGAACTATCCGAGCAGGACAAGCAGGGATGCATGAAACGAATCGAGCTGATGCTTCCTGAAGGGATGCGGTATGAGGGACTGAAGACGTTTGAACGATTCGGACAACGTACAGAGACGGGGGTGTTCACACACGAGGGGGAGCGGTTCGTATTTGTTCCGGGTGATCAGGTAACCCTTGGCTGGGAACAGTGGCAGCACGGAATGGATGAAGCAACCTCGGTTGATTTTCAAGAAACGGCTGACACCCAAGGCATAGAGGACGTGCAAGCCTTCCTGACCAGCCAGATGTCACCCGTGAGAGAAGTTACCATAGGGCCGATGCTTGTAGAATGCGAGACGATCTCACTGGGCTGGATTGAAGTGTCGGAGGAGGAGGCGTTTGCTCAGGAAAATGAGGATTTTCCTGAAGCGCTGGCGCAATTCAAGCAGTCCGGGTTGAATGAATATGAACTGCATTTGCAATTTCGGATGGTCCGACATCGTGAAGGAGATATCCAAATTTTTTGGTTTAATGAAGGGATCGACCTGGAGGATGTTGTGAAGGAAGAAACAGCGGCCGGGTTTGGTTTGCTGACCGAGGACGAGTGGGAGTATATCTATGGAGGCGGCTGTCGTACGTTATTCCCTTGGGGTGACAGCTTTGATTATACGATGAGATTGAGGTATTTCGGAAAACTCAACGACCAACCCGCTGCAGCGAATTCATATGACTTGGAGCTGCCCAATTTTTTTGGTATCCAGTTTAGGGGAGACCCCTACAAGTATGAGCTTACGCTGGCTGCAGACGGTGAAGTAATGCCTAAAGGCGGGGATGGCGGCATGCTCGTTTGCGGGGGAACAGGGCCATTGCTTGGCTTCCTGCCAGCAGCTTCCGTATTTTTTCGCGACGAGAACGTTGATGAGCTGGACTGGGAGGAACTAATGGACGCCCTGTATTATCGCCGGGTCATCCGTTTGACGGATGTGAAGGTGGATGAGATACCGGAATCATAAACAGGGGGCCCGCAATGTATGAGGAAACCTCATATCGCAAGGCGTGGTATATCAGTGGATCATTAATTGTTTAGTTGGACCTGATTCAATATGTAAGGTTTAGATTACAACGATTAAGCTTTCCTAGACAAAAACACACATCAGATCGGCTATTAAGTCTGGAGAACGTAAGGGCCGAAATGATGCGTGTTTCGTTATTTTTGTTTATTTATATTTATTTCACTTTTTGCACAGCTACTGCCATTTGCTCCAGTTGAGTATGCGTCAATTGGTTATTTGGCGAGCTGAGCGTGACATAGCGATCATCCAGCTTGAAAGAGAGCATGTCAGTGTTATCTGGTGTGTACCATTTGGCAGATACGCCGTTAGGCAGTTTTACCGTTTTGCCATCGTAGCTGAAAGAATAGTCTCTTGGAGATATCGTTACATTCATGCGATTGAATACAAAGTTCACGCCATCTCCGCCTGCACCCACACTTTTGAATGCATCTCCAGCAACCATATGCTGCGGTGCATACGCTGCCGTAAAGCCATCAAATTTGGCAAATGAGCTGCGAATATTGTCCAGCTGCTGTTTGGAGTAGTTTACATTTTCGTAGGCTGTGATGCCTTGATCGTTGCCGCTGTTCACTTTTTGTACAGAGACAGCCACTTGCTGCAGTTGGTCTTGGGTAAGCTTATGATCTGGCGAGCTAAGGGTGACATAGCGATCATCAAGCTTGAGGGTGAGCATGCCTGTATCACTTGGTGTATACCATTTTGCACTAACGCCGTTGGACAGCTTTACTTCTTTGCTTGTATAACCATCCGAATAATCTCTTGGAGAAACATCCACCCTCATATGGTTGAAAATAAAGCTCACACCATCGCCGCCAGCGGCTACGCTTTTGAACAGGTCACCTGCCGTCATCTGTTGCGGAGCATACGCTGTCTCAAAGCCATCAAATTGAGCGAACGCTTTGTGAATCGCTTCTTTCTGAGCAGTGGTATACGTTATGCTCGTCAAAGCCGATGGATTGCTGTTATTTAGACTACCGATGATTACTTGTTTGTTAGCGCCATCGTACGTTACGGGCACATGCAGCGCTTCGGCAAGTGCGCGAACCGGAAGATAAGTCGAGTTGTTATACGTGATAGGGGCAAGCTTAGTACCGTTGTCATCTGTTGGCGCGTAAGCTGCACCGTCTACGTTAAAGCTGATTCCATGATTGAGATAAGCGGAGATTTTCTCCAGCTGTGTTCCGGCGAATACCCCGGCTGCTCCTGTTAATGTCATACCCAGCACCATCACCGTAGCTACGGATTTCTTCATGTTCTTTTTCATATCGTTTCTCTCCTTCAATTCGGTTTATTTTTGTCTTGCTGTTCCTTATGGCTTTATATTACCCCCCGAACTTATCCAGAATAATTCTGAATTATCTCCAACTTGTAAACATGTGTAACCATCTTGTATGTATGTCAGCTTGCATAGTATGAACTTAGGGAAATTGCCCGAAATGAGACACGGAGAAAGGTGGAGATCGCATGAATAAACACGGTATTGAAGAGTTATATGAAAAGGAGAGGGGAGTTGTTACCTCCCCAATGATGGAGTATATGAAGCAAAGCATGGAGAGACTTGCTGTATTTCAAAATGTACTGCGTTAGTGGGGATGTCGAGCATCATCCATTGTACACATACAAAATCAATCCGCCTATGCCCAGTACGACAGCACCAACGTATACATATGTAAGTTTGCTCAGATTTTGCTTCGTACGACGATCATATTCAGGATTGCTGAAGCGATTGGCTTTGGAGTTTCCGATGATCAGAGTAGCAATTCCTCCAAATAAAGCGATGCCGATGATCAATGCATAAGGCAGCCAAGTCATGAGTGAGCCTCCTTTTCCAGCCGGGGAATGAGTTTGCTTCTATTGTATCTCAGGTTTACTCGCAATGTAAGCTATAATTGAGAAATATAGGAAAATGTATTGAGGTTTTACAACATATTAAGTTTCCACCGGGCTTAGATTCATTAAAACTTTAATTTATTTTTATGATATAAAACATAGATATATCAAGCGTTTGCGGCTTTCGTTATCGGAAGCTGCAATTTTTTTTGCCTGCGAAGTGATCCAGATTTGCGAACCCTGCGTTACACCTCATGAAGACAACGACAAGGAAAGAAAAAATACTTGAAACCAACCCAAGGAGTGAATACACAATGAAGATGAAGATGAAAACATTTATTGCACCTGTACTTAGCTTGTCCCTGTTGATGCCGGGAATCGCGGGAGCTGCTGCTGCCCCTCAGGCATCCACGTCCATGACGATGATGAAGGCATCGGTGAATACACCTGCCGCTGACCTGAGAGCAAACCTCGATCATTTGTTGTCTGAGCACTTTGCTCTTGCAGTAACGGCGATGGCGAAAGCTTATGACGGAGCCAAGGATGCAGACGCCGCGTACAAAGCACTTGACCAAAATGCACTGGATATGCAGCCAGCCATTGCTTCCCTTTACGGTGAAGCGGGTGCCAAAGAATTCGAACGCATCTTCCGTGCACATAACAAATACACTGACGATCTGGTGAAAGCAACGAAGATGGGTAACCAGGCTGGCATCAAGCAGGCTCAGGATAACATCAACGGATTCGTGGATGAGTTCTCTACATTCCTGAGCGCAGCTACAGAAGGCAAACTGCCGAAAGACGCAGCAAAACAAGCATTGAAAGTGCATGAGGATCTCGTGCAAAAAGTATTTGATGAGTACGTAGCCGGAGATTACACCGATGCTTACAAAGCTTATCGTGAAGGCTTCAAGGAGATGTTTGACGTAAGTAAAGCTCTATCCACTGCAATTACAACGCAAATGCCTGAGAAGTTTAACAACACCAAAGCCGATACGAAAGCAGCTGATCTGAGATCTGCACTTAACCATCTGGCTTCCGAGCACTTTGCACTTTCCGCTCTGCAGATGCAGGAGCAGTATGATGGACGTACAGCAGCATCGAATGCTCTTGTAACAGCAGAAGCTGGCAATACAGCAGACTTCAAAGCAGCTATCGCTTCTATCTATGGTAATGAAGGCGCCAATGCGTTTGAGAAAATTTGGGTAACAAACCACGTTAACGCTCAAAGCGACTATGTTAAAGCTGTCAAAGATAATGATGCAACTGCACGTGCAGCAGTGCAAAAACGAATCGACGGCTTCACAACGGAATTTGCCACATTCCTGGATGCCGCAACAGCAGGAAACCTGCCGAAGTCCGCAGCACAGCAAGCGCTGACCACACATGAGAACCAGGTGCAGAAAGTGTTGGATCAATACGCGGCAGGCAACTATGATGCTTCTTACACTACCAATCGTGAAGGTTACAAAGTGATGTTTGGTGTAGGTCAAGCGCTGGGCAACGCGATTGTAACTCAGTTCAATGACAAGTTCCAAGAGACGACGCCAACAACACCTGCACCAACACCAGCACCAGATATGACAACCGTTTGGATGAAGCTGAACAGCAAAATGCTGAAAATTAACGATAAAACAACCAACATGGACACTACACCTGTGCTGTGGAAAAATACAACCTACATCCCGCTGCGTTTCCTGAGTGAAGGCATTGGTGCAACGGTGAAATGGGACAAAAAAGCACAGCAAGTTACTGTCATGGCTGGTGACGATACCCTTGTATTCTGGGTGAACAACACCGTTATGGAAGTGAACGGCATGAAGAAAAACGTAGGCTCCACCGTGTTTGTAAACAAAGATGGACGGACTCAGGTTCCACTTCGTTTCATTGCTGAATTGCTTGACTGGAATGTGAAATGGGCTCAAAAGGATGGTTCCATTACGCTGACCAAAGCTATGTAAGCTGAGCAGAATCTAGTTATGAACGATATTTATATTTAATAATAGCCTTATATCAAAGAGCTGCCCCGCATGGGGCAGCTCTTTTCAAGGTTAATCAGGCAGAGATATGATTGTGATACATAATCTTCTCAACAGGATGACGTACCGTTTGATGTCCCTCTTTGATGCCTTTGCCAACCGCAATCAACATAACATCCAGATACCTGTCCGAAATATTCAGAGCGGATTTGAGTTCTGCAGAATGATACCCAGACATCGTAATGGTTTGTAATCCGGCCTCCTGGGCGAGCAGCACGAATGACATCGCAGCGAGACTTACATCACGGGTGAGTTCAATCGCAAGCTCCTGCTCTGTTTTGGAGGCATAATACTGGATGGCGGCATCGGTCAGAAAATCCCGGCGTGACTCGTCATAGAAGCCGGCCTGGAAGCCCTCTTCAAGAATAGAGGTAATGTTGTTTTTAGCAAACGCCTCGTAGTCTCCCAGCATCAGGATTAAGGCAGAAGCCTCCAGAACCTGTTGCTGATGAAAGGCGATAGGCAGTAGGGTAGTTCTTAATTCGGGATCATCAATCACAAGGTAACGAGTGGCTTGAATATTATTCCCGTTCGGTGATTTACTTGCCAAAGCGATAAGTGTACTCAGCGTCTCCTCGTTCAAAACGTAATCTGGATCGAAATGTCGAACGGAACGTCTTTTTTCCAATAGGGTCTGTACTTGCATGGGATCATCTCCATCGTTGTTATTTAGAGTCTGTTTGGATTATAGTAGACAGCAGCAGAGAAGAAAATAACGCACATTAAAGTGGCCTAGCAACCTGAAAGTATCTATTAGGAGGAGAAGCACGTTGGTGAAATATAATACTGGAATTAATATTTTCATGGATATCGCAGGTGGGAAGTGGAAGTGCCTGATTTTGTATTTCTTGAGTCAAAACGTGGTAAGAACGAAAGAGTTCTATGAATTAATACCTGGCATTACCCAGAAGGTCCTGACAGAGCAATTGAAGCAATTGGAGAAGGATGGATTGGTTTCCAGAGAGGTGTTCAACGAAATTCCTCCCAAAGTCGAATACAGCCTGACAGAACTGGGCCAGTCCTTTGTGCCCGTATTAAAAACGATGTGTGATTGGGGCAACAGGTACGCAGAGATGAACGGAAATCCACGGGATAAACGTATCCAATGTGATCAAGGGTGATCCTTAAATTCCAAATATTTGATATAATTGCTGTGTAGTGACTCGATAGAGGGCATACATAGGTGGAATGCACAGAATAAACGTACGATAATCCAATATGAATGAAGAAAGAGGAGGACAGAGGCATGAGTGCAGCATCCCATTCAGAGCAGCCCGCCAAATGGGCAGAAACCCGGTTATTTATCGCCTGGGCTGTGTCTGTAATTGCAACCTTGGGAAGTCTTTATTTAAGCGAAATCAAAGGCTTTCTTCCATGTGATTTGTGCTGGTTCCAGCGCATATTTATGTATCCATTAACGATCCTGCTCGGCATTGCGTATTTCAAGGATGACGTGGGCATTGCCAAATACGTGCTTCCGCTCAGCTTTATCGGAGGGGGTATATCCTTGTATCACGTAACGATCCAGCGTATTTTCTCGGCTACAGGCAACGCGGTGGCCTGCGGCAAGGTACCTTGTTACACCGATTACTTGAACTGGTTTGGTTTTATTACAATTCCACTGCTGGCTTTGATCGCATTTGTTATCATTATTGTGATGTTATGGGGAATTGGCAGAACATCTAAACGTTCTTCTTAACATTTTCTATTGAAATCTTCTTCTTAAATCTGGATATGTGGAAAGGAACTGTGGTGATGAGGGGACAAGCTCGCTGGTTTATGCCTGTGGTCATACTCATGCTGGTGTTTATCCTGCCCGGATGCTCCTACACGGAGCAATCTGCGTCAGGCGAGATGCCGGAAATGATTCGAGTGAAGCTGATGATGCCGGATCAGGCAAAGGTGAACGAAGAAGTTGCCTTGCAGATCAAGCTGACTCAGGGAGAGAAACCTGTAAATGATGCCGATCATGTACAGTTCCAAATATGGAACGAACAGAATGAGCCTGCAGCACCTGCTGCTGAGCAAGGTATGATGAATGCTGATGAGCTTGAGGCTCGCGGGGCAGTAAAGGCGAGTGCAGTAGGTGACGGTGTGTATGAGGTGAGACATACGTTCCAGGAGCCAGGGGTATATGTTGTCCAGGCACATGTAACCTCAGGTGCAATGCATACGATGCCGCGTGCGAAGGTAACCGTCGAATAATGGGTACAATTTTATAATTCAATCCTTGACCTTGAAGTATGCTTCAAGGTTTATTCTTGTTGTATCAACAACGTTTGGAGGAAGAATAATGAGATTATTCGAATGGATTTTCGTGCTTGTAACGATAGTCGCAGCGCTTGGTTTGCCATTTTATCCGAAACGGAAGAAGCTGGCGACAGGTATGCTTTCCGCTTTGATTATCGCCTTTTTGCTGCATGCTGTTATAGATTCACTACGGGTGATGCTGCTGCCATCCTATATTGTTGCGGTCATCCTTTTCATCCTATTCATCTTTCGACTGATGAGATCATCCCGCAGGGGCGCTGGCCTGACATCGACACCATATAAGAAGAGATCGAGAGTGCAAACATGGCTTCGAGGCCTCCTGATCTTTATTCTTGCTGCCTTCTCGGGTGTAGGTTCAGGCTTGCTTACTCGATACTTCCCTGCATTTACGATGCCTGAGCCGACCGGACAATTCGCTATGGGTACCTTTTCGCAGCGGCTTGTGGATGAGTCCCGCGAAGAGACGCTCTCGCCTGAGATCGGAGACAAGCGTGAACTGATGATTAATGTATGGTATCCGGTAGATCCGCAAGCGGCAAAAGGCATCAAGCCCGAATCCTACCCCGCTGAGCTGGGGGAAGCGATCAGTCTCGTTTTTGGCATCCCGCCCAAGGTGTTCAGTTATCTGAATACAATTCCGACACATGTGGTGAAAGGGGCAGCGATGTCCAAGGCAAACAGCACTTATCCTGTTGTTTTGTTCTCCCCCGGTGTGCGTTCGGCTCGCTTCCAAAGCATGACTGCGGTTGAAGAGCTGGTAAGCCATGGATATATCGTTGTGGGTATGGATCATCCTTACACGTCAGCTCAGGTTACCTTCCCGGACGGACATGCTGTCTCTTATGAAGCTGGACCCAAATTCGCTACGTCGCAAGAGCTGTATCAGTATAATGTGGAAGGGGTAGGCATTCGTGCAGCAGATGCGCGCTTTGTGCTCGATACGCTGGAACAGTGGAATGTGAATGATCCTAATCATGTGCTGGAGGGCAAGCTGGACCTGAATCATACAGGCATCATGGGGCATTCTTATGGCGGGGCCACAGCAGCCGAAGCGCTCGCACAGGATGAACGTTTACATGCCGGGCTTAGTCTGGAGGGGGGATTCTGGGGCACCGTCTCCAAGACAGCGTTGAAGCAGCCTTTTATGTACATCATGTCGGGTGAAACCGCCAAAAGCTTTGATCCAAAAGCTTCAGCCAAAGATAAAGTATTTTATCCCGAATTTGAGCCTGATCTGAAACATGTGATGACAAGTAGTCTGAATGACACCTATTTTTTGACGGTGGATGGATTTTTCCATCAGAGCTTCACCGATATTGCTTTGATCTCACCGCGTCTGTTTGCCAAGCATATGCCTGCGGAGCATAATATTGATATTACGCGAAGTTACGCGCTCGCCTTTTTTGACCGTTATTTGAAAGGGGAAGCACAACCACTGCTACAGGGGAGCTCAGCGAAATTTCCTGAAGCATCCTACGATCAAGAGTATACAAAAATACGTAACAAATAAGCAGATTAAGTCTAACCAAAGGGGAGATCGGTGTGCACACCATGACAAGAGGCCAGTTAGCCAAAAGAACAGGGGTAAGTATGGCAACGCTTCGTTATTATGAGGATAGTGGCATATTGCCAGCTCCGCATCGCTCCTCTAACGGTTATCGCGTGTATACCGAGGATTATCTGGTTAAAGTGAAATTTATCAAGGATGCACAGACACTCGGGTACTCCCTGAAAGAAATACAGGAAACACTGGGGCTGCTGAGCCAGGAGGATATGGAAAAAGACACGCTAAAGGCCCTTGTTCGTGAGCGAATTGCCGATATTGAGCAGCATATTCACCATCTGAAGCAGATGCAGAAACACCTGGCTACATTGCTGCACACACCCGAGGACGAAATCGACAGTTACATTCAATCGTTCAGAGTAAACAGGAAAGAGCCGTGATAACGGCTCTTTTTGCTATTATGGAGCCAGTTAGCAGTTGAGCAAGCAGCAAGTGAAAGGAGAGCACAGAGGAGGAAGGAGCACCACCAGAGAGGAGCACCTTATATGCTTTTATACCAAAAACAACGACCTCTACTGCGAATCTAATGCCTGTATTCAGGTGTTCTGCTCAGGAGATAGTTGATCCAGTCATGACATACCCGCTTCACGCAGAAAATGATGCACAATCTGCGTCTGATACTTGATGCGTACAGCGCGTTTCAGGCTCCAGCACGTTTCAACGGTAACCGACTTCGCTTTCATCAGCCTTGAAGCAGCAGTACGAGCAGAACCCGGCAGTTCATGCCGCTTCAGATTAAAATGATACTTGTGAACCGGGATGGATCGGTTCATACGTTCAATGATTTTTCGGCAAATCGCCACACTGGAGCTGCCCGGATTGGTGATCAGCGTTTGTCCAAGCACGCGTGGACTGAGCTGTGAGAGGCCGTTGGCTTCATGCAGATCAAGCCACCAGTCGGGCTGATGCGCACGCGCAAGCTGGAACACGGCGGCAGCCAGTGGATGCTTGGCTTTGCCGGATTTATGGCGGGGGAACGTACGATTCAGGTCGGGCTTGCCTCTTATTTTTTTCGCATATGCCTGCTGGTTGACTCTTGGTACAATAATTAAAGTTCCGCGATGAATCACATAGCGCCCTGCTATATAGTCATCTGCAAGCTTCTGCGCAGCGGCCATGCTCGCCGTTTCATTGCCATGAACCCCGGAAGTAATCATCATGACAGGCCCAGGATTCATTCCACGAACGATGTAATAGGGCGCAGCATAGACGCTTGACGCGGCTAGAACATGTCTACTTACAAGCATGATCCTCACCTCCGTTACTACAGTACGTCATGTCCTGCTTTCTTGTAACGGCGTTCGAACAGGCCTGTATCCCGTTTCACTATAAAATAGGCCAAACCTGGACTAATCATCAATATACGTTGTGAATCACATCCTCAAAGTCTGGTTCCTTCATCTCGATATCGTCAATCTCTCCCCACTGCTCCAGCTCCTTCAGAATGTCCATCGTACGCCATTCCTTCCGATTTACCAGTGCAGTCAGCACCTGATCGTCCATGCTTGTAACCTGAATGGCAGAAGGCAGCGTATTCGGCAGCTGAATCTGTCCACGGAAGGCAACACGGATCATGGTAGGCAGGCCGATGGTATCCCGCAGGGAGGAGATCGTACCGTCATAGGTCAGCTGCCCATGGTTGATGACCATAACGCGGCTGCATAACTGTTCGATATCATCCATATCGTGGGTGGTGAGCAGAATGGTTTTGCCAAACTCTTCATTTAATGTGCGCAGAAACTGGCGAATGTTCCGCTTGGCGTTTACGTCCAGCCCAATCGTAGGCTCGTCAAGGAAAAGCAGCTCCGGATCATGCAGCATGGACGCTGCCAGATCCGCTCGCATCCGCTGCCCGAGGGAGAGCTTGCGAACGGGGGTTGCCCAGAACGATTCGAGGTCCAGCAGTTCAGCGAACTGGGACAGCCGTTTTCTTTTGATCTCGGCACTTACGCCGTACATTTCTGCCAAAATATCATACGAATCCTTCACGGGTAAGTCCCACCAGAGCTGGCTGCGCTGTCCAAAAACGACCCCGAGCTTTCGCACTGTCCTGCGCCGTTCCTCATGTGGATTCATGCCGCCCAGCCGCACCTCACCCGCAGTGGGGTGAAGAATGCCTGTCAGCATTTTGATCGTGGTTGATTTACCAGCCCCATTCGGGCCGATATAACCGACAAATTCACCTTGCCGGATATCAAAGCTGATATCTCGTACCGCTTCTTTGGTCACAACCTGGCGTGAAAACAAGGTGCGCACCCCTGAGAAGCGTCCTTCCCGCACGACAGGGGTTTTGAACTCTTTTTGCAGATGGCGTGCCGTAATCATATTCATCTGTGTTTCGCCTCCTTGTTTTAACTGACTTCGATTAAATAAATTCAAACTGATTTCAATAAACTAACTGCCTGTACTCTGATATTTGGTCATGCCGAAGGCCCAGAACCGTAAACTTGCGGCCAAGCATAATAGAGCTATTGCAGCAATCAGTGCCAGCACCCAAGCACCGCCTTCACCGCGCAGCAGGTAGAGTGCCGGAATATAGTTGACGAAGCCCACGGGAATAACGATGAGCAGCAGACTGGACATCCATTTGGGATAAAGTGTGAGCGGGTATTGAGCCGCTGTACGGGCGGCATCCTCTGTGATGACCTGCAGTTCCTCGATACGTGTTGTCCAGAAACCAATTGTTGCTGTAGCGAGTCCGATGGAAAAAAGTATGATGGCCCCCGTTACGATAACAAACAAGGAGAGTGGAATGACCGTCCATCCGATCTGCCCGCTGTTCATCATTCCCGACAGCGACCAGCAGAGAATAAATCCGCCCTGAAGCACTTCACCCACCATCAGGCGAAAATTTTGTGGCAGTAGTGCGAGCAGTACGGGCATGGGGCGTGTCAGCAATTGATCCAGTTCACCGCCTACCAGATATTTTTCCAGATGATGCACCTCGTTGCCGAATGTACGGTACAGCGTTTTGGATAATGTCATGATAGCGAAGAGATAACCGACCTCATGTAACGACCAGCCCTTGATCGCGCCGAACTTGTGCAGCACCAGTGCGACCATCAGAAACTCGGAAATTTGAATAAGTGCGGCCAGAATAGCCCCTAGCACAAAATTGAATTTATATTGCATCCGGCTGCGGATGCTTGTGCGAATGAGTATTTTATACAAATGAAACCAGGAAACTTGCTTCATCCGCCCTGCACCTCCACTTTACGACGTAATACTTTGGTTATAACGAGGCAGAGCAGTGTCATGAACACACACCAAAGCAAGGTTCCCCAGAGCAAGGAGCCATCCTCAAAGCCTAGATAAATTCGGGTAGGAACATAAAGTAAAAATGGATAAGGGGACAGCCAGGCCAGTTGTTCCAGCCACTTCGGTAGCCATTCCAGCGGAATAAAGAAGCCGGCCATCAGGTTCATTAGCGCATGATTGGCCCAGTGCAGCCAGGATGACTCTGTGGTCCACATGGATGTGACACCAATAATGTAATTCATACAGATGGACAAGTATGCGGCGCCGGCAAGGGCAAGTGCGGCATATGCGAATGTCCAGGCCTCTGAAGGCCATTTCAGGGAAAAAACGATGGAGTAGAGCAGGTAGATGGGAAGACTTTTGTACACGAACTGGTAGGCGATCTGCCCCCATTCCCGTGCCATCAGGTGGAAGAACAGATGTACCGGACGCATGAGATCCAGTGCAATCTGCCCTGTCCTGACACTGAGCGGGATGCCTAGTCCGTTGGTCATGAACCCTGAGATCCAGAGTGCTGATTGGGTGAATGCAATGTAGCTGATCATGCCCTGTACTCCGTATTCTCCAAGCTGGTGGTCGGCCCCGATGCCGATCCAGAGACAAGCATACATGTAGCCAAACATGGCGCTTGCCAGGTTATGTACCAAGTGTGCCCCGCGATATTGCAGGTTTCGTGCGTAGGCCTTGGAAGCCAACGTAAAATAAAGCATATGACACCTCCGATAAGTGGATTGAACGGCGGACCCGTTCACTTCAGTCAAGGCGAAAAAGAGAGAAGGACAACAGCATACCAATTTATTCCTTCACAGGCAAGACATTTTTTTTACGAATACTGGAATATAAGGTATTGTTCATGAATGTGCCACAAGACATTCGGGGATGAATGACTTTATAATGAAGGGGTTAGACAGGCAAGCGTTTACAATTGTTTATATTAAAATTTTAAATAACCGCCGGGCATGTGCCTGACGTTAGTAGGATACAGAACGAACAACCCGGCAAGAGAGAAGGATGTCATGAAGAAAATTGCATGGGTCACCGACAGCACCAGTACACTGGATTCCGCGTTTGCGGAGCAAAATCATATCTACATCGTGCCGCTGCGCATCGTATTTGGCGAGGAATGTTACCGGGAAACCGAGGAAATCTCATCGGATATGTTCTATGCGAAGCTGGAGGCATCTTCCCGCTCGAGCAGCTCACAGCCGCCAATTGGTGAATTTATTGAGCTGTATGAGTCACTTCAAGGCGAGTACGATGAGATCATTACGATTCATTGCTCCACTGCACTTAGCGGAACACTCCATACCTCAATGCAGGCTGCGGAGATTGCAGGTGTGAAGGTAACCGCAATTGATTCAAGAGCAGGAGCCTATCCTCTTCGCGAGATGATCATGCAAGGGCTGGAATGGCAGAAGCAGGGGTGCTCTCCCTCCGAGATCAAAGCCAATATTGAACAGATGATTGATAACATGTCGTTTTACCTGATCCCTGCGAGTCTTCAAAATCTTCACCGTAGCGGGCGTGTGACTGGAACACAGCTGATTATAAGCCAACTGCTCAAGATTCATCTGTTGCTTCGGTTCGAAGAGGGCAAGGTGGTCGTGAATGAGAAGATCCGCACGTTTAGACGCACGAAAGAGCGTATGCTTGATATGCTGAAGAAGGACATGGAGAAGGTCAAACATGTGTGCATCATGCATGCGAACAATCATGAGGAGGCTCACACCATCAAACAGCAGATTACGGAGCTGCTGCCTCGCCTGAAGACGGAGATCATGCCGTTTATTCCAGTCGTAAGTATTCATGCTGGCGCCGGTACCATAGGGCTGTGCTGGATTCGCAGTGATAAAGCATAGGGCATTGAACGAATAAGGAATCCTATACCCACCTGATCCAGCACACTTGAAAGTTCAAGTGCCTGTCTGGTCAGGTTTTTTTGGTTCTATCCCTGCCATGTTCATCAAACTGAAAACCATGCGCGGCATGGCTTGACATGCCATTGACATCCGCTCGTACAAGGGATAGGATAGTGTCAACTGAAACACGAAGGAGATTAGAACGACCATGACTATTCCTAAAACGTTGACCATCGCAGGTTCAGATACGAGCGGCGGTGCAGGTATTCAAGCGGATTTGAAAACATTCCAGGAGCTGGGTGTATACGGGATGACCGTATTGACAACAGTTGTTTCCATGGAGCCTGAAACATGGGATCACCAGGTATTTCCTGTAGAGTTGAATGTGGTCGAGGCTCAGCTTCGTACCGTTCTGGACGGAATTGGTTTTGATGCAATGAAAACGGGCATGCTCGGTTCAGTCGATATCATTGAGCTTGTCGCCAAACATATTCGCCGCAGTGGTCTGCCACAGATCGTTATTGATCCGGTTATGGTCTGCAAAGGTACAGATGAAGTGCTGCAGCCGGAAAACACGGAAGCGATGATTGAATTTCTGCTGCCAGGTGCAGATCTCGTAACGCCGAATCTGTTCGAGGCTTCCCAGCTGGCGAAGAGTGGCCCGATTCGTTCCAAGGAGCAGATGGAAGCTGCTGCAGCGACCATTCATGCTCATGGTGCCAAACATGTACTGATCAAAGACCGTGGTGTGATTAACCCCGGTAAAGCGATGGATCTGCTTTATGATGGTACAAACTATGAATGGTTTGAAGCTGATGTTGTTGGTTCCGGGTATACGCACGGTGCAGGATGTACAACCTCCGCTGCCATTACCGCAGGTTTGGCCAAAGGTCTGTCCGTGAAAGAAGCTGTGCGTGAAGGGAAAGCCTTTGTAACGAAAGCTATTGCTGGTGGATTCCCGTTGAACCGCTTTGTTGGACCTACACTTCATGTTGCCCATCGTCTGGAGCATCAACGTTAATTATCGTCATGGAGGCAGGGTTTTCACGTAAGGATACCTGCTGCGTCATCGTTTATGATGATAATAGCATTCACCAAATTTCATCTAAGGAGCGGTCAACAAACAGTGCATTGCTTGTTGGCCTCTTCTTTTTTTCTGTTCTTTTTGATAAAAAATAGTAACTTTTGGTATATATTAATCGTATATATGGTGAAGCTGAACGCTGTATGTAACTGGATGGATATGGATACTTCAGGACACATGAACGACACATGAAGCAGGTATGTTAATGTAAGAAATCGAGAAGGAGAGTCGGTCATGGTCAGAACCGTGCTGCTGGTAGAAGACGAAAGCCGCATTCGAGAGATTGTGGCCGATTATTTTATAAAAGAAAAATGGAATGTCATTGAAGCTGAGGATGGGGTGCAGGCATTGGAGCAGCTTGCCCAGCACCAGGTTGATCTGGTCATTCTGGATGTATTGATGCCTGAAATGGACGGGTGGACATTATGCGGTCATATTCGTGCCACTTCCACCGTACCTATTATCATGCTTACCGCAAGATCAGAGGATGATGATAAAATCCATGGCTTCCAGCTAGGGGTTGACGATTACGTCACCAAGCCGTTCAGTCCTCGTGTCCTGGTTGCACGGGCTGAAACGCTGATGAAACGAGTGGAAGGTGCAATCGGGAGAGAGCAGGGTATTATTCGCTTCGGCGAGGTTACGCTTGATCCGTGGGCCCGACGTTTGGAGATCAGCGGGGTAGAGGTAGAGCTTGCCCCAAAGGAGTATGATCTGCTTCTCTATCTCGCTCGAAATGCCGGTATCGTTCTGTCCCGGGAAGCGATATTGAATCGGGTATGGGGATTTGACTTTGAAGGTGACTCCCGTGTCGTGGATACTCACATCAAAAAGCTCCGCAGCAAACTGGGCGATGAAGCGAAATGTATTCGTACCGTCATTGGTACGGGGTATCGTTTTGAGGCCGAGACATGAGAAAAAACGGCGTAACGATGAAGTTGTTTCTGGTCATGGCCGGATTTCTGCTTGTATTATACGGAACAACGGTACTTGCCCAGCTGATCTGGTTCCCCGATTTTTATCAGCATCAGAAGATCAGCAGTATGAAAAAAAAGCTGTCCAAGTTTGAACAGCAGTATTCCTCCAGCCGCTGGAGTGATCTGCAGCTTGCCAAAGAAACGGGCAAATTCATGCGTCAAAATCAGTCCCATCTTGTCATTCTGACAAGCACAGGCAGGCTGGTGAACGATCCTTTTCACATTACGCTGTTACAGGAAGACGGCAAGCATGTCAAGGTATCACTGTCTTTGTTTATCAATAGCGAGAACGCCGGCTGGATCAGGTCGCATCTGAAATTTGGACAAAAGCTGACCGTGAAGGGGCCTTCAAGTGATCAGAGCGCTCCTGAGTCGATGGTATATCCATTTAAAATTCAGGACGGGGCTTCGACTGCATGGGGAACCGAAAGCTTTCAGGAATCACTACTGCCTGTGCAGGAATGGACCGGGGTATTAACAGAGATTGTGCTTCCAGATCTCGCTACCTGGAGTCAAAGACAAGGCCTGCTTGTGCAGGCGCTCGACAGTAGATTTCCGTTGTCGGCAGAGGATCAGAAGGTGTTGTCCAGCGGAAAGATGCTCAATGAAGAATGGGTGGACAGCTGGAGTGGTGTCCGCAACGTTATCACCATTGCTCCGGTACATCGTGCAGGGGCAGAGCAACAGCTAATCTTCTCTTTAACCTCGTTGCAGGAGATGCGGGAGGCGAATGAAGCTACACGCTTATTTTACGGGTATTTCGGTATCGGAGCATTTGTGCTGATATTGTTGCTTGCACTTCTTTTATCACGATTCATAACGAAGCCGCTTCTGGCCTTGAACCATGTAGCCAAGAAGATGTCCACGCTGGACTTTACAGTGAAATCATCCATTCGACGTAAGGATGAGATAGGCAGTCTTTCGGACAGTCTGAATGCTTTATCAAGTACACTCGGCCAGACGCTGGAGGAACTGAAGCAGGCCAATGACCAGATGCGTACCGATATGGAGCTGAAGCAGCAGATTGAACAGCGTCAGCGCAAGTTTTTTGCCGATGCGTCTCATGAGCTCAAGACACCGATCAGCATTATTAAAGGCTACTCCGAAGGTCTGAAAGACGGGGTAAGTGAGGGCAAACGAGAGCGATATATTGAGATTATTGCTGACGAGGCCATCAAGATGGAAAATATGGTGGAAGAGATGCTTGATCTCGTGAGGCTTGAATCCGCGGCAATTCAGCTCAATACCGAAGCAATTGCTCTGGATGACATGATCGAAGATATTGCGGGACGTCTTGGGCCCCAACTGAAAGATAAAGGGCTCGAGGTGGTGCTGGTGTCCACGACCGAGCAGAGTATTGAAGGCGATCGAAGCAAGCTGGAGCAAGTATTTTACAATATTTTAATGAATGCTATACGTCACGCGATTCCACAAACCGATATAATGATTGAGATCAGCAGGCATGAGGGTTGTGTACACGTGACGATTGAAAATAAAGGTGAACACATTGCAGAAGAGGAACGGCAATATATATGGGAGAGGTTCTACCGTGTAGAGCGCTCGCGCAACCGCAAAATGGGGGGCACCGGTCTGGGGCTGGCTATTTCCAAGCAGATTCTCGATCTGCACGGATGCGGGTATGGCGTAGAGAATACATCGGATGGCGTACGCTTTTATATTTCATTTCCTAAAGCCTAGTATGAAAGGAAGTTAAATCTTATGAAGTCTTTACCGTCTATTTTAACCTTGGGGAATTTAAGTTCAGGAATGCTGGCGGTCATTATGGCCATTCATGGCGAGTTTTCCCTGGCCGTGACGATGATATGGGTAGCTATGGTTTTTGATCTGTTCGATGGATATGCGGCACGCAAGCTGCATTGTGAAGGGGAGTTTGGCAAGGCGCTGGATTCACTGGCTGATGTAGTATCCTTCGGAACGGCACCTGTACTCATTCTGTATCTCAATTCAATGACTGAAGTAGGTATGCTGGGCATGGCATTAACGGCATTGTTCCCGGTGTGCGGTGCGCTTCGGCTTGCACGTTATAACTGTCAGAAAACACCGATTAGCGGTTTTGTAGGGATGCCGATTACTTTTGCAGGGGGGCTAATGTCCTTCTTTGCACTCTGGAGCCCTTATTTTACAACGGGTGTGGCGTATCTTGTTATTGTTGTGTTATCTGGTCTCATGGTTAGCCAAATCCGTTTCCCTTCATTGAAGCAAATACTGCCCTCTCATGAGAAGGATATTGTGGAACCGAAATAAGGAGCGAGTCAGTAATGGAATTTGCTAAAGAATTTATTGGTCAATATGGATATTTTGCGATCTATGGTCTACTCGCTTTGGGTGTCTTTGGGATGCCAATTCCGGATGAGGTGATGATGACCTTTGTTGGTTATCTCGCCTCCATCTCGGTTCTGAATTATTCTGTGTCCATTGCGGTCAGCTTTGGCGGGGCATTTACGGGCGGGCTGCTCAGTTATACCATTGGCAGGAAGGCCGGACGCCCCTTATTTGATAAATACGGCAAATGGATCGGGGTAAATGCCAAACGGTTCAGCAGGGTGGAGACCTGGTTTCTGAAGTATGGATCCTGGTCGATCATTCTCGGGTATTTCATCCCCGGCATTCGTCATCTGATGTGCTGCTTCTCCGGCATGAGCCGTATGGCGATGAGCAGATACGTTCTTGTATCCGGTATTGGCGCATTTGTCTGGTGTGTGGTGTTTATCTCCATTGGTTTCTATGTAGGTGTATTAACGTAAATGGGACAAGCCTTTGTGCAGGAACTGGAAACTTTTTTTGAAATACAACTCAGGATTGAAGACCTCTTTGTGTGTAAGGTGGTCTTTTTTTATTGTGTATGTCGCGCTAGCTTCAAAGTCCTGTACTGCTTGCGTATGGCCTCATTCGCACCTCACCAGCATGAGTGGCATTAGTAAGCAAGATCAGGAAATCTTGTTCCTCCATTAGCTCGAAGCATTAACGGATTGGATCAAGACTAACTTCCCTAGGGGAGTGGAGGGGAACAGGCTCTTGCTGCTTAATTCTGAAAGAAAGTCTGACTCAGAAGGCGGCAAACCACCTCGGATGCACCTGAGCTGTGTAATAGAGGTACATCAGTGCACGTCAGGAGCGCGGCAGAAGCACGTAAGCACGTCACGAGCACGAAAAGAGTATCAGAGACACGGGAAGCGCATCAGAAGCACAGAAGCACAGAAGCACATCAGAAGAACATAAGAAAAGTGTATAAAAGCACATCAGAAGAGCATTAAGTGGTACGCGGGACTCGATGTGAAAATAAACAAATTCATTGCATGTATCGCGCATTCCATAAAGTAGCCCCTCAAACTCATTCCATGCTTTAATCCACGCTGAATCCACTCCAGACTAGAGCAGATCCAACCTAGGTCCAGCCTAAGTCCAGCCTAAGTCCAACTAAGTCCAGCCTAAGTCCAAAGCATCCTCACAACAAACCAAGCTCTAACGATCTCAGATAATCTTATTTTGGGAATCTGAACCGGTTTAGAATTCTAACGATCACCCGAGAGCTTATTGCAGCCGAATATCTGGAAATATCCCCGTTTTATAGCCAAATGACCCGATTAAGGTTTCCTGAGATCGTTAGAAAATGAAAAGGTGTCAAATCCTCCAAATAGCGTTTCTGGGGATCGTTAGAAAAAAGTGACATTTAGAAAGTCCCCCACACGCTCAATCCACGCTGATGACTTTACTCACTTGCCTCACAGTCGCAATGCATACGTTCGATATCGCTGAGTGCCACTCGCCACATATACCATTTGCTGCTCAAGCAGCCTCCTAAGTACCCTTCGGGTCTGGACATCGGAGATTCGCAGATGGGCAGCCAGCTCCGAAGGTGCAAAAGGGCGAACAAGCCGTCTCGCATAGCGGACAGTCTCCGCTTCCAGCCAGTTCAGGGACGCAGATACATCCGAGGCCATGAATTTCCCCATAAAAGCCAGCACCAGCTGCTGACACTGCTTGGGTTCATCCTGGATGGACAGATAGGCGATCGGTAGAAATATCCAGTCATCCAACGTTAACAGACAGTGGCGCCAGCACAGATCTTTGAAACGTCTCACATCCAGATCACGAGCATGCGGACCGTAGCCTTGAATTTCGATGCCACCTTTTACACCGTTGCCTGGTAAATATGCCAGATCCAAATAACGATAGCCGTTGTGAAAATCCCGAACTTCCCATTCAGGATACAAATGGTTGAAATTTTTCATCACCGGAAACCAGACTACACGCAGAAACTCCAATGTGGCATGCTCAAGTCCTTGTTCAATACGGGAACGTACCCTCGGGTTTGTTTCTTTATCCAGCAGCACTCTCATCCACTCTTCATAAGCCTCTTCAAAATCACGACCCATTGTACCCACGGCAAACCTCTCCTTCACAAATCAGCTTATAAAATACAAAAAAGCCGCTTTGTCATTCCCGACCTTCACAGTGGAAGGAAAGAAGAAAGGACAAAGCGGCGTGTGCTTCACGACCGACAATGATTTATTTTCTAATCTTAATTACATTCGATTATAACGTAGATGCTGTGCAGATGCTATTCCCCAGCTACGGCAAGAGGAAACAGCAACTACTATAGCATACCTAACTCATTCAGCGTGATACCTAACTCATTCAGCGTCATACCACTCACTCAACGTCATCCCGAGTCATACATACTACCCCATTGACTGATCACAGGTACCACCCAACTCATTCACGCAAGCAACACACATCCAATTTAAACTCAGCATACTTGTATATCGGCCTTTCAGCAAAGCTCTTCACATTCTACGCGAGGCTGTCTTATCCGTTCAGATGTGATTCTTCAATGCCGCGCTCCACACGCTGTTCTCCCTTTTTGCGGGCAAACGTGATTTTGAGCAGAGGTGGAGTGACGAGTGTGGTGATGATAACCATGATTACAACGCTGGTAAAATACTCAGAATCGAGTAAGCCTGATGCAAGCCCAGTGGAGGCAATAATCAGTGCAACTTCCCCTCTGGAGATCATGCCCGAACCGATAGCAAGTGAAGAGGCACGGTCAAACCCGGTCAGACGAGCACCGACACCACCACCAAGCAGCTTGGTTAGAATAGCCACAATGCTAATAACAACGATTAGCCAAATTTGAGAGCCTACACCCTCGAAGGTTACGTTAAGTCCAATGCTGACAAAGAATACTGGAACAAAAATACTGTAAGCAATCGGCTCGACTTTTTGCTCTACCTCATGTTTGAAGCCGGTTTGGGAAATGGCAATGCCTGCCGCAAATGCACCGATAATGCCTGCAACACCCATCCACTCCGCGAAGTAAGAGAAGCCAAAGCAGATAATCAATCCCGCGGTAATGACCGTTTCCGTTACCCGGAGAGGGGCCATCCATTTCATGATACGTGGTACGAGCAGCCAACCGACTGCAATGATGATCACGAAGAACAGCAGCTTTTTACCTATAAGCAGGCCGATGGAAACATCTCCACCACCCGTTCCGAGCAGGCTCATCATCACCGCAAGCAGCACAACAACGAGCACATCATCCACAACGGCGGCCCCCAGAATGGTCGTGCCTTCGCGTGAGCCGAGCTGATCCATATCCTTCAACGTTTGTACGGAGATGCTGACTGAGGTGGCGCAGAACAACAATCCAAAGAACAGTGCATGAGTCTGCGACATGCCAAAAGCAATAGCCGACCCATATCCTCCGATAAAAGGTAAGATAACCCCGCCTACCGCTACAGCGAAAGCAGCCTTCCAGTTTTTCTTCAATTGGTCCAGATCCGTTTCCAGACCTGCGATAAACATAAGCAACAATACCCCGATTTCGGCCATGTAATGAATAAAATCAGTTTTTTCAACCCAGCCAAGCAGGGCAGGTCCAATCACAACACCTACAATAAGTTTTCCCAGCACCGACGGCTGGCCTAATCTGACAGACAGATCACCCGCAAGTTTGGTGAAGATCAGAATTAGAGCAAGAACGAATATAAATTCCACAGACGGTTTCTCCTCTCTGTTCGCAGCATACTTAGAATAACCCTTCCAAGGAAAAATAACCCCGTCCAGCCCTTTAACAAAACAAAAAGGCACAGAACAACGATAACCCTTATCGTCCCATGCCTGAAAAAGACAAAGAGGGGCCCTTGGTGACAGGCTCCTCCGTATCCATGCGTATGTGATTAAGTACATTAATTATACCACATATGGAGCGCTGGGTAAAATAGAGCTTGGGTAATATGGGATGAAAATCCCCTCAAAGGGGCATTTATACGTAAGGACAGATTTTTTTGTTCAGAGTGTTGTCACTTAACAGCCCCGAACAGCCGCGATATAATGATATAGAACACAGAAAGTTAGGATATGAGGAGGATTTTGCATTGGCTAAAAAGGAAAGAGGGGATCTGAACATGTCATCCAATCAGACAGCCCCGACCAGTAATAAAAATTTTGCAGGTATCATTATTACCATCTCCATTCTTGCTAACGTTATAATCCTGTTATTGTTTTTCGCACCATCCATCGGTTACAAAGGCCAGGTTACATTTGACATTACCGTGTTGCCGCGCTTTAATGCCGTATTTAACAGCTTTACCTTTATCTTTTTGCTGGCTGCGCTGATCGCGATTATCAAGCGTAACGTCAAGCTGCACAAGCGCTTTATCCTTGCGGCATTTACGACCACGCTGCTGTTTCTGGTGACGTACCTGACCTTCCACTACCTGTCCCCGGAAACATCCAAGTTTGGCGGCGAAGGCATCGTTCGTACCATCTATTTCTTCATTCTCATTACACACAGCATTCTGGCCGCGCTGATCGTACCATTGGCGTTGTTTACGCTGGTATGGGGCTGGACGAACCAACTGCAGAAGCACCGCAAAATTGCACGCTGGACTATGCCAATCTGGCTGTATGTAAGCTCTACAGGTGTGGTTGTTTATCTGATGATGGCGCCGTATTATTAATTCATTTCATATCATGAATGGTTAATGAGATGCATTATGTTTTGAGAGAGCTACAGTAGGAAGGGGGTTCGCGTGATGTACAGAATCGTGTTGATTCGTCATGGACAGAGCATGTGGAACGTGGAAAATCGCTTTACCGGTTGGACGGACGTGGATCTGACCGAAGATGGATACGGAGAAGCGCGCAAGGCGGGCAAAATTTTGCAGGAGCAGGGATTTGATTTTGATTGCGCCTATGCCTCGGTATTGAAGCGTTCTATTCGTACCTTGGATATTGCACTGGATGAGATGGACCTGATGTGGATTCCGATCACAAAGACCTGGAAGCTGAACGAGCGTCACTATGGCGCACTACAGGGACTGAACAAACAGGAAACGGCCTTGAAATACGGGGAAGACCAGGTTCACGAATGGAGACGATCCATTCACGTTTCCCCTCCGGCTTTGGAAGAGAGCGATGAGCGATATGTCCAGGATCTGGACAAGTACAAACGTCTGGGATGCACCATTCCGCGAACAGAGAACCTGATGGATACGTCCAAGCGAGTGCTGGAATATTGGAATGCAGAGATCAAACCGATGGTTTCTTCGGGCAAAAAAGTGCTGATCTCCGCGCATGGCAATACGCTTCGTTCACTCGTCATGCATCTGGACCAATTGTCCGAAGCAGATGTGATGGCGCTCAACATCCCGACAGGCATTCCGCTGGTCTATGAGTTGAACGAAGAGCTACACCCGACAGGTCATTTTTACCTGACGGCCGATGGCTCCACATATCAACATGAAGAGATGAAACACGTAGCCACACCGTCAGATTAAGGACGGGCACGAACCGTTTATCTCGTTCAAGGCATAAGCTCTGTGAAGCACTGTAGAGCTGGACTTATTAACTCGATACCGAAACACATCTCCAGAAGATGATTGCCAGTTTAATGGGTAATCATCTTTTTTCCAATAAAGTATCTTTAACCTGATCAGCAGGTACTGCCCTCGAAGTGAATTGTGTGAAATCTTTAGCTCGAATTATAGAGTAAGAAGTTGGTTTATTTTCACAGGCAGAGCTGTTTCTCGTTTCGTTTACTTCAGAGCGGGTAAAACTCAAACAAGACACGATGTACATGAATCCTGAAGGAGGAGAGTTACATGTCCAAACGCAAATTGCTTATGACAGCGATCGGAGCTGGCGTGACGTATCTGATGAGAAATAAACAGGCCCGGGATAAAGTAATTAGCACCGTATCCAGTATGGTGAAAAGGAAAGGGTCCTCTTCAGCCCGCAGTGCCAAAGCCCGAGTGGAGGTCAATAACAGGGAGTGGAGAGACTGAGACAGGCTGAATCATAAAGAACATGGTGAAGCAGAACCCGGGACGATGTGTTTCGGGTTTTTCTGTATATGCCTTGGCATGGCATACTGTGCTTGTATGCGATTTTTGCCAAGAAGAATGATACAATGGATACTTGCAGAACGTATGGAGAGGAGAGACGTTTATGGAAAAAGAGAGCACGTCCATGAAACAAAATCGTCTGGGCACATCTGACTTGATGGTGAGTGAGATCGGGCTGGGCTGTATGTCACTTGGAACGGAAGTTAAACCGGCGGTAGAGCTGATTCATGAAGCGCTGGATCGTGGGGTCAATCTGCTGGATACAGCAGATTTATATGATGCAGGCCGTAACGAGGAAATTGTGGGACAAGCGATTAAAGGCCGCCGCGATCAGGTAATTCTGGCTACCAAGGTAGGGAACCGTCGTATTCTCGGCAAGCAAGGCTGGTCATGGGACCCATCCAAGGCTTATATCAAGCAGGCTGTTCACGAAAGCCTCAAGCGGCTGCAGACGGATTATATTGATCTGTATCAGCTGCACGGAGGCACGCTGGATGATCCGATGGATGAAACGATTGAAGCATTCGAGGAATTAAAGCAGGAGGGGCTTATTCGATATTACGGCATCTCCTCCATCCGTCCAAATGTCATTCGTGAATATGTGGAGAGATCCTCCATTGTTAGTGTGATGAATCAGTACAGCGTGGTTGATCGCAGAGCAGAAGAGGAAGTATTGCCTGTACTTGAGCAGCATCATATCAGCGTCATCGCTCGTGGGCCGGTGGCCAGCGGTGTGCTGGCTGACTCGGGAGTGGCCAAGGCGGACAAGGGTTACCTGGACTATACGCCAGAGCAGCTGCATCATATCCGTCAAGGACTTGCGGGACTGGTCACGGATAACCGCAGCATGGCACAGACGGCGATTCGTTATGCGCTCTCCCATCCAGCGGTGGCGGCTGTTGTTCCAGGTGCCAGCTCCAGAGCGCAATTGCTGCACAACATTGCCGCTTCGGCTTCGGCGGCACTTACTGCAGCCGAAATCCAGACGATTCGGGAGCATCACCCTGCGAATCGCTACACGCAGCACCGCTGATGGACGAAGACCTATTTTCAAATGTAACTATTCGAGGTACAATAGAGTCAGGCGTTAGCCTGTACTGTCAAAAAAATCTTAACGAGCCAACGGCAACAGCCCAGCTCTGATGTAATCAACGTTAGCTCCGCGAAACTGTAGCTGAACAAGCAATATATCCAAAAATCACCTTTAAGGAGAGAACCTCTAATGGAAAGAATACAAAGTGAACAGCAATATCGTGATCTGATTAACTCTGACGGTTTGACCGTGATCAAATTTGATACAACCTGGTGCCCGGATTGCAAAAACCTTGACCGCTTTATCGGGGATGTCATTGACCAGCACACGGATAAATCCTTCTACGCGCTAGATGCGGAACAATTCCAGCCGTTTGCTGACGAAAATGGCGTGCGCGGCATTCCAAGTCTGCTCGTGTTCCAGAACGGCAAAAAGCTCGCACATCTGCACAGCAAATGGGCCAAAACGCCTGCTCAAATCTCCGAGTACCTGGAGACACTTGAATCCAAGGTTTAAGCTCAGTTCATAGAGGGGCTGTCCCATAAGTCATAAAAATGAATTGGGATAGCCCCATTCTCCAAAATTGTGCAACAAAAAGAAACCGTTCCTTGGTAAAATGGAAGTG
>NZ_QJSW01000031.1 GCF_003217495.1 Paenibacillus barcinonensis | reverse complement strand
TTCGCACCTAACGCTTCGGATACAAATCGAATGGGAACCATAACACTCCCTTGAGCATCCTGAAATGGCTTGGCATCTGGAAATTTCATCTTAATCGTATTTAACAACACTTCCACTTGCTTGGGTGACCCCGCAGCAGAAGCCGATTTCACTCCCGATCCCATCAAACTTACACTTAATGCACCTGCTAATACCGCTAAAATTAGTTTTTTCATCTTCTTGACTCCTCAACTTCCTAATATAGTTTCTATAGCTTTCTCATGACTCTATACTCTATTTATCGGCTCGAACATCCTAAAAATAAATCATAACTGGGAATTTTCAGAATATTATACCAGTAAATATTTGTACAAACTAGTGAATCTAAAGCTAATGTCCGCCTTCGGATTCCTTTAAATTTCAAATCGAGACGCCCCCTGGCTTTCGGTTACTGCAGTTCCAAGAACTTAAAAATAAAAAATAGCCTACTGATGAGTAGGCTAAACTTGGTTATACACTCGCACCTTTATATAATTTCACCCCGTAACTAAAAATAGCTTTTTTCCTCTCCGCTCTCGGTTCAAATTAGACATGTATCTGAGTATTTAAAATGGAGAAATGCCTCTTCCTACTTTACCTGCTTCAGAAATGCTAAGTCAGGATTCACTCCATCTCCCATTTCAATAAATGTATCATATGACCCACTAAAGGTTATTTTACCTTGATGAATAAAATGCAGAACACATTGGATATTTGCAATATCCTGCAAGTGATGGTTCGAGACCAGTACAGTGCACTCATTATGGAGTGCCAGCTTTTCGATCCTTTTTAAAATATGATAACGCATCTCAGGATCGATTCCCGCCAATGGTTCATCGAAGATGTACAATTTTCTCTGCATTAACGTGATTGCCAGAATACACAGATAGCGCCTCTCCCCAACAGATAGTTGCCCAAACTCCATATTCCATACACGCTGTACCAAATCAACCTCAGCTGGACTCATAGCTTCATCTACATAAGGTTCATTATTCACTTCAATACGGTTGGAGTGGTCGGAATACAGAAAAAAACGAAAAAGATCCTTAGCCTTTAAGGTTAGAGGAAATAACAAACCCTGCAGCTGGTAGATGATCTCCTTCTCATCAGGAATACCTTGTATTTCTGGCGGACGTTTAATCACATTCGCGATCAGATCAAATAATGTCGTTTTGCCAGAACCATTCTTGCCAATGATCATATTAACGGTCTGTTCGGGAAACTCCACATGTAAATGATCCAGATTTTTGCGAGAGGCTTTGGGATAAGAAAAGCTCAAATCTTCAATTTTAATCATAGATCCTCCTGCTATGTCCGATGTGTTCTGGATATGACTTTCACAAACTTGAGTGCGATAAGTCCGCAGGTAATATAACAAAGTGTGATGAAGCTCATGTTAATCAGACTCAAATGTGGGAACGGGCTATCCATAAACCATTCTGCTAATAAAAAAGTTAGATTCCTGACGTATTCCATAGGGTTGATGAACACCAGAAGTAGACCATACTCTGTTGAATACGCCAGTCCCTTTGCAGATAGAAAAAACATGACCAGTAAACTCATACTGACCACCGCATTCAGCGACTCCTGCCTTACTGGAAGAAGCATAAGGATAAGCGTTAATAAAATGACCATGACAGATCCCAATATACAGCTTGTTAAAGCAACGGCGAGAAACAAAGCAACCTGTCCAAAGCTATCCAGGAATATCACTCCCGATACTAGCGAGAAAAGAAGAATGGTCAAGAACAGAAAACCAATTTGGTTCAGAGCTTTTCCCCAGATAATAGGATATTTACTACCCGAGATAAATTTGAACATTTTGAAAAAACCGCTCTCCCTTAAAGAGATCAGATTGGTCGTCACATCAATGGACATCACAAAAATAATATATGAAACAAATACACTGGTCTGAATGTAAAATTCATTGATCTCCGGCCCCTGAGTAAACCATTGATAGTTAAAGATAAAAAAAGCAATGAGGGGAAATAACAAATACCATACGAATGCTACTTTGTTGCTTAACATCATTTTAGTAAACAGACGGAAGTATTCACGAGTTATTTTCAAAAGGTAACCTCCAATTTATCCAAACGGGAGCATTTTCCCTATATTGTGTAATCGATTCTTATAAGGCTTTAAGATTTCTACTTGAGTTGGGTCTATTTTTGCAGCATACATGTGATGGAAACCCTTATTTGTTATGATTTTAACAATTTTTGTATTCAATTCTCTATCAAGAGCTGGTATATAACAAAGATTAAAATCCATTGCCAATTTTAAAGAAATTTTCTTTACTGTATTATAAAATTCATTAGGATCAGCTTTGTCTCCATCTATTAGTTCACCACACACTTGATCCGATTTCTCTAGGTATTGGAACTCGCTTTTTAATTCATCTACACCAAGTCTCTCCATAAAATAATGAGAGTAAAGTAATGGATCAACCGAGTTTTCCGTATTTTGATAATTCGATTTTTTTATAGGTTGCTCCACAGTTATATATTGGAATAGCTCTTTTAAACTGCCTGTTATTGCACCTCGGTAGTCCCAATCAGCACTTATCCCAACACCTTTAGTTTTTTCTCCAAAGGCGATTGTAATTACTACCTTGACCTCATCACACAACGATATATCGTACATAAAAACCTCATCTACATGTATCCGAGACATCTGGATAATGGATTGAAGATCTATAAATTTTATATCTTCAATATGAATCTTTTTAGCAGGAGATTTAGTGAACCAACTAAAGAGCAAGCTTTGTCTTTCAAAGAATTCTAAAAATGCAGAATTTATTGACTGATGGGAACTAACATGAGAGGCCATTCCGCAGGTATCGCTATATATATTATCTAGATTTAATTTGTTAAGTATAGGATCATTCCAGTTCAACAAAATACGATGTAGAGGAAATTGTTCTATTGTACCATTCAGCATGTTGACTCCCTCTACTAATTGATCCCTGAATCTATGATAATTGTTAAAAACAGATACCCTCTCTATATGCTCTCCTATTGCTGCTTTAATTGATTTTCTTTTATCAAAATCAATTGCGCTTGCAGGCGGGCCATTCTCAGAATACGTAATAACATCACTCTGAAAATAGTCAAGGAGAAATGAATTTTGTTTGATATGAAACCTTTCAATCATAAAAGGTGTGCCGTTCACTGGATTATTTATCAAAGCGTATTCTCTCCTCTCTATCACACTACAATACAGTTAGGTATTTTCAACATGCTTTGCTCGTTAAGATCTATCGTATTTACATTCATAGGGTTTCTTAGGTTAATGTACTCTTTTAAAGGAATATGATTAAAAAGATAAGGAGAGTAGATTTTTATACATTTAATTTTTGTAGTTACCGTTTGTTTTAGCGGAATCATATATACCTCATCCACCCAAGCAGGAAGTATATTCAACAAATTGGAGATTGTTAATTCAATCATCGTTTTTTCATAATCACTAGTTGAGATACTTCCGTACCCTACAGATAAGTAATCAATAATCTCAGATTGATTTTCATATTTTTTCTTGAACACTTGGCGTGACATAGCAACGAGTTCATTACTTTCTTCTTTCCACTGTAATAAAACGGCTTCTTGTGTGGATTTAAGGATAGCCTCTTCAATGGAAAAAGAGCTACCCACCCCAGAAGAGCAAACGAAATTTTTGTAAAGAATAAAACAAAATACTACCTTTAAGGGATAGAAATATTCATTGATAAAAAAAAGAACTTCTTTATTTTTTTGATACATTAATCCAGATAAAATCTTATTTTTGTTTATCAGAGATACATCTAGTTTAATTTTAGAACCTTGTTTACCATACCAAAATAGATATAAGGCATTTTTTTCAATAATTTCTCGGAGAGAACTAACAATTGCTTTTTGTGACGAAATATGACTAGAGGTTCCGGTAGTATCAATTGGGAATTCTCCTGATAATGAATACGTTGAGTATTTCTTATTAATAAGTACACTACTTGAATTCACCATATTAATAGCGTAAACACTCTTCTCATCAAAAGGGATGCCCCCGGCAGATATTGCCCTTCTCTCGATCATTTCTGAAAAAGCTTTGATTAGAGATTGTTGCTTATTAAAATCTATTGCAGTGGAACTATCCGGCCCTATATAACCATTTTTAAGAAAGTTCCCAATCCTTGAGAAGGATGTGTATATGTCGTCAGTAATAAATTTTTGCTCCGGTATATTAAAGTGAAGAGGATTTGATAAATACAACATGATATCGACCTCATTTTCCTGTTGAATCCGTGTATCCAAACCATTGAAGCATCACTATTGGACACAATCTCACATTAAGACCACATCGTTTAGTCAGTTCATTATCATTGAATCCAGACCAGCTTACCTCCCCGACACCTTTACTCATTTTATGGAGAGAATTTTTAAATACTTGGCTCATGGCCCCTACCTCTATTAGAGCATGTCTGTACCCTCTGATATGATATTTGATTATTGATCTGCGTAAGTCTGCTGCATATGCAATACAAATTTCCGGTAGATCTATTGCATCATGACAGACATACTTCTTGATATGGAGTGCTTCGTCCTTGACCCAAGACTTTATTTTTAACAATGTTTGTTCTATACCATCATATACGTAAACACCTCTTGTTAAAGTATCATGATCTTGGAACACGAGTACCAACGGAACTATGGGATAGAGAGCACCAGCAGAACCATATTTTTTAGACCCTTTTTGTTTATCTCTTATAAAAGCATCATTTAATAATTGGGATAACTCTTCAAAATTGAACTTTCTTTCTTTGTTAAATGATCTGTAACTTCCGATTACATTCACTTCTGTGCTTGTATTAAGATTAATTTTCTGTTCGTAATAATCAGGAGTGATATCTGTGTACTGCGCATATTCAAGCCATGGAATTACGTTATCATCGATGGATTGGTGCTTGGAATCAGGCAACTTTAGCAAAGTACTGCTTTGATGAAATTTAAGAATATAGTTCTCAACTTTCTTTGGTATATAACAAGAGTAAATGTAATCAGTGAAAGACCTTTCCACTGTGTTATGTTCTAGACTTCCAACATACTTATTTTTCATAGCAATCACATAGCTCCCAATGTAATGAATAATCTGTATAGTAATTATTTGTTTGAAGATCAAATACAGAACATTCATGCAACTCCTCGTTATGGATTATTCTACCATTTTTCAGGGTGAAATATTTACTTATTTTATTACTTAATAACGAGAGTATATTTAAAATATTATTTTTGTTTAGAGGAGTATGAACCTTGAATTTGGGTTCATCTTTATAAATCGAATCTATAATTTGCTGATAAGAGATATTCCCAGTAGAATCTACACGTAATTGCGATTCAATGTGGCCTATGTGGCAAAAATGACATGGATTAAATGCTTGAGGGCTATAAAGAGAATCAATATAAAAGTTGTTGTTGTATGTGTAGCTCATCAATAAAATTGAGTTCTCACTCCTTCTTACAAGTGAAGTAATCTTACTGGCAATTTCTTTACTGTAAGGATTCATAAACACTACATATAAAGTATTACTATACTTCTCTGAAAGTAGTGTGCTATTTGATTCTTCATTAAGATTTACAATTGAATTTTTCATATTTTGGTTCTCAAAAAGATACTCTCGAGACACTTTAAGTATTTCATCATTATTACTTAAGAAAATGCATTTTTCTATTGAGAAATTCACTTCTTCTTTAGTAATGAAGATGTAATTACTCTCTAAAAATGCTATAGCATTTGAATAATCTTCTTGAAAAACATCCATAAGTTCTTTTTCATGGACTGATTTAATATTATTGTTATCCCATTTCTTAATTTCTTCTATTAATCTTGCTTCTTTTATTTTCACTATCCCATAGTTATGCATTAAAACTAGTTCATTTGAGTTTATTTCATAGATAACAAAGTTATTCAATGTATACGTAGTGTACTCTTCTGTAATCAAAGTGATATGACACCTCCGCTTTAAACTTCAAGTGCGGCTAATATCCTAAATACGTATATTGCCGCACTCGAATCAATATAATTATTGGGGATCAAAAAAAGTCCTATAGTTCAATTTGTTTTTGTACATTATCCGCTCCACCACCTTTGCCACAACAACAGCAAAGTACACAACTAACATTAACGCCACAGCTACCGGTGTTCCCTGTTCCCCCGCCTGTATTTGGAGGATTTTGAAATCTGATTGCTCCAACACCGAAATCCCCGCTAGTCAGCTCGGGATATTTATTACTGCCTTTACCAGGTTTACTTGCTCCCATACACTCACCTCCTTATTTAATATAGATAAAAAATTCATTTAACCTTTTCAAAAATTGAACTAGTATGTTGATCCCTTTTTTAAAATATAATATTTTGCAAAAGAATATTATATTTAAATTATTTGAATAATTATACAAATTATCATGTGTAATTATTTGGTAAAAGCATAAATATCATATCATTCATTTCCTCATGTTCATTCCTAAAGTAAATCGATTATATTCATTAATCAGCTCATCCAACGCCATAGACTGCTCAAGCACTTTCACATTCGGGATTCCATATTGATCTACCAAGCGACTCAACTCTTGCCGACCTTGCTCGATTTGGTCTTTCAAGATACTTAGTTCTCTCATCGCATGTACCCCTCTAGGACATTCTAGAAAAACATTCAATATGAGTAAGCTATTAGTTTATCTCATGACTACAAGTGCTTTTTAGAACATAATATGTTTTGCATAATATTGTAAAAAGAATTCTTTAGAAAAGGCATTGCGCTCTATCTTTTCAAGGAAGTAAACATAAAAAATAGCCTACTGATTGCAGTAGGCTAAACTATAAACTCGCTTCTATATAAATATTATCTACTAGTATTTTATATTTATCATGATCTTGATTAGTTAAATGCTCCTTAAACTGCCCATAGAGATTTACACATTTTGAGATCAGAACGTCATCTTTGACAAAAATACTTAACTCTAAACTTGTTAACAGAGAAACAGCTCCTAGTTCAAACCACTTCTTGTTAAAGTAGTAAAAGGCCAATTCGTAGAATAGCACCACTCTTCGATAATACCAGCTCTGTACAGTATATCTTCCTTGTGAACGTGCGTCACTGAATTTAGCATCGATTTGAGCTTTAAATCTAATCAGCACCTCATCTATATCATATTGATATCTATTTGCTGATTGAAGAATTTTGACCATTGCAGGGAGAATTTCCTCTTCACTATGTTCGATGTAAGCGATGTATTCAGGGATGACCTCTTTTCTTCCCATCATGACTTTATACAAACATTTGTTGAATTTCGCCCATTCTCTAAATTTATGAAGAACTTCATAATCTGCATAAACTTTCGCTTCATTCTCAATGATTTTCTCATATATATCAGTGTACTTTAAGGCTTCTTTGTAATTTTTAGCATAATCACAATAGTTAGAAAAAAGTAAGTTGGCATAGGCTTTGTATACGAAGAAAGGATATTGAGATTTAGATCCACGCTTTTTAGTTTGTTTCATAGCCAGGTTAGCTCGTCTCTCAAGTTCTTGCGATAAATCCTTCATTTTATTCCACTCATGCAACCCCCAGTAAGCATTCGCCAAATCCTTAATTGCATCCAATTGATAGTCCTGATCTAATCGCTCTATAAAAGGTTCAAACTTTGAAATAATTCTTCTGTTTTCTTTTTGGTCAGAACCCATACTAATCAGAAATATACGATACTGACACATAGCCAAACGTTCAGAGTGCTGATATTTTTCGCATTCAGACACACATTCATACAAAATAAGTGCTGCTTGCTTCATTCCTTTGTTATACAAATCTTCGGCTACTTCAAATAACTCATCTATATATGAATGATCATCTGTCACATGAGTAATGACTTGTTGAATAATATCCAGCTTATCAAGCTCAGCACAACGGTATATAAACGGTTCTAATCGTCTCCAATGGGGTGCAGAATCAATAAAATATTCCACACCATACATATCATAAAAGCACCCTTGTTCTAGACCCATTGCAGAAGTAATCAGGTCTAGTTGGTTCATTGAAATCAGTCTGGTTCCTCTGATGATCGCACTTAATGTACCCACATTAATGTCAACAATTTCTGAAAACTGTTGTAGTTTATACCCATTGTCTTTCAAGTGATTTTCAATATAGGAACGTATATTGGACATTTCCTTCACCGCCCCTCCCCAGATATTTCATTATCAAAAAGTTGGTGTGCTTAACTTTTCTATTACATTTTTATACTTTTTCATTTGTGTTTCATTGGCTTCGCTCCGATACTCCCCGTACATATCCAAACATTTAATGCACATCAGATCATCTTTACTTAAAGAAGAGAGCTCTAAACATACAAGTAAGGCATCCATTCCAAATGAATAATTACGTTTTTTCATTTGATACCTTCCCAATTCATAATAAAATTCTTGATGCACGCGGTTAAACATTTGATCGTTATACCCGCTTTTAGTGTGCATATCCGTATTAATTAATTTGATCTGATTTTCGAATCGAATTAAAGCATAGTCAATGTTAAAGGAATACTGATTAGCCGACTGCAAAATATTAACCAATCCAGCTAATATTTCTGAAGGGTTGTTTTCGATATAATCCAAATAAGCATCGATTACATTTTCTTGACCAAGCATTAATTGGTACAACAGTCGATTACCCTCCCCCCATTTTTTGAATAAATCTATTATTTCTTGATCCTCTTGTGTAGGATTCTCAATTTCAATTATCCTCATGTATTTCTGCATATACTTTATGGCCTTATCATATTCCCCGCCGGTCTCATATACAGTCGATATCATTAAGTTTGCATAGGCTGTATATGTAAAAAGAGGATAGGCTGTTAGCCTTCTTTTATTTTTTCGCCTACGAGATTGCATTTTTAATTGAAATTCAGCTTTCCGTTCCAGTTCCCGTGACCACGCATCGACCTTGTCCCACAAATGTATCGCACAATAAATATTGGCCAAGTCTTTAATTGCATCCAATTGCACTTCTTCATTTAATTTATCAATATACGGTTCGAACTTTACTGCGGCATTAAGATTATCATATTTTCTCAGTGTTTTATGAAGCGAGAAAATGCGGTATTGGCAAAGGGCCAACCGCTCCGAGTGCTGGTACTTCTCACTGGCGGCCACACATTCATATAAAATGAGTGCCGTTTCATTCATGTTTTTATTATAGAGACTCTCTGCCACATTAAATAACTCATCAATATAGGATTGATCATCTGTCACATGAGTAATGACTTGTTGTATAATATCTAGCTTACCAAGTTCAGCACAACGATATAAAAACGGTTCTAATCGCCTCCAATGGGGCGCAGATTCAATAAAACATTCAACTCCATACATTTCATAAAAGTACCCCTGTTCCAAACCCATTGCTGATGTGATTTGGTCTAGTTGATTCATTGAAATAAGTCTGGTTCCTTTGATGATCGCACTTAATGTCCCCACATTAATGTCAGCAATTCTTGAAAATTGCTGTAGCTTATATCCCTCATTCTTCAAGAAATCTTCAATATAGGAACGTATATTGGACATTGTCTTCATCGTCCTCCCCAGATAATTTACTATTGAAAAGTTGGTACACTTAACTTATATATTAGTTTTGTATACTGCTCTTCCTGGGTCTTACTGGCTTGGTTTCTGTATTTTCCGTATAAGTCAATGCATTTGATACACATCATGTCATCATTACTTGAGACAGATCGTTCGAAACTAGTAATTAAATGTTCGATCCCCTGCTGAATTTGGTTTTGACTCAACCTATATTTTGCAAGTTCGTAGAATAAAAGTATATATTTTAGATTCGAAGACTGCTCGTTATATGTTCCTTCGGAATTTTTCTCTACCTTGATTTGGATGATGTAATTTTCAAACCTATTCAACGCATGATCAATATTGTAGGACCACTGATTAGCAGCCTTTGCAATGTAAACAAAAGCTGTCAAAATCTCTTTGGGATTAGCATCCAAAAAATTTAGATAAGCACCTAAAACTTCGATATTACCCAACATTAAATTATATAAGTAGCGGTTACCTTCAGCCCAGCCCTTGAATCGCTCTATCAATTCTTGTTCTTCTCGAGTTGGATTTTGAAATTCATTCATAATATTCTCATAAACATCTGTGTACTCTAAAGCTTCTCTATATTGCTTACGCTTTTCAGACACAGATGCTTTTAATAGATTTGCATAAGCCTCATAACTAAATATCGGATAAAGTGCTATCCTCATTTTATTTTTCCGCCTATTGGTTCGAAAATTAAGCTGAAAGTCTACTCTCTTTTCTAGTTCTTCAGCTAACTCCCAAACTTTATCCCACATATGTAATGTGCTGTACAAATTAGCTAAATCTTTTATGGCATCCAACTGTACTTCCTCATTCAATTTATCAATATATGGTTCAAACTTTATTGCCGCTTTAAGATTATCAAATTTGCTCAGTGTCTTATGAAGCAGGAAAATACGGTACTGACAAAGGGCCAACCGTTCCGAGTGTTGATATTTCTCACTGTCTGCAACACACTCATATAAAATAAGAGCTGCTTCATTTAATCGTCTAGCAAAGAAACCTTCAGCTACTTCGAATAACTCTTCTATATAAGATCGATCGTCCGTCACATGAGTAATAACTTGTTGTATACAATCCAATTTACCTATTTCAGCACACTCGTATAGGTATGGTTCCAAACGTCTCCAGTGAGGCGATGATTCAATGAAGGACTCTACCCCATAACTCTCATAGAAATGCCCCTTCTCTAATCCCATTGCTGAAGTGATCTGATTCAGTTGGTTCATAGACATTGGTCTGCTACCCTTAATAATAGCACTTAATGTCCCAACATTAATTCTTGTAATATCGGAAAAATGCTGCAACTTGAGATTTTGTTCTCTCATATATTTCTCAATATGTGCTCTTATTGTAGGTACCAATTCCATTATCACACCTCCATCACCCAAATCACTTATAATTCAATAACATATAATAAATGTTATTTTAATCCTGTATTTTACATCGGTCAATCTATGAAAATACAAAAAGGCTTACTTCCGCATTCGGAAATAAACCAATAAAGTATCCATAGATAATCCTTGTATCTTAAATTAAATTTGCCCAATACCATGTGCTGATGGCACATAAATTTGATCTTGAACATTATTTTGACTTATAGGGAAAGTGCTTAGGATCATAACACTAAACAAGAGTATAGCCATGATTTTTTTTGATTTCATAATAGCTGTTAACCTCCTCCATTAGATTATGATAGGTAACTTCCATTTCCTGAGATGCAAAAGACCTGTACCTCTCAAAGAGAGCAACACATTGTATTATGTCATTAGAATTATTAATTCTAATGGCTGAACTTAAACACGTGACAAGCTTTTGCATCCCTTCTGCATATCGCTCTCGATTAAAATGATACATTGCCAATTCAAATAAAAGTTTAGAATACTGGTCATTCTTAATTTGCTCATTGTGCCCTTCTGTTGAGCTTGTATCACTGAACATTGAATTAATGGAATTATCAAATTTTAATATAATATGATCTATATCCATCTCAAAATTATTTGCTGCTTCAATAATCTTAACAAGAGCAGTAAGTGTTTCTTCTTCATTTTGCTCAATCCAAGCTACATATATCGGGAGAACCTCTTTGTCCCCCATCATTAGATTATATAAGTAGGTATTAACCTCAGTCCATCTATTAAACATATTGATATATATCATATCTTCATCGCTAGGACTTGGAATTTTAGCCAAATCGACATTTTTTTTTGTATAAACCAGTGCGTTAGTATAATCACCTTTCCATTCACATGCATTAGCCTTAAGCAAGTTTGAATACGCCTGATATACAAATAACGGGTAGGCTGTGACCCTATTCTCTTTGCTTATTTTTTTCTTAGTATATGATTGGATAATTTCAGCTTTCCGTCCCAGATCATCAGCAAGCGAAAATGACTTATCCCAATATCGAAGAGACGCATACGTATTCGCCAAATCCTTAATCGCATCCAACTGCCTCTCCTCATCCAGCCGATTAATATAAGGCTCGAAGTGCACGGCGGCCCGGAGGTTATCATGCTGATTCTGGCCTAGCGAGAGGGTGAAGATGCGGTACTGGCAGAGGGCCAGGCGCTCGGAATGCTGGTATTTCTCGCATTCGGCTACGCATTCATATAACATGCGGGCTGCTTTTTGTTGTCCGCGCTCCAGCATACCTTCGGCCATTTCGAACAGTTCCGATATGTAGGAGCGATCGTCTGTTACTTGTTGGATCACCCGTTGGATGCAGTCCAGCTTGTCCAATTCTGCACAACGTTGCAGGAAAGGCTCAAGCCTTCGCCAGTGGGGAGCCGATTCCACGAAGCACTCCGCACCGTACGTCTCGTAGAAATAACCTTCCTCCAGATTCATGCCCTGGGTGATCAGATCAAGCTGCGCCATGGCGATGGGGCGTGTTCCCTTAATAATGGCGCTAAGCGTTCCAGCGTTCACTCCCGATATATCTGCAAAATATTGAAGGGTATATCCCTGTTTCCTGATGTAATCCTCAATCGTTGAGCGTATCGTAGTTGCAGGTTCCATGTATCCCACCTCCACAATTAAAATCCAGAAATTTGAATTTATATGATTACACCAATTTTAATCCTAAATTTTACAGTGGTCAATAACAATCGTGGCAATTATTTTACATTTTTATTCCAGCAAAAAAGTTCTACATCTCCAGCTTGCCCCAGTCCCGAATTGCTTATAGAAAAAATCCATTAGAAGAATCAGAAGGAACATGATACAGTTATCACAACCTCAATATCCTACTATTTCCATAGGATTATACAACACGGACAGACACTTTTATACAAGCAAGGGAGTACATTCAATGAAATTTGCCTTGTTTAGCCTCATGATGAATCTACCTAATGCCGTCACAGGGGAAGTTTTGACAACTCAGCAGAAGTTCCATAACATCCTGCAGCAAGCTCAGCTCGCTGAGCGACTGGGGTTCGATGCCTACGGCATCGGTGAACGACACGGCGCACCCTTCCTGTCTTCATCGCCGCCCGTTGTGTTAACAGCGATTGCTGCGGCCACCTCACGGATTCGTCTGCTGACCACGGTTACGGTTCTTAGCATCCTTGATCCGGTTCGGGTTGCCGAGGATTACGCTACGCTGGATCAGTTGTCGGGTGGACGGCTGGAGCTGATTATCGGCAAAGGCAATGACCCGCGTCATTACCCGCTGTTTGGCATTCGCGAGGAGCAGCAGTGGGACTCTCTGGATGAACGCTATCATCTGCTGAAGCGGCTGTGGTCGGAAGAGAATGTCACCTGGGAAGGCACATATCGTCCTGCACTTGATGGGGTGACCACGTGGCCGAGACCCCTTCAGAAGACCATTCCGATCTGGCATGGCAGTGCGTCGAGCACATTATCTACAGAACTGGCTGCCAAATATGGTGAGCCGCTCTTTACCTCGAATTCCTTCCACCCTCAGGCCAAATACAAAGCTTTGATCGACCATTACCGCGAGCGCCTCACTTATTATGGTCATGATGCACAACAAGCTGTGATTGGTTCTGGTGCTGGCAGCCTCTATCTTGCGAGCACGGGCGAAGAAGCCATTCGTCGCTACAAGCCGTACTATGAAGCATTTCATGCTACCGCGGCGGCACAGCATAACCAGTCTCCTTTTACGGATCTGGAGGACAATATTGCCCGCGGCCCGGTTTTGATCGGCAGCCCGGAGCAGGTGATCTCGAAGATTCTAGATTATCATGCCGCTTACGGGCACCAGGTGCTCAGTATAAGCGTTGATGGACTCACGCATAGCGAGCAGTTGGAGCAAGTGGAACGTTTTGCCACAGAAGTGGCTCCTGTATTACGACGCGAACTGCCAAGTTCAGTGTGGAATGATCCCCCCGTTTTAAACGAGCACGAAAATTCCTTCATCCCCAAAGCGACGGACACATGGCCCACTGCCATCTCCCCGATCTTTCAGGTTTAAAACTTTGCCCTGCCACACATAACCGCTTCCCGGGTAATTCGGAATCCCTCCGTATTGCCCTCTTCCTCTTCCTTTTCCTTTTGCTCTTCTTCTCTTCCTTTCACTTCTCACATGTTGCTGCACTTCTTGCTATGCCTCAGACCCAATGCCTTTGAATACCACGCCTAGCAGCAGCTCCACAAACGTATCATCCATCGACTCACCCGTAACGAGCATTCGGTAGAACACAGGTCCATAAATCAGGTCGATATATAGTCCAATGTCCAGTCCCTGCTTCAGCTCGCCGCGCTTCACACCTTTCTCCAGAATCCCCCACGCCTCGCGGCGACGCGGCTGAATATATCTGCTTCGGTATTCTTCCGCAAGAGCTGGATCAGACTGTCCCTCTCCGATAATCTGTGTAATGACCTTCCCTTCGGCACTTGTCAGAAATTGAACCAGGTTTCCCGCATGAAGACGCACATCCTCATATACAGACCCCGTATCTGGCACAGGCAATCTGGCTGTTAACGCAGACATGTAGCCATCCAGAATCACAGCCCCTTTACTGGGCCACCATTTGTAGATCGTTGCTTTGCTTACCTGTGCGCGTTCCGCAATCTTCTCAATGGTCACCGCTGCAAACCCATCCTCCAGCAGCAGCTCATATGCCGCCGCAAGAATGGCATTCTGCGTTTCCATGTTGCGCGGACGCCCTCTTTTTGCCGTCATTGCTGACCCCTCCATTGTAATCATCTATATAGGCTGAACTAAAGTATTACACAACCACTTCAATGACAGAATAACCTTTCAATCGCTGTTATCCCCAGATTTTTTTGATTCCCTTTATTAAAGGGGAAAATCCGGTGATAAAGGCGACCGCTTCGCTTTTCCAGGTTTTTTCTGTCCTCTCCGTTTTTGTGTAAAAATAGTTCAGCTAAAATAAATACAAAAAATAAAATTAACAAAACGATACGTTCATTATACTAAAATGCAGCGTCAATATACATTTTTAAGCTCACAGCAATGTCATTATATTTCCGCCCTATCTATGTAAAATTACTATGTTCTGTAACTGCCTATTTACAATACTAAACGTATCGTATATTATTTAGGTGTAATTAGTAAACGGTGCGTACAGTAAATAAACCCGCGCGTCAATACGCATAATTAAATGCAGCTGATTAGCTCATCCTATACCTTAACGGAGGTCGAACTTATGAAGTCAACACAGAAACAAAGCTCCAACTGTACTACGACTGCTGTACCTGGCTGGATTATTTTCCTGCTCGCTGCTTCCTGCGGTTTGATTGTAGCCAACCTGTATTATGCTCAAACGGTTCTTGGACCAATTAGCGCCACCACAGGTCTCTCTTCTGCCACAGCCGGATTAATTGTGACGCTGACACAGATTGGATACGTTATTGGTCTGCTGTTCATCGTGCCGCTCAGCGATATTATTGAAAATCGGCGTTTAATTGTGCTCTTTCTCATCGTACTCGTTCTGGCACTGATAACTGCTACCTTCTCAACCAGTGCCTTTCTTTTCCTGACCGCATCACTGCTTATTGGCGTCGGGTCCGTTGTGGCACAGATTCTCGTACCCTATGCCACGTACCTGACTTCCGAAGAACAGCGCGGACAGGTGGTTGGCAATGTCATGAGCGGCCTGCTGCTAGGCATTATGCTTGCCCGTCCTGTTGCCAGCTTTATCACCAGCGCCTTGGGATGGCAGGCGGTGTTTGCCTTCTCCGCGATTGTGATCGCCCTGCTCATGCTGCTTCTATCACGAGCACTTCCCGTTCGCCAGCCTGAACCAAGCTTAACCTATAGACAATTAATTACGTCCCTCGGCACCCTGCTCCGAACACTGCCTATGCTACGTCGGCGGGCATTCTATCAGGCCAGCCTGTTCGGTGCATTCAGCCTGTTCTGGACAACAGTACCCCTTCGGCTTGCGAGCGATTTTGGACTGTCTCAGCAGGGCATTGCCTGGTTTGCTCTGGCAGGGGTAGGCGGTGCTATAGCCGCTCCGATCGCCGGGAGATGGGCAGATCGCGGTTTTACCCGGGTACTTACCGGGGCCGCTATCGTTATTGCTATCGTTTCCTTTGGTCTTGCCTATCTGTTCCAGAGCCATTCCACAGCCTCGTTAATTCTACTGATCGTTATCGCTATAACTCTTGATATGGCTGTTTCAGGCAATCTGGTGCTCGGTCAGCGGGTGATCTATTCCCTTGGTAATGAAGGAAGGGGGCGGGTGAATGGTCTGTTTATGTCGATCTTTTTCATCGGCGGTGCCATCGGTTCTTCGCTCGGAAGCTGGTCTTATGCCCATGGTGGCTGGAGTCTTACAACGTTGATTGGCCTGATCATGCCACTTCTGGCGCTGATCTATTATTTCACGGAGAAAAAGATCACGGCTGTAAGCAGCACATAACCTATACCTATACCTATACCTATACCTATAACTTTAACTTTGCCTTTGTCTTGCCCATACCAGTCTATGCTTCTATCTTTACCTTTCCATGCTGCCGTTTATCCTCCTTCCGATCTGCATCTTCATCACCGTATGCAGAGCATTCATCTAAAAAATTCCCTTATACAAAGCAAGGGCAGAGGCCTATCCATAGGATAGCTTCTGCCCTTCTCGCTATATTTGTACCCCGCACGGTCAAGCCGCGCTGATCTGTTCTGCTCTCTTCCGTTCCAGCCAGCCGCAACATCCTGCTGTTGTACCAAACGTTGAAGCGTATCCCCCAGACCTTCCTTATTTCATCACACTGAATTTCTTGGTCTTTGCCCGAACGGACTCGTCCTCTCCCCACACAATGACACCTACGACCTTGGTCGCCTCCAATGCCATTGCTGCGATCTCACTTGCATATTGTTCAAAGGCATTATTCAGGGACTGCCCCGTCTGTGTAAAAACAAGATGTCTCAAACTGTCGTTATCTTCGGAGCAGACTTTGACCAGATTGATCAGTTGATTCTCCCCTGCCTTCAGAATAACTGTGCTGTATCGGATACCTGCGTGCTGAACACCGCTCTGATCCAGAACAGGTTGATCCGAATATAACCCTGGTTCATTTAGGGCAGCTTGTCCCATAAGCAGGGCTGCCACATTGGCTGCAGCTCCTTGCTCCAGATTTTTATCCAGTATAATTGCAATTCTTTTCATACGAGTGCGTTCACCCTCTGTGGTTTTTTCGTAAAACATACCCATGGCATTTGAATTCCCTCGCGCAGCACTTTATAAGTGACCAGTCCATAATGATCTGCACAGAGCTGGTTCGTGAGCGCAATGGAGGTTTCTATATTCAGTATGACCTTCCTGCAGGCCTCAGGGTTGGAAGATACCGTGCTGTTCTCTCTATAGGCAATATTCAGTTCAGATAACAAATATGTAGTTGCCGGATGATGAAAAATCGTATCAATCTGCTCTGGACAGATGGCTTGAAAGCCGGACAGTACCAGTGCAGGGATCTTCTCTACAAAGCTTTCGGAGACCACCAGATCTGAATCCATAATGAAGCTGTTCAGCTTGGGATACGCTCCGGGCACCAGCAGACAGGAAATCTCGCCTGACTTCAGGTCTTCTGCAGCGGCTTCGAACTCGGGGTATGGCTTAATCATATCAGAATTATCCATTTTTTTCGCAATATGCATGCTACAAGTCAGGAATCCTTCATCGTCACCCAACGTACCCAGTATGGCATATTTATCTCTGGTTTTCTCCATTTTTTTCTATTTCCTCCCTCTTATTTTCCAATTCGGTACGATACTATACCAAAAAATACCTGCTGTCAATTAACACTTTAACGCAACAAAAATATGTATCCCTATGCATAATATTTTTACAAAAAATGTATTGTAAATGGAAAATAATGAGCTATAATGTTATGAAAACCATTTTCATCATTCATTTTTTTATCCGGGAGGACATATGAGAACAATCGTATACATATCAGATTTCAGGCTTCCATTCGGTTTAAACTTCGTAAAACCCTTACTCAAGTTTACAGACTGCTATAAAATTCTGATTATTGAACGGCATCAATTACGTAATCCCGAGCGGCTTGAACCTTATTTTGACGAAATACGATACGTGGATTATCTGGAATCTGTGGATGCTATCCGGGGGCATATTCTGCAAATCCTGCAATCGCACTCGATTGCTGCTTTGTTAACTCCGGGTGAGAATGCCATCGAGATTGGCGGGCAACTCCGCTCCGAATTCGGCATTCCGGGTATGCAGCGCAATCAGGCCGAGGCAGTTCGTAACAAATGGATTATGAAGCAAATGCTGCATCAGCGCGGAATTCGTACATCTAGAACGGCCATTGCGCTCCAGCAACAGGACTATCTTCGCTTCTCCGCTACACATGGCTTCCCCATCATTGTAAAACCACTCAGCGGTTACGGAAGCATCAACACGTTTAAACTCTCCAGCATGGAAGAGCTGTTACATTACTTGCAGCATACAAGACAAGAGCAGCAACGTGATCTGCTTGAAGAGTTCATTTACGGTACAGAGTTCCATTGTGACTCCATTGTGTGCAAGGGAGAAGTGGTCTTTGCTTCCGTTTCCCAATACCTCTACAACTGCTTGGATATCGCAACGCAGCAGAAACCTCCGGCCAGCATTACATTCCCCAAAGATACAGAAGCGGATTTTATCCACCGTATTCAGGACCTTAACAGACAAGTCATTGCCGCACTTGGTATCAACCAATCTGTAACCCATGCCGAGCTGTTCCTCACACCGGGAGGAGAAGTCGTTTTCGGTGAGATTGGGGCAAGAATCGGGGGGTCACATGTCATGCCGCCTTGTATTCGGAACACGCATGGTGTAGATCTTTTTGAAGCGGTTACGGATTTGGAACTTGGCACGTATACCTTCACACAGCAGGAAACCAGCAACAAATTCACGGGTATGATCTGCTTCCCTTCCCGTGCAGGGGTGATCCAGCATATCTCAGGTAGAGAAGATTATAAGGATGTACCGGGCATTATTGACTTCAATGTCTCTTATGAAGTAGGGCAGCAAGCTGGAGATGTCAACGATACGATGACCCGATCAGGGTTCGCCATTGTAGAGGGCAATTCGTTCGAGGAATTACGTCAGACGCTGGTGGATATGTATGACCGATTCGTCATTGAGGTCGCCGTTCCCGAAAACGTATAAGATAACGGACAGATGCGGAGTACACTCCGCTCTTATTGTTAGTTTGTGTTTGTGGTATTGGGTTTTCATGAGGAGGAATGAAACGATTGTCTTTATTCAGAACATACGCGGGACTCAGCCGCGACATCTATTATCTCTGCTTGGCACGAACTATTAACAGCACAGGAGATTTTATCTTCTCTCTCATTACGTTGGTGCTTACTCTACAGATGGGTATGAGTGTAGTTAGTGCCGGCATCTTTGTATCCATGGCGGCTCTGATTAGTGGTCCCGGTGTACTGCTTGGCGGCTATTTAAGTGATCTGATCGGCAAAAAAACCATTATTGTCTCAGGCCAAGTGTTATCAGCCCTTATGATCATTAGCTGCGCCTTCTGGTCAGGCACGATGACCATCGGTTATTTGCTGATAGCCGTCATGTTCTTCATCAGTATTACACGTCCTGCATATAACGCCTTAATTATTCAACTGTGCCCGGAGGAGAAGGAGCGAAAATCTGCTTTTTCCCTGATGTATCTTGGAGCTAATCTCGGTATTGCGCTCGGGCCACTGATTGCCGGTTTTTTTATTAAGGATTACGTGCATATCGTCTTTCTGAGCATTGGCACGGTATTCCTGATCTCTACCTTCATCATCTTGAAAAAGGTTCATGTCGGTTCGAGTGAGCAAGCAACTCAGACTGCAACTGGTGATTCGCACCATCACACGCAGCAGCAACAAGGATCGGAATCCTTGCCGTCGCCCCTGTTCCCTATGCTGCTGAAAAATCCGCTCGTTGTTTTTTTCATCGCGGTGTCCTTTCTTAACTACTTTATCTACATGCAGTATTCATTCAGCCTGCCGCTACAGATGAATCAAACCTTCGGTGAGAATGGCGCAGCTTATTATGGGTCGGTCATGACCATTAATGCGATCAGTGTTATTCTCATGACCACGCTGGTGTTGTCTGTGACGCGCAGCTTTACCGCTCTGAACTCCATTGCAGCGGGTGCTCTCTTTTACGGAATCGGATTTGGAGCGCTGTACCTGCTCGGGGATTGGCCTCATTTCGCTATTGTTACAGCATCCACGATGCTATGGACCATTGGGGAGATTCTGGTGCAGACCAATATCAATCTGTATATAGCTTCACGGGTACCTGACACTCACCAGGGGAGATTTAACGGCCTGCTGTTGTTCGTAGGTTGTCTGGGCTACACACTTAGCCCTTATCTGACCGGCCTGTTCATTCGAAGCGTGAATATGGAAAGTGTATGGATCATTATTCTGGGTATCAGCCTGTTCTATGCGCTGTGTATGGTTCTTCTCTGGTATATTGAAAAAAACGCCACAACCAAACGAGGACTCGAATCATCTGAATTCTCCAAAAGTATATGAACGAAAGACACCCGAGAAGTTTTTTTCGGGTGTCTCTTACGCTTGGCCTAATCATCAGGATTGGCCCTTTATGCCAAAGCCTATTTCCGCAGTCTGCGTGCACTTAATGCGTGATGTCCATTTTGTAGAAAGGTGCTGCGCGTGTTCTTCATCATCTCAATCCGCTGCTCTGCAAGCCGGTCCGCAGCAACGTAAGTTGCTATGCCTTCGGTACGGGAGCTTTCAAAAATTTTCTCCAGCGTTGTGTAAATCTCTCCAATCTTCGCCCATGCCCGCTCCGCATGATATCCGTTCAGCTCATCGGCAATGTTGATTACACCGCCCGCATTAATAACATAATCGGGTGCGTATACGATACCTCTCTCATACAGCTCATCCCCATGACGTGGCTCAAGCAGTTGATTGTTCGCGCAGCCCGCCACAACCTTGGCTTTGAGTGTCTTGAGCGTGTCATCATTAATCGTGCCGCCGAGCGCACATGGCGCATAGATATCACAATCGACTCCTGTAATGTCTGCCGGATCAACCGCCTTCGCCCCGAAGCGCTCAACCGCCAGCTTCACCGAAGCATCATGAATATCTGTGACGACCAGTTGTGCACCTTCCTCGTGCAGATAGTTACACAGATGCATCGCTACGTTGCCCACACCCTGCACGGCAATCATTTTGCCCTCCAGCAGGTCGGTGCCAAAAGCTTCCTTGGCAGCTGCCTTGATACCGCGATACACACCATAGGCGGTAGCCGGGGAAGGATTGCCTGATGAACCATAGCTCGATGAGATGCCTGTGACATAATCGGTCTCCTGGTAGATCAGATTCATGTCCTCTTCCGTGGTTCCCACATCCTCGGCGGTGATGTAACGGCCATTCAAGCCTTGAATGTAGCGGCCGAAGGCACGGAACATCGCTTCATTTTTGTCCTTACGCGGATCTCCGATGATTACTGTTTTGCCGCCGCCCAGATTGAGCCCGGATACTGCATTTTTATATGTCATGCCCCGCGCAAGACGCAACGCATCTTCAATGGCCGCTTCCTCTGAAGCGTATGTCCACATCCGTGTACCGCCAAGCGCAGGCCCAAGTGTTGTGTCGTGTATAGCAATAATGGCCTTCAAACCTGAATTTCGATCCTGGCACAGGACCAGCTCCTCATAATCATATTGCTCCATTGCTTCAAACCAACTCATGTGTTAACCGTCTCCTCTAACCTTTTTTACGATAAATCGCAGCGTTCCTATTAACGCTCCACTCTCTATTGTACCCATATCCAACCAGTTTGTGCAAAATCACATCACAATGTCAACGTTGAGTGCTGCGCGATTCATTCGAATTATCATGGCATTACCGGTACTCATAACAAACAAAAAGAGGCTCCTCCTGTCACTCGGTGACCGGCACGAACCTCCTTCAGCTCCTTTGATTCCTGCACAACTCCAATCCAAGGAACACACCGCATTTATTAAGGCAATGTTTCGACCACATTAATGGGATGTAACGCCCCATCTACCGCAAAAGAAGCCTGCCCCGTCTCCTCCGACACCACCAGCACCACCGCATCCGTCAGCTCGGTTAATCCGAGCGCTGCCCGGTGCCTTGTACCCAGCTTTCGTTCAGGAGCGTCAACTTGGGATACAGGCAGCACATTCCCAGCCGATACGATCTGATTGCCTCGAATGAGCACAGCCCCGTCATGCAACGGTGCACCCGGAATGAAGAGTGATTCGAGCAGGGCATGGGTTACTTTGGCATCCACCGCTACGCCGGAATGAATCATTGTGTCCAGCGGCACCTCCCGTTCGATGACAATCAGCGCACCGTACTTGCGATCCGACAGATGCTGCACGCTGGATGTCAGCTCGGCAAATTTTTCGGTAAACGGAGACAGATAACAATCGAGATAAAATGAAGAAGCGAGCACCTCAATGTGCTTGATCTCGGCCCGAATCTCGGCGAACTGTGCCAGCAAACAGACACTGTCATGGTCAAAACGGGATAACGTCAGATTCATCCGTTCTGCTACACGATGCAGGTCTGCCTTCAGCTTCTGCCGCATCACGGAACTATCACAGTCTGCTCGTCCTGCAAGCTGATTCATCTTGTGCCGCCTCCCTCTTCTGATGTACTTGTCTGCCGCCAGCCCTCCACCGCGCTCGGGCCGACTGAACTCGAACGCCATGATTAGTACCCATACCTTCCCCGCAAAAGAGAACAATTATTCAGGCGTAAGCTGTCGGACTTCAGTTGCATTCCAAAAGGCCTGACCGCCAGCTGCGATCAGGCCTTTCATCGTGCTCTGAAAACCTTGTACATCCTATCCTTGTACCTCGTCCTTTTTTCTGAACGTTTACGCAAATATTTCGTTAGACAGCTCCCTCTTATTGAGCCTTGCCGTACGAGCCTGCTTTAAATGTCGTTGGATCATACCACTTGTAGCCTGAAGCAGGAGCGGCCCATGGCTCAAGCTGAGGTTCGGTGGAGCTTGCTGGTGTCTCCATCGAGAGCAAGCTTGTCGCTGTATCCAGTGTCAATCCTGATACTTGGGACAGACTCGTATAGCTCTCTTTAACTGCCAGCCATTTCACCGTGTTTACAAGGAAGGTCGCGTCGTCTACTTCTTTGAAGCCATCATACGTTTTCTTCGTTGCTCCAGTCTCTTCACGCAAATACTTTGGCGTTGCATCCTCAACTGGTGAGGAATCACCGATAAATGCTGCTTTGCCTGCGCCTACCTTGGCAATCGCCGCATAAGCCCCCTCTGCTCGTCCGCCGCCATTATATACGCCCTGATCCACGGCATTATTCCATTTGGATACACCGCTGGGCACGTACACCAAGCCTTTGGCCTTGCTCGGGTCCATGATTGCAATCGTTGATCCGGCATGCATGGCTACAGATTGTACCCCTGTCGTAATGCCAAAAGCTTGGGATGGCGCTACAATATCCGTGGCATTGACATCGCCCAGCGCGTTATAACGGAATCGAACGCCGAAGTTGGTACCAAGCCAATCGGAGCTGATTACACCCTGCATGGCTGGTGATTCCGCTTCCGAGGAGGACATGCCTTTCGCTGGATTCTGGAAGGCCCCGCGGCGATAGCCGTTGAACACTTCGGAGGAATCCCAACGGTTTTTGTTTCGGTCGGCGTTGTAGTGATCCGAGATGAAGAAGATACTTCCGCCGTTCTGCACATATTGCAGAAGCGCAGCCTGCTCTGTTGCCTTGAATGGCACGTTGGCTTCGCCAATGACAAACACGTCATAGTCCTTCAATTTATTATAGGTGTATGCTTGCTCACCAAATGTATACGGGATGCTGCGTTCCAGCTGATCCACGGTAAAGCCTGCGTTTCGCAAACCATTCGCAAAGTCTGAAAAGGCTCCATCAATAATCCAGTCCGCTGCACCTGCCGTTTGGGCGTGAGTGTTATCGAACAGCACTTTTTTGCCTGTACCATCCGGCAGGGTTGTGCCCGGGTTCGGGTTTGGATTTGGATTTGGATTTGGATTTGGCTCTGGATCAGGGTTCGTGGTTCCTGAAGACAAGGTGATGGAGGTTGGATTTTTGATCCCGGCATAGCTGTTGTAAGCGCCAAGTGTTCCGGTCACGATAATTTTTTGACCTACCAGACTCGGGTTGGAGGCCAGTCCGTACTGCGCACGGAACGAGGAGGATACCTGCACATCCAGCAATTTGGCGCTTGCGCGCTCCGATGCGGAATCCGCAATCAGCACATTGAAATCATTCGCATACGGAGAGGTAAACTTGGCCGTAAGTGACCCGGTTGCATGTCCGACAATATAACCCTCGACAGTTGCCGTACCTCCGCCGCCCTGAGCAGCAATAGCCTGTGACACGGTAAGTGGTGCTGCCGCCTGAACCGGGGCTTGAATACCCGGAGCCAATAGCGTTGTTGCCATAAGGATAAAAACCAGGAATGTCCCCATCCAGTGCTGCCTTAATGCCTTTTTCATATACCCTTTCTCCTCCTCCGTATCATTGGATGCCTGTACATGCTGTGACTTGTTTCATTTGATGGGTGATTCGTTTGACTTAGCGTCTGTTGGACATTGTGTTTCATCGACCTGTTATGTTCCAGCATCATTCGGGTCAGGCTTGAGCTTGTCCCTTTTCTAATTTAATGCTTCACATGATGAATTCCTCTTTGTTTATGTAAATTTTTTGAAAAAAAGTTTGCGCCCGCTATCCTTCGTCGATACTGACTATTGTTCAGATGATAGTTTAGAGGATTGGACCTACCTCTCATTTCCGAAGGAGAATGCCATATGAAGCTGATTTTTCTGTTACTTCTGATTATCGTTCCGCTAGTCATGTCCTATATTGCACTTCGATTCAGGCGGGCAGCTCGGCTGTTCCATCTGCTTGCCATCCTTTGCTTCTATAGTGCAGCCACCGTACTCGCCAGTGACGTATATGCAACGAATGCCCATATGACCACGTTCACCACGGAAATTCACCACTTTTTGCTGAACGGCTGGTTTCTGGCCCCGGCTGCTTACCTGGGTGTATATATTCCATATGTGCTGTGGATGAGCCTTTTGAACGAAAAAAGTTGAGTCTGAGGCAGTTAGGCATTGCATTTTCCCAACGTTCGATGCATAATAAACAGTATATATGTGATAATGATTATCATTATTGAGCTTGTTTATCGTTAAATTGTTCAATCTACTGACCGCGACATGCTCAAGACTTTATAGATAAAGGGGAACGAACATCGAATGAATACAACTCTGCAAAAGGCTGATCTGCAGCTCGACGATTATTTGGATCTTCTGAACCTGGCAACCAACCTGGGTGATACGAGATGGCAAAAGGAGATCATTCGCAAGCTGTCCTACACATATCCTGCAGCAACATGCAAACAACCACAATAAACATACAGCTACGCCCGTGTTCTGTGAGCGAGCTACACTATGAAGCCTGACCTTAATCCGGATTGCCCATGAGGAATTCAATCTCTGAATTCAAGCATGGGCTTTTTTGCGTGGATCGAATGCGATAAAATCAGTAAAAGCGACAACCAAGGATCAGATTGGAAATTGAGTCAAAGGAGCGTGTAAACATGCAGCTGGGAACCGAAAGACTGCTCATCCGTGAAATTGGAGAACGTGACTGGCAAGCTATACATACGTACACGTCCATACCCGAAGTGACAGCGCATACCGCATGGGGACCGAATACCGAGGAGGATACACAAGCCTACGTACAGGACGTCATTCGCATGCAGCAGGCTGAGCCGAGGGAGGCATATGAACTGGCGATTGTTTTGAAAAAAGAAGGCCTGCTCATCGGTAGTGCAGGGCTGCACCTTGCGGAACAAAACAATGCAGAGCTTGGCTATGTCTTACATCCCGCCTATCAGGGGAAGGGCTATGTTACTGAAGCTTGCCGCGCACTGCTTCATTTTGGCTTCAGGCAGCTTGGCATGCATCGAATCTATGCCAAGTGCCGACCGGAGAATCCCGCATCCGAGCGGGTCATGCAGCGCCTTGGCATGCGGCGTGAAGGTGTGCTGCGCGAGCACTGGCATTACAAAGGCTCATATCATAATTCTGTGCTCTACTCCATGCTGGATCGGGAGCTGGAATAAACTATAACGTAAGTTGATCCCAGGAGATTAGGTTAGGTTAGGTTAGGTTGTGTTGTGGTGCGCGTTATCGTGTGCCGTGAGGGCTGGTGATGTGCTGTGGTTCGTGGTACTGATCTGTGGTGATATGCTAATATCAGTGATCCAGCAAGGCGCAAAAGCCGCATTCGAAATTCTAACGATCTCCAGAAACCTTATCTAGGCGTTTTACCACAGCTCGAAATTGTAACGATCACCAGTGACGCTATTTCACCCAGAATCCGCGATAAACCTGCTTTTTTCAGCAAAATGCTGGAAATAACGTTTCTCCTGATCGTTACATTTTCAGATGGGTCAAAAAACACCACATAAGATCATCTGAGATCGTTAGCCACAGGTGGTCAGATAGAACGTAGATTACTGGAGCGCTGCTGCTAGAGCATTGGAGTAGCTCCACGTGTGAAACTGGAACATGGGCATTTAAAAACGACGGTGCACCAAGCTGTTGAGACACTTGAGCCTGGAACAGCGAAGCATGGGACACTGCCTGTACAGAACTGCACAGAACCATAACAACACACCAGAATACTGGAGCATTACATGACAAAAGGGACAAAACAGCGCGAGCTGCTTCATCCCTTTTACCGTTCCGATCTAGTTTCTCCCCTTCGATCCAAGCGCTCTACTATCTGCACCACACATCTAACCTCTATCCACACCATACGTTCTCTCTAAAAACTAGCCACATTCCCCGCGATCAGCATTGTTCACGGTTTCATACGCTCTATATCCTTGCCAACAAGCCTTATTTTTGCCGTCTCCCGTCACGCACAAAATCTACTACAGTCGGCATAGCTCTTTCGGACAGCTTGGGAACGAAGGGCATCCGCACATACAACGGAGTGCAGCCATATCCCGAATCATTAATTTGCCGTCCAGCATATCCAGCGTGCCCTGCTCTTTCCATGCACCGAGCATGCGTGTAACACTCTCGCGGGTTGCCCCGATCATCTCGGCCAGCTCTGTATGATTCAGCTTCATCTCCAGCACGATACCGTCTGGTGTAATTCTGCCATACGTATTGCTGGCACGAATGAGGGTCGAGGCAAGTGCTCCTGCTTTCCCGTACAGCAGCAGGTCACGGAATCTCGACTGTGTAATACGCTGTGCGAGCGCCATCCATTGTAGAAATTTCAGCGCCAATTCTCCGTTTTTGCTCAGCACACTCTCAAGGTCCGTCAGCGAGATGATGGCCAGCTCTCCTTTTTCCGCCATCTCCGCACTGTAGCTGTGATTCAGTCCACCTATGCCACCAAACTCACCGATCAGATCACCGCTTTGCTGAATCGACAGAATGATCTCTTTACCATCCTCCGTCGATTTGGTCAGCTTCACACGTCCCGAACGAATGTAGTACAAATATCCGGCTTCATCGCCTTCCAGAAAGAGACTGTATCCCGATTTTACCCGTTTAGGCTGCATTTTCTCTTCAATCATATTCCATTGCTCCGGTGTAACGAACGACAGGATGCCACCTGTTTTTTGAGTCATTTTGTCCGCCTCCGCATGTGTCTGTTCTGCCTTTCGGGTTGCTCTTTCCACAAATACTGTACCCATTAATTTCGTCCCCCTCGGTGTTTCCTTGTGATTCCATCATACCGTGAAAGGGTGCAAAAGGTTATCGGGGGATTACCTGATCTTTGCCGGGAAACTCCCCGAATTCGCTGTGAGAAAAGTCACAACTTGCCCATAACCGCTAAACGAATCCTGTCCTCATATGACATTCCACATCCAACCTGCCTTCTGTTTTTTGAGCTTCAAGCCTATTTCCACGTCTGCCCGCCGCCACTTTCCCCCTCCGATAATAATCCAAAGCCCAGGTTCAGCATTTTCCAGAACGTAAATAGGGGTTTTCCCTGAATTACAAGGTTAACGAAACCGTCTACAATAGAACTAACATCGTAATAACCTGATTGTATGCTTTTTCGATTAAACGAGCCTTGATTCAAGGTTACTAATATGTAGTCAGAACGATGAACGATCATAATAAAGCACTTGATAAAGATGAGTGACGTGAAGACCGTCAATTTGATCCGAAAAAAGGAAGTGTCCCTCATGCATGATGAAGTCTCATCTGCCGTTCAGGAGATGATGAGCGGCCTCTGTCAGAATACCGCTGGTGATTTTTGCGGAATGGCCTGCGTGTCTGGACCCATGCTGCGCTGGAAATACACGTTCGGAGCAACCAATGAACGCGTGAAACGGATGGCGATGCGCCCTGGACAAGATCTGGTAGGCACAGCGTTAAGAACCGGGCGTACGGTAATGCTGGATGAGCAGTCCCGCGGTGAATTCACCCCGGAGCGCTGCCCGCTTATGCTTGCTGAACGACTGGTATGTGCTGTAGCCGTGCCTATGTTCCGTGAAGGACTTCTGCCCGGCGGTGTTCTCCTTGTTGGAAGCAGAACGCCGTGTACCTTTTCCCCCGAGATGGTGATGCAAACAGAGCAGGCGGCCAGACAAATGGAGCAGTACCTATGAGTTCTAACCTATATGCTGCCTGACGAGCGAAGCAACCACGGCTGGATTAGAACAGCACTCGAAATGTTACCTGGATTCAGCATAACCTGAACCCTATTCCACCGTAACATGACCTGGATTACACATTACGCGGAGACTTTTCGGAGATTAACCTCTGAAGCGTCTCTTTTTTTTGGTATGATAGGTGTAGATGTAGGAAGCGGACAGGGGGAAATGTTTGTGATTCGACTATTAGTTGTAGATGACCATGTAGTGGTACGCTCCGGGCTGATTGCCCTGCTTGAAGGAAAGAATGATATACATATTGTTGGAGACGCTGCGGATGGTGACGAAGCCATTGCCAAAGCACAGGAGCTACAGCCAGATGTCGTCCTGATGGATTTCAGCATGCCTCCGGGCAAGGATGGCTTAACCGCGACAGCCGAGCTAAAGAAATTAATGCCGGATATCGCCATTTTGATTCTAACGATGCATGATGATGAGGAATACTTGTTTCGAGCAATTCATGCAGGAGCCTCGGGGTACATTCTCAAAAGTGCGCCACATGAAGAATTGCTCGCTGCCATTCGTTCTGTAGCGGACGGAAGTGCCTATCTGTATCCAAGTGCAACCAAGCGCTTGATGAGTGAATATCTGGATAAAGCCAAACAGGAAAATGCCGGGCCGTATGACACCCTCTCGGATCGCGAGAAAGAAATTTTGGCCTGGATTGCCAAGGGGTATGCCAACAAGGAAATTGCCGAGCATCTGGTGATTAGTGTCAAAACCGTTGAATCCCACAAGAGCAATCTGATGGAAAAGCTTGGCCTGCGCACGAGACCGGAGCTCGTGAAGTTTGCGATGAAAAAGGGGCTGTTGAACTTTGAATAAGCCGCGCAAAAACAGACTCAGCGGACTGGCCGACCAGCCAGTGCGGCTGCTGCTTGACGAGATTGACGAGCATATCTCCGATAATGAGTTCCGTAGTAAATTAAAAGGCTCGCTGCACCAGCTGAGTGACCTGAAATTTGCACTGGATGAGTCCTCCATTGTAGCGTTGACCGACCGTAAAGGTAAAATCCAGTATGTGAATGATAAATTTTGCGAGATTTCACAGTATACCCGCGAGGAACTGATTGGTCAGGATCATCGCATTATTAACTCGGGGTATCACGGTAAAACCTTTATGAAGACGTTATGGGATACCATCTCTTCGGGCAAGGTCTGGCATGGCGAGATTCGCAACAAGGCGAGGGATGGCAGTTTCTACTGGGTGAATACAACCATTGTGCCTTTCATTGATAATGACGGCGAGCCTTATCAATACTTGGCTGTGCGCAGTGAGGTCACCAAGCTGAAGCAGGTCGAGGCCGAGCTGCAGCAGATGATGTCTCAGGTCATGAACATTCAGGAGGAAGAGCGGCGGCGCATCTCCCGTGAGCTTCATGACGGAATCGGGCAAAGTCTGTTCTCCCTGGTCATTCAGATGGACCGTCTGCTGGCCGATCAGGCCAATTCGGGGGTGGAGGCATTAAGACAGCAGGTCACCCGCATCATGGAGGATGTGCGCGGCATGGCTTGGGAGCTGCGACCATCCGTGCTCGATGATCTGGGCGTTGTTCCTGCCATCCGAACCTATGTCGAGAACTATACCCGACATTACGGTATTGAGGTTGAGCTTGAATGCAGCTTGCGCAAACGTCTGGACATGAACAAGGAAATTGCCATCTACCGGATTATTCAGGAGGCGTTAACGAACATCGCCAAGTACGCTGATGTAGCGGAAGCCCGCGTTAACGTAGAGGATACAGAAGAGCTTACTCTCGTGATTATTGAAGATCAAGGAGCCGGATTTAACAAAAACAATGCCGGGCACGGGGTTGGACTCTTCAGTATGGAGGAACGGGCCCGCGGAGCCGGGGGCACGCTGCGTGTATCGTCAGAACCCGGCGAAGGAACCACGGTAACACTGCTGCTGCCAAAGGCAGTGCAGGTATAGGGCTTACAAAATCTTGGGCTTCTTTATGCAAATCTGCAGCTGTAAGCGCAAGCGTTACGGGCTTAACCTATAGATATGAGGCGATGGGTTAAGCATCGCCTCTGTTTCTTTACATCTTCTTTTCATCGAATTAAGGGATGCATCTAGTTTGACTCTTCTAATCTGAACCCAGGAAATACACGCTGCACACGTACTGGAACAGTTTTCACAACTTCCCGTTTGGTGACTACATACTCCATCTTTCCTCCAGTCGAGACGGTTGTTCCATTATCCACGTATGGAGCCAGTGTGACAGTTAGATCCCAATATTCTACTTTCAGTTCATCTCCACCTGCCTGAATGCCTACTCTAACTAAATACTCTGGTATCTGGTTATTTTTTTTAAGAGTTTTCATATCCAAAATCTTGGTGGATAACATCGTTGGTCCCATAGAGAAGTGCTCCTGCTTCAAACGATCCACATCCATATTGAGTGTTGATTCCTTTAAGAGATCTTCAATGCCCGTATCCATTCCAGCCATGAAAACTTGCACTGTATTATTAATACCTGCTAATCCAAAGGGACCAATATCCTTCATGTTCTCATCCCACACATTTTCGTAAGGGATACCTGTGGTATGAATAGAAACAGTCTGCGTTTTATCGTTCCATGAGACTGATGCACCCAGCGCTTTCGACACAAAACTGATCGGAACCATGACACGGTTGTTCACCATTTTCGGAGCTACATCCGTTTGCAACTGGGTTCCGTTCACATTCAATTTGATCATTCCTGCTGCGTATGCTGAGCCCAGCACCCCTGACATTACCGCAACGGTAGTTAATACTGAAAAAACAATCTTTTTTTTCATATTTTTGAAACGCCTCCCATTCATCGTTATAAACGCTGAATACCCAAATAAGTTACACCTTTAACTTTTTATTTTTTGCTTTATGCTATGAAGCAGAAGACAGAAAACAATAAAACCAATCCAAACAAAAATAATCTCCACCATATGGGGAGATTTATGAATGTGTCTCATGTTTAAAAAAGTAAAATCACAAGACTATAGAGGCTGCTGTTATCACTAAAACAAAGAAATTGTTCTACAAGATTCATGAACTCAATTTCTTCAATAGAATATTCAATGTTTTCCTTTTCCATTTATTTACCCCTTGTTGAGAAATTTGTAGATCTGCTGAAATCTTTTTTTCTGACTTACCACAAAGATAGACATCATGAATGATTCTCTTCCCTACATCTGATGGAATAAGTGAGCATATCTCTTCGACATACATTCTGGATACAGCATCGTCCTCAAATGAATTAATGGTGCTTGAATCATAAACCATTCCAAATTCTCTAGTTCTAGCTATTTTTGCTCTGTATTGCATTCTCCAGGCCATCTTCTGAAGTTCAGATCTACATCTTTCTTTCGTTATCTCCAAAGACATCACCTCACTATATAGGTAAAAAGAAGAGCACTTCTACTACCAAAAAAAACAAAAAAAGGAACATTTGTTCTTATATAATTATATGAAAAACTCCGTTTTATTCCAGTTAAAAGTTGTAAAATCCTCGTGTTTTTTTCCTATATTTATGAGAAGAGAGGAGGAATTACATATGGATATCGATACATTTATTCAACTCATCCCCAATTTTGGATTTCTAATTGTCATTACTTTTATGTTGCTAAAATATCTTATGGACAGTATCAAAGAGAAGTTTGATATCTTAGATCCAACATTAAAGGAATTGATTGATTTAATTAAAGACTTAAAAACAGATCCTTAATTAAAAATCATGTCAAAACAACCGGTTCTAACTGTACTTATTGCGAAAAAATTTTTGTACACTGGGATCACCTAAAATCCTGAATTCGCAGTAACAAGCACACTCACGACAAAATGAAGGGAATATATCGTGCATCTTCAACAATTTCAATAAAATTGGTTGACTACGATTACGTTTCGTCATTAAACTATGAATGCTGCAATGCTATTGCATATAGGAAAACGAAAAGGTGGTCCCACGAATATGTCACAACGACGTCCCTCCAAAGGTGGAGAGATTCCGCAAATGTACAACCTGGACGAGATGGATCGCAAAATCATCGCCGCCCTGCACCAGAACAGCCGAATCTCCTATACTGACCTTGGTACACAGATCGGCTTATCACGTGTCGCCGTACAAGCACGAATCAATGCATTGTCGGAAAAAGGCATCATCGAACGCTTCACTGTTGTCATTAACCCAGGCAAGGTCGGACTCCAGGTGTCTGCCTTCTTTAATGTGGATGTAGAGCCGCGCTTTCTCGATGAGGTGGCGGAGATGCTGGATGAAGAGCCTGCCGTCACCAGCCTCTATCATATGACAGGCCCAAGCACTCTGCATATGCACGGTATTTTTTCAAATATGGAAGAGATGGAGCAGTTCCTGCTGGAGAAGCTCTATCAGATGCCCGGCATCGTCAAGGTTGAATCACAACTGCTCTTGAAACGGTATAAAAGCCGAATGGGCATGAGACTCTAGGAGGATATCAGCATGAGTTGGAAAGATTACAACGGTCTCGTGGTAGGCATGATGCGAACCGGAATTCTTGGATATGGCGGAGGCCCTTCAGTTATTCCGCTCATCCGTTATGAGGCCGTTACCCGTTATGCATGGGTCAGCGACGATGAATTTGGCGAGATTCTGGCGATTGCCAACGCCCTGCCGGGGCCCATTGCTACCAAGATGGCGGCTTATCTTGGGTATAAAACCAAAGGTGTACTGGGTGCTATTATCGCCGTACTTGCTCATATTTTGCCAACAAGCATCGCAATTATTGCTTTGCTTGGTTCCATGTACGCGCTGCGCGAATCCAAAATTGTAGCGGGCATGATCGCCGCGGTCCGACCTGTTATTTTTGTGATGCTCGGTATGATGGCTTATGAATTTGCGATGAAAGCGTGGAAAGGGCTTGGCAAATGGTTTGCTATCTCCTTCGGCGTAATTGCCTTCGTAGCGTTACAACTGCTGAATGTGCACCCCGGACTGGTCATTACGGCCTTCCTTGTATATGGCTTTTTCCATTTTGGTCTGATTCAGCGTTTGAAATCCAAAGGTAACTCCGACAAGGAGGTGTCGTAGGATGCTTCAGACGTGGTGGGAATTATTTTGGGGATTTTTTGTAGCCAATATTTTGGGATATGGCGGAGGCCCGGCTTCCATTCCATTGATGCAGGAAGAGATTGTGAATCACTACCACTGGATGACCACCGAACAGTTCGGTGACGTTCTGGCGATCGGCAATGCACTTCCCGGTCCAATTGCTACCAAAATCGCTGCATTTGTCGGATACCATGTCGCTGGCTGGTTTGGTGCCTTCATCGCCAGCTTCGCTACGATTGTGCCATCGGCAGCTGCCCTTATTTTATTATTGCGTCTATTAAACAAACATCGCACCTCACCTAAAGTGAAGGGGATGACCTTGCTTGTACAGCCCGTCATTGCCGTGCTTATGATTCTGCTCACTTGGGAATTCGGCCAAGTATCTACAGACTCCATTGGCATCTGGCAAACACTGATTATTGCAGGCATCTCGCTGTGGGTCATGACCAAAACCAGGCTGCACCCTGCGATTCTGATTCTTATCGCTTTTGCTTATGGTGCATTGGTGCTGTCACATACGATGTGACAAAGATAAATGACGGCATACAATTTTGAAAAAGACCGGTTACTGCATCAGCATCATACAAAAAAGGTGATATCCGCTTGAATGCGGATATCACCTTTTTTGGACCTACTTCCCTTCAACCACCACAGTAACTTTCGTTTTCACCCCTGCATAGGAGACGGTAATGTTCGCCTTCCCTTTACCATTTGCCGTAATCACGCCATCTTTAACGGAAGCTGTTGCAATTCGGGAGGAAGACCAAAGTGCCGGCTTGGATACGTCGGCCTCACTTCCATCCATGTACGTTGCTGTAGCCACAACTGTAGCTTTATCGCCGACCTTCATCGTTAATGTGACTTTGTCAGTCTGCAAATATTTCAGTGTATCTACATCCAGCGCAATGGTCACCGTTTTACTGCCATATTTCGCTGTAATCTTGGCTTTCCCTGAATTTAAGGCTTTTACTTTACCTTTGGTCACTTGAGCAACCTTGTAACTGCTCGTTTTCCATTCGGCCTTGTCCGTTATATCACGTTCACTGCCATCACTCAAGGTAGCCGTTACTTTCAGATCCACGGAATCACCTGATTTCAGGGAAAGCGCCGGTTCGGATGCTTCGATTCGTGAGATGACATCGACTTCAACCTGAATCGTAATTTTTTGGGAGCCATATTCGGCAGTGATGTTGGCTTTACCACTGCTATTGCCGGTGATCACGCCTTTTTTCACATCCGCTACGCGGGCATTGCTGGACTTCCAGGTCGCATCCGCTGTAACATCCTTCGTATTGCCGTCACTATCTGTACCTGTCAGAATAACGGTTTGGGTTTCTTTGGCCGAAAGCACGACAAAGTTCACATCGGCCTCCAGACCACTTGCCATACCCACTTCAACCGGAAGTGTCAACGTTTTACCTTCAATTTTGGCCGTAATCGTCGCTTTCCCTGTCGCTACCCCTGTAATTACCCCTTTGCTGTCTACCTCAGCGATTTTCTCGCTGCTGCTGCTCCAGGTTGCATCTTCGGACACATCCTTGGAGGTTTCACCATACAGCGCAAGCACTTTCGCAGAAGTTGTTCCACCTACAGCCACAGTTGCTTTCTTCTTGTCCATCTCATATTTATCTGGAACATCTACGCTAACTGTAAATTTAACCGTCTTACCACCATATGCTGCTGTAATCGTAGCCGTACCCGATTTATAAGCGATCAGCTCGCCACCCGATACATATACGATATCTGCATTGCTGGATGTCCATGTCGCCTTGGACGTAACATCCTCCTTGCTCGCATCAATATATTCTGCATTCGCTGTCAGCTTTTTCGTTCTGCTGTCACCCGTAACACTCATGGCGAGCTTATCATTCACATCTTTGATATCCAGATATCTCGCGGTATCAACATCCACAGCGACTTCCACCGTTTTATCGCTATACGTTGCCTTGATCGTAGCTGAACCAGCGCTCACTGCCGTAATTTGGCCTTTGAACACCGTCGCAACCTTCTCGTTACTCGATGTCCATGTCGCCTGCTCGGTCACATTCACATCACTGCTGTTTGGATACGAAGCCGTCAAAACAACATTGGCTGTCTTGCTGCTGCCGCTCAAACGGAAGAAAATACTCTGTTTCTCTACACTCAGCTTGCTCGTCAGGTCTACATCCACATCTACCGATACGGACTTTGTACCATATTTACCTGTAATTTTGGCAGAACCTGCTGAATAACCTGTAATATTGCCCTTCAGCACATCTGCAACCTTCTCATTGCTGGACGTCCATTCCGCCAGGTCGGTTACATCTTTCGTTGTCCCGTCTGGATAAGTAGCCGTCAATTTTACATTTTCACTTTTCTTAAGCAGCAGATTCACTTGCTTTTTGTCCACGTCAACACGTTTGACTACTTCCACATTCACTTCTACAGTGACGCTCTGACTGCCCAGCTTGGCTGTAATCACTGCGGTGCCTGCACTCTGACCAGATACTTTGCCGTTCACCACCGTAGCAACCTTCTCATCACTGGTTGTCCAGACCGCCGTGCTGGAAGCATCTGTAGTGGTCGAGTTGTCACTGTAGGTGGCAGTCAAGACGATATCTTTACTTTCCCCTGTGCGGAGTTCAAGATTTTGTACATTTTTCGAAAGGGCTTTAACCTTCTTTGTTACTTTAATCTGAATAGGCTGACTCTGGCCCTGATACGCCACGGTAACTGTTGCTGTACCTTCTTTTTTGGCTGTAATCGAACCATTATATGCAGTTGCTACTGAAGTATCACTGCTTGTCCAGGTTGAACTGATGGTAACGTTCGCAGAGGTATTATCCGAATATACCCCCGTTACAGTTACCGACCCGGAATCGCCAACTTCGAGCGACATTTCATTTTTGGAAACCACAATCTTGGACAGTTCCTTCTCTGCCGCAGCGGCCAAGCCTACGTTGGAAATAGTGAGCATCAACACCAGCATCATTACCATGTACTTGGTCAATCTTGGCTTTAACATCATTTCCCTCCGATATTCTTCATTTTATTCCTATTATTTAATGTCGGCAAAGGCTTTCCAGATGTTTAGACTTTCAGGAAATTTTCAGGTAATTATATGGAAATTCATGCTATTTGACCATCTAAACCTGCACAGAGGAATCTGAAGATATCCAACGCACGCTGATTTTCAGGCATTCCCTTCACCACCGTATCGACCGGGCATACGCTGGATTGAGAAACATTAAGGAGCATGTTGTATAGAAAGGAGGACATGGATTGAATCAATCCTTTGATTACATCGACTATTGGGAACGGACTTATCGTAAGGGGGAAACATCCGGCAGAGGTTCATACGGCGTGCTCGCTGCATTCAAAGCCGAGGTGGTCAATGCCTTAATACAGCGTGAAGGCATTCATCGCGTTATCGAGTTTGGCTGTGGTGATGGAAACCAATTGAAATATATGGACTATGGCGAATATCTAGGGCTGGATGTGGCATCCTCCTCAGTAGAGCACTGTGCATCCATGTACGCTGAAGATCCATGCAAAAGCTTCATGGTGTATAGACCGGGTTTGTTCTTCAACCACGGTTTTCTGCAAGCAGATCTGACTGTTTGTCTGGATGTGCTCTATCACATTACGGATGAAACCGATTTTCGCCATACGCTGCATGATGTGCTCCATACCTCCACCCGCTGGGTCGTGCTCTATACGAGACTGAGGGAGCAAGGAGATTCTGGAGTACGAACGATTCAGGACCGCAACCTGTTCCATTATCTGTTTGAATATCCCGAGTTCAAGGTGCATGAGATTATACGTCAACGCTATCCCGAGCAATCCTCGGCAGACTTTGTGGTTCTGAAACGGGCATACGCGAAGTGAATTCAGCCCAAAATACAGCAAAACAAATATAACCGCCCTGCCAAGGGCGGTTATATTCACATTCAGGATGAACAACTAACCCGATCGTTCCCTTATATCTATACCTGTCTTTGGAGCTTCCTGCTGAGACGATATGTGTCGGAAATGACAATCAGGAGACGACCCCTATTATTGAATCATCTCTGTTAAAATAAACCCTTGTCTCCACGCAGCTTCGCCAGCGCCTCCATATAGAAATAGTCGCCGTAAATAATCGGCACATTGATGCCCCGTCCTTCGGGGTAATGCACCGTACCCCGCAGGATCAGCCCCTCCTCCGCTGCCGATTCGGCGGAGCTGTGGTGCTCATACAAGCCGCGGACGATGCGTTCTCCCGCGGCAGCGTAGGTTTGCCCGCGCGGCGACAGCTTCGCGAGCTCAAGCAGTCCGCTCGCGGCAATAGCCGCTGCGGACGAGTCCCACGCCGCCCGGTGCTCCGCCGGCGCGCGAAAATCCCACACCGGCACGATGTCTTCGCCAAGCATGGCGAGGAAGAAATCGGCCGCCCGCTCCGCTGTCTCCAGATATCGGGCTTCGCCCGTATACCGGAAAGACAGCGCAAACCCGTGCAGCGCCCAGGCGGTGCCCCGCGCCCAGGCGGACCCCGGAGCATGGCCTTGGCCGCCATGCTCCCGCAGCTTCTGCCCCGTGTGTGGATCAAACTCCACCACGTGGCAGATGGACCCGTCCGCGCGAACGAATTCACGCGCTACGGTGTCCGCATGCGCTTCCGCCAGCCATCGGAAGCGCGGATCGCCGCTCTGCTCGGTGGCCCAATAGAGCAGCGGCAGGTTCATCATGCTGTCAATGATGGCTACGCCGCGTGTATCCATCGTTGACGAGCTGAAGTTCCAGGCGCGGATGAACTCACCGCGCACATGAAAGCGGGCGGCGAGCAGATTCGCGGCCAGCAAGCCGCGGCGTCGCCCCTCCGCACTGCCCGTCTCGCAATAGCTGGCTACGCCGCTAAGCAGCCAGATGAAACCCAGATCGTGATCCACCAGATCGGGATCACGCAGACAGCCTTCGAGCTGCCGCTCACAGCTCTCGGTAATGCGCCGCAGCTCCGCAGCCGACTCGTGCTGCGGATCATCCCTGTACACTAGCCATAACAAGCCGGGCCAGAAGCCGGCTGTCCACCATTCGGGATCATTCTGATCGTACATCCCTTGCAATGAAGTATGGGGAAACGTATCCTGAATTCGCTTGGCGTTGCGCATCGTTTTGTCAGCTGCCTGTCTCCATGCTGCTTCTACCCATGATACCGATGTTGATGTGTTCATGTTACTGCTCCTCCCGCTTCTGAGTATGCCATCTTCACACTTCCAACCGCTGTTCTCCCCAGCCTTCTTCCAGAAAGCTTTCGGCCTCGCTTCTCCCGTTTTCTTCTGCCTTCTCCGTTAAAGCTACATAGAACAACTTCCAGCACACTGTGCTCCGCTTCATACAAGCGCCATCAGCGACATGTCGCTTTTTTGTCCCTTTACCCGCACTCTGTATCTCAGTAAGTTCTTCACATGTTACACGCGTCCCAATTGAACAGTAATGGTCAGCTGCTGTGTACCGTGAACCTCCATCCGTGCCTGCTTCAGCAGGCCGTTGCGTGAGGCCACTGCTTGCGAATTGAGCTGTATTATCGCCCCTGCATCAAGTATTTTGGATTCAACGTATGCGCCGCGATACACGGTACGCACGCTTTGCCCGGTGTGAGTAATGACAGCTTGCTCCTGCCCATCGCTGAACATGAGCGGAATGAGTGCTCCGACCGCTTCTATCTCGCCTTCGAATTCATACGTCACGGTCAGTTGATCTGCTTGCTGCACATAGTGACCACGTACAGAGCTTATTCCGGGCAAAGGTCCCTTCCAGGTGAGATAAAAAGCATTCTCCTCCACGCCCCCACCCGTTGTCTTCACCGTTTCACCAGGCTTGTACTTCGCCTCGATCTCATCCATCTGATCCACCGCCTCATATACGACCGAACCGCCGCCGCTCGCCGGGTCTATTCCTGCATCACGGTCATATGCTCTACCAGACGGTATGCCTTCGGCTAAACTATGCCAGATCCCATCTGGTGTCATCCATGCTGGACAATAGCTCAGAGGCTGAACAATGCCCTCAGCAAACTCCGTAAACCCTGCCTGCACATGACTGGCTGCTGACGGACCAATTAATCCAGGTAAACCTGCCTGCTGTATTCGCACCAGACCTGGAATCGTATACGGATCATTCAGAGCGGTGTGCAATACGATCTGCTGACCTGGTACGGAAGCCAGCACAGTTTCAAACCAGCCATCCGTCTGTAGCACCCTGCTTCCAATCTCGGAAGGAAGATAGGATGGAATGATGTGTTCACCCGGATCACGCAGACAAGCATGGGCCAGTGCCGCCGCCGTCCATAGGTTATAACAGGTATGATTCGTATAAATTTCATAGCCGTGGCGCTGCTCTGGCGCATATTCATTGCGTACAATTTTCAGGCGCCCATCAGGCATAAGCCAGCGCTCCACCGCTTCAAAACAGCGGTTGGCCGCCCTGGAAAATGCCCCTGCCATGACCGAATCACCAGCTTCCATCGCCAGCGTAGCGTGCAGTGAGCAGACATACGCGGCTGCCGCCTCGTTCCATTGATGCTGAGAGCTGCGTCCTCGCGGCGGAATCTCTCCGAGCGGAGATAGCATGAGCAGTGAGCTGAATGCACCGTCACGCAGCCGTTCTCCCAAGGCATCTGCGACAGTACCCTCATATCCTGCATCGAGCATAACCCCCAGATGGTAGCGGGTAGCCATATCGTACGAAAAAGGGCTATTCGGCCGATCCAGCGGGCCATCCTGATACAACCCAAGCGCAGTAAACCGCGGCAAATGGTAGGCTTCCAGATAACGATCCATCCAAGCTGTATTTGCACTTGCAAGCTGTTCATGCCACCTTAAATATTCTCCAGAGATCATAATCGCATTCCAGTTAATCATACGGTTGGCATTGTTCATCTTGCTCATCGTAAACACATAATCTTCTTCGGGATCAATCGTCCTCAGCGCCTCAGCCCAGATGGCTGCCTGCTCAGGTCGATGAGACTTGAGCAGCATATACGCCCGCATCATCAGCACAGGAAAGAAATCCGGGTGATGGTCGGGCGCACTGCCTTTTACTACCGCATCAATGCTATGTGACAGAGCAGCCGCTGCGGAATCCAACAGTTCGAGATGCCCCGCATCGACCAGAACTGCCGCTGCCATGGCATAGGCAGGCGTGGAATAATACCTCTCTGCTCCCGAGTACGGATCAATAATAGCGCCATCATCATCCTGAGTCTTCTTGTAAGCGCACACAATATGTCCTATAAGGGCCAGCTTGCGTTCCCGATTCCATCCATCAGCTGGTGCAGGGCCCGCTTCAGCCGCCAACATACGATACTGCTCCAATTCTCTGTCCCACGGGTACGTTGCTGTAGCTGTATAGTTACTCATTTTCACTCACCTCGGATGATATCTTAAACGGCTCAATGACAAAATGCACCTGACAAACGATTTCCAGCGGAGCTACTCCAGCCATATCACCTGTAGCTGTATCTATTATTTTCGTAACATCTTCAGAGCCTTTGCCTGTATCCTTGCCTGCAATCTGCTCTTTCGCCGAAGCTTCTGATGCTCCTGTCCATACCAGTGACGTACGGTAAAATGTAGCCGGGTTGTGATCATGATCTATGGTGTGTACCGCTTCAGTATCGACATGCCACCGGGCTGCATCAAAGACCAGATATACGTTAGCTTGCATAGCGCGCCAGAGAAGCCGGCCCTTTTTTTCAAGAACAGGATTTATGCGGCTGATCCAACGCTCAATTACACGCGCAGGATGGGAGGAGGACTCCTCAACCGAAGGCTGTACAGCATCCGGCCGTGCACTCGCTTTCCATTGAAATGTGTCTGTTATCCGTAACACCGCCACCTCGATGTGCTCGTCCTGGCTCTGATTGATGCCGCTTCTGCCAGCATTGCAGGTAAACTCGCCAATTCCCGCGTAATCCCTTTCGATCCTCCAGCAAAATTCCCGTGTATAGCGCTGGAGCGATCCTGCCTCTGGATAAGCAAGTGTCAGGTCCAGAGCTGCCGCAAGCTCACTTCCATCGGGCTCAAGTCTGCACTCAAGTGTATGGGCTTCAGCCTGCCTGCCCGAGCTTTGCTCGCATCCGTCAATAAGCGGCACATTATGCCCGGCAGAGGAGATATGAAACAGCTGCTCACGTCCGGGGGCAAAGTATGCCTGAGTATACAGTCCTGCTCCGGGATCACATATGATATTTTCGCCGCCACAATGAATTATGAATTGTCCCAGATCATTATGATTGTGCGGTTCATCATTATGCCCGCCTTTGAACGAGCAGGCCGCTTGAACCCGCTTTTCTTCTACATGCCGTCTATACGCTTCATGCGATACCTCCGGTACACGAAGCACACTCTTGGCAACCATCCACCCCAGCTGATGTAAAATAACCCCTCCGTTCGACCGGTCACCGGCTCCTTGCTGCTCAGCTTCATACACTGCCGGATCACTCCACATCACGTTCCGCAGCAGATGAGCCCAGCGGCGGCAAGGATCGTCAGTCAGCCGGGGAATGCACAGCGGCAGATCAACTTGTAGCTGAAATTTTGCAGCCAGGAACGACAGGAGCCCCGCTGGAATCTCCTCGCGCTCCGCACTATCCGAATAATTGACAAATATGCCGTCCGACAGATGAATGCGAAGTGGAAACGCAGCGATGGCGGCCATCTTCGAGCCTGTCAGCAGATTCAACGCTCCATCGCTGTAGTCCTGTAACATCTCGGCATAATAGACATAATAACCGAAGCCGTAGACCCAGTACCCGATGCCCTCCGCACAGCCGCCATCCTCGCCATACCCGCTCAGGAAGGCCCTCATACAGCCGAGCGTCTGCCGAATGGATTCTCGCACCATCACCTCATCCTCAAGCAGCAGCATGGCGGCCATTCCGCAGCACCCTCCACAGACTGCTGACCAGTTGTGGTCTGCGGTCTGCCAGTGATACTTGCGTTTTTGTCTGTACAACGGAGTGAAGATTCTACACTCCGCCTCGGCACCGATCCGTTCAAGCACCAGCGGGTCCAGCTGTCTACCGTGAATAACCGCAATCTCTGCAAGCATATGAACGGTCTCTGCGGCAAAAAGATCAATATTGCCTTCCACCTGTCGTGCTTCACCATTTCCAAGATGCGCCGTAAGGCACCATGTATACTCATCACATACTGCCCATAACATGTCTTCAAGGGTATGCAGCACACGGGGTTCATCCGAAACGAGGGCAAGCATGGCCACAGCAGCCAATCTGCCGCGCCGATCAAAATACGCATCCTCATAAGCTTTGCGCTCTCCTGTCTGACCGAACTGCCGAAACAGTCCAAACGTCAGAGGGGGCAGCTTATCATTTAATGCCAGTGCTCCATATTGCTGCAGATCTACAACCAGCTCGGCCAGCTCAGGCTGACGCAGCCTTTCTCTGATTCGATTCGCCATCAAGTTCCGGTTATGCTGACTGTAATTTTGCTTCGGATGGCTCCTCTGCTGAAGACTCTCTTCATCCGGCCAGCCATTCACTTCAGCTTCATCCCCCGCACAGCTTGTATGGATATCCCCATATTCCTGTTCATTTCCGATTTCGTGATTGGAGCCTTGCACAGCATTCACCACGCTTCACTCTTGGAATGTAATACAGAACTCTAAGAAAATGTACTCCAGAACCTGCTTTTCTCCAATTACACAACAGCTAGTGGAGAATGCTGCACCACAGACAGCCACTGGCGTGCAATTAACTCGTGACCGGCTGCCGTTGGATGAACACCATCCCATAACCAGTAGGAGGCATCCGCCTGCTCCAAGACTTCATTAAACGATTGCTGCAGCGGAACAAAGACCGCTCCGAATTGCTTAGCCAGCTGTTGGACCTGCTGCTGATATTCGCTGATTCGTTCTTGCCAGGCCTCCCATTGATCCAGTGTTGCTCCCGTCCTGAGAATGAAGGGCTCCATCAGTACAAGCCCGGTATCTGGCATGACTTCCCGCGTTTCCTCCAGCAAGTGGCGATACGCCCGGGCGAAGCGATCTGTATACCCTCTGGCTTCACCATTCATTGAACGCCAGGCATCGTTAACTCCGATCAGAATGCTGATCAGGTCCGGCTTGAGACTGATAGCGTCTTCGTTCCAGCGTGCATACAGATCGGAAGCCCGATTTCCGCTAATTCCTCTGTTGTAAAAAGTTTTGTGCCTGTTTGCCAGATCCATTCCCAGCCTGCTTGAGATCAAATACGCATAGCCGTGGCCCAGAACATGATTCAGATCCTCATTGCGCGACCTACCTCCGTCTGTAATGGAATCACCTTGAAACAAAATCGTAGATGGACTAGACTGCATGCCGGCCATCGTTCCCTTCCTCTGTAAAATGGAATTTCCAAGTACTGCTGACTCCATCTTATCCCTTTCAGCCTCATTAGAAAATAGCGTTTTCATAGAAAATGTTATGCCAACCAGTAACGCAGAATCATCATGGAAACAATGCCAATCAGCACCGTTCCGAGCAGGCTTCGAGTCAAGATGGCAACGGCGAAGGTGGGCAGCGCTGCCCACAAAGCAGCATTGTCAGTGATGGGGACCAATCGGTTCCCGTCCATGAACAGCTCCTGACCAATTAAGGATGCCATAACCGCTACCGGCACATATTCGAGCCAGCGCAGCAGCCACACCGGAATCTGTATTTTACTAAACAGCATCAGCGGCAGTACCCGCGGAATAAACGTCAACAAGGCCGAGCCGATAATAATCCAGAATACATCCCATCTTACTTCCATCGTTCCATGAACACTCCCATCGTAGCTGCAACAACTGCTGCCAAAATAATACTCATGCTGCCAAGTGAGGCCATGCTTGCCAGGATAACAGAAATCACCGCAATGATCGCTACATTAATATGTATTTTTTTGCTTTTTCGGTGAACCAGCTGAAGCACAATCAGGCCGATAAACATGGCGGGCAGTGCATAATCCAAACCGAGCCTGTCCGGGTCCGTTATCCAGCGACCAAAATAAGCACCTGCCATATTGGCAGCAAACCAGTTCAAGTATGCCGTAATGTTCAATCCATGCATCCAGCGTTCGCTAAGCGTTGTTCTGCCAATCGCACGTGTCATGGCTACGCCGAAAGATTCATCTGTAAGCAGCGAGCCGATCCACATATTTTTAAGCGGTGTCAGATGCCTGAAATAAGGGGATACAGCTGCACTAAGCAGCAGATGACGAAGATTCACAAAAAAGATCGTGAAGATGATCGCTATCGCAGATCCATTCGAAGCCAGCATGCCGGCTGCAATAAACTGGGCCGAGCCTGCATATAGAACCAGACTTAACAGTGCCGTCTCCGCAAAACTCAACCCAGCAGTCATCTCGATAACCCCAGCTGCGAAGCCAATACTCAAATATCCGAGCAGTGTAGGGATACAGTCCCTTACTCCCTGCATAAATGTTGCTTCATCCTGATTTTCGACATGGTGCTCATGTCGAGGTGAAGTTAACGCATTTTGATTCAACTCCGGGGCAACTCCTCTCTAATTTCAATCAAGGCCAGCCGATATATATATCGTCGATACATGAATGACATTCAGGTTCCGAGAACCCGGTCTTGCATCGTATCGCATTAACATAGAAATATACCACATATTATGTAAGTTCGGGAGAGACAGGGGAGATTGGGTATGAAGAAAATGAAGCAGTCAAAAGGGACGCGAACGATGCAGATGAGAGAGAAGCTGGTGCTGTCTTTTGCCATCGTGCTGCTGATCCCGACCATAAGTTTGGGTATTATTTCATTCCAGACAGCGGATGCCAAGGTTGAGGAAAAAATGTTTGAAAATGCGAGCAGTAGTGTTAACGTGCTTAATCAGACCATTGACCAGATCATTGGTGCCACTCGCAAAAACGTCGATTTCCTGGCAAGTCAGCTTGATGCGGGCAATGTCGGACCTGTTCAGGGGGATGAAACCGAGACGATACGTACTTTGCTTGATGCGTACAAGGACACTCACTCTGATGTAGAGCTTGCCTCTGTCGGAACGGATAAAGGCGTATATATTAATTCCCCGGTAACCGCTGTGAACAAACCGGGATATGATCCGCGCGAACGCCCCTGGTTTCAGGCTGCCACACAGAACAAAGATAACCCCACTGTAATCACACCTTACATCTCTAGCAATACGGGCAACGTTGTCGCCTCGGTTGCTCAGACAACCAAAGATGGTCATGGTGTCGTTTCGGTCAGTCTATCCCTTGAAGCTCTTTCACAGACGGTAAATTCCACGAAGATCGGGAAAAGAGGATACATCTATATTATTGATAATGCAAATAAAATCATCGTACATCCAACTGAAAAGCCCGGTACAGAAGGCACAACGGAGCCATATAAACACATTTTCGAACAGAAAAACGGCGAGCTGCAATATACACTGAACGGCAAAAACGAGCATGCCTTCTTTGTCACCAATGAAGTAACAGGTTGGACCGTTGTCGGTGTGATTGATAATGATGAAGTGACGGAAACTGTACGTCCTATTCTGTACACTACACTTGTCGTTATCGCTGTGGCTATTGTGATCAGTTCAATCATTATTTTCTGGATTGTACAGTCGATTACCCGTCCGCTCAGACGACTTGTGGATGCCTCGAATGAGATCAGTGATGGCAATCTGACCATCGAAGTGCCTGTCAAAGGGCAGGATGAATTCGGCAAACTCAGTAACAGCTTTAACAAAATGAGCGAATCTCTGCGTACCGTTATTCAGGATGTGCGTCATACCGCAGACGAGCTGAGCACCTCTTCTGCACAGCTGGCCATCAATTCGTCCGAAACAACCAAAGCTACAGAGCAGGTCGCCCTGATCACAGAGCAGTCCGCAGCTGGAATTGAGAAACAAGCCAGCAGTCTGAAGCATACCGCCCAGCAGATGAATGAGCTTACTGGAGGAGTTGGCCAAGTTACGAACAGTACACAGCAAGTATCCGAGGCCGCTTTGCAGGCAAGTGAGCTTGCACAGCAAGGGAATGCCACGATCAAAACGGCTGTATCCGAGATGGACTCCATCCAGCATTTCGTTCAAGGTATCGCCGAAACGGCAACACGACTTGATCAGCATTCCAGCTCAATCGGAGAGATGGTATCTGTTATTACAGATATTGCAGCCCAAACCAACCTGCTCGCACTTAACGCTTCCATTGAAGCAGCCCGTGCAGGCGAGCACGGACGAGGCTTCGCCGTCGTTGCAAGCGAGGTCCGCAAGCTGGCCGAGCAATCCAGTCTATCCGGCCAGAAAATCGTGGGCATGGTCGCTTCCATCCAGCAGGAAATTTCCAGGGCCAATGAAAATGTGCATCTGGGGTTAAATGACGTTGATAGCGGCATTCGCGCAGTTCAATTTGCTGACGAAGCTTTTGTTCGCATCAGTGAAGCGGTTGGAATTGTTAATCAGCAGCTGGAGAACATCGCGGCAGCTTCAGAGCAGATGTCTGCCAGCACAGCAGAAGTAGTGCAGTCCATAGATCAGATTCATATCATATCGGAAACCAACGCAGACGGGACCGAAAACATCTCGGCCGCTACAGAAGAGCAAGTAGCATCCATGCAGGAGATATCCTCCTCTGCCGATTCACTTGCCCATCTGGCTCACAAGCTTCAGAAGCTTGTAGAACAATTCAAACTGTAGCTGACGCCCGATACCTATAGACAAGCCTCTCTAGGTGCATAAGTACAAGTACAACGTGCCTTTGCCGCAATGTCGGCAAAGGCACGTTTATATTGAGATGACTCTGTCAAGCAGGCTCCGTACCTTCGTATGCACGATTCTCCAGGTAAGCAATTCATCAAGCGGTCCTTCGGCGTTATTCCAGGCCATTCTTCATGATCTATTCAGCGGATGACTTGAGATCACCATGGTAGCCCCGCTCTCCATAAGGTTCAAGCTTCTCAAACCAGCTATTCAGACATTTGGCGAGCGCATCCTTCGGATCAGCGAAGGGATTATCCTCTTTTTTCAACACCTCCACCACCTCAATAACGAAGGCATCCTCCCCGTATTCATTCCATTCTGCCTGCAGCCGCCGGTTCAGATGGCTTCCCATCTGAAGCATAAACCGCTGCCCATTCACCGTTTTCAGATTAAGGGTGCTGTCGATATAGACTTTGCCATTACGTTCATTTCGGATCTGATACACTCCTGCTTCTGTTTTGACCTCTTTCGCCTGCTCCTGTAACTCCTTGCGCCGATTCATGTCCTTCTCCCCTTTACCTGCTTTCTTTGCTGAGCCCTGACGTTTCGCCTGCTGCTCTGTATTTCCGGCCTCTGCATCTTCATCTTTCGTTCGCTTCGCTGTTCTTTCGCCTTCATTCGGCTGCTCCGCAGCACTGCCCAGCCAATATTGACTGCCATCCGGTTCCCGCTCCAGCAATCCGTAATCCACCAGATACCTTCGAATCTCCACAGCATCATCATGAACGTGCTGCAAAAGTGCATTGACCTGCTTCTCTGTATAGGTGCACTGCGGTTTGAATCGTTTGGCTATTTCCGAGAGCACGATATACTTATGTTTTTGCTTCATATGGAACGTTGCCAAAGGGCCGTCTGTGCCCTCGGGGAAATAGTTACGCAGTACCCTTTCCCGCTCTGCTTCGGATATATCAAATGCCTGCTGAGCAATCGTATGCTCTTGTTTCATCACAGGGGACAGCCATGCTGCCGGGGCATGAAGATCCTTATTTTTAAGCAGCTCCATTAACGCCAGTAAAATCTTGGCCTGTCTCTCCTTTTCCTTCAGAACAAACCGATGATTCCGAATCGTAGACGCACTCCCGATGCCCAGCGCCTGCTGTACCTCTGCATCCTTTTTCCCTTCATAGAACTGAGCCAGCAGTCCACGCTGAACATCGGACAATCCTGTTACGCTTTTATCCAAAGCCAGCAAGTATTCAAATACCGACCCATGAGCCTTTTCAATATGAACACGCATATAACGTTCTGCTTGATACAGCACACCCTCGTCGGGATAAATTATTCCAGCCTCCGTCTCATACCCGCAGCAAACACAAGTATAGACCTCGCCTTCCTCCACATATCCACGTTTAATTTCTTCTAACGAAGCTGTCTGCAATCTGGAATCGGATGCTTTCATAACTCCCACCTCTTTTTATTTAAACGTTTGTTTATTTATAGATATAGTATTATTTTGTTTGTTTATTGTCAAACAAATTCATTTAAAATAAATTTTAACCATAGGCCCGCCCTTCAATGTAAAAAAATAAAAAGACTGCGGGTTCGAAGTTCGAAACCCGGCAGCCTCTAGATGCACGGCAGGACAGACTTTAGTCTGTCTTTTTATGATTTTACACATCTGAACGTTCATTTTATCCAGATTTAACCACTACAGCTTGAACCGCTCAATTACGCTTTGCAGATCCTCTGCCATACGTGACAAAGCCGCTGAAGAGGACGCAACCTCTTCCATTGTAGCAAGCTGCTCCTGAGCTGCCGCCGAGCCATCCTCGGTTCCCGCAGCGATTCGATTCGACAAAACCATCGTATCGTTTACAGCTTTATTCACATGCCCCATGCCTTGGTCAATCTGACGGGAAGCTGTTGCCGCCTCCTCTGCCTGTGTGGCTACCATCTGTACTGCATCACGAATTGTTCGGAAAGCTTCTCCTGCATCTGCAATCATCTGCGAGCTCTTCACCATACCTTCGCCTGTACGCTCAAAAGTAGCTTGCACTGCATGGGTTTTCTCATACATCTCCCGCATAAGCTCATTAATCCGCTCTGCCGAAGCACCCGAACTGTTCGCCAGCAATTTCACCTCGTTCGCCACCACGGCGAAGCCGCGTCCATGCTCCCCGGCTCTTGAAGCTTCAATGGAGGCATTCAGTGCCAGAATATTTGTCTGCTTGGCAATTGCTGTAATCTCGGCCACAATTTCAAGAATTTCATCATTTTTCGCACGAAGATCGTGGATGACAGCCTCCATCGCTTTGCTCTCATCGTTCACCTGCTGGATATGAGAGACAGCCTCCTGTACAGTTGCCATGCCTGTCTCTGATTTTGTGGAGGTCTCTACCGCTATGCGCTCGGTTTGTTCTGATTTTGCTGCGATTTCCTTGACTCCAAGGGACATCTCGCCTATCAGCTGCTCGGTAGCAGCCAAACTTTCATTCTGCAATGTCGTTCCTGCGGCCGCATCCTGCATCAACTCGGCTACCTGCTCGGTAGCTTTGGAGGTTTGCTCCGAGCTTGCCATCAACTCTTCCGAGGATGCCGCCAGCTGACTTGAAGTATCATGCACCTCGCCAAGCACATTACGCAGGGAGTTCGTCATCGTATCAAAGCTCTCGCCAAGCTGCCCGAATTCATCCTTGCGCTGCAAGCCTACCCGAACCGTCAAATCACCCGCACTTATCTGGGCTGCAGCTTGTGTGATCTGCTGCAACGGACGGTGAATGCTGCGGATAATGAAGATAAGCAGTATAATGCCTACAATCAGTGCTGCACCCACAATGGTGATTGCACGGATCATAATAGGTATGACCGCCTCGGTTACTTCGGAAGGAATCATCTCGCCAACGATTTTCCATCCAGTCACCGGATTGGTGTAGAACACAGCCTCTCTCAACTGACCATCATATGTGTACTTCACCGTTCCGCGATCCTTGGTATACATCTCTTTAATATAGCTTTGTTCTGCCTGTGTGCCCGATTCAATCTTGTAATGAAATAAAAATTTGCCGCTCTCATCCAGCAGATACACTTTTCCTGCCTTACCAATAGAGACACGATCCATAGCCTCTTGCAATTTGCTCAAGCTCACATGTGCACTAAAGGCCCCCCTGCCATCGGGCAGCTTGGCCGCTACGGAAACAACCCATTTTCCCGATGTCACCGACTTAAAGGCTTCCGAGATGATCGGCTCAGAACCTGCCATAGCCTCTTTATACCAAGGGCGGGTACGCGGATCAAAGGTCTCTTGCCCCGGATCAGGCGATTTCATCCAGCTTCCATCCTCGGCTCCAGCCGTAAGTATGCCAAGTTCGTCATGATGCTGCTTCATGCGATCCATCTGCTCCTGAATTGCAGGCGATTTGTTAATGATTCCCTCCGAGGCCATACCCGCTGCGAGCTGTGCAATATTTTTCTTCTCCATATCCAGCAGCTGCTCAATCTGCAAACTAAGCATTTCCGTTTTGGCCTGAGCGGAGCGAACAATCTCAAGTTTAACCTGATCCGCTGCCTTGAGATAAGCCAACCAGCCTACACTTAGACTGGGCACAATCAGAAACAACAACAAGGCTGCAATCAAGCGTTTTTTGACTGTCAAAGTAAACCATCGCTGGAATCTGTTTTTCATGTATAGTTATCCTCCAATGTAACATCTTCTTTACCTCTTTTTTATCGGACATTGCCTCTAAAAACATTACGTGTACATATTAAATTACATATGATTTACGAAGAAGCTGTTTCGCGGGATTCCTCTGTTTTGACCCCCTTGGAGAGATCGTTTACAATGCACATATGTTGGTTTTACATGAAACACTTGGAAGGAGAGGGTTTACATCTTACGCAAGTTACAAACACAACAGTCGTTATCCGGCATCTATTCATCCATGATTCGTGTATTGTGCGCACTTATGCTATGCGCTGTTCCTGTGCTCGTACAGGACGGAAGTAAGGCAGCCGCTGCACAGAGTACTCAAGCCGTCCACATTGAAGTAAATGGCGAACAGCAATATTGGAGAAATGCACCTCTTATCCTTAAAGGTACAACGTTCGTTCCTTTACGGGATGTCGTTCAATCGGTCAATGGCACTCTGAAGTGGGATTCACCTACTCAAACAGCAACAATCAGGGTCGGAAGAGACACACTCATACATCGGACTGGCAGCAAATCCATTCAAGTCAATCAGGTCTCTCTGGCTGCTCCAGTCCATTCACGTACCGTTAACGGTACGTTGATGGTCCCGGTACGCGCTATGGCGAATGCTCTCAAGGCAGATATCAAGGTCGAGCGGACAGCATCCGGCCAGATGAGCGTGAATATCGTTACGGATCAAGTCAGCCAGCTCCAGCCAGAGGTGATCCGTGTGGACACCTATCTGCGTGAGATCAACTATCCAGGGATGGCTCTCATTGCACGGAACGGGGAAATATTGCTCAAGCAGGGATATGGGCTTGCTGATGAACAAACGCTAAATCGCCCGGATCAGAAAACCCGTATCGCCTCTTTGAGCAAATCATTCACAGCGGCCTCCATATTAAGCTTGGCAGAAGCAGGAAAGCTGGATGTGCAGGACCCGATTTCCACCTATATTTCAGGCATTCCTGATGGTCATCGGATTACACTGCATATGCTGCTATCCCAAACCTCAGGGCTGCCATCTGCATTCGGGCGTGGTGAGCATGTTACGCTTGCGGAGACGGTTGAGGAAATTCGTCACAAAGCGTTGAAGTTCGAGCCCGGTAGTGCCTATCTATACAGCAACAGTGGATATGTTTTGCTAGCGTACGTTGTCGAACAGGTATCTGGCATGAGCTATGCTGATTATGTGCAGCAGACGCTTTTCAACCCGCTTGGTATGGATCACTCGGGCGAAGCCTCCCGCAAGGTGAATACGAACAACGGCTTTGTTCAGGAGGATAAAGCGTGGGTTACCGCGCCCTATTATGTATCCCAGTCAGGCTCGGGAACCATTTATTCTACTGTAGATGATCTGCTGAAATGGGATCGCGCACTATACACTGACGCGATTCTAAGTCAGGATACAATTCATACGATGTACCAGCCCTATTCCGATAAAAATTACGGCTACGCCTGGATTCTCAAGGAAAATGGCACCAAACGCACCGTCTTCCACAATGGAAGCGGCGGTGGATTCTCCACAGCGTTTTCACGGAATCTATCTGACGATGTCACCATTATTCTGCTCGGCAATCATGCAGGCATGGACATGACATCCCTTCTAAACGAAGTAGAGGCGCGTACCGCCAAGGCTTTGAATCTGTAACGATCTGATGCGGGACGTTCCATTTTTATTATGAGTGTAATAGTTAGGTTGAATGGTTGAGTTGGGTCTTTAACGATCTCAGATGAGCTTATTGGCGTGATATCAGGTATTCTGGAATTTTAACGATCACCAAAAACCTTATTTTGCTAAACATTTGAGATCAGCCTCCTTTTTCACAACAATTTCGGTAATAAGCTCCCCTGTGCTCGTTAGAAAATAAACGTATGCCATACAGACCAAATAGCGTTTCTGGAGATCGTTGCTATGAACGTTTTAGTCAAGCCCAACACAAAAATGATGCAATTTAGCCCGAAGCCCTAAGCGCGGGGGTCCATATGCGAGCGACG
>NZ_QJSW01000030.1 GCF_003217495.1 Paenibacillus barcinonensis | reverse complement strand
AAGACCCCTTGAAGACGACGAGGTAGATAGGCTGGGGGTGGAAGTGCAGCAATGCATGGAGCTGACCAGTACTAATCGGTCGAGGGCTTATCCAAATAAGCAAGTCTAATACGCGAGCGTTTCGTTTCGAATCTAGTTTTCAGAGAACAACACTCTGAAACATATTCCCTGATAGCTCAGTTGGTAGAGCACTCGACTGTTAATCGAGTTGTCACAGGTTCGAGTCCTGTTCGGGGAGCCATGGAGAGGTGTCCGAGCTGGCCGAAGGAGCACGATTGGAAATCGTGTAGGCGTCACAAGCGTCTCGAGGGTTCGAATCCCTCTCTCTCCGCCATAATTCTTTTAGTACGGCCCGTTGGTCAAGGGGTTAAGACACCTCCCTTTCACGGAGGTAACAGGGGTTCGAATCCCCTACGGGTCATAGCAACAAAAAAAGTATTGACTTTAACATATGATCTGTGATAAGATCTTAAATGTGTTGATTCGGAGGCTTAGCTCAGCTGGGAGAGCATCTGCCTTACAAGCAGAGGGTCGGGGGTTCGATCCCCTCAGCCTCCACCATATATCTTATCTAATGACGCGGGGTGGAGCAGCCCGGTAGCTCGTCGGGCTCATAACCCGAAGGCCGCAGGTTCAAATCCTGCCCCCGCAATTGTAGCTTTCCTAACCGAAAGTGATCTGGAACCGTGGTGTAGTTGGCCTAACATGCCTGCCTGTCACGCAGGAGATCGCGGGTTCGAATCCCGTCGGTTCCGCCATTTAAGCTTTACATGAGGGAAGTTGTTCACTACATCTGCTGTATGGCACTGATGCCCTGGATAAAGTGTAGCGACTCAAGCTTAAACTTTATTATGGCTCGGTAGCTCAGTCGGTAGAGCAGAGGACTGAAAATCCTCGTGTCGGCGGTTCGATTCCGTCCCGAGCCACCATCACAGAAAATTTAATATGCCGGTGTAGCTCAACTGGTAGAGCAACTGACTTGTAATCAGTAGGTTGGGGGTTCAAGTCCTCTCGCCGGCACCATGTAATCCTGGAGGATTAGCGAAGTGGCCAAACGCATCAGACTGTAAATCTGCTCCCGTACGGGTTCGGTGGTTCGAATCCATCATCCTCCACCAGTTTTATAGGGGCATAGTTTAAAGGTAGAACAACGGTCTCCAAAACCGTTGGTGTGGGTTCAATTCCTGCTGCCCCTGCCAATTAAATCTTAATGAATGTAATGTATATGGCGATCGTGGCGAAGTGGTTAACGCACCGGTTTGTGGATCCGGCATTCGGGGGTTCAATTCCCCTCGATCGCCCCTTTGTTATCTAATGGGGATTAGCCAAGCGGTAAGGCAACGGACTTTGACTCCGTCATGCATAGGTTCAAATCCTATATCCCCAGCCATTATGCGGACGTGGCTCAGCGGTAGAGCATCGCCTTGCCAAGGCGAGGGTCGCGGGTTCGATTCCCGTCGTCCGCTCCATAATAAGGCGCCATAGCCAAGTGGTAAGGCACAGCTCTGCAAAAGCTTTATCCCCAGTTCGAATCTGGGTGGCGCCTCCAGCATATTTTAATATATGCGAACAATCAAATAAGCCGGCGTGGCGGAATGGCAGACGCGCTCGACTCAAAATCGAGTGGGAAACCGTGGAGGTTCGAGTCCTCTCGCCGGTATTGGATCAAAAAGATCACAAGAGGAAATCTCTAGTGATCTTTTTTTGTTAATGAAACAATCTTATAGGAAAGTATTGCTTGGAATAAGTCACACTTCCGATTATTTATGACGTTACAGTTTTTAGCTCGCCAATGGAAATTAGAATGATTACATACGAGAAGGAAGAGTTAAGCAAAGCAAGTTTCTCAATAGACGAAAAGCTGCTATTGCCTTTGGCTACTCGTTTACTTCACAAGAGTATATTCTGCAAAACAACACTTTTGGGATCTCAGTTCCCCATGGCTGTTGTTTTTTTGCTTGTAAAAAATACATACAACCATCAAACCGAATTCGGGTTTACTTCGTTTCTTATGTTTGTATGCTGTTCAATATTATTATTAGGAGGAAGTAAAATGAACAAACGGGTAAAGCATGTATCAATGGTTATGGTAATGGGGTTATGTCTGGGTCTGCCGCAGTTGGCAGCAGCTGATGCGTCAACATCAATGATACATATGTCTTCACACCAGATGGACGCTCACAAGGATCATACGACTTCAAAGCCAGGAACAACAGACAAAAAGACGGTGAAGCCTTCCAAGAAAAAAAGTGAAGGCTCTAAATCAACTAAAGACAAGAAGAAAGCGGCAGATGCTAAAAAAGAGCAGAGCAAAACCTATGTGATTGAAATATCCGACTTTATGTTTCAAACTGCAGAACTGAAAATCAAGGTTGGTGATCGCGTTGAATTTGTAAATAAGGATCAGGTTGAGCATTCTGTTATTGCGGAGGATGGTTCATTTGATACAGGTTCGCTCGCTAAGGGAGATAAGTCTGTCGTAACTTTTAAAAAGGCTGGAAATATCAATTATTACTGTGGAGCCCATCCGGGTATGAAAGGAGTAATTAAGGTCCTCTCCAAGTAACATGAATCGTCTGGTGGTCTGACAGGGGGGAGGGGAGACGTTTTAATGCAGGAGTGTTCCGATTATCAGCTCATTGTACTGATTAAACAAAAAAAGCAAGAGGCACTGTCCGAGTTATATGATCGTTACGCTGCTCTCGTTTACTCTTTTGCCTGCCGGTCTCTTCATCAGGAGGAAGGGGCCAGAGAAGTGGTGCAGTCTGTCTTTGTCAGGATATGGACGACAGAGGCAGAGTTTGACCCGGATAAGGGTCATTTCAGGAATTGGATACTTACGATCACACGTAATTTGACGATTGATTGGTTACGTAAACAACGCAGTCAGTCGAGCAAAATGGTGTCTTATGATACGTCGAAGAAGCTGGAGAGCGTGGCAGAACTTACTGAGTTATCGGTAGAAAGGCAAGTCGAAAAACATTTACTTAAGGAGCAAATCCAAGGAATGCGTGCATTTCTCTCGCAGCAGCAACTCGAATTGCTGGAGCACTTTTATTGGCAAGGATATAGCTTGAGTGAATTAGCTGCGCACTACCAGGAGCCCTTGGGTACAGTCAAAAGCCGACTGCACCAGACACTGAAAATACTGCGTAAGCATCTGCTTGCGGGAGGGGACGGGTGGTGATGTCGTCAAGTACGGTCTGTTCATACATGCTGGAGTATCTATCAGATCCCTGCTCGGAAGAAGGCACCCTTTTTGAAAGACATCTTAAAGAATGTGAGTCATGTAAGCTTGAGCTGGAACAATTACGGCTAGGCTGGGAGGCGATTCCAATGCAGATGGAGCAAATAGAGCTGCCAGCCGATTTAAAGCAACAGGTGATGGAAGCCGCATGGGGGGAAATGCAGTATGAGAAGACCTCATTGTCCAATCATGTACAGAGCAAGATACACGTCAAACGTTTTACCAGGTGGAAAGTAAGTATTGCCGTAGCTTCTTTACTCATTCTTCTGGGTGCCAGTTTACTTGGGAATATCGTTTTGTATCAGGAGCGTATCGGGCAGCCTGTAACGTTAAAAAATTCGTCTGATTTGCCTGTATCCGAAATCCAAAAGGTGATGAAACTTGAATCGCTTACTGCCGAGAATAGTTATGGTGTGGCTTGTATTGTAGGCAGCGGAGATAATCAGCAATTTGTCGTATACCTGTTTAATCCTCCACAGACAGAGAAGAATGAGGTCTATCAAGTATGGCTGAACAAGGATCAGCAGCAGCAAAATGCAGGCAAGTTAAAAGTTGAAAATCAGATGGGACTTGCTGTACTTGCGATTCCTATGGGCAACCATGACTGGAGTTTTGATTCTATTGCAGTTACACTGGAACCTGATTCCCAAGGACTTGCGCCGCGTGGCCCACAGATGTTTCGCTCCATTTAAAAGGTTAAACTTCAACAGGTGGCACAGGGAAGAGTGAAAATTAATCACCCATGTCGGAAAATGAATTTGCTCAAAGCGCCCCAAACAGGGCGCTTTATATGTTCTGGACACATGTATTCTTATATACTTGATTTATGATCCACAAGCTAATGTATTTTACTAATGGAGGGATGCAAGATGATGGGCACAGGATGGACGAAGGACAGCATGCCGGATTGTTCTGGCAAAACAGTGGTCATTACGGGAGCAAACAGCGGGATCGGACTAGAGGCCGCCATCGCAATGGCCGAGAAGAATGCGACACTGGTATTGGCTGTTCGTAATATGGACAAGGGTCAGTCGGCTCTCGCCAAGATCAAAGCTGCCCGGCCTGAAGTGCAAGCGGAGCTGATGAAGCTGGATCTTGCCGATCTGGAGAGTGTCAGAGCCTTTGCCACAGCATGTATACAGAAGTATCCATCCCTTGATGTTCTGATTAACAATGCAGGGATTATGAATACACCGTATCGGCTGACAAAGGATGGTTTTGAGTCTCAATTCGGCAGTAACCATCTGGGACACTTTGCACTGACCGGGTTGCTTTTACCCAGGCTGATGTCAACACCTGCTTCCCGAGTTGTAACTCTGAGCAGTATTGCTGCTCATAATGGGAGGATTGATTTTAATAATCTGGATGGAGCGAAGGGGTACAGCAGCTGGAAGTTTTACGGACAAAGTAAGCTCGCGAATATGCTTTTTGCAAGAGAGCTGAACAACAAGCTGGCGGAACATGGTCTGAACACAATTAGTGTGGCCTGCCATCCGGGTTTTGCTAATACCAATCTCATGTCATTCAATTCTGGCAAACGCGCGAATCCCTTCATACGTCTGGTGACCAACCTGGTGTCACAATCAGCCTATATGGGAGCATTGCCGACATTATACAGCGCGGTTTCTCCAAACATCAAGGGCGGCGAGTATATTGGTCCAGATGGGCGTGGAGGTCGAAAAGGGTATCCAACAAATGTTCCAATCATCGACAGGCTTTATGATGCGGAGGTATCACACAGGCTGTGGGACGTATCAGAAAAATTGACCGGGGTTACTTTCTCATTTGAACAACAGTAACATAAAACGTTGACGTTTAATTCCATCCAATATATTGTAGATATATTAAGTCTTTAAATTGAGAGGACGTGAATTAAACTGATGATTCAGCAGCCAGTTACAGCGAACAGAGAGATTCTTTTTGACCTCGGTGTGTGGGAAGAGGCCTGGAAGACACGCCCGAGAAGTTCAAGATATCAGAAAAAAAGCGCCCCCTTTGATACAGAGGAAGCTTTTGAGCGTTGGGCTCGTAATTATCACGCGCAATCGTTCACCGATGAAGGCCAGCAACGTGCAGCACGCATTATGGGATGGATTGAAAATCAGGGGGTTACGTTTGAAGGGGCATCGGTGCTTGACGTGGGTGCGGCCTCCGGTATTTTCACGATCCCTTTTGCAGAAAAGGGGGCTACAGTCACCGCAGTTGAGCCTTCTGCCTTGCTTATCTCGTTAATGAAGGAAACGATTCCTGCTGAGCTGCAAAACAACATCACCATTGTCTCCGAGCGATTCGAAGAAATATCTATTCAGGATAAGGGCTGGGATAAGCAATATGATATCGTCTTTGCATCCATGTGCCCGGCAATGTCGGATTGGGAAACGATTGAACAAGCCATTAACTGTGCCCGAAAATATGTCTATGTCAGTATGATGGCGGGTGCTAAAGAGCATACACTTATGGATGAGCTGAGGACGGTGCTTGGCATGGATAGTGCTTATAAGGCAGGGGATATGGCATACCTTCAGCAGCTGCTTTATCTTAAAGGTTATTCCTACACCATGATTGTTACGAGAGAAATAAATGATTTGGAGATCGCAGTGGAAGAACTCATGGAAAAGCTGCCTGAGTGGTTGCATACCTATGAAATGCCAAACGATGCAGCAGCTTTAAGTAAGGCAGAGAAATATATTCGTGACACATACCAGGCAGGTGTAGTCCCGTTCTCACGTGGAGCAAGGTTCGGCAAAATGCTTATTCATCTAGAACAAACACATATGAAAACCGTGCCTGCTGTCAAAAGATAGAATGTGTAGACCTGTGTAAAATCAAAGGTGTAGTCTACACATACTGAACAACAGGCTGTCGGTAACATCAGCTCTAATGTGTAATGATCCTTTGAATTAACCGCTCGATGTCGGAGGGTTACTAACCTTTGACGGCCCGTTCAGGATGCTGCTTGCGCTCGCGGTATCTTCCGGGTGTCATCCCCTCCCATTTGCGAAAGGAGCGGATGAAATTTTGTGGATTTGTGTATCGGAGCCGCTCTGCGATTTCTTTCACCGTCCATTCACTTTCATCCAGCCATCTTTTGGCAATATTCAGCCGATACCTGGTCAGGTACTCACTGAATGAGGCCCCGGTTTCTTTACGGAAAACACTGCTTAGATAATTGGCATTGTAATGGAGCCGTTCAGCACATTCTTCGAGTGTTAAATCTTTCCCATAATCTTGCTGGATAATGGCAATCATCTTTTCTGAAATGCTCTGATACTGTGCATATTGTTTTTGTTTGAAAATATCAATAACAGGCAGGATTACCTCTCGGGAGAACCATCGCTCAATCTCTGCGGCGTACTGTAAATCATGCAGCTCCTGAAAAAGGGAACGAGTGCCTTCACTGATCTGTGTGAGCCTTATTCCCGATTCTTGAGCGACCTGAAGAACTCGTACCAACAACCTCATTAAAGCAGCCTGATACTCTTCCGGCGTGCATTCGAGCGAAAATAGCGTCTGCATCATTTCGGTCAATTGCTTAGCTGCTGCGTCCTCGTCTGCTTGTTGAATAGTCTGAAGCAGTGAATACTCCAGCGCCTCAGGGTAAGTCATGGCCCATGCTGCCGAAGTCAGATCAGCTTGTCCATATTGGACAATAATACCAGTCCCAAGCCGCATGCGATGTTTCAAGGCATCCATTGCTTCATTGTAGGCTTGCGGGATATGATTCATGAAAAGCTGTGGCTGGCTCAAGCCGATACTCACCTTCAAGTCCAGCACCTCATTCATCTGCTGCTGCAATTGTTCTGCAAGCCGCAAAAGCTGCTTTGAGAATGTTATCCTATCTTCCTCGTTTGTGCCCACGACTGTTACAACATTCTGCTCAACCACAATGGGGAGCAGTTGTTGATCAGGTGTAATACTTTCCTCAAGAATGTTCTGAAGAGCAAATAAAAGCAAGGAACGATCCTCCAACGTATATCTTTTATGATGTAATAGCTCGGGTTGCAGTGCAATAACGGCAATATTTTGCCATGATGAAAGCTGCACAGCATATCCCTGTTCGCATAGTGTCTCATGCATTGTATTAAGGCTGGTCCGGCCTTGAAACAATTGAAGCATATAATATGTGCGAATCTGACCCTGATGCTGATTTAATGTGGATTCAAGCTGGGAACGTGCATCGGATAAACGGGTGACCCCCAGTCGAATCTGCTCCAGCTCATCAGGCGGACTCACTACATTTTGATTCAGCGGCACGGCATGTCCGTTCCCCTTAACAATCATATGGTCCCCTAATTGAGTAAGGATACGCTGGATTGGAACGAGCATTTGTCTTGACCCCAGCCAGGCGAGCAACAGCGAGAGTAAAAGCATAGCCATACTGATATAGAGCGTGTGAAAACCGATTTTGATATAATCCTTGGTTAACGTGTTCTCGGGTGAGATAAGGATATATGTCCATCCCTTTAACGTAGAGGGAGTATATGTTAACGAATAATCTGCATTGGCAAAACGTACTTCACGTTCCGCAAAAGCATCCGAATAGGTGACAGGTGACAGGTCTTGAACAGCTTCGCCGTTATGACGATCCTGAAGCCCTATGGCGGATAAGGGCTGTCCAATATATGCGGCATCCGGGTGAGCAATGATCCGTTGATCCCTATTAATAATAATGAGACCGGAGGCAGAAGAGTCGCTCGCGACAGACTGTCCCAGTGGATTTTGCATATAACATGCTGGAATTCCGGCCACCAGGGCTGCATTGGATGAATGAACGACATCAGGAACTGTTCTGGCAAGAGCAATATGATACATACAGCTTGTCCCAGAGGTTGCAGTCTCATTACTGTTTTCATGACTGAAAATAGATGAGGGTGCCAGCTGCCATCCTGAGGTTAAGGTATCTGTAATGAGATCCTTCATCGGCAGAGATAACGGAAAGCGAGTGTTCGCATACAAGCCGGTAGCATCAATCAGCCAGTCCTGGGACTGATTAACCAGCATAATGTCGAGCATTGGCTCCCAGGATCTCATATGCTGAAACTCCGTTTGAAGCTCGGGGGCCTGTAGCTGGCTTCTTCGTTGTTGCAAAGCAGGGTCAGCAAGGGAGCGTAATGTAATTGGAGAACGGACAGCCTGATCCAGCATGTAGCTGACGGTAGCCAGCTTGTGTTCTACATTGGATTGTATTTGTTCAAGCAGCTGTTCGTTGGCTTCTGTACGATGCAGCTCAGTCTGGCTGGAAGAGTACATAAAAGCGGCAATTCCCGTCAAAAGGATGGGTACGGTACTTAACAGCAGGCCGAATATTGTCATTTTATGAAAAAAGCTTATATTTCGCACAGGTCCACTCCTTGACGTTAATAGTAGGTTTACCTTTATTTTAGTAAACGCTTTCAATTAGAACAACTTATATTTTGTTTATTTGGATAAAAAAGTAATTCGATTAGGACAGTCCGAGGTCCAAGCAGTTCCCCGACCTGAGTCTAGGATCAAAAACCGTCCGTAGTCTGTTTTGAAAAGTCGCAGAATCCCCTAGAATAAAGACATAAGGTTAAACAAGAAACACGAAAACAAAAACAGCACCTTCTTCAACAAACAAATCATTAAAGTAAAGCAAGAATGAATGAAGCATGCGAATGACAAAAAGTTAAAGCGGGAAGGGCGGTGAATAACAATTATGAGAATGAACAAAGGAAATGGCTGGGCGATTGTGTTGATCGTACTGGGAGCATTGCTTTTATTCGGAAAATTAACCCCGCTTCTTGGACACATGATGGGTTATCTGATTCCGATCCTGATGATTGCACTAGGATATTACGGGGTCAAGCAAGGTAATGCTCTCTTCGGTTGGATCGTGCTTGTCATCGGTATTATCTCGCTGGTGGGAAAACTCACTTGGCTTATCGGACCGATTATCGCCATTGCATTAATCGTCTGGGGAATCTCGATGCTGGGCAACAATCGTAATCACTATCGCCGTTACTAAAGTTTCACGATTATGGAAAAGGAGGACAGAACCTAATGAGTGTATTTCGTCGAATGCGGGATATTACCGTAGCTACTCTGAACGAACATCTGGAGCAAAGTCAGGACCCGGTTAAACTGATTGATCAATTTTTGGTCTCGACCCGCCAAGACATTGGAGAAGCTGAGAAGCTTCGTCACCAGTATGCTAGTCATACAAGACAAATGAAACAGCAGGCTGATCAGGCCGCAGCAATGGTGAACAAACGGGAAGAACAAGCATCCATGGCCTTGAAGGCTGGAGAGGAACATCTCGCCAAGCTGGCTTTGCAGGAGAAAATTCTGCATGAGGAAAAGATGGATCAATACAATGATCTGTACACACAAAGTGCTGCCGCACTTCAGGAGCTTGACGAACAGATTCACCAGTTAAAAGCAGAGTATCAGAATGTATACAGTAAACGCCAATATTATTACGCCCGGATGCAAACTATCCAGCTGCAGCAACGAATGAATCAACGTGGAAATTACAATGGTCAAAACGTACCTCGTATGTTTAACCAGTTGGATGATCAGGTCTCTGATCTTGAATATGAGGCACAAAGTCTCCGGGACATCCGGCGCATGAGCCAAGAGGGTTCGGGATTATCGGGCAACATGTCATCCTCTATGCTGGACAAAGAATTGGAGCGTTTGAAGCAAAAGCTCAATCACGATAAAAAGGAGTAGTCACATGAATAAATTATACCGCTCAACGCGAAATCGTATGCTGACAGGTTTGATTGGTGGCATATCTGAAAAAATTGGATGGAGTACCACGTTGCTACGGATCATTTTCTTCATCAGCATTTTCGCAACGAGTGGTACATCACTATTCATCTACTTCATTGCAGCATTGGTTATACCTAAGGAACCCTACTACGCTGATCCGTACGTATATGGTCCAGATCACGGCAGAGGTTACAAGTAAACGAAAGGAGAAAGCACATGAGCAAACTTTATCGCTCAACGCGTGACCGAATGATGACCGGTCTGATCGGTGGCATATCTGAAAATATCGGAATGGATTCTACGCTACTGCGGATCATCTTTGTTATCAGTATTTTCGCCACTGGGGGTACAACGTTGTTAATTTACTTCATCGCCGCTCTTGTGGTACCGAAGGAGCCGTTCCCTCCATATGATCCATATGGTTACGGTCCGGGACCTGGTCCTGGCAGAGGTTATGGCGGTTACGACCATCAGGCACCAAGAGATCCTTATCACAACAGTCATAACCCCGGATTTGGTTCAGGCCAAGGATACAGCAGCAGACCGCAAGCTGGCCCGCGCTCTTATGACAACAACACGTATGGAACAGGAAGCCAGAACGAAAGTGAACTGGACTCCATGATGAAAGATATTGAGAAAAAGGCACTGAAAAAAGAAGTGGAAGAGCTTCGCCAAAAACTATCTCGTTATGAGAAGGGAGAAAAGTAAAATGGGAGTATTTAAACGGATTAAGGATATGACGAAGGCATCTGTAAATGATATGTTGGATAAGGTGGAAGATCCGATTGTCATGTTGAATCAGTATCTGCGTGACATGGAGGCTGAAATTCATGAGGCTGAGGTTACTGTAGCCAAACAAATGGCTAATGAGCGTCGAATGAAACAGCGTCTGGATGAAGCGGAACGTACTTCCGTACAGCGTGAATCGCAAGCAGAGGCTGCTCTGGCTAATGGTCAGGAAGAAGTAGCTCGCAAATTGCTGGAAGAGAAAATCTATTTTGATCAAAAAATCACGGAATATCGTGAGCTGCATGCTCAATCCGAAGCACAAGCGAAAGATCTGCTGCAGCAGCTGCACGACATGAAAGACGAGTTCTACAAAATGCGTAACAAACGCAATGAGCTTGTATCCCGTGCACAGATGGCCAAGGCCAAAAAGCAAATGTCTTCGATCAACAGCTTACATTCCATTGAAAGCGGAGGTGCATCCCTTGGGTTCCACCGTATGGAAGAGAAAATTATGCAGCTTGAGGCTGAAGCTGATGTAGTACGTGCGCCATACCGCAACACAGGCTCTACGTACACCAATCCGGTTGATGTGGAGAAGCAATTCAAAGTAGATCAGCAATTGCAGGCGTTGAAAAATAAAATGGGTAATGCCAACAAAAACGAATCGAGTGATTCTGCTAAAGAATAACTGTTCGCATGATGGACAATATGATATTCTATAGATCGTGTGTAATATACGAACCGTAGAACACAAGTTAAGCCATACAGGACTTTATTGCCTGCTATGGCTTTTCCGACGAAATAAGAAAAAAAATTCGCAGAGGAGGTGCGGCAGCATGAACAAAAAAAGCCAGTGGCTTGCCATTATTATTATTGTAGTGGGTCTGCTGATGTTGTTTAACAGGCATATGAATTTGTTGACCGCTGCTGCACTGATCCTGTTAACGGTGGGCATGCTTCAAATCCAAAAAGGGGACACTCATAGAGGTTATCGTTATCTCGGTATCGGTGCCGCCCTGCTGTTGCTGGACAACCTGATGATTGTGTTTTTGATTGTACTCGCCTCATTAGCATATTTTTATTCCAAAAATAAAAGGATTCATCTGCATGATTACGTATGGAAAAAGCAGAATTTCATGGCTCGTTATTATTGGCACCAGTCCTCCTGGAGGCTGCGCAGTATGAGTCTGTGGCACGTCATTGGCGAGGTCAATGCGGACCTGTCTGTCTCGATTCCAGAGGAGAAGCAGACGATTGTGCTGCTGCAAGGCGTTATGGGTAATGTGCGATTGACCCTGCCTGAGGATTACGGTGTGGAGATTGAGGCGTCCGTGCTGTTTGGAAGAATCAATCTGCTTGGCGAGCAGGACAGCGGGATGATGAATAAATTAATATGGAGAACCCCTGGATATGAGTCCAGTGAACATAAAGTAAAATTCGTTATTTCTTATATTGTTGGCGACTTAAACATTCGTAATCCGTAGTAAATAGAATAGATGAGAAAAGGAGGAATCCCGATTGAAGGACAGAAAACATACTGATATGGTTACCCGAAGTATGCGTGAAGGGGTCCTCCTTGTTTTCATTGTGCTTGCTGTTGTTTTGTATGTATTGTATACATATGGATATCTGGCTCCGTTCAAAGGCTGGAGTCATCTGATTCAATCGGGGCTGGCGTTGTTGCTGTTGCTGATTGGCATGGGTGCCATTTTTGGATTTTATCAGAGCTACAGGGTTAAACGCAGGCTTGAACTGTTAACGGAAACCCTGCTGCAGTGGGAAAAGGGATCACTGTCCCGCACCGTGCCCGATCTCGGTCAGGACGATGTGGGGCGGCTAAGCGAGCAGCTTGGCCGGATCGGTAAGAAGTGGGAGGATCAGGTATCCTCTCTTCAACGGTTGTCCACCAACAATGCGCAGCTGGCAGAACAGGCCAGAATAACAGCTATTGTAGAAGAAAGGCAGCGGCTTGCACGTGAGCTGCATGATGCAGTGTCACAGCAGCTGTTCGCCATCTCCATGACAGCAACGGCGGTAGGACGGAAGATGGAGAAGGATTTTGAACGGGCACAGCGTCAGGTGGCTTTGATTGAAGAGATGGCTTCGGTGGCTCAGTCGGAGATGAGAGCGCTACTGCTGCATCTGCGGCCAGTCTATCTGGAGGGTAAACATCTGGAGCAGGGCCTGCGTGATCTGGTGATGGAGCTGAAAACCAAAGTGCCGATGGAGATTGTGCTGGAGATGGATGATGACATTCATCTGGTTAAAGGGATCGAGAACCATCTATTCCGAATCATTCAGGAAGCGATGTCCAACACACTGCGCCACGCAAAGGCGGAGAAAATGGAAATTCGTCTGCAGCGCAGAACGGATGCGGTTCGTGTTTTGATTCGAGATGACGGGCAGGGCTTTGACCTGGATGAGCAGAAGCAGGCTTCGTACGGTTTGGCGAATATGCGGGAACGGGTGACGGAGATTGGGGGAGCAATCCAGTTTGTGACGGCCCCTGGCAAAGGAACACGAATTGAGATTACGATCCCTGTGATGAATGATGAAAGCGAGGTAGAAGATGTCAATGGAACCGGAAGTCGAAACGGAGACGGAAGCGTCGATCAGAGTATTGCTCGTGGATGATCATGAGATGGTGCGTATCGGTCTTGCTGCTGTGCTTGATACCGAGGATGGCATTGAAGTCATCGGTGAAGCAGGAAGTGGAGAGGAAGGCATTCGGCTTGCACAGGAGTATAAGCCGGACGTGGTGCTGATGGACCTTGTCATGGAAGGCATGGATGGTATTGAAGCTACCCGTCAGGTGCTCAAGATCAACCCGGAATGCAAGGTTATTGTGTTGACCAGTTATCTGGATGATGAGAAGATGTATCCGGTTATTGAAGCCGGAGCCTTCAGTTATTTACTGAAAACGTCAAGAGCCAATGAAGTAGCTGACGCCATTCGTGCAGCTGCCCGCGGTCAGTCCGTGCTGGAGTCACAGGTAGCATCCAAAATGATGAATCGCTTCAGGCAGCCACAAGCGGCTGCGCCTTTGCATGAGGAGCTTACGGATCGGGAGATGGATGTGCTGCGCTTGCTCGCTCAAGGCAAGTCCAATCAGGATATTGCGGATGAACTGATCATCGGTATCAAAACGGTAAAGTTCCATGTGACCAATCTGCTTGCCAAGCTTGGCGTAGATGACCGGACACAGGCAGCAATTTATGCATACAAGAATGGTTTGGCCGAGTAAGAAACAGTGTATACAATGGCAAGAGATCAGTATCAGGAATGTGGGGATGAACAAGATCCTAAAGGAAGCTTGTGATGACAGGAAGCTCAGTCTGCCTTTACGTGGCGGAGGGGCTTTTTTTGTTTTGCAGGAAAGGAAGATGATAGGCGAAGCATAAGTGGAAAGTCTTACTCAGTTTGTATAACCCCATTTGAAATAGGGCATGCTGGTTGATAGATTCATAGAATGGGAGAAAGAAGCGGGGGGAATTCACTTGTTGAATCGTTGGATGACGACAGGCATTATAGCAGTGGCAATTATTATTTTCATCAGTGTTACACAAGTACAGGTATATGCAGAGAACAGGATGGCAGATAAGCCTGTATCCGAAACGGCGAATCTGGAAAAATTGCTGCGTACAGCAGATTGGGTCATTGGTCGTATGGATCGCTTGGTGATCAAGTGGCAAGCTGGGGGCAAGGGGGATGCTCAGGAGCATGCGGTGAAGCTGGCCACAGAGCTGGGATTGGGAGTGCCCGTGCAGATGCAGCAAGGCGGACATCAGGTGTATCGCAGTGAGGGTACATTCGGCAATGCAGTATATGATCAGAGTGCCCGGGTACTGCTCAACGCAGTGGATACAGATAATGATGGCTATTATATTATTGTGCAGCTGTCGGGTGGAAGGAATCTGGACCGGGATATATTGTTCACATGTCATGGGCAGGTTGCAGAGGGGATGGCAAAGTCAGGTTTGAAGGCGAACTGGAATATGTCGGTGCAGGGTATGGTGCATGAAAAGAACACAACGAATGTGTCCGCAACAGGCATGAAGCATGAGGCGAACGGACAGCTCGCAGTGATGGAAGCCAGGCTTTCCCGTGTCTTGCAGATGAAGGCTATGGAGCGGTACGAGGATGAAGCGACGGAAAGCATATCCTATCAGGTGACAGACTTGCCTTTGGAGATTCAAAGTGGCACACATGCGTTAAATATGCAGCTTGCGGTGCATCACGTGAGTGAGCAGCAGGCTGCTCGAATTACGGTAGGATTTCCGGTCATCACGATTGAATATTGAGCTGCGGAGGTAATGAAGTATAGTGCATCCAGTCAGGTGATATGCTAAAATGGCATCACATCCAGGAAGAAACTGGATTGTCGCTGTCGGTTGCTTGTCTTAATTAGAAGAGATAAACACCATTACATAGCTCGGGAAGCAGACCAAGAAGAGTCCTCCCGGAAGAAAGAGGAGCCTATGGATAATAAACAGATGCAAAATGAAGTGCAGACACCAGGTGCAGTGTTTTTCATTTTTGGAGCAACGGGCGATCTGGCCCGCCGGAAGCTGTTTCCGGCCATCTATAGTTTATATCGTGAGGGCAAGCTTGCCGAGGATTTTGCGGTCATTGGCGTAGCCCGGCGTCCGAGATCACAGGAGCAGTTTCGGAACGATCTTCTTGAATCCATTCGGGAATTCTGCCGTTATCCGGCAGGAGAGCCTGAAGAATGGAATGCTTTTGCCGAGCATTTTGAATACAAGTCACTGGATATTAACAACGTAGACGGGTTTCGTGAACTGCGAGAACAGACGGAGCAGCTGGAAGGCAAATTCAAAACACCAGGCAATCGCCTCTTCTATCTGGCACTGGCTCCTGAACTGTTTGGCAGTGTATCGTATAGCTTGAGAGATGGCGGAATGCTGGAGGGCAGAGGGTGGAATCGTCTGGTCATTGAGAAGCCATTCGGATACGATCTACCATCCGCAGAGAAGCTGAATGAACAGATTCGTGAAGTGTTTAAGGAAGAGGAAATCTACCGGATAGACCATTATTTGGGCAAGGAAATGGTACAGAACATCGAGGTGATTCGTTTCGGAAATGCCTTTTTCGAGCCGCTTTGGAATAACAAACATATTGCTAACGTACAGATTACGCTGGGTGAGACGGTAGGTGTAGAGGAGCGCGGCGGGTATTACGATCATTCAGGCGCATTGCGTGACATGGGGCAAAATCATATGCTGCAGATGCTGACCATGATTGCAATGGAGCCGCCAAGCCGTCTGTACCCGGAGGATATCCGTGATGAGAAGGTGAAGGTGCTGCGTTCCCTGCGAGAGTTTTCGTCAGATGAAGATGTAAGCCAAAACGTTGTGCGTGCTCAGTATTCGGAAGGGGAGTACCGTGGCAAAGCGCTTCCGGGGTACCGTCAGGAGGACAAGGTTGATCCAGAGTCTAGTACAGAAACCTATTTTGCCGCTCGTGTATTCGTAGACAATTTCCGCTGGGCGGGTGTGCCGTTCTACATTCGGACAGGCAAACGCCTGCCGGTGAAAACGACCGAAATTGTCGTGGAGTTCAAGTCCATGCCGAATAACGTATACCTTGGTAAAAAATATAAGCTGGAGCCGAATCTGCTGGTGATTCGGGTAAACCCGATGGAAGGCATTTATATTAAAATCAATGCCAAGAAGCCGGGCTCGGATTCCGAGATTCAGCCACTGGCGATGGACTTCTGCCAGAGCTGCATGATCGGAATCAACTCGCCCGAGGCTTACGAGCGCCTGCTGCACGATGCAGCAGAAGGCGATTCCACGTATTTCACCCGCTGGGATGAAGTGGCGACAGCTTGGTCTTTTGTGGACCGGATCGCAGCCGCTTGGGGCCGGAATCAAGGTGAGCTGCACACGTATCCGGCAGGAACTTGGGGACCAGAGGCGACAGCGAGGCTGCTGGAGCAGGATGGTTTCCACTGGTGGCCAGTGAATGGACAGGAAGAGGACAGTGTCATTTGGCATGTGAATGGTTAAGGCCATGAGGCAGCTGGAAGGAAGACCGAATATACAACAGTGAAATTAAGAAGATACCGGTTGCATGCGTATGGGCAATGATACGTGTAAAGACCATGCGGGAGAGCCTGGGAGAATCGCAAAGTACATGCGATTCTCCCAGGCTTTTTTTGCTTGACCATCGAGGCATTATGTAGTTGGAGAGCCCCGTGCCACTCACAGGAAACAAATAATTAAAATTAAGTAGTTGACAAAAAGTAAGTATGTAACTTATACTCAACACATGAGTTAAAGAGTTAAGCAAATGACCTGCTGCATTCGAGAACACACAATATAAACATCCGAAGCAGAGGAGCATTCATGAGCTAAAAGGTAAACCAGTTGAAGGGGTTTGCGGCAGAGAGAATCATGAAAAAAATTTGGCATAATATCTTTAATCTAAGAATACTATTTTGTAATTATCGAATGGAGGAAAAAGAAGATGATGTTGGATCTAGGTTTGTTGTTAATTCGTTTGGTGATTGGTTTGTCGTTTATGGCTCATGGGGCTCAGAAGCTGTTTGGATGGTTCGGGGGATACGGGATCAAAGGTACAGGTGGCTGGTTTGAATCCATCGGCATGAAGCCGGGCGCACTGCTGGCTCTGCTGGCAGGACTTGCGGAGCTTGGTGGCGGCTTGCTGCTGGCACTTGGTCTGCTGACACCGGTAGGCGGCATCCTGATTGCACTGACAATGGTGATTGCCATTGTGAAGGTGCACGGTGCTAACGGTTACTGGTCCACACAGAACGGATTCGAATATAATCTGGCGATTCTCGTTCTGGGTGTAGCTCTTGCTCTGACAGGCGGCGGACAATATGCGCTGGATGCACTGATTTTCTAAAATCGAATAAATCTGCAAGGAATGAGAGGACCCGGATGCCAGCTATATGGCAGAAGGGTTCTTTTTTGCGAAGAAAAGTGTTGAAGTTGGGTAATGTCATCGGTTATTTTCGGTACAGATTATGGTACAATAGGAGAGTTGAATTGAGAACGAGTGGAGAAACAGGATGGAAGCACAGAGCTGAAAGGATGAACTCCATTGTAAATGTGTAAAATGAATTTATCGTGTACACCCAGTGATGGGCATGACATGTTAATAAAAAACAACCGGTTTAGCCGGGTGGCATACGTTTTGAACATGGCTTGAGAATAGTAACAATGGACCGGCACTTGCCGGATTAACGTGAATGAACGGACGAAAGGGATAGACGCTATGAGCAAAGCTGCAAACCATATTCTGCAACACGAAGTGGACAAACGCCGGACGTTTGCCATTATCTCTCACCCGGATGCGGGTAAAACCACTTTGACCGAGAAGCTGCTCTTGTTTGGGGGCGCAATTCGCCTTGCGGGAACCGTTAAGGCTCGTAAAGCAAGTAAACATGCAACAAGTGACTGGATGGAAATTGAGAAACAGCGGGGGATTTCGGTTACGTCTTCCGTGATGCAGTTCGATTATCTGGGCCATCGGGTTAACATTCTGGATACACCAGGTCACCAGGACTTCAGTGAAGACACCTATCGTACACTGACGGCTGCTGACAGCGCGGTCATGCTGATTGACGTGGCAAAGGGTGTCGAGGCACAGACGATTAAACTGTTCCAGGTATGTGCGAAGCGCGGCATTCCGATCTTTACGTTTATTAACAAGCTGGATCGTGAGGGACAAAGTCCGTTTGATCTGATGGAGGAGCTGGAGAACGTACTGGGTATCCGCTCTGTGCCAATGAACTGGCCGATCGGAACAGGACGTGATCTGTGTGGTGTATATGACCGGATGAAAAATCAGGTGGAGTTATTCCAGGGAGACGATCACTCGACGATTAAAGTACAAAAAGTGGATGGTTATAAGGATCCGATTATCCGTGAGATGGCGGGAGAGTATCTGCATGATCAGTTATGTCAGGAGCTTGAGCTTCTGGATGTTGCAGGTGACCCGTTTGATATGGAAAAAGTACAACGTGGTGAATTGACACCGATTTTCTTCGGCAGTGCGATCAACAACTTCGGTGTGCAGACGTTCCTGGAGAACTTCCTGGAGCTGGCTCCCAAGCCAGAGCCGCGTAGTAGCACAGCAGGGGAAATTGAGCCGACGAATGAAAAATTCAGCGGATATGTATTCAAAATTCAAGCGAATATGAATCCGGCGCACCGCGACCGAATTGCCTTCCTGCGAATTGTATCAGGCAAGTTTGAGCGTGGCATGAGCGTGAAGCATAATCGTGTAGGCAAAGAAATCAAGCTGTCTCAGCCGCAGCAGTTTCTGGCACAGGATCGGGACATAGTCGAAGAGGCTTATGCAGGCGACATTATCGGTCTGTTTGATCCGGGGATTTTCCGGATCGGGGACTCCTTGAGCCAAGGCAGTGAAGTGATATTTGATGAACTGCCAACGTTCTCGCCAGAGATTTTTGCCAAAGTTACGGTTAAAAATGCATTGAAGCACAAACAATATCAAAAAGGGATTGACCAGCTGACAGAGGAAGGCACGATTCAGGTGTTTAACACGGTGAGCTTTGATGAAACCATTCTGGGTGTAGTCGGTCAGCTCCAGTTCGAGGTGTTTGAATATCGGATGAAGGGTGAATACGGGGTAGATGTGCAGCTGCAACGGATGCCGTATCAATTTGCTCGCTGGATTGTGGATGAGAATCTGGACCCGAGCAAATTCCGGATTAACTCGACGCTGGTGAAGGATAAAAAAGGGAACTATGTCGTTCTGTTTGAGAACGAGTATGCGATGAGAACGGCAATAGACAAAAATCCAACAGCGAAGTTCCTCGAAACTGCACCTTAATGTGCATCGGAATAGAGTGCCTGAGCGTAATTCTTCGCGGGGGCTGGTATAATGAAATCCCTCCGCCATTTGGTGGAGGGATTTTTGCTGTACCCTTACCTGGAGGCAGGTGTAGCCCTGCCGGGTTAGGCAAGCTTTTTTTTCGCAGACAGAACAAACGGATTGATGGTCCCTTTAACCCGCCAATGCTTCGTTAGCGAAGTGGTTGAACGGGAATGGTGTGCAGATGCTCCTGCGCGATCTGAATGAGTTCCTCCTGCTTGGCAGGTTCGGTGTTCTTCCAGATCATTTCGAAAATGGCGCCAAGTCCGGGCAGTGCTGCTTCAGGTCCGTCCACTGAACCTTCGATCATCTCTCGCAGTTGGTCATCACTTTTGTCATGAACCTTATGAACAATCGCTTCACGCAGGCTTAATGTAATGGGCATCGCAATTCCCTCCTCGTATTATTCGGCTGCTGTATTACTGTTCCCTGTGAAGGGGGAGCGCATTCAAGTTTCTCCGTCTTTGTGGTATACTACGAAGGATTATTTACGCTGGCATCGTATCCTGAACGGGTGCGTCATGCCGTAATGCAGCGGGAGGTTAAATACCCTGATGGCAAAGAAACAATATGCCGTAATTGGCATGGGACGGTTTGGATCAAGTGTGGCCAATGCTCTGAGCAGCATGGGATTTGATGTGCTGGCCATTGATGCGAACGAGCAGCGGACTCAGGAAATGTCCAATGCGGTGACTCATGCGGTATCGGCAGACTCAACGGATGAAGAGGCGCTGCGAGCGCTGGGTATACGTAATTTTGATGTGGTTGTTGTCGCGATTGGCCAGGATATTCAGGCGAGTATTCTGACAACCCTGATTTTGAAGGATATGGGTGTACCTGTTCTAATCGTGAAAGCTCAGAATGAGCTACATGGCAAGGTGCTGCAGAAGATTGGTGCAGATAAGGTAATCTACCCGGAACGGGATATGGGGCTGCGTGTAGCGCATCATCTGACATCCCCGAACATTCTGGATTATATTGAGTTATCCGAGGATTACAGCATTCTGGAGATGAAGGCATCGGAGCAGATGATTGGCAAAAACCTGCTGGAGTTGAATATCCGTGCACGCTTTGGCTGTAACGTCATGGCGATTAAAAGCGGGGGTTCGATGAACATCTCTCCATATGCTGAGGATCGGATTGCAGATGGAGATGTGCTGGTTATTGTAGGGCACAAGGATCATCTGACCAAGCTGGAGCTGGCATATCCGAAATGAAAATGGATTCATTAAGCTATTAATGAAAAGTTGACTCGCAGGCTTGATTGGCCTGGAGCATGATACATGAAAATATGAGGAAGACATAGTAAGCAATTGAGCCCGCAAACGGGAAGGATGGAACGATGGATATTGTATCACCACAAAATACACGTGTAAAAGAATGGGCGCAGCTGCTGGAGAAAAAGCATCGGACTCGTCAGCATAAATATATAATTGAGGGCATTCATCTTGTTCAGGAAGCGTTGCGCGCCGGAGCCGATCTGGAGTGCATCGTGTATGATGGAGAGCAGGGTGTGCCGATTGAGCTGGCCGGACTGGAGAATCCGTTAAAACGAGTCGAGTGGGTTAGTGTGTCACCTGCGGTTATCGCCAAATGTACGGATACGATGACACCTCAGCCTGTATTTGCCATTGTACGGAAAAGTAAAGAGCCGCTGCAAAGCCTGATTGCGGAGCGGCAAGGACTTGTGGTTGTACTGGACGGTGTACAGGACCCCGGCAATGTAGGCACGATTATTCGCAGTGCAGATGCTGCCGGAGCTGCAGGTGTTGTCTTGGGCGCTGGCTGTGCGGATGTGTATAACCCGAAGACAATTCGTTCAACGATGGGCTCCTTGTTCCATTTGCCTATTGTTGAAGGAGAGCTGGGGGCGCTGCTTCCAGAAGCGAAAGCCGCAGGTGTGAGGCTGGTCAGCACCTCGCTGCAGGCAGAGTATTCGTGTTATAGCTATGATTTTACACAGTCGGTATGGCTTGTCATTGGAAATGAAGGCAAGGGCATTTCTGATATCACAGCACAGCTTGTAGATGACGCAATTACGATTCCGATGCAGGGACAAGCCGAGTCGCTCAATGCCGCGATGGCTGCAACGATTTTGTTGTTTGAGGCGATGCGGCAGCGGATGGGCTAAATTAATATTTATCAATCCACCCACAGCCTTCCTTAATTATCTTCACTAATTGAATTAGAGACTGGAAAAGGTAAGGGGTTTCCCTGATCGGATTCCAGTTTGGAAATGAACAACCTATTCCACCTTCAATCGAAGTGCTGGAAATAGGTTTTTTTTATGTAGACTCGAACCTATTAAATTAAATCGAACGATATCGTCTGCTAAAACCAATATAGTGTAAAGGAAAGGGGATGGAAAATGAGTGTGGAGAACGATTACATACGATTGGTGAGACTAATCTTGGCTGGCCATCATGAAGCTTATGGAGAGTTATACGAGAAGACGGTACCGAATGTGTATCGTACGGTACGCTTTCTGGTTCGTGATGCGGCGGATGCTGAAGATTTGGTGCAGGAAATTTATATTCAGGCGTACCGATCCTTGGCACGATATGATACTGGACGTGCTTTTGGGCCATGGTTAATGGGAGTCAGCATGAGGCAGATCAAAAGTTATCGACGCAGGAAACGGATGCAATTTCAATTCAAGCAGCGAATTGAACAGATGAATACTGATACGTGCACGGAAGTTGATTTCTCATCTGGTCTAATCCATAGGCTGGCGAACCGTCATTTACTGGAGCAGGTGCAGCGTTTGCCTTACAAGCTGCAGCAGGTGGTCACCTTGCATTACTTGAACGAGTACACACAAGAAGAAGTGGCAGACATTTTGAAAATTTCGCTGGGGACAGTGAAATCCCGAATTCATGCTGCACTCACCAAGTTGAGACATAGGCAGCAGCGGTATTCTGAGCTTGCGCGAAAGGTGGATCATGCGAATGAAATTGGATAAACAGTTACGGTCGGCATACCAGGAAGAAACGAAGGATTGGAGGGTCTCAGCTGTTGTTAAACAGAACGTAATAAATTCGACTCGAATGAAAGCACCTGATGTACAACGAAGCAGAACATGGCGGGTGGCCATATTGCTGGCGGCAGTGCTTTTTATTCCTGCTGGAGCTTACGCGGGGTATACATACTTGGCAGACAGCATGTACGGTTCGCAAGATCAAATCACCTCATTTGGTGGGACAGCAGCAGATTACGAGCGATTGGAAGCAAAGCTGCAGCAGGCCAAAGCCCATTTTACGGATAATGAATTCGAGTTGTACATGGGGCTGCTCAAGCAATTTGCACAGGTGGCAATGACTCGTGCAGACGCTCAAGGGAAGTTGAATCCAGAGAGCTGGAGTATGGCTGAACAGGAAAAGTATAAGGGGTTAGTAGCTGAGCTCCAGCCGTTCTTTGATAAGCTGGAAGACTTGGAGAGCAGGTCGTCTGTGTCCAAAGCTGGTTCTAAAAGCATGATGGATACAGAAGAATTTTGGACGGAGCAGTTTGCAAAGGCAGAAAAGTTGTTTACGAAGGCGCAGTATGCAGACTTTAGATCGGTATATGAGCAGATGAGCAAATACAAAATAATAGTTGAAGACCCGGACGGGATTTATCAGCTGAATCGCTTGTCCAAGGATCAGAGGCATGACTTGAATCAATTAAGAGAGCGAATGTTTGGATATTTGGAAAGGCTGGGGCTGGATGTGCGGTGATGAATGGTACATGGAGAGACAACTTGAAAACCTTACAGTCGACTTATACTCAAGCTTGATCTCTAATTAATCTCTCAGAAATAGAGTAGAAATCTGTGGAGGTTTATTAACAACGGGTGATGAAATTGTGAATCAACAAAGCGATAGAGAAAAATTCAATCTGCTGTTTTCTTGAAACTTTCGAGGTTGAATTTTTAAATTTAGCATATCAAACAAGTGAGGAACAAGGTAGGGAATAATGACTCCTTAATAAAAAAAGAAGAGTTAGATCAACATTTATTTTTGTGCATGAAAACAATTGTTAGTTGAATTTAAATGTCCAAATAATTACAAGTTGACACAAATGGCATATGGAATAAAGCATGATTATATAGAACAAGATTCTTTTTTTTGATTCATTTATTTGATGAGCATTTATTTACAAAACAAATTAAATATAAAACAAAAAGACTACTATAATATAGCTATATATAGTAGTATTTTGTATTGAATTTTATTAAAAAATATACTCAATTTCCCAAATTCATATTTGTTATTGGAAATAAAAAAGGGAATTAAATATGAACTCTAAAAAGTCTGGGACCATTTTGTAACAATAAGGACTATATGCTTAGTCGTTTTTGGTCATAAATAACAAAAAAATGTTGTAAAATTGCCAAAATGAAGCTATGATCTTATTTGAAGTTAGTTATTTATCCAAAATGTGGGTATATAGAACCATATATTTATAAAAATATAATCTATTTCAACTGGGAAAAATGAAATGAAAATTGGAAAATTAATTATTGTATGAAGTAATGCATATTTCCAAGAAAGTGGGTTTTGATATAGACATGATTGAACTTGAAAGGTTTATTTCTGGTTTTTTACTCTCTGTTAATAGTGTGTTATTTATCGTTGGACTGTTCATGTACAGGAAGTGGAGAAATCCCACATATCTTAAATTTCTGGTTGCCTTTTCCCTGATGTTATTCTCCAACCTGGGGATGTCACTAATCTCCGCTAAGCTCTCCGGGATTAATATGTTCTTTATGTCTCTTTACGCGGCTGGAATAGTGATCACTCAAATTGCTCTTTTTCGTCTTTATTACAAAAGCACGGACAAACTTTATGTTCACTTAGGAGGAACAGCCGTCTCTTTAGTTACAGCAGCGATGTCTTTGTTTTTACCTGTACAGATGAGCTCGTTTTTATTGTTTCTGGCAGTTGTCGGGATTGCTCTCTTCACGCTAATTAAGATTTTCCCTGAAGTTGGTGTTAATCCTAAGTACTTTATGCTTACAATGCTATTCTCTATACAATACTTGCTGCACTTGGCAGGAGCATTTACGGGCTATGAATTGTTGTCCGAGCTAAGCATGATCTTTAGTGTGTTTGCTAGTTTTACCGTTTTTTTGATGATATTTGAGAAAATTATTGGCGTTATGCAGGCAGCCACATATACATCAACCCGGGACGAAATTACGGGGCTGTTTACACAAAAGCATTTTGTACATCAGGCTAATCAAGCTTTAACAAGTGGTAAGACGATCGGTGTTCTATACATAGAAATTCAAAATTTTTCAGCTCACATTCCTGAGGAAGAGTCACTAAGAAGAGCGGGGAGAGCCTTAGGGAGAGCGTTAGATGGATTGGGGTTTGCCGGCCGTTATCAAAACAATGCGATGACCGCTTTAGTAACGAGTGCAAACAAATCGTTATCTGAGCTAGTTAACTCGATAAGAATGAAAATTGATGTGGAGGCTTCAAGCACGGTTCTTATTGGATACATAGATACCAAATCGGGTGTGACTCTGGAGGAATTGATCTCTGAGGCAAAAGAAGGGGCTATCCGTACCAAGCAAAATGGAGTGAACAAAATTTTTGATCTGGATCAGAGCAAAATTTTAGCAGACTAATGGGGGCAGAACACAGTGAACGCAGTAATCATCTCTAGTAAAGCTTCTGCATTGGTGCATGAGGCTATAGGGAATACCGATGTTAGCTTTGAAAAAACGGGACGTTTTGAAGGTGGACAGTTTGTTGAATTTTGTGAGGCTGTAGCGAGGATCAACATCAATGCTTTTATTACAGATATTGATTGTACAGATGCTCAGACTTTCCTAAGGGGAATTAGTCAGTACCGAGTAATACGCCCTAATACGAAAATCATTGTTATAGCTCTTGATCGTTATGATGATGATGGAGTCGTTCATGAATTGGCTGACATGGGGATTAACGTGGTAACGACCTCGCCAGGTACGAAGCCGAAATCTATTATTCCAGCGTTGCGTAATTTATTACCTGAGAGAGATCAAGGAGATAGGAACGCTGCATCTCAGGTTGACTGGGAATCGACAGATTCTGAAATGGAGAAAGTGAAGGAGCGTATCTATCGTTATACTGCTAAGCTAACCTCCTCAGGCGGATTCGATTCATCTGATGTGATGGATCTTGAGTTGCCGGATGTACCGATTCAAGAAAGAATTATTCTCAAGGATCGCATAATCGGTACTATTCTCGTTGCTGTGATGGGTGTTGAGTCCAAAGTAGGATCAACTCATCAGAGTATACTGATAGCTAATTATTTGAAGCGAAAAGGGTATTCTGTAGGTTTAGTAGAAGCCAACGGATCAAGTGACTTTACAGCCATTGAGAATGCTTATGAAGGAACACCTGACTTTAAAAGCACCCATCTTCATTTCACAATCGAAGGTGTGGAGTATTACAAAAACAATAGCAGACTGGACATTAATCAATTAGTAACAGCAGGTCATGACTATTTAATTCTAGATATCGGAGGTTTTGAAGAAAGCGACTGGAGTAAAGAATTTTATCGGGCGAGTGTAAACATTGTGGTGGGTGCTGGCAGTGACTGGCGTCAAGGAAAGATCCGAAGATTTCGAGATATACATAAAAAAATGGATCAATCGAATTGGGTTTATTGTATACCGTTCGTTGAAAATCTTAGTATTCAGGATATACGCAAGGAGCTTCCAGGCAATCTGGTTTATCGTATTCCACCTCACGCTGACCCTTATAAGCATCAAAGTGACACAGAGTCGGTATTGAACAAACTCATGAAGAGTTATATGGGCGATAGCAAAAAAATATCCTCCAAATCCATGTTATACGGAATTCTCGGCTTATGTATTTTGATTATTGTTGTGCTAATCATCCTTTTAGCTATAAAAATATAATTGGATTTAATGATGTTAGATTGAGAGGGGTTAATTATGTCAAAGATTCGATTTAGACAGAAGCAGCTGCTTCTGTCCGCTTCCATTGGAGGTGCAATAGTCCTTTTTATATGTGTTGTCGGAGGATACTTTATCATCGAATATATTCAAGGAAGGTACGTAGAACGAACGGTACAGCTAGAACAGCAGCTTCAGGATGCCCAGAAGAAATTAAACGAGGACAAAATGAAGGTAACCGTCTTGAAGGATAATCATAAGGCGGGGGATCTGATTGCCGAAGAGGATGTCACATCACTTGTTGTACCTGTTAGTACTGTTCCGCAGAATACAGCCGAGCAAGCTGATATTGTGGGTAAAAGAATAAAAATAGATATGCAAAAAAATTCTATTATTACGAGTCCAATGTTGTTTGAGGATGGAATAACACCAAAAGACCTTAGAAATCAGGAATTTAGCCTTGTACGACTTCCATTGAAATTGAAGAAAGATGAGTTTGTAGATGTACGGATCCGCTTTGCGACCGGCCAGGATTACATAGTGCTTTCGAAGAAGAAGGTTGAAGATTTAAACAACGGAACGATATGGTACAAAATGAGTGAGAAGGAAATTTTGACAATGTCGAGTGCAATTGTGGATGCTTACATCAATGATGCATCAATCTATGCGTTAAGTTATGTTGATCCGTACATGCAAGACGCTGCAATTACCAACTATCCATCCAATGCGAAAGTGCTGGATCTTATAGAATCCAATCCGAATATTGTGGGTATTGCTACCTCTGCACTTGAAAGGCAAGTACGTGCCAAGCTCGAACAGGATCTGAGATCCATGAGTGATGAAGACCGTCAGAAGTACATTAGTGGACGTAACACAACTGAACTGAATAGAGGTGAATACATCACTGAGACAGAGGGGCAAGGGAAAACTCCAAATGCCCAGCAGGATAATTCATTAATGAATGACGGGACATCAGGATTTAGTCAGCAAGGCAGTAATGGTGCGGCAAGTGCCACTTCAGATCCAGGAATATTCAAGGATAGTAATACAAGAGAACCCGGACAGTAAAAGAGGAGATACCAACATGAAGCAAATACTTGTGATCGGACACTATGATAAAACAGATTTTATGATGTATCTAGGAAAATTGTTATCTATAGATCACAAAGTCCTGCTTGTGGATGCTACCCGGCATAGAGAGTATGAATATGTATTTCCAAAAATGGACGAGGCCCTCACCCTGCATACGCATGATCAATTTGATGTGCTGGAAGATATTCACTCTTACGAAAGCCTGAAGCACAGTCTGGGAGATTCACAGTATGACTTTGTATTAATTGATTGTAATGACGAAGAAACATTGGAAGGCTGGCCGGAGGTGGATTTCGTCTATGTTGTAACGTCATATGAGAATCCGGTTATACAGAAAAATGTAAATCTCATTCGAGCTTATTTTCAAGGGGAAAAGCTGTCCTCAGTTAAACTGCCGGTAACCAAGATTATTTATGAGGTTAGCAATCATCTGGATGAAACTTATATGGACAGTTTGCTGGATGACATGCCGTTATTGTGGAAGGAAAGTCTGATCTATTACCCGGATGAACGGGATCAGACATTAAAGATCATTAATCAATATAAAAGCACCGTCATGGTTAAACGGATGTCAAGTCCTTATAAGCTTGTCCTTAAACAAGTAATTGAGTCTATCTCAGGGCAAGAAATGTCTAAGGTTAATGCATTATGGAAGCGGGCCGAAAGGAGTAATTAACATGGGGAAAATTGCATTTTGGGGCATGCAGCATGGCTTGGGTGTAACCAGTGCAACTGCTGCTCTTGCCGCATTTATCGGTTTTGAATACGACGTGAGGACTTTAGTATCACAGCCGCAACGGACAGATGGTGATATGGAGCGTTTCTTTAATAAAACGATCAGTCAGTATAACCGGCAATTTTTTGCCATTGGCGGGTTAGGACTTGATTCATTAGAGCGTGTAGCCAAGAGTAGTAAGCTCGAACGTGACAGCGTTAAGAACTATACGTTAATGGTTGAACGGAATCGGTTGGATTTGCTTTGGGGAAGTGAAAAACTTAATCGTCCTCATGAGGGTTCTATTGACGCAGTCAACATGGTTTTCCGAATGGCGGCAGAGTATTATGGAATATCCCTTCTTGATGCAAGGAGTGGGAACGAGAATAAGGTGTCTAATAGTTTGATTGAGGAATCGGACTTAGTGATCATCTGTGTTAATCAAAATGTGGGTGTGCTTGATAAATATTTTGATGCACAACAAAATCATTGGCCGGATGCTTTGCAACAAAAACCGCATCTCCTCCTTATGACACAGTATGATCCTGTATCCAAATACAAAATCAAAAATATTGCGAACAAATATAAGTATAAGCTTCCGATTTTGACGATTCCATACAACACAAGCTTCAAAGATCACATGAATGATGGGGATATTAAAGGTTTTTTTGCAAGGAATCGATATATTAACAAAAACAATGAAAATTATTATTTTATACAGGAAGTTGGACGTGCAGCAAAAACTATATTGCATGAGATTGGGATTAACACCAAACTGAAGCGAATTGAAAGAGGGAGTTAACAATGGGTTTAACATTCACCATTAATTTCCTCGTCATTGTTCTCATTGTGGCAATATTAATTGCTTATTTATTTGTGAAGCTCAATCGAAAGCCTGGCTATGTGGCATCCAATAAGAAGCATGAAAATGAAGAACGATTCCAATTTGATTATCTGCTTGAGTATGTAAAAACGATGATTAATGAGTATGTGAACAGTAATCTGCTGGATATGGGAATGACCAGTGAGGAATACAATCGGCGTCAAGGGGTAGTTGCTGAGTTAAGGAGTGCTATGAAAAATGCTACTTCTGGTGACATACAAGAAAAAATATATCTGAAGCAGTTTATATCGGATTTACTTGAGCGAAATTATGGATTTAACGAGCACAACATTAATCAAATAATTCCTTTTGAAGATGAGGATGAATTAACACAACAGGACAAATTTGATATTTTGCTGCATTTGTTTAAGAAGAACCATGGTTTTCAAGCATTGTCCAAACTTATTGACAAATATCAACTGGATCAGCCGAAGAAAGTCATTGAGGATGGGACCGTAGATTCATATGTTATTACTGGTGAAGAGATTGATTCGATCTATGTTAAGGAAGCCCGTGGTGGTTTGGAGTTTGAGGATAAGCTAGCTATCGTTGTACAGCGAGTTTACCAGCACTATAAAGGGTTTGGCGTTATTGATGAGATACGTGATATGTCGATTGATGGTGTATCAGGTGGCGTATCCGGAGTTCCCACACATATGCAGATTGTGGAAGATGAGATGTCATTACTGCAAGGGATGAAGCAATATAAGTACCCGGGATATCAGAGCGTGTGGATCTTTTTCCGAGGCAAGTCGATTCATCTATCGTTCCTGAGCTTTGAAACGGATTTGGAATTGAAGAGGGTCTGTCAGAACATTTATAAATATGACAACCCAGGTCAATTAACCGAGACAAACGGGTTTAAGGTCAATGAGATGAAAGACGGATCACGTGTCGTCGTTGTAAGACCTCCATTTGCAGAAAGCTGGGCGTTTTTTGTCAGAAAGTTTGACCTTCCCAATATGAAGCTGGACCATCTGATCTCCTCCAAAGATACGGCAAATGCGGAACTAGCAAGAGATATGATTAAGTATTTAATGAAAGGTGCACAGGTTACTGCATTTACCGGGCCGCAAGGTTCTGGTAAGACGTCTTTGGTCATGGCCTCTGTGAAATACATATATGCTACGTTAACTTTGAGGATTCAAGAGATGACCTTTGAGCTTCATTTAAGAAGGCTGTACCCGCAGCGTAACTCGCTGGCTTTACGAGAGACGGAGAACATTACGGGACAAGCGGGACTGGACTTACAGAAGAAAACAGACGGTTCTGTCAACATTTTGGGAGAGGTAGCTACGGACCCCGTTGCTGCCTGGATGATTCAGATGTCGCAGGTAGCGAGTCTGTTTACGATTTTCACCCATCACGCGACTTCTGCTCGTGAATTGGTATGGTCTTTGCGTAACTCGCTGCTCAAAACCGGTGTATTCCAAAACGAACGCATCGCAGAAGAACAGGTTGCTAACGCGGTACAATGGGACGTTCACATGCGCAAGGAAATGAACGGTAAACGTTACATCGAGCGTATTACAGAGATTACGCCTGTTCGATTCGAATCGGATACGCTGGAGCATGATGAAATATTGTCTAAGGGAGATTCTATTGAAAGCAAGCTGGACGCGCTGGTGAATTTGCAAAGAGAAGTTTATCGAAGAAATAGCGGTAGAGTATGGACAGCCCGTAATATCATTGAATACCGAAACGGTGAATATGTCGCTGTGTCTCCGATCTCTCCTGACAAAATTGAAAAGATGCTGTTTCACATGAATGAAGAGGATCGGGCAAGCTTTAGTCAATTTCTGAACACGCATTGGGGGCAGGCTCAATGAATAAGTGGATATGGATCTTTGCCATTTCGGGCATTGCACTCTTGATCTCGGGTGGGATATTGCTCTATCTCGTGCTTAAAGACCGCAAACGGAAGAAAAATCGCGAAAATGTGTGGCCATCTTCTAAAAATGTAACCGGTAAAACACCTCGGCAGTTATTGGTGTTTTATCAGAAATCTTATCATCAGCTGATCAAAGTACCGATCATCAAGTCACAAATATTAAAGATTCGCAAGCGCTTGACCGCGATCAATACGTATGATGAATACTCGTTGCGGAAAGAAACCATGCGAATTACGTACTTGACCTTAGGCTCGATATTGGGAGGACTTATCGTCCTGGCGATTTTTAGTAAGAGCTGGATGGCTTTGTTTTTCGGTGCGCTGGCTGCAATTGTAATTAATGAACTGTTCATAGATATCTTTGTGAATCGTGTTGAGGATCGCTTATTGAAGCAATTCTCCAATGTCTTGGAGGATGATCGTCACTATTTTCAGGAAGTTCGAATGGTGGACGAGGCCCTGTATCAGGCAGCTCAATCATCACCACATGATATCAAGCTTCAGACCGAACGAATTCATGAGGTGTTGACTTCAAAGGATCCTGCACGGGAGCTGGAAAAATATTATGCTGTTGCTCCTAACCGATATTTAAAGGTGTTCTCAGGGGTCTCACACCTGATCATGGAATATGGAGATCGCAATGTACAGAAGGGCTCCATGTATCTGAATGCTATTAACAAATTCGTGCAGGAGATCAGATATGACCTGATGAGAAGGCAGAAACTGCGTTACAAGTTAGGCGGTCTCACCTTGCTTGCCTTAATTCCAATCTTGCTGTCATTTCCGTTGCAACGCTGGGCAGAAAACTATTTTCCAATAACAACGGAATTCTACGACAGCAGAATTGGATTTCTCATTCGTATGTTTATCTATGCTGCAGCCGTCATTTGTTACATCCTGATTCGCAAGCTATCCGAAAATGACGAGGCAAAATATGTACCCAAAGGTCCAAGGAAGGAATGGGAAAAGAAGGCATACTCGTGGTCTTGGGTGAAGTGGATTGTGGATCGATTGGTTCCACCGCCGAATACGAGAAAGCATCATCGAACCAATATGCTGCTTAAAGAAGCGAATTCCCATCTAACTTTGGAATGGTTATACATTCATCGCATGGTTATCTCGGTGTCTGCATTCGTAGGTGTACTCTTGATCTCGGTATTTCTGCATTACAACAGTGTTCACCATATATTTAGCAAACCAACAACCGAAGAAACGAACATTCTGGGGTATATGAATGCGGATGAGCTGGAGCGGGCCAATCAAATGACTGCGATGGACAATCGAATTATGGAGGACCTCCAGAGCAATAAAGATCTGACCAGAGAGCAAATTGTGCAATCCGTAGAAACTCATTCCAATGAGCCGTTAACTGATGTGGCGATGAATAATACAGTCAACCGGATTATAAGCAAAATTACTGTTGTGAATAACGAATATCTCAAATGGTGGGAGCTTCTGATCGCAATAGGTTTCGGGGTGGCTGGCTATTACATTACGATATGGATGCTGCAATTTCAGCGCCGGTTACGAGCACTGGAAATGCAAAATGAAGTAGATCAGTTTCATGTGCTGATATCCATATTATGTGAGTTCGAACGGATATCGGTTGAAACCGTACTAGAGTGGATGGAGCGGTACAGCATCATTTTCCGTCCTGCCCTGCAGAAATGTCTGCTGAACTATGACAGTGGTGCGGAAGAGGCATTGAAGATGCTGAAGTCGGATGCTCCTTTTGATTCCTTTGGCAGAATTGTGAAACGTTTGATGCAGGCTGTAGAAAAGCTATCTTTACGCGAAGCGTTTGATGATCTGGAAATGGAACAGGAGTATTATGCCGAACAGAAAAAAGAACGGCTGGAACGCCTGATTCGCAAAAAAACTTCCTATGGCAAGTTATTTGGATGGACACCAGGAGCGTTGCTTATCGCTCTTTATCTGGTATTTCCGTTCCTCTATATGTCCTTTAAACAACTAAGTGATATATCTACACAATTACAAACTATTTAAAAGAGGAGTAATATTTCATGGAAGAAAACACAGGCGTCGGTATACGTGTCGCAGCAGGTATATTCCTCACGATTATGTTGATTACAATCGTTGTCATTATAACGATCTCGTCACAAGATGCGGCAAAACAAGGACAGACCAAGATGGCAGCTATTACCACCCAATTGTCGGATACAGAGTATCAGACGTACAGCAATACGACCCTGTCAGGGAGCCAGGTATTGAATGCAATACGTCAATATATGAATCAGGAGCAGTTTGGTTTGCAAGTTATTACTGGGAAACAAAGAGGAACTGTGGGTACTTTCTATGGTGATGCATTTAATGACATAGGAGAGATAACTGGTGGAAGCAGTAGTTCTAGTCTTTCCGCTGCTGAGAAACAATCTTCAGAAGAATACATTAATCCTAGTGGGAAATTCAGATCTTCCATTGTGAGGGACAAAAACAATATGATAAGAGGCATTATCTTTGAACAGGAGTAGTTATGGTTAGATTCAAATAAAAGAAGGGATTGAGTTATTTGGAAGAAAATACAGGCGTCGGTATACGCGTCGCAGCAGGTATATTCCTGACGATTATGTTGATTACCATTGTCGTTATTATCACAATCTCATCACAGGATGCGGCAAAACAAGGACAGACCAAGATGGCGGCTATTACTACACAGCTGTCGGATACGGAGTATCAAACGTATAGCAATACTGTATTGTCAGGTAGCCAAGTGTTGAATGCAATACGGCAGTATATGAATCAGGAAGAATTTGGTATACAGGTTATAACTGGAAAGCAATATTATGCCGATCCTAAAACTTCAGGTACATTTTATGGTCAACAATATAATTTGGATACCAATGGAGTGGTCAAATCTCTTGAGAAATCTAAGAAAACCTCTCTGTACTATGCTGAATTGCAGTCTTCTGTTGAATACATCAATCCGAGTGGGAAGTTCATCTCTAGCATCGTGAGAGATGACAATAATATGATAAGGGGTATCAAATTCGAACAACAGAGATAGAAGTTGACTTTTTAATACACAATTATAGGAGGTCCTCCAATGAGCGAAACTGTAGAAAAATTCATACTCGTGGCAGCTGAGATCAGTATTGTGCTTATTGCCTGCATGTTCGCTCTTGGAGGCATCCAATCTCAGGATGCTGCTGTCCAGGCGGCACACAAAAGCGCAGTTAACGAAGAACGGAGATTATTTACAAGTCTCGAAATTACGGAACAAGTGACGTATACCGGTGCAGAGGTGCTTCAAAGCATCCGGCAGATGAAAGCGCTGGATGCCAACATTCGTGTAGTTAACCAATATTTCTATCGTTCCGATGATATTGAAAGTATTGATGTGTCAGGCGTTGATCTGAACCGAACGTATACCGTATCTTATATTCGGGATAGTCAAGGCAAGGTACAAACCATTGTTTTTACATAAAGGGTGAGCTTGTTTGGAAAACTCTTTCTCCAAAATATTAGGTGTTTTTATCGCTATCATTTTGTTATTTCTCTATCCATTATTCCAGCAGGCGCAGCGGCAGGATGACCTGTCACAGCTTGTGGTGCATTCGGCGGTTACTACGTTTGTGGATTCAGCCCGAACCAAGGGGTATATCACACCTGAAATGTATACCGAATTTAATCAGAAGCTGGGAGCTACAGGCAACCAGTACGATATTCAGATGGAGCATTTGCATAAGAAATACAATCCGGATTACTCAGATCCGGCCAATTCCACTACATTCCGTGAGAGCTTTACAACGTATTTCGACGGTCATTACAACCAGGAAATTATGCAAAGGTTATTTCCGAGCAGTCCCACATCGGATGTTAATCGAAGATACGTGATGGCGGTAGGTGATTTCTTCACGGTGAAAGTAAAAAATGTGAACCGTACCATGGCCACAATTTTAAACGATGTGTTCACAGGGGGAATTACGAACGGGAATGTCAAGGTTTACGTTCCTTACGGAGGCATGGTAATCAATGAAGATTACTAATTGGGTAATTTTCTTTATCTGCATTTTCGTGCCCTTCTATCTCATCATGGACTTCCGAACGGGCGATCAGAAGACAGCACTTGCCTTGTCAGATCAATATTCAGCAACGCTTCATACGGCTGTTCAGGACGCCTCTCAGATGTTAAATATGAACGTGCTTCAGGAATATGAGGCGGCATACCAGTCGAAGAAGTTTTTCTTCGCCAACAAAGAGCGGGCACTGGATACATTTTTTCGTACCCTGTATTTGAACTTTGATGTGGTGAATGATCCCGTTAGACAAGGGGCACTTGCCGGATATATACCTGCCGTTGCAGTGATTGACTACGATGGATATGACGTATATGCCATTGATGAGTATCGTGATGCTAATGGTGAGCGAGTATTTAAGCATATGTGGAGACCTAAAAAACCTTATGCGTATTCAGACAATCGCGGTAACAGCATTAACTTCACGTTGGACAGTTATGTGTATGCATACGATGCTTATGCAAAAGCCTGGATAGAAGGCTTCCGTGAAGATTTGAAGGGTACAACCAACATTCCTTTATTAGACAATGCAGCGGATTTTGAACTGATGCGCAAGAGTGTCATTGTAAAGAGCATTCAGCAGGATCTGGCTTATTACATAAACAAGCATAACGAATATGCGACCAGATATGGCATTCACTATACCTTTAAGCTTCCACAGATTTCCCAAGAGCAATGGATCAACTCGATTGATGATATTGGGATTATGGCTTTTATCCAGGGCATCCCCATCGGTGACCAATTTTATAATAACTACGCGCTTGGAGGCGGGCGTCTGGTTAAGAAAACCGAGATCAAGGGCGCTGTCGATCCAGCGACTGGAATTAAATATTATTATCCAAGCACATGTTCATATGGCTACAGGGAAGACGAAACCTTTTCAAGTGAGAAAGACGCAGCGGCGGCAGGTTATTTTCCTAAGGGTTGTATGAATCGTTAAAGAAGTTGCATGAAGAGGAGGTAACAGCGTATGTCCCATTTTTTTTATAAGAGATCACCTAGGATTATTAAGGAAACATCGGGGGAAGAGGTTGAAATTTTCTCACCGCCGGCTCTTCCTCAGCCTCCGCAGTTAAATATTATTTCGATTATGGTGCCAATCATGGTTACTGTTGCGGGTGGAGCGGCCATGATGACCTTTTATCAAAGCCGGGGAAACGGGCAATTCGTAACCGTACAAATGATATCCCTTTGTATGATGGTTGTGTCCTACTTCGTACCTGTGCTGGTTCACTTTCAAGCGAAGGCGAAGCATCGGAAAAAAATCAAAGAAAGAGAACGGTTGTATGACAACCATATCAATGAGAATCGGGAAATTTTGCAAAACTGGAAAAACGAGCTGATTCTAAACTGGCATCAAACTCACCTGGACCCGCAGTTTTGTATCAATATGGTGAAGGATCGAAGCTCCTCGGTGTGGGAGAGAATTCCCCAGGACTTCGATTTTCTTAAAGTTCGTGTGGGGATAGGCACGGTGCCTAGCAATTTTGATATTAAAGTGCCGAAGCAGAATGGTGTCGAAAAGGACCCGATGCTTGAAAAGGCAAGAGAAATGACTGAAAAATTTACGACAATAACCAATGCTCCTGCGTTACTGGATCTGAATAAGTATCGCGTTGTTGGTCTTGTGGGCGATGAAGAAGAGTTGAATAGATTCTGTCGAACAGTCGTGACTCAACTTGCTTCACATCATGCTCCGGATGAGCTGAAACTGGCTGTATTCATGAATAAAACGCAGCGAGAGAACTGGGACTGGATGAGATGGATTCCCCATGTATGGAATGATACCCGTTCAGGCAGGTATCTGTTCGAGGAACGTGCATATCAGCCACAGCTCATGGAACAGCTATTCACCCTTTTACAGCGGCGCCAATGGTTGAACAAAGGGGAAAAAGCACTGCCTTTTTACGTTTGCTTCCTGCCCTACATTGAAATGCTGGAGCATGAGCCGATTCTTCCATTGATGATGAAAAGCTCGGAGGTCATCGGGGCGTGCAGCATCGTGTTAGCTCCTAGCAAAGACGTCTTACCGAAAGAATGTGAGCTTGTTATTGACTTACATTCGAATGAAGGGGTTATGCGTTCCACGAACGTTACAGGGGGCTCCGCGGGTGATAATACGTATGCCAAGCCTAAGGATGAGATTCCATTTGTACAGCCTTTCCAGCCGGATCAAATGTCACTGGAGCAAGCAGATCAGTTTGCCAGACAGATTGCACCGTATCGGATCAAGCGAAATTCCGCAGATGAGATTGTGAATGTACTGACATTGTTTGAACTATTTGGTGTACAGGATATTGAACAATTTCATGTGGAAAATAATTGGAAGAAATCACGATATCCGAATACGCTGCCGTTTCCGGTCGGCGTTAGGGGCGGGAAAAAGCCTGTACTCCTGAATCTTCATGACAAAATCGAGCGTAAGGGACATGGACCTCATGGACTTATGGCAGGAACCACCGGTTCAGGGAAAAGTGAGGTTATTCAATCTATCATTGCGTCTCTCGCAGTTGAGTATCACCCGCATGATATGGCTTTTATGCTGATTGACTATAAGGGTGGGGGGATGTCCAATACGTTCCAGGATCTGCCTCACGTAATAGCGACCGTAACCAACCTCGAAGAAGAGGGATTGATTGAACGCTCGAAGGTTTCGCTTAAAGCAGAGCTCAAACGGAGACAGCGCTTGTTCATTGATGCCGGTAATGTACAGCATATTGATGAGTATTATCAGACAGATTGGAAGGATAAAGAGCCCCTTCCGCATCTATTTATTGTCATAGATGAGTTCGCGCAGCTCAAAAAGGATCAACCGGAGTTTATGAGTGAGCTTGTATCCATTGCGGCGATCGGCCGGACCTTGGGCGTGCACTTGCTGTTGGCGACGCAGAAGCCAGGCGGCGTTGTGGACGATAAAATCTGGAGTAACTCTCGTTATAAAGTCTGCCTTCGGGTTCAGGACGAGAGCGACAGTCGTGAGATGATTCGTATCCCGGATGCGGCTCATATTACAAATCCAGGTCGTGGCTTCCTGCAGGTGGGAAGCAATGAAGTATTTGAATCCGTGCAATTTGCCTGGAGCGGAGCGCCATACCGGCCTGATCAAAACATTGCGCAGTCAGACGATACGATGTATTCCTATGAGCTGGATGGGCGGAAAACAAAGCTGAGAGATCAACTGGAGCTGATTCAGGAAACGGAGCCTTCCGAAGAGAAGGGCCTGCGCAAAAAGCAACTGAACGTTCTGATTGATCATATCGCTATGAAAGCTGAACAGGAAGGTATTCGACGTTTGCCGGGGCCTTGGCTGGAGCCTCTGCCTACTCAACTTACGCTAGAGGATTTGGAGACCGGGGCGATAGAGCCGGGAAAAATTTTGAATCCACAGGTCGGACTTATTGATGATGTTGTCAATCAGAGACAGTTCCCGCTACGAATTGATCTTGAATCGGGCCATTGGCTGATCTATGGTATGCCAGGCACAGGGAAAACCACCTTTATTCAAACCTTGCTGTACTCTCTTGCAAAGGACACAACGCCGAATGATGTGAACATCTACGCGCTTGATTTTGGAAGAATGCTGAAGGATTATGCGCTGCTGCCTCATGTTGCCGATGTCATTCAGGATGATCAGGAAGAGAAGATGAATCGGTTGTTTAATTATCTCGAAGAAACGATTAACAAGCGCAAAACGCTGTTTGCTGAAACGGGAGTAAAGTCCAGACTTTCCTATTGTGCGGAAACCGGCAATACGCTGCCGGCAATTCTCGTTATTATCGATAGTTATGTCAGCTTCCGCGGTCAGTTCGAGAAGCTTCATGAGAAGCTGGACCCTCTTCTTCGTGAAGGGCCCGGGCTTGGGATATATTTTGTAGCTACCATCAACCGAATCTCGGACATGCTGGAACGTATTCGCAGTAATTTCCCGAATGCGGTCTCCTATATGCTTGCAGATGCAGCTGATTATAACTATGCCGTAGGAAGGTTACTCAAGGCTCCAACACAGATGCCGGAGGGCAGAGCTTTTGTGAAGGGAAGCATTCCTCCTTATGAATTCCAGACGGCATTATCCATTCAAGCAGTGAATGAGTCGTCCCGTGCCAAACAGCTGCGTGAGCAGTTCGCAGCAATTGATGCTTCTTGCACGACACCTAAGCCGGAGTCCATTCGAGTGCTGCCGGAGATGATCTCCATTCCAGAGGCAACAGACAATATGAATCTGTCCTCGAGTCCTGTTTTGCCTGTGCACATGAACATTGACAGTTTAAACATGCTTGGCTGGGATATGGAAGCGGATGGCCCATATTTCATGGTGGCAGGCAGAATGGAGTCCGGCAAGACATCACTGCTTGTGACGATTGGCCTAATGTCTGCTATGAAATATAGACAGGATGAGCTTGAGCTCTATCTATGCGACTTTAGACGTACACCGCAGGGATTGGGCGTATTGAAAGACCTTCATCATACGATAGATTTTGCAACCAATGAGGCCTCGATGGAGGAAATGATCGAAGCTCTGCGTACCAAGCTGGAAGAGCGAGTTGCTGATCCGGATGAATCCGCTGCTAAAATGGTACTGATCATTGACGACGTTGACTTCATCGCAAAGCGTATTTCCCGAACCGTAACAGGACATCTGGAATACATCACAAGAAATGGACGGGAGCATGGGGTGTATATCATTGTTTCCGGACAAGCCAATGCGATTAATCGCAATTATGATGATTGGTTGAAGGACATCAAATCTGCTCAGATCGGTTGGTTGCTAGGTACAGCCGAGTCTAACGATACCGAGCTATTCAACATTAAGGTTCCTTATGTGTCAGGTACCCGTTTGCTGCCAGACGGAGAAGGTTTTTATGTTAAACGTAAATTCGTCAATGTCAAAGCGGTGCATGCATTTGCCAATGGTGCTGCTCAGATTGAGGAGCAAGTAGCTGCAAGCAATGCGAGCTCGGTTTTTGTCGCAAATTAAGGCTTAAAAGGAAAAAAGGCTTACAAATGAGTCTTTTTTCCCAAAATATGTTTGGTAATTATATAGTTCATTGTATACAATAGTAATTGGGTAAAATTTATAAAATTGGTATAAAGGGGAAGTGTGAAATGGCAAAAATTAGAATTACACCTGAAGAAATGGACCAAGCATCTAACAAGTTTAAAGACGCTCACCAACAAAGTGCACAGCTTAATCAGCAGTTAAATTCTTTAATGCAAACTATGCATGGAGAGTGGGAAGGGATGCAATCCCAAGGATTTTATCAGCGCTACGATCAGCACAAAAAAACAATGGAGTCGTATATTGAAATGTTGGATATAGTTTCTCAGAATTTACAGACGATTGCAGATAACTTTAGACGTGCAGACGAAGCAAAATAGTTACATAAGAAGCCAGGTAAACTTACCTGGCTTTTTCTATATCTAGAGGATGAAAAGGTGAATCTATTCCTATGAGTTATACAGTACAAGCGACGGGAAGTACGCCCGCTCTATTAATCTATTTAATTGATATCAGTGGCTCAATGACACTTGAACTGGAAGGTCAGAGAAGGATGGACATTGTCAATGAGGGGTTACAAACCATCATCCGACAAATTGTTTATCGTGCGACGAAAGGTTCGAAGGTATCCCCTCGTTATCGGATTGCTATCCTTGCGTATAGTGACGAGGTGTATGACCTGCTGGATGGTGTGAAATCCATTGACCGAATCGCGAACCGCGGCAGTGTACCACCGCTGTATCCAAAACGATTCACAGATACGGCGAAAGCATTCAAGCAGGCGGAGAAAATTCTTCAGTCTGAGCTTCGCAACATGGAACACTGTCCTGCCCCGCTCATTTGTCATATGACGGATGGGATCTATACGGGTGAAGACCCTGAACCAATCGTTGAACGAATCAAAGCAATGTCCATACCTGACGGACAAGTGCTGGTGGAGAACATCTTTATTACAGAGGATGCCTCTACAAGTCGTATTCGGGATACACGAGCGTGGAAGGGTATGATGCCGGATTCTTTTGTAGTAGACCCGTATTCAGAAAAACTGAAACGGATGTCTTCCATCATTCCCGAAAGTTATCGTGAAATGATGATGGAATCGGGATATTCGGTTCAGAAGGGCGCACTTATGATGCTGCCTGGTACAAGCAAGGACTTAATATCGTTAGGGCTGCAGATGTCTGCGTCAACACCGATGTAGCCGGAAGGAGGATAAACAGATGGATCGGACATTATTAACCTTGATTATTGATGCAACCGGAAAAAGGACCGATATCGAAGTGCCTAATATGCTCCCGCTCAACGAATTACTTGAGCCTATGCTCAAGGGGTTGAATGAAGGTATGGCTTTGACATTTCAGGCATCCAATTATCGCTACTCTCTTAGCAGTGATGGAAGTGAGTGGAATAACATAGAGCTGCACCAGTCTTTGGCCGATGTAAAAGCGATGGATGGATGTTACCTGCGAATCGAGCAGGTGAACTCGTTCTCAACGGTCTAATTTCGAAACATTTTTCAGTGCAAAGGGGAGCAAGCGTTGTGTTTCCACCAGAACTAACTACAGAACTACACATCAGAAGCCAGGTCTACCGATTGGTGCCGCACCCTCAATTTGAAGGTATGCCATATGGACAAGAGGGAAGGGAAGGCACGGTCTATAAGCTCGTTAACAATGCGGGAGAGAGTAGTGCATTGAAGGTGTTCCGTCCAGCCTTCAGAAAACCTTCTGTGATGAAATTAACGGAGCTTATGGCGGATATGAAGGATCACTCCGGGCTTCGGGTATGGTCTAGAACTATCCTGAATCCGCTAGAAGATATGGAGCTGCTTGGACAATATCCAGAGCTGCTATATAGTGCGCATATGCCTTGGATTGAAGGCAAGACATGGAGTGAATTCATGCTTGACCGGGAAGTGACTACTCCGGAGAAGTCTTTGAAACTAGCAAGCGTTTTGGTATCAACTATGGCTGTATTGGAGCAAGCTGGCATAGCCCATGCAGATTTGTCAGCCGCTAATCTACTGATCGTGAACGCGAATCAAGAATCGGAAGATATGTCTGTTGAACTAGTGGACGTAGAAGGCATGTATGCCAAGCAATTGGAGGAACCCGATAATTTACCTGAAGGTGCAACGGGATATACTCCCCCCTTTCTTAGAGAATACGGGGATTGGAGTCCTCAATCGGATCGATTTGCTGGCGGAATTCTGCTTGCAGAGATGCTGGCTTGGTCGAGTACAGACATATGTAAGTATGCATGGGGAGATAGTTATTTTGATCCGCAAGAAATGCAGCAGCCGAGCGAGCGTTACACCCTTCTTCAAGCAACGCTTGAACGACAGTATGGGCCCGAAGTAGCTGCTTTGTTAAGCAGATTGTGGAGTGCGGAGCAGCTGCAGCAATGTCCGACATTCGGGGAGTGGCAGATTGCTTTGGCTTCAGCAAAACAGTTTGTAGAGCAAGCAGCCAAGGTTGTTTCTGATCCAGATACAGAGCTGCAGCAGCCAGAAGAAGAAACGGTGAACCTGCCAAGCGAGTATGCTGTGGATGCTCTAACATCTGCGCAAGAGAATCAACTGGCGCGGGCACGCCAACTCGAACGTCAGGGGAATCTTACTTCGGCCTTCTGGGAATACGGGAAGCTGATTGAGCAGTTCAAGGAACGAACTCCATTCCATATTGAGATTGGCATTGCGATGGAGCAGGTGCAGGAAGGCATCGATCAGACCGTTTTTAATCCGGAACCCAAGCAAACTTTAGTCAAAAAGGGCTGGGCTCAGCTACTACATCAGAATAAACAGTCCAGTTATGAACGCTTGTGGATATATGTCATAGGTGGTTCAGTTGGGGCCCTAGTTTTTGCATTCATTATCTACGTCATAGGACTGTTTAAATAGAACTATAGGGAGCGTGTGATTTTTGGAAAATGAGTTGCAGGAAGAGTGGGCTTTTGAGTTGTCTCCAGAGGAGTTTTTCTTTTTAACTCAGCTAGTAGGAGTTCGTTATATAGCCAACTTTGAAGATCCCTATCGTGGATATTTGGCTAAGGAATTGGAAGAGGAATATAAGCTTATCGAGAAAACGTTTATATCCAAAGGATACCTGATCCCAAAAGCGGATGGCGCGGGCTACGATATGAATGAAATGCTGGCCTATTGTATTGCTGCGTGCGGCAGTGCTGATGTTATGCATGTGAGTAAACAGATTGAAGGTAAGGGGAAATACGAAGGGCATTACTATTTTACCCCTCGAATTGTTGTTGAACAGACCGTCAATGAGTCAGGTGACATTCGAATTGTTCCTGTGGCAGATGCCAATATCACATTGGAAGCCATGAAAGGTTTTTTCCCGCTCACTCTCCAATATCGAAGTGCTGCGAAGAAGGCTGTCATTAAGGATTGCACATGGGAACAATGGAATAAGCTTACGGAGGATGATCGGCGTAACAGATTGATTCAAGCAGGTCATACAGAGGAGCAGGCCATGCTTGCATTGGACATTTTCAACAACGGGGAGCGCTCCGGGTCCATGATGTTTATGAAGAGGCAAGGGCTGAAGTGGCATCAGGAGGATTACCATTATGCACAATGGGGAGACAAGCTGTATCTGGCTGTGGAGCTAACCGAAGGTACGCTTCAATTGCAGCCTTATAAGCCATCTACAGTGAAAAAAGCATTACTGCGTTTTGCAGATCAAATGGAGAAGTTGGAAGGGAAAGGGGTCAAATAAATGGCGGATCTTATCAAAATCGAACCTGAACGTATCAAGGAAATTGCTGCTCGATTTACGGCAAGTAGTCAGGAAAGCATTGCATTGTCCAGAGAATTGAGATCATTGATTGATGGGATTACAGGGGAATGGGAAGGAAAAGCACAAGAGCGCTTTTATTCCTCTTACAAGGACGCACATGTTCAGTTAGAAAGTGTTTCTACTGTGTTGAAGGATGTAGGGGATGAGTTGAAAGCGATCGCGGAGCGATTTAGTAAGGCAGACTCAACAAAGTAAGGAGATGTACATATGCCTATTCGGCCAGATGTCAGCAAGCTGCGGAGCATCGCTTCCAGATTACGCAGCAACAGCAGCAAATTGGAGAATGAACGCTCCAACATTAACAGTAATGTGCAGTCTATGACCTGGAGAGGTCGGGTATATCAGCACTTCATGGATGATTTTCGTGATACTACACAGCGGATGAGACGGACTGCGGATGAAATGGAGCAATTTGCACGCCGATTGGAATCGCTCGCCAATCAGTTTATGCAGGAAGACCTTGAGGAAGAGCGCAGAGAGAGAGAACGCCAGGAACGAGAGCGGCAGGAGCGAGAAAGACAACGAGCAGCTGCATCTGCGGCCGCAGCAGCTGCGAAGAAGAGATAAGGGGGAAGTCATGTGAAATTGGAAGTCAGTCTATCCGACCTGAAACGGACATCAAGAAGTCTAGATCGGGCTGCGGATGAGATGGGGGATTTGCGAGCGGACCTGAACCGGTCGATGAACAGTCTGACCCAGAAAACCCTCAGCCAAGGCGGGGTCCAAAGTACGTTTACCCAGCTTATGCGGGAGCTGGACGGCTTGCAAACCAAGCTGGAGCTGCTCTCCGAGCTGACCCGTCGCAAACGGGACGAATACGAGCAAGCCGATCGGGCGGGTAAAAAATTCAACTGGGGGAAGCTGGCGAGCTTCCTCACCTTTGCTTTAGGCACCGTACTGGACTTCCTCCCCGTGGTGGGGAATGTTAAGGGCGTGATTGAAGCGATTACCGGTCGAGACCTGCTGACCGGTGCGAAACTGGAATGGTATGAACGTGGTCTTGGTGTTCTAGGACCGCTGGGGAAAGGCCTCAATAAAGCGACATCCCTGCTCAAGTTTGCCGATGAAGCCGTGGAGCTGACCGGAAAAGCAGTGAAGCATGCAGACGATGCGGTCGATGCCGCCAAAACGGCCGGTCGGCATGCGGATGACGCCATGGATGCTGTGCCAACCGGACCAAACAAGGCGAGCATACCGGGGAACTCGGCCCGGGAAGCCGGAGAAGACATGGCAGGTACCGGACCGAAACCTGCTAAGGCGAGCGAAGCTGGTGATGCACCGATGTCTAGCAATAAACCGACAGGCAAGGCAGACGATGCCCCTGGCGATGCGGGTTCTTCCCGCCAGGATGCCGGAGGTCTGACGGATGCCGAGAAAGCCGGGGCAGCTGGTGTTGCTGGGATCACGAGTGCCGCTACAGCCAAGGCCATGAAGGATAAAGCGGCCAGTGCGGGCGCCAAAGGCGCAGATGCGCCGGTCTCTCCATCCAAGGGGGGAGCCGCTTCACCGAACCAGTCGTCACCGGGCCGAACGCCAGAGACACACAATGTCACGAAGTCCAAGACCGAAAGCTGCCCGGGCGATCCGATTCATGCCGCGACAGGCCAGCAGTTTATGAACCACGATATCCTGACCCTGCACGGGGCTGCGGACTGGCCGCTGACCTTGATCTACCATTCGGGTTTGCTGCAGCGAGGTGAACTAGGCCTGGCCTGGACACACCAATATGGACTTCGCCTGGAAATCCAAACTGCCGAGGAAGCCGGACAGCCTGTACCTGCCGTGGAGGTATACTGGACCGCCGGACGGCATAACCGGTTTGTGCATCAAGCGGACGGCACCTACCGTAGCTCCGATCTCGACGTCTACTTTGACGTGCTCGAACGAGATGCACAGGGCTGGACCTTGACCACGCGCGAGCCGCGTGAAAGCTACCGCTTCACCGAAGCGGGTCAACTGCTCAGCCACACAAATGCAAGTGGTCTGAGCCTGGACATGACCTATAACGCATTCGGCCGATTGGCCGCCTTGACAGACCGAGCTACGCAGCGTGCATTGCAGCTGGATTATATGCCTACAGGCGAATTGAAAGAAGTTAAAGACGCGCTGCGACAAGTGAAGTTTGCATACAATGTCGGGGGCATCTTGGTACAGATTCAAGAGCCGGAAGGGGTTGTCACTGACCTGGTTTCGGACGAAGCCGGCCACTTGCTTGCCCTGAGCGAGAGCGGCATCCTTCAGTTTACCAATACGTATGATGCCTCCTACCGAATCATCAAACAGACCGATGCCGCAGGCCATGCGTTCCTGTTCCGGTATGATACGAAGAGTCATCCAGGTCAGACGTGGACGACCGTCACCAACCGTCTTGGACAGACACGCATCCTGGTCCATGATGAAGCGCTGCAGCTCCTGGAAGTGCATGCCGAAGATGGCGGAATCACGCGTTATAGCTATACCCCGCAGGGACAGACCGATCGTATCACCAATCCACTGGGCGAAACGACGACGTACGTCTATGACAAGGATGGGCATCTCATCCGTGAAATCGATCCGTTAGGTCAGGAGACACAGTATAGCTATACCCCGCACCATCAACTGGCGCGTGAAATCGACGCCGAAGGCGGCGTAACCAGCTATCAGTACGATGAACAGCAGCGTCTGACCACCGTGACCCGTCCCGATGGCAGCCAAGCACAGTGGACTTACACCGAAACCGGACAAACAGCCGTGTATCAGGACTTCACCGGAGCGAGCTGGACCTATGGATATAGCGACACAGGTGAACTGGCATATACCCTGGATCCCGAGGGAAGAAAGGTACACGTTCGCTGGGATGAAGCGGGTCGTGTGGTGGAACTGGAGGATGCCGCAGGAGGCATCAGCCGCCGAAGCTATGATGGTGCAGACCGCCTGACCTCCATCACGGACCCGTTGGGTCTCACGTGGCAAACCCGATATAATGCCAGCGGACAACGCATTCGCGAGACGCGCCCATCCGGCGCTTCGATGCAATATACCTATACACCAAGCGGGGAAGTGGCGACCGTCACCGATGCGTTGGGCCATACGTGGCAGTATACCTACGATGCCGAGAATCGCCTGATAGCTGAAACGAATGCTTTAGGCGATACCACGCAATTATCGTATGACCTCGCTGGACGATTGCAGACCGTGACCGATGCGCTGGGACAGCAGGCGCAGTATCACTATGATGGTGCTGGTCGACTGGTGAGCGTTGTGGATGGGGAAGGACGAACCGTCCAGCAGCTGACCTACGATGCTGCCGGCCGCCCAGTCGCTTGGCAAGACGGACTCGGCCACATGACACGGCTGCGATTTAACGCCCTGCACCAGCGTGTAGAGGATACCGATGCCGATGGGCACACCCGCCGTTATCGGTACGATGCGGCTCATCGCCTGCTGGAGGTCATCCAGGGGGAGGGGGCCGACGAAGTCACCTATCGTCAGACCTGGGACGGGGAAGATCGCAATACGAGCTACACCGATGCCAGCGGCAATGAAACCCGGCTCACGTATGACCGCAGCGGCCGATTGCTGCAGGAGACGAATGCCGCCGGGGCACGTATCGCCTACGATTATGATGAACGCGGCTGGCTGCGGGCTAGGCTAGATGCCAAGGGCCAGGAAACCCGGTACGAATACGATGCCGCGGGTCGCCTGATCCGCGCGACGGATGAAGCGGGCGAAATCGTGCTTACCTACACACCGGACGGACAAGTGGCACGTGTGCTGGAAGCCGAGCAGCATGAGGAACGCACCTACGATGCGGCTGGCCGCTTACTTACCCGAACGGATGGCTTCGGACATCTGCTGCAATATACCTATGATGCCGCAGGTCGAATGACCGCCTTGACCTATCCGGATGGCAAAGAAGTGGAGTACCGCTACCACGCTACCGGGGAACTGGCCGAAGTGAAGGACTGGAACGGTCGCCTGACCCGGTACCGGTACGATGCCAGCGGGAAACTCATCGACACCCGGCGTCCGAATGGCAGTCAGGAGCAGCGGGAATACGATGCCGCAGGCCAGCTCATTCGCCTGACCGATACGAGCGGGCAGGGGATTCGATTGCAGCAATTCAAGTATGAATACAGTCCGGGCGGCTTGCTGCTGAAGGAAGAAAATAAGCAGTACACGTATGACACCTTAAAACGCCTGCGCAGTGGCGCAGAGCCCGGCCGTATTGTACACTACACGTATGACCCGTCGGGCAACCTGACGAGTGAACAGGTCGGGACATCCCCAACGGGAAACCCGGGCAGTTTGCTGACACAACAGCAGCTACACTACACCTGGGATAATCGCCTACAGCGGGTAGGGGACTATCCGGTCGAGATGGATGCAAACGGCAATCTGCTGTATGCCACGGATGGCAGCACCGCTTCCGCGTATGAATACGATGCCCGTAACCGACTGGTGAAAGCCGGCAAGCTGAAATATCGGTACAACCCGCAAGGCGATCGAATCGAACTCGCGCAGCGCGGCCAAGTGACCCGCTACGTCATTGACGATGCGACTGAACTCAGCCGGGTACTGATGGAGCTGGATGGCGAGGGCAACGTCAAGGCCCGATATGTGTACGGGCTGGGGCTGATCGGACGCGAAGATGCAGATGGCACGTATCTGAGCTACCACTACGATCTGCGCGGCAGTACGACGTTGCTCACGGATGAGCAGAATCGAGTGACGGATCGCTATACGTACGGACTATATGGCGAGCTGGAGAAGCATGAAGGTGTAACCTCGCAGCCGTTTGCGTATAATGGTCGAGATGGGGTCATGACGGATGCCAATGGACTGTATTACATGCGAGCGCGGTATTATGATCCGAAGCTGAAGCGTTTCCTGAACCGGGACGTCATCCGCGGTGACATTCAGGACGGACAGACCTTTAACCGATATGCGTATGTCAACGGGAACCCGGTAAGCTACATTGACCCGTTGGGGTTGATGAAGTGTGAGACTGGGGGGACGGGGAAAACTGGAGCATATAATCCCAATTTCTCAGGTGGAACTGGTCAAGGATTAGGAAAACTTGAGGGAGTTGAGATTAACGTTTCTTCAAAAGGACTCGATATCGTTAAGAGCCATATTTCCACATTTGATTCATATGCTCCTAATCAAGCAATGATACAACGATTAGAAAATGCTTTACAAAGTGGTAAGCCGCTGACGGGGGCAGATGCAAGTTTTTATATGCATGAAGTATCTGAGTTCACAAAAATGGGAAAAGGTATGGATTATGATACTGCTCATGCATTTGCACTACAGAAATATAATGTTTCGCCATTTAGTGTGTATCACCCCGATGTAATTAAATCCATGCCGGGAGAATTTAATTCTTCATGGTTTAAATTTTGGGGGTTAGAGAAATGAATAGAGTATACAATTTAGATAAATTTAGAAAGTTGGTTTTATGGAAAGATGAATTCCCACTTATGCCATTTCAAAGTGAAATAGAACATGAATTAGAAACTGAGTTACAATTGAGTGAAGCTATAGTTTCGAACAACAAAAAACTTGCATTGGAGTTAAAGTTGCCAAGGAACAGTTCGTATTATGCATTACTAGGAGCAGAATATATACCGAATCAAACCTCAAAACTAAAAATTACTGTTAAACATAGAAATAATAGTGATGTATTGTACAATTCTAAGTTAGGGTTAAATGAAGCAATATATGCAGGTATTTCTACCGAATATGCCCAATCAATTCTTAGTAATGCAGAGGATAGAATAGTGGAATCAAATTGGAAATTTGCAGGTAGTATTGCTTTTGTTATAGGTGCGCATAGTGTCGTTGGATCAAGTGAAGTTGTTTTCTCAAAGGTAGTGAATATTTTATTAGCTTTATTGTCAAATGAACTATCTCTAAATTCTTCTTTGAGTGATGATTATTTAATAAATGAAGAGCTAGATAAATGAATTTTTGGCTAATTTATTTAAACCTTGATTGGCTTCGTGCCTTTCAAGGTTTTTTCTTTGGACGAGGCTATATAGTGGCGAATGAACCCGTCAATCAACTAATAACACATCAAACCCATGTAATACCCATATGAGGATTTCTTCATTCTGTTTGTACGCACATAAATGCTTGAATTTTATAACCTAAATAACGCTATTCCGTTATATTAAACAGGTCGATTATGGTCATATTACCACCATGATTGACCTGTTTTGTTATACTCTCGTTTAAACTGATTGTTAAAATCAATCCTAAATACCTATATTTCACAAGCTTATAGTGGTAAAATATTCTTATAAATGGCAGTTTTGATTTGCTTTTAGGATGATTAAAGGCCTAGTTTTTATTCTTGAAAAATTATGAGGCAAGATGAAAACCACAAAGAATTGAAGGTGATATTTTAGGAAGTTGTAAGATGTGAATGATTCAAGGTACATAGGTTTACCAGAGATTTTACGAAGAGAATAACAATACTGGAGTGTGAACGAATTGAAGAAAGTAACACAATTACTACTAAGCGGTGCATTGGTACTGGGAATGCTTCCTTTCACCGGGAATGCCAATGCAGCAGCACCTTCATTTAAAGATGTGCCTGCAAGCCATTGGGCGAAGGCTTCCATCGATGCTGCCGTGTCCAAGGGTTATTTTAAAGGCTACAGTAATGGGACATTTAAGCCTGGAGCAACGGTGACACGTGCGGAATTTGCGGCATTGTTGTCTCGGGTATCCAAAGTGACTCCCGAGACAGAGCAAGTGAATGTGTTTCGGGATTTGACAGGTCATTGGAGTGAAGGAGAAGTAAACCGTGCGGTATCTCTCGGCTTTTTGAACGCTTCGGATTATCCAAACGGATTTAAACCCAGCACGGCATTGACACGGGAAGAAATGGCCAAGTGGCTCAGCTCAGGACTAGCTGCACAAAACGAGGATTTCAAGCAAGCGCTGAAGGATACAGATACAGAGAATATGTTAGTTCCTGTAGCTGAGTTCTACAAGGGTGGTTTAAAGAAAGCGGCCTACCCGTATGTCTCGGTTGTATTAGGAACCGGGTTGATGGCCGGGTACCCTGATGGAACCTTCGGTCCCGGGAAGACGACGACACGAGCAGAGGCTGCTGTGATTTTGTCCCGCTATCAACAAGTGCAAGAAAGTAAGGCTGATTCGTACAGAGATTTAAATGAAATGCGTGAAGTGGGTCTAACAGGAAGTAACCTGACTACAGCAACCCTATATGAATATTTTACGAGACAGGATGGAACCCCAGAAAGCTTTGATCGTGTAATCGGGAAAAAAGTGAAATTACGGAATAATCTCGGGACGATAACGGCCCATCGTATGATTGTGGCAGATGCGTATTCCAAGACGAAGATACAAAATTTATATGGAAAAATGTTTATTGATAGAACTTATTCAAGACCTATACGAGAGCCATACTATGAGGTGTTTATGGAAGTAACAGTGACTCCGAATGGAAATAATTTGAGAAATCTAGCATTTGTTCAAGCTATAGGAGATATATTTACAACCGTAAGTAATTTCAATAGTGGAACTACTGAAAAATACGGAATTAGCAATCTTCCAGTAGAGGAATACGTAGATTCGGGATTTTTTAAACAAGGCGTACCTCGTACATTTTGGATGAATTTTCTTCTAGATAGGCGAGCAGGTAAGTCTGTCAGTCAATCTATGATGGCCTTTGTAGTTGATAAAGATACAAGCACGTTTTTTAGAATTCCATGAGCTATGTATGTAGAGGAATCAAGCAAGGAGTGTCGTGTTTTTTCTTTATTATTTTAATCCTCATGACAACGGATAGTATTTCAATAGCAGCGAATGATAACGAAGCCCAGGATTTAAAAAAAATTGTTGTCAGTCCTGATCCCGAGGATAAGAAAGAATTAGAAGAGTTTCCTAACCCGGTACAGGCCTTACCGGAGGGACCAACGGGTTATCAAAAAGTAGTGAGGGTGTTTGAAGGGGTCAAACAGGCTAATCCTGGGGTATACTGGTACCAAATCGATAGTCTCAAGTGGATCGCAGAAACGTCATTTGGAAATATTCCAGCAAGCAATGTTGAGGACGAAGACAAGTATGCACCAGTGAAAACATCTGTTCGAGATCGGATCCAGATGGCGAATAATCCGGTATATGTACCAGATAAATATATTGATCAAACTGGATCTCAAGTGCCCTCCGACGTCTTTATTCCCAGTCCGCATATTTCAAAAGTCGAGACAACAAGATTTCAAGGAACAAATTCTCTTATTACCAAATTGGAACTGGATTCCACTAAAACAATAGTGACTTTGACATCGGAAACAGGAAAAGTAAATTCGGAGAAATACGTAAAGGAATACACAAAAGAATACGGCAAAAATCCCAGTGGCAAAACCAAATACAGTACCTTATATCTAACGCCTTTAAATATAACATGGCGAAGTAAATGGACGGAGCAGAAAAAGATTCGACTTACAGGTACGCAGCGTTTAAAGAAAGATGAGGAAGCCAACCTCAAAGGTGAAGTGGCTACGATGGCTCATGGAGCAAAGCAGTTCGGCAATTGGGTAGATATTTCAACGCGATCAGGTGTGGATTGGAAATCAGATAATGAAAGTGTCGTATCCGTTAATTCAAGCGGAAAGATTAAAGGTGTAAGTCCAGGAACTGCTACGATTTCTGTGGAATGGAAAAGTGGTGATCCGTATCAATATGATCTCATCGCCTACTTAAAAGTGACGGTGGGGGATGGCCCGATCCAGCATGACCCTGATGGAAAAGCAGCCTGCAGTCCTACCATTAATCCACCGAATGAAGTTGCTTCCCCACAAACGGCATTTATGGATCCGGGAGCCCAAGGGCATATTCTTGCAGATGACCCTACAAACGGTATCCATTTTGACGCCACGCGAGGCATTCCAACGTCGGAGCATCTGTATGCCAATACGTGGGCAATGAACTATCTCTTTCAGCACACCTTTGGCAAACAGCAAGGCACGATTACATATGACTGTGAAGCAGACCTGACGTATGTTCGAACCTGGAAGGTGAAACAGCCCAACCTGCCTGGGCCAAATGGAACATCCATCCCGCAACCCGATAAAGAGGAATCGGACACAGTTGATGTCAAATACTCGTTCAGCTTCGAGCGAAACTATAGCTATTGGAACATCAATAATGTGGAGCTGTATTTCATTGATCAGGCGGAGATGGAGAATTACGCCCTCCCGGACGGTGAGCGCATTACGCTGTATCCGCAGGGATACACGCCACCAGAGCTGGAGATGGAACACGACGAAGATGTTGAAATTCATGTGATGCCTAAGGAAACCGGAGAAATCAGCTACGTGCCCCCGGTGCTGGCGAGTTCAGGTTATACTCCGTTACCTGTTCCGAATGATGAAGGATTGTTAAAAGGAATGGCTGAATCTCAAACAGGTCCGCCTGATGTGAAAAATGATGCACTCGACTTTACGTGGGAAGGTTCCTCCACGAAGGTCATGGATGGCAGTGTCGTCGTCGAACATGGACCCGATCCGACGCAAATCCCGGCACCGACCAAGATCGGTTCGTATAAAAACACCGGGGAGCAGGTGTTGTATGCCGATCAGCTGTTGATTCCCCAGACGCGTTTGAACAAAGCGAATACGGAGTCCAGAGGAGAAATCCAGTATGCCCTTCATCCGACAACGCTAGGAGGCAGCGGAGACAAGACGTTCCCCGTCAGTCCCATTAATACCGTCACGGTTCATACCCCGGTGGTAAACTACTCGCTCGTGTCGGATGACCAGCCGCATAACCAGAAGACCGTGCCCAATATGAATCGATCTGCACTCATTTTGGAGCGACCGTTTACCGTTCGTATTCCGACGAGCGGACAGCATCTGGATGCGGGCTTGTATCCGGGCTACGGAAATCGGGACTATGCCAAGTATTATCGGATCAAACAGGTGCGGTTCCCGTTTGATGTATATAGTGCGGACCGGACACAGTTCTATCCAAGCAATACGTGGATTGATATTGAAGTTCCCGTCTTGGACACGACCTTCTATCTCCCGGTGTGGGTGGATGAGGGAGATTATCAGGTCGAGTTTCGTAACATTGCGGAAAATGCACCGTCTGACTACCCTATGCAGTCGAAAGTCGATGCTCAGCCGGATGCGAACACCGACCTGTACTACCACGTTGCATCGGACGAAGTATCCGTCGAGGTCATCGGGCGATTGTACGATTTTGAAATCACCGATATCGCCGACTATAACTGGGAACTCGTTTTCCGCCGATTCAAGGGCAGCATTGCCCCAACGTGGATCAGCTACTGGACAGGCACGAAGGATATTGATGGGGATAAAAGAGGCAATTTCCCGCAGTTCACCGTGCCGATCCGTCCGGGAAG
>NZ_QJSW01000029.1 GCF_003217495.1 Paenibacillus barcinonensis | reverse complement strand
TCGAATGAAAATGCCAATGGGCTCCTGCGAGAGTTTTTCCCCAAGGGAACGGATTTCGCCCAAATCACGGATGAGGCTCTAGAAAACGCTCTGGATTTGATCAATCACAGACCACGAAAATGCTTGGGGTGGAGAACCGCTCATGAATCCTTTTCAGAGGAACTGTCGCACTTGGCTTGACAATCCGTCTTATAAAAGTCATCTTTGCTATAGAAAGTAACTTCAACCTTTGGTTTTTTTTGATATCTAGTAAGTTTGTACTCAATTTCAGTTCTTGTAGTTTGTCCATCTCCAGAGGAATTAATTTGGTCGTTATTTAATGCAAAAGACTTAATGAAAGTCGATTTCCCTGCACCACTTCCACCAATAACCAATATCGATAAATCCTCTCCAGAAATTGGAGTTCCCATTATCCATCTAATTTTTAATGCTGTGCCTAGTTGTTCATAAATAATACATCCCGATTCTCTAAGATAATTCATAACATGCTTAAGAGTAATAAAGTATATGTTCTTGAACGGATTCCCTTCATTTTCGAGATAAGGAATTGATTGATTTATTCCGATCAAAGTATTATTCTCTGTAAAAACAGGAGAACCAGATAATCCTTCTAATATCTGATAATCTTTAAGATCAGAGTAATGATGATAATCATCGGTAATTCTATATGTTAGTACTGCATTTTTAAAATTTGACAACAACTCCAATTCTCCGCATAAAGAAATCTTATCAATAGTTTCCCCTGTTATAATTCCGGGAAATCCATATGTCTCCACTCTTTGCTTTGGTAAAGGTTCTTCAAATGATATGTTATGATTTAAAGTAAGTGTGAAATTCTTAATTCCAACAAGTATCGCGAATACATCATCTTCTTTTAATAGTGAATCTCCAACAAACACATCTTCAATTGAATACTCTATCCTATTATAGTTAGGATCAAATATATCAAGCATTATGTAGTCTTCCACATTTTCTAGGATTCTTTCTTTATCAATTCCATTATTCCAGAGTAAATGAAGTGAAGAGATAACAATATAAAAATTCGTATCCTCATTGGATTTTTCAAACTGACATGGAAGTATTATTCCCGTGGCCGTACTATTGAAAGTCGATACTCTTACGATGTTTGTCAACACCGGTTCCCCCCTCGTTCGTCTATATTTCAATTAATTGACCAAAAACAATTTGATTTTTTTCCTTTAGGCTAGGTGGAAGCTGAAGTCCCACTGGACAGAATAATTGATTTTGTGGATGTTCTAATATTCTGTTAATTAAATTTGTATTTGGATGATGTGTTGTAGCTTTTGATAGTGGAAGCATAATTTTTTCACACTTATTTAGTTCAATAAATTCAACCAATTTTTCATTGTTTGCATTAGCACCATGATGAGCAAGCATGATTAAATCAAAGGATGAAGGAGGCTTGATTATATTATCTAATTGATTAATTATGCTTGAGTAATAATTGTCTCCTGGAATTAAAATGGTTTTATCTCTATATTTCACAATAAAAGATAAAGAGGATTCATTAATTAACTTTGGATCCTTCTTTTTGTCATTCCACTTTTTCATTAACCTTCTTATCGAATCTTTTATTGGAAGTAAAATATCAATTAAGACTATATCTTTCCCCTTGTCAATTGGATCAACTTTGTTTGTTCCTCGAATGAAAATTTCTAAACCGTTAATTTCGTATCTCTTATTCTGTTCATAAGTACGGACCAATGAAAGGTTAGGAAACTTATCAATCGATTTCTTTAAACGGACTCCTTGATTGTAACTTATGGTTGCTGGATCAACTAGATCATTAAAGATTATGAAACATTCTTGAGTAAAATCTATATATTGTTCAACTTCAGGATGATTGAGTAATTTTAGAATCCCTCCTATATGATCATCATCAATGTGGGTCACAATTATTCCATTTAACTTTTTTCCATTGCCCTGGTGAGGTAGAATCATATTGATAATATTATCAACATTTTTTATTTTTCTTTCTGAACCGCCATCAACAAGTATTCTGACCGTTCCATTTTCGTTTTTCATATTAATTATATAGGAATCACCTATTCCTACATCTATCATCTCTATAAAAAAATTCAAGTTATACCCCTCCCACTATAAATCAATTTCAGAAAAATCTAGATTCATCTCTCTTTTAAATTTTCTACAAAAGAATATTATCATGGATTAGTTAAATAAAGATAACTAAATATTTAACTCGGGATGAAGAGTACGGTCATTACTCTAAGAGTATGTTTGTCATGTCTTTTATTTATCTTCGATGCTCTGTATCTTCTTTATGCCCTATTGTACTATTGACTGTAAATAAGTTGTGGTTTATCAGATGGATGCAGTATATTTATCTTGTAAATCTGTTCATATTCTGTATGAATGTAACGGATTGGCTCTGTTACGTCCAACCGTATCCATCTATTTTGATATTAAAATCTGCAGCTAAACCTTGTCCGATGTTTAAGATGTTAAGCTGAATAACAAAATGAGGGTTCTGGTTGTTGTTATCAAAAAAAATCCATGAAATATTTGTTAGTGGAACCGATGAAAAGGGGATTATTACCATTTCTACATTAAGAAATGGTATAACTTGAAATCTCCGGACTTCAGACTCACTTTTCTTAGCTGATTGTGGGGTTTCTTTAAAAAATAAAAACAGTGACTGCAGCCCCAATAAACGCTCCTGCCAAGTTTCCATAGAAACCAATCCAGTCATTGTCATGAACTGCACGAATTCCTGGGAGGGGCATTATTAGCAATGCATTTACAATTATCGCAATTGCAACACTTACAGATAGCAAAATCCAACTTTACCTATGTAATTGTTAGCCTTTTCTACTGATCATGTTGGCAATTCAGGTTAGGGTGTAATATTTCTAAGGTTACTTCTGATTGAAAACTAAAAACCGGATATTTATCCGGTTTTAACACAAGTCTGAAAAACAAAATTCACTAAAAAGACTATAATACTCTTTCAGTTTTTCTCAAGTAACTTTATCTAATTTTACGGAATTTTATTAGACTTGAAACTGATTTAATGCTTCCATAAATTTATCAATAGTTACAGTTAATAATGACCCCTCTTCAATTAAGCCTCGTACATTGCTTAATGAATTTTGAACTCTCCTAAATAATGAAGGCTTCAAAGGCTTACCTTCCTGAACCTCTTCTTGAACTTCTTCGATAAAATCTAAAGCATCTTCCTTAATATCTATATTACTTATATCTGTATCCTTCAATAACTGTAATAATTCTTTGGCTGTCGCTATTAAATTATCTGAAGTGTTTTGATTAACTTGGTTAGCAGTTACATTGCCCGACTCAGAAAAATTGAGTTGACCCACGTTTCCCTGAACAAGTATTTTTGCGTTTGGTTTTTCATCAATTCCCAATTCAATCGCCCTTTCTCCTAAATAATCAGTTAGATGGTTCACTAACAATTTCACTACTTCTCTGTTGAATTCGCGGATACTATCTGATGCTGTCGCTCCTTTATAGAAGGCATAGCTCCTTGTTAAAGTATCGTAACGATCAAAGTTAATTGTAGCATACTTTAACAATTGAAAGATAAAAGTAATCTCATCGTTAATAGAAGTAGGGATATCAAATCTACTTGTAATATGTTTTTCCTTTAAAACAACTTCAATATCGAATTCCTTACTCTTTTTCTTACTAATGAAATCTGCCAGTATAGGTTCATTTTCTATATGTTGGATAAATCGTTTCGCTAATCTCATAGCTTCATGAGTATCTTGAGCATTTAATAAATCTCCAGCTACCCTTCTAAATTGCCTTGAGATAATTTTAAATTCCTTAATATCGATGATTTTTTCCATATCAGTTCACCCCACAATATGGACAAAATGGATTCCCAATTTTGTCGGCTATATCAAGCTTCGCATTTTTGTCACAGCAAGTAAACTTTATTTCGTCAAGATCATCTTGTTCATATAATGGTGTAGTGTTAGTGGTCAAGATAGGCTTTCCAGCTTTAAAGGTTAAACCATTATTTTTCCCTGAACTCTTCTGAAGTCCTTTAAAAATCTTGCTCAACTCTTTTATCGCTTCATTTTTGGCTACTTGACGCGCATGTTTCAATATATCATCAGTCAAATAAGATGACTTAGGCATTGGAATCCCACAACTTGGGCAAAACAATTCCAAGACATCACCTGCTTGAACTTCTTCCGAATCAAGCTTAAAACCTGCCCCACATAACGAACATTGAAAAGAATTGAAACCATCAAAATCACTTTGCTTTGATATAATGAAGTTTTTCCTCAAACATAATTCCTCCCTTTATCTCTACCTGATATCATTTCATTCATATTTTTCGAAGGCTTCACATAACATCATAATAATATTTACCTTATTATTCAATTTAAATTCATTGTTCTGCAAACAATATTAATTTTATCAATTAGAGTATCAAATTCTTTCAATTCTAACTGCTTATTGTGTTCAAGAAAGAAATCTTCATTACATATATTTAAGTATGTCAAATATGCTTCATCGAATGATATATTAACCTGTACATCAGAAGCCCTGATTTTTAAAAACATCTCCCCATTAAAATCAATCTTTTCTCTTACTGATTTATTACTTGTCAGATAGAACGATAAACCATTATTAGCATAAATTCGTGATATTTTTTTTGAAAAACCTGTCACTATAACTGCTAAAGAATCTATTTTAGATAGTAGATGCACTTGAGAAAGTATTTCTTCGATATTTTCTATATCAATAAATTTGTTTTTAACAACATCTACAACGCTTGGTAATCTTTTTTCATCTTTCATTATCTCTTCATAAAGTTCTTGATAAATCTCTGTATTTTTATAGCTTTCAATAGCTTCCTCACCAATATAAAATTGTACAAACTCATATGAAAACGCCTCTGTAAGTAGATCGCTCGTCCTTGCATAAATCTCATAATCCATTAACAATATAGGAAAAGGATCTATCGCAAGTCTAAAGATGGCTATTGAGCCAATACAACCTTTCAAACATTCTTCAAACTCTAATGTCATATCTGTCCGATCGTTTCTTATTGAAATCATATGATTTCTTGAGACATAGAAGGTATTAAAGCCTTGCTTGTGAACATGCTTATTAAGTCTGTTTTTTAATTTTTGTAGCTCATTAAAATATTCACTCATTTCATTTTTCATATCCGCAAAATTTTTTTCATTATCGGTAAGAAATGCTATCATCTGCCCATACATAGGAAACTTGCTCTTTCTTCTCCACTTCGACAACTCAGTTTCTTTCTTCTCTTCGTCAAGTTCTATAAGGTAGACCATTGTTGTTGATACTTCTAGTGATTGCCTTAATGAATAATATGCACAGTCTAGATAGCCCTTTTCAAATAAAACAATGGCGTTGATTATTAGTCTTATCGCCTCTTGTATAAAGGTATTGGATAACCAAGCATCTACTCTAACTGTCCAGCTATCCTCTAAATTAGAAAGGTCTGTATAATACTTCTTTTTGTTATGTAATTTGATAGGTTGAATATGCTCTTGCTCTTTAAATTTAATATAAATTTCTTCAAAATTCATTTTATTTTCCCTTCCTTTATCAACTAGATTTACTGACTAGTGTATACTAAATAATTATGACTAAGTTACATTGACCTTAAAAGGGTAAAAGTATTACTACTTGAAAACATTAGTCTCATAAATATTACGGACTTTAAGCTACTTTTCTAATTCAGCACTATTCTCTTTAGCTAATCATTTGACACTCATTTCATTCACAGAATACCTCTTATTCATCTTTCTTTTTAAATCGGCGAATTTTGCATCCTTAATATCTTCGTACAGTAATTATAGAAATATTTAAATATGTTAACTTCAATTTTAATTTAATTTTTAATTCACTCAAGTCTTTTTTACTCAAATTCACTAAATCCCTAAAAAAGAAATCATCCACCCTAGCATCGACAGTACTATTTTTTCATTTTAAGATTCATGAGCAGTCTTGCAACTAGAACATTTTTGTGAAGAAAACCAATTCGGATATTTATAGAAATTTCGTTCTCAAGATGAATATTATGTTAGCAGAATATACATTGAGGTTAAGTTGCGTTTCCATTGCAAACACTTTCCCTTAGTTAGTTATCATTATGTGAAAGTTCTTGCGGGATACTGTTAAGTCGCAAATTTTTAAGCATAGGTATAGGCAAATGCTCTGAAATGGGGTACAATTCTAGTAGCAACTCTTTCACCAAGGAACCTCTGTACTAATCCAAACATAACTTTTGGAGCCAAATTTGACTCCTAAACAAACGAGCCTTAGCTACTAAGGGCTCGTTTTTTGATGTATCTTGTTTTATATCTTTCAACAACAATATTTCACTGCTCTGTTCATAATTGATTAACATGCGCTTACACCGCTGTAAGGCGGTTTTACATATACAAAAAAAGAACATAAGTTCTGATAGAGGTGATTACTTTATGGCAAGCTTCAAGAAACATGCTACTGGTTGGGAATATCGTCTAAGGTTCAAAGATCCATTCACACAAACTTTTCGTGAAAAGTCTCAGCGGGGATACGAAACCAAAAAGGAAGCTCAATTAGCTGCTGCAGAGTTCGAAAGAAGTCTCTCTTCTGGCTATGAGCAGAGTGATTTGAGTTTAAAAGATTATCTGAATTTTTGGATTGATCAATACAAAAAAGGGAGTGTTCGAAAAAACACATTACTTCTACATCAAAACAACATCAAGAATCATATCTTACCTTATTTCAGAAACATACTACTTCGAGATGTTAAACCAATTATGTATCAGAATTTCATTAACTCGATCTCAGAAAAAGGTCCCAGCCGCAGAACAGTTGAGTTAATACATGCTACTATGCACAACGCGCTACAAAAAGCAGTTATTATCGGTAAGATCGAAAAAAACCCATGTATAGGCGTTGAAATAAAAATTAAAAGGAAAAAGAGAGAGGTTCACTTTATTGATTCTTCAGACATCTCAAGGTTTTTACAAAACGCTTACGAATACGGCTACATCTATTGGATCTTTTTCAAAGTCTTAATTGAAACAGGAATGAGAAAAGGTGAAGCTGCCGCCTTGAAATGGCCTGATATTGATCTAGAAAATCAGTTAATAACCATTGACGAAACTTTAGATTTTACCGCTAAAGATAAGGAAGGATTATTCGGAGAAACCAAGACCATCAAATCAGAGAGAACGATTAAAATATCCCAATCATTAGCTAATGATTTAAAGTATCACCAAGAGTGGCAAAAGCAGAATAAAGGGGTTTTAGGGGAACGATATCATCTTGACCTTGATCTAGTGTTATGCAGAGAAGACGGTAACTATATGCCGAAGTCATCCTTGTTCAATGCTTTCTCTCGGATATTAGACCGAAGCGACCTTCCCTCCCTCCCCATTCATTCACTCCGACATACCTGTGCTGTATTGTTGCTTGAAGCTGGAGCAGATATGAAATTCGTACAAGAGCAATTGGGCCACGGCAGCATTCAAATTACTTCGGATGTCTATGCCCATATTTCTTCTAAAATTCAGAAAAACAACATGGATAAGTTCGAAGTATTTACTAAAGGTATTCTTCAAGATTAAATTTTTGTGGGCATTTTGTGGGCACTCTTGTATTATTTGAATTCATAATGTTTTGCCCACAAAAAGAAAAACCCCTCACGCCAGGTGGCGCAAGGGATTCGGGGATTAGTACAACGTGATATATTGATCGCGTTCCCATTGGTGGACTTGTGTTCTATACATGTCCCACTCAATTTCTTTCAGCTCGTAGAAGTGAGCCAAGGCGTGGTCGCCGAGAGCGTCACAGATCACTTCGCTGCGGATCAATTCGTTCAATGCTTCTTTCAGGTCAGCTGGCAAGCTAGGAATGCCTTCTTCCACACGCTCTTCTTCTGACATGATGTAGATGTTACGGTCGATCGGAGCTGGTAAGGAAAGCTCACGTTTGATTCCGTCCAAGCCCGCTTTCAATAATACAGCCAAAGCCAGGTAAGGGTTAGCAGCCGGATCCGGGTTACGAACCTCAACACGTGTACTCAAACCACGTGAAGCTGGAATACGGATCATCGGGCTACGGTTACTTGCAGACCATGCTACGTAACAAGGTGCTTCGTAACCTGGTACAAGACGTTTGTATGAGTTCACAGTCGGGTTAGTGATTGCTGCAAACGCACGTGCATGCTTCAGCGTTCCGGCCATGAAGTGACGTGCAGTTTTGCTCAAGCCCAGCTCGTCCGACTCGTCAACAAATGCGTTTTCATTTCCACGGAACAAGGATTGGTTGCAGTGCATACCGGAACCGTTCATACCAAACAATGGTTTTGGCATAAATGTAGCATGTAATCCATGCTGACGTGCAATCGTTTTAACAACGAGCTTGAACGTTTGGATCTGGTCTGCTGCTTTCAAAGCATCTGCATATTTGAAATCGATCTCATGCTGACCAGGAGCTACCTCGTGGTGAGAAGCTTCGATTTCAAAGCCCATTTCTTCAAGTGTAATAACGATATCACGACGACAGTTTTCACCAAGATCTGTTGGTGCAAGGTCGAAATACCCACCTTGGTCATTCAGTTCGTTTGTTGGGTTTCCTTTTTCGTCCGTTTTGAACAAGAAAAATTCTGGTTCAGGACCAACGTTGAAGGAAGTGAATCCCATTTCTTCGGCTTCCTTCAGGTTTCGTTTCAAGATGCCACGTGGATCACCTGGGAACGGGTTGCCATCAGGCAGATATACGTCACAGATCAAACGTGCAACACGATTGTCGGATACCCATGGGAAAATAAGCCAAGAGTCAAGATCCGGATAGAGGTACATGTCGGATTCTTCGATACGAACATAACCTTCAATGGAAGAGCCATCAAACATCATTTTGTTATCCAGCGCTTTCGTCAACTGGCTTACTGGAATCTCAACGTTTTTGATCGATCCAAGCAAATCGGTAAATTGCAATCGAATGAATCGTACATTTTCTTCTTGTGCGATGCGGAGAATGTCTTCTTTTGTATAACTCATGATTCCTCTCCCTTTCTTATCTGCGTATTTGGCTTGCATGTTATATTTGTACATTAGAAAGCTCCACGGGTCAAGGAGTCTGACATCAGAAGTTTGAAATTTACCTGACCCGCCTCGTTAGGCGAAACGATTATTTTTTATTAAAAAAACGAGAAAGCTCACCTTGGATGAGAGACACTTGACCAGGTCTTTTACCTGACACGAGCTGTTGCTTTAACAAACGATGCAGCTGATTATCCGACAGCTCTCTGCGCTTCACTTCCGTATCCGGTGTAATAACCGTCGCTTCTTCCGATTCTTTCGAAACAGGATTCATCACCTGCTTGATGCCTGCAATGTTAACCCCTTTTTCAATCAAAGCCTTAATCTCTAGCAATCTCTCAACGTCGTTAAAGGAAAACAGTCGCTGATTACCTGATGTTCTCGCAGGAACAATCAGACTGTGCTGCTCATAATAACGAATCTGTCTCGCGGACAGATCGGTAAGCTTCATTACAATGCCTATTGGGAATAAGGCCATATTTCTGCGGATCTCGTCACCCATGTTCATCAACCTTCCAGTCATCTATTCTTGACACTATTGTACATTTAGTTGTTACAAAGTGTCAATGACATGTTAGATAAACTCACAATAATTTACGATCTTTCATCGCCTGTAATGCCATCAAAACGCCATATTTAACATGAGAGTAGGTTAATCCCCCCTGCATATAGCCAATAAAAGGCTCTCGGATCGGTGCGTCGGCAGATAACTCCAGACTTCCTCCCTGAATAAATGTACCTGCCGCCATAATAACAGGGTGCTCATATCCTGGCATATCCCAAGGCTCCGGCACAACGTGGCTGTCTACTGCAGCCGCCTGCTGAATACCTTGTACAAAAGCGATCAAATGCTCGGCAGAGCTGAACTGAACAGCCTGAATGAGATCCGTACGTGGCTCATTCCAAGCAGGCTTGGTCACGAATCCAGTTGCAGCAAACATTGCCGCAGCGAAGATGCTGCCTTTGACCGCCTGTCCAACCACTGTCGGAGCCATGTAAAGTCCTTGATAGATGCCACGCGTTGTTCCGAGCATCGCACCTACCTCACCTCCAATGCCAGGTGCAGTCAAACGATAAGCCGCGAGCTGTACATACTTTTCTTTGCCGCATATGTATCCCCCGGTTTCCGCAAGCCCGCCGCCTGGGTTTTTGATCAAAGAACCTGCCATCAGGTCCACGCCGACTTCTGTCGGCTCACGTTCCTCCGTAAATTCGCCATAACAATTATCCACAAACACGATAACGTCCGATTTCAACGCTTTAACACGTGTCACCATGTCGGCAATTTCAGCAATGGTAAACGAAGAGCGCCAGTCATAACCACGGGAACGCTGAATGCCGATGACCTTCGTAGCTGATGTTATCTGCTTCTCCACAGCATGCCAATCCACCGCCCCTGTCGATGTTAGTGCCGTTTCAGCATATCCTATACCAAAATCACGAAGAGAACCTGTACCATCTCCAGGCTTGCCTATTACTTTATGTAATGTGTCATAAGGCTTACCCGTGATGTACAACAACTCATCTCCAGGACGCAGCACACCGAATAATGCTGTACTAATCGTGTGTGTGCCCGACGCAAAATGAGGGCGGACGAGCGCAGCCTCCGCACCAAACACATCGGCATACACCTCATCCAGCACTTCACGCCCCCGGTCATTATAGGCATATCCCGTAGAGCCGGCAAAATGATAATCACTCACTTTTCTGCGTTGAAACGCATCAATAACCTTCCATTGGTTATGATCTACAATCCGGTCAACCTGCTGGAGCTGACCTTGAATCTGGCTTTCAACCTGATGCTGCAACTCCACAATATTTGAATCAAACCTTACCATCTTGCCTTCATTCCCCTTTTATCGCACGAAACGGATGTAACTAATCCTTTCTCGTGTCAACTTATCACATTAGTATGTCATGAATGTTACGCTTCGATGAAATCTTCAAGCAAATAACCATATTTCTCATATTCGCCCTTTTGTAGCTCAACCTGATAAATGACATCATTCTCATCATATTCAGTTGCTACGACATCCCCTATCTTGTATAACACAGAGGTTAGATCACCGCGCTCAGCCGGAATGCGGAAGCGCTTCGTATCGCCTGTAAGCTCAGCCTGAATCAATTCACGAATTCTGATCAGGTCTGCTGCATCCAGTGCACTTACTTTAATATGATTTTTATCCAAAGGTAACATCTCAAGTTGCTCCGGCGTGCAGGCATCTTTTTTGTTATACAGCACCAGCTGAGGCTTGTCCCCCGCACCGAGCTGCTGCAATATCGCATGAACAGTATTGATCTGATCCTCGCGCATCTCGGAAGAAGCATCTACAACATGCAGGACGAGATCAGCTTCGTTCACCTCTTCGAGCGTAGCGCGAAAAGCCGCCACCAGATCATGAGGCAGGTTTTGAATAAAACCAACCGTATCTGTCAGCACAATTTCTTTACCACTCGGCAGTTCCATCGTACGTGACGTTGGATCGAGTGTTGCAAAGAGCTGATCCTGAATGTACACATCTGCATCTGTTAACTGCTTGAGCAGTGTTGATTTGCCGGCATTCGTATAACCCACCAGAGCTACTTGAATAATACCCGTTTTTTTACGACGCTCCCGGTGCAGTTTGCGATGACGCGTAACCTCTTCCAAATGCCTTTTCAAGTCATCAATGCGTCCACGAATGTGACGGCGATCAGTCTCCAGCTTACTTTCCCCCGGCCCTCTTGTACCAATCCCGCCACCAAGCCGCGACAGATTTTTACCATGCCCGGACAATCGCGGCAGCAAGTAGCTATGCTGTGCCAGCTCTACCTGGATAATGCCTTCACGAGTGCTCGCACGCTGAGCAAAGATATCCAGAATCAGCTGCGTACGGTCAATAATTTTTAGATCCAGCGTCTCTTCCAGATTTCGAACCTGAGCCCCGGACAGCTCCTGATCAAAAATGGCTGTAGTTGCACCAAGCTCATCCGCAACCAGACGAAGCTCCTCTACCTTGCCTTTGCCGATAAACCACTTGGTATCCCGTGTTTCCCGGTTCTGCGTTAAAACGCTAAGTACTTCCACACCTGCTGTTTCAGCAAGCTTTACAAGCTCCTGAAGCGAATATTCATGATTAATACCGGAGCGCTTGACCTCATCCGTAACCAGACTCACCAGTATTGCACGATCTTTTTTCGTTGTATCTGTATTATGTGTACCCGTTGTCATCTATAGCTTCACTCCCTTGTTCCGTCTCTGCTGCCTCGGATACAAATGATCCTTGGCAATGCTAAAGCCGAACCGGTTAGCCCGGCCGGCTCTGTTAAAAGGCTATTATCGCTTACTTTCGCTCAAACTTCAAATCCTCTGTACGAATTGTCATTAACTCCAGCTTGCCCGGACTTGCATCCGAGTATTGCTCCAGCAACCGAACAGCTTGATGCCTGATTGACCTTTCAATCGCATTTCTCACATATCTGGCGTTGCTAAACGCATGGAGCGAATCATTTTTCTCTTGAAGAAGATGCTGCTTTAACTTGAGTATAGTCTGAGGCATCAAAATATAGTCACGCTCTTTAGCCATCATTTCAGAGATTTGAATCAACTGATCAATCGTGTAGTCCGGGAATTCAAGCTGAATTGGAAAGCGGGAGGGTAAACCGGGGTTCGTCTGCAGGAAAAAATCAATTTCCTCCGAGTACCCGGCGAGGATCAGAATAAACTGGTTTTTGTGATCCTCCATGGACTTGACCAAAGTATCAATTGCTTCCTTGCCAAAATCCTTCTCACCACCACGGGCAAGACTGTATGCCTCGTCAATGAACAAAATACCGCCAAGGGCCTTTTTGACCAAATCTCTAGTCTTCTGCGCCGTATGGCCAATGTACTCGCCGACCAGATCGGCGCGTTCCACTTCAATCAGATGCCCTTTACTAAGCACACCCATCTTCTGAAACATTTTGGCTACAATTCTGGCTACCGTTGTTTTCCCCGTCCCAGGATTGCCTTTGAAAACCATATGATACACGTGTGCCCCGCTAAGCAGCCCTGCCTCTGAACGCATCTGTGCAATCTGAAGGAAGGCATAAATTTCAAATACCAGTTCCTTGATATTTTCGAGCCCGACCAGCTGCTCCAGCTCACCTTGAATCTCCTGAAAGTGAGTGTGCTTTGTTATACTTTTGGCCGCCTGTACTGACAGTGCTTCATCTTTGGCAAGGCTTTGAGGCTCCTGGTTACGTAACACCACATTAATTTGTCTGGATGGTCTGCCTCCCGGTTGCCCTCCTGCAGCCATGACCCGTCCGTTCATTCGCCATCACCTCTATTTTATCGGGCTGATCTCTCCTGATTATTAATGTATTCTATCAGTTGCCCAGATATTAGAAGGATGTACAACAAAAGTTCCGGGAGCAGGATCACATCCTAGACCTGTATATTTTTGCGGAACTCACCATTCTCGAATAACGTCTGTCTATGCTTCAATGATAATTGAAAGTATGGAAAAACATGCGCATCAATGGCATGCAGCAGTTCCTTGGCCGTTTTGTTCGCGAGATCATAATCCCCCGTTGTAATATGTTTACGAGACAAGGCATCCTCCAGTTCATCCTCATCCAGCAAAAAAATCTCTCCGTCCTTCAGAACAACAACATCCAGGTACAGATCGTCAAACCATGGAACACCCTGATCCGTTATTCCCTGGCTGCGGCATGTATCAATATACCACTCTACAATCCGTTGCTGATCATCAAACATCGCCGTCACCACAAAATGTTCTCCCTTCGGATAGTATTGCAGCCAGGAGTATCCCTTATCCGCAATACAGAAGGTAGTGCCTCCATACGTTTTCCACAAGGGTTCTTTCAAATCCTGTATGGTATACAGCGTAATGTAACCTGTAAAAATTTTGGACTGAACGAACCGGCATGTAAATTGTCGGTTCGTAATCCGGCGCCAATTTGCGCGATCCCCGAATTTCCGTTTCATACGAACCCCTCTTTGCCGACTGCAGATCCCCGATCTGCATTTAGATTGGTAAACAATGATACGTATGCATTGAAGCCAGGACGACCAGCCTGCTCTACACAACGTATTCGAATAGTTACAGCTTACCATATTTAACGTATACACTCAAAACGAAGTCTTCTGTACAGTTTATCATGTGCTACGCGATTTTTGATATCGTCGATCAGCCTGTCTTTGGAGCATTAAAAAAACTGCTTCACCGGCGAACCGGGAAGCAGTCTGATGATGCGATATTCAATTGTGAAGCAGCGGCTTCTTAACCTCCTGAACCTGCTTGAGGGGAGGAAGGAGTCCCTGTCCCTCCGGTATCCCCATTGGTTCCACTATCGGGTGGAACCACTTCACCTGGAGTTGTTATGGCCCCGTCACTCGAACCATCACTTCCAGGGTCTGTTGTTCCCTGCCCCGGAGGCGTGCCGCCACCTGGCTGACCGCTACCAGGGCCGTTGCCGCCATTATTATTTCCGTTGTTTTCATTCCCGTTTCCATTATTACCATTTCCATTGCCGTTATTACCGTTACCGCCGCCATTGCCATTGTTCCCGTTATCCGTTCCTCCGTTGTTCGGATTATCCGTTCCCGGCACCTCTGGATCAGTCCCCGTTCCAGGGTCTGTTCCCGGATCAGGCTGCTGCGGCTCAATCTCCTGAGCTTCGATCATAAGCGAGACAGTATTGGATGGGCTAGTTTCCTGACCAGATGCCAGATCATAAGCCGTTACATAATACTCATAGGTCAGACCTGGTAATGCACTCAAATCCTGCGCAGTTGTTGATCCCACAGAGTCGATCAGATGGGTAAACTGAGCTTCTGAAGTCTCTTTTCGGTAGATACGATACTGTGTATTCGCATCGCCAGTTCCAGTCCAGTTCAGTGAAACCGTCTGACTCGTAGCATTGTACGATGCGCTCAGTCCACTGACTGAAAGTTGAGGTTGTTGTGGCTCCTCTACAGGCGGAGGCGCTTGCCCCCCCTTAGGCGTTTTGAATTCCTTCACAGGAACACCTTTTAACGCATCTCCCATCACCTTGGCAAAAAAGGCTGCAGATAACTTACTGCTATTTTTGAGCATATGTTTCGCATCCGGATTGTCATAACCCATCCAGACAGCTCCGGTCCATTCTGGCGTATAACCTACAAACCAGACATCACGGTTAGAACTGTTGCCAGCGATGCCACTTTGCACGGTTCCCGTTTTACCAGCAACCGGTCGATTGAGTCGAGCTGAACGTCCCGTACCGTCATTAACAACATTTTGCAGCATCTGTGTAAGCTGGTATGCATTCTGTTCTGTCATCACACGTTTAGTGTCTGATTTATCGTGTTTATACGTTATTTTACCAGAGCTATCCTTAATTTCTTTAATGGAATATGCTTGCTGGTACTCACCCAGATTAGCAAATGCACTGTATGCCTGAGCCATCTCCAGCGTATTGGTGCCTTTGCTTAAACCTCCCAGAGCAATAGCCAGGTTTTTGTCCTGATCTGTCAGCTGAATACCAACACTTTTCGCAAAATTAACTCCAGTATTTACCCCAATCTTATCCAGCAGCCAGACTGCCGGGATATTTTCGGACTTCGTAATTGCATCCGTCATACTGATCGTGGAAGAGTATCCATGCAGGTTGCCTGGACAATAATTCCCGAAGCATTGCTTCGCGTTACTAAGCGCTGAGTTCGCACTATACTGTCCTGTTTCCAGCGCCGGAGCATAGGATACGATCGGTTTAAACGCTGAGCCTGGCTGTCTCCGGCTTTGCGTTACCCGGCTGTAGCCTTTGGTCTGATAATCACGTCCACCCATCAATGCAACGAGACTGCCGTTTTCATGATTCATAATAACCATCGAACCCTGGACCTGCTGATCATCCTTGCTTGCTTCAAACAGGCTGTCGTCCGAGAAGGCATTTTCCATTGCGGTTTGTGCCTGTGCGTCCATCGTAGTAAAGATTTTGAATCCGCCGATGTTCAGATCATCTTCCGTCATACCTGTAACACGTTCCGCTTCACGAAGAACATAGTCAATGAAGGCTTGATATTTTCTGTCCTTCTCAGGCGGCGTATATTTGTAATCCACGGCTTTCGCTTCGTTCATCTCTGCCTCAGTAATATAGCCTTGCTCATACATCAATTGAAGAACGACACCACGACGCGCTTTTGAATCATTGGGATTGCTAAGCGGGTTATATGCTGACGGCCCTTTAGGCATGGCTGCCAAAGTAGCAATCTGCCATAACTTCAGCTCATTCAAATCCCCTTTTCCAAAGTAAAATTCCGACGCAGCTTTAATCCCGTACCGCTGATGGCCGAAGAATATCCGGTTCAGGTACATCGTCAAAATCTCGTCTTTGGAAAATCTACGTTCCAGCGCCATCGCAATCGACACCTCCGTCGCTTTTCGGAAGAACGTCTTGTCACGAGACAGGAACATATTTTTGGCAAGTTGCTGGGTCAGCGTACTGCCACCCTCCACCATGGATTGTGCCATGATATCTTTGACGGCTGCACGGCCAATAGACCAGAGATCTACACCCTGATGCTCATAGAAGCGTCGATCTTCCGTTGCAACAAATGCTTCCTTGACCAGTTTAGGTATATCATCTGATTCCACAGGCTCCAGCTTTTTGATTGAAAGCTCACCCATGATATTACCGTTGCGGTCATATACCTTTGAAGTTTCATTAATTGTTGTTTTGTCCATGTTGGCTGTAAGCAAACGCTCACCGCTAATCAAAATAAACAAATATCCACCTAGCGCACAAAATATGGCGATAGCCATGGTGAAAAACAAAGTCCATCCGACGCGTTTACCCGTAATTTTTTTCTTTTTAGAGGTCTTTGGCTTCGCTTTTTGGCTTGACTTGTTGTTGGTGTTGCGATTATTAGACCTCGATAACGGATCGTTTGGCATGTTACCTCCTGACTCCCTTTCAATTGCATGTTTTCTATTCCTCTGACAGCATAGGCTTGCATTAAAGCTATTTTGCCCGGAATGAAAAGAACAACCCATATCAGGTTGCTCTGTTTCATTGCCTATACATCTAGACGAAATGGTTTGTAAAAAAGTTTCGGATTTTTTAAGCTTCGCCGCCGTTGTCTTGCTGCATCAGCGATACGCTGCGTTGCGGCGTGAACGTGGAGATGGCATGCTTGTAGACCATTTGCTGGCGTCCGTCGCTGTCAATGACGATCGTAAAATTGTCAAATGCTTTGATCGTCCCGCGGATTTGGAAGCCATTGGTCAAATAGACCGTAGCCGGAATATTTTCTTTCCGCAGTTGGTTCAAGAACGTATCTTGGATGTTGATGGACTTGTTCATTAGCCGTACCCCCATTGGTTCATTTGAATTCGAAGTGTAAGAAATATTCAATATCGCTGAGTAGCTTTCGTGCTATTATATCATGAACAGTTTCATATAATCCACAAAAACCCCTTGTCCCCCGTTTCACCGCTCCATTCGAAGCAAGATTAGAACTAGAAGACCTATCCATTATACACTGCCTTACAGAATTGCAAAAGAGGAACAATTTCTAATTGAAAATCACTTAACAATATTTTATCGACATATGACATCTGTATAATCCATCATATTTAGAGCCGTAATCCCACTTAAATCTTATCCTCTATGCTCCTGTTTGAATCATGGTGAGCTATCTTTTTCAACTTAATAACAGCCCACTGGAGGTAGAGCAATACTCCTTTTATAGAAAAACAAGATTGTAGATTCCAGTGAAAATCAGGTGAACTGACGTGTAATCAATTCACTCACTTGTCTATAATTCCCTTCAAAATCAGCAGCATCCGTCACATCAATCCACTGAATATCCTTCATATGACGGAACCAGGACAGCTGCCGTTTGGCAAAGCGGCGTGTATCCCGTTTCAACCACTCCACCGCGGCCTCCCAGCTCACTTCACCTTGCAGGTACGCGGCAATCTCTTTATATCCCAAGCCCTGCATCGAAATATGCCCTCTCGCTACCCCGCGCTCCAGCAGCGCCTTCACCTCATGCACAAGTCCCTGCTCAATCATCAGATCGATTCGTTCCTCAACACGGGCGTACAACTTCTGACGATCCATCGTAAGACCCACAATGAGCAGATCGTACGGTGACTCTTTTTTCTGCACAGCCAGCTGATCCGACCATTTCTCGCCCGTCAGATGGAAGATTTCAAGTGCGCGTACGATTCGCCGCTGATCATTCGGATGGAGACGCTCTGCACTGGCTGGATCAACTTCTCTTAACCGGTCATGAAGCGCCTGGGCTCCATGCTGCTCGGCATAACTGAACTGCTCTTCCCTGAACGCTTCATCCGAACCGCTGTCCGAAAACTGAAAGCCGTAACAGACCGATTCCACATACAATCCCGTGCCGCCAACGATAAAGGGCAATTTACCTCGTCCATGGATCTCAGGAATCAGACGTGTGCAGCTCTCCTGAAACTCCGCAACGGAATACGGATATTCCGGTTCATGAATGTCAATGAGGTGATGGGGAATACCCTTCATTTCTTCGGGTGTAATTTTCGCGGTTCCAATATCCATTTCCCGATAGACCTGCATCGAATCTCCCGAGATGACTTCACAGTTAAAGGCACGTGACAGCTCGATGCTTAATCTTGTTTTGCCCACTGCCGTTGGTCCTACCAGCACCAGCAGCTTGGGTTTTTGTTCAGCTTCCACTTTCAACATTAATCACTCCGTACAACGTTTTTGCATTGGCCCGATCCAGCACTTGGAATCCAAGTCGGTCAAACTCTGCGCTGCCGCGTTTTTCTTTCATAACCACTCGCTTGCGGGCGACTCTTCTCGCCTCTATAATGCTTTCTTCGGCCAATGCATGGGCATTTGCATAGTTTCGCAAAGGCTTGATTGCACTCGAATCCATCATCGGCTCACGGAACATCGGATCAAAATATATGGTGTCACAGCTACGATCCGGCAAGGAACGAAGCAGCTCCAGATGATCCCGATTACGGAGCTCAATCCGCCGAAAGGCCTGGTCGATATCCGGCTCGTTGCTCTCATAATGTGACATTCCATCCAGCAGCAAGGTATAGAGCGGTTCAGAGCTCTCACACGCAATAACATGCCCTTGAGTACCTGTTGCCACCGCAAAGACTAAAGAATCCGAACCCAGCCCGGCCGTGCAATCCACAACCGTATCCCCTTCCATGACTGCACCAGCTTCCAGCATGGGGTCAGGCTCTCCCCTTAATACACGTTTGGCACGTACAAACCCCATACTCGGGTGAAATTCAAGCTCGGATGCATCCTTACGGAACAAGCGCGCCCTCCCTTTCAGCACTACCAGAATCTCCTGGACACCATATTGCTCCAAAAGTTTTGGCAGAGAAGTTCTGCTGCGTGGTACATATGTTCCTCCAGTCGCAGCCGCCAGCTCACGAGCACGCTGCACCAGTGAGGCTGCCTCCTTGTCACCCGTTGTTATATACATAATATCCCCCTATAAAACTACATCACTCGTTTAAATAATTTCTCCAGATCATACGTTGAAAATGAAATCACAATCGGCCGTCCATGTGGACACGTATATGGCTGACGACATGCCCCCAGTCGCTGAATCAGCACCTCCGCCTCCTGATCGGTCAGCTTCTGGTTCGCTTTAATAGACGCCTTACAGGAACACATAATCGAAGCCGCTTCACGCATCTTCGCCACATCAATGCTGCGCTCGCTGAGAACCCATTCGGACATTTCCTCAATAATATCCTTCTCGTCCCCTTTCGGGAACCAGTACGGATGAGAACGTACACGGAATGTCTGCCCGCCAAAATGCTCCAGATACACGCCCGCCTGTTCAAACCAGGAAAGTCTCGCTTTCAGCTTTTCAGTCTCCGAAGGTGTGAATTCCAGCGTAATCGGCAGCAGCAGCTCCTGTGATGCCTGAGCCGGGTTGCCAAATTTCTCATAATAGTATTCGTAGTTCACCCGTTCATGGGCCGCGTGCTGGTCGATCAAATACAGACCTTCTTCGTTCTGGGCAATAAGGTACGTTCCGTGATGCTGTCCAATCAGACTAAGCTCAGGAAACGCAGGCATGGATGCATCGGTTTGCATTGCAGCCGCCAGCTTGGCGGGATCAGGCATGGATGTATTTTTCCAGCCTCGCTCTCCTCTTTGTCCAGCATTGGAGGTATAAGACATTCGGTTCTCCCTTACAGGAGTGCCATAAGAAGGCGCACGATTAGCCGTCGCTTGTGTTTTCCCAACTTCTCTGCCTTCATCCACCTTCAGTTCATCACCTGGTCCGATCAACGCCTTGCTTAAACTTCCATCAGACTGTTGCGCGTCACTGACAGCATTCGCTTGATGCAGCTCGGTCCCATTCAGCTGCTCCTCATGGCCATAGACGATGGATGTCTCTGGCGGAGCCTCAGGTAAAGGCGGTGTCATACTACCACCAGAAAACTTTTGATCCGAATTTTGATTCAACTTCTGTCCCGACTGCTCTTCCAGTTTCTGATCAAGCACCGTTCCTGGCTCTGCAGGTGCATCCAGATCCGAATGATCCTCCTCTGCTGTTTTGGAAGGAGGCAGAGAGAATCCCGTTGTGGATGAGAGAGGTGTTGAAGGAAGCGTTTGGTTCAGCTGCATATCCTTCGTTTCTTTTGTGTTTGTATTTGTGTTTGTGTTTGTGTTTGTGTTTGTGTTTGTGTTTGTGTTTGTGTTTGCATCCGTATTCGGTCTCACTCGACCGAGCGGCCCATCTTGACCATAGCCTTCGCTGATTTCCTGCTCTTTCACTGGACCTCTTGGAAACAGAAACTGCTCCTGAATGAACGAGCTGTCATCTCCGCGCCTGATCTGCTGCTTACGCACCTGCGGAATCAATACCTCTTGCCGCAAAATGCTCCGCAATGTCGTTTCCACAAATTCGTATAGCTCTGCCTCTTTACTGAAGCGAACTTCAAGCTTCGCCGGATGTACGTTCACGTCAACAAGCGAAGGGTGCATCTCCAGCTGTAATACAACCAGCGGGAAGCGGTTAATAGGCAACAGTGTATGGTAGGCTTTAAGAATAGCCTGATTCAACCCATAGTTGCGAATATATCGACCATTCACAATGGTAGACATCCCCGCACGGTTTGCACGTGTCCATTCTGGCAAACTGATTAAACCATTAATTTTGTAATCCAGACTTTCACCTTGAATAGGCAGCATCGCTTTCGCCGCACTCGTTCCATAGATCGCTGCAACAACTTGCAGTAGATCCCCATTGCCCAGCGTCTGCAGCAGCGTATTTTCATTGTGACGAAGCGTAAATGAGATGTGAGGATGTGACATCGCCATCCGATACAACACATCCGAGATGTGTCCCAGCTCGGTCTGGATCGTTTTCATATATTTCAGCCTTGCAGGTGTATTATAAAACAGCTCCTTCACCACAAACTCCGTTCCTTGCGGTGATGCAGCGTCCTCGTGTTCACACAACTTGCCGCCTTCAATAACGATTCGCCGGCCTCGTCCATCGTCTCCGCTGGCAGTCAGCACCTCCACCTTGGAGACAGCCGCAATACTGGGCAGAGCCTCGCCGCGAAACCCGAGACTCGTAATCTGAAATAGATCACGGCCGTGGGTTATTTTACTGGTCGCATGACGGTAAAAGGCTGTCTCCAGATCATCTGGCTCAATGCCCGAGCCGTTATCTTTTACCCGGATGCGGAGCAGCCCGCCCTCCTCCACGGCTACCTCAATCTTTGTGGCTCCCGCATCGACTGCATTTTCAAGCAGCTCCTTCACGACCGATGCAGGCCGTTCCACAACCTCACCTGCCGCAATCTGGTTGGCAATATGTTCATCAAGCACATGGATTTTCGCCACAGGTTCTCCTCCTCCCGGTTACTCAGGATAATTGCTGTGCCTTCATTTTAAGCTCGTTTAATACCTGCATTGCCTGTAAAGGTGTCATATTCATAACATCAATCTCTTTCATGTGACGGATTAACTCACGCGCAGGTTTATCTTCCACCACCACAGCCTGAGAAGCCTGCGAAGCTTCCGGCTCCTCTTCATCAAAGATCGACAACTGCACGACCTGCTGCCTTCCCTGACTGGAAGAAGCCTTTGTTTCGAGCGGATTATGATGTGTATTATCATAAGTATCTGTATTTGATGAATCATGGGTTAGTATTTTTGTTAGCGCATCCTGCTCTGCTTGGTTTGATGTTAGCGTCGCTTCAACGCTTGCAGCCGTTCTATCTACATGCTGTTCCCGAATCAACTGGTCCTTCACATCGTCCGATACAGATGGCTCTGCGTCCAGTGTCGGGTATTGCTGTGCAGTCAGTGGCTTGCTCTCGCTCATGAACTCACTGCCAACCGCCACTTGAGACGCCGCTTGTTCGAACCCGTGCAGCAGCCCGTTGGCACGCTCAATAATGCTGTCAGGCAGACCCGCAAGCCGGGCACAGTAAATGCCGTAGCTGCTGCTCGCCGCTCCCGCAATCAGCTTGCGTAAGAAGTTCACCTTGTCGCCACTCTCCTGAACTGCCATTGAATAGTTAGCCAGCTTGTCCAGACTTTCCTCCAGATGAGCCAGCTCATGGAAATGGGTAGAGACGAGTGCTTTACAGCCAATTACATCATGCACATATTCGATAACGGACTGGGCAATGGCCATCCCCTCACTGGTCGAGGTTCCACGTCCAAGCTCATCAATGATAATCAAGCTGCGCGGGGTTGCTTTTTCCGTCATCACCTGAATATCAGCCATCTCTACCATAAACGTACTTTGTCCGCCGATCAGATCATCCGCCGCACCGATCCGAGTAAAGATTCGGTCCATAATAGGCACCTCCGCCTGTCCCGCCGGTACAAAACATCCGACCTGTGCCAGAATCGAGATCAACGCCACCTGTCTCATATACGTGCTTTTTCCCGCCATATTCGGTCCGGTAATCAGCAGAATACGTGCCTCTTCCTCAGTCATCGCCGTATGGTTGGCTATAAAAGCTCCCTCCCGCATCACTGCCTCAACGACCGGATGACGCCCCTGCTCAACAACCAGATTATAGCCGTCCGTCAGCACAGGCTTCACGAAATTACGCTCCGCACTAATGACCGCAAACGATTGATAGACGTCAATCTCGGCCACCTGCTCAGCAAGCTTCTGAAGCCTTGCAATCTCCTCATTGAGACGATCGCGCAGCGCTGCAAACAGGCTGTACTCAATGTCCACCATTTTATCCTGAGCCTCAAGAATCAGTGTTTCCTTCTCTTTAAGTTCAGGTGTAATGTAACGTTCCGCGTTAGCAAGTGTTTGTTTGCGCTCATAGCGCCCCTCAGGCAGTGAAGCCAAGTTAGACTTCGTAATTTCGATATAATATCCGAACACTTTGTTGTACCCAATCTTCAGCGAGCGAATACCTGTCGCTTCGCGCTCTCTGGCTTCGAGCTCAGCGATCCATTGTTTCCCGTTCACGGAAGCCTCCCGCAGCTCATCCAGACGAGCGTGATACCCTTCACGAATAAGTCCGCCGTCTCTGACCGACACTGGAGGCTCGTCCACAATCGCCTGTCCGATCGCATCACGCAGATCAGCACAGTCATCCATCATTTCGGCAATATGCCGAAGTGTCGAGGAGGATGAATTGGCACAGTGCTGGCGCAGAGTTGGAATTTTGTCCAGAGATGATCTGAGCGCATTCAGATCACGTCCATTGGCGTTACCAAAAGCAATGCGACCCACCAATCGTTCCAGATCATAGATATCTTTAAGCTCGGCTCGCAGGTCCTCGCGCAGAATAAACTGGTTATACAGCGTGTCTACCGCTTCCAGCCGCTCGTTGATTTTCCCTTTCTGCAAAAGAGGTTTATCCACCCAGCGCCGCATCATACGTGCTCCCATGGACGTCTGCGTACGGTCCAGCAGCCACAGCAGCGAACCCTTCTTCGAGCGTTCGCGCACCGTCTCCACCAGCTCCAGATTACGACGTGTAAACGGGTCCAGTATCATGTAATGGTCCGGCTCATATGTTGATATTTGCGTCAATTGCCCCAACGAGCGCTTCTGTGTTTCACTCAGATAAGAGAACAACCGGGCAACACATGCCTGACGCTCCGGCTCCAATCTGGCCCACACCGATTCGCCAAACTGCTGACGTACGAGGTCCTCCTTGCTTTTCGTCCAAGCGGTATACACTACCGGGCGGCCGATGGGAGAAGACTCGGATTCTACGAGTTCAAGCAGGGAAGCATCCCCCACAAGCTCCGATGGCTCATAGATGCCTATTTCGTCCTTGAGCCATTCCTTCGAATAAGGAACGGATGTGACATAAAGCTCCCCGGTAGACAGGTCACAAGCTGCCAGCGCCAGTGTGTTCTGATTACCCGTCAGACATACCATATAGTTGTTGGACTTGTCTCCGAGTGTCTTGCCCTCCATCACCGTTCCGGGTGTAACCACACGAACGATCTCCCGGCGTACCATGCCTTTTGTTACTGTCGGGTCCTCCATCTGCTCGCAGATTGCAACTTTATATCCCTTTTCGATCAGACGCTGTATGTAATTTTCAGCCGAATGATAAGGCACGCCGCACATTGGAATTTTGTCATCTGCTCCACCGTTACGTGCAGTTAACGTAATCTCCAGTTCTCGAGCAGCATTAATGGCATCATCGAAAAACATTTCGTAGAAATCACCTAATCTGAAAAAAAGAAAAGCATCCTGTGCTTCAGCCTTTACTTGCAAATATTGTTGAATCATTGGCGTGTACTGAGCCATGATATTGATCCACCGTCCGTTCCTGTGATGTCAGGCAGCCGTATCCCTTGGAACCCAATAAGGCGGTTAGGCACCTGGATCGCACCTCCGCCTTATGTGCAGGCTATACACCTTTTTCTTCAAGGGCTTACCACTTACCTAATTCCTATAGTTATTTAAGGGCTTTCTGTTCTCTGTCATTACTACTTCTTGCCGCGTTGCTTCCTATCAGTCATATCTTGACGTTAGAAAAGTGCTATATTTCATTATAACAAAAAAAAGCTTCTTCTTCATGAGCCTGCCCGAATATTCCATAGTTTACGGATATCCCGGCTCTCATCCCAGGTCTGCCCTCGTTTACACAGCCGCATTAACGGCGCAGCATACCGCTCGTAACGAGCATATCCGTTCAACTGCCTGAGATCCTCCATCAGCGGAGTCACGTAGGGCATCATGACTTCACGTTGCCCTTCATAGAACGCCAGATGCACCCTTGTCGTCGATAGAGGGCGCTGCTTCAACTCATCGTAGCTGCAAGCGATCAGACCGGCCAGAGCAACGACTCCTTTTGCTACAACCGGAGAGACCAGAAAACTTGGCAAGGTCCGATACTCGAAGCCACCGTAGGATTTCAGGCGAAAATCGCCTAGCGCCCCGTACCTCGGTCGTCTGCCTGATCCACGCGGGTCCTGCAGCACAGCCAGCGGCAGTGCCAAATAATTATCCAGAGCACGAAGTAATTCTCCTGTCAGCTGTACGCCGCTAAAATGAATATGCCCCCCAAGCGGAAGCCCACGCTGCGGCATACCGCCCGCCTGCCAGACCAGAGACGAGTCACTGATGCTACGCGAAGCTGCAGCGAAGGCTCGCATCAGATGTGTTAACAGCTCTCGCGGCTCTGCACTAGGTGCTGGCCTCAGCTCTGCGACGGGATATACACGTCTGCCACCAATTGTAACCGAATCACAGCCTGCTACACCCGTACGCTCAAGAAAACGAGAAGCCGGCACGATTTTGGATTCGGGCATCTGCACCAGTAAAAACTCAGGGTCCATGCCAATTACAGGCGTTCGGCTAAACCGCTTCTCCTCGTTCAATGCCGCTGTATGCCGCTGCCAGCTCTCCTTGTACATTGCACCAAGCTCACCTTCATCGTTCCACGGACAAGGATCAACTGCAATGACAGCAAAGCCGCCACTTCCCGATGCCTCCAGGCGAACCCGCCCATGCTCCAGCCCTAACGTGTATAACGACTTGATCGCAAGCCTCTCCACCCGTTTATAGACCGATGGAGATGTTTCACGACCCAGCTCTTCCTCCTGCTTGGCACCCATGCCGCTTGTATCCTTACGTCTGATGCGTATCGCCTCAAGACAGCTGATATGCACATCGTATCGCACACGAAGCCCAGGCTCCCGCCGTCGCTGCTCGCTGCTGGACAATGCCTCAATTCCCGCCTGCCTCAGCCTTGCCATTCGTTCACTGGAACCTAACCGCGCATACGCCCGGACAGCCTCTTCAGCTTGCTGCATAACATTCATCTCGTCCCCCCTTCCTGTCTTCTCCGTTCACCTGTAAATGAGTAGTGCAGCTTATATAATCAGACCTTTCTTTCCGTTGAAAAAAAGACCCCACAGCTGCGGAGCCTTCCCGTCAAGGTTCTTCAGGCCAATTCAGGCTCGCCACAACCCATTTTTCATCTTTTATGAAAGAAAGAGGGCTTACGCCCTCTTCACTGCACCTGATGGTGCATATAATACCTTAGGTTATAAGAAAAACATTCAAACCAGGGATTGAGCGACTTTACAGCTCATCATCCAGCAGATCCGGATCGAGATCATCATAGTCTCCATCAGCGCTGCCATAGTCATAATCCTTGTCTTCGTAATCACCGCAGCCATCTGTGCACACCTTTACACAGACTTTCGTTTCAGCTACGAGCTCTACAGCGAATTCCCGCTCAACCCGGATAATTACGCTGCCGCCGCCCGCGGACACTGTGGCTTCCACACAGCTCGGCTCCTGCGTTGCATCCGCAGATACCTCGACTGTGGAAGTCCGGTGTTTCGGGTCCAGATAGGACAAAGGCACATGTTCTACATACGATACCGTTTCTTTGGCTACATCGGTCTGTGAATTTTGGTCATAGGAATACCAAATGTTGATATCGTAAGTACCAATAACTTCAATTCCGTCCCCCGCTGATACAGCTTCATACTGGTGGTTGATAATCCAAGCCCCCAAAATGCTGGTCGGACCATTAGGCGGAGTCACGGTATGTGTTACGGTAGAGAACTTACGACCTTTGCCGCAGATCGCCTTCGTGATAATCTCTCTACATTGATGTTTATGACTCAATGACATCTTTAAACCTCCTCCATACAATCATTCAATAAAGTGTATGCAGGACATCCGTCTAGGGTGACAACTATTTTCTATGATCCGTTTGTAGATTGGGGCCGGTCTGATATCGGAGATGGCGCTTTGTCCTTCTTGGCGATTTTCAGATACATCTCTAGTTCGCGGCACAGCTGGAGAATTGCTGATCGCATCTCGAACTCTTCTCTCGTATCCGGCAGCTCCATTCGCTTGAATTCCTCCTGCACATCTGCCAGCAATTTTTCCGTTCGTCCCGTGTACGATTCAGTTAATACATCCCGGCTAAGCTGATCAAACAGCTCTGATACCATCTCGGCATGTGGCATCCTCTGATATACCTGGGATACCAGATGCATCATATGCTGGATGGAATCCAGCTGCGTTTTGCGCATATAGAAGTATACGCTCCAGCCTTCATTCGGATGAATGACCTGGTTTTCAAGTGAACGCTTGGCTGCTTCAATTCCGCCCAGAACCGCTTTATCTGCTTCGATTAACTCCTTGCCTGCCCACACCTCATCTGGATTACGCAATGTCGCGGCGAACTCCTGGAAAATCTTCGAGAACAGCTCGTCAATCCGTTTGCGTATGCGCAGCATCTGCGGATCGGCCGCTGGCATATATGCCAGATTGACTACCATTGCTGAACCGAGACCAATTAACAGCAACGCAATCTGAACAAGAATCACATGCAGATCCATCTCCCCGCCGCTAAACACCCGAAACACAACGACAGACCCTGTGACTATACCTTCTTTAAAGCCTGCCCGCACGATGACCGGGAACGCTGTTAATATGTAAACACCAAGCACCCAATAATGGAAGCCGAGAAAGTGAAAAAGTACACTTGCAAATAAAAGTCCGACCACGGATGCAAAGAACCGTGCGGATATGGTGCGAATACTCCTTTTTCTGGTGACATCCACGCCGAGAATCGCAAGCAAGCCCGCTGACGTTGGCCCTGGCAAGCGACACCAGTCAGCAATCAGAACAGCCATGAACGCTGCGATTGCGGTTTTAATTACTCTAAAGCCCATTTCTCATTCCATCTCCTCTAAGCTGTAAAAAAGTTTGCGATCCGTGTAACATCCGTTCTCTATAGTTATGCTTGTCCAGAGCGTATTCGCCTGTTCAATCAAGTTGTAACGACATCCACATCCGTAGTATAACTCAACCTGTAACAAACTAGACGACACCAACCGGCATGCGCACAACATGCCGGTCACGAAATGTGCCCAGAGAAGAAATACTGCCATGGCAGCTACGGCATCAGCACCAGAACCTGCAAACGGCCTGTCAGTCCATACGTTGTTCTTGTTTGGCACGCACACATCATTCCTACCAAATATCGTACTTTATTTTGCGGTCACGGGCAACGTGACACCTCTTGTGAAATTGTATACATATGCTGCTTTACTTTAACTGCACTTCTCTATCTTCTCCCGGCCAGCAGCTTTCGTTCTGCATATACCACCGCTTGATACATCGCAGTAGCTACCGCCGCAATAATCAGCAGGCTTGATAACACCAGTGTGAAGTTAAACACCTGGAATCCGTATATGATCAAGTAACCCAGCCCCTGTTTGGCTACCAGAAATTCCCCGACAATGACCCCGACCCAAGCCATGCCCACGTTAACCTTCAACGTAGATACAATCGTGGGAAATGAAGCGGGGAACACCACTTTGGCAAAAATCTCGGAGCGCTCCCCGCCAAATGTGCGAATCACCTTAACATAATTCGGATCAACCTCATTAAAGCTATTATAAACCACCAGTGTAGTAATAATTACCGTAATGGATAACGTTGTCATCACAATTGCCGTAAATCCCGCCCCGAACATCACGATAAAAATCGGACCCAGCGCAACCTTGGGCATGCTGTTGAACACAACCATATACGGATCAAGCACTTTGGACAAAAAAGGAGACCACCAGATCAGAACAGCAAGCAGCGTTCCGACAAGAGTCCCCAGTAAAAACCCGACGACCGTCTCACCAACGGTCACCCCGACATGTGCCCATATTTCACCGCTGGCAACATCCTTGCCAATTTGACCGAAAATTTTGCTCGGATAACTAAAGAGCAGCACATCAATCCATCGCATTCTGCCAGCCAGCTCCCACAGCAAGAACATACAGACTAATATCGACAGCTGCACCGCAAGAATATGATGCCGCCACTTTGCCATCTTGCGCAAGTGCTTATAATGGAGCTCTTCCAGCCAGTCCTCCCTTGTTTCCTGCTGCCGTTGCTTCGATTCGTTCTGTCTCACGTATCTTTCTCACCTCCTCCAGACTGAACGAGTTCGTTCCAGAGTGATTGGAACAGCTCATTAAAGCCAGCCTGCTCCCTTGCATAAAAGGGCTGCGCCATACGAATGTTGTCCGGGATAACAAACTCGCGCCGGATACGGCCAGGATTACGGTCCAGTACAATAACCCGGTCACTGACCGCAATGGCTTCAGACAAATCGTGCGTAACCAGCACGGAGGTTTTGTCGTACTCTTTTAACGTATCGGAGACAAGATCCTCCAACTGCAGCTTCGTTTGGTAATCCAGCGCCGAGAATGGCTCATCCAGCAGCAGAATGGCAGGATCGGTAGCAAGCGTTCGCACCAGAGCCACCCGCTGTCGCATGCCCCCGGACAATTCAGAAGGGTACTGCTCTTCAGTCCCGCCAAGGCCCATACTTGCGAGAAGCTCCCGCGTCCGTTCCCTGCTCTGTGCATTCAGATTGCCCGTCAACTCAAGTCCGATCAGTGCGTTATCCAGAATGGTACGCCATGGAAACAGATAATCCTGCTGTAGCATGTAACCAATCCGGGATGAAGGCCCTTGAACCGAGCTTCCCTCCACCTCAACCTTTCCTCGCGTAGGAGGAAGCAGTCCAGCAATGATGGACAATAACGTAGTTTTGCCACAGCCGCTGGGGCCAACCAGACTGACAAACTCCCCTTGCCCGATCTCCAGACTGACATCCTCAATGACTAATGATGCTTCGCGCTCACTGACATAGACTTGAGAGATATTTTCCAGTCGGATCACATTCCCGGAATCAGGCATGACGGCTCACTTCCTTCCCTGAATCCTGAATTTACTCTAGCTTGTATTGCTATCGTTGCATCCATCCTACTTCTTGGGCTTGTTGCTCTACTGGTTCTACTTGCATTACTCAGGGAGCCAAGGCTTTCGCCTGTTCTGCAAAGGTTGAATCTACAATGGTATTCAGTTCGACTTTTTGTTTTAATTCCCCCGCAGCGGTCATTACATCCAGCAGATTGTTCCATTCCTGCTCATCAATGATCGGGTCTGTTGCGTAAGTTCCCTGTTCCTTGTAACGACTCACACTGCTGGTCAAAATCGCCGGGTCAATATCTTTGAAAAATGGCTTGATCACTTCCGCAATCTCTTCTGCTGTATGTGAATCCACCCACAATTGAGCCTTGTGAAGTGCATTCGTGAATTTCTGCACAAGCTCCTTGTTCTCGTTCAAATAGCTTTGCTTTGTCATAAAAACGGTATAAGGCAGATGTCCGCTCTCCGTTCCGAACGATGCCACCACCTTACCGCGGCCCTCCTGTTCAAAGATTGACGCTTGTGGCTCAAACAGCTGTACGTAATCACCCGTGCCTGAAGCAAAGGCTGACGCAATATTCGCAAAATCTACATTCTGAATCAGCTCCAGATCACTGGACGGGTTAATGCCATGTTTATTTAATACGAACTCTCCAGCCATTTGTGGCATTCCGCCCTTGCGTTGACCGAGAAATACACTCTGCTTTAATTGCTCCCAATCAAAGCTGTCCTGAGCATTTCGTGCAAACAGAAACGTTCCGTCCGTCTGGGTCAGCTGAGCAAAATTAATGACCGGGTCCTCCGCTCCCTGCTGATACACATAGATGGAGGTCTCCGCGCCAACGAGCGCAATATCTACCGAACCCGCAAGCAAGGCAGCCATCGTTTTATCTCCGCCAGCCGTTGTTTGTATATCAACCTCAAGCCCTTCCTCTGCAAAAAAACCTTGAGCCGCTGCAACATATTCTGGCGCGTAAAATACAGAGCGTGTTACTTCACCAATCGTAATCCTGGCTTCGTTCTCTTCCTTATTGCAGCTCGTCAGCGCAACAATGAGAATCAGCAGGATCACAATGCCCCGAATAAACCATGGCGTATATTTCATCACATGTCCCTCCTTTTAGCCATTTCTCTCTACTATGGATATGCCGGGGCCCAGTAAAAGGTTAAGAACTTGCACACAAAAAAAAGCAGGTCAACCAGAAAGTTTCCGGCGGACCTGCTTATAGCACATTACAGATTATAAATTTCAGTATATTTGGCTTCCAAATAGTCAGCCAGATAATCCGGATTCAACTCTTCACCCGTAACAGCCAGAATCAATTCGGAAGGTGTGCGGCTCTTGCCGTACCGATAGATTTTGTCAGTAAGCCACGCTTTAATCGGGATCAGATTACCTGCAGCAATCAGGCTGTCCAGCTCAGGCATTTCCTTACGCAGCGTATGCATCATTTGCGCCGCATACATGTTACCAAGAGAATAGGAGGCAAAATAACCGAAATCGCCGCCGGACCAATGTACATCCTGCAGAACACCCTCACCGTCATTGGTCGGCATAATTCCAAGATACTCTTTATATTTGGCATTCCACGTTTCCGGCAAGTCCTTCACCGCAAGACCTTCATTAAACAGCATCTTCTCAATTTCATAGCGAATAATAATGTGCAGATTGTAGGTCAGCTCATCCGCTTCGATCCGAATCAGTGAGCTTTCCACCCGGTTAATGGCACGATAGAAATCCTCCAGCTTCACTTCACTCAGCTGCGGAAAGTGTTGCTGCAGATCTTGATAATAACGCGTCCAGAACGGCAGACTGCGACCGATCATGTTTTCCCACAATCTGGACTGGGACTCATGTATCCCCATCGAGGTACCCTCAGCAAGCAGTGTGCCCGCCAGGCTCTCGTCAATATTTTGTTCGTAGAGCGCATGTCCACCTTCATGCAATGAACTGAAAATCGCACTGGTGACATCATCCTGCAGATAGTTCGTTGTAATACGAACGTCACCCGGATTAAGCCCTGTCGCAAATGGATGCACACTTTCATCAAGACGACCTGCTTCAAAGTCATACCCCATCTGCTCCAGAATGAACAGACTGAACTTCTCCTGCTGCTTGGGATCAAACATTTGCTGTAGAAACTCCGTCTTCGGCTTGTTCCCGGAAGCGTTAATCTTCTCCTGAAGTGGAACGAGACGAGCTTTGAGGCGTGCAAACACAGCATCCACCTTTTCAACAGTCAGGTCTGGTTCATACATATCAAGCAACGTATCATATCTTGTATCCTTCACACCCCAGTAGTCGATAAACTCCTGTTTGAGCTTGACGATCTCCGTAAGGTAAGGTGAGAAGCCAGCATAATCACTTTGATGTTTGGCATCCTCCCAGGCCGTCTCCGATTTGGCTGTAAGCACGGTATAGGCTTGTACTTTTTCCGGCGGAACCGACTGACTGCGGTCATATTCCTTTTTACACTCTTGTACGAGACGACGGTCGTGATCTTCAAGCTGCTCCAGCACTTCCGGCTGAGACAATTGTTCCAGATATGCCTTCATTTCATCCGATGTTTGCAGTTTGAAGGCTTCGGTAGATAGCATACCTAAGGTTTCCGAACGGGTTGGCACGCCTTTTTTCGGCGCACCTGTGCGCAAGTCCCAGTGAAGCAAACCAATGGCTTCATGATAACTTTTAATTTTACGGGTCAAAATAAGGAAGGATTGCAGCTGCTGCTGTATTTGTTTTTCCATGGTAACGCTCACCTCTTCAAAAAAAAATGTGTACACCCTATTGATGATACTTTTTGCATTGCGTATAATCAACTTTTGACAGAAGCATATTGCATTATTCTTCTAAAAAAAGGATCGTGGTCTGCGGATGACGATATCCCAAACACTAATCAAGGGCGTGTAGGACAAGCTGCTCATGCAAGTAGCCGTGCTCGTCGTATTGGATAACAGGAGGCAATGGACATGAATAACATTCAAGAGATTTTGCAACACAACCAATCATTTGTCGAGACTAAAGAATACGAGAAGTATACGGCTAGCAAGTTTCCAACCAAAAAGATGGTCATCATCACTTGTATGGATACCCGTCTGGTCGAGTTGCTGCCCAAAGCCATGAATCTGAAGAATGGCGATGTGAAAATTATTAAAAACGCCGGTGCGATTATCTCTCAACCCTTCGGAAGTGTTATGCGTTCCGTTCTGGTAGCCATCTATGAACTGGGCGCAGATGAGGTTCTCGTCGTCGGACATACGGAATGTGGCATGGCGTCACTGCATGCAGAAACGATGATTGGTCATATGGAGGAACGCGGTGTTTCCAAGGAAGTCATGTCTACACTGGAAAACTCCGGCATTCGTCTGCAAAAATGGCTGCGCGGGTTTGACAGCGTCGAAGAAGGGGTAAAAGGTACTGTGCAAGTCATTAAGAAGCATCCCCTGCTTCCACAAAATGTGCCTGTTCACGGCATGGTTATTGATTCTTACACAGGTAAGCTCGATCTTGTTGCTGACGGGTACGAAGAACAGGCATCTCTCTAAAAATATTTTACACTGGCGGACCCTTGGGTCTGCTTTTTTTTGTCTAAATTAAGGCAGTTAAGCTGTCAGGTTGTCAAACCATACAGTTTCAGTGTACACTTTTATGAAAGCGGTCAACGAAAGCAAAAAGATTGTTTTCCTTGACCCAGCCCTAATATTAAGGAGACATGTGCATGAACATACTTTCCTACGGATTGCTCGGGCTGCTTACCCGCGAGGAGTCTTCCGGTTATGATCTGATGCTGAAGATTCAGCCGCATTGGCAGGCCAAACACAGCCAGATTTACCCGCTCCTGTCCAAGATGGAAAACAATGAGTTACTCGCCTCCCGCTGGGTACAACAGTCTGACAAGCCGGACAAAAAAATGTATGCAGTTACGGATAAAGGCATTCAAAAGTTGCTGGAGTGGATGATTACTCCAGTTACTGCACCCGTGACACGTGATGAATTCAATCTGCGTATTCTTTGTGTTGGCATCGCTGAAGATGGAAGCATGAGACGTATTCTGAATGAGCGCAAGAGCTGGTTTATGGAGCGGATACGGTATTTTGAAGATCTGAAATCACGTATACCTCAGGACAACCTTCGCGTAGGCAGCCGTGAATTCGGCAGTTACATCCTGGTACAGAAAGGGCTCATGAACGCCCAAACCGGTCTGGAATGGTGTAATTGGGTGACACAGCTTCTCGATGGTCAAGCGGCCATTCAGGACCCCACTCCAAGTATTTCAGAAATTTAATTTAAATTTTGAAACGTTCCAGCAAGTTAACCGTATTACTTGAGTAAGGCCCATTTTTGGGCGAATCAAACAATTTTAATCAGGGGGTTACGATCTATACAATGAAGAAAAAATTCGGAATGAAACATCTCATGATGGTTTTTATGGCATTTACCCTTTTGTTTGCAACCGTTGGTGTTACGAATCCGGACAGTGCTGATGCAAGACGGGGCGGCGGCGGTTTCAAATCTGGAACTAAAAGTTATACTAACACCCCTAAAAAATCAGACAATAACGTAAGTCAGTCCAATTCGCGTAACAATTCCAATACTGGCGCAGCAGCCAACAACCGTGGTGGATTCTTCGGCGGTGGCGGCGGATTTATGAAAGGTATGATGCTGGGTGGTCTGGCAGGTATGTTGTTTGGCGGATTGTTCGGCAACATGGGAGCATTTGGTAACATTCTCGGTCTGCTCGTAAACGTGGCTGCTATTATGCTGATTGTCATGCTGGCTATGGCACTGTTCAGAGCCATTACGAATCGCCGCAAACCTGCAGCTGATGGCCGTTATGACCGCCGCGATGATCGCGACGATGATCGTAACAGAAACGGACGGTACTAAGCTCTATGGTTCTGAGTATGGATGAGATTGTAAATGCGATCTGTATTCACATGGCAGAGCGTAAGGGTGTACGACCTACGGACGTGGATGTAGAGCTGAGCTGGGAAGAAGATACAGGATATTCCGCAGAGGTCTGGATTCAAGGCCGCAGTCAGTTTTTGGTAGAGTCCAACATGATTGAAGCGATTCTGCGTTACCTGCACAGCGAATATAACATTCGAGCGTACCGTGAAGATGTGACTCTGGATCTCGATGAAGAGATTACAGCGATTGTGAATCAACAAAACTAACAGGTCAACCATTGGGCTATTATACGAAAGACCGTCTCCCCTCTGTTGTATGACAGAGATGGGAGACGGTCTTTTTGTTATGAAGCCTAGGATTGAAGCTTAACCAGACTGTAGTTCTTTTTACCTTTGCGGATAATAATGAATTTGCCGCCGATGGCATGCTCTGCCGATACTGTAAAATCAAGCTCTGTGATTTTCTCACCATTCATGGAGATTGCGCCCTTGGTAATATCCTCACGCGCCTGGCGTTTGGATGGCTCCAGACCCAAATCCACAAGCCAGTCTACAATATTTTTGGCTTCGCCATCGGTTTCGTAGGTGGGCATTTCCTTGAAGCCCTGCTCAATCTCATCTGCTGTCAGGGAGCGAATATCCCCGCTGAACAGTGCAGCTGTAATACGTTTCGCCTGCTCCAGCATCTCTTCACCATGCACAAATCTGGTCATTTCCTCGGCAAGTGCCTTCTGTGCTTCTCGTTTATGCGGCTCGGTCTCCACCTTGTCAGCCAAAGCCTCAATCTCTTCTTTGCTCAGGAACGTGAAGTATTTCAGGTATTTGATGACATCCCGGTCATCCGTGTTCGCCCAGAACTGGTAGAACTCAAACGGTGTCGTTTTGTTCGGATCAAGCCAGATTGCGCCGCCCGCCGTTTTACCAAACTTCGTACCGTCAGACTTCAGCATCAACGGAATCGTCAAGCCGTAAGCTTTAGCCTCTGATCCTTCTTTTTTGCGAATCAAATCCAGACCGCTGGTAATGTTGCCCCACTGATCCGATCCACCAATCTGCAGCTGCACATCCTCGGTTTGGAACAGGTGCAGGTAATCGAGAGACTGCAGAATCTGGTAGGAGAATTCGGTGAACGAAATTCCGCCTTCAAGACGGCTCGCCACCACATCTTTGGCAAGCATCGTATTCAGGTTAAAGTTTTTGCCATAGTCACGAAGGAACTCGATGATGTTAATCTTGTGAGTCCAATCATAGTTATTCACCATGCGAACCTGATTGTCACCTTCGGTCATAAACAGCTTTTTCATCTGTGCCGTCAGGGCGTCCACATTCGCCTGCACTTGCTCCAGCGTCTGCAATGAACGCTCGGACTGACGACCACTTGGATCACCAATCGTACCTGTTGCACCGCCGATCAGGATCACTGGACGGTGACCTGCCAGCTGGAAGCGCTTCAGCATCATGAATGGAATCAAATGTCCGATATGCATACTGTCACCCGTTGGGTCTACACCGCAGTACAGCGAGATGGCTTTCGTCTCTGTCAGTTCACGCAGCCCTTCTGCATCCGTTTGCTGGTTAATGGCATCGCGCCACTGTAGTTCATCAATAATGTTCATGTATTAAACCCCTTTTCAATAATTAAAATGTAGCCATGACCTACGTTCTAGTACCAAAAAACATTGCCAACGGCGTTTTTGGACACAAAAAAATCGCCGCCTTGTCTACATAGACACAGGGACGATTAGAATAACCGTGGTACCACCCAAATTGCATGGACAACACATCGGGAACCATCTCAGCGTTCCAATCCGAAATCCATACCACTTTCAGCAAGTTATCGTTTGCCCATCCGCTTGGCATTACCCAAGTACTCCAGAGTGTAATTCGCAGCCCTTGTATGTATCAGGTTCCATCACCCCCTGACTTTCTGTAACAGGGACAAAGCCGCTACTGCGCTCTATCAACGTATTTCATGTATTGAATTATAGCCAGTATAGCGGAACGTTAGAGGCATTGCAAGCGCAAGATTAGACCTTACGCTGGTCACATGGTAATAAACGTACGCCTTCTCGGCAACTTGATCGTCGTTGTTCCAAAGCTGCTGGTCCAGTTCGTCAAGACGCTGCGCAATCTCCTGTTCATGTGCAGAAAGCGCGGCCCAGCCCCCTTCAGCGCTATTCTTTTTCTCTACAAAAGCGAGTGCAAAGTCATACCATACACATCCTGGATATTCCGCTCACTCATGAAGAAGCTTCCCCCTCATTCTTAGGTTGATATCTTTCCAGTTCCCTTCGTTTGCCGTTTAGGTGCCAGGAGAGATAAGGATCACCGATATTGTCAAAAGCCGCACGAACGTTGTGCTCTATTTCCCGCCACACTTCATTTGTATAATCGAGATGTGTATTGACATTATCAACACCATATTTCTTGAGCAGGTTGACATGTGCAGCTGTGAAAAGGATATCCTCCAGTAGCCAATATAACACTTCTTCTTTCTGTTTCAGCTTTTTAGTCAAAGAAGGTACACCGCGTTCGTAAATCGTAACGATATAATGCTCGCCTTTAATCTCCACGTAAGGTACACCTTCCCACTTAAAGGCCTCCAGCAATCGGTTCACATAACTCTCCGTTTGTTCCTTCGGATACGAAGTCAGTGATAATAGTTCATGGAGTTGCTCGACGAGTGTTTGCATCATTTGTTCCCCCTTGAAATTTTCACATCTGAGGGGATGATGTTCACCGTTTTCAACAATTGATCTGCCATATAATCAGCCGAGAAGGAAAAGTCATGCTCGATCCAATACGATATCAAACCAATAAGCAGACTGACATGACCTCTAATATACAAACCCTTGTTAATATCTTTAAAATAATCCTCTTCATACAAAAACAGATCATCATAGATCGTTTCCAATGCACTTCTGAATTGCAACTCAAAATAAAGGAAGGAATTGGATCGAAATAATAATCCGAACATTTGTGAATGTTCTTCAATGTATTTAAAAATCTTCACCGCATTGCTTGATAAAACTTTAGGATTAAAAGACGTAACACCCGTAAATTGCTTTTCAAATGTACGTAAAAAGCCCGTGATCGCCTCATTTACAATTTCATCAATCAGCTCTTCTTTTGCTTGATAATGCACATAAAATGTGGAACGATTATAGTTTGCTCTATTGGTAATTTCAATAATGGATATCTTTTTAACATCTTTTTTTTCCTTCAGCAAGGAAAAGAAAGCTTCTTTTAAATCTCTTTTAGTACGAGTTACTCTGCGATCTTCTTTGATATCGGACATGTAATCCCCTTCGAAGAAAAACATTATTTTATTTTTTAGACATTTTGAATCCAAATATCTAAAATGCATACAATTGAAATTATATGATTATTGAATATTGAATTCAAGATATTATAATTTAAGTGACAATCGTTAAATAACAGTACATCTATACTATTAATAGACAGATGTCTAAACTGGAGGTAAGGGTATGGGATTATTAGAAAATAAAGCAGGTTTGGTAACTGCCGCAGGCTCAGGTATAGGAAGAGCCAGTGCAATGGCTCTTGCTAAAGAAGGAGCCAAAGTTATGGTTTCCGATATTAACGAGGAGTCCGGTAAAGAGACTGTACGTTTAATTGAGGAAGCTGGTGGAAGCGCTTCATTCTTCAAATGCAATGTTGCTATCGAAGAAGAAGTTAAAGGACTCGTTGAAGCAACCGTGGCAAAATTCGGGAAGCTTGATTTTGCCCACAATAATGCCGGTATGGGACCTAAACCAGTTCCTATTGCGGAGTCCCCGTCTGAAGATTTTGATAGAGTTATCAAAATAAATCTTTACGGCATGTATTACGCATTGAAATACGAAATTATCGAAATGTTAAAAACAGGCGGTGGCTCCATAGTTAACACTTCATCTGGATCAGGATTGGAAGGCATGACAAACATTGTTCCTTATTCGGCTTCCAAGTGGGGAGTTACAGGAATGACCAAATCGGTTGCGTTGGAATACGGTAAAGAGAATATTCGGGTAAACGCTATTGCTCCTGGTCTGACCTTAACCCCACAAGTCGAAGCTTGGTTTGAAGCAGCTCCCGAACAAGCAAAAGCGACACTGGGGAACATTCCTTCCGGAAAAGCAACCAAACCTGAGGATCAGGCTAATGCCGTCGTATTTCTTTGCTCCGATTTAGCAAGTCAAATTAACGGCGTAATCTTACCTGTTGATGGCGGTTTTGTCGCTGGAAAACTGCATTAAAGAGAGCGCTTTAATTCAAGGAATTGAAACATCATGCGATTCAACCGTATGATCTGTAACGGCATGTTTTTAGGGCCACCCTTAGCGGATGGTCCTTTCTTTGTATCTTTTATTCAGCAGGTTTACATGTCACCATGCCTTGATGCCCCCGCTGTCTGTTGCACCCTTCTATTGCACCTTAATGAAAAAGCTGCCCTGCGGCAGCTCTGTCATCTCTTTTATGTTAGTTCGTACATGTCAGGTTCCACAGAATGTTTTATACGAAGGATCACATGACACAGGTATAACTCCATACCGTTGCTGTTCCTCCGTGTACGCGTACGGCTGTTGAAGCATATCCAGCAAAGGCTGAATCAAGCTGTAGTCTCCGTCCTTTTCTGCTCGTTCCAGCACTTCCTCTACCCTTTCATTCCGTGGAATAACCACAGGGTTGTTCCGTTTCATCTGCTGCATCACTTCGTCTCTGGATTCCGGCTGTCTGCCTAATCTGGCCTGCCAGTGTGAATGCCACTCATCAAAATCGGAATGACCCTTCAGCGTGAAGCCTTCCCACCTGCCCAACGTCAGGCTCACAAACGTATTTGTGTAATCCACTGCATGTTTTTCCATTAAATCCAGCAGGTCTTTCACCAGCACTTCATCTTCCGTTTCTTCGGAAAATAGTCCCAGCTTCGCACGCATACCCTTTAACCAGTACTGATGGTACAGCTCCGAGAACTGTGCAATGGCATCCTGAGCAATTTGTACCGCCTGCTCCTCATCCTCATGCAGCAGCGGCAGCAAGGTTTCCGCAAAACGTGCCAGATTCCAGCCTGCAATGTACGGCTGATTGCCATAAGCGTAACGGCCCTGCGTGTCAATAGAACTAAACACCGTCGCAGGATGATACGTATCCATAAAGGCACACGGTCCATAGTCAATCGTCTCTCCGCTGATGGCCATATTATCCGTGTTCATCACACCATGGATGAAACCTACACACTGCCATTTCGAGACAAGCTGCGCCTGAAGCTGGATTACTTCCTGAAGTAAACGCAGGTAACGCTGCTCGTCATTTTCAATCTGTGGGAAATGGCGCTGCAAGGTATAGTCTGCCAAGGCACGCAAATCCGCTACCGCCCCCCACCTCGCTGCATACTGGAATGTAGCCACACGGATATGACTCGCTGCAACCCGGGTGAGGATAGCTCCTGGGCGTTCGGTTTCACGGTAAATATGCTCTCCCGTAGACACGACAGCCAGACTCCGTGTTGTCGGGATACCCAGACCATGCATTGCTTCACTGATAATATACTCACGAAGCATCGGACCGACAGCAGCACGTCCATCGCCACCGCGAGAGTATGGTGTACGTCCCGAGCCTTTTAGCTGAATATCAACTCGCTCCCCTTGTGGGGTAATCTGTTCCCCAAGCAGCAGAGTACGTCCATCCCCAAGCATATTGAAGTTGCCAAATTGATGGCCCGCATAAGCTTGCGCAAGGGGCTTTGCGCCCTCAGGCATAGTATTGCCTGCAAAAATAGCTGCGCCTTCAGCATTGTTCAGGGCATCTGCCTGCAATCCAAGGCTGGCCGCCAAGGCTTTATTGAATATAATCAATTCAGCTGACTGAACAGGCACAGCATTCTGGCTAGTATAAAAGGCTTCCGGAAGCTCAGCATAGCTATGCTCCAGATTCCAGCCTGCTGCTGTAGCTTTCTTTTCCATGGGTCACACTCCTTCTCCATAACAAAGGGCGATCCTTTGTTTATCTTCTTGTGGCCTTTGTGAACCCATGCTCATTTATGTAGTCACATGGACATTCCAAGGTCAATCCTTTTCATATCAGACGGAATTAACGGCATTCAGCTTATTCTGCACTTACTTTGGGAGGAATCGGATAATCCGTTACGATAACATTCTCGATCCAGCCGTTCAAGGAGGTGACAAACGCCTGATGAGCAGGATGCGGACCATATGCGCGCAACGCCTCCTGATCTTCAAATGTCACTCTTAATCCTAGCGTAAACCCTTGAATGCGATCGGTCTCTTCCGTGACGTTCACCCCGGTTGTCAGGTCAATAATGCCCGGAATCTGGTCCTGAAGCGCAAGCAACTGTGATACAAACTCCTGCTGCTTGGCAGGAGTAATCTTGTCATTAAACTTGAAAACGACCAAGTGTTCGAACATGCAGTTCCAGCTCCTTCGAAGAAAATCTTACTTCTGTCACCTGTTTATATTATTTTAAATTAAACCTGTTCTGAACTCAAATGAATTCCCTGATGAAGGTGCAGCATGAATCGTGAAGTTTGAACGGGTGTGTACAGACACGAAAGACACGCCCCCTTTCCTTGGGACCGTGTCTTCCTGTCTGCTTGCCATACCGTGCTGCCTTGTGGAATACGCTACACTTCTCTACCATTGAATGAACCGATTATTTGATTATTCCTCATGATCAGAATGCTTCAAACGAGACATGAACTGCTCCAGCTCCTGCTCCTGCAAGTGTCTCCATTCTCCGCGCTTTAACTGCTCATCCAGGGTAATGTTCATCATGCGAACCCGTTCCAGCTTCAGCACCCTGTATCCAAGCGCTTTACACATTCGGCGAATTTGCAGATTCAACCCCTGTGTCAAAATGATGCGAAACACCTTCTCGCTCTCCCTTTGCACTTCACAAGGCTTGGTCACCACATTTAAAATTTCCACACCTGCTGACATCTGCTCTACAAATGAATCCGAGATGGGCTTATCCACCGTGACGATATATTCTTTTTCGTGATTATACTCTGAGCGCATCATTTTGTTCACAATATCTCCGTCATTGGTCAGCAGAATCAAGCCCTCCGACGCTTTATCCAATCGTCCTACTGCAAATATCCGTGAAGGATAATTGACATATTGAATGATGTTTCCTTCCACATGCTCAGCAGCGGTGCAGACGATGCCCACAGGTTTATTCAGAACGATATATACCGGCTCCGCGTTTATCCTCGGAATGCTCTCCCCATCCATAAGCACAACATCCCCAGGCTGCACCATATCTCCCTTTACACATACCTTGCCGTTAATCGTAATTCTGCCTGCTGCAATTCTCCTTGTGGTCTCCCTCCGGGAGCAGTATCCCGTCTCACTTATATATTTGTTGATTAACATCGTGCACCACATTCCCTTATCTCATCTATAAGCACATTTACGGGTCTCATCTATAGGTACATGTACTCATCATCCACAACCAAACTCCATCTTCTCATGGATCGTCGCATGAAGCAACGTTGCACCCCTTCAACATCAAATACATGTCAAATTAGGGGAGGAAAAACGTCTCTTCGTCAAGCTTTAACATAATTTTACAATAAAAGGCTTGTACAATTTCAAATTTATGGTATAAATTAGATGTGAAAATAAACATTTATTTCAATTTATAAAATTTATATCCATCCAGGAGGTAGACATTTGAGAACCATTTTCGCTTTGAGCTGCGGTTTCTATTTGTTAATCGGCATAACCAGCGTTGTGCTTGGTGCACTTCTGCCTGTTTTGCTGCCGCATTACGAACGAGGTTACAGTGACGGTGGATTTTTGCTATTTTTGCAGTTCCTCGGATTTCTTGTCGGTGTTCTCGTGTCCCCCTACATGACAGCACGAATCGGTCGAAAATGGATGCTTACTCTTGCATTAATCTGTATTGTAGCAGCCTATCTTCTGCTCGGCTGGCTACCCACATGGGGAATCGTGCTGCTGTTAACTATGATCGTGGGATTCGGCTCAGGGATTATCGAACCTTCCGTAGGCGCATTCACCATTGAATTTACAGAAAACCAGAAAGCAGTTGCTATGTCCAAGTTGGATGTGTTCTTCGCACTGGGAGCCCTTCTTATTCCGGCGGCAGCTGCGTTGTTCATCTGGCTGGGACAGTGGCATCTCACCTTTTTTACCGTTGCGATTCTGGCTTTGATTCTCATGCTGCTGTGGGTAACGATGCCACGATCTGCCGCACAATATCTGGAGCAAGCCGGAAAAAACATGTCTGACCCACAAACAGAAAAAAAATCCCGTTATTCAAAAAAACAGCTAGGGCTACTCACCATTTTTGTTCTGTTTTTCTTTGTATATATGGGGCTTGAGCTTGGTCTGATGAATTTCCTTCCCTCTATTCTTGTGGAGCGTCTGGATTTGTCAGAATCTATCGCTTCGCTGAGTGTGTCCATTCTGTGGGTTGCGATGATTGTCGGTCGTCTCTTCTCAGGCAAAATTGCTGAAGCCGTGCAATATATGCCGTTCTTGATCTGGAGCACCATCGGTACATTGCTATTCACATTATCCATGGTATTCGTATCTGGACAATGGGTAACGTATGTGCTGATTTTTGGAACAGGACTGTTTATGTCCGGGTTATTCTGTATCGCCCTGGTCTATGCCAACGTACTGATCCCCGGCATGACGGAGAGAACAACCAGCATTTTGATCGCTTCCGGCGGCATCGGCGGAGCCGTCTTGCAGTATCTTACCGGATGGAGCATGAGTGCATGGCCTGTCGTTGGCACCATCTGGATTTTGGCAGGATTCTGCCTCCTTTTATTACTAACCCTCCTGCTTTCCCATCTCTTTAACACTCGAAACGACAAGTTAGGCTCAACATTCACACATCAAACGAGGGAAATATAGGTTTAAGCACATCACAATATTTTTACATGAAATCTTGAAAGGGGTGATGCAGAGCCCATCCGGAAGAAATTCGTGTAGTTTACCCCAGCTTGTACACCATTATATTGGAGGAAATCGCATGCAGACTTTAACCAACAACCGCTTCACAGTCGGAAAAGGGATTAAGTTGATTGACGATGCAGGTGTGGAATACCTTGACGGCGTCTCAGGCACGTTTAACCTGTCACTGGGTTACAATCACCCACATGTCGTCCATAAAATTCAGGAACAGGTCGGCAATCTTACCCATATGTCTTCCTCCTTCACCGAACCTTATGTCAATGAGGTGCTGGATCACTTGATCGAATATGCTCCAAACGATATTGATGCCGGATGGATGCGGGATATTACCGGGTCCACAGCCAATGAGTGCGCAACGAAAATAGCTCAAAAGTATACAGGCTCAACAGATATCGTCAGCCTGTATCTCTCTCACCATGGGCAGACCCAATTTGCAACGGGCATCTCAGGCAATGCCTTCAGACGCAAACGTTTCCCCAACTCCTCTGCCGCCAATGCAGTTCATGTACCCGCCCCGTATTGTTACCGGTGCCCGTTCAAAAGCAAGAGCAGCGAATGTGGCTATCAGTGTGTTGAAGCCATATCAGATGCAATCGACTACGCAAGTTCAGGCTCCGTTGCCTGCATGATCATTGAGCCAATTCTCGGAAATGGCGGCAACATCATGCCTCCACTTGGATACTTCCAACGTATTCGAAAGCTATGTGATGAGAACAACATGCTGCTTATTGCCGATGAAGTCCAGACAGGAATCGGACGGACAGGCACCATGTTTGCCAGCGAGCTGTTTGATATCCGTCCTGACATGATTACACTTGCCAAAGGTCTGGGAGGCATCGGAGTACCCGTAGCTGCTGTACTGATGCAATCCCGATTGAATGTGCTGGAGAAACACGAGCACTCCTTCACCTCTGGAAGTAATCTGATTTCGGTTACTGCAGCCAAATCCACGCTGGAGGTTGTCTCTGAGCCCGGCTTTCTGGATGCGGTGAAACGCAAAGGCATTTTGCTCGAAAGCTTGCTGCAAGAGCTTGCGCAGAAATACCCGATCATTGGTGAAGCACGCGGTGTCGGTCTGATGTGGGGGCTGGAAATTGTCGGTGATCAGAACGAACCGGATACACCCAAAACCAATGCTATCATTGATCGCGCTTTTACAGATCAGCACCTGATTCTGCGCAGTTCACGTTATGGCTTCGGTAACGTTGTTAAAGTCCGGCCAGCCCTGACCACAACGGAGGAAGAACTTGTTGAGATTGTTGACCGATTGGACTCGGTTCTGGCAAGCGTGCATTAAATACGTTTAAAGATACCCTGCACATATGCAGCAACTATAACTGATTAGGAGGTTTTATCATGCTTGCCTTAGTCTATAAATCCGCATGGGATGTTGCGCTGGAGGAACGTCCCGTTCCCGTAATCACCAGAGATAACCAGGTCCTTGTCCGTATCAAAGCAACCGGTGTATGTGGTACGGATCTGGGCATTGTTAGCGGAAAATATCATGCATCCCCTTCCGTCATCCTAGGCCATGAATCAGCAGGTGAAGTGATTGCTGTCGGCTCTGCTGTTACCACACTGCAGCCGGGAGATCGTGTCGTCATTGATCCTACGTATTACTGTGGCCAATGTGAGATGTGCAGAACAGGCCGACAGAACCACTGTACTCATAAATCCATTACGGAAACGGGTGTAAGTGCAGATGGAACGTTTACAGATTATTACGTGACGGAAGATCGCTTTTTATACAAATTAAAAGACCATGTGAGCTATGAAGAAGCTACGTTAACCGAGCCGCTAAGCTGCATGCTGACAGGTATCAACCAGATTCATCTGTTACCGAATTTCAGAACCATTATTCTCGGGGCCGGGCCGATTGGCATTCTGTACAGCTATGCCCTCGCTTCCAAAGGAGTAACCGGCAGTATTGTTGATATCTCGGAAGAACGTCTTGCTATTGCAGGCTCCATTGCACCAGACCGCTGGCAGGTTCATTCCTCCTTCGAACAGGCCATCGCAGACATCGCTCCTTCAACCGGGCAAGTCGACATGATTGTGGATACGACTGGCGTTGTGGGCACACAAGTGTTATCCCAGCTTGCAAGCGGGGGCTATTTGATGCTGGTTGGTTTGCGAGACGGAAATACCTCCTTCAATCCGAAGGAAGTGGTGGACCGCAGCTTAAAAATCATCGGCTCCATTGATTCACTTGGAACATTCGCAACAGCACATTACATGATCGAGCAGCAGATTATACCCGCCAAAAAAATCATTACCCACTCCTTCGCTCTGCAAGATTATGAAGAAGCATTTCGCACACTTGGATGTGATATTCAAGGACGCACATTGCAGGCTTCATCCAGCGCGATCAAGGTTGTGCTGCAATCGAATTAACTCTCTTCGCGGACTTATGGCTGGAATGCTGAATCAAAAGCAGATACACTGGATTTACAGAATACAGGAGCACATCATTCAGAAGGAGGAAGCAGCATGACAGCAAACCATGAGACTGGATGTCTGGATAGGAATATCAATGAGGATGGGCATGCACCCATTCAGGCGGTCATTTTTGATATGGATGGCGTACTGATTGACAGTGAACCGATCTATTTTGAGATTGAGCGGAGTTCATTTCATCATTTCGGTGCAGACGTTACCATCCAGGAGCATCATTCGTTTGTGGGGGTAACGCTTGAATCCATGTGGCAGCAGGTCATTGACAAATATCAGGTTAACACACCGCTGGAGGAGATTCTTGTCTATCATCAGCAGCAGGTTATGGAACAAATGCTTGCCCATCCCGGACTTACGCCTATGCCTGGCGTAGAACGATGGGTACAGTGGCTGCATGAGCAGCGCATCCCCATTGCTGTTGCTTCCTCATCCCCCCGCGCCCTGATTGATCTGATTATGGACAAAACAGGGTTGGCGCCGTACTTTGAAGTACGCATGACGGGCGAGGAGGTTGAACACGGAAAACCGGCGCCGGATATTTTCATTGCAGCAGCCAAACAGATCGGCATATCACCAGCGAATTGCCTGGTCATAGAAGATTCACGTAACGGCGTACAGGCTGCCAAGAGTGCGAGTATGCGCTGCATTGGCTATCGCAATCCAGGCTCAGGAAACCAGAATCTGTCCCAAGCCGATCTGCAAGTCTCCAGTTATGACGAGCTGTGGACAATGAAGGATACACTGCCTTTTGAAAGCCCTGCCCCGAACTTATCCGGCTCACTCTAATTGCGGAACCGATTGACGTGTGCATTGAATCAACATTCTGTGTGACAGAGCAAACCCCGAACAGCCCCAATTCTTGTGAATTGAAGCTGCACGGGGTTTTGCTTGCTGCATGTTTGATAACAACCAAAAAGCTTGCGTTGTACTGCAATCTGAGCTCGGCTATACGGAAATATCCAAGCTACCGCCCAGATTGGGGTGAGGAGCGGGCATTGATTTTAACATCTCAGCCATCTGCTGACCTTGCTGCTGAGCCATATCTTTGGCCATTGACATGACTTGGAGACTTGCTGCTTGCGCTGTTGTGGCCTGACTCATGCCCATTGATAATGCTGCAATATCCATGATCTGCACTCCTTTCACAACGTCTTGACAGTTGATGTACCTCCTATTATATCGGTCAGACGGGATCAGATGTTAACCATTATAGATAAAATTTACAATTATATCCTTTATTGATATCCGCCCATGGCATCGGGTAACGCCTTATATACTGCTCTTGTCTCAACGATGCCATGAATAAACTGACGTAAAGCTGATAATTGCTTTGTCTCATTGATAACTTCACAGAATTTATCTGACTATTCCAATGTTTTAGTATTCCCGGCAACTGTAATTTTCCAGCTCTCCGATAATAAGGTACATTCAAAAAGAAGCAGTTGCGGCTGCTCCTCTATGAACTGCATTTTGAATTTTCATCAACTACGATTTGTTTACCCTGACACCCTATGATAATACAGTTGATCCGTTTATAAGATCGTTAGCCCAGATAGGTTAGGTTGCCGTCTGTTTCTTTAGGCAAAATACGTATTCTCAGCATTTCATGTTTTTGAAAAAAATCCCCGGCATCTTGACTCAATGCATGTCCCCAAGCACTAATCTCAAATTCCACTTTCATGCCTTCGAACATGTACTCAGCTCCCTTTCTCTGCGCTCAAAAATATTTATTCCCTGATCAAGCCATACTTCACAAAGCTATGATACAATCCATCTTCTTCGACAGAGGCTGTGATGTCGTCAGCAATTTCTTTCAGCCCCGGTTTGGCATTGCCCATCGCTATACCTACTGCACAGAATTCCAGCATCTCGGCATCATTCATGCCATCTCCAATCGCCAGTGTATCTTCTCGCGACATGCCCAGATGCTCCAGCAGATCCGCGATGGCAATCGCTTTGTGAATACCAGGGATCATCAGCTCACCGCTGCCCTCTCCAAAGACAGGCACCGTACACTGAATGACTTCAAACTTGCCCTCAAACTCCTGTTTGATCCGTTCAAACGGAACCACCGGACTTTCCAGAAAGCACACCTTGTTGACATCATTCTTGTACAGATCCGCTTCACCGTAGGTTAATCCGGTAATAAACGGATGCGGTTTCGTTTCCTTTTTCGCTCGTGCAGCCGGGTCATTCTCAACATCACCATAGATTCGGCGCTCCAGATGCGCTTGAAGATTGCTGCTGGCATACAGGGCCGAATTGGATTCAAGATAGAAATCAATCCCGTGTTCATTGAAAAAATCGACCATATGACGAACATCTGCATCCGTTACCTTTTTATGATATAAGACCTCATTTCCGTACTCTACATACCCTCCACCTGCACCAATTAATCCGTCAAATCCAATCTCCCAGATGGAGTCGTAAATTTCTGCCTTGGAGCGACCCGTGCACAAATACAGCAGATGTCCGTTCTTACGCGCTTGTTTACACGCTTCTTGTGCAGACACAGGGATGCTGCCATCGTCATTAACCAACGTTCCATCAATATCAATAAATACTATTTTTCGTGTTATGCTCTTCATCTGTGTTTTCCCCCAATTGCATTCTCTGTCTGAAACGGTATGATTCCCCTGACTACAAATTGCCCATGTTCATCAGGTGTTCGTATATCAAATTTGTTTACATTCTTACATCTCTCTGATCTAAAAATTGCTGGGCTTGTCCATATGCACAATTTGCCACTCATTCTGCTCTTCCGCAATACATGTGAATCCTTGACGTTCCCAAAAATCCACAGCCCCAGGTAGAAAACGATGGGTATGCAGATATAACGTTGTATACCGCATTCCGGTTACAAACTGTTCAAGTTCTTGTACTAATAGTGAACCGATGCCATACCTGCGGTAGGCAGGATCAACATAACATTTTACAATCTCAGCTGCGGCATCAACCGGGTAACGGCCCTCAATGGCCTCGATACGTGCATCATAAGGTACAACGCCGATGGAACCAACAACTCCTTTTCCCCCCAACCGGGCAACAAGAAAAATGGCGTCGTCACGATCCAGGTACTGTTCGGTAAAATGCTGAAAGTCCTTAGGAAGTACGCTCGGATCAATCATGGGAAACACCTCGGCGCGTACACGCATGGCAAACTCAATCACCTCCTCAATCTCGTTGGATTGAACAGGCTTTACTACAGGCTTCATGTGAACTTCTGTCAAAACATCCCTTCCCTTCATTCTCATTTTCGAGCTGCTCCTCTCTTCTTGAAGAGCTTACACAAACCTACCAATCAACTCTATACTCCCGACCATTTTGAGAGAAGGCCCTCGCATTCTGATAGACTGCGCATACGATAAGGCGTATCATCCATCCAAATCTGAAAGGAGTAAACCAAGCATGTGGTTATGGTTTGGCTTCTCAGCAGTTATCATTTTGTTCTCCACCTGGTTCACTCTTCGATATGCAGACCAAAAAGCTGCAAGTACATTCGATCCCCACGCCCCTCATCAGCTGCTACTCAAGTTCAAGGAAGGCACAACCGCTGATCAGATGCACACCCTTCATCGGAAGAGCAGGTGCAAAGTCGCTGAAACCTATGAAAATCTGGGATGGTACCGAGTTGAATCTCGCATCCCCATGCACCGCATGCTGAAATATTACAAGCATCACGAGCTCATAGAACATGCACATCCCAACTATCTCGTTAATGCTTCGTTTACACCCAACGATCCATTCTTTCCTTATCAGTACAATTTGAACAAAATTAACACTCCAGCTGCATGGGACATCACTCAGAGCAGCAGCTCCATTAAAATCGCCATCATTGATACAGGAGTGCAGTTAAACCATCCTGAGCTGGCCGCCAAACTTCTGCCCGGTTACGATTATGTTGATTACGACAACATCCCTGAAGATGGAAATGGTCATGGTACACATGTTGCTGGCATTGCCGCTTCCATAACCAATAATGGCGTTGGTATCGCAGGTACAGCACCACTCGCTTCCATTGTGCCGCTTCGTGTGCTGGATAATAACGGCCAAGGCACAATTGGCAACGTGGGCAATGGGCTTGTATTTGCAGCAAATAACGGAGTTCAAGTCGTGAATCTCAGCCTGGGCGGACCAACAGGAGATGCGTTCCTTCAGGCCGCTGTTCAGTATGCATGGGATCACGGAGCTGTCATTATTGCAGCAGCAGGCAATGATAACACATCCTACCCTATCGTTCCTGCATCATACCCCAACGTCATTGCAGTTGCCTCCACCAACTCGTATGACCTGAAATCCAACTTTTCCAATTATGGCTCCTGGGTTGATATAGCAGCACCAGGGGATGCGATCCTTTCCACCTATCTGGGCAGCTCATATGCCTATCTTAGCGGAACGTCAATGGCAGCGCCGCAAGTTGCCGGCGTAGCAGCACTGCTCGCATCGAGAGGGAAAAACAATGCACAAATTCGAGATGCATTATGCTTCGCCTCAGACCCGGTCTCGGGTTCCGGCATCTATTGGACCTATGGAAGACTTAATGCATATCAGAGCTTGCAAGTACCCTGAGCCCCATCCGTTCAAGCGTAAGAACGAACGACATCTCTTTGACAACAGTACACAAATAAATGAAAAACCATGGAGCCTCTATACAATAGACGCTCCATAGTTCTATTAGATACTCTTTATTTTAATTTTACGAATTGGCTGCCAAAATTCCAATGAGGTCACGATCAACTCTGCACTTCTGGGAATGCCTTGACATGTATTTAATGGATTCTGGAAACATATCGCAGTGGCGTATCCATATCCGAAAGATATAGACACAAGTGACTTTTCTTCATGACTGGCCACTTCCCCACTTTAGTTTACAAGATTTTCTACATTAATAAATTATATAAGTTACTCCATCACTGGTCAAATATGCTCCTTAGCAAACAAAGAACATCCCGTTATAACGAGAATGTTCTTTGTTTGCTTTCAGGCCTAAGCTAAGCATCTTCATCCGAAATATTGTGCACCATTGCTTGCAATGACTTCTTTGTACCAATGGAAGCTTTTCTTTCGCACACGTCGAAGTGTTCCGCTCCCATCATTATTTCTGTCTACATAGATGTAGCCATAACGTTTTTTCATCTCTCCTGTGCCTGCACTAACCAGGTCAATCGGACCCCAGCTCGTGTAACCGATCAGCTCTACACCATCCTGAATTGCTTCGGCCATCTCGGCAAAGTGGCTGTTCAGATAGGCAATACGATAATCATCCTCAACCGTATCATTATCCAGTAATACATCGGTTGCACCAAGACCATTTTCTACAATAAATAGCGGTTTACCATAGCGGTCATGAAGCTGGTTGCATGTGATGCGAAGTCCTTTGGGATCAATCGTCCAGCCCCACTCCGATGCTTCAAGATACGGATTCTTCACTGAACCGAAAACATTACCTTCTGTAGAGTTCTTCAGCACTTCAGGATCGGCACTTGTGCAACGACTTGCATAATAACTGAAACCAATATAATCGACCGTATGCTGCTTCAAGATGTCGGCATCTTCCGGCTGCATTTCAATACAAATGTTATTTTCTCTGAAAAACCGCTTTGTGTATCCGGGGTACTCCCCTTTGGACTGCACGTCGATAAAAAAGAAGGATTCGCGATCTTTATCCATCGCCTTCCACACATCTTCCGGATGCGAACTATAAGGATAAACCATCCCCGCTGCCAGCATACATCCAATTTGTGCGCCTGGAATGATCTCATGACAAGCTTTGACAGCCAAGGCACTTGCAACAAGCTCATGATGAGCTGCCTGATAGAGCACCTGCTCCTTGTCCTCACCCTCCTGAAGTACAACGCCTGCTCCAATGTAAGGCAGATGTAACAGCATGTTGATCTCGTTAAAGGTCATCCAATATTTCACTTTGTGCTTGTAACGGTTAAACAATGTTTTCGCATACGTTTCAAAAAAAGTGATCATCTTGCGATTTTTCCAGCCGCCATAATTCTGAACCAGACTTACAGGTACATCAAAGTGACAGATTGTTACGACAGGTTGGATATTATACTTTAACAGCTCGTCGAAGACATCATCATAGAATTGAAGCCCTGCCTCATTCGGCTCGGCGTCATCCCCATTCGGGAAAATCCGTGCCCAGGCCACCGAAAGCCTGAGGCACTTCAATCCCATTTCAGCGAATAACGCAATATCTTCCTTGTACCGGTGATAAAAATCAATCGCTTCATGCGAGGGATAGAATTCTCCTTCTTTGGGTTCGTATGAATCCAGATTTCCGAGTGCGATCGGAAAACGATTTGCCCCAATCGGAATCAGGTCAACCGTGGTTAACCCTTTTCCTCCTTCAAGATAGGCACCCTCCAATTGATTGGCGGCCGTTGCTCCTCCCCATAAGAAGTTATCCGGGAAGGCCTTTATTTGTTCAAGCATTGAAGTATTCCTCCTATTCATCATAGGGCTTGGGCTTGCTATCGGATGAGTCAGACTAGATCAATCCCGATTAGCCGAGTACCGTTAACAGCTTATCCTTCTCGTTCACACTGGCGATCTTGGTAGTGACAACATCCAGATAATTAGAAGTATTAGCAATGATAATTGGAGTAATCGTCTCATAGCCTGCATCTTTGATCGCTTGAAGGTCAAACTCCATAATCAGATCACCTGCATTGACACGATCCCCATCCTTCACATGTGCAGTGAAATGCTGGCCCTTCAATTGAACTGTATCCTGACCAATATGAATTAACATTTCAACACCATCATCGGATACAAGACCGATCGCATGTTTCGTACGATAAACAGTTTGCACAACACCTGTAATTGGTGATACAACTCTGCCACTGACAGGACGAATTGCAATGCCTTTACCCATATGCTCTCCTGCAAACGTAACGTCATTAATCTCTTTCAGTTCAACCACTTCACCTGCCATTGGGCTTACAATTTCATAACGGTTGTTCGGGTTAGGATCAAGCACTGGCGCTGGAGCAGCTGTTTTTTCAACCGGATCTTTGAAGCCTACAACATACGTCAAGATGAAACCAAGAATGAATGCGATAATGGTTGCTGCCACGGTCCAGTAGAATACGGAGTTCATTCCCTCTGTAGGACTCACATAGCTCGGATAACCGAAGACGCCAAGACCACCAATGATGTAACCTTTCGTACCAACAAGACCAAGGATACCGCCACCAATACCACCGGCAATACAGCTCATAATAAATGGTTTTTTAAGTGGCAGGGTCACACCGTAAATCGCTGGTTCCGTAACACCGAATATACCCGAGATAAAAGCAGGTGCACCAAGTGTTTTGAGCTTTTGGCTTTTGGTTTTCAGCATAACCGCAAGCACTGCACCGATTTGAGCAAAGGAAGCTGCAAAAGAGAGCGCCAGAATCGAATCATAGCCAAGGGTTGCCAGGTTAACAAATACCAATGGCACAAGTCCCCAGTGGAGTCCGAACAAGACGAATACTTGCCACAAACCGCCGATTACAAGTCCTGTAAGTACAGGGCTCAATCCGTAAATGGAAGATGTGAAAGCACCTAACAGCTGACCTGCCCATGTCGCAATCGGGCCAATAAGCAAAAATGTAAGGGGTACAATTACAAGCAAAGTACAGAATGGAACCAGGAAGTTGCTAACTACTTTAGGCATTACCTTTTTGAAGAAACGTTCAATTTTGACTGCGAAGAACGTTGCTATGATAATCGGAATAACGGATGAGGCATAATCCATCAAAATGACCGGAATACCTAGAAATTCAATCCGAATCGGTGATTCAAACAAGGTGCCGGCAAACAAGGTGTATAACGGCTCACCAGCGCGGATTCCCGCAAGTGTCGGGTAGACTAACGAAGCACCGATGGCCATACCCAGGAATGGACTTCCGCCAAATTTTTTAATGGCTGTGTATCCAAGGAAGATCGGGAAGAAGTAAAATAAACAATCCCCAATGGCGTTTAACAAGGCATACGTGCCTTCAGTATTTGTGATCCATCCCAAGGACACGAACATCGCTGTGAAACCTTTAATCATCCCCGTCGCTGCAAGCAATCCAAGCACTGGGGTAAATACCCCGGAGATCATATCTACAAAACGGTTAAATAAATTGCCCTTCGGGCCTGAATCGGCATCGTTCTCATCTACTTGGCCTTCAGCAGACAAATTACCTGCTTTAACTACCGCTTTATATACATCGGGCACTTCATTGCCGATTACGACCTGGTATTGCCCTCCACTCTGCATTACCGTAATGACACCCGGCATATTTTTCAATTCTTCTGTTTTGGCTACGCTTTCATCTTTCAGTTTAAACCGCAATCTTGTCACACAATGAAATACACTGTTTACGTTCTTCGGGCCACCGACCCGTGACAGAATGTCTTTTGCCAATTGATCGTAGTTGCTCATTGTCATTCTTCCTCTCTAAGTAGACTCCCCATGCCTGTGAAACAAAGAAAACCTGAACTACTGAACAATCACAACGTACCGGAATATCCGGAAATCAGTCATGTTATTCAGCAATTCAGGTTTTGCCCTTAACGGTTGCAACCCTGTAAGGCTGTACACATTGGTATTTGATTAAGATGCTTGGCAAGCACAACGATCAACCCTTGGGCCTTACGGCCGGAATTGCCTGATTGAACAGTCACAACCCGTTTGATCATGTATGCGCTTACTTCTTGGGATCATCATAGTACATCTGAACTACATTTGCAAGCATTTTTTTTATTTGATCCATCCATCCGCATGATTACTCGGAAGTCGCATTAACTACTCTCTCGATATGAATCGTTAAATACATCATTTCTTCGTCAGTCAGTTGATAAGTGTAGTTATTTTCAATGAATTTTTTTATTTTTTCAGAGCACTTATGTGCATCTGGGTACTTTTTCTTAATCATCTGGAACAATTCCTCGTCGTTGTTGCTCTTGTAGTGTTTTCCCTTCACCAGACGCTGGGCGAAAAACTTCAAGTGTGTCACAAAACGAGTGTAGTTCAGTGCATTCTCATCAAAGTCCATTTTGAAGTGATATTTGATAATGGTCAGAATCTCCTGCATCACTTGTGTCATATTACGAATGTTAGGCATCTCCTCATTCAGTGCAGCATTGACAAAATGCAGCGCCATGAACCCCGCCTCATCCTCAGGCAAAAGCACACCAAACTGATCACAAATCATATTTAACGCCTCAAGTCCTACTTCATACTCATCCTTGTACAGCTGTTTGGTCTCCCATAACAAGCCATTGCGAATCGGAAGGTTGTTTCGGTAACGCTCAATAGCAAAATGAATATGATCCGTCAGATGCAGATAAATGCTGTCATTTAACTTTTTGCCCAGCCTCAGCTTGGCATAAGCGATAATTTCTTCAGACACTTTCATGTACTCAAGCGGGATACTGGCGATTAATGCCTTGAAGTTTTCCTGAATATCTTCATTCTGTAAAGTAAATACCTTGTCAACATGCTGGTCCGAGATCATATCGCCCGCCCGTTTCTGGAAAGCGATCCCTCGGCCAATAACAATAACTTCCTGTTCATCCTTGATGGCTACAACCGCATTATTGTTTAACACCTTCTCGATTTTCACTTCATCACTCCAATATACAGAAAAAGGCAAACCATACCTGCGCCTTGAGGTTTCTGGAAATGCCCTAATCTCTTCAATGTGAACTATATGTGCGTTCATGGTATATCATTTCACTGTTTAATGCAACACAAAAACAATCACTTGATGACGTAAAATCCCATCCTCATATCCCGATAACAAACGTGCACACGATACAAAAGGATATTTATAGTTTTTATCCTAAATATGTTGTAATCATCAAAAGAATTGTTATGTTTCTTTATTTTTGCGCTCCCGCTCAAGCTCCATTTCAATTTTACGATTAATAACCTCCATTCTTTCCGACGGAATCCGATCTACACTTTGATAGGCCTGCTCCATCTCGTACTCCTCCTGCTCCGCCTTGTTCATTAATTTCAAATGGTTTTTGATTGCCTGAATATCTTCACGCATATATGCCGTTTGGCGATAGTGATCAATGACCACTGCAAAAACAATCCCTCCAACGATGATTGGACCATACGGAAACAAAAAACATAATACGACACCAACCAAAAACAGCATAAAAAAGTACATTGTTCTCCTCCTTGTGACGATCTCGTAAATTGTAATAAACTACAAACTGAAGTACTCCTGAATTAACCGTGCCGTTTGCTCGGGACTTATATTTGTATTATTTATCCTAAGATAAGGCTCATGTGTAATCTCCCCCGGTTTCGAATTCAATCGATAATACTTCATGGAATCGAGCAAATCCTGCTCAGACCAAGCAAGGTCTCTCTTTGTCGGTTTATGTTGAAGCCGGTTCTCACTTTTATTGCGTTCCAGCCGTTCCGACACTTCTGCCTCCAGTTCTACGTAATACACCTCAGCACCCCGAGCCGCAAACATGTTGGTAAGATCTCGAATGTAAGCAACATCCTGTTCGAGATCAAAGGCCCATACATAAGTGAAAATAAGCCCTGGCAAGTCACTCTTGGCAACAGCCTGGAACATTTCCTCCCTGAATAATCCGACCAGATGTTTCCCTTCCGGGGTACCGTAACTGAAAAATGGGGATACCAGGTCAATGGTCATATGATTATGGAACAACCTGAGATCGGTGATTTTCTCCAATTCCTGTCCAACAGTCATTTTCCCCACAGCCTGTGGCCCAAAAATAATAACCAGCTTCAAAATATGCCCCTCCCTAGATCTTTGTATTGTATAGTATATATCGAGCAGCAACGCATCCTCATCCCATAAATTCTATTTATTGGACATTTATTCATCATACCTGCTATCACGCAAATAAAAAAGAGAATTCAAGCTCTTTCCGCAGAAAGGTGCTTAAATTCTCTTTGTACTTATTAACCTATTCTATTAAACAGATGATGACTATTCTTAACGTCCGATGAGTACCCATCCCCACTTCAAACGGCGTAACCCGATGGCGCATAACCAGGATATCAGCAATGCTGCGATGTAGGATAATACAATTCCCAAATTAAAATGACGGGCAAGATCATCCGTAAACTCTCGTCTCCAAAACAGTAGAATTAAGGGATGAATTAAAAAAATACCAAAAGCTACAGTGCCTAAAGAGTCCATTAAACGAGCAGACTTGTGTTCGTTCCGCCGCTTTCTCGTGCCTACTCGTTCACTAACCATTAACAAAAGCAAACAAGCAGATAGTGTAAAGGCATTGCGAATGAAGAACAGGCTCGTAAAGGTTAGAATCGGCCATTCCATCAGCACGGTTTTGATTGTTTCGGTGGCATACATGGTTAGTGACCCTGTACCTAAAAGCACACCTAGTAATAAATAACGGAAACGATTCATTTGTTTCATTATGGAATCAAAGTTCAGCCCAATCCATGCCCCAACACCAATGACAATCAAATAACTCGGTAACAGGCTGCCTGTTCGTTCAAAATGAAATTGTAAATGCAATATGTAGAACAGCGCTTGCCCCGCTATAAAGTACAACGGCATATATCGTTTAAACCAAGATTGTTTCGTTAAGGCAAGTATCCAGGGAAACACGATATAAAACTGAAGGATAATTAAAAAAAAGTACAAATGTGTATGAGCCGTGCCCATTAGCAACTGCTTGACAAGCTGCATACTGTCTTCCATTGGCTCCTTGCCGGCCAGCAGCTTCTTAATGACAAAATAAATGAAGGACCACGCAATGTAAGGAATAAAGATGTAGAACATACGCTTTTTGTAAAAAGAACGCACCCATCCCTGTTCATTCAGCTTCCCGTTATAGTTGTAAAACAACACCAAGGAAGATAGAAATAAAAAGGCTGGCACTGCAAATTGCAAAAACGTATTCCAGAAATAAAACAAATCATGATCAAACGTATTTTTAGGATAATGCGCAACAGCTGTGGATGTCGCATGAATTGCCACAACTGCCATAATCGCAATCGCACGGTAGAGATCCAGATACTCTATGCGCCGGGGCCGATCAACCGGTTGACTCATACATATAACCTCACTTGTGACTGTTAGTAGAAAGATAGTTTCCGGCTACAATCCAGATTCCAAATTTTATTTTAATCACCTGTAGGCCAGATTACAATCTATATTTCTAAAATTTTCATTAAACAAGGTTTAGCTGCGTTTGCCATCTCCTATAGCTGTGATCAGCGCTCTGCTTTCTATCCACCAGCACCTCATGATATGCTAGTCATTCTTCAGGATCTCAGGCAACATCAAATTCTAGCACTGGTGTTATGTAAGAGCTCATCAATGAGTGCCTTCGCATCTTTCCAGGAAGACATTTGTGGAAACCCGTAATGCTCAAGCTGCTGCCTATTCCATGGATGCGGGATGCAGATCACTTTCCGCCCACTCTCAAAAGCCGGAACCAGATTATGCGGCCCGTCATCAATCAAAAGGTCGAAGGCCAGCAGATTCTTTCGTTTGCATGTAATAAACTGTTCAAGTCTAATAAATGGCATGTGCCTCTGCAGCCAATTCCATTTCTCCAATACCGTTTTCGGCTCTGCTGCTGTAACGATAATCAGATCATACGCCTCGTTTAACTTTCTCATCTCTTCCACTACGTACTCATCATAAAGCTCCAGTTCCTCAAACAGACCCGGCCGACCGTAAAACACCTCATGTGTGCTGTCCGGGTGACGTAAATGTGTAGTATCCCAGTGCACCATATCTTCATATTGAAGCGGATGGCTCGGGAAGCTAATGTTGTTATGGTATATCGCCCGCTTGACCAGATGACAGATCGTGTCATCCATATCCACGGCAATAATCGGTTTTGTCATCGCCATTCCTCCCTGATACGAACACAGTATATCATCTCATCTGGGATACAGTCATTCTTTTTACATTGTGCAGTAACAAAAAGGCTTTGTTCCGTAGCAAAATCCTACGAAGCAAAGCCCCTTAGTTCTCATATGCATTTCTTTTACTTGCTTTTATCATGAAGCATCTTATACCTTACCAGAAGCCCTCTCGCCCTTACAGGGGCTGTTTTCACTGCCCAAAGGTCACATTGATCTGTACGATCTCCGAACGACTGCTCGTCCGTATCGGAGGCCCCCAGAAACCAAAGCCTGAGGTAACGATCGAGTGCATGGAGCCCTTCTGCAGATAACCCCAATCATTTTCATAGATGGCTTGTGTGATCCACTGTGCTGGAGCAATCTGGCCCCGATGGGTGTGACCGGACACCACCAGGTCCACTTTATTCTGCTCGGCGATATCCAGATCATACGGCTGATGGTCCATCATGATCACAGGCTGACTTAGATCTGTATTTTTCATCAGGGTTGCCACATCTGCCCGATCCTGTTCGGTGCGATCTTTACGTCCAATCAGGGTAATTTTGTTGTCCAAAACGATCTTGTCGTCATACAGCACCTGCATGTTGCTTTTCTCCAATGCTGCAATCAGTTCCTCGACGGGTCCATCAAATTTGTCATGGTTTCCGAGTGAAGCATACACACCATAAGGTGCGTGGATGTCACGAATGATATCGGCAATTCCACTTTTCTCATACATAGCCAGATTGTCGTCAATCAGATCCCCTGGATATAACACGAGGTCTGGCTTTAGTGCATTGATCTCCTCCACCATCCGTTTCGCATGGGCAGGACCTGACAACAGACCAAAATGCATGTCAGCTGCCATCACAATGTTCAGCTTGTCCAGCCCTTCCACCTTTTTATCAATCTGGATGTTATATTGTCTGACGACTGGGCTGTATGCATTATAAATACCATACCCCATCGTTGTAACAAGTAGCACCAGGGTAACAACTCCCGCCCATTTATGAGCGTGATGCCTCGGAATACGTGTCAACCGCAGCAGCCAAAGCGTCAGATGTATAACCGGCAGAATTAGAAGCAACAACGAGAACACTGCCAGCCAGTAAGAACCGATAATACCGAGAAATGATACGCTCCCAAACAATCTCGCCAATATAAAGGAAACGGACAGAAACACAAGCGCTACAATATACAACCAGCGAAATCTGGCCGAGACAACCGGCTTCATCCAGCTCCAGCCGCTCCAGCCTATGTAGAATACTAATAATCCATATACAAGCACAAATAGAATACCCACAAATACAAACATGCCTTTCCTAACCCCCACCTTCAAAAAGTTATATACTGCTATTTTAACGGATACTAAACCGTCTGAACTAGTATAACGTAAATAGAGGGGTTCCAGCATCTTTTGCAGACTACAGATGGGTACATTTTATTACAATTTGATGATATTTAATTTTAAAATAAACAAAACACCTCTCCGCCTCCCATGAGCAAGCATACTCAAAAGGAAAGGCAGAAGAGGTGTTATTGTTATATGCCTATATTATTCGTTGCTATCCATCCATTGGAAGTGGAATGAGCCTTCTTTGTCCACACGTTGGAATGTGTGCGCTCCGAAATAGTCACGTTGTGCTTGCAACAGATTTGCTGGCAAACGCTCTGTACGATAGCTGTCATAGTAGGACAGTGCGCTGGAGAAGCCTGGTACCGGAATACCTTGCTTCACTGCAGCTGCCACAACTTCACGCCATGCATCCTGATAGGATTCCACGATGTTCTGGAA
>NZ_QJSW01000028.1 GCF_003217495.1 Paenibacillus barcinonensis | reverse complement strand
AGCTACCGTTTCCGGTAGTTGTCCCAAGCTTGAGGGCAGGTTGCCTACGTGTTACTCACCCGTCCGCCGCTAACCATCAGAGAAGCAAGCTTCTCTTCAAGTCCGCTCGACTTGCATGTATTAGGCATGCCGCCAGCGTTCGTCCTGAGCCAGGATCAAACTCTCCAATAAAGATGAATTCCGCAGCGTCGTTCAACGTTGTGCAACTCATCGGGGTATTGAAAAGAGCGATAAGCTCATTTTGAATCTGACGAGATTGTTAATCTCATTGTTGTTCCAGTTTTCATACAGCCAGATGGCTTGTACCAAAAACCTTCACGTTCATTCTGCAAGCAGAATGATTACTCACTCGTTGTTCAGTTTTCAAAGATCAAACATTCAATTTAATGCGTTGTTTTCATCATGTCGTCGTTTCAGCGGCGACTTTTATAATGTATCACATTCACATTATCTTTGCAAGACTTTTTTTGAAAACTTTTATTACAGTGATCAAAAATGCTTGTTTTAGCAATCCATTCCTTAAAAAAAGGAACGAAAATTAATTTACCATATCATATTAGAAAGGTCAACCCTATTTCGACAAAAACGCAGATTCTTTTTTCCCTCATGACTTCAGCTTCTTCTAACAAATGAAATGAATGAGAGGTGCAGGCTCTATCTGGATTGCCCCACCTCTTTTCACTTCGAATGAGTTTATATATTCAGCCTTACTTCACGGCCTGGACTTCTTCAACTTCCCACCTCTAGCATACTTGGATAACTCTTTAGGCGGGGCAAACCGTGCATACATGCGGAATACCGTCTTGTACCGACTGGCAATAGCATGTTTAATCTCCTGGTCAAGACGATGATCACTTAGATCAAACAGCATTTCATCCAATTCTTTGCGTAATACATAGTCCAGCTCTTTACATTCCTTCTCGTTAAATAGCATACCCAGCATTAAGAGTTCTCCTTTTTGTACATATCCTCTATAGTCACACTTGCGTTTTTCAGCAACATGATGGATTGGGGTTTGTCTGAAAACGCTGAAGAAAGCAGATTTTGCTGAATCTTCGTTCCAAGCCAGAATTTTTCCGCAGACGTGCCGGGGCACTTCAAGGGAAAGTGACGCAGCATGGGGCGAAAAGGCGGTAAAACATGCACTTCAGTAAGTTTCATAGCACTCCCTAACGATCTCTGATCTCCTGCTTGCCGAAACCCGTTTTATTGTTATGGTCAACTTTCTGGGAATTTATGAATGCTGGGTATCATAAATTTCACAAAACATTTATCCTCTTACAAGCGCATAGGTCAGTGTGCTCTCGATAATTGCAGCAACAAAAAGCAGGATGACCACCCAGAAGCTTGCTGTTACCGTCATTTTCGCAAACTCCTTCCACCGTGTACCGATCAATGCTCTCTTCTCTCCCCCCAATTGAGCAAGGCTGCTTATCGTTAAACCACCAAATTTTAATCCAAACGCACATGCAATAATAATTACCGGGATCTCGATAATTCCGTGAGGAAGTAAGCCTTTAACAACGATATCGAAAAAACTTGCTCCATGATTCATCGTTGTATGAACAACGAAACCGAGCACCATCCCGTTAATTAAAAGAAAAACAATGGGCAAGATGCCGAAGAAAATACCCGCATATATAACCAGCACACTCTTTATAGCGTTATTAAAAAAAATGAGCAGGAAGAAATTCCACTGTACATTCCCCCCTTGCTCCAGTTGTTGACTGACCTGGCGAAGCCCTTCAATCTGGTTCAGCAAGAGCTGCTCCAATGGCCCTGTGCTTACCCAGCCCGCTCCTATACCTACTGCAAACAGCAGGAAAGACCAGACTAATGCCCCCCGAATCTTGCTCATATCTCTCATAAATGCACTGAATTTTAACATAACAACCTCCTGTTGAACGAAATGATGGACAATCAATGATGTAAAACGAATAACTGAGCCGTACGAGCATACATTGAAAAGTAAACAAGCATTTCTTTATTGGGAGAGGGGCGCTTAGCGAAATGAACTCGTTCTATGTATTCAGCGGCAAAAAAATCAAACGTAACCTGATTGTGCTCGTTGCTGCCATCTTTGCAATCGGTATTATCTACCTGGAAAGCGGCAACGTGTCTGTATTTTCGGAGGAAGCACCTTCCGCCGTCTACAGTGTTCCAACCGATAAGAAGGTCATTGCACTTACCTTTGATATTAGCTGGGGTGATAAACGGACAGAGCCGATCTTGAAGGTGCTTCAGGATAATAAAGTGCAAAAGGCCACCTTTTTCCTATCCTCGCCCTGGAGCAAAACCCACCCTGAGATTGTCACCGCCATCAAGGACGCAGGGTACGAGATTGGCAGTCATGGCCACAGACACGAAAATTACAGCAGTTTGACTGAAGAGCAAATCCGTAAGGAAATTTCGACAGCTCACAGCATTTTAACCGATTTAACGGGAAAAGAACCGAAATTACTTCGTTTGCCTAATGGTGATTTTGATAAACGTGTGCTTCAGGTTGCGAGCAGTCTCAACTATCAGGTCGTGCAGTGGGATACCGATTCATTGGATTGGAAAAACCCTGGTGTACAGACGATTGTGGATCGCGTAGTCAGCAAAGCCCATCCGGGTGATATCGTGCTGCTGCATGCCAGCGACTCTTCGAAACAAACGCACGAAGCACTGCCCGTCATCATTGATAAGTTGAAAAATCAGGGCTATGATTTTGTGACTGTATCCGAGCTACTGAGCCACTCCAGTGTAGAGGGTAAAGAGGTCCGTGATCAAGCCAGCGGCCAATAGCGTGCAACAAAACAAGTAAAAGTTGAAAAGAGCTAACATCGTTAGCTCTTTTGGTGTTTATTTTTAAAAGATGACGCCTTATTCGTATTGACGCTTCTAGTGAAGCGTGCTATCTCTTATGCCCTGCTCTCCTTAATGGGTCTGCCCGCAGGCTCAGCCGATCCCTCTTCTGAATTATTGACCAGCTTGTGCAGAATTAGCATCTGGTATGCATTACACAGGAGCAAAGGGACCACAATAAAGATGGTAGCCGCGTTGACATCAATACGCAATACGCCGATGGTCTCCACTGAGGTAACCGCGATCATAAAAAAGAGTGTGGGCACCAGCGCGGAGATATGAGTTTGCTTTACTTTTACGTAAGCGGTAACAATTGCGGCCGCCAAAATGAGCAGTCCCAGTACAATATCCGAGATGCGCTCCCGCTCACCGCCAACAAAGAGCCGTAAAAACATAACATCCAGCAGTGCCAGCACGGTCAGCACAATCTGCACGATTTGCCACCCGCGTTTTGGAAATACACCTTTCCCCATATAATTTAATATGAGATATGCAAAGAAACCCATTTGTGAATATACGCTAATCATCACTCCGGAGCCAAACAGAATTAGAAGATACAGCATAAAATCAGCTATTCCGTTTGTTTTCTCCCCGTTTACCAGCATCATAATCAAGCCCGTGGCTAACGCTCCTGCGGCGCCAATCAGCAAGGCTGTCCAAAACAGGAAAAACCATCTACGCAAATTCAAATGTTTTCCACCCCCGAGAGTTTATTTTACCAACCTTCACAGCAAAAAACCATCATTGCTCAACATATTTCCCCCTTTCCCATCACATACTACATCCAGTATCTAATCAAGGAGGGATTGTACACATGAAACGGCCTATATGGCAGCTGTGCTGTACCGTGCTCGGGTTATCCGTCATGCTTGCCGGCTGCGGTTCAGATCAAAGTTCTTCGCCTCCTCAGGGCAGTTATAAAGAGATGAAAACGATGGTCGTTGATATTTTGAAAAGTGATGAAGGCAAAAAAGCAGTAGAAGAGGCTCTTACGGGACAAAGCTCATCCGGTGGGGGTGGGGGCGGCGGCTCCGAAGGAGGTGGAGGGTCTGGCGGGGGTTCAGGAACAGTTGGGATGAAAATGTTAATGCCTATGCAATCTTCGGAACAAATACGTATTGCCGTAAAAGATACCATCACCGCTCCTGAATACCAGAAGGAATTCGAGAAAATTATGACCGATCCGCAATTTGCGGGTGAATTCGCCAAAGCGATCAATGCGCAAAGCAAGCAGCTCCATATGCAGCTGATCAAAGACCCCACTTATCAAAAGTCCATAGCGGACATCATGAAATCACCTGAAGTGTCCAAAATGTTTATGGATATGACCAAAACTCCGGAATATCGCAAACAGACGATGACCGTTATGCAGGAAGTGATGCAGAATCCATTGTTCCGTATGGAAGTGCTCACTCTGCTGAAAAAAGTTGTACAAGAAGAGCTACAGCCTAAAACCGAAAGTGGTGGCGGGCAAAAGGGGCAGGAAGCCGGTGGTCAGGACAGTGGCGATGGTGGCAGTGGTGACTCCAGTGGTGGAGGCGGTTCATAAGTCAATTGTTTTGGCTTAACAAGCCAGCACACGATGCCAATTGAAAATGAACATAGTGTTGAGAAGAATGAAGATAATCGTTTGTGAAGAGAATGATGAATGATGGTAAAACTCGCTTGTGCTGATATCAAAAAAGCCTGCATTCCATTCAAAGGACGCAGGCTTTTTGTATGTGCTCTCACTAAAAATTGGACTCAATGTTGCGGGCAACCTCATCATAAATGGCCCCAATGGATGTTTCTGCCTTGTAAACAGACGGTGAGAAATCTGGTTCGGAAGGGTGGTTGTCCGGTGTTCCCAATGGAATCTGGGCAAGCAGTACGGTATGCAGACTCTCCGCCAGCCGTCCACCGCCACCACGTCCAAAGACATAGTCCTTCTCTCCACAGCTGCCACATTCGTAATACGCCATATTCTCAATAACACCAAGCAGTTCATGCTCCGTCTGAATCGCCATTGCGCCAGCTCGTGCGGCAACAAAGGCTGCCGTAGCATGCGGAGTTGTCACGATAATTTCTTTACTCTGCGGTAACATCTGATGCACATCTAGAGCTACATCGCCTGTTCCTGGTGGCAAATCAAGCAGCATATAGTCCAGTTCTCCCCATTGTACATCGGTGAAGAACTGACGCAGCATGCGGCCGAGCATCGGCCCGCGCCAAATGACAGGGTTATTTTCCCGGATGAAGAAACCCATTGACATGACTTTGACACCAAAACGTTCCACCGGCTGAATAACGCCATCTTCAACAACCGGATACTCCTCGATGCCCATCATATCAGGCACACTGAACCCATAAATGTCGGCATCAATGAGGCCAACCTTTTTCCCCTGACGAGCCAAAGCTGCCGCCAGGTTAACGGTAACGGTGGATTTACCAACCCCGCCTTTACCACTCGCCACAGCGATATATCGGACCCCGGACTCGGAACTGAGCAACTCATGACCATCCAGACCTGCTGCATGCCCTTTTACAAGCACCTCATCCTGATCCTGGGCCTGATCTCCCTGTCCTGCGTTAAGACTCTCACGGTCATGCTCAGACGCTACACGTATGCGAACGTGTACATCCTTCACCCCATGCTGAGCAAGCAGGTTACGCGCAGCATCCGTTAAAGCGGTTGCATCTTCTGGTCGATTCTCCAGTGTCATTATACTTAATGCCACATGATGTTCTTTCACCATAATGTCACGAATCCATCCCAGCTCCGTCAAGCTTCGTGCAAGCTGCGGTTCCTGTAATGGCTGTAAAATTTCAAGTATCTGTTCTTTAGATAACATCAGACAGCACCTCGGTTTTATCTATTGGCATGTATTAGGTATGCTGTTCCAATTATAGCACTACCTTTCTTCTTATGACTAACTTTTCGGACGTTCTCCTGCGGAATATCTGAGAATCCCGTTATAAATGGATGCCGCTACCTTGCGTTGATACGTTTCATCTGCAAGCATACGCGCCTCCTGAGGATGTGACAGAAAGCCAACTTCAACGAGTGCTGAAGGCATTTTCAGAGCCTGCAGCAGATAAACGGTATTCACCGTTTTGGCGATCCGATCTGTATTTTCCAGATTACGAATCATCTCAGCTTGCAGCAAATTTGCGAGTCCTTCATTATCGGGGTGATTCGGGGTGTAGAACACCTGTGCGCCGCTCCAGCGGTTGGAAGGTACACTATTCATATGAATACTGATAAACAGATCTGCTTGTTTGTCTTCAATGCGCCGTACTCTTTGCTTGAGATCCTCCGTTTTGCGCTTGGAATATCCCCTTGTGCCTTCATCGGCAAGATCCTTATCCATCTCACGAGTCATGACAACAAGTGCCCCGGCCTGCTGCAAATAGTCTCTCACATACAGCGCGATGGACAAGTTGATGTCCTTCTCGATAACCCCCTGTCTGCTTACAGCGCCGCCATCCGGTCCCCCATGTCCCGCATCAATGGCGATGACCTTGCCTGCCAATGGCAAACTCCAATAGCCCGACGTTTTGGCAGAAGGCATCTCATACGAAACAACGGCCACAAACATGGCCAACAAGCATAGACTGAGCATAACCCTCTTCACTGTCTTTAATCTGATCCAGACCACCAGATGTTTCCCCATGTTTTTGCGCATAAAAAAACCACCTCGTCCCTATAAATGACTCTAATCATCTATATGGGACAAGATGGACAAATATACCCTTACGAGTGGACTTGCTCTGCCATGCCCTCAATCAGCACTTCAGCAACCTCAGGACGTGTGAATTCCGGCGGCGGACACTGACCATCGCGCAGCAATGCGCGTACTTTGGTACCTGACAATGTCAGGTGGTGCTCCTTGCCATGTGGACATGTTTTGCTGGAAGCCATATTTCCACATTTCGTGCAGAAAAAGCTGTGCTCAAAAAACAGCGGTGTAATCCCTAGCTCCTCAGCTGTAAAATTAATGAAGATCTCCTGCGCCTCATACGTTCCATAATAATCCCCTACACCTGCATGATCACGACCAACGATAAAGTGGGTGCAGCCATAATTTTTACGTACCATCGCATGGAAAATCGCTTCCCGTGGTCCAGCGTACCGCATCGCCGCCGGGAATACCCCCAGAAACGCACGATCAGCAGGATAATAATTTTCCAGCAGCACCAGATAACTTTTCATCCGAACATCAGCAGGTACATCATCGGACTTCGTTTCGCCCACCAGCGGATTCAGAAAGAGGGCATCCACGATTTCCATCGCACTTTTCTGAATATACTCATGCGCACGGTGCACCGGATTACGAGTCTGAAAACCCACAACCGTTTTCCAGCCCTTTTCCTGAAAAATACGGCGTGTCTCTGCCGGGTCGTAATAGAACTCTTCGAACTTGGCCGGCTTCGGTCGATTTAACACCTGAATTGGACCTCCTACATAGGTTGCCGGGCGCTCCAGCAGCTTTTTCACACCGGGATGCTCTGGATCATCGGTTTTGAACACACGACGCGCTTCCTCTCCCTGATCCACCTCATAGATGCTTTGAACCTCAAGCAATCCGTAGGTCACCCCATCCTCTTCACCAACAAGGGCTACTGTTTCCCCCAGGCGAAGGACTGCAGCCTGTTGGGCATCGACAGCAAGTGTGATCGGTATGCTCCATACCGTACCATTTGCCAAGCGCATACGGGACACAACCGATTGATAATCCTCCTCGTTCATAAATCCTTCAAGCGGCGAGAAAGCACCTACACCGATCAAGTCGAGGTCGGAAATCGTCCAGGCATTAATACGCAGTGAGGAAAGGCTGTTGCTATCCTGCAGCAAACGTTCACGTTCTTCTCCTTGTACGACACGCTGTACCAGCGTACCTCCATGAGGCAGAATCGAAGTCATCTTGTCAGCTCCTTATATATCCATCCTTTTATTGTAATGCCATGCGCATCATCATCAAATGCTCCTTATACAGCTACGGGCAATTACGCCCTCATCAAACGTTTATTTGTGCAGACCACATTCCGTTTTGTCATTGCCAGACCAGCGTCCTGCACGTGGATCTTCACCAGGCATTACCTGACGTGTACAGTGCTCGCAGCCGATACTCGGATAGTTCTGATCGTGTAGCGGATTATATGTCACGTTATTGGCGCGAATGTATTCCCACACATCGTCACTCGTCCAATGTGCAATCGGGTTAAATTTCATCAGTCCAAATTTTGCATCATATTCAACCTTCTTTGCGTTCGCACGTGTTGGAGCCTGATCCCTGCGGATACCTGTAATCCAAGCATCGTACTGCGAAAGAATACGAGTTAACGGCTCTACCTTGCGAATATTACAGCAGGCATTAGGATCTGATTTCCACAGCTCTTCCCCGTGCCGGGCAGCCTGTTCTTCTGGTGTAATTTTAGGCGATACTTTTACAAAATCAAGGTTATACTTCTCCTGCATCCGGTCACGCGTATCATACGTTTCCTGGAAGTGAAAATCAGTATCCAGATAAAAAATATCCGTGGATGGGCTGATTTTTTGAAGCATATCTACGAGCACAACATCTTCAGCGCCGAAGCTGCACGCAAAAGTAATGTTTGGGAATGTTTCAATTGCATATCGAATAATATCCTCAGGACTTGCTTGCTCCAATTCCTCTGCTTTGGTCCGTGCGAGTTCTTCCTTTTCTAACAAATTCATAATTCCTTTTCCCCCATTCTTCATTTCAAAAACAATAAAATAAAGCCGACTAATCTAATATGAATTATGTATAGTATAAATCTTTCACTCGCTATGTCAATGCCTGCCATATGGTAAAATACAGCGACTGAACCCCATAAATAGTGGGCAATATTGAATATCATTTTAGTGTCATTTAAGCATCTTCAACATGTACAGACAAAATCGTTTAAAGGCGAGGTGGCTAATCACGAATACATCACAAACCATAAAATGGCCTAAACCTTTGCTACTACTGGATTTTCAAGATGACTAGCATAATCAAACAACCATTCCATAATGTCTGATTGGGCTTAAAAGAAGAGCAAGATATCCGATTTTCTACTATCGGCTGGATACGTTATGCATTTTCAAATGTAAGAAGCCTTTATCGTATTCATAAGAAAGACTGATAACCAGGAATTCACGTATAACGTTCGCGTGAAGTATATCGTTAGTGACGACTACTGGGTTTCAAGATTGATGTAAGCAGTGAATATGCTATTCGACGTTTTGGTAAAAGTTAGTGATATGATTAATCTAGTCTTGTCCGCAACAAAAAAAGCCCTTGGCCGAGGGCCAAGAGCTTTGAAAAATCTTAACGTTTGGAGAACTGAGGTGCGCGACGAGCCGCTTTAAGACCGTATTTTTTACGCTCTTTCATACGTGGGTCACGAGTCAGGAATCCTGCTTTTTTCAGGGATGCACGGTATTCTGGATCTGCTTTAAGCAGAGCGCGGGAGATACCATGACGGATCGCGCCGGCTTGACCGGAGATACCGCCACCATGAGCGATAACCAAAACGTCATAGTTAGTGAGCGTTTCTGTCAAAGTCAGTGGTTGTTTTACGATCAGTTTAAGTGTTTCCAAACCGAAGTATTCATTAATATCACGTTTATTGATGACAATGCGTCCTTCACCCGGTACAAGGCGAACACGTGCTACCGAATGTTTACGACGACCTGTCCCATAGTATTGTACTTGTGCCATGAAACTGTCCTCCTTTTAATTAACCGCGAAGTTCGTAAACTTCTGGTTTTTGTGCTGCGTGTGGATGCTCAGTGCCTCTGTACGCTTTAAGTCTCAGCTTCATTTTCTCGCCCATGCGAGTTTTAGGAAGCATACCGCGAACAGCCAATTCCAACATACGTTCAGGTTTGTTTTTAACCATCTCTTCTGCAGTAGTTACTTTCAAACCACCTGGGTGCATCGAGTGACGGTAGTATTTTTTACCTTGCATTTTTTTACCAGTCAATACAATTTTCTCTGCATTGATGATAACAACGAAATCGCCAGTGTCCACATGTGGAGTGAATTGTGGCTTATGTTTGCCGCGGATCAAAGCAGCTGCTTCGCTCGCCAAACGTCCGAGGGTTTTGCCTTCAGCATCAATGATGTGCCATTGGCGCTCAACTTCGTTAGGCTTCGCCATGTACGTAGTACGCATGAAAAGTTCCTCCTTAAATGTTCAAAATCATCATTTTTCATTTATCTTCGTTCGTTAAGTGATAACTTTAGGTGTTGATGGATAGTTGTTGCGATGTGAACATCTTAATTGGGGCTGTGGGAAAGCCATTAAGAAAACACAACTTTTATATTACATGATAGGCGATTAAATCGCAAGTATAAATTAAGCTTTTTACTCACCAAATTTAATCTTTTTTGTATTCAAGGTCCCAGAGCATCAAACCGCAGCTAACCGCAGTAGGTCCTGCGGCAGAACGATTGCATGCAGCAATCATATTCGGCACATCAGAGGCTTTCCGTTTGCCCTCTCCGATCTCCAGCAGCGTTCCTACAATGATCCTTACCATATGCTGCAAAAAGCCGTTACCACTCACGTAGATGTGAATGACGCCTTGATCGCGCGGATGGTCTCTGCACATTGAACGGTCCACTTCTATCCATGCTTCGTACACCGAACGTACATGATTCTCTTTCTGCGACTTGCGTGAAGCAAAGGATGTAAAGTCATATGTGCCTATGAAATGACGCAGGCCCTCTTCCATAGCAGCGATGTCCAGCTTTGCATGGTGGTGATGCTGCAGTCTTCGGTTAAAGACATCCGGGAATTGATTTGCATTGACCGTGTATCGATAGGTTTTCTTTTTCGCTGCATAACGAGAATGGAAATCTAGCGGTACCTCAATTGCATCAATAACAACAATATCGGATGGCAATCTCGAATTGAGTGCGATACACCAGCGCTCTACCGGGATCTGTGATGCTGTAGGAAAATTGAAAATTTGTCTGCGAGCATGAACGCCTGCATCCGTTCGACCTGACCCTGTGATCTTAATCGTCTCACCAGTCAAGGCACGAATGGCATCTTCGAGGTGGTCCTGAATGGTATTGCCTCCTGGCTGTACTTGAAAGCCGTAATAGGCCGTTCCGTCGTAAGTGACCGTCATACATAAGTTGCGCATATTACCACACCTTTGTTCCATACTATACATAAGCCTATCCCGAACAGCAAAAGAAGCCCCTTACGGAGCTTCATTTACAGCACGAATTCGAAATGAAGTGAAAAAAAGGGTTGACCCAGAATCGTCAGATTCTGTCCCCTTTCCTCATCTCATCTGTTTTACGCGCGGTCTACCAGTTCCAAGTAAACCATAGGCGCTGCGTCACCACGACGAGGTCCCAGCTTCAGGATACGTGTGTATCCGCCTGGACGCTCAGCGTAACGATCGGACAAATCGCTAAACAGTTTTTGGATTGCATCTTGCTCACCATCAATTGTTTCGCGGCGAACATAAGCTGCCACTTGGCGACGGGCATGAAGATCTCCCTTTTTCGCTTTAGTGATCAGTTTTTCAGCAATAGAGCGAACCTCTTTTGCTTTCGCTTCAGTTGTCTGAATGCGCTCGTATAAGAACAGGTCGGTTACCAGGTCACGGAACAAAGCTTTACGTGCGCTGGAATTACGGCCCAACTTTTGGTATGCCATTGTTTTCCCTCCTTCACTTCAAGCACTCAGCTGTCTATTCTTCTGTACGAAGTCCCAATCCCAGTTCCTCAAGCTTCTCTTGAACTTCTTCCAAAGACTTGCGTCCGAGGTTACGGACTTTCATCATGTCTTCTTCCGTTTTCGTGGTCAGCTCTTGTACGGTATTAATACCAGCACGTTTGAGGCAGTTGTAGGAACGAACAGAGAGATCCAGCTCTTCGATCGTCATTTCGAGTACTTTTTCTTTTTTGTCTTCTTCTTTTTCAACCATGATCTCTGCATCCTTCGCTTCGTCTGTAAGACCCACGAAGAGCATCAGATGCTCGGTCAAAATTTTAGCGCCAAGGCTTACAGCCTCTTCAGGACGAATACTTCCGTCAGTCCAAACTTCCAACGTGAGCTTGTCATAGTTGGTTACTTGGCCTACACGCGTATTTTCCACAGCGTAGTTTACACGGCTGATCGGGGTGAAGATGGAATCGACAGGGATGACGCCGATCGGCTGGTCATCGCGTTTATTCCGATCTGCCTGGACGTAGCCGCGACCGCGATTGGCAAAAATACGCATGTGAAGTCTCGAACCTGGTCCAAGCGTAGCAATGTGAAGATCCGGGTTAAGGATTTCAACATCGGAATCAGCACGAATATCTCCAGCCGTGATTGCTCCTTCGCCTTCAGCATCAATCTCGAGCACTTTCTCCTCATCAGAGTGAATTTTGAGCGATAAAGCTTTCAGGTTAAGGATAATCTCTGTTACGTCTTCCATTACGCCAGGAACTGTAGCAAATTCATGCAGAACGCCATCGATTTGAACCGAAGACACTGCCGCACCCGGCAGTGACGAGAGCAGGATTCGGCGAAGCGAGTTTCCAAGCGTCGTACCGTATCCGCGCTCTAGCGGTTCTACTACGAATTTCCCATAGGTGCCATCATCGTTGACGTCTACCGTCTCAATTTTCGGCTTTTCGATTTCTATCACTGCAATACCCCTCCTTCAAAACGTCGGTCCTCTATGAAACATTTACCTTCTCTTGCGAAAACATGTAGTAGTATGCCTAAACAACCATTATTAGCAGATTGTGCCGGAAGTATACCACACGCAGGGGCAAATCTCATTAGACACGACGACGTTTTGGAGGACGGCATCCGTTATGCGGGACTGGAGTTACGTCTTTGATCAGGTTAACTTCAAGACCAGCAGCTTGCAAAGAGCGGATCGCTGCTTCACGGCCTGCGCCTGGTCCTTTAACCATAACCTCAACGGATTTCATCCCATGTTCCATTGCAGCTTTGGCAGCAGTCTCAGCAGCCATTTGTGCAGCAAACGGAGTCGATTTACGGGAACCTCTGAATCCGAGGCCGCCTGAGCTTGCCCACGAAATCGCATTTCCGTGAGGGTCCGTAATAGTAACGATAGTGTTATTGAAAGTGGAGCGGATATGTGCCACGCCAGATTCAATATTTTTACGGTCACGACGTTTAGTACGTACGACTTTTTTCGGTTTAGCCATTTTCTCTTATCCCCCCTTATTATTTCTTCTTGTTCGCTACTGTACGACGAGGACCCTTACGAGTACGAGCATTCGTTTTCGTACGTTGTCCACGAACAGGCAGACCACGACGATGACGAACTCCACGGTAACAACCGATCTCCGTCAAACGTTTAATATTCAAAGAGATTTCACGACGCAGGTCACCTTCTACTTTGACCTCTTTGTCGATACTTTCACGCAATTTGCTGACTTCATCTTCCGTCAAATCACGAACACGAGTGTCCGGATTGATGCCTGTAGAGCTCAGAATTTTCTGGGAAGTCGTTTTACCGATTCCGAAAATATAAGTCAAGGCGATCTCAACGCGCTTATCACGTGGCAAATCCACACCAGCTATACGTGCCATTTTACGCTACACCCCCTTCATTAACCTTGTTTTTGTTTGTGTTTCGGATTTTCACAGATAACCATTACATTCCCTTTGCGGCGAATGACTTTGCATTTTTCGCAAATCGGCTTGACCGAAGGTCTTACCTTCATGTGAATTACCTCCTCAAAGTTTTGCTTAGCAAAACCCTCTTCGTAAGCATTGACCTTGTTCTACTATTGTAAAACCGGCTTCGAAGCTTTCGCAAGTTTTGCCGGGCAAAACCCGCTTCATAAGCTTCACAGTTCATTGCAACTGTCTACTACTATTTACGGTAAGTTATACGACCTTTTGTTAGATCATAAGGCGATAACTGAACAACTACTTTGTCTCCAGTCAGGATACGGATGAAGTGCATCCGTAATTTCCCGGAAACGTGAGCGAGAATTTGATGACCATTCTCAAGCTCAACCTTGAACGTTGCATTCGGTAGCGGTTCAAGAACCGTACCTTCCACTTCAATGACATCTTCCTTGGCCATTAGTCAGTCTCCTTTCTCTTCAGCTTGAATGTTGGTGGATTCCAGAAAAGAATGAACCGCATAGCGGAGCTTTCCGTTTGTCACCCGACCACTCTCGTTTAAACTGTTTACAACCTCATTGCTAATCATGGGCTGAAGTTCAAGATGAAGAATGTTCTTCTTCTTGGGTTGGTCAAACTTTCGTTTGTCTCCATCCGCTATATATACGAACCTACTGTCCACTATAGCAACAATTACTGCGGCTTGGTCCGCATTGCGGCCTTTACGGATCTTCACAAGTTGACCGAGCTGCGGATTCGACGGATTGTTCATGCCTAATCACCTACGCATTCAGTTTTGTGAAAATTTCCATACCATCAGATGTAACTGCTACGGTGTGTTCAAAGTGGGCGCATAACGATCCATCAACTGTTACGACAGTCCAGTTATCTTCCAACGTTTTCACATACCGTCTGCCTGCGTTAACCATAGGTTCAATGGCCAGCACCATACCAGCCTTTAGCCTTGGTCCACGATCAGGAAGACCATAGTTCGGAATTGATGGCTCCTCGTGCAGATCCGCTCCAATGCCGTGACCGACATATTCACGAACGACGGAGAACCCCTCATCTTCGATATATTTCTGAATTGCATGAGATATTGTAAACAAGCGAACGTCTGGTTTTACCAGCGCCAGACCTGCGTATAACGAAGCCTCGGTGACGTCCAGAAGACGACGGGCTTCTTCGGAAATACGGCCGACTGGATAGGTCCAGGCAGAATCTCCATGATACCCCTGGTACTGCGCGCCAATGTCAAACGTAACGATATCGCCCTCGTTCAACTTGCGTTTGCCGGGAAATCCATGTACCAACTCTTCATTCACTGAAGCGCACACACTGGCAGGGAAACCGTTATAACCTTTGAAAGACGGCACAGCTCCTTGACTGCGGATATATTGATCAGCCATATGGTCAAGTTCACCAGTCGTAATACCGGGAGCGATATGCTCTGCCAAGAGACGATGCGTTTCCGCAACAATTCTCCCCGCTTCCCTCATCAAACCCAGTTCCGTTTCGGACTTACCAATGATCATCAATTAACCTCTCAACAAGGACACGATTTCTTGAGAAACTTGATCGATATCCTGTTCTCCGTCAATTTGACGAAGAAGATCTTTAGTTTCGTAGAACGTGAGGAGTGGTGCTGTTTTGTTGATATATTCGTCCAAACGAGTGCCTACGCTCTCTTCATTATCATCAGAACGCTGATACAGCTCGCCGCCGCATTTATCACAGATACCTTCCTGCTTCGGTGGATTAAATACGACATGATACGTGGAGCCACAGTTTTTACAAATGCGACGCCCCGTCAAACGAGCGAGCAATTTGTTGCGATCCACTTTCAGGTTGATCACATGATCAAGACCTGAGTTCAGTCGTGCCAGTATGCCATCCAGCGCTTCTGCTTGAGACAGGGTTCTTGGAAATCCATCCAAGAGAAAACCTTCTCTGCAGTCCGCTTGCTGCAAACGTTCTTCAACGATGCCGATGGTTACATCATCTGGTACAAGTAATCCTTGATCCATATATTCCTTGGCTTTCAGGCCAATGGGAGTTCCCTGTTTAATCGCGAGACGAAATGCATCGCCTGTTGAAATATGGGGAATACCGAACTCTTTCACAATGACGTCTGCTTGCGTACCTTTTCCTGCCCCCGGAGGGCCCATGAATAGGATGTTCACGTTATGTCACTCCCTCCAAGACTACCCTACATCAACAAACAGCACAATAGGTGCCGGCAAGTAAATCTTTACTCAACCGGAACCTATTGCCTATTTATTGATAAAACCTTTGTAGTGGCGTTTGATCAATTGGCTTTCGATTTGCTTCATCGTATCCAGCGCTACACCGATAACGATCAGGAGGGATGTTCCTCCAATTTGCGCTGATTGAGGCAAACCAGAAAGTGCCCCTAAGAATACAGGCAGAACGGAAATGACAGCCAAGAAGATGGCTCCGGCCATTGTCAAACGAGTCATGACACGGGTCAGATATTTCTCGGTTGCTTTACCCGGGCGAATGCCTGGGATGTAACCGCCGTTCTTTTTCATATTATCAGCCATCTGCTGAGGATTCATCTGTACAAACGTATAGAAGAATGTGAATCCAAAGATCATCACAACATACAGCACCATACCAAGAGGTTTGTGTGTAGTCAAGTTTTGACCGATCCACTGTGCCCAACCTTGATTAGCCCAGAAGTTGGCGATAATCGTTGGGAACATCAACAGCGATGATGCGAAGATGACAGGGATAACACCAGCTGCATTAATCTTCAGCGGGATATGTGTATTCTGTCCACCGTACATTTTGTTACCCACGACACGTTTAGCGTACTGTACCGGAATTTTCCGAATCGCCTGTTGGATGTATATGACCCCGATGATAATCAGCACGATGACAATCGCGATGATCACAGCTTTCAGGATGTTCATAAACAACTGATCAGGTTGAATGAAGTCGGACTCGATGGTTTGTTTGATAATGTTAGGTACTGTTGACAAGATACCTGCAAAGATCAAAATCGAAATTCCGTTTCCGATGCCCTTCTCGGTGATCTGCTCACCAAGCCACATCAAGAATGAAGTACCGGCCGTAAGTACAATCGCGATCAAGATATAATCTGCAAATGTTGCGTTAGGAACCATCTCTGTATTGTACAAGCGGTTAAATCCGATCGACGTACCAAACGCTTGAATCAATGCAAGCCCGATGGTTAAATAACGGGTCAATTGTGCTGATTTTTTCTTACCTTGTTCACCTTGCTTTGCCCACTCCGCTAATTTAGGAATAACGTCCATGGAAAGCAACTGTACTATGATAGACGCAGTGATGTAAGGAACGATCCCGAGTGCAAATATCGAGAACTGGAACAGTGCTCCACCCGAGAACGTATTGAGAAGTCCAAAAACTTCTTTACCCGCAGAATTTGTCGCTTCGAACACATCTTTGTTAACACCCGGAACGGGAACAAAGGAGCCGATGCGGTAAATGATCAGTACAAAAAGGGTAAATAATACCCTTTTGCGCAGATCCTCAACCCGCCAGATATTCTTTAGGGTCTTGAACATTAAATCACCTCGGTTGTACCGCCGGCAGCTTCGATTTTCTCTACCGCAGATTGAGAAAACTTATTAGCTTTAACAGTCAGCTTCACAGTGACTTCACCGTTACCCAGGATTTTGATTCCGGATTTAGCGTTTTTCACAACGCCATTCGTCATCAAGAATTCTGGAGTTACTTCAGTACCCGCAGGCAAACTGTTCAGGTCTTCGATATTAACAACTGCATATTCTTTGCGAGTTGGGTTTACGAAACCGCGTTTCGGCAAGCGACGATACAGTGGATTTTGTCCACCTTCGAAGCCTGGACGAACACCACCGCCAGAACGAGCGTTTTGTCCTTTATGACCGCGACCTGATGTTTTACCTGTACCACTACTTGGACCGCGACCAACACGTTTGCGTTCTTTACGCGATCCAGGAGATGGTGAAAGCTCATGTAACTTCATCGTTCGTTGCACCTCCTTAAAGATTTGTGGGATTATTCCCGTTTATTAAGCTTCTACTTCTTTAACAGCTACCAAGTGACTCACTTTGTTAATCATACCACGGATGGCTGGATTATCGTTTTGAATCACTTTGCTGTTGATTTTGCGCAATCCCAATGTTTTCACAGTTGTTCTTTGCGTCTCCGGACGTCCGATCAAGCTACGGACGAGGGTAATTTCTAATTTAGCCATGAGAATTCCCTCCTAACCCAGAAGCTCTTCGACGGATTTTCCGCGCAGTTTAGCCACGTCTTCAGCACGCTTCAAACGGGACAAACCTTCCAAAGTCGCATTGACCATGTTCATGGAATTCGAAGAACCCAGAGATTTTGTCAAAATGTCACCCACACCAGCAAGTTCGAGAACCGCACGTACAGGACCACCAGCGATAACACCAGTACCTTCAGATGCTGGTTTCAACAGAACGCGTCCTGCGCCGAACTTACCTGTTACCAAGTGAGGAATCGAAGTTCCTACGAGTGGAACGTGTACAAGGTTTTTCTTAGCATCTTCAATACCTTTGCGAATTGCATCAGGTACTTCGCCCGCTTTACCGATACCCGCTCCAACCCAGCCGTTGCCGTCGCCGACTACAACCAGTGCGCTAAAGCTGAAACGGCGTCCGCCTTTTACTACTTTAGCTACGCGATTAATGTTTACTACTCTTTCAGACAGTTCCAAAGTATTCGGATCTACACGCAAGTCGTTAACCTCCTTTTGAAAAATATCTTAAAACTCAAGTCCTGCTTCACGAGCCGCTTCAGCCAATGCTGCGATACGACCATGGTACAGATATCCGCTACGGTCAAATACGATGTTGGAAACACCTTTGTCTTTCGCACGTTTAGCAACGAGTTCGCCAACTTTGCGAGCAGATTCAACAGATGCACCGTTTTTGATGTCACCGCTCAATTCTTTGTCTACAGTAGACGCGGAAGCGATCGTTACACCAGCTACATCATCGATGATTTGAGCGTACATATGTTTACCAGAACGGAATACGTTCAAACGAGGACGTGCTGCCGTTCCTTGGATTTTTTTACGAACGCGCAAGTGTCTTTTCAGACGAGCCTTGTTTTTATCTGGTTTCGTAATCATCTCAGGGATTCACTCCTTTCAGGTTACCTCGCTGGCTTCAAGCCGGAAGCCACGGGGTATATTAGAAACAAACGAAGCAAGCAAGCCGAAAGCCGCGAAAAGGCGGTAAGAGAAATCTTATTTCTTCTTACCGGCTTTACCTTCCTTACGGATGATACGCTCGCCTTCATATTTAATACCTTTACCTTTGTACGGCTCAGGTTCACGAACGGAACGAATTTTAGCAGCGTAAGCACCTACGCGCTCTTTATCGATACCGCGAACGATGATTTTTGTGTTCGAAGGTACTTCGAACTCAATTCCCGCTTCCGGTGTAATTTCAACCGGGTGAGAGTATCCAACGTTCAGAACGATTTTATCTCCGGATTTGCTTGCACGATATCCGACCCCAACCAGCTCCAGAGATTTTGCGAATCCTTCAGTTACGCCGCTCACCATATTGCTGACAACGCTGCGTGTTGTGCCGTGCAAAGAACGGTGAGTTTTGTTATCGGAAGGACGCACAACTGTAATTTCGTTGTTTTCAACTGTAACCTTCATGTCTTTGTGAAGTTCACGAGTTAAAGTTCCTTTTGGTCCTTTTACCGTAATAACGGAATTGTCCAAAGTGATGTCTACACCACTTGGTACTGTAATTGGTTTGCGACCAATACGAGACATGTGTTGCACCTCCTATCTTGTGACGTTATATTACCAAACGTAGCAAACGACTTCTCCACCGGATTTTGCTTGACGAGCTTCTTTGTCCGTCATAACACCTTTGGATGTCGAGATGATCGCGATACCCAAGCCGCCAAGTACGCGAGGTACTTCATTGCTTTTCGTGTAAACACGAAGACCAGGTTTACTGATTCTTTTCAGACCAGTGATAACGCGCTCGTTATTTTGACCGTATTTCAGGAAAACACGGATAATCCCTTGTTTGTTATCTTCGATAAATTCAGCGTCACGGATGAAACCTTCGCGCTTCAAGATATCGGCGATTTGTTTTTTCATTGTCGAAGCAGGCATTTCTACCGTTTCGTGACGAACAGTGTTCGCGTTACGAATACGAGTAAGCATATCTGCAATTGGATCAGACATAGTCATTGTGAGTTAACCTCCTTCCCGTTCAGGACTTTTTACCAGCTTGCTTTTTTCACGCCAGGGATCTGGCCTTTATAAGCTAATTCACGGAAGCAAATTCTGCAAATTTTGAACTTTTGCAGTACCGAATGTGGACGACCGCAACGCTCACAGCGTGTATAAGCACGTACTTTAAACTTTGGTGTACGTTGTTGTTTAACTTTCATCGAAGTTTTTGCCACTTTAGCCTGACACCTCCTAAATAATTTCGGAGAAAAGGGAGTCTTTCCAGACACCCGGAACGTTTATGCCAACATTATTTAACGAAAGGCATTCCCAGTTGCGTGAGCAACTCGCGGGACTCTTCGTCTGTTTTCGCCGTTGTTACGATGACAATATCCATACCGCGGACTTTGTCTACTTTATCATACTCAATCTCTGGGAAGATCAATTGCTCTTTCAGACCCAGAGTGTAGTTACCGCGACCATCGAACGCTTTGCTCGATACACCACGGAAGTCACGTACACGTGGAAGTGTAACGTTGAACAATTTATCGAGGAAGTAGTACATACGCTCGCCGCGCAATGTTACTTTCACACCGATAGGCATGTTCTCACGCAGTTTGAAACCTGCGATAGATTTTTTTGCACGAGTGATGACAGGTTTTTGACCTGCGATCAGTTGCAAATCGTTTACTGCGGAATCCAACACTTTGGAGTTTTGGACAGCGTCGCCCACACCCATGTTGATAACGATTTTCTCGATTTTCGGCACTTGCATTACCGTTGTATAGTTAAACTTCTGCATCAAAGCAGGAGCAATTTCTTGCTGGTAACGTTCTTTCATTCTTGCTGCCATGAATCATAGCCCTCCTTTCTCAATCGGTTCAATTAGTCGATGATTTCTCCGGAACGTTTTGCAACGCGCACTTTCTTTCCGTTATCCAACACTTTGTAACCGATACGGGTTACTTTTCCGCTCTTTGGATCGATGTGCATCACGTTGGAAACGTGAATCGGAGCTTCCTTCTCGATAATGCCGCCTTGCGGGTTTTGCTGGTTAGGCTTCTGGTGTTTTTTCACCATGTTAACACCTTCCACAAGGACGCGGTTTTCACGAGGATAAGCAGCGATGACACGGCCTTTTTTGCCTTTGTCTTTACCGCTGATCACCATAACCGTATCTTCCTTTTTAACGTGAAGTTTGTTGTTATGGGATTCCAGAACTTTTTTCACTCTTGGCATTTCGTACACCTCCTGTTTCTAAACATCACGAGCTTAATCTATTAGATAACCTCTGGGGCCAAGGAAACGATTTTCATGAAGTCTTTCTCGCGAAGTTCACGAGCAACAGGTCCGAAAATACGTGTTCCACGTGGGCTTCTGTCGTCTTTTACAACAACAGCTGCATTTTCATCAAAACCGATGTAGGAACCGTCTTTACGACGTACAGAACGTTTCGTACGAACGACAACCGCTCTAACTACATCACCTTTTTTGACAACGCCGCCTGGTGTTGCTTGTTTTACAGAACAAACGATCAGATCACCGATTTGAGCTGTACGACGTCCCGTACCGCCGAGTACGCGGATACACATCAATTCCTTCGCACCGGAGTTGTCGGCTACAGTCAAACGTGTAAATGGTTGAATCATTTAGTATTCCTCCTTCCAGCTATGCTGATCATGCAATTAGATGATAACCGCTTTTTCAACGACTTCAGTAAGTCTCCAGCGTTTATCTTTCGAAAGCGGACGAGTCTCCATGATTTTCACCGTGTCACCGATTTTCGCAGTGTTTTCTTCGTCATGCGCTTTGAATTTTTTAGTGTACTTGATACGTTTATGGTACAAGTCGTGTTTTTTGTAGGTTTCTACAGCAACAACGATCGTTTTGTCCATTTTATCACTGACCACTTTACCGATTTGCACTTTACGTGCGTTACGTTCTTCGCTCATTGTTGGCCTCCTTCCTGATTACGGACGGAATATATCCGACCTCTGATTAACCGATTCCCAGTTCTCTTTCACGGATGATGGTTTTAGCACGAGCTATTTCTTTCCGCACATCACGGATTCGAGTCGGGTTATCCAGCTGACCGGTAGCGAGTTGAAAGCGGAGATTAAAGAGTTCTTCTTTAAATCCGGCAATCTTTTGCTCGATTTCAGCAGAGGTTAGGTTGCGAAATTCACTAGCTTTCATTTGCTTCACCACCCAATTCTTCACGTTTCACGAACTTCGTTTTGATTGGCAGTTTGTGAGCGGCAAGACGCATTGCTTCGCGAGCAACATCCTCCGGTACACCAGCAAGTTCAAACATGATCTTACCTGGTTTCACTACTGCTACCCATTTTTCTACGTTACCTTTACCGCTACCCATCCGAACCTCGAGAGGCTTTTGAGTGATTGGTTTGTCAGGGAAAATTTTGATCCAGACTTTACCACCACGTTTGATGTAACGAGTCATCGCAATACGAGCCGCTTCGATCTGACGGTTCGTAATCCAAGCCGGTTCCGTAGCTTGCAGACCATATTCGCCAAAGTTCAGTGTTGTTCCACCTTTTGCTTGGCCCTTCATATGTCCGCGTTGTTGCTTACGGTGTTTTACGCGTTTTGGTACCAACATGATTAGTTGCCTCCTTCCTTAGCAGCTTGTTTCTTAGCCGTAGGAAGAACCTCTCCACGATAGATCCATACTTTTACGCCGATACGTCCGTAAGTTGTATGTGCCTCTGCTGTACCGTAGTCGATATCAGCACGCAGTGTGTGCAGTGGAACAGTTCCTTCGCTGTAGCCTTCAGAACGTGCAATCTCAGCACCGCCAAGACGTCCGCCTACTTGAGTTTTAATACCTTTAGCACCGGAGCGCATCGTTCTTTGAATAGCTTGTTTCAACGCACGACGGAAAGAAACACGACGTTCCAATTGTTGTGCAATGCTTTCTGCTACCAGGATTGCGTCCAGGTCTTGGTTTTTAATTTCAGAGATGTTGATGTGTACTTTTTTACCGCCAGCAATTTTCGTAATTTGGTTACGAAGATTTTCAACTTCAGATCCACCTTTACCGATTACCATACCTGGTTTCGCAGTGTGAATCGTTACGTTTACGCGGTTAGCTGCTCTCTCAATTTCCACACGAGATACAGCGGAGTCTTTCAATTTATTTTTGAGGAATTCACGAATTTTCACGTCTTCCATCAAAAGATCACCGAAGTCTTTGCCTGCATACCATTTAGACTCCCAGTCACGGATAACTCCGACACGGAGTCCGACTGGATTTACCTTTTGGCCCACACGTTTTCCCTCCTTCTACTTTTCAGATACCACCAAAGTGATGTGGCTAGTACGTTTGTTAATACGACTTGCACGTCCCATTGCACGAGGGCGGAAACGTTTCATCGTTGGTCCTTGGTTTACATAAACTTGCGAGATCACCAAGTTATTAACATCCAAAGAATAGTTATGTTCCGCATTCGCAATAGCGGAGTTAAGCAACTTCTCAACAACCGGAGAAGCGGATTTCGGAGTGTGACGGAGAATGGCAACCGCCTCACCTACTTGCTTGCCGCGAATCAAGTCAACAACGAGTTGAACTTTACGAGGAGCAATCCGGATAAACTTAGCATGTGCTTTTGCTTCCATTGTGTAACCTCCTCTCAAACATTAGAGATGTTCATTTATCTTCTAGTTTTCTTGTCATCATCAGTATGGCCTTTGTACGTACGGGTTGGAGCGAACTCACCCAGTTTGTGTCCGACCATGTCCTCAGTTACATACACTGGCACGTGTTTACGACCGTCGTAAACGCCAAATGTGTGTCCGATGAATTGTGGGAAAATTGTAGAACGACGGGACCAGGTTTTGATTACGTTCTTCTTGCCTGATGCTTCCATCTCTTCTACCTTCTTGAGCATGTAGCCATCAATGAATGGCCCTTTTTTCAAACTGCGACTCATGTGGAGATCCTCCCTTCAAACATAGCTTTTATGCATCCGTAGATGCCTCACGAAGTTATGCACAGTGTGTATTACTTCGTGCGGCGACGGATGATGTATTTATCAGAAGCTTTATTTTTCTTACGCGTTTTGTAACCAAGAGTAGGTTTACCCCATGGTGACATTGGCGATTTACGTCCGATAGGAGCACGACCTTCACCACCACCGTGAGGGTGATCGTTAGGGTTCATTACCACACCACGAACCTCAGGACGTTGACCCAACCAACGGCTACGACCGGCTTTACCGATTTTGATAAGCTCGTGGTCTTGGTTACCAACAGATCCGATTGTCGCGCGGCAAACTTTCAAAATACGACGAACTTCTCCGGAAGAGAGACGAACAGAAACGTATTTTTCTTCTTTACCAAGCAATTGAGCTTCAGTACCGGCTGCACGAACCAATTGTCCGCCTTTACCTGGTTTCAACTCGATGTTGTGGATAACAGTACCTACTGGAATGTTTTCGAGTGGCAGTGCGTTACCGATTTTGATGTCTGCGTCTGGACCAGAGAATACTTGATCTCCAACTTTCAGACCTTTAGGAGCGATGATGTAACGTTTCTCACCATCAGCATAGTGAATCAACGCAATGTTGGAAGTACGGTTCGGGTCATACTCGATTGTAGCAACGCGGCCCGGTATTCCATCTTTAGTACGTTTGAAGTCAATGATACGGTATTTACGTTTGTGTCCACCACCATGGTGACGAACTGTAATTTTACCTTGGTTGTTGCGGCCTGCTTGTTTGCTCAGTGGGGCCAACAACGATTTCTCCGGCTTATCTGTGGTAATTTCCTCAAATGTAGAAACGGACATGTTCCGTCTTGCCGGGGATGTTGGTTTATACTTTTTGATTGGCACTAGTTTTCCCTCCTTACTTCAAAAATTTCAATTATACAGTTTCAAAGAACTCAAGCGCTTTGCTGTCTTGCGTCAGCGTTACAAACGCTTTTTTCCATTCGCTTGTATATCCGGAATAACGTCCGTACCGTTTCGGTTTAGCTGGAACACGAAGAGTGTTCACGTTTTTCACTTTTACGCCGAAAATAGCTTCAACCGCTTTTTTGATCTCGGTTTTGTTTGCACGGATATCGACTTCAAATACATATTTCAAGTCGTTCATCATGTCAGCAGTACGTTCCGTAATAATCGGACGTTTAACAATATCACGAGGATCCTTCATTACGCGAGCACCTCCTCTACCTTCTGAACTGCTTCTTTCGTAATGATCAGTTTGTCGTGCCCAAGCACGTCAAGAACATTAATGCCGTCAGCAGCTACGAATTTCACGCCAGGAATATTCCGTGCGGAAAGAGCTACATTATCATCATAGCTAGGTGCTACGATCAAAGCTTTGCGGCCTACTTTGAGGTTATTCAAGATAGCTGCAAATTCTTTAGTTTTAGGAGAGCTCAGAGTCAGAGCATCCAAAACGATAATGTCATTGTCTTGCACTTTGGATGAAAGTGCTGATTTGATCGCCAAACGGCGAACTTTCTTAGGCAGTTTGTACGCATAGCTCCGTGGAGTCGGACCAAATACGATACCGCCGCCTTTCCATTGTGGAGAACGAATCGAACCTTGACGAGCGCGACCTGTACCTTTTTGTTTCCAAGGCTTACGTCCACCGCCACGTACTTCAGAACGTCCTTTTACTTTGTGGGTACCTTGACGAAGGGAAGCGCGTTGCATAAGAACTGCATCGTACAGAACGTGTTGATTCGGTTCAATTCCGAATACAGCATCATTCAATTCAACTTCACCTACTTGGCTACCATCTACATTGTAAACTGATACTTTTGGCATTTTGTGTTCCTCCTTTCTTCAGTGGTTATTTTTTCACCGTTTCTTTAACTTTTACAAGGCTGTTTTTCGCACCAGGGATGGAACCTTTAACAAGGATTACGTTACGCTCAGCGTCTACTTTAACAACCTCAAGACGTTGAATTGTAACTGTTTCATGTCCCATGTGTCCTGGCAAGTGTTTGCCTTTAGGAACGCGGTTTGCTTGGATCGAACCCATCGAACCCGGGCCACGGTGGTAACGCGAACCGTGAGACATAGGTCCAGTGCTTTGTCCCCAACGTTTGATTACGCCGGCAAAACCTTTACCTTTAGAAATACCCGTTACGTCAACGAATTCGCCTTCAGCGAAAATGTCAGCTTTCAGTTCTTGGCCAACTTCATATTCCGCGATGTTGATGCCGCGAAGCTCACGAACGTAGCGCTTAGGTGCAGTATTCGCTTTTTTAGCGTGTCCTGCTTCTGGCTTGTTAGCACTTTTCTCTTTCTTATCGGAGAAACCGATTTGAACTGCTTCGTAGCCATCGTTCTCAAGATCTTTCTTTTGCAAAACAACACAAGGGCCTGCTTCGATAACCGTTACTGGAACTACGTTACCTTCAGCGGTAAACACTTGAGTCATTCCAAGTTTTTTTCCTAAGATACCTTTCATGTTGACACCTCTTTTCCTTTATACGTGGTCTTGTTTGTTGCTATATATTACAATTTAATTTCGATATCTACACCGGACGGCAGATCCAAGCGCATCAAGGCATCCACAGTTTGTGGAGTCGGGTTAACGATGTCGATCAAACGCTTATGAGTGCGTTGCTCGAATTGCTCCCGAGAATCCTTGTACTTGTGCACCGCACGAAGAATAGTAATGATTTGTTTTTCAGTAGGAAGCGGAATCGGACCGGATACACCAGCACCGGAACGTTTTGCTGTTTCAACAATTTTCTCCGCGGATTGATCAAGAATTCTGTGGTCGTAAGCTTTCAAACGAATACGAATTTTTTGCTTTGCCATTTTAGTCCCTCCTTCTATCGCCCAATTTTTTATCGGACATACTCCGTGAAAATTTTCTAACCACTCTCCCATGGCAAAGGGGCCGGGTGTGTCAGTAACCTCTCACATCATCGCAACGTCACAAGAACAACATTCATTATTATATAGAAAAGATGGGCATATTGCAAGCATATTTAAAAAAAACATGTAAACAAATCTTTTCTAATGAAAAGATACTGTTTAGGACGATGTTTTTGAAATATCCAGGCTGCCTAACCTATCAATCTATAAGATGAATTTTGTTCATTTTAAATGACGCAGGTTCCGAAACGTTGACATAATAAAAGAGTTCTTCATCCGATGTCGGATAAAGAACTCTTCCGAAGCTTCGTTACAATACAATGTTACTCGTTCCAGCACACTGTTGCTTATAGTTATTTGGCAAAAGCCAAATTATTTTTGGATAGATGCTACGGAACCTGCACCAACTGTACGTCCACCTTCACGAATAGAGAACTTAGTTCCTTCTTCGATCGCGATTGGAGAGATCAGTTGAACAGTAACCGTGATGTTGTCACCAGGCATTACCATTTCAGTACCTTCTGGCAGGTTGATGATACCAGTTACGTCAGTTGTACGGAAGTAGAACTGTGGACGGTATCCAGTGAAGAAAGGCTTGTGACGGCCACCCTCTTCTTTAGTCAAAACGTAGATTTGTGCAGTGAATTCTGTGTGTGGTTTAACAGATGCTGGTTTAGCAAGTACTTGACCACGCTCGATTTGAGTACGGTCAACACCACGCAGCAACGCACCGATGTTGTCACCCGCTTGTGCGGAATCCAACAATTTACGGAACATCTCAACGCCCGTAACTACGGATTTTTTAGTTTCTTCAGTGATACCAACGATCTCGATCTCTTCGCCGACTTTAACAGTACCACGCTCTACACGACCTGTAGCAACGGTACCACGACCAGTGATGGAGAATACGTCCTCGACAGGCATCAAGAAAGGCTTGTCAGTTTGACGCTCAGGCAGTGGGATGTAAGTGTCGATTTCTTTGAACATCTCAACGATTTTTTGAGCCCACTCACCATCAGGGTTTTGCAGAGCTTCACGAGCGGAACCACGAGTGATTGGAGTGTCATCACCTGGGAACTCGTATTCGTTCAGAAGGTCGCGAACTTCCATCTCAACCAATTCAAGCAACTCTTCGTCTTCAACCATATCACATTTGTTCAAGAAAACAACGATGTATGGTACGCCTACTTGGCGGGAGAGCAAGATGTGCTCACGAGTTTGTGGCATTGGGCCGTCAGCAGCGGATACTACCAGGATAGCTCCGTCCATTTGTGCCGCACCAGTGATCATGTTTTTAACATAGTCGGCGTGACCTGGGCAGTCTACGTGAGCGTAGTGACGAGTGTCAGTTTCGTACTCAACGTGCGCTGTGGAGATTGTGATACCGCGCTCGCGCTCTTCTGGAGCTTTGTCGATTTGGTCGAATGCTACAGCAGCACCACCGTAAGTTTTGGACAATACAGTTGTGATTGCAGCAGTCAGAGTTGTTTTACCATGGTCGACGTGACCAATAGTACCAATGTTAACGTGTGGTTTAGTACGTTCGTATTTAGCCTTTGCCATTTGAACGTGGCCTCCTTAAAATTTATAATTTTATGTTTTCACTGAATGCGGTGCTTCAAACCAGGTTTCAAGCACAAGCATTCAGTGTGAGAAAACTACTCGGTGCCTTTTGTTTTGGCAACGATCTCTTCAGCAATGCTCTTAGGAACTTCTTCATAGTGAGAGAGTTCCATGGAGAACACGCCGCGGCCTTGAGTACCGGAACGAAGAGTTGTAGAGTATCCAAACATCTCAGAGAGAGGTACCTTAGCACGGATGATTTGAGCTCCACTACGGGAATCCATACCTTCAATGCGGCCACGACGGGAGTTCAACATACCCATTACGTCACCCATGTACTCTTCTGGAACAGTTACTTCTACTTTCATGATAGGCTCAAGCAGAACTGGACTACATTTGTCTTTCGCTGCTTTCAGCGCCATAGATCCGGCAATTTTAAATGCCATCTCGTTGGAATCGACATCATGGTAAGATCCGTCTACGATAGTAGCCTTAACGTCTACAAGCGGGAAGCCTGCAATAACGCCGTTTTTCATTTGCTCTTCAATCCCTGACAGTGCAGGTTGAATGTATTCTCTTGGAACGGAACCACCGACAACCTTACTTTCGAACTGGCTGCCTGTACCCGGCTCGAGAGGTTCGAATTCAACCCATACGTGACCGTATTGACCACGACCACCGGATTGACGTACGAATTTACCTTCAACGCGCGCTGGAGCACGGAATGTTTCGCGGTAAGCTACTTGTGGTTTACCCACAGTAGTTTCAACCTTGAACTCACGACGCATACGGTCGATGATGATATCAAGGTGAAGCTCACCCATACCTGCCAAGATCGTTTGACCTGTTTCTTCGTCAGTATGAGCGCGAAGAGTTGGATCCTCTTCCGTCAACTTACCGAGAGCCACACCCATTTTATCTTGGTCAGCTTTGGTTTTAGGTTCAACAGCGATTTCGATTACCGGATCAGGGAAGTTCATGGATTCCAGGATAACCGGGTGTTTCTCATCACATAGTGTATCACCTGTACCTGTATCTTTCAAACCAACAGCTGCTGCGATATCACCGGAGTAAACTTCAGTGATTTCTTGACGGCTGTTTGCGTGCATTTGAAGGATACGACCGATACGCTCACGTTTGTTTTTAGTGGCATTCAATACATAAGATCCGGATTGAAGCACGCCGGAGTATACGCGGAAGAATGTCAATTTACCAACGTAAGGGTCAGTCATAATTTTGAAAGCCAATGCAGAGAAAGGCTCTTCATCGGAAGACTTACGAACTGCCTCAGTTCCATCTTCAAGGAGACCCTTGATTGCCGGAACGTCAACTGGAGCTGGCAAGTAGTCGATAACAGCATCCAACATCAGTTGAACACCTTTGTTGCGGTATGAGGAACCACAGATAACCGGGAAGATCTTAACATCTACAACACCTTTACGGAGAGCCGATTTGATCTCATCAATAGTGATCTCTTCGCCTTCCAGGTATTTCATTGTCAATTCTTCGTCGAGCTCTGCAACACGCTCAATCAATTCGTTGCGAAGTTCTTCAACTTGCTCTACGAATTCCGCAGGAATGTCGGTTTCTTCAATATCTTGTCCCAGGTCATCTTTGTACATATGAGCCTTTTGAGCAACGATATCAATGATACCTTTGAAATCATTCTCAGCACCGATTGGAAGTTGAATCGCAACAGCGTTCGCTTGAAGGCGATCACGCATGTCAGATACAACGTTCAGGAAGTCAGCACCGATGATATCCATTTTGTTTACATATGCGATACGAGGTACGCCGTACTTATCAGCCTGTCTCCATACAGTTTCAGACTGAGGCTCAACGCCTTCTTTCGCACTGAATACACCTACTGCTCCGTCCAATACACGAAGGGAACGTTCAACTTCAACAGTGAAGTCAACGTGTCCCGGGGTATCAATGATATTTACGCGGTGACCTTTCCAAGCAGCGGTAGTCGCAGCGGAAGTAATTGTAATCCCGCGCTCCTGTTCCTGTTCCATCCAGTCCATTGTCGCAGCGCCTTCGTGAACTTCACCGATTTTGTGCGTACGTCCTGTGTAAAACAAGATCCGCTCAGTTGTCGTGGTTTTACCCGCATCAATATGAGCCATGATCCCGATATTACGTGTATTTTTCAAGGAGAACTCTCTAGCCATGAAATGGGTCTCCCTTCAAAATTGAAGTTTTTTTATTGTGAACTGAATCCTACCAACGGTAGTGAGCAAACGCTTTGTTCGCTTCAGCCATTTTGTGCGTATCTTCGCGTTTCTTAACGGAAGCGCCTGTGTTGTTGGAAGCGTCGATGATCTCAGCCGCCAAACGCTCTTCCATTGTTTTCTCACCGCGGTTGCGGGAGTAGTTCACGAGCCAACGTAATCCCAAAGAAGTACGTCTCTCTGGTTTTACCTCGATTGGTACTTGGTAGTTGGCACCGCCGACACGGCGAGCTTTAACTTCCAGGACTGGCATGATATTCTTGATTGCTGCTTCAAATACTTCCATCGGGTCATTACCCGTACGTTCTTGAATCAACTTGAACGCATTATACAGAATGCTTTGAGCAACACCGCGTTTTCCGTCGAGCATGATGCGGTTGATCAAACGAGTAACCAACTTGGAGTTGTATACCGGATCTGGCAACACGTCTCTTTTCGTAACTGGACCTTTGCGTGGCATGGATATCCCCCTTTCTTTCTTGTTCAGCAGAACCTGTACCTTCCAGACCTAAGCCAGAAGGCTATCAGGCTAACTGCTTATCGTAATTTAGGCTTTTTTAGCTTTTGGACGTTTTGCACCGTATTTAGAACGAGCTTGCATACGGTTGTTAACACCTGCAGTATCGAGAGCTCCACGAACGATGTGATAACGAACCCCTGCAAGGTCTTTTACTTTACCTCCGCGGATCAATACCACACTGTGCTCTTGAAGGTTATGTCCGATTCCCGGGATATAAGCAGTTACCTCGAGACGGTTCGTCAAACGAACACGGGCATATTTACGAAGTGCAGAGTTCGGTTTACGAGGAGTCATTGTTCCTACACGAGTGCAGACACCACGTTTTTGTGGGGCACTGATGTTAGTGGATTCACGTTTCAAAGCGTTGAATCCTTTTTGCAAAGCTGGTGATTTAGACTTTTCAACTTTTGCTTGACGTCCTTTACGAACCAGTTGGTTAATAGTTGGCATGTGATTGCCACCCCCTTCCTCAATTATTCATGTTTCTTTATAAACCTTATACGCTAAGCCCACAGACCCAGGCGGTTCATAAAAAGACAAATGAAAAGTTTTTGCCTTGGAGAATCCTTAAAAGTTCTCGGACAAAAACGTTCCTTGCACTATCATTTTACGACAGCAGCCATGGCTGCTCCCACTCCAATCCCGCAAGCTTTGCCGAGATTTTTCATTGTGTCCACTTTCGTGTACTTCACATTGTGCTGTTCACACAAGGCAATGATTTTGGAAGTGAGCTGCGGATCAATATCCTCTGCGACATAGACTTCAGAAGCCATTCCTGTCTGCACGGTCCGCATGGTCTGTTTGGTACCAATTTTGACATGAGCATCTTGCAAGCCTTTTTCATTAGACATCATACATTCCTCCGAATAGGACCATTAACAATCAGCTGCCCACGCACCTTTGATATATTAGCATCTAGCGCAAGCATTGTCAATGCTAATCATAAAAGATTTTAAAAAGTTTGTGTACGTCAGGATCCTTCGCTCGCTTGACACCAACGTTGTCCCCTGACATACACATTCTTTATAAATTCAGATCATCAGAGTCAATGTTAGTCTACCGAAACCGGCTCCAGCTCTTCTACAGAAGATTGGCCGTCTTCAGGTTCAGCAAATTTGATGCTGCGGTAGCGGTTCATACCCGTACCTGCAGGGATCAATTTACCAATGATAACATTCTCCTTCAGACCCAACAATTGGTCAACTTTACCTTTAATCGCTGCATCCGTCAATACACGTGTTGTCTCTTGGAACGATGCCGCAGAGAGGAAGGAGTCTGTTTCAAGAGATGCTTTTGTAATACCGAGCAGGATTGGCTTAGCAACCGCAGGCTCTTTATCACTAAGAATCGCAATTTTGTTCGCTCTTTCGTACTCATACGTATCAACAAATGATCCTGGCAACAGTGTCGTATCTCCCGCATCCACGATACGGATTTTACGCAGCATTTGACGAATCATGACTTCAACGTGTTTGTCATTGATTTCTACACCCTGGTTACGGTATACGCGCTGTACTTCCTGCAAAATGTAGTTCTGTACACCACGTACGCCTTTGATGCGAAGCATTTCTTTTGGATCAATGGAACCGTCTGTCAACTCGTCACCCGCTTCGATTTCCATGCCTTCGCTTACGCGAACACGGGAACCGTAAGTAACGGAGTACACTTTGGATTCCGCTTCACCTTGAATTTCGATTTCACGACGATCTTTCGCTTCGCGAATCTCTTTAACCACACCATCAATCTCACTGATTGTTGCTTGACCCTTAGGATTACGAGCCTCAAAGAGCTCCTGGATACGCGGCAAACCTTGCGTGATGTCGTCTCCGGCTACACCGCCGGTATGGAACGTACGCATTGTAAGCTGTGTTCCTGGCTCACCAATGGATTGTGCGGCAATGATACCAACCGCTTCACCAATCTCCACGTGTTTACCTGTCGCAAGGTTGCGACCATAACACTTCTTGCAGACACCATGGCTTGCACGGCAGCTGAGAACGGAGCGGATTTGCAATTTGGTTATGCCAGCTTTGATAATCGCTTCTGCTTTGTCAGAATCAATCAGCTCATTGCGGCCAGCGATGATTTCTTTTGTTTCCGGATGACGAACAGTTTCGAAGCAGTATCTGCCTTCAATACGGTCGTAGAGATCCTCGATGACCTCTTTACCATCCTGGATACGGCTAACGGTAAAGCCTTTATCTGTACCACAATCGTCCTCACGCACAATTACGTCTTGGGCTACGTCTACGAGACGACGAGTCAGGTAACCTGAGTCAGCTGTACGCAGGGCTGTATCCGCGAGACCTTTACGCGCTCCGTGAGTGGAAATAAAGTACTCGAGTACTGTCAGACCTTCACGGAAGTTCGATTTGATTGGGAGTTCGATAATTCGACCAGACGGGTTGGCCATCAGACCACGCATACCGCCCAATTGAGTGATTTGCGATTTGTTACCCCGTGCTTTGGAGTCAACCATCATCATGATCGAGTTGTAACGATCCATGGATTTCATCAGGATATCTGTGATGTCATCTTTGGATTTCGACCAAATATCAATGATGCGGTCATAACGCTCTTCATTCGTAATCAGACCACGACGGTACTGATTCGTAACGATTTGTGCTTTCTCCTCGGATTGTTTCAGAATGTCTGTTTTCTCATCTGGAACCACAACGTCAGACACGGCTACCGTAATACCCGCACGAGTAGAGTATGTGAATCCGAGCTGTTTGATTTTATCGAGAATAACCGCTGTTTCGGTTGTATGATAAATTTCAAAGCAGCGTGCGATGATTGAACCCAGATATTCCTTGCCGACACCGCCTGCTTGAGGAGAATTCATGATCGCTTCTCTCAGGTCAGCCCCTTTTTCATATACAAAGAAGTGATCAGCAGTACCTTGATACAGGTTGGCACGAGTCGCATCATTGATATAAGGGAAGCTTGCCGGGAAAATTTCGTTGAAGATAATTTTACCCACTGTTGTCAGCAGCATGCCTTTTTGCTGTTCTTCGGTGAAGCTTGTTTTACCAAGCGCCTTAACCGGAATAGCTACACGTGCATGCAGTCCAGCAGTACCCCGTTGGTATGCCGATACAGCCTCATTGACCGTACGCAAAACCATACCAGTACCCTTCTCTTCCTTGTTGTCCATCGTCAGATAGTATGAACCAAGGACCATATCCTGGGAAGGAGTAACAACCGGTTTACCATCTTTCGGGTTCAAAATGTTACCTGATGCCAGCATCAGGATACGTGCTTCCGCTTGAGCTTCAGCAGACAACGGAACGTGCACGGCCATTTGGTCACCGTCAAAGTCGGCATTGTACGCCGTACATACGAGCGGGTGAAGACGAATCGCTTTACCTTCAACCAGAATCGGTTCAAATGCTTGAATACCGAGTCTGTGAAGCGTAGGGGCACGGTTCAGAAGAACCGGGTGCTCCTTGATTACTTCTTCAAGAACATCCCATACTTCAGGACTTACACGCTCCACTTTACGTTTCGCGCTCTTGATATTGTGGGCAAGCCCTTTATTCACAAGCTCTTTCATGACAAAAGGCTTGAACAGTTCAAGTGCCATATCTTTCGGCAGACCACACTGATACATTTTCAGGTAAGGTCCGACAACGATAACGGAACGACCGGAATAGTCAACACGTTTACCGAGCAAGTTTTGACGGAAACGACCTTGTTTACCTTTCAGCATGTGGCTGAGGGATTTCAAAGGACGGTTACCCGGACCTGTAACAGGGCGTCCACGACGACCGTTATCAATCAAGGCGTCAACCGCTTCCTGCAGCATCCGTTTTTCATTTTGTACGATAATATCTGGTGCGCCCAGGTCAAGCAGACGTTTCAGACGGTTGTTCCGGTTAATTACACGGCGATACAGGTCATTCAAGTCAGACGTTGCAAAACGTCCACCATCCAGCTGCACCATCGGACGAAGCTCCGGCGGAATGACAGGAAGTACATCCATGATCATCCACTCAGGGTTATTGCCAGAGTTACGGAAAGCTTCGATTACTTCCAAACGTTTGATTGCACGGTTACGACGTTGTCCTTGTGCAGTGCGGAGCTCTTCCTTCAAGAATTCAAGCTCTTTATCTACATCGAGGTCTTGAAGCAATTTTTTAACTGCTTCTGCACCCATGCCTGCTTGGAACCCATAGCCGTATTTTTCACGGTAGCTGCGATATTCCTTTTCGGACAACAGCTGTTTTTTCTCCAGTGGAGTTTCTCCTGGATCTGTTACAACATATGATGCAAAATAAATGATCTCTTCCAGAGATCTCGGAGACATATCCAAAGCGAGACCCATACGGCTTGGAATACCTTTGAAGTACCAGATATGCGATACCGGAGCAGCAAGCTCAATATGGCCCATCCGTTCACGACGGACTTTCGCACGTGTTACTTCAACGCCACAGCGGTCACAGACAACGCCTTTATAACGAACGCGTTTATATTTACCGCAATGACATTCCCAGTCTTTTGTAGGGCCAAAAATCTTTTCGCAGAACAGCCCTTCTTTTTCCGGTTTCAACGTACGATAGTTGATCGTTTCCGGTTTTTTCACTTCTCCGCGGGACCAAGAACGAATTTTCTCTGGGGAAGCAAGCCCGATCTTCATGTATTCGAAATTGTTGACGTCCAACAAGGAGCAACCCTCCTTAACCTAATTCCTGTATTCTAGGTTACGCCTGCTCCAGCCGTAGCCGGAGCATGACGCGAGCCTGATGAAAAACGCCGGTCATCTTGCGCCCGAAGCGATTATTCCGCTCCGACCTCTGTACCCTCAAGGTTGAGGCTGAGCTTATCGCTCGCAGCGTCATCTTCATCGTCCATTTCTTTCATTTCAATCTCTTGCTCATCTTCGCTCAAAATCTTAACGTCCATACCCAAGCTTTGCAGCTCTTTAATCAATACTTTGAACGACTCAGGAACACCTGGCTCCGGCACGTTCTCGCCTTTGACAATGGACTCGTACGTTTTCACCCGACCCACAACGTCATCGGATTTAACAGTCAAGATTTCTTGCAGTGTATAAGCGGCACCGTAAGCCTCAAGCGCCCAAACCTCCATCTCCCCGAAACGCTGTCCACCGAATTGGGCTTTACCACCCAACGGCTGTTGCGTAACAAGTGAGTAAGGACCTGTAGAACGGGCATGGATTTTATCGTCAACCATGTGTGCCAGTTTGATCATGTGCATGACACCAACGGTAACTTCACGTTCAAACTCTTCACCCGTACGACCATCATACAGCACGGTTTTACCGTTACGCTGCATACCTGCCTCTTCCATCGTATCGAAGACGTCATACTCCTTCGCTCCGTCGAATACAGGTGTTGCTACGTGGATACCTAGCTGCATTGCTGCCATACCCAAGTGAACTTCGAGCACTTGACCGATGTTCATACGGGAAGGTACGCCCAGCGGGTTAAGAACAATTTGAACTGGTGTGCCATCTGGCAGGAAAGGCATATCTTCTTCCGGCAAGATGCGGGCCACGACCCCTTTGTTACCGTGACGGCCCGCCATTTTATCACCCTCGGAAATTTTCCGTTTTTGGGCAATATAAACACGAACGAGCTGGTTCACACCTGGTGGCAGTTCATCTCCGTTTTCACGGGTAAATACTTTTACATCGACTACGATACCATCTGTACCGTGAGGCACACGCAAGGAAGTATCACGTACTTCACGTGCTTTCTCACCAAAGATAGCATGCAAGAGACGTTCTTCTGCAGTCAGCTCGGTAACACCTTTTGGTGTAACTTTACCAACGAGAATGTCGCCAGCTGCAATTTCGGCACCGATGCGGATAATACCGCGCTCATCCAGATTACGCAGCGCTTCTTCCCCAACGTTAGGGATATCGCGTGTGATCTCTTCAGGTCCGAGCTTGGTATCCCGAGCTTCCGACTCATATTCCTCGATGTGGATGGATGTGTAAACATCTTCCTTCACGAGTTTTTCACTGAGCAGGATCGCATCCTCGTAGTTGTAACCTTCCCATGTCATGAAGGCAACTACAACGTTACGTCCAAGTGCAAGTTCACCCATTTCCGTCGATGGACCGTCAGCAAGGATATCGCCAGCTTTGACAGCAGCGCCTCTTTTCACGATCGGACGTTGGTTGATGCATGTTCCTTGGTTCGAACGCATAAATTTGTGTAATTTATATTTAACGATATCGCCTTTGACTTCCTGACCATCTACCTCTTCAATACGACGGAGCCAGATCTCGTTCGCAGAAGAACGCTCAATAATTCCGTCATAATCGGCAACAATACATACACCGGAGTCTTTCGCTGCTTTGTGTTCCATACCCGTTCCTACGAGCGGAGCTTTAGGAATCAACAAAGGAACCGCTTGACGTTGCATGTTTGATCCCATGAGGGCACGGTTGGAGTCATCGTTCTCAAGGAACGGAATGAGTGCTGTAGCGACCGATACAACCTGCTTAGGAGATACGTCCATGTAGTCTACTCGTTCACTCGGCATCGTAAGGATGTTATCCGACTGTTTGTTGTAACGTACAATGATCGCGTCTTCTGCAAAGGTGCTATCTTCGTTCAGCTTTGCATTCGCTTGAGCGATAACATAGTTGTCCTCTTCGTCTGCTGTCAGGTAATCAATCTGCTCGGTTACGACACCAGTCTTCGGATCAACCCAACGATAAGGAGCTTCGATAAAGCCATATTCGTTTACGCGTGCAAAAGTCGACAGGGAGTTGATCAAACCGATGTTTGGTCCCTCCGGTGTCTCGATCGGACACATCCGTCCATAGTGGGATGGATGCACGTCACGGACTTCCATGCCGGCGCGTTCACGTGTCAAACCGCCCGGTCCGAGTGCGGACAGACGACGTTTATGCGTCAACTCACCCAGCGGGTTCGTTTGATCCATAAACTGTGACAATTGGGAGCTACCGAAGAACTCTTTAATGGATGCAATGACCGGACGTATGTTGATCAAAGCCTGTGGTGTAATCACATTTGCATCCTGAATGGACATTCTCTCACGAACCACACGCTCCATACGGGACAAACCGATACGGAACTGGTTCTGCAAGAGCTCACCCACGGAACGCAAACGACGGTTACCCAGGTGGTCGATATCATCCGTGCTGCCAATGCCATGCAGCAAGTTCAGGAAGTAACTGATGGAAGAGATGATATCGGCTGGAGTGATATTTTTCACGGACTTGTCAATGTCACCATTGGCAATCAGCTTAACCACTTTACCGTCTTCAATTGGTGAAAATACGTCAATCGTTTGCATCGGGATATCATTGGCATCCAGAACGCCGTTCCCCACGTGATATGTGCGGAAGCCAACGCTTTTCTCCAGGTAAGGCATGATTTCGTCGAGCAAACGACGGTCAACCATCTGACCTGCTTCTGCAATGATCTCGCCTGTTTCAGCGTCGATGAGAGACTCAGCCAAACGCTGGTTAAACAAACGGTTTTTGATGTGCAGCTTTTTGTTGATTTTGTAACGACCTACGTTTGCGAGGTCATAACGTTTTGGATCAAAGAATCGTGCAACGAGCAAGCTCTTCGCATTATCCAACGTTGGAGGCTCGCCCGGACGAAGACGCTCATAAATCTCGATGAGGGCTTTCTCCGTAGAGTCCGTGTTGTCTTTGTCCAGCGTGTTACGGATATATTCGTCATTACCGAGCAAATCCAGAATCTCAGCGTCTGTGCCAAAACCAAGGGAACGCAGGAGAACCGTAACCGGTATTTTACGCGTACGGTCGATCCGGACGTAAACGACGTCCTTCGCATCCATCTCCAGCTCAAGCCATGCGCCGCGGTTAGGAATTACTGTAGCGGTATACGTTTTTTTGGCGTTCTTATCTACTTTTGTGCTGAAGTAAACGCTAGGAGAGCGAACCAACTGGCTGACAATAACCCGTTCCGCACCATTAATAATGAATGTTCCGGTGCTGGTCATCAGCGGGAAATCTCCCATGAATACTTCCTGCTCTTTGACTTCTCCGGTTTCCTTATTAATGAGCCGGACTTTGACCCGAAGCGGTGCTGCATAAGTAACGTCACGCTCTTTTGCGTCGTCTACTGTATACTTCGGTTCCCCGAGACTGTAATCGATAAATTCCAAAATCAAGTTGCCTGTGAAATCCTGGATCGGCGAGATATCCTGGAACATTTCGCGCAACCCTTCCTCCAAAAACCAGTCATACGATTTTTGTTGGATTTCAATCAGGTTCGGAACTTCGAGTATCTCGTTAATTCGTGCATAACTGCGCCGAGTGCGTCGACCATATTGAACAAGATGTCCTGCCAACTTAAACTCACCCCTCAATGTCTACTCACTTTAAAAATTTCGTTGCGAACCTCTGTTTGTAACCTTATAATGGTACACATACAGAGCAAAGCAATGCACCCGCAAATAAAGAAAAGCCCTTATTCGAAATGTCGTTCGATAAAAGAGCAACTTTGATCGGCGGATGTCTTTCCAAATCATTCATATCCCCAGTTTGCCCAAAATGTACATATTATACGCCAAACATAGGCATAATAAGCCCGGTTCGGCGTAAAAAAGGTTGACATTTTTAGTTAGCTAAAGCCAAGTAGGGCATCTTAATACTGACATTTTACAACTATACCACGGCTTGAATTTCAAGTCAATAGTCCTATTGCAAAAAAAACACTGCCCTGCTTACTTTACAAATTCGTATGAACCACGAATAGATTCCTCTACTCTTCCTTCACCGCTTTAAAGATTCGATAGCCCTTATCCTTTGTAACTTCTTCCACTCTCGAGAACAACGATTCCAGCTTCGCTTTCGCAGAAGGTGCACCCTGTTTCTTTTGAATGACAATCCATAACGCCCCGCCAATCTTCAAATGGTCATACGCCTGCTCAAAGATCGTGTGAACTGTTTCTTTGCCGGCTCGTATAGGAGGATTAGTCAGAACCACATCGAAATCCCGCTGCTTTACTTCAGTTAGTAGATTGCTTTGCATAATCGTAACATTAGTAATGCCATTGCCTTTGGCATTTTCCCTGGAAAGTTCAACCGCTCTCTCGTTGATATCGACCATGGTGACATGTCCATCCGGTACTAGCTTTGCTGCTGTAAGCCCGATCGGCCCATAACCACATCCCACATCGAGAACCTGAGCGCCTGACGGCAGTTCCATCGCATCAATTAATACTCTGCTGCCATAATCGATTCCGTTCTTGGAAAAAACACCAGCATCCGTCACCAGCTTCAGACTAACTCCCCGAAGCACAGCTTCTGCGGACTTGCGATCATGTGCTGCTTGCGGTTTGTCCGAATAATAATGATTGGACATGCCCTCACTCACTTTCCATAGTTACATTTACAGCAACAAACCCCTTGATATAAGTCAAGGGGTTTGTTGTTTTGTTCATTCAGCTTGGATAAGCTAAATTATTTAACTTCGATTGTAGCGCCAGCTTCTTCAAGCTTAGCTTTGATTGCGTCTGCTTCTTCTTTAGCCACTTTTTCTTTCAGTGCTTTTGGAGCGTTGTCAACCAGTTCTTTTGCTTCTTTCAAGCCCAGACCAGTGATTTCGCGAACTGCTTTGATAACGTTGATTTTGGAAGCACCAGCGTTAGCCAAGATTACGTCGAATTCGGATTGTTCAGCTTCAGCTGCAGCTGCGCCGCCACCTACAACAGCTACTGGAGCTGCAGCAGTTACGCCGAATTCTTCTTCGATTGCTTTAACAAGATCGTTCAGTTCCAGTACAGTCATGCCTTTGATTGCTTCCAAGATTTGCTCTTTACTCATGATTGAACCTCCATATATAATTTTATTTTTTTGTATTTCATTACTGCTACGCAGTATTCAGATCAAGTAGCTTACGCGCCTTGCTCTTCTTTTTCTGCAACGGCTTTAACCGCAAGCGCGAAGTTGCGCATAGGGGCTTGAAGCACGCTGAGGAGCATGGAGAGGAGACCTTCGCGGGATGGCAGTTCTGCCAACGCTTTAACTTCTTCTACTCCAATTACGCGACCTTCTACGACAGCACCTTTCAATTTCAGTGCATCGTTCTTTTTCGCGAAGTCGTTCAGAATTTTGGCTGGAGCTACAGCATCTTCTCCGCTGAATGCAATTGCAGTAGGACCTGTCAGAACGCTATCGAGTTCTGTCAATTCTGCTGCAGCAGTCGCACGGCGAAGCAATGTGTTTTTCAGCACTTGGAATTCTACACCAGCTTCACGAAGCTGCTTGCGCAGTTCAGTAGCTTGGGCAACGTTCAATCCGCGGTAGTCAACAACAACTGTTGTCGCGCTTTCGCGCAATTTTGCTGTTACTGCATCAACGGACTCTTGTTTTGCTTGAATCACTTTTGCGTTTGCCAATCTGTACACCTCCTGATCAAATTTATCCCATTAAGAAAAGCCTCCGTAGAATCACGAAGGCTTGATATATACTCGCAACCGATTTGCATCGTTTCAAGTTGTATAATCACACCTCGGTAGGAAATTAAGCCACAGGGCACCTACTGTCTACGGCAAGCATATTCAAATGTCAACGGTCAGTCACTCGGACTCACAACTTTTATATCATACCAGAACAAGGCGAACCTTGTCAAGATATATTATCTAAAAGCTGCTGCGTTCACGCGTGCGCCAGGGCCCATCGTAGAAGAAAGACTTACGTTCTTCAGATAAACACCTTTTGCTGCCGCCGGTTTAGCACGGTTCAGAGCGTCCATGAGAGCTTTAAGGTTCTCATTCAGTTGCTCGGAAGAGAAAGAAGCTTTACCGATCGGTGCATGAATTTGACCTGCACGATCCAGACGATATTCGATTTTACCGGCTTTAATTTCTTGAACAGCCTTAGTTACATCGAAAGTTACCGTTCCGGCTTTAGGGTTAGGCATCAGACCTTTACCGCCGAGCAGACGGCCCAATTTACCTACTTCACTCATCATATCCGGTGTCGCTACGCAGACGTCGAATTCGAACCAGCCTTGTTGGATTTTGTTGATCATGTCTGCATCACCAACATAGTCCGCGCCAGCCGCTTCCGCTTCTTTCGCTTTGTCACCTTTCGCAAATACCAATACGCGTTGTGTTTTACCTGTACCATGTGGCAGGACAACAACACCACGTACAGCCTGGTCTTGCTTACGAGGGTCTACGCCCAAACGAACTGCTGCTTCGATCGTTTCATCGAACTTTGCAGTAGCTGCCTTTTTCACAAGCTCAACCGCTTCTGAAGGCTCGTAAGTTGCTTCGCTGTCAATCAGCTTGGCAGCTTCCAGGTATTTTTTACCGTGTTTAGCCATGTTTTATTCCTCCTTTGTGGTTTTAGCGGATATACCTCCCACATTGACCGGTCGCGAATCGGCCGGCTTTACGAAGCCATGTTTCTTGTGAAAATTAGTCTTCGATGGTGATACCCATGCTGCGGGCAGTACCTTCGACCATACGCATTGCAGACTCAACGTCAGCAGCATTCAGGTCAGGCATTTTTGTTTCCGCGATTTGACGTACCGCATCACGTTTAACGGTAGCAACTTTTTTCTTGTTCGGTTCGCCGGATCCTTTTTCAACTTTAGCTGCCACTTTCAACAGAACTGCTGCCGGTGGAGTTTTAGTGATGAATGTGAAGGAACGGTCCTCGAATACAGAGATTTCAACTGGAATGATCAATCCTGCTTGATCAGCTGTACGAGCGTTGAATTCTTTACAGAATGCCATGATGTTGACACCTGCTTGACCCAATGCCGGACCTACTGGTGGTGCTGGATTTGCTTTACCTGCTGGAATCTGCAGTTTTACCATTTTGATTACCTTTTTTGCCATGATTGACACCTCCTTGCAAAATAGTGGTCAACGGGCCTCTCAGCCCTCCCACAAGAAACTTGAAGAGACTATATCTTCTCCACTTGCGTGTATTCCAACTCAAGCGGTGTTTCCCGTCCAAACATGTTGACGTGTACTTTCAGCTTGCTTTTGTCTACCAAAATCTCTTCCACGGAGCCCACAAAATTCGCAAAAGGTCCGACTTTGATTCGTACGGATTCCTTAATATCGAATTCAATTTTAGGCTTAGGCTCAACCATGCCCATGTGCTTCAGAATTTGTTCCACTTCTTCAGGCAACAAGGCTGTTGGTTTCGAGCCGGAACCTGTCGAACCGACAAAGCCGGTAACACCTGGTGTATTGCGAACAACATACCAAGAATCATCGGTTTGAACCATTTCGACCAAGACATATCCGGGGTAAACTTTACGCATAACGGTCTTTTTCTTACCGTCTTTGTTCACCACTTCTTCTTCCATCGGAACAAGAACGCGGAAAATCTTGTCTTCCATACCCATGGACTCTACGCGTTTTTCCAAATTGGCTTTGACCTTATTCTCATACCCTGAATAGGTATGAACGACGTACCATCTTTTTTCCATATCAAGCCACCTGGGACCCTTCTTAAATAATCGCTTCGATCACAGCGGAGATGCCGATATCTACGACCCAAAAAAACAGCGTCATAACCACAACAGTACCAAGTACGATTAACGTGTAGTTCGTCAGCTCTTTACGATTAGGCCAGCGAACCTTTTTAAGTTCAGCCCAGCTTTCAGAGAAAAAGGAAATCAGAGATTTGAAACTACGTTTCACGCCGACTACACCTCCCAAAAACTATCTGGTTTCGCGATGAGAAGTCTGCTCGTTACAAAACTTGCAAAATTTCTTCATCTCCATGCGGTCGGGGTGATTACGCTTGTTTTTTGTCGTAGTGTAATTTCTTTGTTTGCAGTTTGTACAAGCCAAAGTAATAATTACCCGCATGATGTACACCTCCCGAAGACTTCCGCAGTGAGCAGAGTCTCTAAATTGATCCTGAAAAAAAAGCCGTAAAATAGGCCTACCTAAAACACTTTATCACAAGGGTATAAGCATGTCAATGAAAGAATAACCTTTCATCATTGGGTATTAATTCCGTACTAGACGTGCCGCATCTCTTATCTCTGATTTTTTCACTTCTCCGGCATGAACCGAGCGATTACTAGTATTTATCAATCCTTAACAATATAAACTTCAGACAATAAAAAAAGACTCAAACACCGAGCCTTTTCCATCAACGACAACAACCTCTGTTCAATTATCTCGAACTTCCAGGTACTTTTCAAGTTTGCGCTTCACACGCTGTAATGCATTATCAATGGACTTCACATGACGATCCAGATCAACTGCAATCTCCTGATAGGATCTTCCGTCCAGATACAACATCAGCACTTTACGTTCCAGGTCACTCAAAATCTCGGACATTTTATCTTCCAGGCCAACGAACTCCTCCTGGTTAATAATCAATTCCTCCGGATCACTGACCTGTGTTCCACAAATCACATCGAGTAACGTACGATCAGACTCTTCATCATAAATGGGCTTGTCCAGAGATACGTAAGAATTCAGCGGAATATGCTTCTGTCGTGTGGCTGTCTTGATCGCCGTTATAATCTGTCTTGTAATGCACAATTCGGCAAACGCCTTGAAAGAGGCAAGCTTGTCCCCTTTAAAATCACGAATCGATTTGTAAAGGCCAATCATTCCTTCTTGAATAATGTCTTCCCTGTCAGCTCCGATCAAAAAATAAGATCTTGCCTTGGCGCGTACAAAGTTGCGATACTTGTTGATCAAAAACTCCAGCGCTTCGCTCTCGCCTTCACGGACCGCTTCGACAATGTCTTCGTCACTTTGGTAATCATACTTCGATAACATGATATCTTTGAGGTCGACACTCACAGACAATCCCTCCGGCTGCAACGCAAGGTACCCCGTTACTCTACTCTATGAAATATACGAACAGTATATATGATGGTACCTCCCACCGTCAACCACGCTATCCCTAAAAAAGAACAGCTATAACATAATTGTCAATAGTTTCAATATTGTAAAATTTGTAAGAAACCCGCTGTCAGCCTCGTCTCCAGCGTTCAAACTGCTTCAAAATATCAGGACTTAATTTCCCTCCAATTGTATTACGAGTTGATCTCGCCTGATCCTCCGCAAGCCGCTGCTGAAGCTCCTTTTCATTCTGCTCCACTTCAATCAGCAGCTCTCTGGCAGATACACGCAGCGCTCCCTGGCCGAAAATAACATGTTGTTCTACCATATCGCTGGTAGCTACATAGATTTGGCGTCTTCGCATGCTTAGTTCCCGAACGAGTCTCTCAATGCATTCGTCTGCCGTCTCTTTTTCCTTTGTAAAATGAACTTGAACTTTGCTCTGTGTAAAGGATTTACCGAGTCCAGGCACTAGGTAGGCGTCAAACACAACGATGACGCGCCTGCCGGAAAAGGCCTGATAGTCCGCAAGCCGAAAGAGCAACCTGTTTCGCGCCTCCTCCAGACCGCTTTCTGCCAATTTGGATAATTCCGGCCAGTCACCAATCATGTTGTACCCGTCTACAAGAAGCACATCACGGGAATCAGCCATATCATCTATCCCTGCGCTTGGCGGGAACGGAGCACCTCATACATAACAACACCCGCAGCCACGGAAGCATTCAGGGAATTAATCTGACCTTGCATTGGCAATTTGACCAGCACATCACATTTCTCGCGAATGAGACGGCCCATGCCTTTGTTTTCGTTCCCGATGACAAGCGCTACCGGTCCTGTAAACACCCCATTGCCAAATACAGCCTCCCGTGCGGTCACATCCGTACCGACAACCCATACGCCCTCTTCTTTGAGACGATCAATCGTTTGCGCCAGATTGCTTACCCGGGCAACAGGTACATACTCCGCAGCACCAGCAGACGTTTTGGATACCGTTGCCGTTACAGAAGCGGAGCGCCGCTTAGGCACAATAACGCCGTGAGCTCCTGTGCAATCTGCTGTACGCAAGATGGAACCCAGATTATGAGGGTCTTCAATCTCATCCAGCAGAAGAATAAACGGATGTTCATTTTTGGATCTGGCTGCTTCCAAAATATCCTCAACCTCGGCATAGGCATACGGCGCTGCCTGAGCAACGACGCCCTGATGCTGAATACCGGGAACCGTCTGATCCAGCTTACGCTTGTCTACATGTTGAATAACAATTCCCTGTTTTTTGGCCTCCGCAATAATTGGCTGTGTCAGATGTTTCTGCGCCGTGTCGGCAATCCATATTTTATTAATGGTCCGGCCTGAACGCAGCGCCTCCGTTACGGAGTGTTTACCGGCAATCCACTCTTCTTCCATCCTTGTTCGTTCCTCTCTGTATTGCTTTTTTATATAAAACAGTCAACGAAATTCAGCTATTTTGACGTTGATGCAGCTGCCTGCTCCGCCTGTTCAATTCCCAGCCCGATCAGCTCAACCATTCGATGATGCTGACTGCTGCTATACAGATAACCGATCAGGCATTCAAACGCAGTAGCATGTCTGTACTCCAGCACATCTGCATTTTTGGGAACGCTGCCCGACTTCGCATTGCGTCCTTGCCGCACCACGTCCAGCTCATCTTCCGTCAATGCAGCCTCTATACTTGTCAGTATGCGGCTTTGCGCCTTGGCAGATACTAGCTTTGTTGCACTGCGATGCAAGTGGTTGGGACGCATATTCGCTTTTGATAACAGATACTGCCTCACCGCAACCTCATATACCGCATCACCAATGTAAGCCAGCGCAATCGGTGGAATCAGCCGCGCCGGTCTGGAAGGAGGATAAGGAAACCACCCTCCCTCCGATGTATCCACCTGATTCTTCTTTCCTTCGGTCTGCATGCCTTGTACCGATTGCTCGACAGATTGAGACAAAATCCCCTCTTTTTCCTCGCTCATTTGCGCCGCCATCTCATTCCCTGAGCCGTATCCTCCAGCAGGATACCTTGAGCAGACAATTCATCACGAATTTCATCTGCACGCGCCCAGTTTTTGGATTTGCGTGCTTCCACGCGCTCTTGAATCAAACGTTCAATCTCTTCGTCCAAAAGTTCAGGCTCCACGTCTGTATAGATTCGCAGCACCGCATTCAGTTCACCGAACAGCTCCAGCAATGCATGAATCTCAGCTGCATTGGCCACATCCTGTTGCAATAGTTGGTTCGCTTCTGCAGTCCATTCGAACAACGCTGTAATGGCATCCGGTGTATTGAAGTCATCCTGCATCTTTTCATGATATTGCTGTCGAATCTCGTCTAGTTTTGCCGAGAATGCCGCCGTAATCTCCTCATTCACCGTCACGGCCCCGAGTCGATGCTTCAGGTTGCCCACCGCATTCGCAATACGATCCACACTGTTCTGTGCCTGCTCCATCGTATCCTCTGTAAAATTGAGCGGGTTACGATAGTGAGTAGACAGCATAAAGTAACGAATGGCTTCACGTTTGTACTGGCTTCGCAGATCCTTTACCAAAACGCCATTGCCGAGTGATTTCGACATTTTCTCGTTATCAATACGAATAAAGCCGTTATGCATCCAGTAATTAGCGAGTGGTTTCCCCGTAATCGCTTCAGATTGTGCACATTCACACTCATGGTGAGGGAACTGCAAATCCTGACCGCCGCCGTGAATATCCAGCGTATCGCCAAGATACTCCCTTGCCATAGCAGAGCACTCGATGTGCCAGCCTGGACGTCCATCCCCCCAAGGGCTGGACCAGAAGATCTCCCCTGGTTTGGCTGCCTTCCACAGCACAAAATCCTCCGGGTGCTCCTTGCGCTCATCTACACCGATTCGAATGCCAAACTGCAGCTCCTGAAGGTTCTGTTTCGACAATTGTCCGTATTTTTCGAACTTTCCTGTTCGGTAATATACGTCACCGCCATTTTCATAAGCGAAACCTTTTTCAACAAGTTCACGAATAAAATCAATAATCAGCGGCATGTTCTCCGTAACTCTAGGATTGCTGCTCGCTTTAGGAATGCCCAGCCCTTCAAGGTCCTCATAATAAGCAGCTATAAACTTTTCTGCCACATGCGGAACGTCAGTCCCCAGCTGCTCGGCTTTGCGAATCAATTTGTCATCTACATCCGTGAAATTTACGACATAATTCACTTCATGTCCAGTCTGCTCCAAATATCCACGAACCGTGTCGAAAAAGATCACTGGACGGGCATTCCCGATATGAATATAGTCGTATACGGTCGGTCCGCATACATACATTTTCACCTTGCCGGGCTCTTGTGGAACAAACTCCTCTTTGGTACGACTCATCGTATTATAAATCTGAAGTGTCATGGTCACTTTTCCTTTCGTTCTAAACTGCTGTACTGTATACCTGCTTCCTATGCATGAATCCGCGAACGTGGATGAATCAACTTATGTGCATTTCTCGGATTCACGCGTATTTTGCAGTGTACGCACTTCCTCCTGTAGTCGTTCAATCTCCAGTTGCAGGCTGCGCAAAGAGTCGATAACCGGATCGGGCAATTGCTGATTGAGACGATCCACCCGCCGCCCATCTTGCTTGACAATTCGGCCCGGAATGCCTACGACTGTACTGTTCGCTGGCACTTCCTTTAAGACAACAGAGTTCGCACCGATATTGCTTTGATCCCCTACACGAAACGATCCCAGCACCTTTGCTCCCGAAGAGATAACCACATTATTACCAATTGTCGGGTGTCTCTTCCCTTTTTCTTTCCCAGTACCGCCAAGGGTTACACCCTGATAGATCACAACATCGTCACCGATCTCACAGGTTTCTCCAATGACAACCCCCATCCCGTGGTCAATGAACAAACGATCACCAATGGTAGCCCCAGGATGAATTTCGATGCCTGTCATAAACCGGCTAACCTGCGAGATAAACCGGGCGAGCGAGTACCATCTTCGCTTGTATAGGTAGTGCGCGAAACGATGGGCCCATATGGCATGCAGCCCTGAATACGTAAATACAACTTCAAACCAACTCCGGGCGGCCGGATCATTTTCAAAGACCGTCTGGATATCTGATCTGATCTTTTTGAACATGCTCGTTCCCCTCTTGTTCCGGTTCTCGTCCTCCGGGTATGCCGGACGGCGTGTTCCTTGGTAGTGTACTGCGCACTCGCCAAAACAAAAAACGCCCCTGCAGCACGAAGCTGCAGAGGCGTTAATCGCGGTCCCACTCTGCTTGATTTATTTGATTCCTGATAAATCAGGAGTAAAATAAATCCTCTGGCGGCTCGGTAACGGGAACCAGTCGTCGCCATCTATCCTGACGTTTTCCTCTATCCTGTGAACAGAGGCGGGGCCGGATTCGACGGTGCAGCTCACGGGTGCATTTCGGACTGCCGGACAATGGATGGCTCGCAGCCACCGCACACCAAACAGATCTGTTCTCTGCCTGAGTGCGGGGCCATCCTCTCTGGATTTGTCCGTATCAGCTTACTTCTCCCGGTCTTTGCTGTTCTATATAAACGTATTATGACAATTCAACCTTGTGTTGCTATTATAGCGAAAAGCATTCGCACTGACAACCAGCAGAATCCAACTACGCGCCAGTTACCTGTGCCAGCAAACGCTCAATGACGGTGTCTCTACCCAGCAGCACAATCGTCTGATTCAGATCACGTCCATGTGTTTGTCCCGTCAAGGCCACACGGATTGGCATAAAGAGCTGTTTGCCCTTGAAGCCTGTTTCCTTCTGCACTTCCTTGATCAACGCAGCCATTTTACTCGGCGTAAACTCTTCACTCGCCTGCACCTTATCAGCAAATGCCTTCAGCACGGCTGGCACCTGCTCTTCAGCAAGAACCGCAGCACCTTCACTCTCCAGCTCAACCTCAGCACGGAAGAACACTTCAGACAGCGCTACAATATCGGATGCCGAATTCATCTGCTCCTGATAGAGATGTACGAGCGTATACGCCCATTCTTTTTGCTCCGCGGGCAGCTCGGCAGGAAGACGTCCTGCTTTTTGCAGATGAGGAATCGCCATCTCGGCAATACGCGACGGGTCTGCATGTTTGATGTAATGGTTGTTCAAATGCGCCAGCTTGTGTGTATCAAATACGGCCGGACTCTTGGATAAACGCTTCGTATCAAAAATGGAGATCAGCTGCTCCTGTGAAAAGATTTCCTCTTCTCCTTCCGGCGACCAGCCAAGCAAAGAGATAAAGTTGAACATCGCCTCCGGCAGATAGCCGAGCTGATCATATTGTTCAATAAACTGAATCACGGATTCATCCCGTTTACTCAATTTTTTGTGGTTTTCATTCACAATCAGCGTCATATGACCGAATTGCGGCGGCTCCCAGCCAAGCGCTTCATAGATCATCAGCTGACGCGGGGTGTTGGAGATATGATCCTCCCCACGCAATACGTGGGAGATCTTCATCAAGTGATCGTCCACGGCAACGGCATAGTTGTACGTGGGAATGCCATCCTTTTTCACAATGACAAAGTCGCCTGATTCCTTGCTGTTGAACGAGATTGTTCCTTTTACCATGTCGTTGAAGGTATATGTGCGATCTGCCGGTACACGGAAACGAATGCTCGCCACGCGGCCTTCTGCTTCAAATGCCTCAATCTGCTCCGGTGTCAGATCACGATGCTTGCCGGAATAACGCGGAGTTTCTCCCCGAGCCGACTGCTCTTCGCGCTCCTGCTCCAGCTCCTCCTCCGTGCAGTAGCAGCGATACGCCAGACCTTTGTCCAGCAGCTCCTGAGTGTATTTACGATACAGATCAAGGCGCTCCGTCTGACGGTACGGTCCGTATTCTCCACCTACATCAATACTTTCATCCCACTCGATGCCGAGCCATTTCAAGTATTTCAGCTGGCTTTCCTCGCCACCCGCAATGTTGCGTTTTACGTCCGTATCCTCGATACGAATAATAAATTTACCGTTATTATGCTTGGCATACAAGTAGTTAAACAGCGCCGTACGGGCATTCCCGATATGCAGGTGTCCCGTTGGGCTTGGTGCGTAGCGCACCCGAATTTCTGCGCTCATATGATCCCCTCCGTCTCTAATTCGTTGATGATATCACACACGTACGAGGCACACAACCGATTGGGCTGCAATGCCCTCTCCCCGCCCAGGGAACCCGAGCTGCTCTGTCGTTGTGGCCTTCACGTTCACTTGTGTCACATCGGCTTCCAGCGCCTTGGCAATCACTTCAGCCATCTGCGGAATATAAGGTGCCATCTTGGGCTTCTGGGCAATAATAGTCGAATCAATATTACCAAGCTTATAGCCGCGCTCCTTCACGAGCTGCCATACATGCTCCAGCAGTTTCAAGCTGTCGGCATCTTTAAATTCCGGATCGGTATCCGGGAAATGCTTGCCGATATCCCCGAGTGCAAGTGCACCAAGAATCGCATCACTAATCGCATGCAGCAGCACGTCTGCATCCGAGTGGCCTAGCAGCCCTTTGTCATAAGGAATTGTTACCCCGCCAATAATGCACGGTCTTCCCTCCACCAGCTGGTGCACGTCAAATCCTTGTCCTACACGTATCATCGCTTCTTCTCTCCCCCAAGCCAAAATGCGGCATACTGTAAATCTTCAGGCGTTGTTAGCTTGATGTTGGTGTAACTGCCTTCCACAACCTTCACCGACATGCCCTGGCGCTCGGCCAGCATGGCATCATCCGTGCCCAGAAATCCGTCCCGCTCCGCCGAATTGTAAGCCTCCAGCAGGGAAGAAAGACGAAAAGCCTGCGGGGTTTGAATGCTCCACAGACTGCTGCGATCTGGCGTCGCCGTAACGAAACCCTCCGCATTCACTTGTTTGATCGTATCCTTCACCGGCACGGCCAGCACAGCTCCTTCGCCCGAGGCGGCGGCAGCCATGCAGTCCCTGATCTGCTCGCGCGTCACAAAAGGACGTACCCCGTCGTGAACGAGAACCCCATCGGTTCCTAATGCCCGAAGGCCTTCATGGACCGAATGCTGTCTCTCTTTCCCTCCGGGGATAACGCGGACGCGCGATTCCAGTTGGTATTCTTTTACCCAATCCAGGCATCGTTCAACATCTGCAGCGCCCGTGACCAGAATCATCTCTCGAATCTCGTCCAGCGCGGCAAACACTTCAAGCGTATGTATGAAAACGGGCTTGCCCTGCAGCAGCAGAAATTGCTTGCTCTCGGTTGTGCCCATACGGGTTCCCCGACCTGCCGCCACAATGACAACGCCCCACCCTTTATCCATGCCGCAATCCCTGCCTCGTCTGTCAGTTTATCGTCTGGAGTCTACAATACATCACCTATTATAGCTCATTACGATACACTACCCATCATACCCCTTTATTGGGCTTTTTCCAACAGTTTCGGCTTGGCAAATATCATTCGTCCCGCAGATGTCTGCAGCACACTGGTCACCAGCACTTCCATCATCATGCCGATATACTCCCGTCCACCTTCTACCACAATCATGGTGCCATCGTCCAGGTAGGCTACACCTTGTCCATGCTCCTTGCCATCCTTGATAATCTGCACCATAATCTCTTCTCCTGGCAGCACCACCGGCTTCACCGCATTGGCCAGATCATTGATGTTCAGCACCGATACGCCTTGAAGCTCACACACTTTGTTCAGGTTAAAGTCGTTCGTCACAACTTTCCCTTGAAGCACTTTGGCGAGTTTCACCAGCTTGCTGTCCACCTCGGAGATTTCTTCAAAGTCTCCTTCATAGATTAGCACCTGTACATCAAGCTCCTTCTGGATTTTGTTTAAAATGTCCAGTCCGCGCCGTCCGCGGTTCCGCTTGAGCAGATCCGATGAATCCGCAATATGCTGTAGCTCCTCCAGCACAAATTCAGGAATGACGATTGTCCCCTCAATGAAACCTGTCTTGCAGATATCCGCAATCCTTCCGTCAATAATGACGCTGGTGTCCAAAATTTTGTGCTCTTCCATACGCCGTGCCTCGTCCACTTCGGGGTGGCCCCATCGTCCCGACTTCCAGAATGCCGCCAGATCGTCTTTCTTGGCCATAGCCAAACTATACCCGGAATACGCAGCAATCGCAGTCAGCCCAACCTGCAGCACCTCTCCTGCGGTTCCCAGCCAGACCAGGCAAGGGTACAGCAACAAAGCCGCCAGCAGACCCGTCACGATGCCTGCTGCACCAGCAGCCAGCTCGTTCATCGGTATTTTGGCTAATGAATCAATCCCGCTATGTAGCCTGTTTGCCATCATCGTGCCGCCAATCGTACATACGGACATAAAAAGCACCGCTCCCAGCAGTGTAGATACACCAGCCCCCAGCAGACCTGCGGATTGAATCCATTCGGCCATCCAGGGGATGGACTTGCCTGCCAGATGATATGCCGTGTACCCGAACCATGCGCCGCACAATCCAGTAAAAGTTAAAATGCCTTTTCTCCACATGAGTTCTGCACCTCCTCAATCAATCTTCATCTTCATATCCAGTATGATCCAATTCCCAAAAAGCTAATCCCGTCCGCAAGAACTTTTTGGAAATGTTTCAATCGTCAGTTGAAAGTAAGACTTTTATTGGCATATAATGAATTCAATTCATATCCCGAGGTGAGTGGCAAAATGAGTACGCTAAGTTTACAGGCTTTTCAGGATCAAGTTTCCGAACTGTTGCTGCGCCATCGCAGCCTGATTGATGTACTGTCCAAAACTGGACAAGCCGGAGCCTCTGTTAATCGCGCTGTGTCCAAAGCCATTACCGAATGCGGCTGCATTGAGCTGCACGCCACCAAACAGCAGTACGCCCCCGAGAGTGGTATCTCTCAGGCGAAAGGTTCACTGGAAACACATGTCGAGGGTGAATTGTGTGAAAACTGCAAAGAGGTCATCAGTTCCGAATTAGGACGGAACCTGTTCTATATGTCTGCACTCTGCAATCTGCTGGACATCAATATGGAAGAGGTTGTGAATCACGAATCACAGAAATGTTCGACGCTTGGCATGTTCAACTTGTCTTAGCTCCATGATCATATACTTGGTTGCTTATATATCAGCATAAGCACATAGCAAAAAAGCACGTACTCTCCGTTCAGGAAACGTACGTGCTTTTTGTTTTTATTGATTGGTTTGTTTGCTAGATCGTATGCAGGGTACAGCTTCGTATTAACTCGTATAAGCTCGAACAAAGCTACCTGTCGGAACGAGATGATTTCTCGCCCTTGCGTTTTTTGGCACGATTGCGAGAAGCCGCAATCCGTACGCTATGCTTCATGCCGTACAAGGCATACAGCACGAGCGGAATGAAAATCAGCTTGGACAGCTGATCCGGGAAAAGAAGAGCCAGCCCGACCGCCAGCAGTATAACCCACGGGGCGATCCAGATCGCCTTGCGAGGTAGCCCAACCTTTTTGAAATTGGGATATTTCAGTGAGCTTACCATCAGATATGATAACAGCAACGTAGCAATCATCATGGAGATGGGACCGATATCCTTATGGAAAAGGGAGAGCGTTGCCAGGACGCCGCCCGCCGCTGGAATCGGCAAACCTGTGAAATACCCGGGAATTCCGGGCCGCACATTAAATCTCGCCAGACGTATCGCTCCACAGATTGGGAAAGCAGCCGTCGCAATCCAGGCGAAGATTGGCATTGCATCCTGGAATGACACCATAAAAATAATCAGGGCCGGCGCTGCACCAAAAGAAACCATATCCGACAAGGAGTCCAGCTCCTTGCCAAATTCACTTTGCGCATTCAATGCCCGAGCTACCCGTCCATCCAGACCATCCAGCAGCATCGCAATGATGACCATAATCGCGGCCAAACTGTATCTTTCGTTAATTGCAAGCAGAATGGCCAGCATCCCAAGAAACAGATTACCCAAGGTAAAGAGATTTGGAATGAATCTGGTTAACATGTTGTTTCACCTCATCCATTAGAAGCCATTAATAGGCGATTCCTACATCTGTCTGTCAATAAACATCTGCTCCTGCAGACGCTTGAGTCCTTCCTTGATGGTGCGGGCACGAACTTCACCAATCCCATCCACCTCATCCAGCTCCTCAATTGTAGCTGTAATGACATGAGGCAATTGTTCAAATTGATCCACCAGGTTATGAATAATAACATTAGGCAAACGAGGAATCTTATTTAATACCCGATAGCCGCGTGGTGCAACCGAGTCCTCGGAAGTTGCAGCCGATGAAGGGTACCCCAACAGACGTACAATATGGTGTGCATCCAGCAGCTCTTCATCCGACAATCTTTTCAATCCCGTAATTATTTCACGAATCTTGTCATCACTATCGTCACGGGCATAATCTTTATAAAGCAGCCCAGCCTCTTCCTCCGTTGTACCAACAAGCTCCTCCATCTGCATGGAGATGAGTCTTCCTTCATTACCCAGCTCATCAATATAACGTTCGATCTCCGTTTTGATCCGTAGCACCATCTCGGTGCGCTGAATAACATTCACAACCTCGGGAATCGTCACCAGTTCCTCAAATTCGGAGGCACTTAGATTGGTAAGGGATTGTGTCAGCACAGCCTTATATTTTTCGAGCGTTTGAATCGCTTGATTGGCTTTGGTCAAAATAACCCCGATCTCCTTGAGTGAATACCGAAGTGTTCCCTGATACAGGGTAATAATATTCCGTCGCTGTGATATAGACACAACCAGCTTGCCGGTCTGCTTCGCCACTCGTTCAGCCGTCCGGTGACGTATGCCTGTCTCTGATGAAGAGATGGAGGAGTCCGGGATCAGTTGGGTGTTTGCGTACAAAATCCGCTTCAGATCCTCACTCAGAATAATTGCACCATCCATCTTGGCAAGCTCGTACAGGTAGTTCGGTGAGAAATCACAGTTGATCGAAAATCCCCCGTCCACCACTTCCATTACTTCAGGGCTGTATCCTACAACAAGCAGGGCGCCCGTCTTGGCACGCAGCACGTTTTCCAGACCTTCGCGGAAAGGTGTACCCGGTGCGATCAGCCTTAACAAATCATTCATATTGTCCAGTTGGCTTGAATCCTTCATCTTGTTATGCCCCCTAATCTAAAGCAACCGCTAGTGCATCTGCCACGGTATTCACACCGATCAGTTGTATCCCGCGAGGATGTTTCCAGCCCTTTAAGCTTTTTTCTGGTAAAATAACTCGTTTAAAGCCCAGCTTGGCGGCTTCTTTCACACGCTGTTCTGCCCGCGATACGGCACGAACCTCACCTGTCAGGCCAATCTCGCCAAAGATGACATCATCCGGCTTGGTTGGCACATCTCTAAGGCTGGAGGCAATGCTGATGGCTACTGCCAGATCAACAGCTGGCTCATCCAGTCTTACCCCGCCCGCCACGTTTAGGTACGCATCCTGTGTTTGCAGGAACATGCCCATACGTTTTTCCAGCACCGCGATAATCAGATTGAGCCTGTGATGATCAATGCCTGTTGCCATACGGCGTGGAGAAGGAAAGTGCGTCGTCGAGATCAACGCCTGGAGCTCGACCAGCAACGGCCTTGTGCCCTCCATGCTTGCCACAACGGTAGAACCCGCTACCCCAAGCGGACGCTCCGATAAAAATAATTCCGAGGGATTACCGACTTCACGAAGGCCGTCCTCCCCCATTTCAAATATGCCAATCTCGTTGGTGGAACCAAAACGATTCTTGACTGCGCGAAGGAGACGATACGTATGATGCCGCTCTCCTTCAAAATAAAGCACACAGTCCACCATATGCTCCAGCATGCGGGGGCCGGCGATGGCACCTTCTTTGGTAACATGCCCTACAAGAACCGTTGCAATGCCTCGGCCTTTGGCAATCCGCATAAATCTGGACGTACATTCCCTTACCTGAGCTACACTTCCAGGTGCGCTGGTAACTTCGGGCAAATATACCGTCTGAATAGAGTCGATGACAAGAAAATGCGGCTGGATATGATCCACCGCCTCCTCGATCCGCTCCATATTGGTTTCACACAGCACATACAGCTCCGGCGAGAGCGCACCCAGACGATCTGCCCGCAGCTTCGTCTGCTTTACGGATTCCTCCCCGGATACATACAACACACGCAAACCGGAATGGGTCAGTGCATGAGACGTCTGTAGCATTAATGTGGATTTCCCGATCCCCGGGTCACCCCCGACCAGAACAAGTGAACCTGGCACAATCCCGCCGCCCAATACACGGTTCAGCTCGCCGATTCCAGTCTGTACACGCGGCTCCTGACCGCTATCTATATCTATGATAGGAAGCGGTTTATCTTTACTGTCAAACAAAGGAGAATTTCTCCCTTGCGTTTTGACCACCGTTTCGGTTTCTTCTATCATTGAATTCCAGGACTGGCAACCAGGACATTTTCCGTACCATTTGGGGGCTTCATAGCCGCATTCCGTACATTGAAACTTGGTTTTTACTTTGGCCACTTCAGCACTCCTACCATTTATTTTTATTACAGCACTTTGCATTATTCGACGATTATTGCTATCTCACCCTGACATTTAGGGTTACTAAAAGTTTACCATTGTTTGAGATTTTTCGTAAGTGATTATCGCAAACTTTACACATCCTTGTAGTCATTATGGTTACATCTCAATCACATATCAAGTCACTATCAAAACCATGTAATCGCCATACCCCCCACATACGAAAAAATCCTCCCCGGCTCAAGCCAGGAAGGATCTTAATCTGCATGCATTCTGCTGTCGAGCAGCCACGCACGCCCTATTTATTTCGTTTCGATTTCCTCATTGGATGGAACCGGGACATCTTTTTTCGTTACGGACAAAGCACCGTTCTCTTCATCAATGAGCAAGGAGTCGCCTTTGGTTACGTTGCCTGTAAGCAACTCCTCGGACAATTTGTCCTCGATATGCTTCTGAATTGCACGGCGAAGTGGACGCGCACCATAAGCAGGATCGAAGCCCGCTTTAGCCAGGAAAGCCTTGGCGTTATCTGTAAGCTCGAAATCAACCTCGTATTCATTAAGACGTTTACGCAGGTCCTCGCTCATCAGGGTAACAATCTCTGCAATATGTTTCTCTTCCAGGGAGTGGAATACGATAATTTCATCAATCCGGTTCAGGAACTCTGGACGGAAGCTTTTCTTCAGCTCATCCATCACTTTGCCCTTCATGTTATCGTAATCTGCACCTGCATCGACAACCGCGGTGAAACCAAGGGTAGAGTTACGTTTGATCGCTTCTGCACCTACGTTGGATGTCAGGATAATCAGCGTATTGCGGAAGTCAACGACACGACCTTTGGAGTCGGTCAAACGACCATCTTCCAGCACTTGCAGCAGAATGTTGAATACTTCCGGGTGAGCCTTCTCGACTTCATCCAACAGGACCACCGAGTAAGGTTTACGGCGAACTTTCTCGGTCAACTGACCGCCTTCTTCGTAGCCTACATATCCTGGAGGCGCTCCGACCAGACGTGCTGTGGAATGCTTCTCTCCATACTCGGACATATCAATCCGAATTACAGCATTCTCATCACCAAACATCGCTTCAGCAAGGGCACGAGCCAGCTCGGTTTTACCTACCCCGGTAGGACCAAGGAAGATGAATGAGCCCATTGGACGTTTTGGATCTTTAAGTCCGGCACGTGCACGGCGAACGGCGCGACTGACAGATTTAACAGCCTCATCCTGTCCGATAACCCGCTCATGCAGGATTTGTTCAAGGTTCATCAAGCGTTGTGTTTCCTCTTCTTTCAGCTTGTTCACCGGAATTCCAGTCCAGTTGGCTACCACTTGAGCGATATCCTCTGGTGTTACCTCAGAATCAGTACGACCTTGTTTTTCTTTCCATTGATTTTTCGTGGTATCCAGCTCTTCACGAATTTTTTGTTCTGTATCACGAAGTGCCGCAGCTTTTTCAAACTCCTGACTCTGTACCGCAGCATCTTTTTCCTTGCGGATATCTTCCAGACGGCTCTCCAATTGCTTCAGGTTTGGTGGAATCGTATAGGAGTTCAGCCTTACTTTTGAACCGGCTTCATCAATCAGGTCGATCGCTTTGTCCGGCAGGAAGCGGTCTGTTATATAACGGTCAGACAATTTTACTGCCTGAACGATCGCTTCGTCAGTAATTTTTACGCGGTGATGGGCTTCATAACGATCACGCAGACCGTGCAAAATTTGAATAGCTTCTTCTGGTGAAGGCTGGTCTACTGTAATCGGTTGGAAACGACGCTCCAACGCAGCATCCTTCTCGATATATTTGCGATACTCATCCAGTGTCGTTGCACCGATGCACTGCAATTCACCGCGGGCCAGAGCCGGCTTCAAGATATTCGATGCATCTATAGCGCCTTCCGCTCCACCTGCACCAATCAGAGTATGCAGCTCGTCAATGAACAACACAATGTTGCCGGCTTGACGAATTTCATCCATGATTTTTTTCAAACGATCCTCGAATTCACCACGATATTTGGTTCCGGCTACAACCGATCCCATATCCAGTGTCATTACACGCTTGTCACGCAAGGTTTCCGGAATTTCATTAGCAATAATTTTCTGTGCGAGTCCTTCAGCTATCGCTGTTTTACCTACACCTGGCTCACCGATAAGCACCGGATTGTTCTTGGTACGACGGCTCAGCACTTGAATAACGCGTTCAATCTCTTTGCTACGCCCAATGACTGGGTCCAGGTTATTCTCTCTGGCATAAGCCGTGAGATCACGAGCCAGGCTATCCAGTGTTGGCGTGCTTACATTGGCAGGGGTGCCGTTATGACTGGAAACAGCTTCACTGCTGCCCAGCAATTGCAACACCTGCTGACGTGCTTTGTTCAAGCTGATGCCGAGGTTGTTCAGTACACGTGCAGCAACCCCTTCACCCTCACGAATGAGACCGAGAAGAATATGCTCTGTGCCCACATAGGTGTGACCCAGTTTGCGTGCCTCATCCATGGACAGCTCAATAACTTTCTTCGCTCTTGGCGTATATGCAATGTTCGTAGGTTGCTCCTGGCCGCGGCCAATTAGCGTCTCTACTTCATCCTGAATTTTCTCCAATCCGAGTCCCAGGCCGATCAGTGCTTTGGCAGCAATGCCTTCACCTTCACGAATGAGGCCGAGCAAAATATGCTCTGTACCGATGTTATTATGACCGAGACGGACAGCTTCTTCCTGCGCGAGTGCGAGCACCTTTTGGGCCCGTTCCGTAAATCTTCCAAACATCATATCTCCTGCACCTCCATGGTTTTGGATAAAACGAAGGAATTACGTTGAATTGAATAACTCTTCGTATTCTTCATATCATTTTGTTTGCAGCCATGCTGCGAATAAAATCATTGGTCATTCCAACAGATGCGAAAGACCTATTATATAAAACCGCAGATGCGGCATGAAACCTGTAGCCTAGCTCAAGGGAAGTTTATCCAGAGCTTTTGGTTGAATTGATCGTATCACGAATTAATTGAGCCCGATAGATGTCACGCTCATCTGTACGCATATCACCGAACGTTTTTTGTAGAAATCCGGGCTGTGTCATCACATTCAGCTCATTCATCACGGTAATAGATAGCCCCTCCAGCAATCCAAGGTCTACACCAAGTCGCACATCCGATAACCGCTGTGCTGCTTCCTTCGTGTCCACGATAGCTGCATGAGACAAAATCCCGTACGAACGCATCACACGATCCGTAATTCGAAGTCTGGAGTCGGTAAGCAGCCGTTCTCTGGCTGTGCGTTCATGTCCGATAATCTGCAAAACAACACTATGCAGGTTGTCGATGACTTCTTGTTCCGTCTGTCCCAGCGTAATCTGGTTGGAAATCTGGAACAGATTGCCCATCGCTTCACTACCCTCACCGTAGATTCCCCTTACAGTTAACCCGACTTGGGATACTGCACTGAGAATACGTCCAATCTGCTGTGTCATTACCAGCGCCGGGAGATGCACCATAACGGATGCTCTTACTCCTGTCCCGACATTCGTTGGACAACTGGTCAGGTACCCTCTGTGATCATCAAAAGCATAATCCACATGCGCTTCAAATGCATCATCTATAGCGGAGGCTTTCTCCCAGGCCTCTTTCACCTGGAACCCCGGATAGAGGCACTGGATACGCAGATGATCCTCTTCGTTAATCATAATGCTGACCGATTCGTCCTCACTCAGAATAACTGCACCATGTCTCGACTCATTCGCGAGGCTCGGACTAATCAGATGTTTCTCCACCAGCACCCGCTTGTCGAGTTCACCAATATCCGTCAGGTCGAGTGTAGTAAAATCACCAAAAGCGTGTACGTCATCGTATTGAAGTACTTCGCTCAGCTTATTCAGCACCTCTTCTGATTGCTCATTGGAAGCCAGCATCGGAAACGGGATATGCTGAAGGTTGCGTGCGATCCGGACACGACTGCTGATCACAATTTCCGAGTCTACTGCATCACTGCGCATCCAGTCACTGAGCGCCTTCTCTGTAAAACGCAGATTAGGCATTACACTTCCCTCCTACTCATGACAAACTTTACTCCTGAGTTATTTCTTTTTCAAGTTCTCTGATCTGGTCACGAATCTGAGCTGCCTCTTCGAATTCTTCTTGCGCAATGCTTTGCTGCAAATGCTGCTTCAGATCGGCGATCTGCCGTTTGACCTTAATGCGGCCACCTGCTCGGGCAGGAACTTTACCTACATGAGACGTGCTGCCATGCACTCGTTTAAACAACGGGTCCAGACGACTGTCAAAATACTTGTAACAGGAGCTGCAGCCAAAACGGCCAATTTTGCTAAACTGGGCATAAGTCATGCCACACTCTTCACATTGCAGCGCCTTGGCAGGAGCTGCACCTGAACCTTTGCCTGCCGGATCAAAATCAAGCAACCCGGACAACAAATTGTGAATGGAAAATCCGCCTGCGGTTCCAGGAATCATCTCCCCCTTCTCACGGGCACATGATTCACAGATATGAAATTCCGTCTTTTCTCCATTTACAATTTTCGTAAAATGCAGTGTAGCCGGACGTTTATTACATTCTTGGCACAGCATATAGATGTACCTCCTTTGATCCCGATAGTTTCATTTACCGAGCAAAGATATTAGCATCGCCTTCAACATTCTGGCACGAATTTGATCCCGGTAAGGAAGTTTGACCATTAGAACTTCTCTCGAAACAGCTGCACGCATCAATCCGGCTTCCCGCTTGCTTAGAAAACGCGCTTCCTCCAGTTGATAGATTAGCCCTTCTGCAGCAGTCTGTCCAATCTCTTCACCAATGCTATGATGCAGATGATTGTGCAAAGCCGATTGGGCGGGCAATTCAATGCGCTGTATGCGAACATATCCACCACCGCCGCGTTTACTCTCGACAAGATAGCCTTTTTCCAAAGTAAAACGGGTACTGATGACATAATTAATCTGGGAAGGTACACAGGAGAACTGATCCGCCAGATCATTACGCTGAATTTCAATCATTCCTTCGGGACTTTCATGCAAAATACCCTTCAGATATCGTTCGATAATATCAGAGATATTACGCATCCAATCATCCTCCACTGTCTGAAACGTTAAGTCAATAAGGACCCACACGCCCCCACAGAGTACACCTTCTCCACCCATTTAACCACTCAGAGAAACAGCGAATCTTGCTGCGTCGTAAGTTAAACAGGAGAACAAAGGAAGCACGAAGGTCCTTTATTACCACTTGATCTTCTAATGAGATGTACAAGCCTACAGAGCATTTCTCATCAGAGAGCAGAAAAGTCAAACACCCTATTGGAAGTGAAACAGGACTTATTATCCTTCGGTTGACTTTGACTTTCTTTGACTTTATATACATTATAGCATATTTTGCAGGTTTGCCAAGTGGGGGTACTATTCATTTTTTACGATTTTACACGAAATATTCGCAGGACACAAAAAAACCTCTCCCAAATTTCAGGAGAAGTCTGATTGTCTCTTCATTACATTCCCTATCGCTCGAATCCAGAAATCAAATCTGTGGCCGTGAATTAGAAAAAATCAAGCAGATAGGTTTCACGTTTCGGAACAGCCTTTTCCAACGCTTCAATCATGTCAGCGGAGCCTTCCAGTCTACCGATCTGAGCCATCTCTAGCGGTCTGCGATACCCCATCAGAACAGCCGTAAGGGATTGAATTGTAAGGCGAACCGCATGGTCGTTCTGAGCGTGCCGCTCTGTATCTGCTTTTTTCCATATAGAGGCTGTTCCGTTCATCGCCACGTTCAACTCCCATACCCCTTCATTCCACGGAGCATGTGCATCCTCCACCTCAAGCAAAATCTGTACAGGGGCGTGCTGGCTTGCAAAAGGATACTGCGAGATGAACTGCTCCACACTCACAATTCGTGCCATAAAGTAAGGTACGACCTCTTGCTGAATCCGTGGGTTGTCCAGTTGAAATGCAAGCATGTCACTAGCAGGCGCTTGTAAAGTGACTTCATCAATCATGGAATCATGATTCGCAATGAACGTCCACAGCCCTTGTCTAGCCTCTTCGTTCAGATGGATCATTTCACCGATGGTGAAGTTTCTGTCTTTGACCTCATAGAATACATAACCTTGGGGTGCCCCTGTCTCATCATAATATACAGCTCGCTGACTGCCCTTTTTGACATAAACCGAATTCTCCCACCAAGCGTCACTTCGATTCAAGGTCCCATTATATCGTGCGGCATATGCATCATATACCTGCTTTAATACAATAAGATCAGCATTGCCCCGCTTGATTGTACCCGGCGTCTGTTTCTTGGCTGGCAGCTGGGAGGTCGTCAGTTTGTATTTCTTGAATTCAACGTAAGTTTCCCACCCATATTTCCGGTAAAAAGCAAATGCAAACGGATGCAGAAAGGATACGCTCTGTTTGTTTCGATTCATTTCTTCGAGAGCATACTGCAGCAGACCTGCGACCCAGCCTTTGCGTCTGTATTCCGGCCATGTGGCTACACCTGCGATCCCGCCCATCTCAAAGGAGCGTCCCTGTATATACGTCTGAAAGGGAATAATCTGAAGCTTGGCCCCAATCTGTCCATCTGCATAAACACCCAGTACATTTTGCGCAGCGAACTCCTGGCGGCGTCTCTCCAGCTGCTCTTCCGTCAATGTAAATTGAAACGCATACTCGGAAAGCGCCATACATGCCTCATAATCGTCAATGGTTAATTTGCGAAGTTCCATATGATCTCGCACCCCATTCTGTTGTAATGTAAATTTCTTTGCTTAAAAATTATATTGAGCTATTCCTTACATTTGAGTGTGTCAGAGGTCACCTCTAAAGTCAAACAGGAGATGCGGTATGTGCATCTCCTGTTTGACGGCTTTTAAACTTAATCTATAAAAAAATAAAAACCACCACCGAATATCATCGGCAGTGGTTCTTTGCTTGGCGGCGTCCTACTCTCCCAGGACCCTGCGGTCCAAGTACCATCGGCGCTAGAGGGCTTAACGGTCGTGTTCGGGATGGGTACGTGTGGAACCCCTCCGCCATCGCCACCAAACGCGATTGGATCGAAGCTACCTTCTTTCCATATCAAATAGAGAATTGAAAATCATACACACACTCGGTGATGTACCGATTTTCACTTCGTTCAGAGTGTTGTTCTCTGAAAACTAGATTCGAAACGAAACTTACGCTCATTAGCTTGCTTATTGGATAAGCCCTCGACCGATTAGTACTGGTCAGCTCCATGCATTGCTGCACTTCCACCCCCAGCCTATCTACCTCGTCGTCTTCAAGGGGTCTT
>NZ_QJSW01000027.1 GCF_003217495.1 Paenibacillus barcinonensis | reverse complement strand
AAGACCCCTTGAAGACGACGAGGTAGATAGGCTGGGGGTGGAAGTGCAGCAATGCATGGAGCTGACCAGTACTAATCGGTCGAGGGCTTATCCAAATAGCAAGCTAATGAGCGTGAGTTTCGTTTCGAATCTAGTTTTCAGAGAACAACACTCTGAACGAAGTGAAAATCGGTACATTACCGAGTGTGTGTATGATTTTCAGTTCTCTAATGGATATGGAAAGAAGATAAACTTCAATCCAATCGCGTTTGGTGGCGATGGCGGAGGGGTTCCACACGTACCCATCCCGAACACGACCGTTAAGCCCTCTAGCGCCGATGGTACTTGGACCGCAGGGTCCTGGGAGAGTAGGACGCCGCCAAGCAAAGAACCACTGCCGATGATATTCGGTGGTGGTTTTTATTTTTTTCATATATTAGGCGCTTACATCTTCGTTATGTGAAGGTAACATTTTTGTTACGGATGGCAGGGGTAAAACCAGTATAATAGGACTATGTTAAATATGCTAAAAGTACCTGACCGAAGAGCTGGATTGTGCAGCTGTGAAAAGGAGGGTGTGTGTGTTAAGTTGGCGGAGAGTTGGACTTCATTCCATACTGTTGTTTTGTCTGGCAGTGGTTCTTGCAGGCTGCGGTGAAGCTTCAGGATCTGTATGGACATCTTATGAAGGTGCGGTTAACGAGAAGAGTTTTCCGGTACCCAAAGTAGCGAATAAATCTGACCAGTCCGAAAATAACTCGGATATGGATTATGTTCGATATACATTGTCTGGAATTAATGAAGGTATGAGCCTACCTGAGGTTTATCTTGACGAGATTAAAAGTTGGGGATGGACGGAAAAACAGACTAAACGTTCTTCAAACACTTCCAGTAACCTGCATGTTTTCTCGAAGGAAGGCCATATCGTACAATTAGCTGTGCATGATGGTTCTTTTACTTTAATGGTTCCTCGAAATGAAGCAACACAAACGACAGTTAAGTCCCTGGGTGAAGATGATTGATTGAATTCATGATGTGATGTAACAATTAACATTGTAATGTTCCTATATAATGAATGTCCTCTTCGATATGATGAGGGCTTTTTATTTTTTTATGCTGTAGGGGAAGAGAAGGGCTCCCCCGTAGCTATATTTTAAGGCAGAGTAATGGTGGAGCTGGAGCAAAGAAAAGAGGAGAGCAGAGCAGAATCAATGCTGTGGATAAGAAGAGACGTAAGATCAGAGAATGAAATAAAGGTTATCCACTGTGGATAACCTTTATTGGATGGTATAGGGTAATCTCATGATGAAGGTATAGCTTGAAATCGGATTTAACCTACTGAAGATAATAAGAGACATCCTGGTCGTTTAATTTAATGAGCCCATCTTTACGTTCACGGGCGAGGATGATTATGGCGTAGAACCGAGGACCAAGCATCCAGAGGTGCCAGAATAGCAATGACAGCGTGAATGAGACTGGTGACCATAAGAGACAGATTGTAATGATACATAATCCGATCCAGCTCATGTTCAGATGAACACGGGCAAACATGCGATAACTAAAATGCTGATCTGGCACATAACCGAACCAGGGCATGCTCAGATTCCAGCGCCAGCGCTTCGTATAGGAGGTACGTACGAGCAGCAGTATAGTTCTGGCGATGACATAGTGAATCCATAGGGTAATCGGCCCTGCCAGTAAAAAGAAGAAGAGGCCGGTCCAGGAGAAGGCTAGCAGATTAAAAAAGAGCATCATAACGGGTAAACACAGGTAGCTGTATATGACACTGCGGGCAATAGATTTTTTTTTCAGAAGACGGTACTGATAAAAGGTTGCCTTATTCTCCGGTTCGGCGATCATACGATTATAAATCCTCCTTCAGGTTCATGTTAATTGTAAGGGATGCGCATATGTATTTGGTGATGTAGATGATAGGTTTGGAAAACTTTGATATCGTTATCATATCTTATATATCGGCTGTAATTCCAAGTTTTTTTAAGATTTTATTTTGAGTTATGAATTGTGGCAAGGTTGTATAGAGGCATAACGCTGTATTCTGAAGGGAGATGCGATGTCGTATCACTTGTAGATAATATTTGAGCATAGAAGTTTGTTGTAACTTTTCGGTACAGACACCTATAGAGGGGAAAGCGAATATATATATTTTATAGAAAGAAAGCACTATGAAAATGTTTAAAATAATAGAAACTGTGCAATACTGATAGTAAACGTAAAACAAGGTGGGATGGTTCATGGAAGAACATGCCGAACACACATGTATTATATGCGAACAGAGGAAGAGAGAAGGCATTTTTATTGTATCTGAATTTATATGCGATACTTGTGAAGCAGAGATGGTTCATACCGATGCGCAGGATGCGAAGTATAATTTTTTTATTCATCAGATGAAACAGATCTGGGTACAAAAGAACGCTTGAACTGATTGCCAACTAATCGTTTGATGGAGATTTCTTTCTCTAAACGTAAACGTTAGAAGTGCATATGCTGTTGTCGCTAAATTGAAGGGCCTATAGGGCCTTTTTTTGTTATGTGATGGGGGGATATCTTGTGTGGCCTGTATAGAAGGCGTATGCTGATGATAAAGAATGCAGGATCATGATGCACGAAAAAGAATAACATTCACAGGATGGTTAACGTATGAACGAAAATAATAAATCAAAGGTTGGCAAAGAGAAGGCCCCTATATATGAAGCGTTACTTGCGTATCGTAATTCGAAGCAGCGTTCATTTCATGTGCCAGGGCATAAAAATGGACAAGCCTATCATCAATGGATTCGACCTGCGCAGAAAGATGCAGAGCCGAAGCAAACATGGACAGGCGTGTTCACTGAGGAAGAAATGGTACCCGTCCGTCCCTATCTGGAGATGATGGAGATGGACGTGACAGAAATCACCGGCACGGATGATCTTCATCATCCAGAGGGAGTCATCAAGGAAGCGCAGGAGCTGGCGGCGGATTGCTTTGGTGCGGAAGAAAGCTTTTTTCTTGTGGGGGGCAGCACAGCGGGCAACCTGTCCTTACTGCTGACGATATGTGATGAGCCGGAGAGCATTGTGTTGGTTCAGCGTAATGTGCATAAATCAGTCATTCACGGATTAATGCTGGGGGGCGCAAGGGCGGTATTTCTGGAGCCATGGGTTGACCCTGGATCTGGACTTGCTGTCATGCCGTCGATTGAGACGGTTCAGGCTGCTGTCCAGAAGTATCCTGAGGCAAAGGGTGTATTTGTCACGTTGCCGAATTACTATGGCATGGGCGCAGATTTGACGCCAATTGCCGAGCTTTGCCACGATGCTGGCATGCCATTGCTCGTGGATGAAGCGCATGGCGCGCATTACGGGCAGCATTCGGAGCTGCCTGTCTCTGCACTGTCCTGCGGAGCAGACGGTGTGGTGCAGTCGACGCACAAGATGCTGACCGCATTCACCATGGGAGCCATGCTGCATATTCAGGGACCGCGCTTGGACCGGTCCCTGCTGCGGCAGCGCCTGGCCATGGTGCAAAGCTCGAGCCCATCGTACCCGGTGATGGCTTCGCTTGATCTGTCGCGCCGGCTGCTGCATGTGCACGGCGCAGAGGTTTTCACGGCAGGTCTTGCTGCCGTGAAAGCCTTTAAGCGCGGCTTGGCGGAGCTGCCGCGCTTCCAACTGCTGCAGCCTGCGGATGAGTCGCTGCAGCAGGGGCCGCTGTGCGGCCATGAAGTGCCTGCGGCGATGCCTGGCAGCGCAGGATATACCGCTCAGGACCCATTCAAGGTCGTCATATATGACGACACAGGGGTACTGAGCGGTTATGGGCTGCAGCAGCAGCTGGAAGCCTGCGGCTGCGTGCCCGAGATGAGCGACGAGCGGAACGTCGTGCTGCTCTTCAGTCTTGGCTCGACCCTGGAGGATGCCGAGCAACTGCTAGGGGCTCTACGACATGTAGACGAGTCCTGCGTAGCTGAGCATTCGCCAACGTCATGCAGGTCTGAACATATTGTTGCCGATAACAATCGACCAAAATATGTTTCCACGTGGAACATTACAGAACAAAATCAATCTGTTTCGGAGCCTGTAGTTTTCTCACTTCAACCGATCAAGGAGACAGACACGATGGAAATACCTATTGAAGAGAGTGCAGGCTGCCGAGCAGCAGAGATGGTTATTCCGTATCCACCGGGAATTCCTCTGCTTTATCCTGGAGAGCATATTAGCACCAAAGCAGCGGTAAGAATACAGACTTTACGCGAAGAGGGAGCAAGGTTTCACGGCATATCTGATCCTACAGCTCGCACATTAAAGGTCATGAAGCAACGTTCATGATGTAGAGAATAAAGTAAAGTTCACTAGTGCTCGGCAACAGCAGGATCAGATAGCATGCTGAGCATAACTTCATCCTGAAATAGTGCTGTAAATCTTGTTCTTGTTAAATTCCATCAATAATCGAGCAGCGATCTGCCTTTACAGCTAGTTGAGGTTATAACAGGGGGCTTTACCTGTTTTATGTAAAGTAATAAATGCCCTGGTTGAGAAAGGTCTTACGTTTCATGTTGGAGGTATAGTATGATAGAAAGAAAACAAGCTTGTATTATTTTATTGGTATTAAATGCAGTTGTTTATGATACACCTCTGGGCTAGTGGCATCATATTCTGGTGTAAGAGGGTCTAGGCAATTGCATAATAGCCTTGAATTGATGCAGCTATGAATACAGAAAGCAGGGAAGCATATGCAGGGCAGAGGTAAATTCATTACGCTGGAAGGAGGAGAGGGCTCAGGGAAAACGACGATGATCGGTAGAATCGGTTCTTATTTTGAGAAGCGGGGTATACCTTATGTAGTCACACGGGAACCTGGCGGGATTGAGATTGCAGAGAAAATACGCAGCATCATCCTTGACCCTCTTCATACGGCGATGGATGCCCGAACCGAAGCACTGCTCTATGCGGCAGCACGAAGCCAGCATCTGGCGGAGAAGGTAGAGCCTGCGCTGCAAGCTGGCAAAACGGTCATCTGTGATCGGTTTGTCGATAGCAGTCTGGCCTATCAAGGATATGCCCGCGGCCTCGGAATAGAGAATGTCTGGGCGATTAATCGTTTTGCCATTGGAGATTTGATGCCGGATGTAACCCTCTATCTCGATATTGAGCCGGAACAGGGACTTGGGCGTATTGAGGCACATGATGGTCGTGAGGTCAATCGTCTGGATCTGGAGAATCTGGAGTTTCATCGTAAAGTACGTGAGGCATATTTCCTGCTACAACAGCAATTTCCAGAGCGCATTCAAATGATAGATGCTTCACAGGCTCCGGATGAGGTGGAGAAAGCAATGATTTTGTCGCTGGAGAGCGGGATTTTAAAGGATTTTGACAAGTAATTGTCTAATATATAGACATGGCATTTTGCTAAAAGTGCTTATTCTAAAGGAGGTTATGCAGGATGAAACTGATTGTTGCGATTATACAGGACAAAGACAGCAACCGATTATCCAGCGCATTGGTCAAAGCGAATTTTCGGGCAACCAAGCTTGCCAGTACGGGTGGATTTTTGAAGGCAGGCAACACGACGTTTATGATCGGTGTCGATGATAGTCAGGTCGAATCCGTCATGAACGTTATTCGCAGCAGCTGTAAGGTTCGTGAACAGCTCGTAACTCCGGTTACACCAATGAGCGGAACGACCGACTCGTACCTGCCGCTGCCTGTTGAAGTTCAAGTCGGTGGAGCAACCGTATTTGTTCTTCCGGTAGATCGTTTTGAGCATTTCTAATCGGTTTGTGCATGAAATCCATGAGTGTTTTTCATTATCAATAGCATGATTGCATCTTGCAAGATGATAACGAACGATGTAAAAGGACGTATCCTGTATGCATACGTGTCACTTATGGAGCGCCCTTCTTGATGGCAAGAACCGACCGACTCTCTCCAGAAGAAGACTTTACTCCGCCGGGAGTGCCTTCTTTTGGGAGAGGGAACCTACAACACAACCATGTATTAAATCATTTTTCTCTACCATTATATATACAGTGCATTCAAAACATATAAGGTTCATCTTACGCACAGGCGCAGCGCGCTCTGTGCTGATGTGCGATTGGCCTAACATTTGATAGAAAGCAGGCGCATTCATGAAAATCAATCCTGGATTCAGGCCGATACAGAGTGGAATCAATACGAATGATTCCGGCTCCAAGCCGGTTCAATCCAAAAGTTTCTCTGATATGATGAATCACCAGGGGGAACGAGCTTCACAGGCAGAGCTTAATCGCCGTTTAAGTGAAATTCAGCTTCAGGGTGAACGCTTGACTCGTTCGATGACGATCCGTGAGCTGAAGGCTTACAAGCAGCTAGTCAAAAGATTTCTTGAAGAAACGGTTCGCCGTGGTGTTACGATGAGGGAAACGCGGGGTTGGGATCGCCGGGGCAGAGGGAAGCGATACAAACTGATCGACGAGATTGACTCGGCTCTGTTATCTATGGCGGATGAATTGCTGGATACAGAAGAAGGCAAGATCACTCTCTTACAACAAGTAGGAGAAATTAGGGGGATGCTTATTAATTTAAGCTTTTGAGGAGGAAGTATGTCCTTTCAACAGATTAAGGGTCAAGAGGCAGCAAAGAAATTGTTACAGAGCAGTTTGAGACGTAAGGCAATCAGTCATGCATACTTGTTTAGTGGTCCGCCCGGGAGCGGACAGCTGCCAACAGCTCTAGCATTCGCCAAGGCGATCTTCTGTACAGAGCTTGAGGATGACGCCTGCGGACAATGTCTTGAATGTCGCAAAATAGAACATGGAAACCACCCGGATCTGACGATGTTGGCACCGGATGGAAATAACATTAAAATAGATCAGATTCGCGATTTACAGCGTATTTTCTCTTACCGATCAGAAGCGGGACACCCCAAGGTGTACATTATAGAGCAAGCGGAGAAAATGACGGTTCAGGCGGCAAACAGCCTGCTGAAATTTCTGGAAGAACCGCAGGTGCCGGCAGTGGGTATATTGCTTACAGATAACGTTCAAGCTATGCTGCCTACGATTCGCTCTCGTTCCCAACTGGTGCCGTTCAGTGCGCTGAATCCGGAGGAAATGCTTCAAGTTCTAATGGAAGAACAGTATCCTGCAAATCTGGCGCGGCCTGCTGTCCATTTAGCGTCAGGACTGGAAGCATGTAGAGAAATTCTCCAGCAGAATTGGTTTGCAGAAATTAGAAACGTAATGTTACAATTAGGGAAGGAGTCCCTGGGCAGAGGAAGCACATCCTTGATCTCGGCACAGCAGAAGCTTTTTAAAACAGGACTCTCGGAACATCTGGACATGCTGCTTAGTCTGTTCCATTTATGGTTCAGGGACATGTTGTATGTTCAGTATGGTAGGCATGAACATATCGTTTTTATAGATCAGTTAGACATGCTGTCTCAGTTGGCAAATACCCGCAGCACGGAGCAGTGGGTCTCCTATATGGATTTGGCCGCGGCATGCAGAAAAAAATTGCGTTTTAATGTCAATGGCCAGCTTTGTCTGGAGCAATTTTTGATCGGTTTGGCATAAGGCTGGAGAGCATCATGTGAGTTCCAATCCTATGCAAACGGTTATAACTTCGGCAGGTTCCCTAAAGAAGTCAGGGCTTCAGACGAAGTGGGGTTGGCTTACAAGGGGGTTAATTTTTTGTACAGTGTAGTGGGTGTCCGTTTCAAAAAAGCGGGCAAAATTTATTACTTCGATCCCCTGGACCTTCCTATCGAGAAAGAAAGCTGCGTGATCGTGGAAACGGCACGAGGGGTTGAGTACGGTAAGGTTGTCGTGGGTAAGAAGGAAGTAGGCGAAGCTGATGTGGTACTGCCGCTAAAAAAGGTTATCCGCGTTGCTGGTGATACAGATGCCCGCGTAGTGGATGAGAACAAGCGTGCAGCCAAGGAAGCTTTCGGCACTTGTTTAAATAAAATCAGAGACCATGGCCTCAAAATGAAGCTGGTTGATGTGGAATTTACGTTTGATCGCAATAAAATCATTTTTTATTTTACGGCAGAAGGAAGAGTAGATTTCCGCGAGCTGGTCAAGGATCTGGCCAGCATCTTCAGGACACGAATTGAACTGAGACAGATTGGTGTCCGTGATGAAGCTAAAATGCTCGGTGGAATCGGACCTTGCGGACGGGTATTATGTTGCTCCTCCTGGCTGGGAGACTTTGAGCCGGTATCAATCAAGATGGCTAAAGATCAGAGCCTGTCACTGAATCCGACGAAAATTTCAGGGTTGTGCGGAAGACTTATGTGCTGTCTGAAATTTGAACATGATAATTATGAAAGTGTGAGAGAAGAACTGCCGGCTGTAGGCAAACTGGTCATCACTTCAATGGGTGAAGGTAAAGTTGTCGGAATTAACGCAGGTAACCGCACGGTGCATGTTCAACTGTTTGACATCAGTAAAGTCAAAGAACTTCCGCTGGATGACGTCGTTATCAAGTAAACCATAAAGGTTGCTTCGGGGTGGAAACTTGGAAAAGAAAAATCTGTTTACACACATTCATGAAATGGAAACCCAAATGGGTCAGTTGCACGGTGATTTAGCAGAATTAAAAATGATTGTAAAAGAGCTACTGGAGGATAATCAGCGGCTTACCATTGAGAATGAGCAGTTACGCAAGCTGCTGAAGCGTGAAGCGCCGGCCGATCTGCCGATCTCCTCTGCGCTTGCACCTGTAGCTAGACCGGCTGGACCGGCTACAGGTGAAGATGTAGTAGGTGAGGGGTACGATAATTTGGCCCGGCTGTATCATGAAGGCTTCCACATCTGCAACGTCTATTATGGACATTTGCGGACGGAAGGCGATTGTCTGTTCTGCCTGTCTTTTTTGAATAAATGAAATGGCCGTAGGGATTCCCTACGGTTTTTTTTCAAGGTTATAAACGTTATAGAATACCGGAGGATGAGTGTAACATATGACAGACCATGAAGTGATTTTACAGGAGTCGGAGCGAATTGATGATCTGCTCTCTCATGACTTGCAAATTATTCAGAGCGATGAGGTGTTCAGTTTTTCCATGGATGCTGTATTGCTTGCACGTTTTGCTTCCGTACCGAAACGCGGGCGTGTTCTCGATCTATGTACAGGTAACGGCGTTGTGCCTATTCTGCTGACAACACGTACGCAGGCAAGCCTGGAGGGGATTGAGATTCAGCCGAGACTGGCTGATATGGCACGCCGAAGTGTGCAGCTGAATGAGCTTGAAGCATCCATCCTGATTCGTGAGGGAGATCTGCGGGAACTGGTGAATGAGACAGGGCATGCCGTGTACGATGCAATTACTGTTAATCCACCCTACATGCCTCTGAATGGGAGCGATCTTAAAACGAACACACATCAGGCTATGGCACGTCATGAAATTGGCTGCACCCTGGAGGAAGTGATTCAGGCCTGCAATCGTCTTGTGCGAAACGGGGGAAAAGTATCCATGGTTCACCGCCCGCAACGCTTGGGTGAAATAATATCCTTGATGCGTCAGTACAAGCTGGAGCCCAAACGTATTCGTATGGTGCACCCGCGTGCACATCTGGAAGCAAATATGGTACTGATTGAAGCGATGAAGGATGGCAAGCCGGAGGTACGTATGCTGCCGCCGCTTATTGTTTACAATGAACAGGGGAATTATTGCGATGAGATTATGGACATTTATTATGGTCAGCAACAGACTGAGCGTACAAAGGAAGGAGGTAAATAGATGACACTGCATGTTCAAAAAAGCTTCAGTGAACCGTTCGGTACTGCGGGTAAGCTTTATCTGGTAGGCACGCCGATTGGCAATCTGGAGGATATGACCTTCCGTGCCATCAAGACATTGCAGAGCTGTGATATTATCGCCGCAGAAGATACACGCCAAACGAGAAAGCTACTGACCCATTTCGAAATCACACCTTCGATGCTGTTCAGTTATCATGAGCACAATAAGAGTGCAAGTGGTCCTGAATTGATACGCTATATAATAGAAGGAAAAAATTTGGCACTGGTTAGTGATGCGGGATTGCCGGCCATTTCAGACCCGGGTTCCGATCTGGTGAGGCTTGCAATTGAAGCGGGAATTACCGTGATTCCGATTCCCGGTCCGAATGCTGCATTATCCGCCTTGATCGTATCCGGGCTACCAACCGAGCGATTTACGTTTGGTGGTTTTTTGCCACGGGAGAAAAAGGACATTCGGAAGGTGCTGGAATCCTTTAACGAGTCCAACGGAACGCTTTTGTTCTATGAATCCCCGCATCGTATTCGTAAAACATTAATGCATCTGGAGGAGATTCTGGGTGATCGTTCAATTGTACTAGCGCGCGAGTTGACTAAACGGCATGAGGAATTTGTAAGAGGCAATTTGCAGGAGTGCATCGAATGGCTGGAGCAGCACCCGCCTTTGGGCGAATATTGCTTGTTGGTGGAAGGGATTCGGGAAGAGGAGCGTAAGGCTGAACGGGAAGCATGGTGGCAGGTGCTTTCACTGGAAGAGCATGTAGCGCACTATGAGAATGAAGGAAACAGCCGGAAGGATGCAATGAAAAAAACAGCAGGTGATCGCGGCCTGACTAAACGAGACGTATACAACGCGCTGATTGAATAAAAGACAGGAATAAATAATTTTACTAAATATGGGGTAAATGACCTGAAGATAAGCTTAAATTCAACCTTAAAAAAACCTTAAAATGGAAAATAAAAACACAATAAATTGTGAAAAATATGTGACTGCTTTTCATATTGAGGTAGAAAAAATCCCTCCAGCGGTGGGGTACACACCGGGAGGGACATCAAGGAATATAAAAAGGTTAGAATTAACGATATAGATAAATCCAATATACCTGTTTTTTTATTTTGCTACTGGTGCAGGAATTTCAGAGATACATTCGTTACAAACGATTTTACCTTTGAAGTATGTTACGTTCTCTGCGTTACCACAGAAGATACAAGCCGGCTCGTATTTTTTCAACATGATGCGCTCGCCGTCTACGTAGATTTCCAAAGCATCTTTTTCACCAATACCGAGCGTACGACGCAATTCGATTGGAATAACTACCCGTCCCAGTTCATCCACTTTTCTTACAATACCTGTTGATTTCATCATTATAATCAGTGCTCCTCTCAGCTAACTATCATTGTCATTATTCGACATTATTTTATGTTTTATGATACTCATCATACCAACGATTCCCAAAACAGTCAACCTTAAAATTAGCTTAAAATAAAGGGGATTTTAGTTGAGTTTGCTGGTAGTAAGGGATTGCGCGTAATATTTCGCATTTAAACATGCATGTAAGATTTGTCGATTTGGAAAACGTTAAAACACCTTTATTCGACAATATTCGTCAAAGTGTGTCGAATCCTTGATGAAAAACGAAGCTAAACGCGGTAATATCTATAACAAGAGAAATTTTAAAAGGAGTGAATGGATATGGAACATCGTCTGACGGAAGAAAAAGTATTCAAAGATCCGGTACATAATTACATTCATGTGCAAGAACCGATTATTTGGCAACTGATCAACACACCCGAATTCCAGCGGCTACGCCGCATACGTCAATTAGGGACGTCCTATCTTACTTTTCACGGGGCAGAGCACAGCCGCTTTTCCCATTCCTTAGGTGTATACGAAATTACACGCAAAATTATCTCTCAGTTTGAACGAAGTCATTATTCGGATTGGCCGAAGGAAGAGAAGCTTTTGACACTTTGTGCTGCACTGCTTCATGATCTTGGACACGGGCCTTTCTCTCATTCCATTGAAGAGGCTTTTGATATGCATCATGAAGATTGGACTTGCCGCATTATCCAGGGGGATACCGAAGTAGGGGCGATTCTAAGACGGTACGCTCCTGATTTTCCAACGAAAGTAGCTTCTGTCATCCAGAAAACCTATGATAAACCGATTGTTGTAAATCTGGTGACCAGTCCGCTTGATGCTGATCGAATGGACTACCTGCTCCGAGATGCATATTTCACCGGGGTGAATTATGGTACCATCGACTTGGACCGAATTCTTCGCATGCTTCGTCCGTATCATGGACGGATTGTCGTGAAAGAGTCGGGCATGCATGCTGTCGAGGATTATCTCATGTCCAGATATCAGATGTACTGGCAGATATACTTTCATCCTGTAACGCGCAGTTCCGAAATTATTTTGCGTCAAATTTTCAAAAGAGCAAAGGAACTTGTGAAGCAACAGTTCTCATTCCGTTTCATGGTGGAGCCACTGCCTCAGCTGTTTGATGGAGAAATCTCGGTTGCCGAGTATCTGCAGCTTGATGAAGCATTGATACAAACAGCCTTTATGCAGTGGCGTAAAGAGGACGATGCTGTTCTCAGCGAGCTGTGCGAGCGTTTTATGGATCGCAAGTTGTATAAATATGTGGAGCTTGAACAGATCGACCTGGACAACATTGAAGAGATTCGGGAGGCATTTGTTCACGTAGGACTGAATCCCGAATATGATCTTGAGATTGATTTTCCAACGGATAATCCATATGATGTGTTTCGTCCAGATCAATCTACAGATAAACAGATTCTTCTGTTGGATCGGCAGGACAAACTAATTGAGTTGTCAGAGGTATCCGATATTGTGCGTTCAATCAGCGGACTTCATCTGGGGAAACATCATCTGTACTACCCGCAAAACAAGGTGGATGCCATTCTGCATGAATTGCCGTCCCATATACGCCCCTATTTTCTGTAATTCTGAGTGATGCAGCAGGGTAAACATTTTGATATCGAAAGACTTTCTAAGAGAGCTATTTTACATGATACATTAATCTGCTTTAATGGGGAGTAAATGTAGATCGACATAATTTTGTAATTGTAGTGAGGAAATGTACGCTTTCACACACGGATTAGATGCAAGATGTTGATTTGACTTTTCAATTTCCTTCTATATATAGTTGCTTGAGTGTTGAAAATGAAAATATAGAAATGATGACTTGTCCCAATCAATTTGTATCATAAAAAAAGATTTTTTAACGTCTGATACAGAAAAAAATTGTAATAAGTATTTCGACATGAAGGGAGAACTAAACAGCATGTTATTCGACACACATACACATCTGGATGCACCACAATTCGACGAAGACCGGGAGGATATGATCCAGCGCGCTGTAGATGCAGGCGTCACGCGTATGATCAATGTTGGCTTCAATCGGGAGACAATTCCGACAACGATGAAGCTGGCGGAAACGTACGATTTTATCTATGCAGCGGTTGGATGGCATCCGGTGGATGCGATCACAATGCAGGAGGGCGATCTGGAATGGATTGCATCATTGTGTAAGCATGAAAAGGTAGTAGCTATCGGTGAGATTGGTTTAGATTATCACTGGGACACTTCACCCAAGGAAGTGCAGCACCGCGTATTACGACAACAAATTGCATTAGCCCGTGAGTTGAAAATGCCTATTGTTATTCATAATCGGGATGCTCATGAGGATATTGTCCGTATTTTGCGTGAAGAAAAGGCTGGTGAAGTTGGCGGAGTTATGCATTCATTCTCAGGCAGCTGGGAAACAGCGAAAATGTGTCTGGATTTAGGGTTCCATCTATCCTTCGGCGGGCCAGTCACTTTCAAAAATGCGAAACAGCCCAAAGAGGTGCTTGCGAAGGTTCCAATGGATCGTTTTTTCCTGGAAACGGACTCCCCTTATCTTACACCCCATCCTTATCGTGGAAAACGAAATGAAACAGCGCATGTACGTCTGGTTGCCGAGGCAGCTGCGGAAATTAAAGGCATTTCGGTGGAGGAAATTGCTGCAATTACTACCAGAAATGCAATGGAACGATTTGGGATTGGATAAGAAATCGAGCAAATGCGGTGAAAAAGAGAGTTAATGAGAGTTAATCTGCTATCCGCTTCGTATAATTAAAGAATATTACAATATTTTAACCAAATATTTAGAAAAACGTACTTGATCCATGCTTTACAACATGCATCAAAACAGGATATCATCTTTTCAGTGAATTGTTGTGCGGAAAATTGGACAGATGTTCGGGGGATGAACAAAGGGACACTTTCCGATAAGACAACAATACTTTCATGAATCAATCTCGCTGAGTCTCCGTTATCGGAGAGCGGGGGAACCAATAGGGCTTAAACATCGGTGATTGAAGCCGATGCGCATCGTTCGCTGACCCAAAAGCAGCGAATGGATCTGCGAAGCCGTATTTGATTTCTTCTTTGGGTCTCGGGGTGAATTCAAGGGCGTCCGCCATGAGCGGGTGACCTAAGATAGGGCGGCTCTCTTTCGCCCGAACCCGACAGCTAACCTCGCAAGCGGAAAAAGAGAGGCAACCTCGTGCATGAATTTCCGATATTCAAAATCATTCGGAAGCCACGAAAGAGTCTCTTAGTACTCTTTCTTTGGCTTTTTTTGTTTTGAATAAAAGAAATAACGTCATTCTACGGCAAGCATTCAGGAGATGACATCATGTTGCGAAGAGGGGTTCATGGTGCAGAACCGGTCATTACCTCTGATCTGTGTTCTGTAGGAAAATTTGGTATAGTCACGTCACATACATCATGCATTACTTTAGACGGCGAGGCTATGAAGGAGGACGGAGAAGTGGGCACATTCCAACCAGAAGAGACCCATGAGTCACGATCATCCAGTAAGTCTTTCGCGTTGCGGTGGAAGCATGAGAACTTGCGTCAAATGGCATTGATCGCGATATTCTCAATTGCGCTTGCAATCATGATCTTGTTAGTCGTTTACGGTCAGGCCGGGAAGCAAATTTCACTGGTTATTGACGGCAAAGCTCAAGTGGTAGAGACTCGTACAGGAATGCTTCAGGAAATGTTGGAGGAGCAGTCAATCACAGTCAGCCCTCACGACAAGGTATCCATGCCCATAAACGGGGCGATTACAGATGGAGACCGAATCGTTATCGAGCGGGCCGTTCCAGTAAAAATTACGGCAGACGGAGACACCAAGACTCTGTATACAACCGATTCATCGGTACAAGATGTAATTAAGCAATCAGGTATTGAAGTTGCAAATCATGATAAAGTGTACCCAGCGCTCGGAACCGCAATTAAAGCGGATATGAAGATTCGTGTAGTGCGTGTAACAAAGCATACAGTGGATGTGAAGCAGCCGATTGCGTACAAGGTTGTTAAAACGGCAGATCCCAGTTTGTTTAGAGGGGATAACCGTGTAGTTGTAAATGGTAAAGAGGGCACACTTGTGCAGCATATTGAAAAGGTATTTCAAGATGGAGAACTCGTCTCCAAAAAAATGGTGGGCAAAACGATCGCGAATAATCGTGTAGATAAGGTCATCGCGATAGGTACGAAAGCCAAACCGGTTGTGAAAGAGCCTGAGGTTCAATTGGTATCGGCCAAAACCTCAAGCAGCAAAGCAACAACAACGAACTCGACGAAAACATCTGCCTCGGGCAGCAAGGTGATTACGGTCTCCGGGACTTCTTTTAAATATTCCAAAGTGTTGAAAAATGTATCCATGACTGCCTACTCTTCCGAAGAGCCGGGTATCGGTACGAAAACAGCTTCTGGTACTCGTGTAACAGAAGGACGCACCATTGCGGTTGATCCTAAAGTCATTCCTATTGGCTGGTGGGTGTACATCGAAGGTCTTGGCTTCCGACGTGCGGAAGATACAGGCGGAGCGATCAAAGGGAATAAAATAGACGTTTACTATGACAGTGTGAAGCACGCCCTGAATTTCGGACGTAAAAAAGGCAAAACGGTCTACGTGATTGGCCCGGTGAAGCCGGAAGCGAACTAAAATCGTTTTACTTTGAAATGGGAATGCTATAAAATAGTTGCATGAATGATTCATGCGGAATATGCGGCGGAGGGGTCTGAATTCAGTCTCCTCCGCCGTTTGGCAGAGAAGAGGATACTCCTCTTCTTTTTGCGTTAGAAAGGAAGAAACGAAACATGATTAAAGAGGTTATTGTGGTGGAAGGTCGTGACGATACAGTAGCGATCCGCCGGGCGGTTGAAGCAGACACGATTGAAACAGGGGGATCGGCAATTAATCAGCGTGTGCTGAAGCGAATCGCACTTGCTCAGGAGAGACGAGGTGTAATCATCCTGACAGATCCCGATCATGCGGGAGAGCGAATCCGCAAAATTATTGCAAATAAGATTCCAGGCTGCAAGCATGCATTTATTCCAGAGGCAGATGCAACGCGTAAAGGCGATATTGGGGTTGAGAATGCATCTCCAGAAGCCATTCGTCATGCACTGGCACGCGTACACACTTCCTATGAGGGTGCACCTGCTCTTATTGATTGGGAGGATCTGATTGATGCGGGGCTGATTATTCACCCACAGGCGGCTGCACGACGGATGGAGATGGGCAATCTGCTCGGAATCGGATACTGTAACGGCAAGCAGTTCCACAAACGACTGAGCGTATTTCAGATCACAAGAGAAGAGTTCTCCGCTGCACTGGCGCAAATTGAACGTGAAGGAATGTGAACTTATGAAGGACATGGATCAAACCATTGAAATAGCAACACCGAAACGTACCAAGGAGATTATCCAGAAGCATGGATTCTCCTTCAAAAAAAGTCTGGGTCAGAACTTTCTGATTGACCAAAATATACTGAATAAAATTGTCGGTGCAGCCGATCTGGATGAATCCAAGGGTGCGCTGGAGATCGGGCCGGGCATTGGGGCGCTCACAGAGCGTCTGGCTCGTGCTGCAGGTCCGGTTACGGCGGTAGAGATTGACCAGCGCCTGCTTCCGATTCTGGGAGAAGTGATGGAGCCTTATCCGAATGTACGGGTGCATCACGGAGATGTGCTTAAGCTGGACCTGGCTGAGCTGTTTGCGACAGACTTTGCTTCAGTCGATAAAGTCAGCGTTGTTGCAAACCTGCCTTATTATGTAACGACCCCGATTATGATGAAGCTTCTGGAGGAAAAGCTGCCGGTGGACAGCATCGTGGTCATGATTCAGAAGGAAGTGGCTGAACGAATGGCAGCTGCACCAGGCTCGAAGGATTACGGCAGTCTGAGCATTGCCGTGCAGTATTACAGTATGCCGGAACTGGTCTGTGTGGTGCCGCCTACTGTATTTATCCCGCAGCCAAACGTAGAGTCGGCGGTAATTAAGCTGAAGGTACGTGAGCAGCCGCCCGTGCAGATTCCAAACGAGAAGCATTATTTCGAGGTCGTACAGGCTTCTTTTGCCCAGCGCAGGAAAACAATCTCCAACAATCTGAAAGCACGCTTCTTCACGAAGGAGAACAGAGAGCAGGCAGATCAGCTGCTGGAACAGGCAGGGATTCAGCCTGCTCGGCGCGGAGAAACATTAAGCTTGCAGGAGTATGCGACCCTTAGCACCGTCATGTGGGAAGCCGGGGTTCGCGGCGGTCTGTAAATTCGAATGAACCAATCCGGGTCTTTGCCCATACGATGGGGTAGAGGTGATTATGTTGATGAATATCGGAGACTTGGTCGTTCGGAAGTCATACGGTGGCGATGTGACTTTTCGGGTAGAGGGACTTCAGACGGATGCTGCGGTCATTAAAGGGACTGAGTTCCGGTTGATGGCAGACTCCCCGGTGGACGATTTAATACAGGTTCCATACGAACCACAGAATGCGAAGACAAGGCAGGCACATATTAAAGCGCACCAGACGCTCTCACGACTGCAGCAGAACCGGATGGAGCAGGCGGAACGTAATCGGGAAGGTTTGATGCAGGAGTGGGCTACCCAGCAGGAACCGGCTTATTTTGAAATGCCGGGTAAGGTGCTGCATCTGGATGGAGATCCGAACTATCTGAAAAAGAGCATGAACCTGTATGAGCAGCTTCGCGTTCCTGCAGAAGGGCAATATGTGCATGAATCTGCCATGGCAGATACGCTATATCGACTGCTACCCAAAGTTCGTCCTGATATCGTGGTGATCACAGGTCATGACGGTGTATTAAAGACAAGGCAGCCCTATGATCTCTACAGTCTTGGAAGCTACAAAAACTCGCAAAATTTTGTCTCGGCTATTCAAGTGGCAAGGCAATATGAGCGACATCTGGATGCCCTAACTATTATTGCTGGAGCATGTCAGTCTCATTTTGAGGCATTGCTGCGTGCGGGTGCGAATTTCGCCAGCTCTCCTGGCAGAATTCTCATCCATGCGCTCGATCCGGTCTACGTGGCCGCCAAAGCTTCGTTTACGTCTGTTCGGGATACTGTGAACATGAATGATGTGCTGCACAATACAATCAGCGGTATTCAAGGTGTAGGTGGTGTAGAAACCAAGGGCAGCTACCGGGTAGGTTTGCCGGGTCTCAACGATTTATCCACATTAAAAGTAAATCCTTCCGCAGTATAAAGTCGATTTAGAGAGGGCCCTGAAAAGGGCTTTTTTATTTGCGAAAAAATTCATTGACAACAACTTTTTACTGCTGATATAATATTTAGCTTTGATTTGACAATGACTGTAAAATACGGTATAATGGACAAGAAAAGAGGTGGACGTCTACAATGGCTAAAAATACGCTGTTGGATATCAAACGCAATCTCGATGCACATATTGGTCAGAAAATTACGCTGCGGGCTAATGGTGGCCGCCGTAAGACAATTGAGCGTACAGGTGTATTGGAAGAAACGTACCCTTCTGTTTTTATTGTAAAGCTTGATGAAGAGCAAGAAACCTTCAAGCGAGTATCATACAGTTATGCGGATATACTTACGGAGTCTGTAGAGGTCATGGTTTTTGATCCTGGCAGCGAGACGAACTCCTTTATGGAGACGTAAGCATCGGTTTACAGGCGGCTCACCCCTAGAGGGTGGGCCGCTTTTTATATGCGGCGATAATCAAAGAATGATGATCGTTCAGGAACGGCATACTAACGGAACAGGTCATGGAGAGATACCTCAATCTTATATCAGGCAGATCAGGACCTGGGGATTACTGCTTTTCGGGATTTAGAACGGCCTTATCACCTCGATAACATATCACTTAACCGATGGAGGAGGATCATTCATGAGTCGTGGCAGAAGAAGGAGTGTCATGTCGGAGGAACTGAAGTATGAGCTGGCGAAGGATCTCGGCTTCTATGATACTGTCCAGCGGGAGGGCTGGGGCGGTATCAAGGCCAAGGATGCCGGTAACATGGTGAAGCGGGCTATTCAGATGGCCGAGCAGGCAGCGCGTAAATCGTAGTCAGTGTTCATCAGATTGGAGAGCGGGGAATATTTCATCTGGGATACCCCGCTTTTTCCCCGTAGATGCGGAATAGAAATGACTTGACAGTCCCATTTTGATATAATATGTTAAGTTGTCTTAGGGAAAAGGTGAGGACGGGTGAACGCCTTGAAAATTTACGAAAAAGCGCCAGCTAAAATTAATTTGATGTTGGATGTCCTACATAAAAGAAGTGATGGATTTCATGAAGTTGAAATGATCATGACGATGGTGGATCTGGCTGATCGGCTTGAGATGTCGGAACTACCGCGTGATACCATTGTGATCTCCAGTCAGGCAGGATATATCCCGCTGGACGAGAAGAATCTGGCTTTTCAGGCAGCCAGACTAATCAAGGAGCGTTACAACGTACGTACAGGGGTTCATATTCATCTCGACAAAAAAATTCCGGTGGCTGCCGGTCTTGCCGGTGGAAGCAGTGATGCAGCAGCAGCACTTCGCGGCTTGAACCGTCTGTGGCGGCTGAACATTCCAGATCAGGAATTGCAGGAACTGGGTGCCGAGCTGGGGTCAGATGTGCCGTTCTGTATTACAGGTGGTACGGCGCTTGCAACAGGACGGGGCGAGAAGCTGACCCCTATACCTAATCCGCCGCAGTGCTGGGTTATTTTAGCCAAACCTCCAATCAATGTGTCGACCGCAGATGTATATGGACGTTTTCGCAGCGACAAGATTGTTCGGCATCCTAGTGCCGCCAAAATGGAGCAGGCGATTCGCAATCAATCCTTCACAGAGGTCTGCAGTCAGATGGGCAACGTGCTGGAGGATGTGACCTTGAAGCTGTACCCGGAGGTGCAGCATCTCAAAAATGCGATGATTCGTCTTGGTGCAGACGGGGTGCTGATGTCCGGTAGTGGCCCAACCGTATTTGGACTTGTGTCGAAGGAATCCAAAGTGGCCCGGATTTATAACGGCCTTCGTGGCTTCTGTAAAGAAGTTTACGCTGTACGGATGTTGACGTGAAATTTACTTTTATAATGTACAAACACGTATAAAGGTGGTATATTTTTAAATAATTATTCGGATTTGGATGTTTCCGTGATCGTGAGGATGGATCTCTGTGAAGAAGTTAAAACGAAGCGCAAGGCTGGTTGAAATGACGCAATACTTATTGTCGAGACCACATACGGTGATTCCGCTCACCACATTTGCCGAACGTTATGGTGCTGCCAAGTCGTCAATCAGTGAGGATCTGGCCATTATTAAGGAAGTGTTCGAAGAAGGTGGGTCAGGAGAACTGCATACACTGGCAGGAGCTGCCGGTGGAGTGAAGTGGATTCCGAAGGTGCCTGTGGAGCATGCTCTTGCTTTTGCTGAGCGTCTGTCTACACAGCTTGCACAGCCGGACCGGATTTTGCCGGGAGGTTATCTGTATATGTCAGACCTTCTGGGCCAGCCGGCTCTGATGAATGAAGCGGGCAAGATTTTTGCAACGGCTTTTGGCGATATGAACATTGATGTAGTCATGACGGTGGAAACCAAGGGAATTCCGCTCGCATATGCGACTGGAGCCCAGCTTAACCTTCCTGTTGTGCTCGTTCGCAGGGACCATCAGGCTACGGAGGGATCGGCCGTAAGTATTAATTATGTGTCGGGGTCCCACAAAAGTCTGCATACCATGTCCCTATCCCGCCGTGCAATGAAAGAGCATTCCCGTGTGCTGATTGTGGATGATTTCATGAAGGCCGGGGGGACGGTTCAAGGTATGATTGATCTGCTTGCGGAGTTTAATGCAACGGTAGCCGGTGTAGGCGTGCTGGTGGAGTCGGGTTCAGTGGACTCCGAGGAGCGTCTGCTGACGGATTATGTATCTCTCGCGAAGCTGACAGCAGTTGATGCGAAAAGCAGACACATTTCTGTCTCGCCAGGTAACTATTTTGACCTGTAGAATCATGGCGAATAACATGTCGGGAAAGGTTCTTTTCCATCGACCTGGCACTAACGTTGTCGAATTGTGTATTAAATAAAAAAATTCCTGATATTAGGATATTTTTATGGTCATAAAAGAAGGAGTTCGTATAGGCTGTGTGGAATTATACACCAAGTTCTGATGGAAAAAGGTGGTGAACACACACATGCAAATTACGGATGTCAGACTCCGCCGCGTTAACTCGGAAGGGAGAATGAAGGCTATCGCATCCATTACCATCGATAATGAATTTGTCGTACATGACATTCGTGTCATCGATGGTAACAACGGAATGTTTGTTGCAATGCCGAGCAAGCGGACTCCTGACGGAGAGTTCCGTGATATCGCCCACCCGATCTCTTCCGGTACGCGTGAAAAGATTCAGGCAGCAGTACTAACTGAGTATGATCGTGCAGCGACTGAGGAAGAAGTCATTGAAGAAGGTGCCTGAGAACATTATTGGGGTTCGAAGGAAAAGAGAGCCATGTCTTATGGCTCTCTTTTCTTTTTGACCGGAATAAGATATATTCAGTATTGAGTTTATTCAAAAGAGGACCAGAGCGCATATTGCGTTTGGTTGCAGAGCGGCATCTCAGGAATCGTTGGGATTCAGTTTAGCCCGCAAGGCACACGGCGTTACATTGAAGTCACGAGTTGCTTGTGACTGCGTTGTTATGCGTGATTACAGCGTCAGCAGGCGATGAACAAAACCGGCTTGAAGCCGGCTGAACGATACTCACTTGGAGACAATAGGATACAGAATCCAAGGGGATTTTCAGAACAGGAGGTCGTTAATTTTGAAACGCATGGCAATTGTTCTGGCCGCAGGTCAGGGCAAACGAATGAAATCGAAATTGTACAAAGTGCTGCATCCCGTATGTGGTAAACCTATGGTCGGACATGTGCTGGATGCAGCACTTCGCGCAGGCGTGGAACGCAGTGTGGTTGTTGTCGGACATGGAGCCGAAGCGGTGCAGTCATTTTTAGGTTCCAGAGCAGAGTACGCGCTACAGGCGGAACAGCTTGGTACGGGACATGCCGTGAAGCAGGTGAAATCGCTGCTTGGCAATGAAAGTGGATCAACCATTGTGGTTTGTGGTGATACTCCGCTCGTTACAAGTGAAACGCTGGAAGGTTTGATGAAGCTGCATGAGGAAAACGGAGCAGCTGCAACAGTACTTACCGCTGAGCTTGAACAACCTAAAGGATATGGACGTGTTATCCGCGGCGAAGACGGTTCCGTTCAGCGGATCGTAGAGCAGAAGGATTGCACACCACAGGAGGATGCTGTTAAGGAGATTAATACAGGCACGTACTGCTTCGATAATGCCAAGCTGTTTGCAGCACTGGAGAAGGTAACGAACCAGAACGCTCAAGGCGAGTATTATCTGACAGACGTGATCGGCATCTTCAAAAATGAAGGTGAAGTGGTTGAGGCGTATATGTCTGATGATATTGCAGAGTCCATCGGAGTTAATGACAGACTTGCACTTTCACAAGCAGAAGCATATATGCGTGAACGTCTGGCCGTGCGTCATATGCTGAATGGTGTAACAATCATTGATCCGTCATCGACATATATCGGAGCAGATGTTACGATTGGAGCAGATACAGTATTGTATCCGGGAACCGTTCTTAAAGGTACTACATCTATCGGCGCAGCCTGCCATATTGGCCCCCATGCGGATATCGAGGACAGCATCATACAAGATGGTGCAGCGATCAAACATTCCGTGGTGTCCAAGTCAGAGATTGGTCCCGATGCAACGGTAGGCCCATTTGCTAATTTGCGTCCAGGTACAAAATTAGGCCGAAACGTAAAAATTGGTGACTTTGTCGAAGTGAAAAATGCTACAATTGATGAAGGCTCCAAAGTGTCCCATCTTAGTTATATTGGGGATGCACAGGTAGGCAAGAACGTAAATGTAGGTTGCGGAGCAATAACGGTCAATTATGATGGTTATAATAAAGCTGTGACAACGATTGAAGATAATGCCTTTGTAGGCAGTAATGTCAATCTGATTGCGCCGATTACAGTTGGTAAAGGTGCATATGTTGTTGCGGGCTCCACGGTTACACATTCCGTTCCTGAGAATGATCTGGCGATTGCTCGTGCACGTCAGGAGAACAAGGCCGGTTACGCGGAAAAAATCCGCGGGCGTGCCAAAGCCAAGAAACAAAACGCTAAACCCGAATAAAGGGTTTTGATAACCACCACCTCCCGGTATACGGGAGGTGCCGACATGTCGCAGACGCTTATAGATTCCAATGAACCAGCACGGAGGGTTTTTATTTTATGACTTATTTTGACTCGAAACTAAAAATATTTACTTGCAATTCTAACCCCAAGCTTGCCCATCAAATTGCTGACTATATCGGGATTCCTATGGGTGAATCTCATACAACCAGCTTTAGCGATGGCGAGATTCAAGTGAAGCTCTCCGAGAGTGTTCGCGGCTGTCACGTATACATCGTACAGTCCACTTGCTTGCCGGTTAATGACAACCTGATGGAAATGCTCGTCATGATTGATGCACTGAAACGTGCATCTGCCAAAACAATTAACGTTGTAATTCCGTATTATGGCTATGCACGTCAAGACCGTAAAGCACGTTCGCGTGACCCGATTACGGCGAAGCTGGTTGCTAATCTGATTGAAAAAGCCGGGGCAACTCGTGTGATTGCGATGGACCTGCATGCGATGCAGATTCAAGGATTTTTCGATATTCCGGTTGACCATTTGCTTGGAGTGCCGATCCTGGCACAATATTTCCGCTCGAAACAGATTGAAAACCCGGTTGTTGTGTCACCTGACCACGGTGGTGTCGTACGTGCGCGGAAGCTGGCTGATTTCCTGAATGCGCCACTCGCGATTATTGACAAGCGTCGTCCAGAGCCGAATGTCAGTGAAGTGATGAACATTATCGGTAACATCGAAGGAAAAACAGCGATTCTGATTGATGACATCATTGATACTGCCGGAACGATTGTACTGGGAGCCAATGCTTTGATGGAGGGCGGCGTGAAGGAAGTATACGCTTGCTGTACTCACCCGGTATTGTCTGGGCCTGCAATGGAGCGTCTGGAGAATGCACCGCTGAAGGAAGTCATCGTCACAGATACGATTCCAATTACACACGCCAATCCGACAAGCAAGCTCAAAGTGTTGTCTGTAGCGCCATTGCTTGGGGAAGCGATTATCCGTGTTCATGAGGAATTGTCCATCAGCAAGCTGTTCGAAATTGAATAAGATGTCTGCATAAAGTAGTAGAGGGGTTACGTCTTCCGGTTGAACGGAAAATGTAACCCCTGTCGGCGTGCCGTTTTTGATTAGGATGATCAAAGGGTGCCTGCGTGCATTAATATCCCGGGCGGGAAATAAAGCGGAAGCGGCGTCTGTGAAAAAGTGTATCGGCAATTTCGACAAATTGACTATCGAAACGGGTAATCAAACCGATCTCGATATGTGTGTCACGGTCATACACCTGTACAGGCACATGATGCTCCAGATGATAAATAAAGTCACTATGTTGAGTCAGTTGTCCGTTATCTTCGCGCAAAACCCGCTCACCTTCCTGGGTGGATAAATGTTCGATACGTGCTTTCCTGATATTATATGAAATATAACATTCGAAGTCTATGCCTCACCTCAGGCTAAACCGAAGGAGGGAATATGATGAAGTGGATTGTCGGACTTGGAAATCCAGGCTCGAACTATGCCAAAACGCGGCATAATATCGGTTTTATGGCACTTGATCGTTTCGCAGAACGCCATAACATTGCTGTGACGCAAAACAAATGCAAGGCTCTGATCGGAGAGGGCAACATCGGTGGCGTCAAAACGGTGCTGATCAAACCGATGACGTTCATGAATCTTTCTGGTGAATCCGTAAGGGCTTATATGGATTTTTATAAAGTGAGTCTGGAAGATCTGATCGTTGTGTATGATGATATGGATACCGAGATTGGTAAGGTGCGTTTGCGTTATCAGGGTAGTGCAGGCGGACATAATGGAATCAAGTCCATTATTCAGCATACAGGTACACAACAGTTTAACCGGGTTCGTATGGGAATATCAAGACCTGACCCGGGACATGCCATCGTGGATTATGTGCTGTCTACATTTATGAAGAAGGAAAAAGAAGCGCTGGAGCAGACGATTGAGCAGACATGTGATGCGCTGGAGTACAGCCTGACGAATACGTTTGAGCATACGATGGCCAAGTTCAACGGTTAATATCGTCTAGTGCGACTGGAAAAAAAGATCAAAACGCCGATTTCAATTCGGACAATCTGGACATACTGGATGTATAAACCATGTTCAGGAGGCATAACTATGTCAGTGAATTATGTATGTCGGCATTGCCGTACTTTTATTGGTCGTATTGATTCGTCTAAAATTACAGAAGCGCAGCTTGGTTTTCATTTCTTGACCCCCGACGAGCGGAGGGATATAATAGCGTATAATTCCGGTGGTGATGTGACCGTTCGCATTACATGTGATTATTGTAAGGAAGCGCTGGAGCATAACCCCGAGCTGAGTCTGCTGGCTAGTCCGCTTCAATAGACAACGCATGTGGCGAGGGTTGAAGCACATTATGAATGAATGAACATTGAAAAAATGACAGATGGGAAGGCCGCAGCATATGTGCGACCAACCTTTTATAGCCTTGGCAGCCTGCTGAGGCTTCTTTTCAGTTGGAACGAAATCAGGGATGGGCTGATCTCAAGCCTGCCCGCAGCTTCAATTCAGAGCAAGCTATATGAACAGATATGGTAATGTGTCGAGTAATCCTTTATGATGAAACAGGACAAAAAGGAATAACTATCCAATTATAAACATGCCAATGACCATCAAAATGCTGCACAGATACGTGCAATATTCAAGAAAGTTATAAGAGAGGTGCCCCTTTTGTTACAAGCACTCATACAGGCTTTTTCCAAAGACCCGGACTTTACGTCCATTACGGCCGGGGTCAAGTCCGGCATGAAGGAGCAGCTGGTTTCTGGCCTATCCGGCTCGGCTCGTCAGATTATGCTGGCAGCGCTACACCAGGAGATGGACCGTCCGCTGCTCGTCGTAACACATAATATGTTTTCCGCACAAAAGATTGCAGAAGATTTACAGGAAGCGCTTTCACCTGAGCGGGTGCTGATCTATCCGGCCAATGAACTTGTTGCCGCCGAGGCAGCCGTATCCAGTCCAGAGACGCTCGCTCAGCGTATAGAGGTATTGGTCCGCTGTGCCCAAGGGTTCAGGGGTATTGTTGTCATTCCTTTTTCCGGGGTAAGACGATATGTTCCCCTGCCGGAAGTAATGGCAAACGCGCATATTCAGATTAAACAGGGCAGTACGCTTCAACTGGACTCATTCCTGCTGGAAATGGTGACGCTGGGATATGAGCGTGTGGAGCGCGTTGAATCCCGCGGTGAGATGAGCGTTCGTGGAGGAATTATCGACTTTTATCCAGTGACTTCATCCATTGCTTATCGGGTGGAGTTATTTGACGACGAGATTGATTCAATCCGTACGTTTGATCCGGCAGATCAGCGTTCTATTGAACGGATCGAAGAGATCACAGTGCTGCCATGCAAGGAATTGATTGCAGATCGGGAGCGGATGGAGAAAGCAGCCGACACGACGGCAATTCTACTGGAGCAGCAGCTGGAGAAAATGACGGATCGTCAGGCCAAGCTACGGCTGCGGGAAGAGATGCACCGGGAGATTGAGCTGTTGCGTCAGCATGTCTATTTTTCGGAAATGTACAAATACATCTCCCCGCTTTATCCAGAAAATAAAACGATTTATGACTATATGCCAGAAGATACAATTCTGGTCATGGATGAGCCGGCAAGACTGTCGGAAACCTCAAAACAACTGGACAGAGACGAATCGGAGTGGAACCTGCATCTGATGCAAAATGGTAAAACATTGCCTGATCTGCCGCTATCGGCCGATGGGGATGAGCTGCTCTATGAGCGTTCGTTCCAGACCATATTTATGTCGATCTTCCTGCGTCAGGTTCCGCATACACAGCCTCAGAACATTCTGAACTTTATTAGCCGTGGCATGCAGGATTTTCACGGTCAGATGAACGTGCTGAAGGCGGAGATGGAGCGTTGGCAGAAGGCTGGCGTTCAGGTGTTAATGCTCGCCAATGGCGAGGAGCGCATGGATCGGATGCGCCGCGTGCTACAGGATTATGACATTCCCGAGCCGGAGATGCTGAACGGCAACTTGCAAACTGGCTTCGAGATGCCCTCCATTCATTTGGCGGTTATTACGGAAGGCGAGATGTTCTCGCAGAAGCAGCGTAAAACCCGGAAGCCGATTCGAAACATTGATAATGCCGAGCGCATTAAATCCTACAGTGAGCTAAAAGTAGGCGATTATGTCGTTCACCAGAATCACGGGATTGGTAAATATCTGGGGATAGGCACGCTTGAGGTCGCTGGCATTCACAAGGACTACATGCACATCCTGTATGCAGGCGGCGACAAATTGTCTGTGCCTATTGAGCAGATTGATCTGATTCAGAAGTATGTGGGTTCCGAAGAGAAGGAGCCGAAAATATACAAGCTGGGCGGTAACGAATGGACGCGGGTTAAAAATAAAGTTCGTTCCTCCGTTCAGGATATCGCTGATGATCTGATCAAGCTGTATGCTGAACGTCAAACATCCAAAGGATATGGGTTCGACAAGGACTCCGCGGAGCAGCAGGAGTTCGAAGACATGTTCCCTTACGATGAGACACGTGATCAGATGCGTGCGATTGAGGAAATCAAAAAAGATATGGAACAAAACCGTCCAATGGATCGTTTATTGTGTGGAGACGTTGGTTACGGCAAGACGGAAGTAGCCATTCGTGCTGCGTTCAAGGCAGCGATTGAGGGCAAACAGGTGGCGGTGCTTGTGCCGACCACGATATTGGCCCAGCAGCACTATGAAACGTTCCGTGAGCGCTTCTCGGGTTACCCGTTCAACATCCATGTTCTTAGCCGATTCCGTTCCCGTAAGGAACAAAATGAGACAGCAAAGGGAATTAAATCGGGTACAGTTGATATTGTTATCGGCACACACCGCTTGCTGTCACAGGATCTGGTATTTAAGGATCTCGGTCTACTCATTGTCGATGAAGAGCAGCGCTTCGGTGTAACCCATAAGGAGAAGCTGAAGAAGCTCAAAACCAACGTGGATGTGCTTACGCTTACAGCGACGCCGATCCCGCGTACGTTGCACATGTCGATGCTGGGTGTGCGTGACTTGTCTGTCATCGAAACACCGCCAGAGAACCGTTTCCCTGTACAAACGTATGTAGTGGAGCACAGCCAGGCGTTGGTTCGTGAAGCGATTGAGCGTGAACTGGCCCGCGGGGGTCAGGTGTACTATCTCTACAACCGCGTGCAGGGCATTCAAGAGATGGCTGCGGAAATTTCGGAGCTGGTGCCGGAAGCCAAGGTGGGCGTAGGGCATGGTCAGATGTCCGAAACCGAGCTGGAGAAGACAATTCTCGATTTTCTGGACGGAGAGTATGACGTATTGGTGAGTACCAGCATCATTGAGACCGGTGTAGACATTCCAAATGTAAATACACTGATCGTGCATGATGCGGATAAAATGGGGCTCTCGCAGCTCTACCAGCTGCGCGGACGGGTAGGTCGATCCAACCGGATTGCCTATGCGTATTTCACGTACCAGCGGGATAAAGTGCTGACCGAAGTAGCAGAGAAGCGTCTGCAATCCATCAAGGAATTCACCGAGCTGGGTTCAGGCTTCAAAATTGCGATGCGTGACTTGTCCATTCGTGGCGCAGGTAACCTGCTCGGAGCGGAGCAGCATGGATTCATTGCTTCCGTCGGGTTCGATCTGTATTCACAGATGCTCGCTGAGGAGATCAACAAACGTAAAGTTACGATGCTGGGTGAAGAGCCGGTGCCTTCGGATCAGTGGAATACTACGCTGGATCTCAGTATTGATGCCTACTTGCCATCTGACTATATTTATGACAGTATTCAGAAGATTGAGATTTATAAAAAGGTGGCTGTTATCGCTTCCTTCGACGACGCCATGGAGCTGGAAGACGAACTGGTTGACCGCTTCGGTGATCTGCCAGAGGCCGTCATTAACCTGATGGCAGTGGCCCGCCTCAAAGTGTACGGCAAAATCTATGGAATTGAGTCGATTACACAGCGCGGGGATGACCTTACGGTGAAGTTCTATGAGGGGCGTGAAAATGCCTTTGAGCTCTCAAAAATCTCACACATTGGAAATCAGTTCGAAAGACGTGTACAATTTGAACAAGGACCCCATATGCTGATTCATGTTAAAGGCAAGGGGCTTGGGGATAAGCAACTGATGGAGCTGGTAGAGAAATTTCTGGAGTCCATGAAGACTGCTTTTAAATCAAAGGGGGAACTAAAAGATGTTAGCAAAGTATAAAAAAGTGGGAAAAGTGCTGTCCGTAGGTTTGGTGGCGGTACTGTCCCTGTCCTTGCTTGCTGCATGCGGCAAGAAGGAAGAAGGCGGCAAGGCAACAGAATCCAAGGATACAAGTGCTGTTGTAGCAACCTATGATGGTGGCACGATTACGGCGAATGAATTTGACTTGGAACAGCGTGTCATGAAGTTCCTCTATCCTGAATATGCACAAATGATGGATATGGATGATTTCAAGGAGTACCTGGTTAAACAGGAAGTGGCTTACGAATATTTGAGTGGCAAAGCAAGTGAAGAAGCCAAAACGGCCGGTGCCAAAACAGCATCCGAGCAATTCGACAAAATGAAGGCACAGGTGAAAGAAGACCAATGGGCTGAAATGTTGAAAGCTCAAAATCTGACAGACCAGAACATTAAAGACTACATGACTCGTATTATGACGGTAATTAAAGATAAAGAAACAGGAATCACTGAAGATGCCATGAAGGCGGAGTTTGAGAAAAACAAAGATCAGTTCACAACGGCATCCGTACGTCATGTGTTGATTAACTTTACTGATCCTAAAACGCAAAAAGAGCGTAAGAAAGAAGACGCTTTGAAAATTGCGAAAGAAGTAAAAGCAAAATTGGATGGCGGAGCTGACTTTGCTGAAATTGCTAAAAAATATTCTGAAGATCCGGGATCAGCAGATAAAGGCGGATTGTATGAGAATACACCAGTTTCCACTTGGGTAGAAGCATTCAAGGAAGCTGCCAAAACATTGCCACTGAACAAAATCAGTGATCCGATTGAAACAGAGTACGGTTACCACATCATGAAGGTGGAAGCTCGTACGGAAGCAGATTTCTCTAAATTGACGGCTGAGCAAAAAGAAACACTGAAAAGCCAGCTGGCTGCAGCTGAAATTGATACCTTCATGCAAAAAGATCTGGAAAAAATCATCAAAGAGGTAAAACTTCCTAAAACGGATAAAAAAGAGGAAGAGAATAAAGGTACAACGGAAGGAAAAACGGGCACAGAAGGTACTAAAACGAACGAGTCCAAAACCGATTCCAAAGGTACTGATGCTAAGACAGATCAAGGCACATCGGATGCAAAAACCGAAGAGGGTACAAGCAGCAAGTAACTGTAACGCTACAGCGCACTTCAGGGAAGGCCTGACAGGGCGGGTTATGTATAGCGAGATGCAGGACAAGCTTTTGACGAAGCACAAAGAGAACTACGGTTCTTTCTGTGCTTCGTTTTGTTTTTGCAAAAGATAATTAACGATATTCTGTAAAGCATGTATAAGGATATGGGAACAGATGAATACTATGGTCAAGAAATCACACTAAAACGTTCTGGGACTTTCCTCTACCCATTAAGGAACAGTAGTTGAAAAATCTTCTCGAGAAAGTGGGGCAACATGTAAAATGAAAGCTACTGGTATTGTCCGCCGTATAGATGACCTGGGTCGTGTGGTCATTCCAAAAGAGATTCGTCGTACGTTACGTATTCGTGAAGGAGATCCGCTTGAAATTTTCGTGGATCGGGATGGTGAAGTTATATTAAAAAAATATTCACCGATCGGCGAGCTTGGCGATTTCGCCAAAGAATATGCAGAATCGTTATATGAGAGCACAGGTCACGTTACGATGATTTCTGACCGGGATACAATTATCACGGTGGCAGGAGGCTCCAAGAAAGAATATTTGGACAAGCAGGTTGGCAGCCTTGTAGAGAGCTGCATGGAGAACCGCAAAACGATGATGGAAGTAACAAGCGGCACCTATGAGATTAGCAAAGATCATGACGAGACGTTATCCTCGTTTGTTATTGCGCCGATTATCTCTGGAGGCGATCCGATTGGAACGGTCATCCTGTACAACAAGGATGAATCTGTGAAGATGTCTCAGATGGAAACCAAAATGGCTGAGACTGCTGCGGGTTTCCTCGGCAAGCAAATGGAACAATAGACAGCAGCTGAACTCCTGTGAGCCTGTACCGGGCATACGGGAGTTTTTGCTTTTTACATATAAGTTGAACTACAGGTGTTTACACAAGTCATCCGGTGATAAAGGCGAAGCTTATGCTTCTGATACAAGCTTTTTCAGGTTTTTTCTGTCCTCTCCGTTAAAGTGTAGAAAATATTCCAACGTACATAGGGTGGGGTAGAGGGGAAAAGGCTGTTATCTGATTACAAGTTGTTGGAATCAAATGATGTTCGTCTGTGTGCCTTCTGGCAGGTATAATAGCTAAGGGAGCTTTATGCTCCATTTGAATGTCGGGGTACATACAGGAGGAACCAAAAGTTATGAAGCAGCCGTCTTCAGGCACAAGATTGCTACAGGGAGCATTTATCCTTGGGCTTGCCGCCATCATCTCCAAAATCATCGGTGCTTTTCAGAAGATTCCATTGCAAAACCTGGGGGGAGACGGTGTTTTTGGCATCTACAACACGGTCTATCCGTTATATATGCTTATCATCACTCTTGCCGCGGCAGGTCTGCCGCTGGCGGTATCCAAGTTTGTAGCAGAGCAGCAAGCGCTGGGCCAATGGGGGGAGAGCCGCAGAATTATCCGAATATCCTCGTTGCTGCTTGCAGGATTCGGGTCCATAACGGCGATTGGGATGTATGCGAGTGCACCATGGATCGCATCACTGATCGGCAATCAGCATGTTATTCCGTCGATTCGTGCCGCGTCTCTGGCACTGTTATGTGTGCCGCTGATGACAGGCTTGCGCGGGTATTTTCAAGGCATGCAGCAGATGCTGCCTACAGCGATATCTCAGGTGGTCGAACAGATGGTGCGGGTAACTGTTATGATCGTTGTGCTGTTATGGCTGATCCGTCACGAGGCTTCGCTTGAAACGGTTGCCGCAGGAGCCATGCTGGGCTCAGTGGCGGGCGGATGTGCTGGACTTGCCGTGATGCTGGCATTCGTATACTGGCATCGGCGGAAAGAGCGGAGAGAGCATACAGAGCGTCTGGCAGATGGAGAGACGTTATATGCAAGCTCGGAGCGGCTGAAGCACACTCACCATAGTGATACGGGACAGCTCATGTATGCTGCAGGAGATCGGAAGTCTGGGCGCTCCAACGCCGAATGGGTCCGTACACTGCTGATCTATGCCATTCCGGTCTGTCTTGGCTCACTCGCAGTGCCGTTGATGAATCTGGTGGATACGTTCACGGTTCCACGTCTGTTGCAGGGCGAAGGGCTGGATGAGGTGCAGACGATGGTATCGTTCGGCATTTACAACCGCGGCTTGCCGCTGGTGCAACTGGTGACGATGCTTGCTACGTCACTCTCGGTGCTGTTTATTCCGGCGATGGCCGAAGCGCGTCTGAAGGGCGGGCCGGAAGCCGTAAGGCAGCAAGCAGGCACAGCGCTTCGCTGGTTCTGGCTCATCGGTCTGGCGGCATCCGCAGGTCTTGCGGTGCTGGCTGATCCGATTAACCGCATGCTGTACGGGGATGCCGCAGGCACCGAGGCATTGCGGTATATGGCGCTGACGGCAGCGGGCAGCACCGTCAGCATTATCGCGGCGGCGCTGCTCCAGGGCCTCGGCGCCGTGCGCGCTCCTGCGTTCAGCATGCTGGCCGCCGCAGGCGTCAAGGTGCTGCTGAACGTCATGCTTGTGCCGGCGCTGGGCATCAGCGGCGCGGCGATTGCGGGCGCAGCCGCCTATATGCTGGCGGCTGGCCTGAATGTGGCGCTGCTGGCGCGACTTACCGCCATGCGCCCTGCCCCTGGCGCCGTCCTGGCAAAGCCGGCGCTGGTGATCGCCGCCATGAGCCTGGCGGCGCTAGGCATGGCCTGGGCCGCCGAAGCAGTGCTCGGCGGCGTGGGCATCGCAGCCACGCATCGGCTGGCTGCGATGGGCGTGAGCCTGCTGGGCATTGCCGCAGGCGCAGCCGTGTTTGTGCTGGCCGTGGCCCGGACAGGGCTGCTGACCGCCGCAGAGCTGGCGGCGTTGCCGAAGCTGGGGCCACGTCTGGCGGGGCTGCTGCGCAGACTGCGTGTACTGCGCTAACCCACGCACTGCGCACGCATCGCCGCTAAGCTGTACCGCTACGGTATCCGCTTATGCGGCTCGCCCCTCAGGAAAGGGTCTGCCAAACGACTATAGTGCAGATGTGATTATAGGATATCTACAGATTCTGGTATAATACGTGTAATTATCGAGCGCCATCCTGTTCGCACGGAATAGACATGTTTATCGGGCGTATATGCGCCATAAGAATAAGCACTGTACAAGTGTAGCGAGCAGGATGGTTCGGATGGAGGTTTTATCACAATGAGTGCAGCGTTGACAGTGGTAGGTCTGGGTTCCGGGGATGCGGACCAATTAACATTAGGTATTATGAAAAAAATGAAACATGCGGCTACATTATATGTACGCACATTGGATCATCCGGTATTGAATGATCTGCAGCAGGAGGGGCTGGAGATGACGTCATTTGACGCCATCTATGAGTCCAAATCCTCTTTCCCGGAGGTGTATGAGGAGATTGCAAGCCGACTAATCGAGGCTGCACGTACAGGAGCTGCTGGCACCGAGATTGTCTATGCAGTACCGGGCCATCCAATGGTGGCTGAAGCCAGTGTAAGACTGCTGAAGGAGCGCTGCCCACAGCAGGGCATTTCGCTGCGGGTCATGGGCGGGGAGAGCTTTCTGGACGAAGCGTTTATCCGGCTGGGCTTTGATCCCATTGAAGGCTTTCAATTGCTGGATGCCAGCAGTCTGAATCCTGAACTGGTTCAGCCGCAACTGCACACGCTGATAGGACAAGTATATGATGTGTTCACCGCTTCGGATGTGAAGCTGTGCCTGATGGAGGTTTACCCGGATGATTATCCGGTGTTTGTAGGCCATGCGCTTGGTGTGCAGGGGCAGGAGATCATTCACAAGGTGCCGTTGCATGAACTGGATCGTACCCCCGGCTATGGCAATCTGTCGTTAATCTATGTTCCCAAAAATACAGATGATATGCTGCGCCGTCGATCTTTTGCGCGTCTACATGAGATCGTCAACATTCTTCGCAGCCCGGGTGGTTGCCCGTGGGATCAGGAGCAGACACATCAGTCCATCCGTAAAAATCTGATTGAAGAGACATATGAGGTCATTGAAACCATTGATGAGGATGACCCGGATCATATGAAAGAAGAGCTGGGGGATTTGCTTTTGCAGGTTATGTTGCATGCCCAGATGGAAGAAGAGATCGGCACATTTAATGTGTATGATGTGATCGAGGGGTTGAACGACAAGCTGATCTTCCGTCATCCTCATGTATTCGGTGATAATCAGGCCGAAGATGCGAATGAAGCGTTGCAAAACTGGGAACAGATGAAGGCAGAGGAGAAGAAACGCAAAGGCCAGGATATACAGAAAACCTCTGTACTGGACGGCATACCGCGTGATCTGCCAGCTCTTATGAAAGGCTATAAACTCCAGAAGAAGGCAGCCAAAGTTGGCTTTGACTGGGATAATGTGGAGGGTGTATTTGCCAAAATCGAGGAAGAGCTTGCCGAGCTGAAAGAAGCGGTGCAGCAAGGACATGATGCCGAGGCTCGCAAGCTGGAGCTTGGGGATGTATTGTTCGCTACAGCTAACGTAGCGCGTTTTATTGATACAGACCCGGAGGAAGCACTTGCAGCGACCAACCGCAAGTTTGTTGCCAGATTCCAATTCATCGAGGATCGGCTGCATGAGCAGGGCAAAACACCTGCAGACAGCTCGGTAGAAGAGATGGAGCAGTTCTGGCAACAAGCCAAGAAGGCAGGACTGTAGTCGATTTGTTTTTCCAGAATATCCAAACTGCTTATTCCAATTAAGCCAGCCTATATGTTATGATGATACGAACATGTGTTCATAACCATGTGCGAAACCTGGTAACTGACGGTGTTTAACATGAGAGCATTTCGGGTACTGGACTTAGATGAATCTTTGCAATCGTGCGACAAAAGCTAAAAAAAGTCGCAGGCCAAGGCAGGAATTTAGCATGCAAGCCAGAATACATGTGTAGTAACCGTGCGAGAATTGGCTTGGTCCATATAAGGGCTGCTAGGCTCGCAGATACTTTTTTTTCAATTTGGGAGGCTTTTAAACATGAACAAAACAGACCTGATCAACAACATTTCTAACAAAAGCGGCTTGACTAAGAAAGATGTCGAGTCCGTATTGAATGGCTTTTTGGGCGAAATTACAGATGCACTTGCTAGCGGCGACAAAGTACAACTGATCGGCTTTGGCACTTTTGAAACCCGCAAACGCTCCGGTCGTACCGGACGTAACCCGCAAACAGGGAATGAGATCGTGATTCCTGAGTCCACTGTTCCTGCATTCAAAGCAGGCAACAAGCTTAAAGAAGCTGTAAAATAATGCGTCTTGATAAATTCCTGAAGGTATCTCGGCTGATCAAACGCCGTACGGTAGCCAAGGACGTGTCTGAACAAGGACGTGTTCTGGTGAACGGACGGGAAGCTAAGCCCAGCGCTGCTGTCAAGGTAGGCGATGAGCTGACGGTTCAGTTTGGACAGAAGCTGGTCACTGTGAAGGTGGAGCGTCTTGCCGAGAGCACCAAGAAGGATGAGGCGAGCAGCCTCTATACCTTGGTTAAGGAAGAGCCGATTGCCAAGGATAACGGGATGGACTGGTAGTTCTAATCTCGTAATATGTATTATTTTAGATTGCTTAAAGCGTCCTTCCGTTATCGGAAGGGCGTTTTTTATGCTTGCATGCAAGAGAGAGGAATTGATCTGTGGGCAGTGGTTCTATTCTGTGGCTCTCGTCCATAAGCTATGTACTAAAGAAGGAGGGGTACATGCCATGGTTGAGCACGGAGGGAAGGCCAAACAGCATCATTTGAGCATGCAAAATCGGAAACTGCTGGACTTGACAGGAGTCTCCAATGTGGAGAGCTTTGATAGTGAGGAATTTCTGTTACAGACCGAGCTTGGGCATCTGACCATCCGGGGGCATAATCTACATATCAAAAACCTGAGCCTGGAGGAAGGCCTGTTATCTATTGAGGGTACGGTCAGCTCGCTTCAATATCTGGACCCCGGTTCCCAATCCAAAAACAGCAAAGGCCTGTTCGGCAAGATGTTCCGATGATTCTCGATGCGCAGTGGATCACACTGACCTGGATGCTGTTATCGGGAGTCGTGATGGGCGTGGCTTACGACAGTTACCGGGTACTGTCTGATCAGCTGCGATTTCCGAAGTGGAGCATCCACACGCTCGACCTGTTGTACTGGGTTGCCTCCGGGCTGTTCGTATTTCGGATGCTATATGCCGGGAATCACGGACAGCTGCGGTTTTATGTCTTTTTGGGGCTGATTATCGGGGTTTGCTTCTATTTTTGGCTTTTAAGTGTTACAACCCAGCGTTTTGTGGTAATGTTAATTAAACTCGCAAGAACACTGATCCAGTGGTGTGGACATATCCTTAACATCCTGATTGTGATGCCAGCGAAAGGAATATATCGCTTAGTACGTGTATTATTCGGCTTCATGCTTGCGATACTAATATTCCTGGGCAAACTGGTGTTGCAATGTTTAATCCCTTTCGGCAAATTGTTCCGCTGGATGTTCAGGCCACTCCTGAGATATTGGATAACGCCTCGATGGATGGTCCAAGCGGGTACAAGAATTGCAGCGATATGGAAACGCTGGTTTCAAGGAGGTCCGGGGAATGAGTAGAACACCTAGGGGTACAAAGAAGAGTGCAGCCAATCAAGGGAAATCTGCCGGTGCGCGAAGACGTCTCATGATTTGGTTGACATTTGTCACCTGTTTTACAATCTGGGCGGGATATACGTTTCTGATGCAGAATGGGCAAATTTCGGACAAGAGTTCTCATTTGGCTGCACAGCAAACGTCAAAGCAGGAAACGAAGCAGCAGCTGGAGCAGCTGAAGTATGAAGTCAGCCGGTTGAAGGACCCTGAATACATAGGACAGCTGGCACGAAAAAAAGGATACTACCTGCCTGAAGAAACGCCAATTCAGGTTGAAGGGGCAGGGAACTAATGGAATCAGGCTCTTTGCTGAGCAAGGTCTCATTTCAGTACGTCTTATGCGGTTAAATCGGAAAAAATAGGCTCTCCATTGGGCTTGTGCTCAGTTGACCTTGGTTTATGGCATAAGGTATAATTACAAGTAGCGCAGCATGATTTTGGCATTCAAAAAATCGGGTTGTATATTTTTAAGGGAGGATCATTTTATTCTATGGCAATTGAAGTGGGCACCAAGTTAGAGGGCAAGGTGACAGGAATCACGCATTTTGGAGCATTTGTGGATCTGTCAGGAGGTGTCACGGGTCTCGTTCACATCTCGGAAATCGCCGACAATTATGTCAAAGATGTCAACGACCACCTGAAGCTGAATGACCAAGTCACAGTAAAGGTTATCAACGTTGACAAGGACGGCAAGATCGGACTTTCCATTAAACAGGCTGTTGACAAACCGGTAGAGCAGCAAACACAATCCAGACCCCCAAGAGCTCCTAGACCGGAACGCAGTGGAGGAGATCGCGAACGATTTGGCGGCGGAGGCCCAAGTGGTGGCCAAGGTCGTGGTGGTGGCGGTGGGTTTAACCGTGACCGCGGAGGCCGTTCTTTCAAGCCCGCAGCAGGCAAACCTTCATTTGAGGATAAAATGTCACGCTTCCTGAAAGATAGTGAAGAACGCATTTCTTCGCTTAAGAAGAATACAGAAGGCAAACGCGGCGGCCGTGGCGCGAAGCGTGTGTAATCTGTCCAACCTGATTTGAATATATAAGCAGACCGTTAGCCCGTGGGCTAACGGTTTTTTTGTGCTTCCCAGCTCCAGCCCATGTGTAGTGAACATGCCGAAGCTGCTGTATTCCGATTCTGATATCGGCGAAACCTCGGAGAGGAATTCGTTTTATGCTGAGTCATGACATCATTTCCGCGCTCCAACCTACGGTTAGAAGGAATGATAAGAACATTTGTCGTCTTCCATTTTTTACCGACAGGTTTCCGTGGCATTCCCCAGTTATCCTGCTCAGATCGTGGCGACACCTTCCAGCTTCACGTTCAAAATCAGACATACGGCTCGAGACTGGTCTGCTCTGGAATCCGGAAAACCACAATAAGGCCGAGGGTTTAACACCATCGCGCCGTGGATGTTTCTTTTGTCGTAAACTTTTTACAGCTCGTCCAGCTATTCTGACAAACTATGTCTTCTATTCTATCTATAATCAGAACCATCGAGAACGAAACACGAAATCAAATTAATCGAATGGGGTGCCTTGAGCATGATGGAGAAGTGGAATGTCATTCAAATTCCGGGAATGAAAGCAGGCAAAGGCGGTGCTGCGGCTCGGGAGGAGCTGTCCGTACGTCTGAAGCACTGGTTGGGTTCCCGCAAGGCTGTCCAGGCGGTAGCTTCGCGCAAATGGGTACTGCTGCTTACCTTTATGGGATTTCTGCTGGGCAAAGCAATGATTCTGAATGAGTTGTCTCCTTTTGCGATTGCATACTTTGCCGTGATTGCTTTTATGCGCAGGGATTACATCATTCCAGTGGGTGCAGCCTTGCTGGCAGGAAGTCTGTTTGCTCCGTTTCCAGTTTCGCTTATTGTGGCGTCCGAGATGGCTATCTTCTATCTGCTGTTCCGGGGATTGGAGTCTTATGACCGCGCTGAGTTATCTTATGCACCAACGATGGTGTTTACGACAACTTTTATGGTAAAGCTGTTCGCTGTTGTGATAGGACCTTCGTTCAGCTGGTATGCGATGCTGATGCTGACGATGGATTCGGTGCTAAGCTTCGTATTAACCCTGGTGTTCATTCAGGCCATTCCGATTTTTACGTATCGCAAAAAGAAATTCAGCCTAAAGAACGAGGAGATCCTGTGTCTGATCATTCTGCTGGCCTCGGTCATGACCGGAGCGGTGGGCTGGTCCATTCAGTCGCTTTCGGTGGAGCACATGCTCTCCCGATATCTCATTCTCATCTTCGCGCTGGTCGGCGGTGCCCCCTTGGGTGCATCGGTTGGCGTAATAACAGGACTGATTCTGAGTCTGGCCGATATGTCCGCAGTGTATCAGATGAGTCTGCTGGCCTTTGCCGGTATGCTGGCGGGCATGCTTAGAGAAGGGAAACGTGCTGGGGTTGCACTGGGGATGCTGCTGGGTTCATCTATTTTATCCATATATTTGAGTGGTCCGGGTGATGTGATGAATTCATTATGGGAAACGTGTGCGGCGATCGTGCTGTTTATGCTCACGCCAAAGAGTATGCTTTCTGCCATATCCAAATATGTGCCGGGTACGCAGGATCACACCAAGTCCCAGCATGAGTATGCGAAACGCATTCGGGACATTACTGCGGAACGGGTGAATCGCTTTTCTCAAGTGTTCCGTCAATTGTCCCGCAGCTTCGATCAGATGTCCGGCGCGGGGGAACCGGTACACAAAGAAGGTGGCATGGAACACTTCATGAATGCGGTTGCTGAAGGCACCTGTGCGAGCTGCTTCAAGCGCTCGCAATGCTGGGACGCCAAGTTTATTCAAACGTACAGCTATATGACCGATGTGATGAGTTCCATTGAGGCCAACCCCGAGATGACCGGCAAACAAATTCCGGTGGAATGGAACAGGGTATGTGCCAAGCCTGAGGAGGTGCTGGAAGTGATGCGTGCCCAATATGGCCTGCATCAGCACAATATGCAATGGAAGCGGCAGATTATTGATAGTCGTCAATTAGTTGCCGAACAGCTATCCGGTGTATCCCAGGTGATGGAGGATCTGGCCAAAGAAATTCAACGCGAAAGCGAGGAGATGGTGCAGCAGGAGGAGCAGATTCGAGATGCGCTGGAGTCTCTTGGATTATCCATTCATTCTATTGAGATTATTAATCTGGAAGCAGGTAATGTAGAGATTGAGATTGTACACGCGTATACAAGGGGGTTTGATGAGTGCCGCAAAATGATCGCTCCGCTAATCTCTAACGTGCTGGACGAGCATATTGCCGTACTGCACGAAACGATGACAGACCCACGTCAGGGGCTGGCAACGGTGACTTTTGGCTCGGCAAAGACGTTTGAGGTCACAACGGGTGTGGCGGCTGCGGCCAAGGGAGGCGATGTGATGTCGGGAGACAGCTTCAGTACGGTTGAGCTGGGCAATGGCACGTTTGCTGTTGCGCTGAGTGACGGAATGGGGAACGGGGAGCGGGCCCGCATGGAGAGCAGTGCCGCACTGAACATTCTGGAGCAGCTGCTTCAATCAGGCATGGATGAGAAGCTGGCAATCAAGTCCGTCAATTCGGTACTGATGCTGCGTTCTCCGGAAGAGATGTATGCCACAGTGGATATGGCACTGATTGATGAGTACACAGCAGAGACAACATTTATGAAAATCGGCTCTACACCGAGCTTTATTAAACGTGGACAGGAGGTTATTCAGGTTTCGGCAAGCAATCTGCCGATAGGCATTATTAAAGATATAGAGGTGGATCTGGTCACGCTACAGCTACAGCCAGGAGATATTTTGATCATGATGACAGACGGAATCTATGATGCTCCAGGATACGCAGTGAACAAAGAGCTGTGGATGAAACGTCTCATTCAGGAGATTGATACAGATGAGCCTCAAGAACTTGCAGATTGTCTGCTCGAAAGTGTGATTCGATATCAGCAGCAGGAGATATTGGATGATATGACGGTTGTGGTAGGCAAAGTTGAACATTACCGCCCGGAATGGGCTACCTTGCGGATGCCGGGTATTAGCCGAATGGAGCGCCCGCGTACTGTAAGTTAGGGCGGCAGCTATCTCAATCCACATTGGTCCGTTTGAACTCTCTTCGACCTGGCAATGCTAGTCATAGAGTTGAAGAGTACGAATAACGGAGGGATATCGGATGAAACAAATTTTGTTGATTACGGACGGTTGTTCCAATGTGGGAGTAAGTCCGGTACTTGCCGCAGCTGAGGCGCGGGAAGAGGGGATTACGGTTAATGTCGTAGGTGTGATTGATTATGGCACGATCGGCGAGCTGGGCAGTAGAGAGATTGAGGATATCGCTAGAGCTGGAGGAGGCATTAGCCAGATTGTAGGTACTAGACAGCTTGCTCATACAATGCAGATGATGACCCGAAAAACGGTGGTTCAAACGATTCAGCAGGCGGTTAATAGAGAGTTAACTCAAATTTTGGGAGATAAGGGCTCCGCCAAAACAGTCACAGATCTGGAGCCTGCACAGCGTTCCCAGGTCGTAGAGGTCATGGACAATATGGCAGAGACAGCAACCTTGCAGGTTTCTCTGCTCATTGACGTCAGTGCAAGTATGAAGCCGAAGCTGGCATCCGTAGAGGAAGGCATACGGGATCTAATGTTAAGCTTGCAGGCACGAGTAGGTAAAAGCCGGCTTTCTGTTTTTCATTTTCCGGGTCGCCACAGCGGAGAGCATGCGGTTATGGACATCGACTGGACCGATGATCCGGGACGTGTACGTTCCTTGTTTGGGCGGCTCCAGACAAAGGGGGCGACACCGACAGGTCCTGCAATTCAGAAGGTGATTGATTTTTACCGATATGGTACACTGGAGGAACAGCAGGAAATAGAAGGGAACTATCGCATTGAAAGAGAAGGGATGCTCGGTGACAACGTTGTCTGAGGCCTCTTTCCCGCCAGGAACCGTTATTACGGGAAAATGGAATCGAAGCCGATATACCATTCGGAAGCTGCTGGGCAGAGGTGCTAACGGGGTTGTGTTTCTAGTGCAGCGGGGAGAGAACGGCAAGCACTATGCGCTCAAAATGGGATTTGATCCGGTCGATTTGCAGTCTGAGATCAATGTGCTCAAGTCATTTCAGCTACAGCGTAATCATGAAGCCCTTCGGCAGAGCGGCATACCTTCCTATCTTAAAGATGTGGACGATTATGCCGTTCGAGGCCGGGAGATTCCTTTTTATGTGATGCGTTACGTTCAGGGGGAGGCGCTGCATCATTTTATTCGGCGTCAGGGGGCAGATTGGACACTTCTGGTTGGATTAAGGCTGTTGCAGAAGCTGGGTCAGTTACATCAAGCTGGCTGGGTGTTTGGTGATCTTAAACCTCAGAATGTACTTGTCTCTGATTATGGACATGTTGAGCTGATTGATTATGGCGGCGTTACATCCATCGGCCGAAGTGTCAAACAGTTCACGGAATGGTATGATCGGGGATATTGGAATGCGGGCAGTCGAACTGCGGATGCCTCATATGATGTGTTTGCTTTTGCACTTCTACTGATTCATATTATGGAGGCGGATGCGCTGAAGGCCTTGGCTGCAGACGGATTGCCGCAATTGCGCAATGTGAATCAGCTTGTGCGGCTGGTTGAACGAAGTGAGCGGCTAGCCCCTTTCCGGCACTGGATTATTCGAGCACTTCGGGGTCAGTTTCAGGATGCAGGTGTTGCTGCGAAGGCCTGGAAGGAATTAATGGAACGTCCTGTACCTATGCGGAGTCGTTCGAGAAGCGGTACACCGCGTTGGCTCATAAATGCATTTGCTTTATCTGTGATTTTACTTATTGGGGTGCTCATCTATGCACTGCGCTTCTAATCGGTAAGGGTGCATATACATAACGCAAGGAATGAGGAAAAGGTATGGAGGCTTTACGCTGGGACACACTGGTGAATAACGTACTGGATGCAGCGGAAGAGCATCAGTTATGGGTTCCCGGGGATCGGATTGTCGTCGCTGTATCGGGCGGGCCGGACTCGGTAGCTTTTTTGCATATCATGCATGAGATCAGCAAGCATCATGTACCGCTTGAACTGATCTGTGCCCATGTACATCATGGGTTTCGGAAAGAATCAGATGAAGAAGCACATCGAATGATGGAGCTGGCGCGTCAGCTTGGAATTGCCTTTGAATGGATCAAGGCAGATATTCCTTCTTATATGAGGCAAACGGGGCAAGGGCCACAGGAGGCAGCACGTAATCGGCGTTATGCTTTTTTACATGAGGTAGCTGATAAATATGGTGCAGCCAGCATTGCTTTGGCACATCATGCCGATGATCAGGCCGAGACCGTCATGCTCCATTTGTTGCGGGGAAGTGGCCTTTCAGGGCTGGCAGGAATGAAATTCAAGCGACGCGAAAAAAATGTGGAACTTATTCGTCCGTGCCTTCGTATAAACAAGACAGTCCTTGTAGAAGCTTGTAATACACAGGGTTTTACTTACTTTCATGATGAGAGCAATGATCAACGAAAATATCGGCGTAATGCGATTCGCTTGGATGTGCTGCCATTTTTGGGGCAATATAATGGACAACTCACACCGTCACTGAATCGACTTGCCGAAATTGTGAGTGAAGAAGACGATTTCATGGAGCAGAGTGCTCATGACACATACAGGTGTCTAGTGCAGGTGAACGGTGGAAGGCAGACCTTTGAGGCGCCTTCCTTCTTGAAGTTACATGTCGCTTTACAACGAAGGTTGATTAAACTAATATTGAATTATCTGCCTTTGGACAGTGATTTTGTCGACTTTACCCGTATTGAAACTATTCGGCGCAAGGTCATGGATACTGATGTGACGACCTGGAGCCTGGATATAGGACAGACACTCGCTTGTACGCGGGAGTATGATCTGATTTCTTTTGGCATAAGGACGGACGTACAGGATCGATCTTACGAGTATCGTCTTGCACAATGGAGCGGAACTTATGAGCTTTCACTCATGGAGATTAATCGGTATATTCGGTTGATGCCGATGAGTCCCGAGAACTATCATGTACCGGAATCGGCGGATCAAGCCGCTTTTGATGCGGATCATCTTCTGATGCCGCTGGTTGTACGTTCACGGTTACCTGGAGATACGATGAAAGTGCTGGGATTAAACGGAAGCAAAAAGGTGAAAAATATTTTCATCGATGATAAAATTCCCCCATCTGTCAGACCGCGTATTCCTGTGGTATGTGACGGAGCAGGCAACATCATCTGGTTACCGGGAGTTCGCCGGTCCGATGTGGCCCCTGTCAGGGAGAGTACTTCCGCAATCCTGTACATGACTGTAGGCGATTCAGCGATTCAGGGGTAGTGGTTATGGTTCAGGTAAGGCTTTCATAGTATAACTTAGGAGGTTCGCACAGTTGCAGAACGACATTCAGGAAGTATTGATCAGTGAAGAAGAAATTCAGAGTAAGGTTAAGGAATTAGGTGCAACACTAAGTGCCGATTATGCTAATCGGAACCCTTTGGTCATTTGCGTGCTCAAAGGTGCGTTTATATTTATGGCTGATTTGGTTAAAAACATAACGGTACCGGTTGAGATGGATTTTATGGCTGTATCCAGCTATGGTGCATCTACCAAGTCCTCCGGTGTTGTTAAAATTATCAAGGATCTGGACGTATCTGTTGAAGGACGTGAAGTTCTGATTGTCGAAGATATTATCGACAGTGGACTTACACTCAGCTACTTGATTGAATTGCTGGAGAACCGCGGTGCCGAAACGGTACGTGTGGTTACACTGTTTGATAAGCCATCAGGTCGCAAAGTGGAATTGGAAGCCCATTACACAGGGTTTGACATCCCGGATGCATTCATCGTTGGATATGGTTTAGATTATGCTGAGCAGTATCGGAACCTGCCTTATATCGGGATTCTGAAACCAGAAGTTTATACTAGCTGATATTGTGCTAGGGCCCAAGCCCGAAGCTGTTTATGGCTTCTATTGAGAAGCTATGTCGGGCTATGTTAAAATAATTAAAGTGTCTCGAGAGGAGGTAGGGGATGAATCGGTTCATCCGGAATTCTGCTTTTTATTTGATTCTTTTTTTGGTTGTGGTGGGGATAGTTAGATTTATCACAGATGGAAACGATGTTATAGAAAACCCTAGATATGATCAATTTCGTGCTGAGGTTAAAGCTAATAATATCTCCGCAGTGACGGTTCAGTTCAACGGTCAGACGTATCTCGTAACTGGTCAGTACAAAAAGATACCAGATGGAGCCAAATCAGAAAATTTCTCAACGTATATTCCTCCTACGGATGAGGCAATCAACGAGCTTGTAGCTGCAAGTGAAACAAACAAATTTGAATATCACCAGGAACCAATGAAAGGTGACAGCATCTGGTTAACACTGCTGACCTCCTTTATTCCTTTGATCATTATGTTCCTGCTGTTCTTCTTCCTGTTTAATCAGGCACAAGGCGGCGGCGGTAAAGTAATGAACTTTGGCAAAAGCCGTGCTCGACTCTACAACGAAGAGAAGAAGCGGGTTACATTTGAAGATGTGGCCGGTGCTGATGAAGAGAAGCAGGAGCTTGTTGAAGTCGTAGACTTCCTCAAGGACCCTCGTAAATTCGCAGCAGTTGGTGCACGGATTCCAAAAGGCGTATTGCTTGTCGGACCTCCGGGTACAGGTAAAACATTGCTCGCGCGTGCCGTAGCCGGTGAAGCGGGCGTACCATTCTTCAGCATTTCCGGTTCCGACTTCGTTGAAATGTTTGTCGGTGTCGGTGCATCACGTGTACGTGACTTGTTCGAAAATGCGAAGAAAAACGCGCCATGTATTATCTTTATTGATGAGATTGATGCGGTAGGACGTCAGCGTGGTGCTGGTCTTGGCGGCGGTCACGATGAACGTGAACAAACGCTCAACCAGTTGCTCGTTGAGATGGACGGATTTGGAGCGAACGAAGGTATTATCATCGTCGCTGCTACGAACCGTGCAGATATTCTGGACCCTGCGTTGTTACGTCCAGGTCGTTTTGACCGTCAGATTACAGTTGATCGTCCTGATGTTAGAGGCCGTGAAGCTGTTCTGAAAGTACATTCCCGCAACAAACCTCTCACTAAAGACGTGAGATTGGACATTATTGCGAAGCGTACAACAGGTTTTTCCGGTGCAGATCTGGAGAACTTGCTGAATGAAGCGGCACTCCTTGCAGCGCGTCGCAACAGAAGAGATATTTCCATGCGTGAAGTGGATGAAGCGATTGACCGTGTCATTGTAGGTACGGAGAAGAAAAGCCGTGTCATCAGTGACCGCGAGAAACGCATTGTCGCTTATCACGAAGCAGGCCATACCATTGTAGGATACTTCCTGGAACATGCTGATATGGTACATAAAGTGACCATCATTCCGCGCGGACGTGCGGGTGGATATGTAATCATGTTGCCAAAAGAAGATCGTATGCTCGTTACCAAACAAGAGTTGCTGGATAAAGTAACAGGACTCCTTGGGGGCCGCGTTGCGGAGGAATTGTTTATCGGTGAGATTGGTACCGGTGCATACAGTGACTTCCAGCAAGCGACAGGTATCGTGCGCAGCATGGTTATGGAATACGGTATGAGCGAAAAGCTGGGTCCAATGCAATTCGGAAGTTCACAAGGTCAGGTATTCCTTGGACGGGATATCGGTCATGAACAGAATTACTCGGATTCCATCGCTTATGAGATTGATCAGGAGATGCAACGCTTTATTAACGAATGTTATGAAAAGTGTAAAGCCTTGTTGATCAAACATACAAAAGAGATGCATCTGATCGCTGAAACGTTGCTTGAGGTGGAGACACTGGAAATGGATCAGATCAAGCAATTGATCGAAACGGGTTCCTTGACACCGAAACCGGAAGGCGACAACTCAGGAGAAGGCACGCCAAGTGAAGGCGGCGAGCCCATCGTAGATAACATCGGTGATGTTCGTGTCCGTATTCAAGGCAAAGATGAAACATCTGAGCCGCCGGCTGGAGATATTCCTAATGAAGCTCCGGACGCAGACAAGGGCAGCAGTGATCCGAATGATGGCGGCACCAAGCCAACATCTTAACATGTAATATAACCGGCTATTTGCCGGAATAAGAAAGAGAGCCTTTGTGGCTCTCTTTTTTTGTAACAATTATTCATTGAAAGAAGAAACGGATAATCGAGAGCTAGATGGCGAACCGGATAGGATGAGGGGGATATGAGGGGATATCCTGCCCTTTTTCATTTATTGACAGAGTCGTGAACGTTGTGTACATTAGTTGTTAAACCGCTTGTGATTCGTTTCTCAAGCGAACATAACGACTTAGGTTAGCCCTATGAAACAGCGCTTGGCGCTGTCCCGATAAGGAGAGGATCACAGGTGGAAGCTCTGGCTTTAGAGCGCAAGGCTGAGATGAATCGTGAGCTGCGTGAGCGGCTGATGGAACTCAAGAAGGAACGTAATGCTATTATTCTGGCTCATTACTATCAACGTGACGAGGTACAGGAAGTCGCAGACTTCCGTGGAGACTCATTCCTGCTAGCCCAGAAGGCTGCACAGACGGATGCGGATGTGATTGTTTTCTGCGGTGTTCATTTTATGGGTGAAAGCGCTAAAATTCTGGCTCCAAACAAAACGGTGCTGATTCCAGATGAACGTGCCGGTTGTCCGATGGCTGACATGGTGAACGTAGATGGATTGCGCAAGCTGAAGGCACAGCATCCGAACGCGAAAGTTGTCACATATATTAACTCCTCGGCTGAGATCAAAGCAGAAACGGATATTTGCTGTACATCAGCGAATGCTGTTCGTGTCATCCAGTCCGTAGATTCCGACGAAATTATATGGGTACCGGATAAAAATCTGGGACATTATGTGCAGCAGCACACAGACAAAAAGATGATTATCTGGGAAGGTTACTGCAACACACATGATATGCTGACGGTCAAAGATGTGGTGGAGATGAAGGCTAAATACCCTAATGCTGAATTCGTAGTTCACCCGGAGTGTCGTCCTGAAGTTGTGGCGATGGGTGATTTTGTAGGCAGCACAACAGCTATTCTGGAATATTGCAAAAAATCAACGGCGAAGGAATTCATCGTAGGTACTGAGGATGGAACGGGATATCAGCTTCGTCTCGACAGCCCGGATAAGCAGTTCCACTTCGCGACAAAGTTCCTGGTATGTCCGAATATGAAGGTCAACAATCTGAAGAAGCTGGTTAAATGTCTGGAAACGATGAAACCACAGATTTATGTTCCACCGGCTGTTGCTGATAAAGCCAGAGAATCACTAGAGCGCATGTTACTGGTGAAGTAATATGCGTTACTCTTGCTCCGAGACAGGTGAATGAGATGAAACCGCAGATACCGCAATATATACATGATTTTGATCTCTCTGCGCTGCCCATGGTGGAGACCGATGTGCTCGTGATCGGTTCAGGCATCGCCGGGCTGTTTACGGCGATCAAGGCCAGTGAGCAGCATCGCGTGCTGATGATTACGAAAAAGTCTTTACTCGAAAGTAACACCCGATATGCGCAGGGAGGCATTGCGGCTGTTATTGCTGAGGATGATTCGCCTGCATACCATCAGCAGGATACCCTTGTTGCCGGAGCGGGTTTATGCCGCTCCGAGGCAGTTGAAGTATTGGTGAATGAAGGCCCGGAAGGTGTCAGGGAACTGATCCGTCTGGGCACATTGTTTGACCTGGAGAACGGCGAGCTGGCGTTGACGCAGGAAGGTGCGCATAGCCACCGCCGTATTTTGCATGCCAATGGAGACGCTACAGGATATGAGATTGTTCGTGCGCTTGCCGTTGAGGTACATGAGCATCCGGTAATAGACGTCTGGGATGAGCATTTTGTCATCGACTTGATTACGGATCAGGGCGAATGTATCGGCGCATTGGTTCTGAAAGAAGATGGTTCCAAAGTGTTTGTCAGAGCCAAAGCTACGGTACTGTGCTCTGGGGGGGCTGGACAGCTCTATAGATATACAACCAATCCCGATGTAGCCACGGCGGATGGAGTCGCTATGGCATATCGTGCAGGTGCTGTTGTGCGTGATATGGAATTTATTCAGTTCCACCCTACCTCTTTATGTTACCCCGGTGCTCCGCGCTTCCTGGTATCCGAGGCGGTACGCGGGGAAGGAGCATATCTGCGTAACGTAAAGGGTGAGCGATTTATGGAGAAATACCATCCCCAGCTGGAGCTTGCACCACGGGATATTGTAGCCAGAGCGATTGTCAGCGAGATGGAGCTGACGAACAGCACGTTTGTTTACCTCGATATCACACATGAGCCGCCAGAGATGGTGAAGTATAGATTTCCTACGATCTATGAAACCTGTATGCGATATGGTCTTGATATGACAACAGATTGGATACCGGTTGCACCTGCAGCGCATTACATGATGGGCGGTGTCAAAACCGATCTGAGCGGCGAAAGCAGCATTCCACGGTTATTTGCCTGCGGCGAAGTGTCGTCTACCGGCGTACATGGAGCAAACCGCCTGGCAAGCAACTCCTTGTCTGAAGCGATTGTATTTGGTCGCAGAATCGTGGAACGCATTGAATTGCTGCCTTCTCTCGCACCCTCGCTTGGCAGAGATGTGAAATTTCGGAGCATGAATAACGGGGGTGCTATGCAGCAGCAATCCAAGCCGACATCAGAAAAACGGCTAAGTCTGCAGAAGATGATGGTTCGTAAAGTGGGTTTGCGAAGAAACGGTAAAAATCTGCAGCAGGCCCTGGATACGTTGCAGCAGGAGCTTGCGTTTTTGGATCAAAGCCTCAATTACAGAGAAGAACTGGAATATGCAAACCTTCTTACCTGCGCATGGCTGGTGACGAGCGGAGCACTTCATCGTGAGGAGAGTCGCGGGGCTCATTATCGTGAGGATTTCCCGGCCCGAGACGATGCCATGTGGCAGAAGCATAGTCTGCAGCAGCGAGAACAAGCGATTGTGGAGGAATGGATGTCATGATACTGAATGGATACAATCAAGAATTGATCGAGACGATTAAAGGCTGGCTGCGCGAGGATGTAGGTGCGGGAGATGTCACAACCAGTGTGACCATCCCCACAGGCAGTGAATCCAAAGCCGTGATTCATGCCAAGGATCAGGGAATCATCGCAGGCATGCCCATTGCTGAGCTTGTATTTCAAGTCGTTGACCCAGCACTTCGGTTTACTGCAAAAGTGAGTGATGGTGATGCTGTTAATCCAGGCACGATACTGGCTGTTGTCGAAGGCAGCACACATTCGCTCCTGACCGGTGAACGGCTCGCGCTCAACCTGCTGCAGCGGATGTCGGGCATTGCTACGCGCACACGTTCCTACGTGGATGCACTTGAAGGCCTGAAGACGAGACTGGTGGATACACGCAAAACAACACCAGGTCATCGCCTGCTGGAAAAATATGCTGTGCGTGTTGGCGGCGGCGCTAATCACCGATTCGGGTTATATGATGCTGTTATGATCAAGGATAATCATATCAAGGGTGCAGGCGGAATCACCGAAGCGGTGCATCGTGCACGTACTGTCATTCCGCATACGATGACGATTGAGGTAGAAACGGAAAATCTGGCGCAGGTACAGGAAGCCTTGCATGCCGGAGCGGATATCATTATGCTGGATAACATGCAGCCTGATCGGATGCGCGAGGCAGTTGCACTGATTCGTGAACAGGCATCGCATGTGAAGGTGGAGGCATCGGGGAACGTTTCTCTGCAGACGATTCGTGGAATTGCCGAGACGGGTGTGGATGTAATTTCGGTTGGCAGGTTAACCTATTCTTTTGAGAGCCTGGACATCAGCCTGGATTTAAACGAAAAGAAAGAGGGGTGAACCTCTTTGATTCTAGTTGTCGATGTGGGCAACAGTAACATTGTGCTCGGGGTATATCAGGGCCGTGAACTGCTGCACCATTTTCGTCTCAGCACATCTCGTCAGTCGACAGTAGATGAATACGGCGTATTGATTTATAATTTATTTCATATGTCCCGTATCTCGGCTCGCGACATTGAGGGTGTCATTATTTCATCGGTGGTTCCACCGCTGGTGAATGTAATTGAGACGATGTGTGAGAAATACGTGGGCAGAAAACCACTGCTTGTGGGGCCGGGCATCAAAACCGGCCTGAACCTGCGATACGAGAATCCGCGCGAGGTTGGAGCGGACCGGATCGTAAACGCTGTGGCGGCCGTAGAGAAGTATGGCGGCCCGCTTGTGGTCGTTGATTTTGGAACAGCCACAACGTTTGACTGCATTGATGAAAAGGGTCATTATTTAGGAGGAGCCATCGTGCCCGGCATTCACATCGCTACCGAGGCGCTTTATGAGCGGGCAGCCAAGCTGCCGCGTATAGAGCTGGAGAAGCCCAAGAAAGTGATTGGACGTAATACGGTGCATGCAATGCAGTCTGGTATCATCTATGGATATGCCGGACAGGTGGACGGCATCGTGGAGCGGATTCGTCAAGAGATGAATGCTGACCCTATGGTGGTTGCAACGGGTGGCCTTGCTTCATTGATTGCTGAAGAGACCCGAAGTATCCAGAAGGTTGACCCACTGCTTACGCTTGAGGGGCTGCGAGTCATCTATGAGCGGAACACGGAAAGGTAGACATACAAAGGGCGGCATACAGCAGGCTGGAGGATCAGCTCTAATGTTGAGCCGTTTTTTTCTGTTAAAGGAATGGATACAAAATTTTACGCCAAAGGAGGCTGAATGACTTGGAAAACAACAACAAGCTTGACCGGTTGATCCGTGGTACAGCAATGAACGGAAAGGTAAGGGCTTTTGCCGTTCAGACAACGGAGCTGGTGGAAGAATTGCGAAGAAGACATGATACGTTTCCCACGGCTACAGCAGCCATGGGGCGTACAGTAACAACAGCGGCTATTATGGGAGCGATGCTGAAGGGGAATGAGAAACTCACCATCCAAGTGAATGGAGATGGCCCGATTGGTCAGATTGTAGCTGACGCCAATGCCAAGGGTGAAGTACGGGGTTACGTTACTCATCCGCATGTACACCTGCCAAGCAACCGTTTTGGTAAGCTGGACGTAGCCGGAGCTGTAGGTACAGAAGGCTTCATCAACATCACCAAGGATCTGGGATTAAAGGAGCCGTACCGTGGCAGCATCCCTATTATTTCGGGTGAGCTGGGTGAAGACTTTACGTATTATTTTGCACAATCAGAACAGACGCCTTCCGCAGTCGGGGTGGGTGTCTTGGTAGATACAGATAACTCGGTTATCGTCGCGGGTGGCTTTATTATTCAGCTGCTGCCAGGGTTAACAGACCCGGAGATCACGGAGATTGAGAATGCTATTGGCGCTCTGCCGCCCGTAACAACCCTGCTGAACGAGGGGCTTGAGCTGGAAGAGCTGCTGCGCCGTCTTCTGCCAGATGTGCAGGTCATGGGGGAGCTGGATATTCGTTTTAATTGTAGTTGTTCACGTGAGCGGTTGGAGACAACGTTAATTAGTCTGGGCCAGGTCGAACTGGAGCAGTTAATTGAGGAGGAAGGGCAGGCTGAAGTGGTTTGCCAATTCTGTAACGAATCCTATGATTTTAATAAAGAGCAGCTAGAAACCATCCTAGAACAAGCGAAGAGCTGATCAATGCAGGGACGGGATGAGGTATGAACAGACAAGAAAAAGGACTGTGGACAGCAGTTGTTATTTTGACACTGGGTGTAGTGGTTATGGGTACAGTAATGGCTATGCAGGTGCTCAACCAAGGCAAAGACGAAGCGGAGAAACCTCAGGATACGAATCAGGAAGAGGGCAGCACTGTTGCAACCATTAATGGGGAAGTCATTACAGATCAAGCCTGGATTAATGAATTAAAACGGCGTTACGGAAGTGAAATCCTGCTTCAGATGCTGAATCGGAAAGCGGTATATGCCGAGGCTGTTCAGCGAAATCTGGTTGTGACTCCAAAAGAGATTGCCAAAGAAATGGCTGAGGCCATGGATGGGTATGACTCCGAGAAGTCTTATTATGATGCGATGAAATCGCAGCTTGGTCTTTCAAAGCAGGATCTGGAGCTGGAGGCGGGTTATCGTTTACTTCTGGAGAAGATCGCTACCTCGGGCATACAGATCAAGGATGATGATATTAAACAGTATTGGGCAGAGCATCGTGAAGACTACATCACACCCGAGAAGTATGACCTGTCCATGATTGTTGTCAAAGAGAAATCTGAAGCGGAGGCTTTGCTGACTGCATTGAGGAACGGGGAGGATTTTGAAGAGGCGGCCCTCACACAATCGGTGGACAGCTATTCCCGTGACTCTGGCGGCAAGCTGGGCTGGATTGAACAGAATGATCCGTTTCAGCCTAAGTCGATTCTAAAGCTTGCTGCTCAGCTGCAAGTCGGTGAACTTGGTGGTCCGGTTGAAGTGGAAGACGGCTATGCTGTTATCAAGCTGAATGATAAAGCCGAGCGACAGGAGCAATCACCTGAGGAAGTACATGAAGAGATTCGCTTGCAGCTTGCGCTAAGTCAGGCTGATCCGTTGCCACAGGTGGAGCAGATGTTGCGAGATAAATACAAAGCCGTGATTATCTCTGAGATTCCGGCATCCTGAGATCATAATCATGAGTGACTATTGTCCTGTCTTATAGATATTGCATCTGGATAAAAATACTTTGTCTACGGCCCCCGGGCCTAAGGCAAAGTATTTTTTTGAGTACTCATATTGACAATGTCGTGTAACGTTGATAAGATGAAAATAATCAAATACCTACTCGTTTACTCGGATATAAATACATCGAGACATGACATACATGAATTAATAATATATTTATCCCACTAAGGAGGGCATTCATATGGCTAAAGTAGTCAATAACGTAACTGAACTCATCGGAGGTACACCGCTTGTCCGTCTGAACCGTATCGTACCTGAAGGCAGCGCTGAAGTATTGGTGAAGCTGGAGTATCAGAACCCGGGATCAAGTGTTAAAGATCGTATCGCGGTAAGCATTGTTGAAGAAGCGGAAAAAGAAGGCAAGCTGAAACCAGGCGGTACCATCATTGAAGCAACAAGCGGTAACACAGGAATCGGTCTCGCGATGGTCGCTGCGGCTAAAGGCTACAAGGCTGTTATTGTAATGCCCGAAACGATGAGCTTGGAGCGTCGTAACCTGCTTCGTGCTTATGGTGCCGAGCTGGTACTTACCCCTGGGGCAGAAGGAATGAACGGCGCAGTTAAGAAAGCCGAGGAACTGCTCAAAGAGAATCCAACATATTTCATGGCTGAGCAGTTCAAGAACAAAGCAAATGTGAAAATTCACCGTGAAACGACAGGTCCTGAAATTGTTGAAGCAATTCAGTCCGTAGGTGGAACAGTGGATGCATTCGTTGCAGGTATTGGTACTGGCGGAACGATTACGGGCACGGGTGAAGTGCTTAAAGAAGCATTTCCTGGCATCAAAATTGTAGCGGTAGAGCCGGCAGCATCGCCAATCCTTGCTGGAGGCAAACCAGGCCCTCACAAAATCCAGGGTATTGGTGCAAACTTTATCCCTGAGATTCTGGATCAGGAAATTTACGACGAAATTATCCACATCGAGAATGATGATGCATTTGAAACAGCTCGCACGGTTGCAAAAGAAGAGGGCATTCTGTCCGGCATTTCTTCCGGTGCAGCGATTCGCGCAGGTCTCCAGGTGGCGAAACAGCTTGGAGCAGGTAAACGTGTAGTTGTGATCGTACCAAGTAATGGTGAACGTTACCTGAGCACGCCGCTGTACAATTTTGAGGGGTAAGCCTAAGTACAACGATCCGGCATACACTTTATATTCTGTTAAGCTGTTGTTGCCGTATCCTTCGTAAAATAAATTAATCCTTCCTGCCCTGACGGGTGGGGAGGATTTTTTGCGTAATGCTTTTAAAAGCAACGACGCTTTAGTATACTATCAAACAATAAGAACTATATAAGTTGAACAGACGTACACAATGCGGAGAAGACAGAAAATGTGAAAAGCAAGCTGTTTGCCTAAATGCTTTCTCAAAGAAAGCTGCAATGGAAGCTTAGCTTATGCCGTCACAAGAGCCTGCGTAAAGTACTAGTCAACGTTATATGGCTACAGAGGAAAGGGCGGCGGGCCGCAATGACACACCAGATGACTACTTACGCCGACTGGGAAGCGTGGGCTGCACAAGGCTGGACGATGCTGCCTTATATTACGAGGTCGGATGAGGGACCGTATCATGGCGGTTTACCGCTGACATGGGAAGCGGCATGGCATTATGCATCCCCTGATGCTATTGTGCTGGAGAATGGTAAGGGAGGAAGGTACACTTTTCTTGGCTTAAATCCCGTATCCATCGTTTCTGGCAAAGGGCAGGAGGCCACCATTCACGACGTATCTCAAGGGGTTACACGGACAGAACAGGGCAAGCCGCTCGATGTATTGAAAAGATGGATGGCGCCTTACCGCGCACCAAAGGTAGACGGAGCACCGGATTTCGCAGGCGGTTGTGCCGGTTACCTGAGCTACGATGTGGCAAGGTCACTGGAGAAGCTGCCAACGCTGGCCGAGGACAATCCTGCTTTGCCGGATTACTGGTGGATGCGTTTTGAGGAAATATGGGCTTACGACCATGAGCAGCAGGTGCTCTTCTGTATGGTGCATATGGAATGGAATCCAGGGCAGCAGGATCTGCACAGCCGCTTTGTGGAAGCGAAGGGGCGTGCATTAGCCATGCAGCAGCGCTGGCTTCATATTTTGGGCTTTGCTCAGGCAGAAGAGCAGCAGCAGTCTCTGGAGCTGCGTCATAGACAGGTGCATCTTGCATTGCGGCGGGAAGAATCGGAGCAGGAAACAGAAGGCTGGCATACGACCTTCCCGCAGGAGGACTTTGAACAGGCGGTGCACAAGGTACAGGAGTATATCCGTCAAGGTGATGTGTTTCAGGTTAATTTGTCGCTCAGGCATGAGAAGCTGCTTCAATCCAGTGGTGAGCACATCTATGAATGGCTACGAATCGTGAACCCTTCTCCGTATATGGGGATGCTTCGCAGTTCAGACTTCCAGCTGGTCAGTGGCTCCCCTGAATTATTGGTTAAAGTTGAGAATGGCAAGGTCAGTGCACGTCCCATTGCCGGAACGCGAAGAAGAGGGCGTGATGCGGCAGAAGATCAGGCTATGGCGGAGGAGCTGCTGGGTAGTGAGAAGGAGCGAGCCGAGCATATTATGCTGGTTGATCTGGAGCGTAATGATATCGGACGAATTGCCGCATATGGCTCGGTCCATGTGCCCGAGTTAATGACAATCGAGAAATATTCGCATGTTATGCACCTTGTATCACAGGTAGAAGGCAGACTGGCGGAGGGATTGTCGGTATATGATGTCATTGCCGCAACGTTTCCGGGCGGCACGATAACGGGGGCTCCCAAAGTGCGTACGATGGAAATTATCGAGGAGCTTGAACCGGTGCGTAGAGGTCCCTATACAGGTTCCATCGGGTGGATTGATTACAGTGGCAATATGGAGCTGAATATTATCATTCGCACCCTTGCGATCAAGGATGGGACAGGGTATGTGCAGGCTGGTGCAGGCATTGTCATTGATTCTGATCCCTACCGTGAATACAGAGAGTGTCGGAATAAGGCCAGAGCGATGATGAGAGCTGTGAGTTACAGTGAACGAGCTGAAGCGGAGAAGCAATCTGAACGGAATGAAGCGGTCAAACTAAAATAAATCAGGTTCCAGCCGCATGCTGCGGCTGGAAGATGAGGAGGAGCGAGCATATGATTCTGGTTATCGACAATTATGATTCCTTTACGTACAATCTGGTTCAATATCTGGGTGAACTGGGGGAGACGGTGGAAGTTCGCCGCAATGACGAAATTGATCTGGCAGGTATTGAAGCGCTGGCACCGGATCATATTCTGATCTCTCCAGGGCCGTGCACGCCGAATGAGGCGGGGATCAGTCTGGCGGTTATTGATCATTTTAAAGGCAGCATTCCAATCTTTGGCGTATGCCTTGGACATCAGGCGATTGGACAGGCGTTCGGCGGCAATGTCATTCGTGCAGATCGTATGATGCATGGCAAAACGTCCGAGATGCATCATCAGGGAACGTCGGTATTTACCGGGCTTCCTTCCCCCTTTACAGCAACACGTTACCATTCCTTGATTGTGGAGCGCAGCAGTTTGCCGGATTGCCTGGAGATTACGGCGGAGACGGCAGAAGGTGAAATTATGGGTCTGCGTCACAAAGAGTATGCTATCGAAGGGGTGCAGTTCCACCCGGAATCCATTATTACAGACCATGGTCATCAGATGCTTCGCAACTTCCTGTCACAGCAGAAGGCAACTGTATAACATGCAATATGCCGCGCTGAACGGAAAGCTGGTTCAACTGGCATCCGCCGTGGTTCCTGTAATGGATCACGGCTTTTTGTACGGGCTCGGGCTGTTTGAGACATTTCGGACATACCGGGGTGAGCCCTACCTTCTGGAACGACATCTGGAGCGAATGGCTTCAGGCTGTGCGGAATTGGGTATCCCTTTTGAGGTGACTGAGGATGAAGTAGCTGATTGGATATCTCGGCTGATGGAGGTTAACCAGCTTGAGGATGCTTACGTGCGTTATACCGTATCTGCTGGCGAAGCGCCGCTCGGTTTACCTTCAGGAGATTACACCGCTCCGACCCACATCGTATTGGCAAAAGCACTGCCCGAACCCTCTCCCATCCTGTATGAGAATGGTAAAATGCTTCAACGTCTCTCTACACCGCGCAATACGCCGGAAGGCGAGGTCAGGTTCAAGTCGCTGCACTACATGAACAGCATATTAGCCAAGCGTGAACTAAACCGGCTTGCCCAGCAGGATCAGCGAGTGCAGGGCGCAGAGGGGCTACAGCTTACCCGTGAGGGGAATGTTGCAGAGGGCATGGTTAGCAATGTGTTTTGGGTGCGTGAGCAGGTGCTCTATACCCCTTCGCTATCCACCGGCATTCTGCCGGGCATCACCAGAGCGGTGGTCATGGAAATCGCCGCCGAGCAGGGCATTGCTTGCAAGGAAACAGAGTCGCCGTGGGAGGAACTGCGGCAGGCGGATGAAATATTTGTGACCGGATCGGTGGCCGAGCTTGTTCCAGTGACAACGCTGCGGGATTTGAACGGACAAGAGACAACGATCAGCAATGGACAGATTGGCCCGGTTACTGCTGTGCTGCTGCGTATGTACCGGAAGAAAGCGGGGTATACTTCATGACACTTACACCAGTCATCTATGAACGAAAATATGAATGGGGGCCAGCTTCACTTACGCTGGGGGCCCGAACACAGATTATGGGCATTTTAAACGTGACACCTGATTCATTCTCGGATGGTGGACGTTACAATAGTGTGGAACGAGCTGTCGCTCATGCGAAGCAGATGGTGGCAGACGGAGCCGATCTGATTGATATCGGCGGGGAGTCCACCCGCCCTGGGTCGAAGGTGGTCAGCGCAGACGAGGAGCTTGGCCGGATTATTCCAGTGATTGAAGCCTTGCACGCCCAAGCGCCGCACATACCGATCTCGGTGGACACATACAAAGCGGATGTTGCGCGTCAGGCCATTCAGGCGGGCGCTCATATCATTAACGATGTATGGGGAGCCAAGGCAGACCCGGCGATGGCCCGGACAGCAGCTGAGCTGGGATGTCCCATTATTCTGATGCATAATCGGCAGGAACATCATTATACCGACTATCTGCACGACGTTGTGCGTGATGTGCAGGCCAGCATTCGGCTTGCACTTGCGGCGGGTGTTCAGGAGCATCAGATTATACTGGACCCGGGCATCGGCTTTGTGAAGGATATTTCCGAGAACTTGCAGCTGATGTCTTCTCTTGGTCTGCTTAATGAGCTGGGATATCCTGTGCTGCTCGCCACTTCCCGCAAACGGTTTATCCAGCATACCCTGGATGTCGGTGCGGACGATGCGCTGGAAGGTACAGCGGCGACAGTCGCGTTTGGCATTGCCCAAGGCTGCCAACTGGTACGTGTCCATGATGTGAAGCCGATTCGAAGAACGGCGGACATGTGTGATGCGATGTTATATCGCTCTCCGGGCTTGCGGAGAAGATCCTGATGGAGGGCGGATGTTGCCCTTCCATGGGGAGCGAAGCGTTTTTTACATTACATGTTAATAATTCAGATAGAGGGCGGGCGAAACGGATGGACAGAATGGTGCTGCATCGTATGGAGTATTACGGGTATCATGGCGTATTTGCGGAAGAGCGGAAGCTGGGGCAGCGCTACTACATTGATTTGGAGATTGATATGGACCTTGGTGAGGCTGGGCGCAATGATGATCTGACCAAAACGATTAATTATGCAGAGATTCACGAGCTGGTGAAACAGATGGTTGAAAATACATCATTCCAGTTAATTGAAGCTTTGGGCGAACATATTGCATCTTCTTTACTAGACACTTATACTATTATCAATGCATTGACAGTCAAGGTGACGAAGCCGCATCCGCCGTTTGATATTCATTTTGGTGGCGTAACGGTAGAGCTTCGCCGCTCAAGAAAGTGAGAACCAATCATGATTGCACATTCGACCTCTGAATCCTCAGAGGCTTATATTGCTTTGGGGGCTAATTTGGGTGATCGGGAGCAGACGCTGCTAGAGGCGCTTACGCTTCTCGATGCCCGTCCCAGCATATCTGTACTGCGTTGCTCTGCGCTGTATGAGACGGAGCCGGTAGGGTATGTAGATCAGCCTGCGTTTTTGAATATGGCTATTGCAGTTCGTACAAGTCTGGCGCCCGAGCTTTTGCTCACGGAGCTGCTGGATGTGGAGAATCGTCTTGGACGTGTTCGGGATATTCGCTGGGGTCCGCGTACCGTGGATCTGGACTTGCTCTGGATGTACGGTGAGACGCGAGAAACCGAATTGCTTCAGCTGCCGCATCCCCGGATGGGAGAGCGGGCATTTGTGCTGGTGCCGCTGTCGGACATTGTGCCGCAGGATGAGGCATCAGGCTTGTATACCTTTGTACACGCATCGTTGTCTGTACTGGATGGAAAGGATGGAATACAGCGTTGGAAAACATGCAATTGGCCAATCGAATACGGGCATTCCGGAAGCTGAAAGGGTTAACGCAGCATGAGCTTGCAGCAGAGACGGGCATATCCCTGGCCATTCTAGGAACGATTGAACGTGGAAATCGCAGGGTGACGCAGCAGGAGCTCAGCAAGATTGCTGATGTGCTGGCGATCAGTGTGGAGGAGTTACAGGGTCAATCCCGATAACAAGGATATGGTGTAATGAGAACGAAGAGTCTGGTGTGCCAAAGCTATACGAAACGGTAACGAACAACGTGAAATAAATCAGGTTAACTCTGGAGCTTTATCTGCTATGGTACAGTTTCGGCTTCAAGAATGGATAAAGGGGTGAAACAGCGAGCATGCTGAAGATTGGCAATATTGAAATGAAGAATCAGGTCGTTCTGGCACCGATGGCGGGGGTGTGTAACCCGGCTTTTCGTCTGATCGCCAAAGAGTTCGGCACAGGTCTTGTCTGCGCAGAGATGGTTAGCGGTAAGGCGATTGTGCATGGGAACCAGCGGACACGCGAGATGCTGTTTGTTGATGAACGCGAGAAACCGCTTAGTCTGCAGATTTGGGGAGGCGACCGCGAATCACTTGTCGAGGCAGCCAGAATCGTGGATAAGGAAACGAATGCGGATATTATTGACATAAATATGGGATGCCCTGTACCCAAGGTAACCAAATGTGATGCAGGTGCGCGCTGGCTGCTGGACCCGAACAAAATCTACGAGATGGTATCTGCCGTTGTGGAAGCTGTCGAGAAGCCGGTTACGGTGAAAATGCGGATCGGCTGGGATAACGAGCATATCTATGTGGTGGAAAATGCTCTTGCGGTGGAGCGTGCTGGTGGAAGTGCTGTCAGCGTACACGGCCGGACCAGGGAGCAACTGTATACGGGCACAGCGGATTGGTCGCATATCAAAAATGTTAAAGAAGCTGTCTCAATTCCTGTAATCGGTAATGGCGACGTATCTTCCCCTGAGGATGCTCGTCGCATGTTGGACGAGACAGGCTGTGACGGGGTGATGATCGGGCGTGCAGCACTGGGCAATCCGTGGATGCTGTATCGGACAATCCAGTACCTGAGCTCCGGCCAGCTACTTCCAGACCCGAATGCCGAAGAGAAAATCCGTGTAGCTGTTCTGCATATGGATCGATTGATCGCACTTAAGAATGAAACGGTTGCAGTTCTTGAGATGCGTAAACATCTGGCATGGTACCTGAAGGGATTAAAGGGATCAGCACGCATCAAAGACGTTATTATGGAAGGCACCAAGCGGGATGAGATGGTGGGCATTCTGGAGAACTTTGTAGCTCAGCTGAAAATCGAAGGTAACCTGGAGTCCGAACCGGTCATTGCCGAAAACGCCTCTTGATTATCTCAGCCTCGATGTAAAACGTTTACAGCCATAGGGGACGTAACATTGACTTTTCGAGACCGTTCCCCTATAATTTCTCAGTATAAATTCGCCATGTGCGTTTGCTAAGTATTAGTGCATCAGGAGGAATATTCTATTTCTCTGGAGAACTTCATATAGTTTTGAAGATGTATGCGGGCGGAGTTCTGTCATCAGCACTGATTCCGTTGCCGTACAATCAAATTATTCCCATGACAGGAGAATCGGTTGAGATGAGCGACAAGGAAGTTATCCTTACACCAGAAGGACTCAAGAAGCTGGAGGAAGAACTGGAAACACTGAAATCAGTGAAGCGCCGTGAAGTGGCTGAGCGGATCAAAGTAGCTATCGGCTATGGTGATATCAGTGAGAACTCCGAATATGAAGATGCGAAGAACGAGCAAGCTTTCATTGAAGGACGTATCATTACGCTGGAGAAAATGCTTCGTAATGCACGGATCATTAACAGCGACGAGATCGATACCGATGCTGTGAGCGTGGGTGCTACCGTGATTGTTGAAGATTTGGAGTTTGGTGACATCACGGAATATACGATTGTAGGTACTGCGGAATCCAATCCGCTTCAGAACAAGATTTCCAATGAAAGTCCTGTAGGTAAAGCGATTTTGGGCAAGAAAAAAGGTACAGTGGTTGATGTAAGTGTGCCTGCTGGCGTAATTCAATATAAAATTGTAGATATTAAAAAGCTGTAGTAACGAAGCAGTCAGGTGTAGTAGACAAAAGCTTCCTTAGGGAAGCTTTTTTCAGCATTATGGACAAGCGTCCACGCACAGGCTGCAATGTAAATAAGGAGATGAATACAGATCATGACGGATGAAGTCTTGAATCAGGAAACCGAACTTAGCGAGCTGTTACAGATTCGCCGCGACAAATTGGACGAGCTCCGCAAATTGGGAATCGACCCATTTGGCCAAAAATACGTACGTACCGAAGAGGCCGGCTCCATTCTGAAGAAGTATGAAGAACTGACCAAGGAAGAGCTGGAAGAGAAGCACATCGAAGTCAGTATTGCCGGACGGATTATGGCGAAGCGGGGCATGGGTAAAGCAAGCTTTGCACATATTCAGGACCTGAGCGGCCGAATCCAGATCTATGTTCGTCAGGATAGCGTGCCAGAGGATAAATTTACGGCGTTCACTCTGCTTGATCTTGGAGATATCGTTGGGGTAACCGGCGTTGTTTTCAAAACCAAAACAGGCGAGACCTCCGTTAAAGTAAAAGACCTGGAAGTGCTGTCGAAATCACTCTACCCGCTCCCGGATAAATATCATGGTCTGACTGATGTTGAGCTGCGTTATCGTCAGCGTTATGTAGACCTGATTATGAACCCGGATGTGCAGCAAACCTTCATTATGCGTTCCAAAATCATTCAATCTATGCGTCGTTACCTCGACTCCCATGGTTATCTGGAAGTAGAGACGCCAACGCTGCATGCGATCGCCGGTGGTGCCGCGGCACGTCCGTTCATTACGCATCACAATGCGCTGGATATGGAACTGTACATGCGGATTGCGATTGAACTTCATCTGAAACGCCTGATTGTCGGCGGTTTGGAAAAAGTGTATGAGATTGGCCGTGTATACCGGAATGAAGGGATGTCTACACGACACAATCCGGAATTTACAATGATCGAGCTGTATGAGGCTTATGCGGATTACAAGGATATCATGGCTTTGACCGAAAACCTGGTAGCCCATATCGCACAGGAAGTGCTCGGCACACAGGTCATTCAGTATGGAGATCATGAAGTGGATCTGACGCCGCAATGGCGCCGTGTTACCATGGTGGATGCCGTTAAGGAAGTTGTGGGTGTAGACTTCTCCGTACATATGACGGATGAGGAAGCTCATGATCTGGCCAAAAAGCATAATGTAAAAGTTGAACCACATATGACATTTGGTCATATCCTCAATGCATTCTTTGAAGAGTTTGTTGAAGAAACATTGATTCAGCCAACCTTCATTATGGGACATCCACTTGAAATTTCGCCACTGGCGAAGAAAAGTGATGCGGACCCACGCTTTACGGACCGCTTCGAGCTGTTTATTGTTGGACGTGAGCATGCGAATGCCTTCACTGAGCTGAATGATCCAATTGATCAGCGTCAGCGCTTTGAAGCACAGATGCTTGAGAAAGAGCACGGTAATGACGAGGCTCATGAGATGGATGATGATTTCATCCGTGCACTTGAATATGGTATGCCGCCAACAGGTGGTCTTGGCATCGGTATTGACCGTCTGATCATGTTGCTGACCAATTCGCCGTCCATCCGTGATGTGCTGCTTTTCCCGCATATGCGTCCACGCACACAAGAGTAAATAAGGAACGTAGTCTTCGTTCATAATAGAAGAGGAACCTGCCCGCTCGTGTAATGAAGGGCAAGTTCCTCTTTGGGTTTACAAAGTATGTTAAAAGAGGTGCCCTCCATGAAGTTTAGGCTGTACATAGCCCGATTCTTATCCCCTCCGTTGATTCTGGTTGGTGGCTTTCTGTTGATCATATCCGTAGGTACGTTGCTGCTGATGCTACCGATCTCCAATCAGAGTGGCACTCGTCTGGATTTTATTGATGCTTTATTTACAGCTACATCTGCGGCTTGTGTAACCGGGCTGGTTGTAGTGGATATCGGAACAACCTTTAACCTGTTCGGTCAGATTGTGATTATGATCCTCATGCAGCTGGGCGGGTTAGGCTTTATGACGATGGCCACGCTGTTTGCGCTTGTGCTGGGCAAACGCATATCCCTCAAGGACAGGCTATTGTTGAAGGAAGCGATTAATGCGGATAGCATGGAGGGGATTGTTCGAATTATCCGCAAGGTGTTGATTTTCTCTTTTACCATTGAGGGAGTTGCTGCGGTTATTCTGGCACTGCTGTGGGCTACGGAGATGCCGTTCATGCAGGCTGTGTACTATGGCATATTTCATTCAGTTTCCTTGTTTAACAACGGTGGCTTTGATTTATTTGGCAATAGCTTTCAACACTACACAGGGGACTGGATTTTTAACATCACCGCATCAATTCTTGTCATATCGGGCGGGCTTGGCTTTGTTGTACTGAATGATCTGTTTGAATATCGCAAACGCCGCCGTTTGTCGTTACAGTCCAAGCTGGTGCTATCTGTATCAGGTGCGTTGATTGGTATTGGTGCAATTGTATTGTTTGTGTTTGAATTCACGAACGGTCATACTCTTGCCCCGCTTACCTGGAGTGAGAAAATTTACGCATCGTTCTTCCAATCAGTCTCTACACGATCATCTGGAACAAGTACAATTGATATTACAGAGATGAGGCAGGCCACTCAATTCTTCTTCATTTTGCTCATGTTCATCGGGGCTTCTCCAGGCTCAACGGGGGGGGGTATCAAGACAACCACGTTCCTGATTATGATTGGTGCAGTCTACGCGATGATTCGCGGGAACAAGGATATCGTCTTTTTCCGTCAGCGTGTTCCGAAAGATCTGCTCATGCGAGCGTTGACTATCATTATGGTTTCTCTCAGTATATTCATGATTGTGGTCATGCTGCTGCTTACGACAGAGGATGCACCCTTTCTCTCACTGATGTTTGAAGCGGCATCGGCAATTGGTACGGTAGGTTTGTCTGTTGGTGTAACCCATGAGATGACGAACTGGGGAAAAATGATTATAACCTTCACCATGTTTGTGGGCCGAATCGGGCCATTAACGATTGCATACGCACTTCGTCCGCGCAAGGAGAAAAAGCTGTATCGCCATCCAGAGGGTCGAATCATTATTGGGTAAATAGAAAAAGGTAATAATGCAAAACAAAAACGCAGACATTCAATGCGAACGTCCCGAATTTAAAAGGGGGTGTCATTGAATAGGCTGCGTTTTTTGTTTGGCAGATGTCGGAGTAGTGATCTAAGCAAGTTGTTATTTGAAATTCTTCTTCTATTGTCTCACGCACAGAGAGTTTAGATGTAACGTGAGAGCTTTGTCCATAAGCTCGCTAGTCACCTGATCGGGTCTAAGCACAGCATGGATCGCCAAGCCGTCAACAAGCGCGTATAGCCTTTCAATCTCCAGTGCCTGATTCAGATCAGGTCTGAAAAGCTCGAGCTTGGTTAGCGAAGTGATGACGATTTCAACAGCTCGTCTGATATCGTTATAAACGGTATCAGCCAGCTTTTTGAGTGCGGGATCAGTTTTGGATTTGGCAGTAAAAGCGTACCACACCTCCATTTCAGCCATTTTCTCATCCGTGTTCGGCATTAATTCAAGCAATAGCCGTTTCATATCTTCCATAGGAGGACCGTCGAAGGTCATGCGCTGAATCCGGGAAGTCACCCGTTCGGATACAAGATTCATTGCATATAAGAGCAACTCCGATTGTGTGGAAAAATAGTGGCGCATCGAGCCGACAGAGATGCCAGCTTCCTCAGCGATATTTCGAACAGAAGCCTGCTCCATACCATTTCTGCGGATGACACGCCAAGCAGCTTCAGCTACGAGTACGCGCTGTTTGTCATGGTCTACAATTTTAGGCATAGCTCTATTATATCACTGTTGATTATTGTGGTACAAATGTGTTAAATTAATTGCAATACAGTTGTATTATTTAAAAAGGGGGGGAGTTATATGATTGCGTATTTCATCGTAGCGTGTGAGATTGCCTTCTGGGTATTCGTCGCTGCTGGTCTCAGTGTGCGTTATATGCTGGGCAAACCAAGATTAGGACTCGCCTTATTGGCAGCTACACCGGTTGTAGATGTAATGTTGCTGGTTGCGACGGTAATGGATCTACAACGCGGAGCTGTGGCAAGTATGGCTCATGGCATAGCTGCGATCTATATCGGTGTTAGCATTGCCTTTGGTCATCAGATGATTGCTTGGGCGGATCGTTACTTTCAATACTGGTTTAGAAGCGGGGATAATCCAAGAAAGAACAAATTGTACGGAGTACAGCATGCGAGAAACGAGCGAATCGGCTGGGTTAGACATCTAGTGGCATGGGGAATAGGCAGTGCTATTTTGTTTGTAATGATATGGTGGATTGGTGATGCGGGCCGGACAGAAGTATTTTCAGGCTTAATCCGAGTTTGGACAATGATATTGGGGATTGATTTCCTAATTAGCTTTACCTATACCCTATGGCCGAAAAAGGCAGCGGCTGATAAAGCAGGATGACATGTTCGTGAATATATATTTATATTGTGATATAGGCATATGCCTAATGTCGTATATGGTATCAATGATATCCGTATGTCTAGATCAGTAAGCTCCTATTGTTAGGATGCGCATCGTGTGATAATTTTTTGAAAAAAAGACTTGCATTATAAATATCAACATGGTATATTCTAATTCCGGCCAAGAAAACACGGTTTACACGGTGCGGCAAGCAACTCTTAATATGAAAGCTTCAAAAGAAGCTTGAAAAAAAGAGCTTGCAAAGTTGGTTCGGAAATGTTATGATATAAAAGTTGCTGAAGCGAACAAGCGATGGTGACAAAACGAAGTTTGATCTTTGAAAACTGAACAACGAGTGAGTAATCATTCTGCTTGCAGAATGAACGTGAAGGTTTTTGATACAAGCCATCTGGCTGTATGAAAACTGGAACAACAATGAGATTAACAATCTCGTCAGATTCAAAATGAGCTTATCGCTCTTTTCGATATACCGATGAGTTCCGAAGCGTTTAACGACGCTGCGAAATTCATCTTTATTGGAGAGTTTGATCCTGGCTCAGGACGAACGCTGGCGGCATGCCTAATACATGCAAGTCGAGCGGACTTGAAGAGAAGCTTGCTTCTCTGATGGTTAGCGGCGGACGGGTGAGTAACACGTAGGCAACCTGCCCTCAAGCTTGGGACAACTACCGGAAACGGTAGCT
>NZ_QJSW01000026.1 GCF_003217495.1 Paenibacillus barcinonensis | reverse complement strand
AGCTACCGTTTCCGGTAGTTGTCCCAAGCTTGAGGGCAGGTTGCCTACGTGTTACTCACCCGTCCGCCGCTAACCATCAGAGAAGCAAGCTTCTCCTCAAGTCCGCTCGACTTGCATGTATTAGGCATGCCGCCAGCGTTCGTCCTGAGCCAGGATCAAACTCTCCAATAAAGATGAATTTCGCAGCATCGTTAAACGCTGTGCAACTCATCAGTGTATCGAAAAGAGCGATAAGCTCATTTTGAATCTGACGAGATTAAAAATCTCATTGTTGTTCCAGTTTTCATACAGCCAGATGGCTCGCACTAAAAACCTTCACGTTCATTCTGCAAGCAGAATGTTTACTCACTCGTTGTTCAGTTTTCAAAGATCAAACTTCGTTCCGTCACTGATTCTCGTTCGTTTCAGCAACTTTTATATCATATCATTTCCGAACCACCTTTGCAAGCTCTTTTTTCAAGCTTCTTTGGAAGCTTTCTTATTAAGCTGCTTGCCGCACCGTGTAAACCGTGTTTTCTTGGCCGGAATTAGAATATACCATGTACAGTTCAAGAATGCAAGCATAAATTTTAAAATAATTTAGTCAATCAAGACTATGCAACAGAGATCAAAAGGTTCTTCTGTCATCGGAGTAAATCGTGTGAATTTTTATTTCAACTTAATATAGAAGAACAGCATTATACTTTCACCCCTTTACGGCCTCCATATTTGCTGTTTGTCTAGAGCAATATACCCCAGACAAAGATGCAATAATGCATCCAGTTTGCAGCTCATCATTATTTTTGCGCATAAAAACACTCTTTATATAGAAGAAACAAAAAAGCGGAACCTCGATATCATATCGAAATTCCGCTTGCATCATTATTGCGCTACCTATTGCAGTTAAGTTGTCACTTTACTCTCCGCCAATAAATACGTAGCGGCAAACGACAATAACCGCCAGCACCCACATCAGCCAGTGCACCTTCACTTTACGTTCTGTAACGAGGTTGCTAAACACAGCCAAAATGACGTAAGACACGATACCAGCAGAAATCCCGTTTGCGATCCCGCCTGTAAATGGCATCAGAACAATCGTAAGAAATGCAGGGAAAGCTTGCAGGAAGTCATCCCACTCAATGCTGCGTACCTGGCTCATCATAAGAACACCCACAATGATAAGTGCAGGAGCCGTTGCAGCAGAAGGAACAACCAATGCGAGTGGTGCGATAAACAAAGCCAGAATGAACAGCAAACCTGTTGTTACCGAGGTCAAGCCTGTGCGTCCGCCAGCTTCTACACCAGAAGCACTTTCAACGTAAGCCGTAATCGTACTTGTACCCAGTGCCGCACCTGCGCTGACACCGACTGCATCGACGAGCATTGCTTTACCGATCGTTTTCTCACCTTTGGCTTTGTCCTTCATAATGCCCATACGTGTCGCCGTACCCACCATTGTACCGAAGGTATCAAACAGCTCAACGAATGTGAAAATAAAAATAATTTCGAACAATCCAAGACTGATGGCGCCTTTCAGATCAAGCTGTCCCACAGCCAAATCACTGAAGTTAGGCAACCAGCTTGCGCTGGACAGACCACTCAGATTCGTTACTCCCATTGGAATACCGATCAGTGTTGTAGCTACGATCCCAATCAACAAAGCGCCTTTTACACGCATGACCATAAGGATGGCGATCAGCAGCAAACCAATTAAAGCGAGCAGTGCGTCATGATGTGTTACAAAGTTACCCAAGGACAGGTTAAAGCTGCTGCCCGGAATCGGCTTGCTCAAATCTGCATCAGGTGCAACATTCACGGTTACCGCCACCAGATTGGCGAGTTTGAAACCGATGATGGTAATAAATAGACCAATACCTACGGTAATAGCCATTTTAATGGATTGTGGAACCGCAACGAGCAGCATTTGCCGAACTCGGGTTACCGTCAGAATAATGAATACGATACCGGAAAGGAATACAGCACCAAGTGCCGCCTGCCAGCTAATCGCACCATTGGAACTCAGAACCACCGTCATAAAGTATGCATTCAATCCCATACCCGGAGCGAGTGCGATCGGAACGTTTACGAACAACCCCATAATAATAGTCATTAATCCAGCACCAACGGCTGTGGCAAAAAATACCGCATTGTCGGACATGCCCGCTCCAGCCGAACCCAGGAACAATGTGTTTACAAAGAGTATGTAAGCCATTGTCATAAAGGTGGTCAGACCCGCAACGATCTCCGTTCTAACATTTGTTCCGTTTTCTTTGAGTTTAAAGAAACGATCCATAATTCACTAACTCCTCCTTAGAGATGTTGAAGCTATATTGAAAAACGACAAATGACCCTGAGAAATATTTTCCCCAGAGTTCAGCTTGACCAGAAGCAGGCACACGGCCGTTGACCAAGAACAAAAAAAATTCTAATGTGCGAATGCTGTCCAACCGCAATCATGTAGAATTTATGTCTTAGCCTGCTCCTCTTCGTAGCCAGATCATTAGGGTGATCTCGTAGAGACTCCCGGGCCATATCCCCAGGATTATACGAATTAGTATGCGCTATTTGTTTGTTTCCCATCACCATTTTAGGAGGGGTCATCTATTTTGTCAATGATATAAACGAATGTTATATCAGAATCCTCTGAATAACGTTCGTATTATTTAACAATTCAACCCATTTCAGCGATTGAAACCGTAAATAAATATGCATTTGATAACGGATTCAAAGCTGGATATGTTCATATTTTCAAAGTTAGCAATGCTTGAGAAAAAATAAAAAAGCCACCTGATCATCTTGAGTAAAACTCGATGGAGGCGGCATTTTGATTTACTATTATTTTTCAGAGAAAAATACTTATCATTGGTTTTCTTAACAAAACACATTTAGGTAATGCATATCCCATACGACATGTTTCACAGCTTGTTTTAACGTGTTAGGACACAAATCTGGTTAGGACCTTCATCAAGAAGGCAAATGTGCGGGATTTCGAACTACTAATTCACATTCATGTAAACCCTTATTTCAACAATTGCAAAATCTCCTGAGGTTGAGCATTTGCTTGTGCAAGCATGGCTTGTGCTGCTTGAGATAGAATATTTTTTTGCGTAAACTTCATCATTTCAATAGCCATATCTGCATCACGAATACGAGATTCTGATGAAGTTAAGTTTTCAAATGAATTTCCAACATTGGTCAGGGTATGCTCCATTCTGTTCTGCAAAGCGCCGTAAATCCCTCTGTAATTTGTAACTTTATTCATGGCATTATCAGCAGCAGCAATAGACTGCTCTGGTATAGCTGGTGGTAAGAGTCCCACATTGGTAAGTCCCAGCCCATCTGCATCTACCTTAAACAAGGGAATCTTGACGGATTGATTTTCATTTGAACCCGTCTGAATAGAAACATTAGGGGGGATGTAATCTATATCTTTGATGTCAGTTGTAATGGTCTCATTAATTGAGTCTATTTGTTCTGTATTTAGTTCAGTAAAAAGATAAATATCCTGCTTGAAATTAAAATCATTCAATGAAATTTTAAATTCCAGAACCTCACCGGCACTAATATCATTATTTTCCCAAGTCGAAGTAATTACACTACCGTTAACTCCAAATCGTGTATCAGTGGTTGTTAATGAGGATGGTTTTGTATTCGCACCATCATTTAAAAAAGAAAGATTAAAATCCACTAAACTATTCGACATTTCAAAAGCCGTTCCTGAGTTCGGTATTTGCGCTCCAGAAGCTGTTCCTCCAATAGGTACCCCATTGGAAGAGGATAGTGTATAAAGGACACTATGCCCAGCAGAAAAAGTAGTGCTAATATTAATTGATTTATGATCTAATCCAGAGTTATTTCTGATCTTGAACTCTGCCATTGTTACTTATATACTAGTGGCTCATATATTGGAAGTCAATTGAAACAACAACCAAAGAGCATTTTTTTTGCTAAGTAAATTTTGAAAAAGTTAGTCTTTTTATTCTATATCGACGATTAGAAAAAAGCCACGAATCCTAAATGATCAAGGCTCCGTGGCTTTTGATGATATTAAATGTTAACGTCCTGTAATAAACCTATTCCCACTCGATCGTTGCAGGCGGTTTGGAGGTTACGTCATAGACGATTCGGTTTACGTTGTCTACTTCGTTAACGATACGTACAGAGATTTTCTCCAGTACATCCCAAGGGATACGTGCCCAGTCGGCAGTCATACCGTCGATGGATGTTACGGCACGGATACCTACAGTGTAGGAATACGTACGTGCGTCACCCATAACACCCACACTCTTCATGTTAGGCAGAGCGGTGAAGTATTGCCAGATTTCGCGGTCCAGACCGGCTTTGGCAATTTCTTCACGCAGGATGTAGTCGGAATCACGTACGATTTTCAGCTTCTCTTCCGTTACTTCACCAAGCACACGGATCGCGAGACCCGGACCAGGGAAAGGCTGACGGTGTACGATTTCATCCGGCAGGCCGCATTCCGTACCAACTTTACGCACTTCGTCCTTGAACAATGTGTTCAACGGTTCGATCAGCTTGAAGTTCATGTCTTCTGGCAGACCGCCCACGTTGTGGTGGGATTTGATCGTCTGCGCTGTCGCTGTACCACTCTCTACGATGTCTGTATACAGCGTACCTTGTGCCAGAAATTCGAAATCATCGAACTGCTTGGACTCTTCATCAAACACGTAAATAAACTCGTTACCGATAATTTTACGTTTTTGCTCTGGATCATCCACACCCGCGAGTTTGGACATGAAGCGCTCTTGTGCATCAATTTTGACAACCTTCATGTCGAATTTGCCAACAAACGTCTCCATAACACTCTCTGCTTCACCTTTGCGCAGCAGACCATGGTCGATAAACATACATGTCAGTTGATCGCCAATCGCTTTGTGCAGCAATGCTGCAACAACGGAGGAATCCACACCGCCGCTGAGTGCACACAGCACTTTGCCGTCGCCCACTTTTTCACGGATATCATTAATCGTATCTTCAATAAATGTTTCCATCGTCCAGTTGCCTTCGCAGCCGCAGATTTCAAACAGGAAGTTACGAATCATGTCGTTACCACGAACAGAGTGACGTACTTCCGGGTGGAACTGAACTGCATACAATTTGCGCTCGTCATTACTCATTGCAGCAATTGGCGCACTTTCCGTGCCTGCATCCAGTTTGAAGCCCGGAGGCAATGTAACCACGTGGTCACCATGACTCATCCATACCGTATGTTCACCTTCGATGCCTTTAGACAGTGCTGCACCTTCAGCAAACGCCAGATCGGCTTTACCATATTCACGCTTCTCGGAACGCTCTACTTTACCATCTAGCTGCTGAGCCATCAGCTGCATTCCGTAACAAATGCCGAAGATTGGCAAGCCCAGGTCATAAACACCCGGATCAACGTGAGGTGCATTTTCAGCATATACGCTGGATGGGCCACCAGAGAATACAATCCCTTTTGGTGCAAGTTCCGCAATTTTCTCCGCTGGTGTATTATACGGCAAAAGCTCGCTGTATACGCCAAGATCCCGAATTCTTCTGGCGATTAACTGGTTGTATTGGCCTCCGAAGTCAAGGACAACCACAATTTCATTCTGCTTATTCATTACCGTGCCTCCCTCAATTAATGAAACTAATTATACGCAACGACAAAACCTACCGTCAAGGAAAGACGAAACTCCATTTTTCGAGCAAGTAATGAGCAGATGTGACATAGGACGACAATTCTTGTTATTCCCCAAGCCCCGTGTGTAAGATGCAAATTTGTTCAATCGAGTATCACATCTGATCGGTCTCTTCAATCCTCATATCCCCCATTACTTTGTTCACTTACTTTTGCTCTAATTCCCCCTACACATCCGTGCCGATATTCCCCTATAATCTCCGATCAAAGAACCGCTCTCATCCGTCGATTCTGTCACACTGTCGAGCATCCACCACACGCTAACGATCCCACAGAACCTTATTCCGCACTCTCCACGGCAGTTAGAAATCTAACGATCCTGAGAAACGCTATTAGAACTAAAAATATCAAAATCAGGCTAAAACTAACACTTTTCAAGAAAATAAGCTTCCTGGGGACCGTTACGTTTGCACAGTAGCCAAAATGAGCCAAATAACGTCACTGGAGATCGTTAGCGTTCCCGAACCCCACAGAGCGGAACTGTAAGGCACTTCATGCATTTGATGTTGAAAAGGGTCCCGTTCCCCCTCAGGGTAAACGGGACCCTATGCTCTGCCAGCGCTGTTATATACGCTGGCAACAGGTGGTTGCGGGACGCTGGCGCAGGGATTAGCGCTGGCGTCCGGGGCTGCGCCGGGTCAGGCGAAGCGCCCGGCGCAGGAAGTCGACACTGTCCGCGCGCAGCGGACGGTCAGGCCCGTACAGCAGCCGCTCCCAGTCGGCTGCGAAGCGCGCGATGTCCGCGCCGTCCGTGCCTGCGGCCACGGCGGGTGACGCTGCGTATTCCCGCAGCGTCATGCCCGGCGGCCGCGGGCCGTACCGGCGCGCAAGCGCGTGCCAGACCGGCGCGGCAGCCTGCAGCAGCCGCTCGCGGTCCGGGAAGCTGCTGCGCGGCCATGCCAGCAGCAGCCGTAGCCGCAGCGCCGGGCGTAGCCGCAGCGCGCAGGCCCATGCAGCGGCGCACAGCATCGCCGCTGCGGCTAATGCCGCGGCAGGCCATGGCGCCGCGGCCACATCACGGGCGCGCGCAGCAAGCCACGCGCCCGCACGGTCCAGCCCGCTGCCTGCACTCGGCAGCGGGGACCCCTCGCCGGGCTGCAGCCCGGCGGCAACCGCAGCGCTGGCATCCACGGCCTGCGCTGCATCAAACCCCGGCGTAGCCTCAAAGGGCATCCAGCCCACGCCGGGAAAATACACCTCCACCCAGGAATGGGCATCCGCCTGGGTGACAATAACACGCCCAGGGACCTGCGGGTCCGCTTGTCCTGGGGCGTAGCCCTTCACCCAGCGTGCCGGAATACCTTCGGCACGCAGGAGCACCACCATGGCGGTAGAGAAATGGTTACAATACCCCGCCCGGGTTACAAACAGAAAATCATCGACAAAATCCCTGCCTCGTGGCGGCATCCGGGTATCCAGCGAGTAACGGGCATTCGCTTTCAAATAGCTGCGTACAGCCTGTACAGCATCATACCTCGTTGCACTCGTGCCCATGATCTCGGCAGCCAGATCCTTAACACGCTTGGGTAGCGTATCCGGCAGCTGCAAATCCTTTCTGCGGATGGATGCTGGATCGGTCTCATTTACCTTGTTCCCGCCACTACCCTCCTGCACACTGAGGTCAACACTCTTCCCATCCATGCTGGCGCTGCTTATATTAGCGAATTCAATACGCATGTCTTCATTCAATCCATCATGATATTGTTCTTTCTGACTCTCGCTCCACCTCTCAGAGCCAGCACGTCTTGCATCATCATTCCTACTTTGCTTGTTATCCGACCCCACGCTGCTTGTTGCTGCGAGCATAATATCCTCATTCTCATTGACACCAGCATGCTGTTGTTCTTCCACGCTACCGTCCCACTTCTCAGAACCAGCACGTTTCGCCTCATCGTAATCCATACTTTGCCCATAATTCATGCTCGCAGTCTGTTGTGCTTTTGCATCAACAGTCTTATTACCACGTAGGCCAGCGTGCTTTTCATTGCCACTAACATATATTTTGTCCAGGCCCTCGTTCTTCGTCCTGTCTATACCAGCATTCTTCATCCTAACCATACCTGCGCTCCGCCTGAGCACTTCCGCTGTTACATCGGGCACCATCACATCGACGGTGTAGTTCTGAACACGTTCCTCCCGATTCCTGCCGCTTGCAAGCCACAATGTACCTGTATCTTCGCTCGACAACAGCCGTTTCTCGTTCTTGCTGTTAAGCACATTGCCATCCTGAAAAGACAAGCTTACCGGCAGGCCTCCCGCGAACAGCGGATTAGGCCCTCGCCATTCCCGCTCCATCGTGATGATCTGACGAACCCTCTTCCAGTAGGGGTGCTCCTCCCATCCATCGGAACGCAGTACACCTGAGGAGTCTGTATAATGGAATCGCTGCTCCACATCACTCCACGTACTTCCGTTGTAATATGAACGGGTTTCTCCTCGCCAATACGTGGATACAGGGGTGCTCGCAGTAAACACCGGCTCATTCCCCTGTACTAGCGGAGCACCCATCGGTGCATCAGCTGTGCTGTATCCTGTCACATTCAGAGAGGCAGGTACACTTCCTGAAGGTGTATACCCTGCCCATTTAGCTAAACGTTCAACCGTGTCCATGACAGAGACATGCCCGGCAGGTGACACGGCATTCATTCGGGCCGGAAGCATGGATATCAGGACCAGACAGACAGTGCTTCCTATTGACACAGCAACCCAAGCCATGCCCACCCTGCTTCGCATTGGACATGAGCTGTTCTTTTCACTTCTCTCCTTCTTCAGATGCGTTCTTCCATGAACATCCCCATGCATCCCCTGACCTTCCCGCATCGCCCCATCTCGCACAGCCGCTGCATGACCTGTCCCTTCAGAAAGCCGCAGCAGATACAGCAGACCCTGAATGAACAGGAGCCAGCATACAGAACGTACCACCGAGCCATACGCCTCATATCCAACCAGACTTTCCAGTAAAATAAGATAGACTAATGTGCCTGTACCAAACAATGCAATGCTGCGACGGAGCAGCAGCAGATACTGCACCGAAGCCAGCAGCATGCTCCAGCCGCAGAGCATGAACAAACCTCTCGTTTCACGACTCATGACACGAAACCGGCCTTTGTCGATCCATTCTCCAAGATCGGCATTAAGTAGACCAGGATAGGCTATGCCCCACTCGGTCGGATGACTGGCCCCGTACATGAGACACAACGCAACATAGATCATCGGAATGCGAATCACAATACTGGCAGCCCAGCCGATTCTGAACAGGCCCACCGACAGTAGAACTGCCGAATAACCCGCCATGACCGCAGCGAAGCGCTCGCTGCCGGTCTGACCGGAAGAAATGACAGGATAGATCCATTCCATGCATAAGGCGAGTAGCCCTGCTGTAATCAACCACAGATACAGCACAGGAGCAGTTCCGTGCACGGATGAAGATAACGGCGATATGACCTCCATATCGTCATGCCTGTTCGCCCGCTTGGCAGAAGCTGCGGTTTCAGCTTCCACCCTCTTGCTACGCTCCCACATCGACAATCCCCGCCTTTCCGCCGAGCAAAGTGCTGCTTGTCGCAAATACTTCCTGACAGAGCACACGTACACCCTTGGATACAAGACGGTCGATCCATATTTGCACCTGCTGCGGTCTTACAGACGAACCGGTAGCAGCCAACGATGCATATCCTGACTTTGTATCCGATTCGGTACGCAGCCGTCCATTTATTTCCGCTTGCTCTGCCGGCCGTTTTCCTTCATGCCAATCTGCTCCCAAGGAACGCGCCAATTGCCCCGCGTCAGGTTCTAAAGCTCCATAAGTGACCCTGGCTTGCCGCGCTGCTTGACTGCTTGTTAGATGTACACTGACCTGAAAATGAAGAGCTGCGGCGTGTTCAAGCCAATTAACCAGTCGTTCATCCAGCTGTCCAGTGAACATGACGATGCTTGAGCCGTAAGGAAGCTGCTCGAGCCTGCTAACATCCAGCATAGATCCAGCCGCAGACCGCTCTTTACCCACTCGGGCATAAGCCAGCCGTTGTAATGCGTCAGCCACACCTTCACCAGTGCCATCACCTCCTCGTTGCAGCTCACCCGTAACATCACCATAATCCGTCCCTGGCCCCTGTTTTCTTGACCTATCTCCCGGTTTCGCAGTTCTGTCTGCTCTACGGGTCAGCTCATCTCCACTTAACCAGAGCTCACAAGGTATCTGCGCATTGGCCGCCTCTCTGACCCAACTGGCTGCACCATGCACTGCCTGTTCAAACGCCTCAAGCGTCTGATCCTCCGAATCAATTCTCTCGTAACCCGAGCTCTCCTCGTATACGATGATCGCCAGCGAAGTGAGCTGCGGCATCTCGGGAATCAGCGTATGCAGCTTCCCGGTTCGGGCAGTGCTCTTCCAATGAATCCGGTTCAGTGCATCTCCCTGCTGATATTCCCGAACATCTATACCTGACGGCCCCAGCAGTTGAGGATGAACCCCCATACCTTCTCCCTCATTCCCCCAAGCCTCAGGCCAGATAGAGCCTTCGCTATATCCGTCAGCTGGCACCACGACCAGTGGCTCTTCACCTTCAAGAAGCGCAGAGGCCTTGTTCCAGCCAAAAACATCTCCCCAATATAACCGTCCTTCTCTCCACACATGCACACCTCGGGCAAGTCCCGTTAACTCATATTGATAAGACCATTGCCTCTTCATACCGGGAAAAAGCAGCTTGCGATGCACACCTGCAGGTGTATGATCACAAACGACCATCCACAATAACGGAAGGACACAGCGAAATTCCAGCTGCACTTGAACACGCAGGCTCTCCCCTGCCACAATATGCCCCGGACGTCTATGCCGCTCTATACGAATATGTCGAGGCCCGAAGAGCTGCAGCACTACGCCGTATATTCCAACCAGCACCGATATGGCCGCCAGAAATAAAGCGGATTTCCCTCCATGCCACAGATACAGACCGATCAGAAGAACAGCTACCAGCACTTGAACGAAGCTTCCTCGAACCCAGCTCATGCCCTACGTCCCCTGCCTTGCCCACTCATCTGCACAGGAACAGGCACAGAAGATAACACTTCACGGATGACCTGCTCCTGTACCTCACTGCTGTCGGCTCTATTCACCGATTTCAGCTGAATCCGGTGGGAAAGCACGGGCAGAGCCAGGGATTGCACATCATCCGGTACAACGTAACTCCGTCCCTGTGCATAGGCATATGCCTGCGCCGCTGTCATCCATGCCAGCGTTCCCCTTGGACTGATGCCCAGCCGCACTGCATCATGTCCTCTCGAAGCTACAGCTACACCTACGAGATATTGCTTGATCACTGTATCCACATGCACCTGCCTCACTTCACGCTGCATCGCAACCACTTCCTCGGCGAGCATAATCGGATGCATATTCTCCAGCATCTCCTGGCTCCGCACTCGGGACAACAGCTCTACTTCCTGCTCAGGCTTAGGATATCCCAGCGTAATCCGCATCATAAACCGGTCCAGCTGCGCTTCAGGCAGCCGGTACGTGCCTTCGAATTGGAGCGGGTTCTGCGTAGCCAGCAGCAGAAACGGTCTGGGCAATGCATAGGTCGACCCATCCACGGTTACACTGCGCTCCTCCATCGCTTCCAATAGAGAAGATTGCGTCCGAGGGGAAGCCCGGTTGATCTCATCTGCGAGCACAATATTGTTCATAAGCGGCCCTGGTCTGAAGCTGAACTCTCCTGACTTTGAATGATATATGGATACTCCCGTCACATCGGCTGGCATAACATCTGGTGTGCACTGAATGCGACCCATCGCACAGTCTAACGAAGAAGCCACTGTGCGGATCAGCATCGTTTTGCCTGTGCCTGGCACATCCTCAAGCAGTACATGTCCTTCACTAAGCATGGCGGCTAGTATATATTGAATTTCCTGCTTTTTACCGATGATCACATCGGCAATTCGATTGCCAAGCCTGTTCAACAGTTCAACAGCATGTTCATGCTCTATTCGAATCTTGCTCATTGGACTGAACTCTCCTTCCCTGCTACTGAATCCTGATTATCGTAATCTATGATTCAGTGTTGCCCGGAAGTAGAGAGAATAGTCAGAAAATTGGTGGTATATTTCAAAGAAATGAAAAGGAGTGACTGTATTCCATAGACGTCCATGGCGGGTCTAGGGTGATCACCCACTCGGTGTCTCTGGACTGCATCATGTACCCCTTCGCTCCAAGCTGCTCCATCAACTCTCCCGCTGCCACCCAGATCGTGCCATTACGGCTCTCCATCACAGCGTGCACAGAGCTACCGCCCTGTTCATGCAAGCGTTTGGAGGTCACTGTGCCCATGGCTGGATTGATCTGCAAAATTCGATCCTTCCACCAAGTGGTAGCAGTGCCTGTAGCCTGATCCCAACTAATGTTTCCTCCCAGCTTGTTTATATAACTACGTAGAGGAACAAGCACCTTCTGCTCTTTAATGCGATATTCCTCTGGCTGAAGCTCGACTGTCCTATATCCCAGCTCAATCTTCAGCGATTTGGCTGACGTCCACTGCGATGTGTTTGCTTCCACATGCTTGGCAATCCATTCAACGCTTGGAGAAGGACGATTTTTAAATTTTGCCGCAGGTTTGACCTGAAATTGCACAGGCTCATCCGAAGGCTGCATCACTTCAAAGCGATACCCCTGCTGCTTGTAATAACGAATAATGTCAGGCAGCGCCTTCACCGTCTCGGCATGAGCTCCGCCATCATGCATCAGAACCAGCGCATTTGACATCCCCGAAGGGACCGCTGTAGCATGAGCAACAATTTCGGCAGCAGGCACGTTTCTCCGCTTGGAGTCCCCGCTGTCCACGTTCCAGTCCATGACAGCGTATCCTCCGTTTTTTAACAACTCAAAATAAGTATGATCAAAGTGTCCATACGTTCCTCCAGGCGCTCTGACCAGTACAGGCCTAATGCCGATGATGCTGTTAATGATATCCTCCGTACGTTTGATCTGCTGCCAGAACGATGGAAAATCCCGATACAGCTCGCTGTATTCATGGTTATATGTATGATTGCCGATAACATGACCTTCCCGGTGAATTCGTTTTATCATTTCGGGCTTCCGCTCCGCATGCTGTCCCAACACAAAAAAGGTAGCCTTCACACCTGCATCATGTAAAATATCCAGCACCTCGGGTGTATATTTGCCGGGCCCATCGTCAAAGCTCAGATAGACCACCTTGTCTGTTATATCGCTTTTTGCCGCCGCTGCGACAGAGGATGCCCCCGTTCCAAGCATACCTGTCAGCATTATCAGGCTGAGTAAACACCCTATGAACAGACCCGGCCACCTACGTACTCCTCCACAAACATATGATGCATGTTGATCAAGCTTCCCGTTCTGTTCCAGCCACAATTGCGATCCGTACGTCATGTATGAATCAACCTCCAGCACTCTAGTGATTTGCTGATAGACTTCAGCAGATTTGTTAGAATTATATGGAGACGAATCGCAAAAAAGACGTCATTTGAACGATAATTTTGCAATATTTGTTACCGCAGCTTCATGCAGGAATTGATTCTTGATCCACATTTCGGTAGCATTAGAACATAACGAACATCTACGGACGCTCAGCAATCAATCATGCCTGTCCGAGGTATTTGAGAACGCCAGGAGTGTGAACCTATTGGAACTACTTGAGAAGATCCAGCAGTTATTCGGGTCTTACGGATATAGTGTTATGTTTTTTGGCCTGCTGCTTGAGTTTATTGCCCTTCCCTTCCCTGGAGAAACGACGATGGCATATGCAGGGTATTTATCGTACAGAGGACAGCTTGACTTCGGAACACTTGTTATCCTGGCCTTTTTAGGAACGACCATTGGTATGACGATTACGTATTTCATCGGAGCACGGGCGGGACTTCCGTTTATTATGCGGTATGGTAAATGGTTTTTCCTCAAGCCGGACAAGCTCGACAAAACCCAGAAATGGTTTGCCAAATACGGCAACGGATTAATTTTCATCGGATACTTCATCCCTGGGGTTCGTCATTTCACGGGATACTTCTCCGGCATTGCTGCCATTCCATTTCGCAAGTTTGCTCTATACGCTTACTCGGGCGCCCTGTTCTGGGTGCTGCTGTTCCTAGGAATCGGCAAACTGTTCGGCCCCGGCTGGAGTGCAATATTCCAGCTTGCTCACCAGTATACCGCTGTCATTATTGCAGCCATTGGTGTAGTGCTAATCATCGTCGTGATCTATCGTTACCGCAGAAGCTGGACAAGACGCAGCACTCGCAAAGCTGTCCCGGTTCGCCAAAGACAAAAGCAAAATGCAGACTAAAAAGTGCCTTTGTACGTGTCTGCTCCTTCATGAAAGAAGCCGTGCCCTCCCACGGCTTCTTTTCTTTTGAGCTCATGACACATTACGACTCCAAGCTCCCGCAGGAAAGTAAACTTTCTTTTTTTTCATAAACTGGAACACTCCCGGTCATACTACTTGCAAATATAGGATGGTTGAGGAGGGAAGCCCATGGCTGCGGATACACAGATTCAGCACGATGCACATCTCATTCACCCGAACCTGGAAGAGAATATAAAGTATTACAAAACCATAATGGGGAATAGCAATGACCTGATGATCCGTCCGCTACAAAGCCTGCATAAGTGGCCCTCTGTCTTGTTATACATCGACGGTCTCGTGGATGTACAAATTTTGAATCTCGCCATTTTGCAGCCTCTGTTGCAGGAGCGCAACTTGCCCGATTTTTCTGCAGATAACGAGCACCTGAGCTACATTCAGAATGATATTCTCACTGCTAGTGAAGTGCTCCTTATCGACAATTTGGATGATACTACGGAGGCACTGCTGGCTGGTGATGCAATCCTGCTGCTGGAAGGCTCTACCCGCGGCCTTAAGATCGGTGCTGCGGGCTGGGAGGATCGCCAGGTTAGCGAGCCTGTGTCACAAACCGTTGTACGTGGTCCAATGGAAGGCTTCACGGAAAACCTGCGCACAAATACTGCACTGCTTCGCAAACGAATTCGTGACCCTCAATTATGGATTGAAGAACGCATCATTGGACGTGTTACGAAGACCCGTGTCGCTGTTGCGTATCTGGAACACACCGTAAACGTGGAGGTTGTCGAGGAGCTGCGCAGACGACTGGATCAGATTGATATTGATGGCATTCTGGAGAGTGGCTACATTGAGGAACTGATTCAGGACAAAACGATGACTATTTTCCCAACCGTGTACAATAGTGAACGCCCGGATACTGTGTCAGCTGCCCTGCTTGAAGGGCGGGTTGCCATTATCGTAGACGGGACACCGTTTGTTCTGTTGGCCCCCGCCCTCTTCGTACATTTCTTCCAATCTCCCGAAGACTATTACCAAAGGGCTGACATCAGTACGCTTGTGCGCATGCTGCGATATCTATCCTTTTTAATCGCTATGCTGGCACCATCTTTTTATATTGCCATTACCACCTATCACCAGGAGATGCTGCCCACCAACCTGCTTATCAGTCTGGCTGCCCAGCGTGAAGGTGTACCCTTTCCAGCCTTCATTGAGGCGGTTCTGATGGAGCTGACGTACGAAATTTTACGAGAAGCGGGCATTCGTATTCCGAAAACGGTCGGGCAGGCTGTATCCATTGTTGGGACACTTGTCATCGGACAGGCTGCCGTTGACGCAGGCGTTGTCTCGGCGGCTATGGTCATAATCGTGTCCATTACGGCCATCTCCAGTTATGTCATTCCAGAAAATGGATTATCTATCTCCGTCCGCATTTTACGTTTTGTTCTGATGATGCTTGCAGCCGCCTTTGGATTCTACGGCATTCTGCTTGTACTGCTCATTACGCTGACCCATCTGTGCAGCTTGCGGTCCTTTGGCGTTCCCTACATGTCACCATTCGCACCATTCATTCAGAATGATCTGAAGGATACACTGTTTCGTGTGCCTTGGTCCCATATGAAAACACGACCGTTGTCCTCTGGCACAACGAATGTCACCCGACAAGTAACTAAAAAAACGAAGCGCTAGTGTAGTCAGGAGAAAAAGTGATGAAGAAATATCTGCTCATGCTGCTGTCTCTTGTCATCATCATGCCGCTGCTAAGCGGTTGCTGGGATCGCCAGGAGTTAAATCAGCTCGGGATTGTGCTGGGTCTTGGTGTAGATAAAGACGGCGACCGGATCAAAGTCAGCGCGCAGGTGGTGGTGCCCAATGAGATGTCCTCCCGATCTCGGGGAGGCAAGGGGACTCCCGTGACTCAATATCAAGCTACCGCCCGTACGCTTCTTGAAGCGATTCAGAAGCTTACCGAGACCAGCCCGCGCGCTATTTTTTTGTCTCACGTACGGGTACTCGTTTTCAGTGAAGCATTCGCACGGGAGGAAGGTATTTATGACATCATTGAGGCACTGATGCGGGAACCTAGTGCAAGACCAGACTACTATGTCATGGTTGCGCGTAGAACTACGGCTTCACAAATACTGGATGCCTTAACTCCGCTGGATAACATTCCTGCAGAAAAGCTGTTCAATTCGCTCGATATTTCATCCAAGAACTGGGCTCCAACGACGACCGTAACAACCGATAAGCTGATGCAATACATTCTCACCCCCAGCATGTCCCCGGTTATTACCGGAGTCGAGATTATCGGAGATCCTCAAGCTGCTGGAGAATCCAAAAATATTGAATCCGTCAAGTCCCTTGCTACCCTTCATTTCAGCGGCCTGAGTGTGTTTAAGAAAGATAAGCTCGTTGGATGGCTTGATGAGAATCATTCGAAGGGATACAACTATATTCGCGACAATGTGAAATCAACGATTGGTGCCGTGAACTGCCCTGCAGGGGGATATGTCACATTAAAAACACTGCGTACCTCTACCAAGCACAGTGTCAAAATGGTGAATGGAGAGCCGCAAATCCGAATTAAGGTGGAAAATGTATCTACCGTCGGCTCCGTCGAATGTGATATGGAGATTGGCTCGATGGAGGCCATTAAGGAAATGGAGCAGAATGCGCAGGATAGAATCGTTGAACTGATGAAACAAACCGTAAGCCTGGTACGCAGCAAATACCATGTCGATATTTTCGGTTTTGGACAGGATATCTATCATAAGTACCCCAAGCTCTACAAAAAAGAAGAAGACACCTGGGACAAATATTTCATGAACCTGGATATCAAATATGAAGCTAATGTGCAGATTCGACGCATAGGTACGCTGGATAATTCGTTTAACAAAAAAGCCAAGGAGTGAGGGCAAGTGCTGCTTTCAATTTCAGTTGTGGTTGTTGGGTGCCTTATGGGGGTGATTGATTTACCCAAGCTGTTTAAGCGGAAGGAATGGAAAGAAGTGATTGTGTATTCTGTCCTGCTGCTGACAGGCATCGTATTTGGCGTTATTGCCGTTAATTTATGGGAGTTTCCAAGCCCCCTTTACATTATCATCTGGGTCTACAAACCCGTTAATCAATTTCTGGCCTATATCACAGGAAACTAGCTCAAAGGAGTTGACATATTATGCCGGAGCATGGGCGGCTCGGAATAAGACAATTGACGATTCTGACCATTATGATCGTTATGGGCGATATGATGATGATCTATCCCTCGGTCATTGCCAGCTTTTCCGGCCAAAACGCCTGGCTTAATGCATTCATAGGGATCCCACTTGGTATGGGATTAATGTATCTTTATGTGAAGCTTGCTGATACATATCCGGGTGAAAATCTTTTTGGCATATTCAAGAAAATATTAGGCTTCTGGCCCGGCACACTGCTATCCCTGATTTACCTTATGTATTTTATTTTTGGCTCGTCAACACAAGCGCGTGTTGTTGGCGATTTTATGACCAGCGAAATCTTTATGTTTACTCCGATTCGAGTTGTGCTTCTGATATTTTACATTGTCATTGGATGGGGCATCTATAACGGTCTGGAGACAATTGGACGAAGCAGTGAAATTTTACTGCCAATCGTGACTGTTTTTATGTTTGTTCTCGTCATCTGCCTTCTGCCCCAGACAGATCTTGACCAGCTTCGACCATTTACAGATACAAACATGCAACAAATCTCCAAAGGACTTATGGTCAGCTTCATCTATCCGGTAGGGGAAGCAATCCCGATCCTGATGCTGCTACCCTACTCAAGCCAGCAGGCTCATCGCACACGAGATCTTGTCATAGGCGCTGGTTTTGGAAATTTCCTTATGGCTGTTCTGGTCACCATCTCTCTGCTGGTCATGGGTCTTTTCCTTACCCAGCACAGCATTTTCGGGTCCTTTGTATTAGCACAAAAGATTAATATCGCTAATTTTTTTCAGCGTATTGAAGTGCTGATGGCCTCATCCTGGCTGATCTCAACTTATTTTAAAAGCACCATCTATCTCTACGCCTTTATTGTCGGTACAGCAGAGCTGTTCGGCTTCAAGGCTTCACGATTTCTTGTTTTGCCATCAGTTCTATCTGCCTTTGCGTTGTCCAATATCGTTTCGCCCACGTTATCCTTTATCGTTACACTCGCCATTCCTTACTGGCTGGAATGGGATATAACGTTGTGCCTGATTTTCCCAGTTATGCTATTAATCATTCATCAGATCAAGTCCAAAATGAAACTCAAAAAAGGAATGGCCTAGAAACGTCAAACAAAGGGAGTGTACCGATCATGCTCATTCAGGAGAAGCTTACCATAAGGCAATTTGCGATCCTAGCTTTTTTGGGCATCATCGGAGATATGATGTTGATCTATCCCACCCTCATAGCCTATTCAGGCAATCAGGATGCCTGGATCTGTTCCATCATCTCGCAAGGCATCGGAATGGGCATTCTATGGCTTCAGTTCAAAATGCATCAGCTGTATCCCGATCTCACTCTGATTGAAATTTGCTCAGAGGTGCTTGGAAAATGGATCGGGGCCGCTGTCGCTATAGCCTACCTGTTTTACTTCCTTATGGGAGCGGCTGTATGCATACGTGAAGTGGGGGATTTTCTGACCACTCAGATATACCTTGGAACTCCGATCCGGGCAATCATCCTGCTATTTGTTGCCACATTAGGGTGGGCTGTACTCAAGGGATTAGGCACGTTAGGAAGAAGCGCAGAAATTCTGGTGCCTTTCATCACGCTAAGTTTAGTTATTTTGATCTGTTGCTTGCTGCCTCAGGCAGACTCCTCCAATCTGATGCCTTTCCTATCCACACCCATCTTTGCGTTTATTAGCGGGAGTGTACGGGGCGGCACTGCTTCCTACGGAGAGCTCATCATACTATCCATGTTTCTTCCCTATGTTACACATGGTGTGCATAAACGACGGGACATGTTTTTATCGGCGTTATTAGGCGGTATTATGCTGACCTCATTTCTTCTGATCTCACTGCTGGTGATGGGTCCCGAGCAAACAAAACATAACATCTACATATCGTATATTCTCGCGCAAAAAATAAACGTCGGTGACTTCATTCAGCGAATCGAAGCCTTGTTAGGAACAGCCTGGCTAGCCTCTACATTTGTCAAAACGTTCCTTTACACGTTCGGATTCATTCTCGGACTTGCACAGTTAACCCGCATAAAATCCTATCAGCCGCTCATTCTGCCAACCATGTTACTCATCTTTGCAATGGCTATTGTTATCGCTCCGGATATACTCTTCTATACGAGCGGCATTATGTATCCCTGGTTTGATTGGGACTTTACCGCCAGCATCATCATCCCTGCATGCCTGATACTGATACATCTTGTTAGAAGGCGCTTGAAAACGCAGCGCAAGGGAGAAGCTCTTTCCTATAAATAAACAGGCTGCATTCGAATGGAATCCTGTCCATCGGAATACAGCCTGTTTATAGTTCTGCCCTGTTTTAACAGGGCTCTTTTTTTTACAGAGAATGAATTATCGGAGCTTACAGCGCCTTAACCGTCTCCAGCGCCTCTTCAATATGTCCCTTCACACGAACCTTGGTCCATTGCTTGATCAAATTGCCCTCTTCATCCAGCAGGAAGGTGGAACGCACAATGCCCATATACTCCTTGCCATACATTTTCTTCATCTGCCACGCACCAAACTGCTCGGCAACCACATGCTCCTCATCCGATAACAGGATAAAAGGCAAACCGTATTTGGCAATAAATTTGTCGTGCTGCTTCATGGGATCAGTGCTTATTCCCAGAATCACCGTGTTCAAGCCCTGAAACTCCTCATGTCGGTCACGGAAGTCACAGGCTTGCTGTGTGCACGCCGAGGTCATGTCTTTCGGATAAAAGTAGATCAGCACGCGTTTACCGCGTAAATCGGACAGCTTCACCGACTCACCCGAACTGGATGGAAGCTCAAAATCCGGTACTTGTACACCCTCTTTTAAAGTCATGCGCATGTCCTCCTTAATATTTATGAAATTCAACCCCTAGAGCCTACTGTATCATATTACCCTTAATCCACTATGAGCCTGCTCCCCGATACCGCTTCACCCCAAAGTTCCACAAGGTCAGCCCGATCGTTGCAAACACCAGCCCCATAACTGGAGTCAGCAGAGCCATGCGGTGCATCTCGATACGATCCAGAAACAGAGCGGCCGGATAGATACCCACAAAGGCAAACGGGATAATCCAGGTGAGCAGCACCTGAATCGCTCTGTTATAGATCGTGACCGGATACCGTCCATATCCCTGAATGTTATACATCAGTGGCAAAATGCCTGTCGGTGCATCCGAATAAAAGGAGAGCGATGTCAGTGTGGTATATATACCCGCGTAGATCAGAACTGAACTGATCGCCAGAATAATCAACGCTGGAATATGCCACCACTCGAGCACCAGTCCCATCTCCGCACCGCTGATGATCATAATGATCAGCCCGATGAACGAGCCTACGAGAGAGGGCGGGTCCACATTTTCCAGCAAAATCTGAAACAGATTGTGTGCCGGACGCGTCAGAATGCGATCCATCTCCCCTTTGACAATATACCGCTCGCTGAACCCCCATAGATTGATAAAACAGCTAAAGATACCGTATGGCACCATAAAGTACCCGTAAACAAACAACACTTCCGCCTCACTCCAGCCACCGAGGTTGTCCGTATGACGGAAAACGACAAAGATAAAGATCAGATTGGTCGCCTGAAACAGCAAATCCGAGATAATCTCTACCCAGAAGTCAGCGCGGTAGGTAAGGCGTGTCTTCATATAGTTTTTTAAATATTCCCAGATCAGACCCATATAGTACATTCCGTTATCCTCCTTGCACGAACAAGCGCTTGCGCGCCTGCCGCCAAATCAGCACCATCGGCAAAAGCAGCAAAACAAACCAGAGCACCTGAATACCAAGAACATTCCAGATGCCTGTGCCTTGCACTCTACCTGTGAATACCGAGCCTGGCAGATACGTTATGGCCTGAAAAGGCAGCACCTTCATCATAGCGGACATCCAGTCCGGGTAAAGACTGATCGGAATAATCAAGCCCGAAAACAGGTCTACCACGACCCTTTTCATGCGCATCATGCCTTCATTATTTTCCACGAAAAACGCCGCCAGTCCCGTAATGACATTAATCTGGGAATTAATCAGGAAACTGAAAAACAGCATGACCAGAAAACCAATCCACGCCGAAGGCGCTGTTGGAAGCTGCACCGGGAAGAGCAGAATCGCAATGAGCATGCCTGGAATCATCAGCAGCAGGAAGCGGAAGATGCCTTCGCCGAGTCCCTGCATCATTTTGACCATGACGTAATTAATCGGCCTTATAAACTGAATGGCTATGGAGCCATCCCGAATGTCCGCAGCAATTTCCCGATCCAGGTTGTTAAAATAAAACGCACGCGCCATCCACGAGACGGCAACATACGTTGTCATCTGTGCCGCGGTAAAACCGCCAATCTCTCCGCTGCTGCCATAAATAGCTTGCCACGTAAAGTAATACACGCCAATATTCAGCGTATATATCAAAATGCCGGAATAATAATTGACTCGATATGCAAGCATCGTCAGAAAACGAATGCGCATGAAATCAATAAATGCACTGTTCATCTTAGGTAGCACCTACCGCTTCTTTATCTGCCGACACAATCTCTGGACGTTCTGCAGAACCGGACTGGTAGATGCTGCGCACAATCTCGTCCGTATTCGTCTCAATAATCTGAATGTCGGTAATATCGGCCTGACCCACTACACGTGCAAGCACATCCGAAACGTTCAGCTCCAGCGGAATCCACACCGATGCAGACAGCTCATTCTCTACGGTCCAGCGAACAGGCATTGCAGCCGTCCATTCCTGCATCTGGGTGATGCTGTGACCTGAGCCAAATTTGAAGCGAACCTCCCTCTCTGTACCCCACTGGGACTTGAGATGATCCAGACCACCATCATAGATAATGCTTCCTGCATCCAGCATGATTACCCGCGAACACAAGGCCTCGATATCCTGCAAGTCATGTGTGGTCAGCAAGATCGTTGTACCATGCTGCTCGTTCATGTCTTTCAGGAATTCCCGAATCTCGGACTTTACCACGATATCCAGACCAATGGTCGGTTCATCCAGAAACACAATGCCCGGATTATGCAGCAAGGCCGCCACCAGTTCACACCGCATCCGCTGACCGAGACTGAGCTTACGCACCGGACGACTGAGCAGCTCCTGTAATTGCAGACGCTCGACCAGCTCGTCCAGCCTTTTACGAAAATCCTGCTCTCCAACACGGTATACCTTGCGAAGCAGATGAAAGGATTCAATAACGCCGATATCCCACCATAGCTGGCTGCGCTGTCCAAACACGACACCAATATTTTTGACAAATTTCTCCCGTTCCTGATAAGGAACATACCCACCTACGGATATGTGCCCGGATGTAGGCACCAAAATGCCGGTCAGCATCTTGATTGTTGTTGATTTTCCGGCACCGTTCTCTCCAATATATCCGCATATTTCGCCTTGCGGTATCTGAAATGAAATATCATTCACAGCCAATACTTCCTGGTATTGACGTTTGAACAGATCCTGAAACGCGCCCTTTAGCCCGCCACGGCTTTTCTGGACGTTAAACGACTTACGCAAGTCTTTGACATCAATCGCCAGCATGATTATACCTCACTTGGATTTTGTTGAAATTGCTTGTAGCCCAAAAAGAAATTATAATAGTAACAGTCAAAATTCAGCAAGCTATAAAAAAAGTTCGAGGCGGCCTCCTCTGCCTTGTGTCTGGAGGGGAAGCGAACGGAAAGCCTCGACTTGAACCGCAACTTCACACGTTCTGATAATTCGCAACTTTACATGTTCTGAATTCGTTTATTTTTTATCTCAATTACAAAGGAGAGCTAGCATGACCAGAAAGACGAAGAGAACCATATGGATCTCTCTCGCCGCCTTCGTGTTAATTGTCGGTGGAGTCGTATCTTACTATTTCGGTTCTATTCTTAATCAGTTGGATGGTTTGCAGAAGAAAGGCGAGGACTCGCCATTTGCCAATATTGAAAATGTAGAGAAAGTGAAGACACCTGACCCTCCAAAATGGGAAGGCACGGAAACCGTTAATATTTTGGTGATGGGTGTCGATGCACGCGGCCTGAAAAAGGGGGAAGTGCCCCGTTCCGACAGCATGATGGTGGTATCGCTTGACCCGTTAACCAAAAAAATTAATCTCTTCTCCATTCTGCGTGACACATATATCAACATTGACGGATATGGTAAAGACCGGATTAACACTGCAATTACCCATGGCCCGAATGTCGCAATGGAGGCGGCGAGCGACCTGCTCGGCATCCCTGTTCAGTATTATGTGTATACCGATTTCCAAGGATTCATCAAATTGATTGATGCCGTGGGCGGTGTAGATTTTGATGTTGAGAAGGATATGCATTATACAAGCAAAGCGGACAATAACGAATATGATATTGATCTCAAAAAAGGATACCAGCATCTCGATGGCAAAACAGCCTTGATGTATGTTCGTTTCCGTCATGATGCGATGTCTGACTTTGCTCGTTCCGAGCGCCAGCGTGAGCTGTTGAAAGCTGTAACGGCGAAGATGCAGTCTACCACAACGATTGCCAAGCTGCCTTCGATTTTGGAAGCAGTGAACCCATATGTAGACACCAACCTTACGCTGTCCGACATGTGGAAGCTCGGCGGGCTTGGTTACCAAAGCAGCATGAATGGCAGTGAACAGGTTCCGCCAATGAATCTGCTGAAAGAAGAGCGTACACCTGGCGGTGCTCAGGTGTTGTCTGTAACCAGCGAAGAAAAACTGAAACAGCATGTACAGGATATCATTCATCCGCCAGCCAAGACCGAAGAACCACAAAACAAGGAAGACAAAACAGCCAGCGGAAATGAGAAAAATTCACAGCAGCCGGCACAGTGACCCCTTCATGTGAAACATCATGATCTGAAGGAGCGGCCGGGTCCAAGCTAACTTGCCAACTGGAATTATTGTTTCAGATATTAGATGAGGTTATCACACCGCAATGAACGGATTCATTCTTTGAAGGGCAGCTTGATTGCTGCCCTTTTGCTATGCCTGAACGCAAAAGTATGCGAAAATAATCATATCCTTCCAATGTTATGATCATATAAACTTTGGAACTACACAAGGAAAGGAAGTTATCTCATGAATCCACGTACAAACTCTGAGTTGTTATATACAGAAGCCCTGCAGCACATTGTAGGCGGAGTAAACAGCCCGTCCCGCTCGTTTAAAGCGGTGGGTGGCGGAGCGCCCGTTTTTATGAAAAAAGCACAAGGTGCACACTTCTGGGATGTTGACGACAACCAATACATTGATTATCTCGCGGCATATGGCCCGATTGTAACCGGACATGCCCACCCTCATATTACCAAAGCCATCACCGAGGCTGCCGCGAATGGTGTGCTGTACGGTACGCCAACCGAGCTTGAGATCAAGCTTGCCAAAATGCTCAAAGAAGCTATTCCGTCTATGGACAAGGTTCGTTTTGTCAATTCGGGTACGGAAGCTGTCATGACAACGATCCGAGTAGCTCGCGCGTATACGAAGCGTAATAAAATTGTGAAATTTGCTGGATGTTATCACGGTCACTCCGACCTTGTGCTGGTAGCTGCCGGTTCGGGTCCTTCTACGCTTGGCATTCCCGATAGTGCCGGCATTCCGACCAGCATCGCACACGAGGTCATTACCGTTCCGTATAACGATCTGGAAGGACTGAAGGAAGCGCTGGAACGCTGGGGCGATGATGTTGCTGCCGTTATGGTGGAGCCGATTGTGGGTAACTTTGGTATGGTTATGCCCGAGCCTGGCTTCCTGGAAGGCTTATGTGCGATGACACGCGCGAACGGCTCGCTTGTCATCTATGACGAGGTGATTACCGCGTTCCGCTTCCATTATGGTTCCACGCAAACGTATACTGGGCTGGCTAATCATGCGGAGATTGAACCCGACCTTACAGCACTGGGCAAAATCATTGGCGGCGGCTTACCGATTGGCGCTTACGGCGGCCGTAAACATGTGATGGAGCAGGTGGCCCCGCTCGGCCCGGCATATCAAGCCGGAACGATGGCAGGCAACCCGGCATCCATCTCGGCAGGTATCGCCTGCCTTGAAGTGCTGCAAGGCGATGGCGTGTACGAGGAGATGGAGCGTCTCGCCATGGACCTGACAGCTGGTCTGCAGGCTTCCGCTGACCGCCATGGCATTGATCTGACGATCAACCGGATTCGCGGCGCGTTCTCCACGCATTTCTGCAACCATCCGGTGACAAACTATGATCACGCGCAAGACACGGACGGTGAACGCTTCGCGTCCTTCTTCCGCCATATGCTGAATCGCGGCATCAATCTCGCGCCATCGAAGTATGAAGCCTGGTTCCTCACCACCGCTCATACAGATGCAGACATTGCTGCAACTCTGGAAGCTGCTGAGGCTTCCTTCAAGGCGATGGCACAGGAGTAACTTTGGGTGCAGGGTCTCACTGGCAGCGGCAGGATAGCAAGTGAATAACGCAGTGTACGGTTAAGTATTTTTTTACATTACGCAATAAGTCTGAGCGTAGAAGATCCTCAACTAACTTACACAAAAGCAGGTTGCGTTGCATCAACTGCTCTCCTCTTCCGCTACGCGTCAGATCGGGCGAGAAATATGGCGTTCAGTCCTGAAGGCCGCACCTTTCGCTCACGCTCAGATCGCTGACTTGTAGCTCTAACGATCAGGAGAAGCCTTATTAGGCTCATTTTCGGCAAAATCCAATTCTAACGATCCCCAGTAACGCTATTTCGTCCAGAACAGGCTTTCGGAACACAACATTGACGTTATTTTGCGAAATAACGTCTTCTGGGATCGTTAGATTTCAGAACGGCTCCAAAAGCGGTGAATAAGGCTTCCTGAGATCGTTAGAATTTTCCAGCCTGCTCTCCATGCTTTCCATGCGTTACTTTCGTATAGGAACCAGCCACAATCAAGTGGCTGGTTTCTTTCTACTTATCCTTTTATTGAACGACCGCTCGTTTTTACTGAATTACCTCTCATTTTTAAAGCACTATCTCCCGTTTTCTTTCACTGCCTCATTGTTCATCTTCCTGCTGCCTACACTCGATTCCTTCACGCATTGATTTGGGCTGCAGTCTCAAAATCTCCTCCCGAATCTGCTGCATCCCCTCTTCTATTCGCTGCTTTGGTACGTTGGAGATATTCAGGCGCAGCATCGTTTCAATCCCCATCTCTCGCTCGCATTCCCTCATGTCTACAGGGTAATATCGTTCCGTTGTATCCACCAGAATTCCCCGACTCTCCAGCCGGGACATCAACGTATGCGCCGGTATTCCCCATGGCAGGGGAAGAACCGTATGCTCCCCACCTGTAAGCGGTGCATCCCGGAACGGGGCAAAGTATGGATACGCCGCCAGCTGCTCGTGCACAATGTGCATACGGGCGGCATAGCGGCTACGGATTGTTTTACGATGATGGGCAAACATGCCGCTGTGAATATACACCTCCAGTGCGGCTTGAGACAGAACAGATGTGTCGATGTCCAGCATTCTTTTGTACAAACCAAAGCTGGATACCAAGGCAGACGGCAGAACGGTCACCCCTACACGAAGTCCGGGAAACAGAATTTTGGAATAACTTTTCAGATAAATAACACGCTCATGCGTATCATAGGCCCACAACGGATCTTGTCTTGCGCTGTCCTCCAAATCTGCCAGATAGTCATCCTCCACCAGATATACGTCATATCGCTGCGCAAGCCGAAGTAACCTTTTCTTCTCCACTGCCGTCATGGAGGTTCCGATCGGATTGTGAAACCGTGGCATCACATAGAAAAACTTGATATCTCCTGCCGCGAACTGACGCTCCAGCGAATCCCAGTCCAGCCCTGTCTCCAATGTCCTTCGCACACCTGCAACGGGTACCCTCAGACTCTCCAGCAGCGTCGGCATATTGTGGTACGTTGGCAATTCCACCATCACTTTTGTTTTGCCGCCCGGAAAAGGCATTAACGCCAGTGCCGCCAGTGCCTGCTGCACCCCCGATGTAATGAAAAACTGCTCCACTCTCGCGAATACCTGATAATCTGCAAACTGCTTCTGTAAAAGTGCAATCAACGAAGGCAGCCCTTGCTGCGTGCCGTATAAAAATAGCTCGTCCTGCTTCTGTCTCATCGCCAGATCCATACAATGCCGAAAATCCGCATACGGAAACACTCTCGGATCGGGAGCCGCCGAAGCAAAATCCAGTGGTTCCTGCCAGTCCATATCCTGTGCCCCTGTACCATTCTGCACTGCATAATAGCCGGATTGGGGAATGGCATACACCAGATGTCTTTGTTCGAGCCATTCATATGCCCGAATAGCTGTGCTGACACTGCATTGATACTGATCAGCGACAGCACGGACTGCCGGTAGCCTGATCCCTTTGTCGTCCCAGTTAAGACGGTCCTGTCGTGCCATCTGCTCTTGAATCCACTCTTGCAGGGCGTGAGCGATCTTCTCATATTTTTTCAACGTAACGACTCCTTCCCCAGAATTGTACCGGTACAATCATTCTTTTTCTCTATTGTAGCATGAGGCCCGCAGAAGTATATTAAGAAAGGCTCATATGTTCCATCACTTGACAGGTATTAGCATAATGGGTGCCCACATATTCCAAGACTATATCGCATCACTGGAGGGAAAATGAATGAATACTACACGCAACCGAACCTACTCTTATATCGCGGCTGTCGCGTATGCAGCGATTATCGGGTTATCCTTTTTATTCGTCAAAATGACCGTCACTATCGCACATCCCATTGATGTGCTTGCCCATCGCTTCGCCCTGTCCCTGATCGTTGTCAGCATTCCTGTGCTGTTCGGCTGGATCAAGATTAATCTGCGTCTGGCTGATCTGTGGAGAATTATTCCGCTGGGATTGCTCTCGCCTGTACTGTTCTTTGCCTTTCAGGCCTTTGGACTCGTCACCTCCAATTCATCGGAAGCAGGTATTATCCAGGCTATGGTGCCCGTATTCACGCTTGTTCTGGCTTCAGTCTTTCTGAAGGAACGCACATCCATCGTGCAAAAGATGTCCCTGCTCCTTTCTGTAGCTGGTGTCATTTTTATCTTTGCGATGAAGGGCAGCGGGATGTCGATGAGCAATATGCAGGGTATTGTACTGCTGGTGTTCTCAGCGATCAGCTTTGCGGGGTACGGGGTGCTGGCCAGACCGCTCACCCGAAAATATAAACCGCTGGAGCTGACCTGGGTTACCTTGATGGTAGGTTGCGTTGTGTTTAATGCGGCTGCATTGATACGCCATGCTTACACCGGATCAATGGCTGATTACATTCAGCCGCTCGGAGATGTGTCCTATCTGGGCGCACTTGCTTATCTCGCAATTCTGTCCACCATGGTATCCACGCTGCTGTCCAGCTATGCGCTCACACATCTGGAGGCTTCGCGTGTCAGTGTATTCAGCAATCTGTCCACACTCATATCTATCGCCGGCGGCGCGCTGATTCTGCACGAGCCTGTACAGGGTTATCACTACATCGGGGCAATTCTGATTATTGCCGGAGTGCTGGGCACGAATCTGAGCCATCACAAACAAGAGCTCGTCAGTCATTCCAAAGCATGATAGAATGTGAAAAATTGTAAACGGACGTTATCAACGATGATGAAAAATATGTGTACTTACAGGGAATACAACGACAAAAAAGACCTATACTCCTGCATCGAATCTGATGCGGCAGTACAGGTCTTTTTGTACCTTTTACTGTTTGGAATGCTGTTTTGCTTGCTCGTTCTGAATCTATACACTAGACCTGAGACAGCCTTGCCTCCCGTTTGCCCCTCGTCTATAGCAAAGGGTAGCCCATCACACTCATTAATGCCAGCTCCGGCTGTGTTGTATCCAAGCGACTATATTGTAGGATGACGGGCACATCGCTTGCTACGGCAATCGCATAAGGCACTCCTGCTGGGATTGCTTCTTCCCCGGATCGGAGCAATGCCGTGCGAATATGTTTGGTTCTTCGGGCAGGCACAACTGCACGGATGTTTTCCAGCGGTTCACGGTCCTCAAAATAAATCGTAATCTCTAGTGCGGCATCTGCACCGCCCGTGTTTAAAACACAGATGCTCTCGTGACTCTCCAGCGTGCCACAGCTATCTGGCGGGATGTAGCCATCCGGGATTACCCAGTAGGTATGCCCATGGGATGAAGATGGGGATATGCTTTGATTAGACATGACGCTCCTCCTTTAGCTCATTGCGAAGGTTATGAATGTTGAACCCTTGGTGGAGCGCGGGCGAACGCTCGGCGGGCGGATCGGCTTTCGGGCCGCTGGTTGGTCCGGGATTTCTTCTATTCCCCTTTATGGGGGAAATCCCGTGCCAAACGCGGACGCTTCGCTCCCTTTCCCCGATTCCTCCCTCCTCACTGCCTCGCGCTCCCTCTACTGCTTCTAAAAACACGGCCTTCGCTTCGCTGGGCAACTTTTGCTCCCTCGTTGGCTTCGCTCGACTCGCGTTTCATTTAAACCCTTGGTGGAGCGCGGGCGAACGCTCGGCGGGCGGATCGGCTTTCGGGCCGCTGGTTGGTCCGGGATTTCTTCTATTCCCCTTTATGGGGGAAATCCCGTGCCAAACGCGGACGCTTTGCTCCCTTTCCCCGATTCCTCCCTCCTCGCTGCCTCGATTGACTCATGTTTCTTTTACCGCAAATACATTTGCAGCGGCTGCAGACGCAGCTCGCGGATGGCTTCAGCCACCTGCTGCGCAAGGCGGCGCGCGCCTCGCTCCTGAAAATGGGTGTTATCCTCCACACCCGTTGGGAAGTTGATATACTCGCCAGGCAGCACCCACATAAAATCATCCTTGGTGCCTTCTTCACCCGCCTGTTCGAACAACCGGCGGCTACGTTCAGCCAGATCCATCAGCGGTACATGCTCGGCTTCCGCCAGCTCGCGCATGGCGATGATATAATCGCCATGTGTATCGGTCAATGTTCCGTCCTCCGCAAAGTAGCGCCGATGAACGGGTGTAATCAGCACCGGTTGAGCCTTGGCCTCGCGTGCGGCATCAATATATTTTTTCAAATATTGCTTGTATGTGGTGAATGGCTCTGTTCCCCGTTCGGGGTCCGGCTTCTCGTCGTTATGTCCGAATTGAATAAACAGAAAGTCACCCGGCTTGATTCGCTGCATAATCGCATCCAGTCGGCCTTCATGAATGAAGCTGCGCGAGCTTCGGCCTGACATCGCATGATTATCAACGGCTACGTCGTGCTTGAACTGTGCAGGCAGCAGCTGACCCCACCCGCAGTATGGGTACCCGCTCTCCGGCTGATCCGTTACCGTGGAATCACCAGCGAGAAATACAGTCATCGTCTGATTCGCAAGCGTAATCTCGAGCGCATTAATTCGTGGTGCAGGACCAGAGAAGGTAAGCCGCAGCCGCCCTCCACGAACAACAACGGCAAACCGCAGCTCTGCACATTGTCCCGCCACCGTTCGAATCACAGGCAGCATCATCCGACCTTCTCCGGCTTTGACACGAGTAACCGTGTCTGCAAGCGGATCACCCGTAATCAGCAGCACCTGATACGTGCCGTCCGGTATATCCACGATAAATGATGCCTTGAGCGGAATGCAGAAGCTGGAACGCAAGCGGACAGACATGGTTGTCTGCCCTTGCGGGGGTTGTAACCTTTTTAACAAATCCGAAGGTGCACCCCCTTCTTGCTCTGCGTACCGCTGCTTCTCATATACCAATGAACCGGGTTCAAAGCCGTATCCTCTGCGCTCATCATATAGCGTTGTAGACGAAACAGGCGCGTATCCTTCCACTTTTTCTGTGGTATATCCAACCCCATGTTCTTGATTTCCAGTCCGATGATCTGCCTTAAGTTCGGCGTGCTGTTCTGACTTCTCGCGTGCCGAGTCTGCGGTAGATAAGACTGTGTCTTTTGCGTATGGACCAAAATTAAACTTCCAGGAGGTCACCTTCGGCTTTGCTTGTTTTTCTTGCTCTAATTGCTCTGATTGCTCTGCTCGTTCTGTCTCGTTCAAGTCTGCTGAGTCCACTGCCTGAATTCCTCCAATTATAATTGGTTTAACCCATCTGTCCGTTACCCCTTCAAACCGCTCGTACTCATGCCTTGCACAATCTGCTTCTGGAAAATGAAAAATACGGTAACTACCGGAATCAGGCTGACAATGGACATGGCAAACATAGCACCCCAGTTGGAGGCCGATTCACTGTCCAGAAACATTTTGAGCGCCATGGATACGGTATATTTGTCAGGCGAGTTCAGATACAGCACCGGTCCAAGCAAGTCCTCCCATCTCCAGTAAAAGGAGAAGATCGCCGCCGTAGCCAGCGAAGACTTGATCAATGGCATAATGATCTGAATATACAACCTGAATTTGTTACAGCCGTCAATCGTTGCAGCCTCGTCCAGCTCCTTCGGAATGGTACGAATGAACTGCACCATCAGGAAGATAAAAAACGGCATTCCGAAAAATGTAGGTACAACAATCGGCAGAATCGTATTCAGCCACCCGAGCTTGGTAAAGATAATATACTGCGGAACCAGCACTACATCATGCGGCAGCATCAGCGTTAACATCATCAGCGAGAACCAGAAGGTACGCCCCTTGAAATTCAATCGGGCAAAACCAAACGCGATCAGTGACGATGACAGCACCGCACCTATTGTGGAGATCACTACGATCACCAGTGAATTGGTGATGTAATCCATGAAGGGCCTTCCGGCTGTGCCCTTCCAGCCATCCACATAGTTGGACCAGATCCACTCGGTCGGAAACAGGCTCTCTGCCGTGACAAAGATCGTCCGGCTTTCCTTGAATGAGCTGAACAGCATCCACAGCACCGGGTAGAGCATCAGGAGTGCAAGTGCGGCAACAAACAGATGATAGATCGGCCATTTGACATTTCTCCACACCATGATTATTTCCCTCCTTCAGATTCGTAAAATACCCAGAACTTGGATGTCAGGAACACAGCTACCGTAAGCAAACCGATCATAAGCAGCATCACCCAGGCCATTGCCGAAGCATAACCCATGTTGTTAAACATAAACGCCTGACGGAACAGATACAGCGAGTACAGCATCGTGCCGTCCATTGGACCGCCCTCACCTTTGGAGATGATATAGGCCGGCACAAAGGTCATAAATGCACCGATGGTCTGCATGATCAGATTGAACAGCACGATCGGACTAAGCAGCGGCAGCGTAATGCTGAAAAATTTACGAACCGGATTCGCGCCATCTACACCGGCGGCTTCATACATCTCGGGAGAGATATTTTTGAGTCCTGCCAGAAAAATCAGCATGGATGAACCGAACTGCCACACCGACAGGGATATCAGCATAACCAGAGCCGCATCCGGGTCTCCAAACCAGCTAACTGGACCAATACCGATCGCGGTCAATGCGCTGTTAATCACACCTTCATTGCTGAACAGGTTACGCCACATGATAGATACAGCCACACTACCACCAATGATGGAGGGCAGATAGTACAAGGTACGATACGTTCCGACCATACGAGAGCCCGTATTCAGAATCATCGCCACAAACAGGGCAAAGATCAGCCTTAACGGCACCCCGATGAACACATATAAAAAGGTAACCTTGACCGAATTCCAATATTTAGGATCATCAAAAAACATTTTGGTATAGTTGTCGAGCCCAATCCACCTTGGAGAAGTGAACAGATTATAACTCGTAAATGACATGTATAAGGACACAAACATCGGAATGAGTGTAAATCCAAGAAATCCGATAATAAACGGGCTAATAAACGCATATCCGGTCAAGTTTCTGCGCAATGATGAATACTGCCTCATGGGGAACGTACCTCCTTCATGGATCAGCCTGCTGCGAGCCTTCATATTGCAAACGGGACGGCATATGGGAAGACCAACAGGACGGGCAAAGGCCCTCGCCATTAGCGAGTAGCCCCGGTCCCGACCATCCCTGCAAGCGGGACGTGCAAGCGATCATTCAACTGTTATTTATTGTTCGCCAGAACAGACTCGGCATTTTTACGGAAGGTCTGTGCTGCTTGTTCAGGGGTAATTTTGCCAAAATTCAATTCTTCCACTACATCAGCCAGTGCAGAGATCACCTCTGGTGATCCTACAGGCGGCGGAGGGCTCATCGGCGAAGCCTTAGGCTCCATCGCGGCTACAAATTCGAATACCTGCTTCGTTGCATCACTCAGCTCAGGGGCAATGGCTTCTTTGATTTTTCCGGAAATCGGCACACCGCGCTCCCCTTTGATCAGTTTGTTGGCTTCTTCGTCATTCACCCAGAAATCAATGAACTTCGCTGCTTCTTCCTTCACTTTGGAGTTGGAAGTGACACCCCAGTACATACTTGGTTGCATATAAAGTCCCTTTTCCATATTTGGGCCTGGCATTGGCGCGATGGCAAGCGGGCGGTTAGCTACCTTTTGCAGCGCTACGAACTGGTTAGACCATTGCCATACACCGATTCCTTTTTCCTTCACCAGATCCGACTCTTCAATGATGCCTTTCGTCTGGTTCGCGACATCGGGAGAAGGTGCAGCCTTCTGCTCGATCATACGGTGCATTAATCCGAAAAATTGTACGAACAACGCGTCATCATCGTAGCCTAACCCTGTGCCTTCCGGGTTGTAGAGTGATTTGCCCTGGGTACGCAGGAAGTAGTGGAAGAAAATATCCGGCGCTACGCCGCCATCCAGATACAGCCCCTTCTCCGCGACCTGCTTGCCAAGCGCTTCATAGGATTCCCATGTCATATTGTCCGGCATGGCATCAACGCCGGCTTTTTTCAGCAGGGCCGGATCATATTGAAAACCAAGTACGTTAACCCCGGCAGGAACACCGTACTGCTTGCCGTTGATTACACCTGTGCTGATGACATTTTCCGCCACATCATGCACCTTGATCTGATTGCCCAGATAAGGGGCGAGATCCTCTAGCTGACCGTTCTGTGCATACTGGCTGATGTAGGAAATATCCATCTGAATAATGTCAGGCAGCTGGTTCGCTGCAGCTTGCGGGGCAAGCTTTTTCCAGTAGTCGTCAAAGGAAGCATACTCCACGTCAATTTTGACGTTGGGATTTTTCGTTTTATACAGGTCGATGACCTTCTGTGTGTATTCATGCCGTGTATCCGAGCCCCACCAGGCGATACGCAGATTCACCGACTCATCCTTGCTGCCTGCCCCTTGCTCACTGCCTCCACCTGAGCTGCACGCTGCTGTAAAAACGAGTAACGCAGCCATCATCAGGAATATTGCCTTCTTCACCATGCCAATCTCCCCTTTTATGTTGATATGGTTGTGTGATCGGGTTATCTCCATCCTGTCGATGATACTCTGATAACGCTTTCACGATCTTGATATTGTCATTTTCGCAAAAGTCCGGTTCAAGTTGAATACACAAAACCGTCTTGTTGGTTCAAAAAACAGAGGAGGACATCTCTGGCGCTCCAAGCGTCAGTTGTCCTCCTCCATATACAGGCATGATCCTTGCCAGTTCTCTGTTATATGCCGAATTTCCGAAATTCGGTAGGTGTCATTCCCGTCCATTTTTTGAACACCTGACTGAAATATTGCGAATTCCCGCCGAACCCGAACAGCTCTGCCAGCTCAAACACCTTCACATCCCCGCCTCGGCGGATATGTTCACATGCCCGTTCAATGCGCAGACGATTGACGTAATTCGAGAAGTTTTCACCTGTTACCTTCTTGAAAATTTTGCCGAGGTAGTCCGGGTTCATGTATAACATCTGATGGGCTACACCACTCAGTGACAAATCAGCTTCTCCATAGTGGCGGTCTACAATATCCATCATTTTCTCCACGGCTGATGACTGGCGAATGATATAATTTTTATAATACCCGGCCGTTAACCTTGCAGCGCTGTCGGCTACAAATGTTTTCAAGTCAGGCAATGTAGCCATATGCGTCAGCTCTGCCATTCGCTGCGTAAAATCGGTGGCATCCTCGGGCGGGCACACCTGAATCATAGCCGAGTATAACTGCACCACGTAAGCGCGTGTCACCTCGATATCCAGCTTGTGTTCTGTCAGCTGCTCGAACAAACGCTCCACCTCGGCGGCAGCTTCCTCTGTATTACCGGATTTAATCAGCTGACACAGCTGCTCGGCATCCTGCTCCATATGCACACCGCTGCACTCCCCTGCAAGCACGACATCTTTTTTCGTAATCAGCTTGCCCTCACCGATGAAAAAGCGATGATTCAAATACTGCAGCGCCTCGCGGTACAGCCGGCGGGACTGGATCATATGATCCGCTTCACTCAGCGCAGCGGTAACCTCTAATTTGTATAAACGGATGAACGCCTGCCGAACCGCTTCAATGCGCTCTTGCAGCTCATGCAAATCTGCCGCATCTGCCAGCACAATCAGGAGTTTGCCTTCAATCGTTGTGCTTAACAGCACACCCGGAAGCAGATCTGCCGCTATATTTTTGATCGCAAACAAGTGACTGTAATCATGCTCCTCCACAATGCGAAGCAGCAGTAATCGCACGCTTTGCTGCTGCAGCTCCAGATTGAACAGCTTCTGATAGTATGCCAGATCAACGGGTCCGTACGTGCGATTGGTCATAAACTCCAGCAGAAACTGCTCCTTCACATGAGGCAGCACCCGCTGTAGACGCTGTTTCATCTCGCCTGCGACATGTTCCTTCACCTGTGCATCCTGACGCTCCTGTAACAGCTCAATCAGAGCATCATGAATCTGGATTTCGTTACAGGGCTTGAGCAGATAATGCTTCACGCCATATTGCATCGCCCTGCGGGCATACTCAAATTCCTTGTACCCGGACAGCATGATAAATCGTACCGCAGGATAGGCTTCGGATGCCTTCTCGATCAGGCCCAGTCCATCCAGACCCGGCATGGAAATATCGGTAATGATGATATCCGGTTGGGCGCTTTCGATTTTACCCAGAGCCTCCAAGCCGTTTCTTGCAGTATCGACCAGTTCCGTGCCCGCGGCCGCCCAATCCACCACCTGGGAAATCCCCTCCAGTATGACACGTTCATCATCTACGAGCATTACTTTGTACATCGTCATCGTCCTCTCTAATCCAAGGTATGCTGATCGACACTACAGTTCCTGATCCGGGTGTGCTGCGTATGCTCATGATGCCTTCGTCGCCAAAGGTCAGCCTGAGACGCTCCTGAATATTGGCAAGCCCTATGCCCTGTCCTCTGGTCTGAATCTGTCCTTCCTGCAAACGCTCCATGAATTCGGAGGTCATGCCCGGCCCGTTATCCTCAACCTCAATGAAGACATGATTCGCCTCTGCTCTGACACGAATTCGAATCTGGCAAGGCTCGATACTAGGCTCAAGCGCATAATGAATGGCATTCTCTACAAGCGGCTGCAGCGTTAACTTGGGGATTCTAGCGGTTCCGACCTCAGGAGCAATAACCATGTCAAAATCAAGTCTTTCCTCAAATCGGGTACGTTGAATCGTAACGTAACTGCGCACGATCCCCAGCTCCCGTTCCAGCGTAATCCACTTCTCGGACATATTAACCGAGCTACGTAGCAGAAACCCAAGGGCCTCGACCATCTCCGAAATTTGATGCTGCTTCTGCACTTTGGCAAGCCAGTTAATCGACTCGAGAGTATTGTATAAAAAATGGGGATTAATCTGCGCCTGAAGCGCTTTCAATTCTGTTTCTCGAATGACGAGCTGCTTCGCATAGTTCTCATCAATCAGCTCTTTAATTCGCTGCAGCATCATTTTGAAGGTCCGATGCAGCAGTCCGACTTCATTTTGCGGAGAGACGGGAATGTTGCCAAGAGCCGCTTCCTCCAGTTTATCCAGGTCCCCCTTTTCAATATTACGCATCTTCTTGATTAATTGGGCTATCGGATGGGTGATACTGCGAGAAAATTTGGCTCCGAACACCAGGGCAGCCAGAAAGATCATAATAAAAATAACGATCACCAGCTGCTTCACAAACTGAATCTGCTTAAACATCTGATCAAACGGCGTAGTATATAGATAATTCCAGCTCGTGTAGGAAGAGTGTGCTCTAGCCACAAAATACTTGCCCTGCTCCAGGGTGGCAATCCCGTAAGGCTGTGTCCGCTTCAGCTCCGCTGCGATCTCGGATTTACTGACCGTGGATTGTGTCGGATAGATCACCTCCGTTCCGTCGATGATCAGCAGCTGGGAATCCTCGGCTGGCTCCTGCATCTGATCCTGCACGATGCGGTCGAGCCGCACACGGATAATCAGCGTACCCAGCTTCTCCAGTGTAAATGCACCGCCGGTAAAGGATTTCACCTGCCTGACGGACAGCAGCCTTGCCTGCTGATCGCCGCTAGCTTGCCATACGTTCGAGCCGGCATACTGCTCGCCCAGGGAGATCAGTTCCTTTTGCTTTGCCGCCGATATGCCTTCCCGGTTGCCCGCCGCCATGACATTGTTATCGTTGTCGATAAAAATCATGGAGTACACGTATTTCTCGGAGCCAGCGTAAGCGACAAGGCGGTTGGTTATTTTTTTACGCAGACCATTCCGTTCGTATCCTGTCTCGGCCTTCTCCAGTTGCAGCAAATACTGCTGTAGCGGCTCATCCGACATCACCTTGAAGGACAGGTTGGATAACTCGCGCAGCTTGTTCTCAATGCCAACCGACGACATATTCAGCACCTGTGACGACTTCTCGTAAATCTGACGATCATAAATATTCAGCACGTACTGCATGACAGAGAGGTAAAAAGCAAGGCTGATTAACATCAAAAAACCGATGAGCAGCATCGTTTTATGATGAATAGGCAATGTCGTGAAAGCGTTTTTAATTTTGCTCACTCCAAGCGCTCCTTTGCATGAGGAAGGGTACGAATACAGCATGGATGGGATGTGCCCAGCAACGGCTACACGTATAAGTGACTTGAATTGCGGTTTGGATCGAAACCTTAGCTCGGCTTTAACTTTAATATTAATTTTGCTTTGCTGTAATTGAGTTATGACTCTGGATATTACTATGCTTGAGCTGTAACGCCGGAGGTGACTACAACTGAATTGTTCCTTGAGTCTGCCTACGATTGCAACGTTGCCCCTCTCCTATGTTGACCCTGCTCTGTCTCCATGACATAGTTTATGATTCTGACAGTAGCCTCTCTTTGTTCGTTGTAAGTTATTTTCATATTTACACAACCATGGACGGATGACAAGTCATATTTATACAACATAATGAGTCATCCGGGAAGGTAGACTTTCAGTAGACAGAATGGTATGAGCGGCTAGTGCACGCTGGTTTTTGCCAATGAATAGTTACGCAGTGACGCTTGAAATTAGGCGGAATGGGGATTAAGGGGTTGGGTTTTGCGTGTGGATAGCCAGAAACGGGGAAAAAGAACGTGAGAAGCGGAACGTTCCCTCAACCCGTTCTCCCGACAGCGCTAACGATCACCACAAACCTTATTAGCCATTTTGATGACTTTTCAGAGTCTAATGATCACCAGCGACGCTATTCTGCTCCGATCTAGCTAAAAACGGAGAAAAGCGAGGTAATCTATTGAAATAGCTTCACTACAGACCGTTAGAATTTCAAAATGCCGATTTCAAGCAAAATAGGGTTTCTGGAGATCGTTAGCGGCGACCTTCACATCAGGCGTTTATCAGGCGTTTATCTAGTTTTTATCCAGCGTTTATCTAGTTTGATCTGGGGTCTATCAAGCTTTAATCGAACGCGCAGCCTGCGCTTTTCCCGCCCCCCTGTACACCACAACCACACTATCCCACACCAAAAAGCGAATCAGGAGTGCTCCCCGATTCGCTACCTTGTCATGCCCTTTGGTAAAAAGATCACCTGTGAGACTCGTTCTATGACCCTGTGCTCACAAGGTACCCTTGTATATCCACTTTACACTCTCAAGCTTGTAAGTTCAGTCCCACAGCGCCTTACGGATTCACAAACACCGTTTTGAGCTTCGCCACATACTGCACGTCAAAGCCCAGACCCTCGGCCACCATAGCGACGGGAACATAGGTTTTGGATTCCTTGCCTACTTTGTTCAGGAAGGCTGGTGTATCCACTGCAACAGCTGCTCCGTTAACAATTACGGACTTGGCGCCCATCTTCACGGCTACCTTGCGGTCACCGTAGGTAATGGTTGCTGTGGACGTTTTGTTATCCCATACTGTTTTTGCACCTACCGCGTTTACAATGTCTTGAATGGCTACGAAGTTTTTGCCGTTTCGGATAATCGGCTTGTATGGAGTGTTCAGCATTGTACCACTCACAATAATGTTCATCGGTTGACCCGCTTCCGGAGCGCTCAGTTTCGTGTAGTCGCCCCAGATCGTTTTGGCAAAAACTTCAGCAATGGCAGCATACCCGAGCTGGTTCGGGTGGAAATCCCGATCTTTGATCATATGTGTCATCGTGCCTTCACCGCCGACAAACTCCTTGGCCACATGAGCGACCTTCACATCTACACCCTGTGCTGTGAACTGCGCGGCAATGCCGTCAATGGTTTGTGTGAAGCTCTCGGAGGTCTGCATCAGCTTGGTGTATAGCGCTTTACCCGCTACCTCCGGCATCGGCTGGTATTGATCCGCAATGACGATCCGGGCGGATGGATTAATGGCATGAATATCATTAATAATTGCAGTCACATTCGTTGTATACGTGGTCAGCAATTCTTTCGCTTTCTCTTGCAATTCCTGATCACTCAACGTATTTGCCGTACCGAGCAGTTCGGATACATCATTACCGCCGATGGTCATCGCAATCAAATCGGCCTTGCCGACACGATCACGAATAGCAGTCATATTTGCTCCAATCTCGGAAGCTCGCGGATCAGGCAGGTTAGGTTGAATGGCTTCGGCAGTCAATGCTTTATTCTCCTTGATCGCATCCGTGAAGTTCTTCAAACCGCTTGTTTGGAGTCCCGCGATACCGAAATTATCCACCTGTGTACGTCCATGCAACAAACCCTGCTCCTGCAGGCGCTCCACATAACCGTAAGGCATGGTTGTCATTTTCGGCTCGTATCCTACGGTAATAGAGTCACCTAACGTAACAATACGGAATTCTTTGGTTACAGCCGTTGCACCCTGTTTAGGCGTCGTATCGCTTGAAGCCACAGGCAATGCGCCCGTTTGGGCATCTGCGGCATGTGCTGGCAATTCAGAAGGGGATAAGAGCAGTAGACCTGCCAGCATGGTAGCGGTCAGACCTGCAGCTGTGTTATTCCATATCCGTTTTCGCTTCATTCTTTGTGAACACTCCTTTGGTTAATCTATCATTTACACGATAATATAGTACATCCATTACTCCGATGACATATGCCTGTGTACCTCTATTCTATCACCTTGATTACGGCCTTGTCCTCTTTCCGATTATGCACGCACCAAAAAACAGACTCCCCTTCAGCGGGAAGTCTGCCTTCGATAAAAATCACTTCATGTAAGAGAGCAGCTTTATTAGGATGGATCGTCTGTCTCTGCTTTCTTGTGGGCAGTACGATCGAGATAGCGGTCATAACGGTTATCCAGTTCACGAGCCATCGTACGGAACTTTAATGTTTCTTCAACAATCGGGTCCCGTTCTGTCTGAATGCGTACCTCGTATTTGGGAGGAATCAGCTGACGTTCACGCTCTTCAGCATCGCCGGAAGCTTCCATGTCTCCTTCTGTCAGCATATCGCTAAGCCGTCGTTCCAGTTCTTTGGATTCATCCATTGTTATTCGCTCCTTCAATCAATTTACTCCAGGCCTGTAGCCTTGGCTTCCTTCAACACACCCGTCAATGCATCATGAACCTTGCCATTGCTGGCAACGATATGGTTCACCGCAAGTGTATACGGTGTTCCAGCGGTATCGGTCACCTTACCGCCAGATTCTGCAACCAGCAGTGCTCCTGCGGCAATATCCCACGGCTTGAGGCCAACTTCCGTATAGGCACTCAGACGTCCTGCGGCAACATACGCCAAGTGAATGGCGGCTGAACCACCTGCACGCAGATTGCGAACCTGCGGAGCCAGAGACTGTACAGCAGCCATATTCAGCGGCAGTGCAAAGGTTGTATCTGCCGGGAAGCCTACCGCCACGAGGCTCTGTGCAAGGGTCTCTTCGCCCGATACCGTCATGCGGTTCCCATGCACGTAGGCTCCTTTTCCTTTTTCCGCAACAAATAATTCATCACGGGAAGGATCATAGATGACGCCAACAATGACCTCGCCCTTATGAGCCAGCGCAATGGATACCGAATAGAACGGGAATCCATGCACAAAGTTGGTCGTGCCATCCACCGGATCAACAATCCAGAGGTACTCTTCCTCTGCTGCCTCTTTCAGCGCTTTTGCTGAAGCTTCCGGACCTGGCTCGACGCCCTCTTCCCCCAGAATCATGTGGTCTGGAAAATGGGTCAGAATCAGGCGGCGGATCATCTGCTCTGCGCCTTTATCCACTTCGGTCACCAGATCCTGCGGAGAATACTTGGTTCCAAGCTCCCTTACCGTGCCCAGACGGCTCTTGATCCATTCGCCCGCCTTGGACGCGGCATTAATAGCAACGGCAGTATAGCTTTTGCTTGTCACGACATAGGGTACCTTTTCCTTTTCACTCAAAGCGTTCACTCTACTTTCTATATCAATCTACGAAAAAGTTAAAATACTTGTTAAAAGTATACGCCTCATCCCTCGTAAAGTTTCTTGCTGCCCAGGCCCCTTTTGACTTCACGGCTGGATGCGGACCGTTGACTCGTCCACCCACTGCACGCCTTCATTCTGATAGAATGCCAGCTTCTGCATCAGCTGCACCAAAGCCTCATCCTTGCGCTTTGCCTCGATCATCACATCAAGAGCTGGCGTATACGCCGCGATATGACGTAGAAAATCAAGCACTGGCTCCACCTCAACACCATCCGCATGACCCCGCAGATCCTTCTCGCTCTTGGGGCTGGAGACATGAATTTTCGGGGCTAATGGCTGGTCAGCCGGCGCATCAGCCTGTGCGAGCGGTGATTGCCAGGTGTGTAGAATATCCGGCCACAGCTCCCATGGCTGCTCGCCTTCGTTATTCACCCACTGGTGGTGAATATCCAGCACCATCGGCAAGCCGAGTTTCTGGCATACGGCCAGCGTCTCGGGTGCATTAAATGTTTTATCATCATTTTCGAGGGTCAGCCGCTCCTGAATATCCCGGTCCATCATCATAAAGTTTTCTTCAAAACGCTGCGCCGCTGAAGGCTTGTCTCCGTACGCACCGCCAATATGGATGTTATTCTTCGCAGTCGCATTCAAGCCCATGGCATCCAGCATGCGAACGTGATGACGCAGATCCTTGATCGAATTGCGCAGCACCTGCTCGCGGGGCGTGCTCAGCACAGTAAAATGATCCGGATGAAAAGATACGCGCATCTGATTATCCTTTACGAAATTACCAATCGCTTCAAAGTCCGGCTTCAGCGCCAGAAACGGGTCCCAGTCACTCAGGTCCTCATGCGTTGCCAGTGGAATCAATTTGGATGAAAAACGATATACATGAATATGACTGCCTTTATTATGCCGAAGCAAACGTAACGTATTGTGCAGGTTCTCGGCTGCAATGCGCTCCAGCTTGCGAATCGCCGCTTCCCTGTCCTCGATTTTGTTAAAGCTGGCCATCGTCATTGTCCGGGAAGGCGAAGCATTCTCCACCAGCACCGACATCGCCACGTAACCAAAACGTACAAGCATGAATTTCTTCCTCTCTGTTCAGGGCGGACAGACTGCACGGCTGTAGGCAGCCGCGGAGATAAGCCGACACGGTATATAACCAAGTTTTACCCTAAACCAGTGAGCATAATCGTAAGATCGTAAATCCATTCAGTCGTTCTGTTCGAGTGATTACATTCAACAGATAGGCATGTTGGACAGGCAGACACTGTTCAATAGAATGCAGCATTCCCCACAGACTGGCTCTGTTCGCAGCACTGTAAGATACGCCCAATGTTCAAGCTACTCCTGAGCCTGCTCTCCAAAGAACATTTCGTCCGCAAGTGCCGTCTGGATGCGTGATTCTTCCTCGGTGAGCTTGCGAATAAGCTGCATCTCGACTTCCGTCACTTCCTGGTTCTGAAAATTGATCTCCGCAATGGAAGCCACAATCTTCACAATGGCCACCGCTACGTTGTCCGGGGTGTAAGCAATGACCTTCTGCCCGGTTGGAAACACCCGGAAGCCTTGCTTGACCATTTTGCCGCGACCGTATTCCAGCAGTTCGAAGAGCTCTTGCTCGCTTTTGAATTTACATACTGAATTAAACTCTGTCTGAAATCCCATGCCCATTCCTCCTGATTAGCTGATATTGGAACTCTTGCTTGGATATTCGAATCGTGCAGGCTATGCCTGAACACCGTTCTCGTAATTCAGCGCCTGCTTGCGGTTATAGCGCTCCAGCCCCAGCTCGATCATGCGATCCAGCAGTTCTCCATACGACACACCGGTCTCGCGCCACAAAAGCGGGTACATGCTGTATGGTGTAAAGCCCGGCATCGTATTTACCTCATTAATCAGTAACGCTCCATCCGATTTGCGAATGAAGAAATCCGCACGAGAAATGCCGTTCCCCTCAATGGCACGGAATGCCTGCAAGGCCGCTTCGCGAATGCGATCTGCTGCCTCAGGGTCCATGGGTGCCGGAATCAGCATCTGTGACTGTCCATCAATATACTTGGCTGCATAGTCATAATACTCACCCGAAGAGACAATTTCGCCCGGAACTGATGCCATCGGTTCATCATTCCCGAGAACGCTGACTTCAACCTCGCGTGCCTCCACAAATTCCTCAATGACAACTTTAGTATCATACCGAAGTGCAAACTCAATTGCTGTTTTCAGTTCATCGCGGTTACGCGCTTTGGAGATGCCCACACTGGAGCCAAGATTGGCCGGCTTGATGAAACACGGGTAACCCAGCTGATCTTCGACCTGTACGATCATTTCGTGTTCAGACTGCTTCCACTGTGTCGCATTAAAATACGTGAAGGCACACTGGTCAATACCCGCCTGAGCGAACAGCTTTTTCATGACCACTTTGTCCATGCCACCTGCCGAAGCCAGCACACCTGCACCAACATACGGCATATCCGCCATCTCAAACATGCCCTGGATCGTGCCATCCTCACCAAACGTGCCGTGCAGCAGCGGGAACATGATGTCCAGCGCTTCCGCTCCGCCGTATAGACGTGAAAATAATACATTCAGTGCGTCCTGTGTGCCCCCTGCCGAGCTTTCCAGCTTCAAATCTTCAATGCGTGCAAAGGGTTCATGCATTACCGATCCTTTTTTCCACGTCCCCTGCTTGGAGATATAAAAAGGGACCAGTTCATACTTGTCATAATCAAATGCATTTGTTACAGCAAACGCCGTTTGCAGCGACACCTCATGCTCGCCCGATTTTCCGCCATATACGACGCCTACTTTTAATTTATCCATGCTCATGCGTAACCTCCGATTATATCTGTACCTGATGCTGTCTGCGCAGCCAATACAGGCGATTGCCCTGCTGCTTTCGGTCTCTGTTCTTATTTTACACGGAACGGGCTGTCTGCGTCACCGAATCCCGCAAATCTTTCCCTCTCAAAACTCGTCTGCAATATGAAAAAGCCGATACACCGTGCGTTCTGTCCAGGCATAGGAATCCCGGTAATCCCAAAAGCGGTGACGACTGCTCACGGTATGTGCGTTCACAAGCGGCATGCCCCCCGCATCAAAAGCGGTGACAACTGTGCTGTGTTGAAATCTCCCATCGCCATCCCAGTCATAGAAAATGACATCACCGAGCATAAGCTGCTCGGGCCGGTTCACTTCAGTCGCTGTCAGACCCCAGCTGCTGCCGGACAAATATCTGGCCAGACTGTTGGATACGGCCCAGCTGTAACTCCACATTTCGGAGCCGTTCACATACCCCTTATACCACCAGCCCGCTTCTCTTCTTCCAGTATAGTGGATGGGTGCTTCGCCTGCAAAGAGACACTGGGAGACGTAGTTTGTGCAATCCACCTCAAATTCTTCGAATGCAGGATTGCCCGCATTCCACCAGCGATCCGCATAAGCTACTGCCAGATCCCGGCGATAGATTTGCCGTCTCGCATTTCGGCCCTGGCCGAGCACTTCGCGGTTCAGGAGCGGACGATTCAGCGCCTGTACAAAATCAGCCTGCTGGTACGGCTGCGCTTCTCCCACCGGTCTGCGCTCCGGGACCTCCCGCTCCACACGGGCAATGCTCCATTGTCCATTTTCACGCAAGAAGGTTAATCGCTCTCGCTCGATTCGATCCTCCCGATGAGTAATGCCGCTTTTCTCATAGAACAATCTGCTATAGAGCTGCACCTCTGCTACCGCTTCGTCAGATGCATCAATAAGTGTGCGCACAAGCTTGGCGCTGGTCTCGCTGCGAAGAGGTACGGCGCGCCGTCTGCGGTACCATTCATCCAGCCTTGCCATGCGCTCCCCCCGTTCAACCACAAATTCGGGATCGGTCACGATTCGTTCACTCGTCTGTGGACGGTAATCGATCTCACAGCGGTTGTACTGGTTGACGTACGTATACAAGGCACTCTTCCATTCGCGTTCCAAGCTTGTGTCCCCCTTTGACATGAGTTCAGTCTGGCTCACCCGTAGATGTACTTCATTAATATAAGTTGAACTAAGGAAGGTTTACACGGAGCACTCCGATGACAGAATAACCTTCCAATCGCTGTTATCCCCAGATTTTTGGGATTCCCTTTTTCAAGGGGAACATGCGGTGATAACGGCGAGGCTGATGCTGCCGATGTAGCTTTCTTGCAGAAAGCTTTTAGCTCCGCTTTTCCAGGTTTTTTCTGTCCTCTCCGTTACTGTGTAAGTAACATAGTTCAATTTAAATAAATTCAATGTTTCACTTCTAAATTTGGGCTAAATTCAATTCGCTAATTCGATGAATACTCTCAACCTACTGCTCATTCGATACAGTAAACTTCTATTATTCATATGAAGGGAACCTATTTTGTATGTACACAGCTCAGATGACGCAGCTAAATATGTGACCTGAATAGATCAATATCACCCAAATTCACACCTGTTTCGAGAAAACGCCTTCATCTGTTGAAACGCTTGCTTGAACAGGCAAAAAGCCCTTTACGTACGCATGTGAAAACGGTATACTTAAAACTAAAGTTAAGATTATGAAATTATGTTTCACCTGATGAAACCACTGAACAAGAACACGGAACGGTGAAGGCCTGTTCTTCTTTAAGAAATGAACGTTTTCTTCATCTCACCGACACATTTTAAGGAGGTACATGTATGTCAGCCAAGAACCATTTCTCCGCCGCTCGTTCGCTTGAGGTTGGAGGCAAGTCTTACCGCTACTACAGTCTCGCTGCTCTTCAGGAAGGCGGCCACGGCGACCTTTCCAAGCTTCCATTCTCTATTAAAGTGTTGCTTGAAGCAGCTATCCGTCAATTCGACGGACGTGCCATTACCGAAGAACACGTTAAACAACTCACCGGCTGGGCAGAAGGCCGTGACAATAATAAGGAAATTCCGTTTATCCCTGCGCGGATCGTATTGCAGGATTTCACGGGTGTACCGGTCGTTGTTGACCTTGCAGCAATGCGTGACACAGTGAAAAAAGCCGGTGGCGATCCGAAACAGATCAATCCGCTTGTTCCCGTTGATCTCGTTATTGACCACTCCGTTATGGTTGATGCTTTCGGAACCAGTGATGCACTGGATTACAACATCAAGGTTGAATTCGAGCGTAACGAAGAGCGTTATCGCTTCCTGCGCTGGGCACAAACGGCATTCAATAACTTCCGTGCAGTTCCGCCATCCACAGGGATCGTTCACCAGGTTAACCTGGAGTACCTCGCTTCCGTGGCTGCAACCAAAACGGTTGACGGTGAGACGGTTGTATTCCCGGATTCCCTCGTAGGTACAGACTCGCACACCACGATGATCAACGGTCTCGGCGTTGTCGGCTGGGGTGTAGGTGGTATTGAGGCAGAAGCAGGTATGCTGGGCCAACCGCTTTATTTTGTAACACCAGACGTTATCGGCTTCAAACTGACAGGTAGCCTGAGCGAAGGCGCAACAGCAACAGACCTCGCGTTGACGGTTACACAAATGCTTCGTAAAAAAGGCGTTGTCGGCAAATTTGTTGAGTTCTACGGACCGGGCCTTGCCAACATCGGCCTTGCTGACCGTGCAACAGTTGCCAACATGGCTCCAGAATACGGCGCAACGATCGGTTTCTTCCCGGTTGACAGCGAGACGTTGAACTACCTGCGCAGCACGGGACGTTCTGACGAGCAAGTAGAACTGGTTGAAGCATATTACAAAGCTCAAGGCATGTTCCGTACAGCAGACACAGTTGATCCGGAATTCACGGATGTTATCGAGCTTGATCTCGGCTCCGTTGTACCAAGCCTTGCAGGACCGAAACGTCCGCAAGACCGCATCGAGCTGACTCAGATGAAAGAAAGCTTCAACAGCATCATCCGTACACCTGTGGACAAAGGTGGATATGGACTGAGCGATGAGAAGATTGAACAAAAAGTGCCTGTGAAGCACCCTGACGGCACGACAACTGAAATGAAAGCTGGCGCTGTTGTAATCGCGGCGATCACAAGCTGTACCAATACCTCGAACCCGAGCGTTATGGTTGGCGCAGGTTTGCTGGCGAAAAAAGCAGTTGAACTTGGCCTGACCAAGCCAGGATATGTGAAAAGCAGCTTGACTCCAGGTTCCCTCGTGGTTACCGAGTATCTGGAAAAAGCAGGTCTGATCCCTTATCTCGACCAGCTCGGATTCAACGTAGCCGGTTACGGCTGTGCAACTTGTATCGGTAACTCCGGCCCACTGCCGGATGAAGTGAGCGAAGCGATCTCTGCCAACGATATGACGGTAGCAGCAGTATTGTCTGGTAACCGTAACTTCGAAGGCCGTGTACACGCACAAGTCAAAGCCAACTATCTGGCATCTCCGCCACTCGTTGTTGCTTACGCGCTGGCAGGTACAGTGGATATCGACTTCGAAACCGATCCAATCGGTCACGACCAGAACAATCAACCTGTATTCCTGAAAGACATCTGGCCTAGCTCCCAAGAGATCAAGGATGCCATCACAAGCTCCTTGAATGCCGAGATGTTCCGCAGCAAATACGAAAATGTATTTACAGCCAACGAGCGTTGGAACAAAATCGCTGTACCGGAAGGCGAGCTGTATGAGTGGGACCCGAACTCCACATACATCCAGAACCCGCCGTTCTTCCAAGAGCTTGGCGACAAGCTGAACGATATCTCCGATATCCGCGCGGCACGTGTAATGGCATTGCTGGCTGACTCCGTAACAACGGACCACATCTCACCAGCAGGTAACATTGCTCCGTCCAGTCCGGCTGGAGTATATCTGAAGGAGCATGGCGTTGAGCGCAAAGACTTCAACTCCTACGGTTCACGCCGTGGTAACCATGAAGTCATGATGCGTGGTACGTTCGCCAACATCCGTATTCGTAACCAGGTCGCTCCGGGCACCGAGGGCGGTATTACGAAATACTTGCCAACAGACGAAGAGATGTCCATCTATGATGCTTCCATGAAGTATCAGGCTGAAGGACAGAACCTGATCGTTATCGCTGGTAAAGAATACGGTACAGGAAGCTCCCGTGACTGGGCGGCAAAAGGAACGTTCCTGCTCGGCGTCAAAGCTGTTATCGCCGAAAGCTTCGAGCGTATCCACCGCAGTAACCTGGTAGGCATGGGCGTTATGCCATTGCAATTCCAGGAAGGTCATGGCTGGGCAAGCCTCGGTCTGAACGGACGCGAGACATATGACATCACAGGTCTGAGCAACGATGTGAAGCCAGGTCAAGAGCTGACCGTTACAGTAACACGTGAAGACGGCACAACGTTCGACTTCCCTGTAATTGCTCGTCTGGACAGCATGGTGGACGTGGACTACTACCACAACGGCGGTATCCTGCAAACCGTACTGCGTCAAATGATGAAAAAAGCTTAATACACTTTATCTTTTATGAGATAAAATGACATAGCAAACCCCCGCTCCTTGTGCAGCTGTACAAGGAGCGGGGGTTTTGTTTGTATTCATTCATAGCGAATGAATCAAAAATGGACTCTGATGCCCACCTCGGCATCACTCGCCGGTTCAGGAATGCGATCGTCGCCCCTGCATTTAACTTTTCCACAGTGATCCAATCCATAAAGTCATGCCCGCCATAACTGCGAACAAACTCATGCTTGGTCAGCTCCATCGGCAGATCACATTCGAAGCCTTCTTCAGGTGAACATTTGCGTAAATCTCCTCGGTTCATGCCTTTTTCAGCTAAAGTTGGGTCAAATAACGTCACTGGTGATCGTTAGCGCTCCCTCAGACATGACGCTCCTTCCCATAGCGCCTTGCCGCGACTCGTGCTTTTCCACCCTCGATCAGTCTGTACAAGACAAGCATCGTTGCATACACCAGATACCCGATCATTCCGCCGAGCGTATTCAGCATCAGATCATCCACGTCAAAAATACCTATGCCTGTTAGCAGCTGTGTCGCTTCATACCCCAAACTGAGCAGAAATGACAGAAACAGCACGTTGATACCGGTAAAAAAGGACTGACGAACCATACCCGCAATCAAGATGCCAAAGGGGATAAAGGCAACAATATTACCCGCCAGATGGATGGCTGTTCCTGGTCGATGCAATGAGAGACTGTGCCAGTCTCGTTTGATCTCCTGAAACGGTGTCAGATTGACCGTTCGTGTATGAATCAGGTCGGGTTGCTGCAATATCTCTATGAGTCTGTTCCACACCAAACCCACATCTACCGCCCCTCCTTTGAACAAAATCAGCTTGGTCAGCAGATAAAGGTATATTAACAGTATGACGATGCATCCGATTCGGAACGAGTTGGATTGCTTCTTATGCTTCTTATGCTTCTTATGTTGCTTATGCTTGTCGCTCGGCTTGTTCTGTATCATGCTGTCTCTCCTTCCTTACCGGGCTGTGGGCACCACACTTTGTTTCGGTTACATCGCTACGTTCTCATTGCAGCCGCTTCTCACAAGCCCATCACAGTGACTTCTTAACCGTAACAATGACACCTTCCATGTTATCGCCAGATATATCGTAAGGCTCATTCACGGGCAGATAGATCCGGGTATCCTTTGACACCTGATAATAATGGATATGATACGTTTCACCGTCCAGATTAACGGTGACGTTTTTCTTTGCTTTTAACATCTCCAGATACTCTTCTAACACCATACCATTCTTCGCCATCACTGCACTATGAGGCATGCCAACATATCTGAAATGCCAAGGCTCATACTGAATGCCTGTCACGTTCACTTTATCTTTGGGATATCGCAAAATAAAGCCGTATTTCCACGCGTTCTTCTCCAGCCATGCGCCTTCAGGCGCTTCACTCATGGCAGCCAGGCTGGAGCCTACGTCCAGAGACAGCCCCAGATTATGCTCGCTGTAACCCGCAGGCAGTGCGTAGTCTGAACCCTTTTGCCGATACAGCTCGTCCTGCTTCTCAAAGTCTCTGTAGCCGCTGCTCATTAGAAAATATCGCACATCCTCTGCTCCCGCAGCCTCAACCATCCTCTGGAAGCGTTCTGCCACCTCACGGGATAACATCAGTTTCTGGTCCATCAGTCCATAGCCTTGAGATAGCTCCGCTTCTCCAGCCACATATACAATATCGGAGCGCACGCCCTCCGGCTGAATTGCATGTTTCGAATTGACAAGCACGAGATTGCCTTTATGTATTTGCTCTTGCATCTTCTGGCCTGATATGGCCTGATACCCTGCGTACTTGTCATCTTTGTTCAAAATTACAATCGGCATCCCCTTGTCCTCAACCAAGAATGCCGGTGCTTGCGCTATGATATATCCAATCAGGATGATGCCTATCAGAAAGCCCCACTTTTTCATCACTTGCTCCTCCTTCCCATCATGCTTCAAGGGTAGCCGAAACAATTTAAAGAAAACGCAGGGCAATTATAAAATTTTTCTTAAATTTCGCGGGCAATCTGCTGTAAAACGGGCAAACGAACCTCAAATCTGGTGCGTACCACGTCACTCACAACCGATATGACACCCTCATGCTGCTCCACGATGTTACGCGCAATGAATAATCCGAGGCCCGTGCCACCCTCTTGAGAAGACCGCGCTCGATCCCCCGTGTAATACATATCAAAAATACGTGGAAGATCGTCAGGATGAATATGCCCGCCATAATTTGTCACCTGAATCACCACCTGATCCACTTCCAGATACCCGTTAATGTCCACGTACATGCCGTCTTTGCCATGTCGCGCAGCGTTGATGAGCAGATTTTCAAACACACGAGCGAGCAGCTCTCCATCGCCGAATACGGTAAGATCATTCTCCATATGTAAACGGGTGACCAGATGATTTTTTTCGAAAACAGGATAAAGCTCCTCGTTCATCTGCTTCAGCAGCTCACTCAGATCAAGCCTTGTCTGATGCACCGGCAGCCTGCCGTAGTTCATCCGTGTAATCTCGAACAGATCATCAATCAGCTTCTCCAGCCGCTGGGACTTCGTAAACGCAATCGCGGTAAAATGCCGTTTCTGTTCTTCGCTCAACTGATCGTCCTTCATCAGCAAATCCAGATACCCCAGCACAGAGGTCAGCGGTGTCCGCAAGTCATGCGCCAGATTGACCACCAGCTGGTCCTTGCTGCTCTCGGCAAAGTCGCCACGCTCCACCGCTTGACGCAGCTTCTGACTCGCCAGATTCACACTCTCTGCAATTGAACCCAATTCATCTTTGGCTACGATCTGCACCTGATGATGAAAATCTCCGTTAGCCATATGGTTAATGCCGACAGAAATTTCTTTGAAATAGGTTACGTACGGCTTGGTAAACAGGTAGAAAAATAAAATGGCAAGCGGGATAAACAGGATCATAAACACATAAATATCCCCGATGCTTCTCATGATATTACGATATTCCGCCAGCGGATCTTCCCTTCTCACACCCATATAATACATCTGTAAAAGCTTGTACACGATAAATGTGACCACGCCCGAAGCCAGCATGCTCAGACCGAGCAGCATAATCATCGTTGTGCGAAAGCTTCTCCGTTTAGTCATTGAACGTGTACCCCACGCCCCAGATTGTTTTGATAAACTTGTTCTTGTCTACGTCTTCTCCAAGCTTCCTGCGCAGTGTACGAATATGTACCATAACGGTATTGCCACTTTCGAAATAAGCTTCGCCCCACACCTTCTCAAAAATACTCTCTGCACTGAACACCTGCTTCGGATTGCTCGCAAGCAGCACCAGAATATCAAATTCCTTCGGCGTTAACTCCAGCGGTTTACCGTAAAGCGTCACGCTATGCTGCTCCGGCACAATGACAAGGCCGCCTTTTTCCAGTATCGGGCGCTGCGCCACCGCTGTGGACTGGCTGAATTGCAGGGAACGCCGCAATTGAGAATTCACGCGAGCGACAAGCTCCATAGGATTAAACGGTTTGGTCATATAATCATCGGCACCCATCACGAGTCCTGTAATTTTATCCATGTCCGACGTTTTGGCACTGAGAAAAATGATCGGAAAATGATGCTGCTCGCGGATTCTTCGGGTCACTTCATACCCGTCCATGCCCGGCATCATAATGTCCAGCACAGCCAGATCAATCGCTTGAGTCTGAATTGCCTGTAGCGCAGACTGTCCGTCCGATGCCGTGATGGTATGATAGCCCTCTTTTTCCAAATGCAAAGCAACCAGAGCCGCGATCTCCACTTCATCATCTGCAATCAGAATCGTAATTCGCTTCATTGCTTATTTCACTCCTATATGGGATGCTGGGCATATAACACCTATGAATCTAACAGATAACGACAAGATAAACAATTGAAGCAAGGCTATATAAGTTAGACAAAAGTTTTACAAAGTCCACTCCGATGACAGAATAACCTTCCGATCGCTGTTATCCCCAGATTTATTGATTTCCTTCTGTAATGGGGGAAAATCCGGTGATAAAGGCGAAGCATCTGCTTCCGATGCAGCTTTCTTTTAGAAAGCTTTTAGCTTTGCTTCTCCAGGTTTTTTCTGTCCTCTGCTCTCAAGTGTAAAAAATAGTTCAACACATATAGACCCATAAATGAAAGGACGCTATAGCTATGAAACTGGAGCGCTTGTTAGCCATCGTGGTGCTGCTCATTAACCGGGGGCGTTTGCAGGCGAAGGATCTGGCCGACATGTTTGAAGTATCCATTCGCACGATCTACCGGGATATCGACACACTAGGCCAAGCAGGCATCCCGGTCGTGACGTATCAGGGAGCAAGCGGCGGGATTGGGCTAGCCGAAGGCTATCGTCTGGATCGCAACCTGTTGACAGATAAAGACCTCGTGTCTATCGTCACCGCACTGCGCAGCATCTCCACCTCACATACGAATACTGCACGCGAATTATTAGTTGAGAAGCTGAGCAGTATCGTGCCCGAAGCCAGAAATGAAGATTTTCAAGCCAGCACGCACCGCTTCATCGTGGATTATTCTACATGGACACATCCCGAAGCGCTGCAGCAGAAATTAAAGGTGATTGATCAGGGCATAGATCAGCTGCAATGTGTTCATTTTGCCTATTGCAGTGCCGAAGGAGCACAGACCTACCGTACAGTTGAACCGCATACACTTGTGCTGAAGAGGCACGCGTGGTACCTGTATGCCTTCTGCCATGAACGAAATGAATTCCGCATGTTCAAGCTGGTGCGGATGAAGGAGGTCACTCTGGATTCACAGCATTTTGAGCGCAAGGCCGTTAACCTTCAGGACAGACCTTGGCAGCAGGAATGGAGCCGCCCGGACAATCAGACCGGCATCACGTTGAAATTCCAGGCCCGTGTTCGTCATCTGGCAGAAGAATGGTTTGGCATTGAAAATGTATTACCTGACGGAAACGGGTGTTATATCAGTCAGGTTGCCTTCCCGGAAGATAACTGGCTGTATGGCTTTATTCTAGGCTTTGGCGCGGACGTGGAGGTGCTGGAGCCTCTGCATATTCGGGATAACCTCTGCCGCATTGCAGAGCAAATCGTGCAAAATTATAAACCCTCTGCACAAACCTGACAGACAGCTGTCCAGTTCCTCCCCGTATACTTCAATTATGTTCAAGATTGAAGTGCTACATATCCCGAAGGAGGAATAAATAATGAACGTTACGGTATGCCAAAGCTGTGGAATGCCGCTCACCAGTGCCGAACAATTCGGTACAGAGATGGATGGCGGCTCCACCCGCGAATACTGCATTTATTGTTACAAGGATGGCAAGTTTGAGCAGCCAGGTATGTCACTCGAAGGTATGGTTGAGATGTGCACCACCATTCTCAAGGAGGAGGGCATGGATGAGGAATCGGCCCGCGCCATGCTGCGCAACCAACTGCCCTATCTGAAACGCTGGCAGTCCGCAGGAAGCACCCCCTATACAGGTAAAACAAGTTCAGACGCCCCGGCAGCATCGTCAGATGCGGCTGATGCAGCAAACCATGCCACGTTCTCCAGCGAGCCTGTTCGCTATGTGACCCTGCCTGGCAAAAGACTTGCCGGACTGTCAGCACGTACAACCAACGCGATTGAGATGAGCGGCGAAAGCAGCATCGGTGCGCTTTGGGCACGATATTTTGCCTCAGAACATATTCCAGCTCCCAAGGCTGCGCGTTATGGCTGTTACTCCAATTACACAGATGGTATTGCCGGTGAATATACCATCCTCGTCGGGCATGAGATCGGTGCGGAAGATTCGCTGCCCGAGGGCATGGATGAGGTGCTGTTGCCCCCTGCTACCTATGCGGTGTTTACATCGAGAACCGGACCGATGGTTGAGGTGGTCAGTGAAGTATGGGGCGCGGTCTGGTCCTGGGAGCATCAAAGTGATCGCACGTTTACGGGAGATTTTGAATATTACGATGAACGCAGTTTGGAGCCGGGGAATATGCAGGTGGATGTATATATCGCGGTTAAGGAACGCAGATAATGCTTCAGCGAAGCACGAGTCGCCAAGAGGTCTTGGCGGCTTTTTTTACATTTTCCGAGCGATATACCCCGACCTTAGTACCAAGTTAGTTAGCATATACCATACCTAGTTACTTGGACATATGCCTCAAAAGCAAGCACCATTGACTTCCTTAAAATTAGGACCATTCGCATAACAACCATCCCCCTGCTCCCATCTCTTCTGAGTCATATCAGGTTCTTTCTTCCTGAATTCTCCTAAAACCGTTTACATCCTGTGAATACCGGGTAAAATCACTACATCCGAGTCGGAATTGGGAGTCCATTCCCGCTCCTTCATGTAACAAGTCATATGTACCTATAGGTGCACGCGGTGGATATATTTTATTTTGCGAATGACACCGTACATTTCTCCAATACATATCAAATAGATAACTCAGCATAATCAAATCCATTAACAAATAAAATGATGCATGTTCATCATGCATGTAAGGAGGAACCAAGATGATCCGCATGCCTATTCAGCAAATGATCCCGTATCACCACCAATATCCACGCAACACGGCGACCGCTGCTCCGAAGAAGGAAAATGAGAACAATCCAGGTCTATCCTTCCATGAAATTTTACAGCAAAAAATGGCAAAAAAGAACGTATCCATGAATATGAGGTAACACTTTACATCTATATCCCCTGCTACCTATAATACGGTAAACGTGACATTTCAGGCGTGGCTAGGTTTACCTGTGTAACACTCACGATGTGAACTCGGCACGCCTTACTCGTCACCTCTACATAAAGGGGATGGCCTATGAGCATAATTGCCTGTTTCCACGCACACCACTCCAACATCAGACTGATCGAGCAAGCACTGGCTTCTTATTCTGTCGAACTGGTTCATTATGTGGACCCAGGTCTTGATCGACTCAAGCATGATGAGGATTTCAACAGCACCCTTGTTCGGGAAAAAGTAAACCAGACACTGCAATGGATGAGCCGTTGTCATGCAGATGCCATTCTTGTGACGTGCACCTTGTTTGCAGCCGCACTGGAACAAATGCAACCGTTGCCGATTCCGGTAACGGGCATTGATGATTCACTTCTCGCCATGATGCGAAGGCAGCCAAAACGATATTTGCTGACGTTTACGAATTCTGCCACAGTGGAGCCAACGATGGCCCGGTATCGTGAACATCTGGATCGGCATGGAGCAGATGAAGACAAGCCCGAGCTAGAAGCCTTGCTGCTTCCAGGCCTGTTCGATATGGTCATGCGAGGTGATCAGGACGGCTATCTTGCGGCTTTGGAAGAAGCATTACATCAGCTGGCCCTTGAACGCAAGGACACCTGCCTGGTGGCCGCCCAGCTCTCCATGGCCCCTGCCGCCGAGCAGGCATCCCTCAGTGCAGGTGTGACCATCTATACCCCACTATCATCTTTGGGCCCAACTCTGGAGCGAGATATCGGCATTACACGTTAAATTTCGGAGAAATGACATCATGCTTGGGTGAGCTTGACCTGCTGGGCACGGAAGCCGACACTCTTATTCCGCAATTGGACAAGCCGCAGCATTAAAGGAAGACAGCGTGTGTATCGCCCCAAGGATTAACACATCGTCTATACGGCTAACGATCTGAGAGAACGCTATTCGCCTCATTTCAGCCTCATTGGAATTGTAACGATCCTGAGAAGCCTTATTATAGATTTTCAGGCCTGCACTGTCCCTTTTTCGGCTACTTTAGGTGGAATAGCGTCACTGGGGATCGTTAGAGATGCTATTGCGTCAAAAATGGCTGAATAAGGTTTGTAGAGATCGTTACATTTCCAGCGCATGTCCGCGTTCTGCTCATAAAAAAGTGACCCAGGCTCAGACCTTGCAGTCCTGCCGGGTCACTTTTTCAACTTGTCCGAAGCGGCCCATTACCTGTGCCGCTCACGATCGCTATCACTGCCTAACTCTCTCAATTATTGTGGTCTACGATCCACCGTCTACTATCGCCCTCTCCTATTTACTGTCTACTGTCTACTGTCTACTGCTCATTTCCCACTCCCTACTCTCGCCCCTGGAGCTGCTGCATGTCTCCCTCTAATCCCTAGGTGATGTTGCCCTAGCGCTGTTATCTAGCGTTAATATCTACTCGCCACTTTCTACTACCTGCTGCCTACCATCTACTATCTGCCACTCACTATCTACTATCTGCCACTCACTATCTACTATCTACTGTCTACTATCTATGAACGTGCCCGGTATTCCTCGGCTTTCGCCTGCATACCGGCGGCGACTGCTTCATCGTCGTTCAAGCCACGATCTGCGGCAAAAGCACGGATATCCTGCGTGATGCGCATGCTGCAGAACTTCGGCCCACACATGGAGCAAAAATGCGCTTCTTTTGCCCCTTCTGCGGGCAGCGTCTCGTCGTGATAGGAGAGTGCCCGTTCCGGGTCGAGTGACAGGTTAAACTGATCCCGCCAGCGGAACTCGAAGCGTGCCTTCGACAGCGCATCATCCCGGCGCTGGGCGCGTGGGTGGCCTTTGGCCAAGTCAGCAGCATGTGCGGCTATTTTATATGCGATAACCCCTTCACGCACGTCGTCCTTGTTGGGAAGCCCCAGATGCTCCTTAGGTGTAACGTAGCAGAGCATGGACGTGCCAAACCAGCCAATCATCGCCGCACCAATGGCAGACGTAATGTGATCGTAGCCGGGTGCAATGTCGGTGGTCAGCGGCCCGAGGGTATAGAACGGTGCTTCCTGGCAGATTTCCATCTGCAAATCGACGTTTTCCTTGATCTTGTGCATCGGCACATGCCCCGGCCCTTCGATCATGACCTGTACATCATGCTTCCATGCAATCTGCGTTAATTCACCGAGCGTTGCCAGCTCCGCCATCTGTGCCTCATCATTGGCATCGTAGATGCTGCCTGGACGCAATCCATCCCCCAGAGAGAAGGCCACGTCATACCTTTTCATAATCTCGCAGATTTCCTCAAAATGGGTGTACAAAAAGTTCTCCTGATGATGTGCCAGACACCACGCCGCCATAATGGATCCGCCCCGTGACACGATGCCTGTCATCCGCTTCGCGGTCATCGGAATATAACGCAGCAGTACGCCAGCATGAATCGTAAAATAGTCCACGCCCTGCTCCGCCTGCTCAATCAGTGTGTCCCGGTACAGCTCCCATGTCAGAGCCTCAGCCTCTCCATTCACCTTCTCCAGCGCCTGATAGAGCGGTACCGTACCAATCGGCACGGGAGAGTTGCGAATAATCCATTCCCGGGTCGTATGAATGTGCTTGCCTGTGGAGAGATCCATCACCGTATCCGAGCCCCAGCGCACCGCCCAGGTCATCTTCTCCACCTCCTCCTCGATGGAGGAGGATACAGCCGAGTTGCCGATATTCGCATTGATTTTAACGTGAAAATGACGACCGATCAGCATCGGCTCACTCTCCGGGTGATTGATGTTGGATGGCAGAATCGCCCGCCCGCTTGCCAGCTCCTGCCGCACGAATTCAGGCTCTACGCCTTCTCGAATCGCGGCGTATTCCATCTCTGGCGTAATGATGCCCTGCCGCGCATAATGCATCTGTGTAACGCAGCGTCCAGCAAGAGCGCGCAGCGGCTGCCCCCGGAAGCCGGGGTATTCCTCTGCCCCTGCTCTCCGTCCGCCAGGCTTCAAGCCGTTATCCTCCGGTTGCACAGCCCGGCCCTCGTATGCTTCTACGTCACCGCGCTCCATAATCCAGTGATTTCGGAGCGCAGGCAGCCCCTTCCGAATATCCATCTGGAATTCGGGATCGGTCATCGGGCCGCTCGTATCGTAGACACGTAGCGGCTCATTATGCTCCACCCCTTGGGGAGTATTGGTGTCATGAAGGGCAATTTCACGCTCCGGTACAGCAATGTCCGGCCGTGAGCCCTGAATGTATACTTTGCGGCTGCCGGGGAAGGGCTGAACCCCTTCCGCCGCCCCGGTTTCCTTTTCCACCGGATGACCATCACGCCCCCATTCCCCTGTTTCGATCTGCTGCTCCGTTCCATTACCTGTACTCATGTCTCTTGTCTCCTCCTCTGTGATTTTGGCTCCCCGTCCAGAACATACAGAGCATAGAAGCACAGCAGGAATGATCCTGCGCACACAGTCGCATTGATCCAGGAGACACCTTAATATGTACAGGCAGGCTCGGATTCGGATTTGGCTTCACAATGAGTTCAGATGAACGCACAGCATACGAATCTTGACTTGGCGCTGTATATAAAAAAAGCCGGTTCCGAGGGAACCGACTGATGTCCATCACTGTACACGTAAACATAGGCATCTTGCTGCTAAACAGCATTTGCGCCAGGTTAACGTCCGCAGTGTTCTTGGTCAAATGGCCGATTACTTCCCTACGCTGGTATGATCCAGATCAGGTGCAAAGGGTCCGAGATCTCATGCGATCCCGTCTCAGTCCGGACAATTCGGACTCCCCCAGTAACGTAAACATATTGCGGCGTACAAGCCGCGTTTCAACTTAACGATGAATTTTCAACTGGCCCCGCCGGGCCGTCCATTACAGAGTAGCTTAATCTGGTTAGAAATACAACCTTTATATTCCAGATAATATGCTCGCATAGAACTGACACCAAGCCGATTTGAACCAAAGTACGCCAACGAATTTACGACAGCATAAGTCCCATCTGCGCTGCCGCTTCCTTCAATACGGGTGCATACTCATGCAGTGTTTCCTGTGAGAGCCGGCTGACCGGGCCAGACACAGAAAGCGCTGCCGCGATGCTGCCTCTGCGATCCATAATCGGTACGGACACCGCAGCCGCTCCAGGCTCACGCTCCTCATAGCTGGTTGCATATCCGCTCTCCCGGATGTCCTCCATCTGCGACAGATACACGGCCGGGTCAATAAATACGGGCCATTCCGGGCCGTTCATTAGCTCCTCGCGGTCCTCCTCCGTGGCAAATGCCATCAGCACTTTACTGGAAGCTCCTACGGAAAGCGGCAATCTGGCCCCTACAGGTGCAACACGGCGTATAGCCTGATCACTCTGTACCGCCTGAATCCGAATCCGCTCACTGCCATCTCGAAGATAGAGGCTCACCGTCTCACCCAAACGATCCCGAAGCCTCTCCATTGCAGGCAGCAGCAGAATCGCAGGATCATCACTGCGTGACATATGGGCAGACAGCTCCCAGATACGAATGCCCAGTCGATATTTCTCCGTAGCCGCATCACGAATGACAAAGCCCTTATCCTCCAGTGTAGCCATCAAGCGATGCACGGTGCTCTTGTGCAGACCGATCTGGCTGGCAATTTCAGTGAGTCCCAGATCGCTACGCGTGGTAAAACATAATAATATATCCAGCGCCCGTTCTACAGCCCGGACGGTTAACTTGCGGTCTTCCATGGCATAATGCCCTCCTCATGTTTCATCACATGAAACTTGGTTACATAAATTATATGAGAAACGATCTCATCTGTAAACCAAAAAGAGCGATGAATCTGGGGAAAAGTTAAAAGTCAGTGGGCATTTTCTGCAAAAAATGCATCTCTTAATCTCCTGTAAATTTCACACTATGGAAATGTTATCTATACAACTAAAGAACTATATAACAATTGCGTAACAAATGCCGCCAAGCAATTGACTTTAACTATATCGGAACATACGATAAAGATAGAATCACTTTTCATTAATAAATGCTAAAGCATGACTTTAGCATCAGGGTATTTGCCTGATTTTAAATTTAAAAAAACAAGCATGTTTGCACATTGTGATCTTATGCTGAATTTCGCTTAACTGAATTTTAAAGGAGGGGCGTGCATGTATTCGACATCCCAGAGCGAGGCCCCGCTGCATACCAAAGTGTCCGATCTGCCCTCTTCGTTGTCACCAAGGCTGATTCGGTTCAAACATATTGTCGTAGCGTTGCTGCTCTCCGTAGTATTTTTCCTTTTGTTTTGTTTTATTGCCTTACACGGTTATATTGCATGGGTGCTTTCGAATCCTACGGTCGCACCTGTTTTCTCGAATCCCATGCAGGCGAAAAACATGAAGTACGAGGATATCACCTTCCCGGCAGCGGACGGCAGCCGTACGATGCAGGGCTGGTATATTCCCGCTAATAAGGACACGGGCAAAACGATTATTTTCAGTCATGGCTATGGCGCCAACCGCGAGGAAACCTGGGTGCCGATGTATGATCTGGCCCACTACGCACACCAGCTCGGGTTCAATGTTGTGATGTTTGATTACGGGTTTGCCTCTCAAATAAACAGAGCTGTAGCTACTGGCGGTAAAGCCGAGTCCCAGCAACTGCTTGGTGCTATTCAGTTCGCGAAGCAGCGCGGAGCGCAGGAGCTGGTCGTCTGGGGCTTCTCCATGGGAGCAGGCACTGCCCTGCAAACCGGATTGCTTACGAATGAAGTGGATGCCATGATTCTGGACAGCACGTTCCTGCTGGAGCCGGACACGCTCTACCATAACATTCATAACCAGATCAATCTGCCGCGCCAGCCTACGCTGGAGATTATGAAGCTGCTCTTCCCTGTGCTAAACGGGACAGGTTTACAGCAGATTCCGTATCAGGAAGTGAAGAAAAAAGACTATCCGTTCCCCATCTTCTTTATTCACGGTACGGAGGACGAGAAGGCTCCTTATCCTATTGCCGAGCAGCTTGCCGCTAATCAGACCAATCCATATTCCGAGGAATGGATCGTGAAGGATGCACATCACGAATTGATTTTCAGAGAGCATCCGAAGGAATATTTACGCCGTGTTTCGACTTTCCTCAGTCATGTGACCAAGACCAGCGGAGAGTATGTACAAAGTGCAAGTAATAATGTGCGTTAAACGACATTCTATAGATGACTTTTGTTAGCGTGGTCCACGCTGCAAAGCTCAGTGAACGTATTCAGAGCCCCGGAGGGGCTCTTTTTTTGTATGCACATAGGACAACATGCTTCGGGAATATACTGCCTGAGACAGAGCTATATCACTGAACGTTGACTACGCGGAATGATGAATGCCTGTACGGTAATTTCACAATGAAGGATTGGAGGTCCCATGAATATGAACTGCGACGATTATGGTCGTCTGCTGCCTTTGCGGACGCTGGAGGAAATCCGTTTCTGGAAGGAGCAGGAGAAGGAGCATACCCTCATTATTCGGGCTCTGGTGCCTGACCTGGAGCCTTCTTATGTGAAGCTGCTGGAGGAATGGGAGGCTGCCTTTGCGGGCAGCGAACGAGTCGCGAATCAGCTGATTAAGCAGCTATTGCCCGCAACCCAGCCCCCTGCTCCGTATATCATGCGCTGCATTGATCAGCTCGTCTCGGCAGCACAGGATCAGTCCAGGGCGTTTATTAAACAGTTGTATGTCCTGCTGGAGCAAAGCGCTGCGGTATGTGCGGTTCCGCTTGCCCAAGCATTTATTCTGCATGCCATCCGTGAATCGGAGTATTTCCTCGGGGTACTCGAAACCTTGAGCACGCCTGGTCTGCTGCGAGAAGCGGCATCAGCCTCATCTCTGCTGCTGGAGAACGCACTGCACAGCACCAAGCTCGAAGACAATCCGAACGTGCGGCGTGAAGCAAAAGAAGCTCAGGCCACTTCCAACATCAAAACAAATGCGTCTCCCGCCCCTTCTGTACAGGCGCAATCAGCAGCACCTCAATCTTCTGCGGGTGGCAACACTTCAGCCGAGCCCTTGACGAATACGGCCCCGGTTAAAGAAAAGCCCGTTCCCATAGGCGGGCATACGCTACCTCCCCTGCCTTACGCGTACAACGCACTGGAGCCACATATTGACGAGCTGACGATGCGTATTCACCATGACAAACACCATCAATCCTATGTGGACGGACTGAATACGGCCGAGAAAAAGCTGGCTGAATCTCGTAAAAAGAATAACTTTGAGCTCGTCAAGCATTGGGAGCGTGAGCTTGCTTTTAACGGGGCAGGTCACTATCTGCATACCATCTTCTGGACCATTATGAATCCCGCAGGTGGCGGCAAGCCTGAAGGCATGCTTGCAGAGCAGATCAAACGTGATTTTGGCAGCTACGAGGCGTTCAAAAATCAATTTACTGAAGCAGCCAACAAGGTCGAGGGCAGCGGCTGGGCGATGCTTGTATGGAGTCCGCGAGCGCATCGCTTGGAGATCTTGCAGGCCGAAAAACATCAGAACCTCTCCCAATCCGACATCGTGCCGCTCTTGCCGCTGGATGTATGGGAGCATGCCTACTATCTCAAACATCAGAACGAACGCAAAAAGTATATCGAGGACTGGTGGAATGTCGTGTACTGGCCTGCTGTCGCTGAACGTTATGAAGCCGCACGCAAGCTGCTGTGGCCGCCTTATTAAAGCACAGCACTGCCTGTGAAGTTAAAGAGATATCTCCAGTCCAAAGGACTGAAAGATATCTCTTGTTGAATGTATTGCACGGTGCACCCTGGGTGAGTGAGCTCGCATAATTCGCAGGCTATTGTTATTAACACCCCACTCATGCAACCCAAACAAAAAAGGCGAATCTCATATAAGAGATTCACCTCACAATTCACTTCACATTACACTCCACTCATAACATATCTATGTTAAGAAGCACAGCCCTCACATGCTACGTAGTTGTCGCCAACCTGTTTGCTGATTGCAATCAGATCGCCGAGCTTGATATCGGACTCCTCTGTAAACTCCAGATCGGCAATACGTGCCACAATCAGGGCAGCGGCCTCTTCCTTGCTGGTTGCCATTTGGCTGAATTCTGACTTTTCACCTGTTGAAATAACTTCATACAGGTATGTATATCTTAATGTTTCCACTCTAATCCTCTCCTTCCGAAATCACATCATACCATCTCTGTTACCCAATTCCAAACCTGATGAAAAAGAACTCAGTCGTAGCGCGATTTCATCTGTTCTGCTGTCACGCGCACTTCATCTGTATGAACAGAAAGCACCCGCTCCGTTCCAGCATTCGGGTACCTGCTGCGTAAGGTACGCACCAGTGACGCCGTATACGCCGCCGTCGAAGGCACGCCTGCCAGCTCCTGCAAGCTTGCCATCGTGCCAGGTTTCACCTCCGGATATCCCCCAGCCCTTCCCCCTGAGGCTTCATCATAAAAGCTGCGCACTGCTGCAGCAAGCTCATCTCCTGGACCTTCCACGATGATAAACGCAGTAATTATGTAGGCTTTCGCCTGCCTCCGCTGAGCGATACCACAAAATTTCAATCCACCCACGCTGACATCATAATCTCCAGGGCAGAAGGCCCCCTGTACTTCTCCAGTCTCTGCCTGAGCTGTCCAAGGGATTAACGACTCGGCAATAATCGAAGCCATCTCGCGAAAATCATCATGAATATTGATGGCATGTCCGGGATTAGGCAGAATCAGAGACACATTCACGACTCCCGGATTCAAGGGGACGGCCGCACCGCCTGAAGGTCGCACACATACAGCAGCCCCCTCACCGCGAATACGTTCCATCGCTTCGACTGCAAGAGGCAGTCTTCGATCACGCAGCCCGGCCACAAAGGCATCCGCATGCCGCCATATATGAGCCACCGGCAGATGTCCTGAACCAACTCGCCTGCACATGACTTCTTCCCATGCAAATGCATCCAGCACATTGCTTCCACGACGCATAAGCGGCGTTTCCCAAATCTGCAAGCGAAGCGACGAATGCTTCGCGGCAGTTATCCCTTGTTCAGCCAAACCCCTCTTATCCGGCTCAGGCCATTGATTGGATTGGGAAGGTATACTCATCGTCCATAACCTCCGACTGTCGAATTCATGCATTATTACAGCACAGCCAGCTCATCGTGCCAGAAACAACGCTATATATAAATAAGCCGGTCCCATAGGAACCCGGCTTATCTAACCTTACTCTTTTATCAAAGACAGAAACTCCGCACGTTGTGCAGGGTTATCCCGAAAAGATCCACGTACAGCCGAAGTTACGGTCTTGCTGCCTGGTTTCTTCACGCCCCGTGAACACATACACAAGTGCTCGCCTTCAACAACAACCATCACACCATGCGGCTCTACAGCCTCCGTCAAGATGTCAGCAATCTGAGATGTAATGCGCTCCTGTACCTGAAGACGGCGTGTGACCGCTTCAACCAGACGTGCCATCTTGCTCAGACCAACAATTTTCCCGCTCGGTACATATCCGATATGTACTTTACCGAAGAACGGTGCCATATGGTGCTCACACTGGCTGTAGTACACGATATCTTTAACGATGACCAGTTCTTCGTGATTCTCGTCAAAGGTGACACCCAGCACGTCACGGGGATCAACCTCATATCCACCAAAAATTTCTTCGTACATCCGGGTTACCCGTGCAGGCGTTTCCAGAAGCCCTTCACGTGTGCTATCCTCGCCAATCAGTTTGAGAATCTGTTCGACATGATACTCGATCTTCTCCCGATTGTCGGATACTTTGGAATTCAAATAATCTTTAACGCCAGCCATGGCCAAGCGCCTCCTTTCGAACCACATTATGCAAGCGGTTTATCCGCCTACAGCTATTATTTTCGGCGGCCCGAGCTTTTACGCGCAGGATGCTGACTCGGCTGAGGCATTTTCGCACCTGGCTGCTGATTCTTCATCATCTGCTGGGCACGCTGCATTTGCTTGCCATTCAGGTTATAGCCCATCTGCTTCGCCATCTTCTGTAGCATCTCAGGGTCGCTTTGCATTTTCTCGAGCTGTTTACGCAGGTAGAACACCCCAATGAAAAATCCACCGACCAGACCCACAATCAATGTAATAATCGGTATTACAATCTCCATCTCTTAGACACCTCTGTATGCAATCTGAAAAAACCTGATGATCTGTGCCAGTAAACATCATGATTCATATCATTCATCTCGATAATGCATACATGACACCGACCGGATTTCCTGAGAGTTATCATAGCATTTCCACACGCCGTGAGCAAACGCATTTTCCAGATAAATGGCTTAGACAAGCACGCCTTCAATAAAGACCGTTGTCTGCTTCGCCAAATCAATCTCGACGACATCCAGAGAAAAACGTGTGCTGCCTCGCGCTACCCGGATCACTGGCCTGCCGGGCAGCCCCCGATGCTGACGAACGATAACACCGGTTTCTTTGGTAGACAGCCGGACAGCTGTCCCGTTCGGATACACCGATACACTTTTGTTAAACTCAATCAGAATGTCCCGATCAAGCTTGGTTCCCGACATCGCCATCATCTCTTCACATGCTTCGTGTGGAAGCAGACTGTTACCTGACAGACCATTAATCAGGTTATCGTAGATGTTGGCTGCACTGACAATTTTGGCAAACAGATGTATATCCTTGCTTGTGATGCCTCTAGGGATGCCACTGCCATCTACATGTTCATGATGCTGCAATGCAGTATGTGCGACGAGCAGACTGAACTCCCGCTTGTTCTTGATTACTTCGAAGCCACGCCAGGTGTGGTGCAGCTTCGAAGTAGCATTGCTGCCAGACGGCTCGCCTACTTTTCCAATGTCATGCAGCAATGCCCCAACAGCCAGATCCTTGAGCTGATTATAATTGAGTCCCATATTCAGTCCAATCACCGATGACAACAAACATACATTCATGGCATGAACATACTGTGCGTTATCCTTGGTACGGATATCCGTTAACTGAACGAGCAGCTCGCGTCCGTTCAGCACATCATTCAGCAGCTTGTCGATGCTGAGTGAAACTTTTTTCGGACTCCAATCCTTTCCAGACCTCACCGCTTCGAGCGTTACACTCATCTCATTAATAATGGCCCGTTTCGTAGCTTCATCCAGAATATCTTCTATCTCTATATCTTTATACGCTTCATCCTGGATGTACAGCGTGGTAACCCCGATACGCTTCAGCGTATTGACCATAAACACGGTGAGCTGGACTCCGGCAGACAGCAAAACCGTACCGTTACTCGAATATACTGTCTTGCCCAGAACCTCTCCCGCCTCCACGCTTTCCACGTTTACATACTTCATGAACGTCCCCCGCTCTTACGTTTGCTGCTCCAATGTGAGCAATTGCTCTTTGGTTTGCAGACCGCCTGCGTAACCCACCAGGGTGCCATCTTTACCGCTCATGCGGTGACAGGGAATAACAATCGGAATAGGATTCTTGCTAATGGCATCCAAAACTGCGCGTACAGCCTTGGGCCGGCCGATCTTCTCCGCAACCTCTTGGTGAGTTAAGGCTTCTCCATAAGATATATCGGACAGAACCTGCCAAACCTGTAGCTGGAATGCAGTCCCATACCGCTCAAGCTGCAAGTCGAACGTCTTTCGTTCCCCTGCAAAATACTGCCGAAGCTGCTCAGCAGCATCGCTAAGCTTCTCTTCATTTTTCTCGTATCGGTATTCACCAATCCAGGTACGTGCCCACTGCTGCAGATGAGCTTCCCGTACATGGAAAGCACCAAAATCAATATGACACAGTCCCTCATCGGTTGCACACAACGTAAGTGTACCAATGGGTGTGAGCAGTTCATCATAATATACAGGCTTCCCGTGAAGTCCAGTCACTGCGGACGGCTTCCATGCAGCCGCTTCCTCCGGCTTGTCTGTAGATGCAGACTGCTTCTCATTTATTTCCGTTGTACGCTCAAGCTCGCCTTCACTCTTGCCCTCCAGCTTGCTTGCATGACCAGCCTGTGGCTGTTCGGGTAAGGCAGTGGACGACATCAGTCGCTCCTTGGCCTTCTGCAGCATACTTAGCACGTTACCATCTTGTTCGATCGCGGCAGCTTCCCCGATAGCTCTCATGGCGTCTTCTCCTCCAATTCTGCTCAGCGCCCAGGCAGCGGTTCCCCGCAGCTCTGGACGCGGATCACGCTTCAGTACCTGCGTTAGTTTGGGTACAGCGCTTTTGTCTTTGAAATTGCCCAGTGCAATGACCGCGTTACGCTGAATCGGCTTTTTGCCCCGCCACGAGGCAGAGCTTTGACCGAAGCGTTCTTTGAACTCACGGTTGCCGATATCCAGCAGCGGTAGCAGCAAAGGCTTTACAACCTCCGGGTCGGGATGAAACTCGGGATGATGATCCCAGTTTTTGCCCCGATTTTTCGGACATACAATCTGACATGTATCACAGCCGTACAGACGGTTGCCTATTTTGAGCATAAACTCCTCATCCAGAAATCCTTTGGTCTGGGTTAGAAAAGAAATGCAGCGCTGCGCATTCAATTGGCCAGGGCCAACCAGCGCACCTGTCGGACAGGCATCAATGCATTTCGTGCATTCTCCGCAATCCTCCGTCACGGGAGTATCTGGCGGGAACGGAATATTCGTAACAAGCTCTCCAAGGAATATCCATGAACCGAATTTCGGCGATATAATCGAGCAGTTTTTGGCACTGAACCCGATCCCTGCCCGCTGTGAGACCGCACGATCTACCAGCGCTCCGGTATCCACCATGCTCTCAATCATCGCTTCCGGCACACGCTCGCGGATAAAGCTAACCAGCTTGTCCATCGCCGTGCGCAGCACCTGATGATAGTCCTGTCCCCAGGCCGAACGAGCAAAAATGCCGCGGTACGCGCCAGGCTCCGACTTCGGCGGATTTATCATTTTGGACGGATAAGCCACGGCTATGGCAATCAGGGAAGCAGGCTCGCCGCCTTGAAGGGCGGGATGCACTCTTTTTTCAATATCCGACTCCTCGAAGCCTGATGCATACCCCTTATCCCGAGACTGCTCCAGCAGTGATTTCAGTGACACAAACGGATCAGCTGAAGCAAATCCAATATCATCTATTCCCAGCTCCGGGCCTGCTGCCTTGATCTCCTGCTTTAACGCCTCCCATACGGAGGCGACCTGTGCTGCCCCGGTCCGTACGCTCGTCATGTCCTTTTCCCTCTCTTCTCTCTGGCACGTATTCGGTAAACAAGGAACGCCCGTCTCACTGAAGAGATCAGGCGTTTCGCTATTTCTATATATCTTGCAAAAAGTGAATTTACAGCCTACGCGCCTGTATGGTTAAACGCAAAATACGTTCTGAAGTTGTTGTGATCCAACATTTTACAGCTTTTTCATCTCCGAGAAGGGCCAGAAAATAAATTCGGCTTTGCCGACAATTTCACTGGAAGTGATGCTTCCGAACATGCGGCTGTCCTTGCTTTTGCCCTCATGACGATTATCCCCCATCACGAAGTAATGATCCGGCTCCAGCGTAATTGGCCCGAAATCCGGGTCCTGCATCTCAATATCGGTATAGCTCTCTGCCTGCTTCACGCCATTTACATATAAAAGATGGTCCTTGACCTCAATCGTATCTCCCGGCAGACCAACAATGCGTTTCACTAAATAATCCTTCTTGCCAACACCTTCGCTTGGGTCACGCAGCACAATGACGTCCGACCGGGCCGGCTCACCGAAATGGTACACCATCTTGTTCACAAACAGACGATCGTGCTCCACCAGCGTTGGCTGCATGGACTGCCCTTTGACCATCGACAGATTAAATACAAACAGGTTCAGCAGCATCATAATGACAAACGCAACCACAATGGTCTTCACCCAATCCCACAGCTCGGCTGTCCACGACTTCCCTGATGGCTGAGGAGCAGATTTGCGGTTGGGGTCTCGCTCCCCCATAGTTGAAGGCTCTATCGAAGAAAAATTGGAATTCAAAGAGACACCTCATTTATCAGTTTGTAGATTACACGTGTAACCCTGGGTCATACTCCCTTTCAGTCTACTCTATTTGGGAATGCGAAACAATTGGAGATGCCCACCAGCACATGGCAAACACGCTCTCTTTATTACACGTTCTGGGGAAAATAAAACAGGGAGGCATAACTGCATCTGCCTCCTCAACCAAATAGAAAGGCATATCCATCACGCCGTTGATGCGTGAACAGATATGCCTAATATGAAATAACAATCTTATATTTCTTTGTCTAGCTACACCGAATTCACCTGCACCAATTAAGCCTTGGACAAAATACTAAGTTTCTGAAAAGCACTCAGAATCTTATTGGCACCATACCCCATTGCTTCGTACAAAGGCATGGCTGCTTTGTTGTGTTCATCACCGGCCACCCAAATCTGGCTGACTTTGCGCTGCTGGAATCGCTGCTCCATAGCCTCGACAAGTGTTTTGCCGACACCGCGGCGACGATAGTCTGGATGAACCGCAATACGATAGATGCATCCCTGGTTTTGATCAATCGTACCGATCAAGGCACCGACGAGGTCTCCCTCTTCTTCTGCAACCATGATCAGATCAGAATCCCATGACAATTGACGGGCAAACGGGCCCATCGTGTTTTCATAACACTCTTCCGATAGTGCAACCTGGAGAAGCTCCGTCATCTGGCTTGCATCACTCAACTGAAAGGAACGAACGTGCATGTCTTAAATCTCCCTTTTCGTTAGCTTAGATGAGGTTTTACAAAAAAGGGGGTCCCCTTTTACCAAAAACCCGATGTTCATATAATGACAAAAAACGAGAAAATACCGCTTCTTCGTCAATTAAACCATACTTTACTCCATAAAACACGCATTTTCTTCTGTAAGCGCTTTATTGTAATCGTTTACATCGAGTTGATTGCAATTTTAACGATTTTTTTCGTCAAAATCTCATATTTTTATTCAAATTGGGTAAAATATGTTTGTTATCTCTGGCCTGACTTTTCATTAACGGTTCAGGAGACTTAATAAACAAAAATGTTGATTAATTATCCCGAATGCGGTTTAATAATAGAGGCAAGGGTATTATTACATATGTACCTTAACAATCCATTACAAAATCTCAGGAGGTATTTCACTATGGCTTTTCAATTACCGGCACTTCCTTACGCTAACGATGCACTGGAACCACATATTGATGCACAAACGATGGAAATTCACCACGATCGCCATCACAACACTTACGTAACTAACTTGAACGCAGCTCTGGAAAGCGCTCCTGAACTGCAAGACAAAAGCTTGGAAGATCTGATCGCTAACCTGGACAGCGTACCAGAAGGCATCCGCACAGCGGTTCGCAACAACGGTGGCGGACATGCTAACCACAGCTTGTTCTGGGAAATCATCGGACCTAACGGCGGCGGCGCACCTACAGGTGACATCGCAGCAGCAATCGACAGCGAACTGGGCGGCTTTGACAAGTTCAAAGAAGATTTTGCTAAAGCAGCAACTACTCGTTTCGGTTCTGGCTGGGCATGGCTCGTAGTAGGCAAAGATGGCAAATTGTCCATCACTAGCACGCCTAACCAAGACAGCCCGCTCTTCGAAGGTCTGACTCCAGTTCTGGGTCTGGACGTATGGGAGCATGCTTACTACCTGAAATATCAAAACAAACGCCCTGACTACATCGGCGCATTCTGGAATGTAATCAACTGGGATGAAGTTAACAAACGTTACGCTGCAGCAAAATAAATTGCTGTTAGAATAGAAGAGCCTGCATCGGTCCTTTCGGACTGATGCAGGCTCTTTTTGAGTTATGTGGGCGGCGGCTTGTGTGCCAAGAAGCACAGCTTGCGTGACCAGGATGCGATGCATGGGCCCCCCAGCCTGCAACTTCTGCGTGATCCCGCATGCACGGTGTACGACACTATGGCAGCACAGACGGTATTGTAGCGTCGATGCGACTACGGAGCATGGGCAACAATGCAGCCTGGTTACGACTGCGGAACATGGATCAGGACGCAACGAGGGTAAGGTTTATGCTACATCAAGCTGATCAAGTAGCGGGGCCTCTCGGCGGCTATGCGAGCATCGCTTTATGCTGCCCGTGAGCGCGCAATCGCGATCCTCTTACCCTCGCCTGCTTACATTAATAACGCTAACGTCAGGTACGCGGACACCTCTGTAGCATGTAACGTACGGCACCTTCTCTCGCCTTCACCTTCTGGTTAGCATCCTCCGGCTGCGCTAACGATCCTCAGGAACGCTATTCACCCCTTTTTCGGCACATCGAAATTCTAACGATCTCCAGAAACGCTATTTGCCCCTTTTTGGCTCAAAAATGCTCCTGATGAGCAATTTTAGCCCAAATAACGTCTCTCAGGATCGTTAAAATTTCATGCCCCTATATTTCCTCGAAATAAGGTGTCTGGGGATCGTTAGCTCTGAACCCGCCTGAATATACCTCTGCGCGGTGGACCTATGTCAAGAAAGTAGACACTTACGCGACGGATTTGTCCGTAAATTTCTTCGCAAAACGAGCAGGGGAAAGATAACCTAGCGCCCCATG
>NZ_QJSW01000025.1 GCF_003217495.1 Paenibacillus barcinonensis | reverse complement strand
CGTCGCTCGCATATGGACCCCCGCGCTTAGGGCTTCGGGCTAAATTGCATCATTTTTGTGTTGGGCTTGACTAAAACGTTCATAGCAACGATCTCCAGAAACGCTATTTGATGGATATCAACCGTGTATGTTTTTTAACGATCTCAGGAAACCTTATTTGGATAAATTCATGTGAAAAATGGGTGTTTATGTTATGTTTTTAGCGAAATAAGGCTTCTGGTGATCGTTACAATTACAGAAGATGCTATTTCACTCAAATAAGCTCGGCTGAGATCAATAGAATAAAAGGAGCTGCCACTACTGTATTCCTTTAGGGGTGTAACAGAGTATCCCAGTATCCCGGTATCAATGTAACCTTTTATACATTACAAATTAAAAATCAAAATGATCCGGGTCTGGACCTACACGCACATTCCCGTTCAGCGAGCTGATACGCTGCATTTCTTCCGTGGACAGCTCGAAGTCGAAGAGGTCAGCATTCTCGATAATCCGTTGCGCTTTGGTTGACTTGGGAATGGTCACTACGCCATTCTGTAGATCCCAGCGCAGAATGATCTGGGCGACCGATTTGCCTTTGGATGAAGCAATCTCTGTCAGTAACGGGTTGTCCAGCAGTTCACCCTGCATCAATGGTGACCAGGCTTCAAGCTGGATGCCATGCTGCTCACAGAATGCCTTTAACTCTTCCTGCGTAAGACGCGGGTGATATTCAACCTGGTTGACCATCGGTTTCACCTGTGCATCCTGCATCAAATCCTGTAAATGATGAATCTGGAAATTGCTCACGCCAATGGCAAGGATTCGGCCTGCAGCGTACAGCTCCTCCATGGCCCTCCAAGCACCTTTGTATTTGCCGGCTTTGGGCCAATGGATCAGATACAGGTCCAGAACATCCAGTCCGAGCTTGTTCATCGTTGTATCAAATGCAGCAAGAGTCTCTTCATATCCAAGGTCTGCATTCCATACCTTGGAGGTGATGAACAGCTCTTCACGTTTCAGCCCATTCTCCTGAAGTGCTTCGGCAATAGCCTGTCCTACACCGGCTTCGTTCCCATAGATGGCGGCAGTGTCGATGCTGCGGTATCCGTGTTTAATGGCGTGTTTTACTGCTTCGATCAGTTCTTGCCCCTCTTCGACCTTGAAGACGCCCAGACCAAACCAAGGCATATGAACCCCGTTATGCAATGTTGTTGTAGATTGTAGATGTTGTGCTATGTTCATAATAAATCCTCCCTGTATTGTTTAAATTTTAACATTTAAAGTAAAATTTCCAAACTTTCATGATACAAAATCAAACTATAGTAGATCAAATAGCATTCAACGTATATAGTAACGTATATAGTCGAAAAAAACATATGAAACCGGTTCCCTATACTAGCTGTAGCTCGTCAACAACGAGATAGTTGCTTTTTGTTTTTTACAGATTTATTGGACCATGATGTTTTTAACTCAGCTTGCTTGCAACGAATTTGTTATGACGTTGTCGCTCTAGAAATCTGGCGCATATGGTCAGGATTGCCGCGGCAAGCACCATCAGTGCACCAACCCAGGTAGTGTGGATCAAACCGAAGGAGTCACTCACAACGCCTCCAAGATAGGCGCCGATAGCGATGCCTGCATTAAATGAAGCAATGTTAAAAGCGGAGGCGACATCCTTGGCTTGTGGTGCATACCGTTCCGCGAGAGTGACCACAACCATTTGCAGACCCGGCACATTCATAAAAGCGAGTAACCCCATACCCCATATGGTCAGTAATGCTGCCCATTTGAATGGTGCGGTGAAGTATAACACGCCCAGGATGACCGTCTGCACAATGAACATGTACAGAAGTGACCTTAATGGATGGCGGTTAGCTGCTCTACCGCCAAGGATGTTGCCGATGGCAATGGCGATGCCGTACAGCAGCAGAATGAAAGCAACGCTTTTGTCTGAATAACCGCTGATATCATGTAATAGTGGCGACAGATACGTGAACACCACGAAGGTGCCTCCGTAGCCTACCGCAGTAATGACAAAGGCAAGCAGTAGTTGTCCGCTCGTTAACAGCTTCAACTGATCGCGAAAGGCTGTACGGGTCCCGCGCTGTATGGTGGAGGGAATAAGCAGCAGATTGGCTGCAAGTGCAAGAATACCGACAGCTGCAATAAGCATGAAGGCAGTACGCCAGCCAAAGTGTTGGCCTATAAATGTACCAGCAGGTACGCCGGTTACCGTCGCAATGGTCAGTCCCGAGAACATAATTGCAATAGCACTTGCTCTGCGGTCAGCAGGAACCAGGTCTGCTGCGATGGTTGAGCCAATGGACATGAACACGCCATGAGCAAGAGCGGATATGACCCGTGCGATGAGCAGCATTGCAATCCCGGTGGATAGTGCAGCTAGAGTGTTCCCTATAATGAAGACCACCATAAGGATCATCAGCAAGGATTTGCGGGATATGGCAGACGTCAGTGACGTTAGTACCGGAGCTCCGAACATGACTCCCAGAGCATATATGGTCACGGTCAGACCCGCTGAAGTTACGGTAATGTGAAGATCGTCTGCAATCAGCGGCAAGAGTCCCACACTGATGAACTCGGTTGTACCAATTGCAAAAGCACTGATTGCCAGAGCCAGCAGCGCCCATGTGCTTCGTTTTGTTTCGTGATGCATGTCTTGCTCAACTCCTTGAATGTAGATTTGCTTATCGGCAAATGCTATTATGAATTATTCGGTTCCTAAAGAATAGTACGTACTTTTTAGTACCCTACGTACTTTTTGGTGCCTATCTAATAGCCGGAATCAAACGCCGATAGAGATATCGAACAAGGAGGAAGACGCTGGTGGAGCGTAAAAAATATAATATTTCGGTAGAAGCAACGCTAGAGGTGATTGGCGGCAAATGGAAGTGTGTTATTCTCTGTCACCTGACACATGGAAAGAAACGCACCAGTGATCTGAAGCGAATTATGCCTGCAATTACTCAGAAGATGCTAACGCAACAGCTCAGAGAGTTGGAGGATGATGGGATTGTCAACCGAATTGTATACAATCAAGTCCCGCCCAAAGTAGAGTATGAGCTGAGTGAATATGGATGGAGCCTGGAGCCGATTCTGAACGCTCTTTGTCATTGGGGGGATCAGCATATCATCAAGGAATATGGCGACAAGTCAGCAGTTCTGGAGGATAACGGACTCAATGATTTTAATACTGACAATGACAAGGAGCTGGTAGAACCATGAGATATGAAATTTTATATGAAGGTGCTTTTGCTATGCTCAAGGTAGAGCTGCAGCGCGGGGAACGTTTCAAGGCCGAGAGCGGAGCTATGGTGTCCATGACACCAACGGTGGATCTGAAGGGATCAGCGGAGGGCGGTATGTTTGCCGGATTCGGGCGTATGCTGAGCGGGGAGAAGTTTTTCTTTCAGGAGTTAACAGCAGCGGGGAGGCCGGCGGAGATCTTGCTTTCTCCTTCTGCTATGGGCGATGTGCAGGCCGTTGAGCTGGATGGTACCTATTCTCTTTATGTACAAAAAGATGGATTTCTTGCAGGAACCGAGGGTATACAGGTGAACACCAAAATGCAAAATCTCAAGAAAGGTCTTTTTTCCGGAGAAGGCTTCTTTATCGTTGAAATTAGTGGAAGGGGTACGGTCTTCCTGTCCTCTTACGGTGCGATCCATTCCATTCATCTGGCTGCTGGCGAAGAGGTTATTGTGGACAATGCACATCTGGTGGCATGGCCTCATTACATGGATTATCGCATTGAAAAAGCTTCCCAAGGCTGGCTGTCCAGCGTGACGAGTGGGGAAGGGCTGGTCTGCCGTTTCCGCGGAGAGGGCACGGTTCTAATCCAGAGTCGAAACCCGCAAGGGTTTGGTCAATGGGTGAAGCAGTTTATTCCTACACGATGAATATGGTTATTATTTCATAGATAAACTTTTTAAAATGCAACGGATGTATGTTCCGAAGCGTTATTACTAACAGACTCGTTATACGATGGAGAAGACATCTCCGCTTCACAAGATCGTACATCACGGAGGTATAAGAATGAAAAGCTCACGATACACGAATCCGCAAGATAGTCCAGGATACCTGTTATGGCAGGTGACTACGATGTGGCAAAAGGAAGTGAGGCGAGTGTTGGAGCCACTTGAGCTAACACAGCCGCAATTTATCTTACTGCATACTTGTCTATGGCTCAATGAGCGTGATGTGGAAGGCAAGGGAGTTACTCAGGTTCAGATTGCACAGTTTGCTAATGTGGACGTTAATGTGACTTCTCAGGTGCTGCGTACCCTTGAAAAGCGAGGATATGTTACGCGTGCTCGTCATCAGACAGATACCCGGGCCAATATCATTACAACCACCCCTGAAGGCACAAGACTGGCTATTGAAGGCATGAATCTTGTTGAAGAATCAGACAAAAATTTCTTCGAGCTTCTGGCTGAACGCAAAGAGGGGTACATGGAAATTATGCAGGAGTTTATTCGACATAAAACAGACCAATAATACTTAACATTGAGATAGTCTAAGGACGAAAAAAATAATAAACCTTCCTGTTTACGGACCCCGTAAGCCAGGAAGGTTTATTTCGTATAATCATCTATTCCAGCCTATACGTTGCGAAGGGCTCGCCGTGGCGAAAGTCCTGGCTAAGCTGGTCGAGCTCAGACAGCAACTCATGCGGCAGCTTCAGCTCAAGGCTGGCCAGATTGTGATCGAGCTGCTCCGTCTGTGTCGCACCGACAATGACGGTGGATACTGCGGGGCGTGTCAGCAGCCAGGCTAGAGACAGCACACTTGGAGAGCAGCCGTATGCTTCCGCTTTGGTGCTCACCTGCTCACTAAGCCTGATGTTGTGCTCTAACAGGAAGCGGTTGAAGGACGGATCGGTCTCGGCCCTGGAGCCGGATGGAATGCTGGCTTGTCCATTATATTTACCCGTGAGAATACCGCCAGCCAGCGGGAAATACGGAATAATGCCTACTCCCTGATCAAGACACATGGGAACGAGTTCATGCTCGGGTGTACGATCGGCGAGGGAGTAGCTGGTCTGCGTGGAGATATAGCGCGCGTACCCACGCATGTCGCTGATGCCAAGGGCTTTCATCAGCTCCCAGGCGGCGTAGTTGGAGGCGCCGATGTAGCGCACTTTGCCGGACGTGATCATGTCGTCCAGTGTGCGCAAGGTTTCATCCAGCGGGGTATGCGGGTCGAAGGTATGGATCTGGTACAGATCGACATAATCCGTTTGCAGACGCCGCAGGCTATGCTCCAGCTCTTGCTGGAGATGGTAGCGTGAGGAGCCGCGACCATGAGGACCAGCATGCCGGGGCAAGCCGGCTTTGGTTGCAAGCACCGCGTTTTCACGTCGTCCGGCAAGGGCCTCACCGATAATTCGTTCTGATTCTGTTCCAGCATAGATGTTGGCGGTGTCGATAAAGTTGATGCCTTGATCCAGGGCTGCATGAATAATGCGGGTGGAGGTAGCCTGATCGGCCCTTTTCCCAAATGCATTTGTACCCAATCCCAGTGCGGAGACTCGCAAACCGCTGTTACCTAAACGTCGATACTCCATCGTTTATCGCTCCTTCTATGTCTGATATTATATAGCCGATTATATCGTAATCTATTGAAAACGTGTTATTAATATAGTTAAATGAATGAAGAAACCGTTATTATAAAGGAGATATGATGGAGAACAGTGTTGCACATTTAACCCGACGGAAGCCGAAGAAACCGAAGAAGAAATGGAAGAAGCCGCTTATCATAACCTTCAGTATACTTATTTTGCTCGGAGGACTCGGGTTTATCTTTCAAAAGGAACTTGTCAGACTGGGCTTTAATATGTTCGCCGCAGGTACGGTAAAGGAAGCGCTGGACAAATCTTATAAAGGTGTTGGTGATCGAGAGGCTCCTGTCGTGCAGCATACTGAACCTTTTTCATTGCTGCTGCTGGGTATTGATCAACGAGATAAAGAGCCTAGCCGTTCGGATACGATCATCTACTCGGTCGTGCGACCAGAGGATAATAAGGTGCTGTTGCTCTCGATTCCGCGTGACTCCTACACCGAGATTGTAGGTCGTGATGTGAAGTCCAAGATCAATTCGGCCTATGCCCACGGTGAAGCCAAAATGGCGATGGATACAGTAGAGAAGCTGCTGGAGAACAAGGTGGACTTCTATGCGGCAATCAACTTTCATGGCTTGAAGGATATTGTCGATGCGGTGGGGGGCGTTGAGCTGCCGATCAAGAAAAACATCGAGAACAAAAATAAAGCGCATGAGAAGCTGTTCGTTGAAGCCAACAAACCGATCTACAACGGCGAAGAGGCGCTGGGTTATGTACGTTATCGGGAGGATTCCGATTTCAATCGGACGATGCGTCACCGGATATTTCTGAGTGCGTTCATGAATCGTGCGCTTGAGGTCAAAAATCTGACCAAAATTCCAGACGTCATCCAGATTGCCGGATCGAATTTTACAACCAATATGACATCGGACTTTATCGTGAATTTTGCCGAGTCTCTATATATGAAGGATAGCGCACCAACCATCAGTAACTACATGCTCAAGGGTGATGGAGCGATGCGTGGTGGTACGTGGTATTATGATCTGTCTGAAGACGATCTGAAATATGTGCGCGGCATGATTGCCAGCTGGCTGGACCCAAACACAACACAGCTCATTGAGCCGGAGTCCACGGATGAAAGCGGCACGGCAGATAAAAGTGATTCAGCAGATAAAGGCTAGGCTTGTAGCGATGCCACGGTGGGGTATAGATTGGCACCCTGTCGATGATAAGAGAATAAACACCAAAGTACACAGAAGGCAGTTTGCTCTCTGTGTACTTTTTCGTTATGTCATAGTGTACGGCTGTATTATATCGTTGTCAGATCAAGATTTTTTTCGTCCAGATCAAGGCGCATTAACAGGATGTTACAGATAAAGGCAGCAGTGAGGTCAGCTGTTCCAGCTCAAACTCCTCCGAACTGTTATCCACAGAGATCAGCTGCATATTTTCCCACGTACAGACGTTGGCCTTCATTCCTTGCACAAATGTATCCCAGTGCTCCAGCTTCCATCTGTCCCTCTCCAACCCTCGAGTTCTCAAGCGCTGTTCAAGCACATCAACATTTACATCCACCCGAAGCACAACAGGAATGACCTGCTCCCATCCGTATTTGGACACCAATGTGTCAATGTAATCGCTTTTATGAAAATAACCAACAAAAGGCGCGTCCAGAATAACCGATCTGCCCAGTTGCAGATTGTCGTTAGCCACGTTTAACAGCGTTTCATACTCCAGATCCATCACGATATCGCGGTAAAAGGTGTTGCCGTCACGATCATGAGGGGAATACCCTTGCGTTTCCAGAAGTTTACCCGTAAACGTGTTACACACAACATCTTTATCCAAGTAACAAAAGTGATGCTCGGTGGCCAGCTTTTTGCCAATGGTTGATTTACCCGAGCCAGCGGAGCCAATGAGAAAAATCAGTACAGGTTTCATATGCTTCCCCCTACAGGATATCAGGATCGTAACGATCATGAAGGAATTTAAGTTTCAATATATAGTTCGCATATACGAACTTAATTCGTGTTAGTGAACAGTCGCTTATAGAGTATACTGTTTCTCTCCGAAAAACAATCCCTTTTGGGGAAAAAAGAAATCAGAAAAAAATTTGGAGAAAGCGGTTGATATTTTCTGAACGGCTGATCTATAATGAGGGCATCGTTCGGTGATGTGAAATAAGTTCACATATGCGAACTTCGACGTCGAAGAATTTGAAGGAGATAACATGGACAATATTCGCATGAATAAGTCTGCGGAGCGTGTAGCAGATTTACTCGTTTTATTTGCCAAGAGTGGTGCTCCGTTAACACTGAATGAAATATGCAAACAGATGAACATGCCCAAGAGCAGCGGGTTTGAACTCGTGCAGACGCTGCTGCACAAAGGGTTTATTGAAATGGACGATGCACGTCTCAAGACATATCGCTTGGGTATTGCGGTGTTTGAGACAGGCATGGCTTATTTGTCCAATATGGGAGTTCCCCATATGGCCCGGCCTTTGCTTCAGGAATTAAATCGTCAGACAGGCAGCACGGCCTTTCTTGGCATTGAGGACAAGGGACGGATCGTATATCTGGACAAGGCGGAGAGTTATTCTGTGATGCGTCCAACAGCCAAGCTGGGCTCACGCCGGTACATGCATACTACAGGACTGGGCAAAGCGTTACTTGCAGCTCTTCCGACCCGCAAGGTGTTAGAAATTCTGGGAGAAGGTGAGATACCCTCGCGTACATCCTACTCCAAAGTGACGGTTCCCGATATTTTGCAGGATATGCAGGAGATTCGTGAGCGTGGTTATTCTATTGATGATCGTGAGGATCATCTGGAGATGTACTGCATCGGGTCTGCTGTCTATGATCAGTGGGATGAGCCCGTGGCTGCAATCAGTGTAGCTAGCATGTATTCCGGCATGACCCCGGAACGTGAGGCCAGCATAGTAAAGCTGGTTAAAGAAGCTGCATGGAAGCTCTCAGGTCAGCTGGGCTATAGCGGGGATCGCTTGTATCCGCAAAGACAAGAGTAGACCGATGTGAAGTGCAGGACAAGGGCGTTTGAATAGAAACTAGACATAGGAGTTAAGGGGGATACAGATATGTGGCGAAAGCTGGAGAACATGAACACCATTGCTGACACCGGTATTGTACTGATTATTCGATCAGAGAGCGAAGAGGAGGCACTATCCGTTGCAGAAGCAGCAATTGCAGGAGGAATCCGGGCACTTGAAATTACAATGAGTGTACCGGGAGCACTCGATGTCATTAAAATTTTATCACGAAAATATTCTTCCCAAGGTATTCTGATCGGTGCAGGTACGATTCTGGATGGGGAAACGGCGCGAGCTGCCATACTGGCAGGAGCAGAGATGCTGGTAAGTCCTCAACTCAACCCAGACATGATCAAGGTGGCCAATCGTTACCAGGCGGTTACAGTCAGCGGGGCGTTCACTGCGAAGGAGATCGTAGAGACGCTTGAAGCTGGAGCGGATATCGTGAAGCTGTTCCCCGCAGAAGCTGTAGGGCCGCAGTATGTAAAAGCGATGTCTGCGCCTCTGCCTCAAGCTGCGATTGCACCTACGGGTGGAGTTACACCGCAAAATGTGCATGAATGGCTTGCTGCAGGATGTGTCGGAGTTGGTGTGGGCAGTTATATTACCAAAGCTCACAAGGATTCCGGTGACTACGGACGTGTTACGAAGGCTGCGGCAGAGTTTCTGCAGGCTGTAGCTGCTGCGCGTTAATTAGCCCAAGCGGATAAGATCACCCGTGCACGTGTAAACGAAGTTCACAGCGATCAGGAGAATGCACGAAGCTGGTCGTTGTGAGCAGGCAGGGGACGAAGAGGTAGAGTTTGCTGAAACTGTAGAAATATAAGCGTTTTACTCAGTTATGAAAACGTATACTTTAAGAACACCTGACCCTTATCAAGGGTTCAGCAGGGCTTATCCAAACCTTTAATTTCCATATTTATTCATTATATATATTTTAAGTAATTAATTATTTATATATGTTGAGGAGAGTGACTTCAATGGCAACGTTAAAACCATCGCCTTCCCCTGCATCGGTAACTCAAGCCCCAAAAGTGGGTTTGAGATGGGGCATCATTCTATTATTGCTCTTGGGAGCTGTTGTAAACTATTTGGACAGATCCAATCTGAGCATTGCGAATACAACGATAGCAGCAGAATTCGGACTGTCTTCCACGCAGATGGGTTTGCTATTATCCGCATTTCTATGGCCTTATGCATTGGCTAATCTGCCGGCGGGCTGGCTCGTGGACAAGTTTGGACCGAAAAAGATGTTCACCTGGGCCTCTGGACTGTGGTCTACGGCTACCATATTGAGTGCATTTACGAATACGTACTCCCTCTTATACGCGATGCGTATGCTGCTGGGTGTATCTGAATCTCCTTTTTTCACCTCCGGTCTGAAGGTGACTGAGCGCTGGTTTGCCAAAAGTGAGCGGGGACTGCCAACCTCGATTATTAACACGGGTTCGCAGATTGCGAATGCGATCGCACCGCCACTTCTGACGGTTCTTATGTTAACGATGACGTGGAGAGGTATGTTTATTTTTGTCGGTGTCATTGGTCTGATTATTATGCTGATCTGGCTCAAGGTATATCGTGATCCGACATGGGCCGAAAAGCAGCTGATTAAAGGAACAGACGCTGTAGCTGAACAGGGCGCGGGTATGGAAAAAGCACAAACCGCCGATGCTCCAAAGGCCAACTGGGGTTCTTTGTTCAAACACAAAAGCACCTGGTTTATGATCATCGGAAACTTCGGTATTATGTTTACGATCTGGGTATACCTGACATGGCTACCAAGCTATCTGGAGAAGGAGCAGGGCTTTACGCTGAAGGAGACAGGCTGGATTGCATCCATTCCGTTCGTAGCCGGAATTATCGGTGTGCTGCTGGGTGGATTAATCTCGGACTTTTTCATTCGAAAAGGGGTAAATGCAGTCACTTCACGGAAGGTTCCTATTGTTGGTGGAGCTATTCTGGCCGCAGCTTCCGTCGCACCTATTCCTTTTATCGACAGCACGGTCGTGAGCATCGTTTTATTGTCTGTAGGTTACTTTGCTTCGCAGCTGCCATCAGGTGTTATCTGGACACTGGCTGCCGATATTGCTCCGGGTGAACAAGTAGCTTCCCTGGGTGCAATACAGAACTTTGGCGGATTCCTGGGGGCTGCGCTTGCTCCTGTTGTAACCGGATACATTTTGGACACAACAGGTAGCTTTAACAATGTATTTTTGCTGGGCGCAGGTCTGTTGCTCCTTGGCGCGCTGTCCTACGGTGTATTTTTGAAGAAACCAATCTCTAAAGCGACGCATTAATACGGTTAACAGGAAAATCACCTTCTATAGTAGAGTTGCACAGTGCCTATAGCAGAGTTTGAGAGTGCTCTACGATATCTAATCTTTAGTTCAACTTATACAGCTTCAATAAATCAATAAATAAGCATCAGCATCTTCTGGCGTTTGGAATTGAACAAGCCCGAAGTGCTGGTGTTTTTTGATGTAGCGGCTCAGAAGTGGATCGCATGGAAAGTTATCAATAAAACCGCAATTTTTGACATAAGTATAGTAAAATATAGGAAAACATCTTATGACAACCAATGGAGGAAGTCCATGAAGGAATTTAAAGATCGGCTTGAGCAGGTTCAGGCACAGCAGAAACAGCTGGCGAGGGAGTATCAGGCTCTGCTGCAGGAGTATCAGTCGGATGATCTCATTGTGCGTAATGAGCAGCTGCTGGAGCAGACCGAAGCTCAGAAGCTCAAGCTGCAGCAGCTTGAGCTGCGTGCGCGCAAGATGGAAGAGGAGAATGCGCGCCTTCGCATGGCGCTGTCCGAGCAGATGCTGGATGAGAAGCTCAATCTGATTCGGGTATCTCGTGAGAAGATGGAGACGTATTTTCAAGGGAAAACAGCAGCACATAACGATCAAATTGCGTATCACGAACATCGAACAAAGGCCAATCTGAACGGGCTCTATAATCAGGCTTCCCAGAATCTGCAGGAGGACGCGACTGAGATGAAGGAGCGGATCGCCTATCTGGCATCCGAGTTGAATGCACGCATCGAAGCGCACAGGCAGGCCGTATGGGAAAGAGCGGAGGCTGTGCGTGGGCAGATGCAGCATGGTTACGAACAGATGGCAGAGGAGGAGCTGAGCGAGGAGACGATCCAGCGCCGGATCAAGCAAAATCGGATGGAGATGCGGATCGGTCTTAGCTGGATTAACAAGGTGGCGATTTTGCTTCTGATTCTGGGGGTTGGCGCAGCGTTCCGATACTCGTATACAACGTGGTTTAGCGATGAAATGAAGGGCGCGGGCTTCTTCCTGCTTGGCCTATTGATGCTTGTGGGCGGTGAGCTGCTGTTCCGGCGGAAACAGAAAACATTTGCGATGGGACTGCTCGGCGGAGGTATATCTGTGTTGTTTGGTTCGATTTTCTACAGTTACTTCCTGCTGAATATCATCGGACTGTATACGGGTCTGGGTCTATCCGTACTGGTGTCAGCCGTGTCTGTGCTGTTGTCCTTGCGGTATCAGTCGAAGACGATTTGTTCCTTTGGTCTTGTGGGTGGATATTTACCGTTTTTCTCCTACCTATTCACGTTTGGACTGGAAGGCACAGCGGTCTATGCTGCGATGATTTATCTGTTGCTGCTAAACGGTATTATTGTATTTATTTCCTTCGGTCAGCGATGGCCGGTGGTGCACTATATCAGCTTCCTGTTCCACGCGCCTTCCATGCTAATTCTGCTGTGGCTGTCGCCAAGTGATCAGGTGAGCATGCTGTATTCTGTAGTCACTTTTGCTCTGTACCTGGGTATTACGCTGGCGTATCCGTTTAAACATCGGGTGAAGCTGACCTGGTGGGATTTTGCTTTGTTAGCGATGAATACGAGCTTGAGCTGTCTCATGCTCTATGTATTGTTGGATTCGGCTGGCTGGAATGATGCACAGGGCTTGCTTGCTGTTATTTTTGCACTCGTCTATCTTGGACTTGCGAGGTTTGTTCAGCGACATATGGCGCAGGAGAAGCAGACGATCTTACTCTTCTATCTTACGTCGCTCACCTTTACGATTCTGCTTGTTCCGTTCCAGTTTGGTTCGAAATGGCTGTCGATGGGCTGGTTAGTTGAAGGTGTACTGTTTGTTACCTTTGGACATTTCAGAAAATTCAAGGCAGTTGAACGCGCAGGCTGGGGCATCGTGCTGCTGTGTACTACGATCTTTGTCTACTACGATCTGCTTGCATTATTCTTCATGGGAGAACGTTCGTATTTCATGTTAAAATACTCCAGCATTACGCTGGGCACACTGCTCATCACGCTCTATTATGCTTGGGCGCTACGGAGCAGCTCCCCTACAGGAAATGGGCAAAGGATCAATTACGCTCCATGGGAGCGCGGTTTTCTGGAAGGGTTTAGAGTTGCGACACTGGTGAACGTATGGTTATACGTACTTTACGAATCGAATGAATTGTATGTCAGGGCTATGGATGAGACCTTTCTGTTATACATGTTCTACAAGCTGCTTATGTTTGCGGCGCTGACGATTGCTTTGGCGTATGGACTAGGCAAAGTGAAGCTGCTTCGTGACGCATTCCTGCGGGGGTATACCCTTTTCCTGCATGCAGTCGGATGCTGTATTGCACTGGCGGTTACCTTGACGATGCCTGCATTGCAGCCGGGTGTTGAGCAGCATACGGCAGCCGAGATTGTCGGGCTGGTGGTGCTGATTATTTTCAACGTAGGTGTATTCTTCGCAGGGCGTGACCTGCTCATTGCAGGCATTCGTGGTCAGTTCAAAAGTGTGGAGTGGTATCCTGTTATTGCAGGGGTCTATCTGCTGGGTGTTATTACGGTCTTCCTGACCATTCAGTTCCAGTGGGGCGATATCGGGCTGATGTTCAGCCTGATCTATCTTGTGCTGGCGATTCTCTATATTGCGTACGGGTTCCGTCGCAAATACGTCATGATCCGGCGTCTCGGTCTGGGCCTAACGCTGTTTGCCACCGGCAAGATGGTGTTCTACGATGTCAGTCTGCTGACGGCGGGCAGTAAAATCATCGCGTATTTCAGCTTTGGCCTGCTGCTGCTGGGTATCTCATACCTGTATCAGAAGGTGTCTACCCGGATGGAGGAAATCCAGGCGAGGGAGAGTGGGGCGAAGGGTGAAGACGGTGGCATATCGGACGAGGAACAGGACTGAGGCTCTACAGGATAATATTTTCATAAGTATAGTTTGAAAAACGCTTCGCTCGGGAATCTGTAACTTCGTTCGACGTTGTGAGAGGACTCTGGAATTGTAATGATTTCAGAGTCCTTTATTATTTTAATCCTCGTTGCTGATCTTCTCCGCAACAACATAACCATATGCTTGGCCCATCCAGATAGCCCACGTCATTAATAGCTGCTTCCAGTTAGATATCTCTGCTGGTGAGCATTCATCATCAGAGCTGGTAGATGGTTTGGTACAGCTCAGTCATCAGATCTGCCAGTTCATCCTGCGGTTCGATCTGCTGATGATTGATATCGGTGGGTGTCATGTAGAAAACAGCCTTCCCCTGCTTGAACATCGTTACATGAAACAGAACGCCAGATGTATCTTCCAGCTCTGGATCAAGAATAATGTTCAAGTGGCGTATTTTTTCGATCCAGTCCTGAATCAGCCTTGAATCTGTAGTGTTTTTGGTATAGCCATCACTGCCGCTCATGATTTCCAACGAATCAATTTTCGTGATGTCACCGGAATAGAACGTTTCTAATGCTTTGGGTGCTTTATTTGATTCCGCTTGTTTGAGCAGATCGGAGTGCTGACAGCTGTTGAGGATTAATGCAACAAAAAGAGCGCACGTAATGGTGTGAAGTGTATTCTTTTTCAACATAATCCCTCCCTTTAGTCTGTGAACGAAGTATGCATTGGAAATGTTCCATAGCTAAATGACATTCGTGAAACGTTTTGCACTGGAGTCGCGTTTATAATAGAGTAGCTGCCACATTTAAGGCTAATCGTTCATGCGAAGCCATGAGATTTCGGAAGCCGACGCCCCTTCTGGTGATACACCACCATCTTCACTCACGCGTGACAGCACGGTTAGGGTGATTGATAAAGCGAAGGCAAGCAGCACGTATATCAAAATGGTTTTTTTCTTCACGGGAAATACCTCTCTTGTTGAATAAGCTAAAGCGTCCGTCAGGGCGTTATGAGAAAAAATGCACAACGTCTGGTATAGTAATAGAATGAGTAATGAATGTTTAAGCGTGTTTAAGTCTATGGTGTTCCTGTATATCACTATATGAAAAGGCAAGCATGCAAACAATGGAACAAATCTGATGAATTTATCAGTACTCGAATGAAAAGATAGAGATCGAGTGACATTAAAGGTGGGGAATAACATGCGGGAGACGGCGAAAATCGTCATTCGTACGCCGGGACAGGAGAGCGATGGTTCATTCGCCTATGTGAGCCAGGGCCGCTCGATTACGGTGGGGCGCTACACAGGTGTCAGTGAACTGGACTTGTCCATCTATAATCAGATGATATCGAAGCGGCATTGCCGCATACACTATGACACGAAGGAACAGCTCTGGATCGAGGATCTGGATAGCAAAAATGGAACCGAGCTTAACGGGCAACGCCTCGTCCCATATGAGAAATATCCGTTTGGCGAAGGGGACAGCCTGACACTGGTCAACGGTTTGATCCACCTTCGCGTGGAAGGTGACCTCGGGGAGACGAGAGAATATCGTATATCCGATCTGCTTGGTGAGGGTGTGCGTTTGCAGGATCATCTGCAGACCGTTCAGGTAAACGAGGATGAAATTCCGTTGTCCAAGAAGGAATACCAATTGTTCAAGCTGCTGTACAGTGAACTGGATCATTTTGTTACGAGAGAGCAGATCATTGCTCAGGTATGGCCGGAACGGAGTATGCTGGAGAGTGATCCGGTGGGCATCGACGAGATTAACTCGTTGATTTACCGCACGAATCGCAAGCTGGGCATTCATTTTACGATAAAATCGGTGTACAAAAAAGGGGTATACATGAAATCTCATGTCGGTGAGACGAACGAATAGCCGCATCGTATCTTCTAAACAGAACTACCAAGGAATTAAGCAAGTAATCATGAGCCGTCTTGAAAAAAATACGGACAAAGGGAAGCTTCTGCGCGATCATAGACCGCCGAAGCTTCCCTTTGTTATGATGAGGACATGATGATTATTCAATATATTCCATGGCTCATCGCCGTGTTGACACTTATCGCCGTTGTATGGATCGTAATTGTAAGCTGGAGAAATGGAATCTCGCCCATGCCTACATCCCGGCAGGTCAGGCAAGTGGTGATTCAGGAGGTCAATCGTATACCGGGTTACGCAGATATTATAGAAGCCGGTTCAGGATGGGGAACACTCGGCATGGATGTAGTGAAGCATTGTCCAGGCAAAAGACTGACGGGCATTGAAAACTCACTCATCCCGCTGTGGACTTCGCAATGCCTAACATGGCTAAGTGTAGGGTTCAACCGAGCCGGAGCTGTGATCAGAACTGAAAGAGGAGGGCAGGGAAATTCGTTCAAAGGACGCCTGCGCTTCATTCACGGTAACATTTACACCTGTTCTTATGCGCATGCCGACGGTGTGATCTGTTATCTGTTTCCGGGGGCCATGACCCGACTCGCGGACAAGTTCAAGCGGGAGCTGCCGCCAGGCGCGCGAGTGATCAGCGTCTGTTTTGCATTGCCGGGCAAAGAGCCGTTACGTACCCTCATCTGCCGCGATGCGCTGCGGACCAAGGTGTATGTGTATGCTTTTTGAGATGCAGTTTTAGCATCAGAAGATTACGAATATGATTCAAACCTTTCATTCATCCGCAAAGTAAAGCTAGACCCGGAATTCACACGTACTGTGATTTCAAGGTCTAGTTTTTTAGTTGAGCATTTCAACGTAGCTGCTTGCTCTGACGTGCTCAACTCTTACCATCCGTTATTTTGCCGAATCTGTAGTAGCAGGTGTACTTGTCGTACCCATCGTTTCGGTTGTACCTGTGGATGTACCGGATTGCGAACGATTCCGTCCACCGCCTTGTCCGCCTCCCCCTCCGAAGCGCCCCATGCCGGACTGTGCTGTTGTTACCCCAGATTCATTCACCCAGGTTACGTTACTTGTGGACTGGAATGCAACGAACGGGGTACCGCCGCTATACGTACCGCCAGTATAGAGTCCGTCCACCGCTTTGCCTGTCGATGTTCCACCAGAGAAGATGACATAAGATCCATCTTTTGCGAGTTCTGGCGAGCTAATCACTACGCTTTGATAATCTTTGGCTGGTGCAAACGTCAGAATGTTATTTCCTTTGCTGTCTTGAACATGTACCAGAGTTCCCGCTTTTTGCGTTTCAGGGAAGGTCATGACAAGGGTATTTTGCGTTGAAGCATCCGAAGTGCCTTGTGACATACCCGAGCTTCCTGCTGCCACCAAAACACCACCACTGATCACAAATGTTCCGTCATAATCCAGTGGACCGTTGCCGTCATTCGTTGGGCCATTCACAATAACTGTTCCACCTGTCATGGTAATGGAGCCATTCGCATCCAGACCGTCACCGCCAGCATTCACGGTGAGGGAGCCGCCGTTGATATGAAGCTCGTTGTTGCCGGATGATTCACCAGGCATTCCCCCCGGACCTCGGTTTTGCTGGTTAGCATCTGTAGCTTGGGCAGTCGTGCCGGTTGTCGAATTGGCAGCTGTTGCTCCAGTGGTTGCTTTGCTTGTACCTGTAGCAGAAGTGCTCTCACTTGTGGCTTTAGCCGTTGTGCCAGCTGCTTGGTCACTCGTTGTTGTCTCACCACCGGCTGCATTTACACCATCATCTGAAGCCGTTACATCAACATCCCCGTCATTCAAGGTGATGATTGCACCTTCTAGTCCTTCATAACTTTTGGTGATGTTGATCGTTCCACCGTTAATCGTAAGTGCCTGATCGGCATGGATGCCGTCATCTCCAGACTGAATGGTGAAGTCTCCATCGTTCACAGTGACATTGCTGTTGCTATGCACGGAATCATCCATCGAATCAATCGTGTATGTTCCACCATTTACGGTGAGGTCTGAGCCTGCTTTCAGTGCTTTAGCACTTGTGGATTCTTCCGTTGCAGTCGTAGCGTTGTCTGCATCAGCATGGGAATCGGCTCCTGCTACAGCTTTGTTTCCAGCATTCGTGGTCGTGTTTGTGCCAGTCTGTGTACCCATGTTCGAGCTGCTGCCATTAGGCATTGCTGGCATATCGGCAGGTGGTTCGCCATCCGATGATGTGCCCATATCGGTTGGAGGCGTACCGCCATCCATTGCACCATCGCCAACTAATCCACCGCCAAATCTGCCACCAAACCCGCCGCCGGGACCTTGTTCAACCTTGGCCGGTGCATTTGCACTTCCTCCGGCAGTTACCATGTTATACGTACCGCCGTCCGTGACAAGTGCAGTCTCGGCCTGAATGCCATCGCTGCCGCTCTGAATGTTGAAGGTTCCGTCTGCAATGGCGACAAATCCTTTGCTGGTATCCGTATCGTTGGTCGATTTAATGCCGTCACCTTCAGCTTCAATCGTAATCGTACCAGCCTGGATCGCAACCATATCTTTCCCTTTGATGCCATCGTCGGCTGCTTTGACGTTGATCGAACCACTGATGATTTTGAGATCATCCTTGCCTGTGATGCCTTCATTATAGTTGCCTGTGACGGTTAACTGACCTGCACCGTTAAACGTAAGATCGGCTTTGCTGAAGATGGCCGCATCCGGCTCATCGGTGCTGCTATCCGCATATACGTAGGTTTTGCCATCGGAAACCGCGTTTTTGGTTCCTTTTTCAAGCGTGATCACCGCTTTGCCCGCCTTTTGAATGTAGATGCCTGCACTGTCATTATCGTGGATCGTAGCACCGTTTAACACAAGGTGAACTACGCCTTTATCGGCAACATTAACGACGATCTGACCATCTGTCAGCTTACCGCTGAGCACATACGTGCCTGCTTCCGATATGGTAACGGAGCCCTTAGCGGCCTTTGCGCCCGAACCTGTTACGGTTGCTGTAGTACCGTTTAAATTGATCATGGTGGAATCTGCGTCCGTCCAGCTTACATTGGTATCATTTGCATCCAGAGAAACCAGATCGGCATACTTCACGGATGTTGACGCGCTAACTAATACTGTTTTGGTTGTGCCTGTTGTAGAAACGGCTGCATTGGCTGTATTGCTTGTTGTTATAGGGGCACTACAAGCTGCAAGCAGACTGGTCATCATGGCGACGGACCACAGTTTGCTGCTTGTAATCATCCTTTTACGTTTTTGAGAACTGTTCTTCTTCATATATATCGTTCCTCTCTAAATCATATTGGGTCAATTGAACAATCGAGCAAGTGAATCTTCCAGGTTTAATATTCTGGCGTTGGGCTCATCGTTAACGAGATATCCAGATTGCCGTTCCGTGTACGAATGGCGTCAAGGAATTGCTTCTGATTCACATTTTCGTGAATCGTGACACTATATACCAGTTCGTACAGACTGCCGAGCTCGGTGGTTCTGATTTTTTTCAGATCAAACGTGACGTTGAATGTATGGAATACTTCGTTCAGAGCTTCTTCGTAGCTCAGATTTTCGGGAATGGTCACTTTCAAAGTCTTCTGTAGACTCTTCTTCCCGCCAAAGTTAAATCGGCTCAGTACAAACATCAGCACACACAGGATAACGGTAAACAGAACCGCGTAACCAAAAGCGCCTACCCCGCAAGCCAGACCCGATGCCATCGTGAACAAAACGTAAGCAATGTCCTTCGGATCACCGGGGGCACTGCGGAAACGGATAATGGAAAATGCTCCCGCCAAGCTGAACGCCCGGGCGATATTGCTGCCAATGAGCAGAATGATAATGGATACAATGACAGGTAACACGACCATCGTTAAGGTGAAGCTTTGCGAATACGTGGCTTGATTGGTTTTCATATAGGTGAGACTGATGATAAGTCCAAGTCCGATCGCAAGTCCGATCGTAATGACAGCACTACTAAAGCTTAATGTTGTGTCGTCCAGGGCGGAGCCGAATAATGAATCAAGCATATAGAACACGCTCTCTTTCTCTCATTGATTTTTCTGGTGATGCAGCCGCAGCAGGCTCAGCAGGGTTGAAGTCTGTTCCTGGCACCAGTGGGCGTTCAGTCTGATAGTTCAAGTTGGTTGTTCTGACCAGATGTCTGAACTCATTGCCGTATTTGGAGAAGCCTGTACGGTACAGCCCATGTTTACAGAGCAGCTGTGATAACCAGATCGGGACCGTTCTCTCCGCTTTGACTTCCATCAGCCAGCGACCATCCTTCACTAACGGCTCGCCGTAATCTCCTTGTTCCAGCTTCAGATCGTATCTGCGGCTGCGGATGTTGGTGTCAAAGGTAATGCGGAGATCGCGGCTGGTCTTGTCGAACAGCGCTTTGCGTTCATAAGCGAGATACACCTTGGGTTCCAGCTCATACAGGCGAAGGAAATATTCGATCTCCTCGACGACCTGTTTATTCATATAATCTGCAAGCTCCGGTGCCTGTCCTGAATGAACGAATTCATAAGCTTCGTCCAGCTTCAACGCTGTTCGGCGTTTATTTACAAGGCCAAATACTTTCTTTTTGATCTCCAGATACACCTTGGCATTTTGTTCAGGTACGCCGTAGGCCCGTAATCGCAGCTTCTCCTTGTATTTTGGTTTGGAGAGGCTGGCCCGGATCAGTGAATCCTGCGGTGTATCGAAGTACAGGTTGCTGATGGAATAATACTCATGTTTTTTGTTGTAGGCATCCAGTTCCATGTATTTCAGCAGGTCATTATAAAAGTATGCGTATTGCTCATCGGTCAGCAGGTACTTGCTCTCATATCGGTTGAATACTTCAATTGCCATGATCGTTCATTCCTTTCGGGTGTGAATATGTATGTTTGGGTTCATCGTGTAACGATTCATGTCTGTATGTTAGCGAAGCAACCTTGAATGAATCTTAAATGAGTTTACATTCCGTTAACGTGTAAAAAATAATTCAACTTATCTATTAGCTGCACACGTTAAATACATTAAGGTTGATTCAAGGTTTACTTGGTAGAATAAAAACATACAGACTGAACGTAACAAAGCACCTGGAACGTTTTGCGTACGCAGGGCATTAGCGCTAGTTGTAGCCACGGGAAGTTTCAGCAGAACGATAAATTAAGCAGAGGAATGAATAGATCATGAGAATTTTAATTGCAGAAGATGAGGTTCATTTGGCAGAGGCGGTCTCGCAGATTTTGAAAAAAAACAACTACTCCGTGGACATGGTGCACGACGGCAGATCGGGACTGGATTATGCGCAGAGCGGCATCTATGACCTGTTGCTGCTGGACATCATGATGCCGGAGATGGACGGCATTAGCGTGTTAAAGGCGCTGCGTAGTGAAGGAAATCATACACCCGTCATTCTGCTCACAGCCAAGGGAGAGCTTTCCGACAAAGTATCGGGTCTCGATTACGGGGCCGATGATTATATAGCGAAGCCGTTTGCAACAGAAGAACTGCTTGCCCGGATTCGGGCGGCCTTGAGACGCAAGGGAGAGGTAATCCCGGAGGACGGTCTGAGGTTTGGCGACATAGAGCTGAATACAACCCAGCTGAAGCTGAGTGTGCAGGGCAAAGAGATCAAGCTGAATCTGAAGGAGAACGAGCTGCTGGAGCTGCTGATTACCCGTAAACAGGCGATTACCTCCAAAGAGCAGATCATTGAGAAGCTGTGGGGATTTGACTCCGATGTGGAGTATAACAACGTGGAGGTCTATATCTCCTTTTTGCGTAAAAAACTAACCTTCCTGAATTCAGCTGTTCGCATTAATACGATTCGGGGTGTGGGGTATGTACTTGAGGTGACGAGCTGATGTTTAAGAAACTCCGCAATCGGTTTCTGATTGTTAATCTGGTTTCGATCTCCGTCATGATGCTGGTGGCATTTATCACGATCTACATCATCACTTACCAGAATGTGCAGCGTGAAACGAATATGGAGCTTTATAAGGTGTCGGATTTCTATCATAGTCCATACAGTCCGAGTGGTTCCCAAATACCGCGTGGAGAGGGGCAAGGTGGCGGATCGGACTCGGGTACAGGTTCGGCTGCGGGTTCTAATGATGATACAGGTACTGGAGCTTCTGGGTCAGCATCAGGGTCGGATGAGAGCTCCAGGTCCAGTGCTGGTTCCATATCGAGCGCTATGCCATCTTTTGCGGGCAGAGGTGGAAGTGGGGGCATGGCTGGCGGCAAATTCGGTATGAATCGAGGCCCAGGTGGCGACCCGAATGCACCTCCGGCCCGTTCGGTCTCATTTATGATTCAAACCGATGCCTATTGGAATATTACGGGGACTCACTCGCGGTTTGATATGGAGGAATCCTTTTATAAGGAAGCGATACAGAAGGTAGATCGTGGCAGTCTTACGCAAGGAGAGCGGCAAACGGGTCAGTTTGCCCTGGATGGCGCGGATTGGGCCTATGTCGTGGATCCAAGCGGTGAGGGATATATGATTGTATTTATGGATGTGACTGCGCAGCAAGGGATTCTCACTAATCTGATCTACACCTTTGCTGTGGTTGGGCTGGTCATGCTCATCGTGATTTATTTCCTGAGCCGTTATTTTGCCAATCGTTCGATTGCACCTGTTCGTGAAGCGTTTGAGAAACAAAAGCAATTTATTGCCGATGCGTCTCATGAGCTGAAAACGCCACTAGCCATTATTAATACCAATACGGATGTACTGCTGGCCAATCAGGAGGATACAATCGTAAATCAAGCCAAATGGCTGCATTATATCAAGGCTGAAACTGAGCGTATGTCCGGGCTGACGAGTGATCTGCTGTATCTGACACAGATGGAGGAAGCACGTTCCAGCTTGATTCATACCACGTTTAATATGAGCGATGCAGTGGAAAGCATTATTTTGCCGATGGAGGCTGTTATTTTCGAAAAAAACATTTCTCTCGATTATAATATTGAGCCCAATCTGAACGTTCATGGTAATGGGGAGCAGATTAAACAGGTTATTCTGATTCTGCTCGATAATGCGGTGAAATATTCCGGGCCCAAAGGTTCTGTGAATGTGACACTTCAGAAGCAGAATTACGATGTGCTGCTGACTGTCGCCAATACGGGAGAGGGCATCGCCCCGGAACATCTGGACCGTATCTTCGACCGATTCTATCGCACGGATTCCTCCAGGGCACGCAAGCATGGTGGCCACGGTCTGGGGCTGGCGATTGCCCGTTCCATCGTTGAGCAGCATAAGGGAGAGATTTATGCCAAAAGTGTGGTAGGCGAGGGCGCTTCGTTTCACGTGCGGTTATCGTAGAGCTGGACATATGATGGGGATCGGCTGAGAATTGTGGGTGGTGGATTGCAAGTGGATAGGGGCAGGCTGCGGGTTGTAAGTGATGGACTGTGAGCTATAGGTTGGGTAAGTGTATGCTGTGTACCAGCATAACTTCTGCACGTAATGGGTTAACCTATGCTACAATGGCACCAGGATGTATAACCAAGGAGATGAAATGACGTGACAGACAACCAAGCCATTAATGAACAGGAAATGCTGCAATATATCGCGGATAAAACAAAGGCGAGCAAGGCCCACATCGAGCTTGTCCTGAAGCATGAGCAAGCATACATTAACAAGGCGCATGAGAATGCGAAAGGCAAAGATGTTGATATCGACGGCGATGATCTGGCGGATTACATTTTGAGCCGCAAGGATGTGAAGCTCGACGAGCTGACCGTTGAAAGTATTTTGGATGCAGAAATGGACTATCTGATGGACAAGGGCCACGCAGGATACGTGGACTAAGGAAAAGACCTCAATATCACACAAGGGAAGCCCCTTGATCGTGATATCGAGGTCTTTTTGCATCAACCATGCCAGCGGACGAGCGTTTCTTGCTCATTTGCTTTGCGCCTGTATATTTTTGCTAAATGCTAATGCTAAAAGCTAAACGTACCTTTACCTACAGCCTATTATTGACCCATCATACCGCCGTCTACAGTGTAGAGCGATGCGGTCACATATGATGCGTCCTCGGACAGCAGGAAGTTCATTACGGCTGCCACTTCCTCCGGCTCACCATAACGGCCCATCGGGATCGCAGCTACCGTAGCAGATTGATAGTCTTCCACGTTGCCGGAATTGGCTTCAATCTGGCGCATCATGCGGGTGTTAATCGTACCTGGCAATACCGCGTTCACGCGAATATTGAAAGGGGCCAGCTCATTGGCAGCTGTACGAGTGAGTCCGACAACGGCATGTTTGGACATAATATATGGGGAGACAGCTGGAGCACCCATTAGACCTGCGAGAGAAGAGGTATTCAGAATCGCGCCGGATTTTTGTTTTTTCATTACAGGAATTACGTTTTGCAGACCGAGGAATACCCCGCGAATGTTAACATTATATACGGTGTCCAGTGCTTCAACGCTGAGGTCCTCGATCAGCCCCGTTGGTCCTTCAATGCCGGCATTGTTAGCAAAATAATCAATACGTCCAAACGCATCCAGCGCTTTTTGTACATAATTTTTGACGTCTGCTTCGTCCGATACGTTAGCCTTTACCGCAATGACATGCTCTTTATCGAGGTTCAGCTCCGCAATGGTTTTCTCAACGGCCTCTTCGTTCAAGTCTACGAGCACCAGATTAATCTGACGTTCAGCCAGACGGCGAGCCAGCTCTTTCCCAATACCTCCGGCAGCGCCTGTAATAACAGCAGTTTGTGTATAGGATGTACTCATGATTAGATCGTCTCCTTATCATATATAATGGGCAGGCAACCTCTAAAGGTTGAAAACCTGTCGTCTATCGTTCCTGTCTTAATGTTAAGATATACATAAACATGTGACAATCATCATTGACAGCGTAAATGTCAGCTATTGAACATAGATGTAAGCGTTGTTCATTTAGGTTACAATAATAGACAAAGGGGGCGTAAATGTTGATAATTGAACATCCTCAGGATCGGAGAGCACGAAGAACACAGGATGCGATCATCGCTGCGGCAGTTTCATTGATATTGGAAAAGGGAGCCGACGCCATGACGATCCGGGATATCACGGAACGGGCGGATTATAATCGGGGCACCTTTTATTTGCATTTCCCCGGCAAACCTGAGCTGCTGCAATTTCTTCTGGACGATTTCCTGCACGGGTTGGGACAGGCGTATGCGGAGCCTTATTCTCATCTCACGGAAGTCGACATGAGTGGACTGTTACCATCAACGATGCCGGTGTTTGAATATATTGAAGCACACCAGGATCAATTCCAGGCTTTGATGACGATGCATGGGGACATGGCTTTGCGAATCAACAATGTGTTCCGAAATTATCTGACCCAGGAATTCATCCTCGTAACCGAGGATAGTGAGCAAGTGATTAATTACGACATTATGTTAAGTTATCTGGTATCCGCAACGGTGGGAGTTATTATGCATTGGGCAGAGGTAGGCTTCAAATATGCAGCTCATTATATGGGGGAGCAGCTGACGGCTTTGATCAACATCAAACCAACCCGTCTGCTGATTAAACCGGGTCAGAAGGGCCGGACTATGCATGAACGAATGCTTTCGGATTAATTTCTGCTCAGGGGACAGGCTGGGAGTATGGAAAAGAAGAGGTCAGATATGGGGCTGTTTATAGAATCTCCTCCAATCAGTCCGTCGATCAACGGTGGTGTGTGCCCTTGGGTGGAGAGCTGCCGGACAGCAGAGCGATACCTATCTATCCGGCAGCATCCAGATGATCTTGCGGTTCAGGGTGTGACGTTTATTCCCAAGGATACGAGACGGTCAGGAAGTCAGCGAATTTTTTGCTCTCTTCCCGCCGTTTTTTCCGCATGGCCGCCCGGTCTGGAGCGGTCTCATACAGCTTTCTCTCTTCCTCGGTCTCCGGGATAATCCGGGGCACGATCAGTTTGCGGTTATTTTCGTCCAGGGCCACAAAGGTCAGAAAAGCAGTTGCTGCAATCTTTTTCTCCCCCGTCATCAGATCCTCACGAATAACCTTCACAAAAATCTCCATGGAGCTACGTCCTGTCCATGTGGCGAACGACTCCAGTGTTACGGAATCGGTCGGATTAATCGGGTACAGAAAATCGACGGAGTCGGTTGAAGCGGTAACCGTATTAACCCGGCACAGCTTGGATGCGGCAATCGAAGCGATATCATCAATGTAGGACATCAGCTTGCCGCCGAACAAGGTGTTATGGTTGTTGACATCCGTCGGGAATACCCGTGCGGTTTTGAAGCAGCGTGTCTCACGTACATACTTTCTCTCCACTTGATCCATCTCCGTAGGTTTCGGTATCTCTCTCATTGTTCTTCCTCCTTGCAGTATGGTCGCTGCTGCGATGCATATCATGAAGCCTTGCTTACTGCGGGAACGGCCAGAATGAAAAGCACCTCTCCCTAAGTATAGGTTTCGGTTGGATCAATATTCAAATGAAGTGTTCAAGAGCTCCGTTATAAGAAAAAACCGCCGGGCGCGGACCGGCGCGCAGGCGGTTGTTGCTGAATCTGTATATTAAGCCTTAGGTCTGAAGATGCCGGACGGTTTGCCAATCGGCAGGAATGTGTAACCAAAGTGAGCATTCAGAACGGAAGCACCTGTACCATACAGGGACACAATGCCAATCGCCATCTCGGCGTATGCTGCAATGGTATGGAAGATGTGTGGTGCTACGCCGAACGCGTCAAAGGTCAGACCCAGGAACAGGAAGTCGATCAGAATAAAAATAATGAGCAATACTTTATTTGCTTCAACAGCCCCGATGGTCATGAACAGGGTGAAGATCAGGTATCCGGCAAAAGCAAATCCAAGCTGCTTGCCATCGGTTTGCTCAGCCAGCGTAGAGCCGAACACTCCCATTTTGATCATCCAGTTGGCACCCATGGCGAACCAGAAGAAGGCATACGCGCCAAAAGCGGTGGTGCCGAATGTGTTGTTGCGCTTGGAATCCTGAATACATGCGAATAACTGAGCGAATGCGCCCAGGAAGATCGCCCAAGGGATAGCGTAGCTCAGCCCTTCCGTAATGCCAAGCTTCTGGGACGAAGCGACGAGGGTTACAATCGCCAGCCCAAATAGTCCCATCGCGCTGGGATCGGCGTTTATGATTTTGACTTTAGTCTGTGACTCGGTTTGCATGGTGTTGATAAGCCTCCAATAATATCTAATCTGGATGATAGACCTGCATAGGTTATCCTCGAAATGCATGTTGGCATCCGCCGGACCCGGACACACATATCGCCCTATTGTAACCGAATGCCCTGGTTATGAAAAGGGGGATTTTATTACCTGAAACACGCGAAAACGGTTACTTCTGTCACAGCCAGCTGAACCGGGGGCCAAGAGATCGGGTTTGTGGTGAAAAAAGACGGAAAATTACATGTTATTCCCAGAGCATAAACGTTAGTATCGAGTGGAAATCACATCTGCAGCCCGAATCCTGATGATCTGACATACGACATTTCGGGCCGGGTAGAGGAAGGGGGCGCAGTTTACCAGAGATTGACGCCACTAGAGCAACCAAATTCCAAATTATTTTGCAAGCGCTTACTTTAAGAGGGTGTCTTGGGAAGGTCGGTATGTATTCCATGATGAAGAAGCGAAGGGATGGGTGTTGATGATCGCCAAACAGACGCGTCGGCTCGGCTTGATTTTGCTTGTATTCGTGTTTACCTTGTCCAGTCTCGGGTGGGGTTCTGTATTCGGTGTGACAGCAGCGCGTGCGGCAGAGCTGGATTCTTCTGCTACCGGGGAGGCTGTGTATCGCTATGATTTTGGATCAGGCTCGACAGCGGAGGGGTATACGGGTGTGAATGCAGACGGAGCGTATACATCGGAACGGGGATACGGCTTCACAGATGTCTCCAAAGTGACGGTGCAGGATCGCGGCACTAGTGATCCGATCAAGTCGGATTTTGCCACGATTGCTGCAGGAGGACAGTTCAATGTGGATCTGCCGAACGGGGATTACACGGTATCGCTGATTGCAGGAGATGCTGCCGGAGCGACAGAGATTGCCATTGATGTGGAGAGCATGAACAAGGTGCAGCTGAACAGCAAGGCCGCAGGTGAATATCTGGAGATGAGCTTTGACATCGCTCTCGTCGATGGACAGATGAACCTTGTCTTCTCGGGGGCGGCAGCGAATTTGAACGCACTTGTGATTACGAAGCAGGCCGGGCGTCAGGCCGGAAGTAAACCTGTGCTTTATCTGGCGGGGGATTCCACGATGCAGACCTATAACCCTTACTGGGAGCCACAAGCGGGCTGGGGCCAGATGTTGCCTTCCTTTTTCGACGATAGCGTGGAGATCAAAAATCATTCCATTGGCGGACGAAGCTCCAAATCGTTTATTTTCCAAGGACGCCTGGATGAAATTCTGAGAATGATCCGTCCGGGAGATTATTTGTTCGTACAATTCGGACATAATGATGCCACGATCAGTGTGCCTGAACGATACGCTTCACCAGCCGATTATAAAATATACCTGAAAACCTATATCGACGGTGTGCGGCAGCGGGGAGCTACGCCAATTCTGGTGACGCCGATGGGACGCAGGGATTTTAACGCAAGTACAGGCAAATTCAACGTTTCCTTCCCTGAATATGTGCAGGCGGCAAAGGAAGTGGCAGCTGAAAATAACGTGCTTCTGATTGATCTGAGCAGGCTCAGCATTGAATATTATGATTCGATCGGGCCGGAGGCTACCTTATCCGTATTCCTGCATGTGGCGCCGGGCATCTACCAGGCTTTCCCTAGTGGGGCTACAGACAATACGCATTTTCAAGAGTACGGTGCCATTCAGATCGCCAGACTGGTTGCGGGTGCGGTGCGTGAGCTGGATATTCCGCTGGCAGAAGCGGTGAAGGATGCAGATGTGCCAGCTGAGGTCCCGGCGAAGCCGAGTGGTCTGAAGGCGGGGAGTATTAGCAATGCGGGCGCTGTGTTGAAGTGGACGGCAGATGATGCGGCGGATATCTACAAAATCTATCGTAAGCTGTCTGCCGAGCCGGAGTCTGCGTATCAACTTGCCGGAACAGCAACCGTGCCAACGATGACTCTGTCTGGTCTTGCGGAAGGTGAGACTTATACGGTGCGTGTGACAGCGGTGAATGGACGAGGCGAATCCGAGCCGTCGGATGAGGTGGACTTTACAACGAAGTCAGCCGCGTACCGATATGATTTCGGTCCTGTCGGTTCTCCTATAGCAGAGGGATATAACGAAGTGAATCGGAACACGTTATACACCCCAGAGCGTGGATACGGCCTGACCTCTTCGGCGAACATGGCAGATCGGGACCGTGGTAATGCTACGGATGCGCTACGTCGCGATTTCGTTATTTATTTTGGCGGAAGTTATGAGTTCAAGGTTGATCTGCCGAATGGCAGCTATTCGGTTAAAGCGTACATTGGCGACTGGATTGGCTCCGCTCGTACCAATATCAACATTGAGGGCAAGGATTACGGGACCGTATCCTCAGGTGCCAAAAATATAGCTGAAAAAGTCATCAATCAGGTTCAGGTTCAGGATGGTCAGATGAATCTGGTGTTCAGCGGGCAGACTGCACATCTCAACGGTCTGGAGATTACACCAACGTTTATGGCACCTTCGCGGCTGAAGCTTGATGACCTTGATCTGAACAGCGACCCGATTCGTGCGGTGTTATCCTGGGATGCGGCTGCCGGGGACGTGCAGTATAAGGTCTATCGTCAATCTGCCGGAGCAGCCAAAGCGGAGCTGCTCTCTACCGTAGATGCACCAGCCTACACGGATCACCAGATTGAACTGGGTATGAGTTATGTCTACACAGTAACGGCTGTGGATCAGACAGGTACAGAATCGTTGGCATCCAATACGCTGAACGTGTCTACGATTGATCCAAGCATAGCGAAGGCGGAAGTGCCTTCTGGCCTGACCATGCAGGAAATCAACAAAAATGATGTGACCTTCACCTGGAGTGAAGCTGCGGGAGCACGTTTTTACCAGATTTACCGCTCCAAGCAGCGGGATGGGTCTTATGAGATGATTGGTCGCACCAAGGAAACGTTATATAAGGATGCTTCTATTCTCAGCACAATTCCTTATTACTATAAGGTTGCCTCGGTGAACGCGGGCGGTGTATCCGAGCGGTCCAGTGTGCTTGAAACTCCGGCAGCGACAACGCTGAACCGGGCGATGGAATATTTGGATCGGGCCCCGGTTGCGGTGCAAACGGAGCAGGGCAACTACATCGGCTGGCGTATGCTTGGCCTGGATGCAGATTCAATTGCTTTTAACTTGTATCGTGATGGGATGAAGCTTAACGCTGAACCGCTGACGGGCAGCACAAACTATACGGATGCAGAGGGTACAGAAACCTCGAAATACCGTGTGATGACGGTGGAAAATGGTATTGAAAAACCAGCGACAAAGGCGTTCGGCGTGTGGCAGGAGCAATATCTGTCCGTTCCGCTGCAGAAGCCTGCTGATGCCTACACCAAAGATGGGCAGCCGTATTCCTACTATGCAGGAGATGCCAGTGTAGGTGATGTGGACGGTGACGGTGAGTATGAGATTGTACTGATGTGGTCACCGAATAACGGCAAGGATAACTCGCAGGCCGGCATTACGGGCATTGTGTACATGGATGCCTACAAGCTGGACGGAACTCGGCTCTGGCGTATTAATATGGGCCCGAACATTCGTGCAGGAGCGCATTATTCACCGTTTCTGGTCTACGACTTTGACGGAGACGGTCGGGCTGAGCTGATGATGCGTACTGCGGACGGTACGATCGACGGACAAGGGAAGGTGATTGGAGATGCGAATGCAGATCATCGCAACAGCTCAGGGTATGTGCTGTTGGGTGACGAATTCCTGACTGTATTTGACGGTGAGACCGGGGCGGCGCTGGATACGGTGAACTATGATCCGCCGCGTGGTGATGTCGCTGCCTGGGGAGACGGATATGGCAACCGTGTAGACCGCTTCCTTGCCGCAGTAGCGTATCTGGACGGAGAGCATCCGAGTGCGATGTTCAGCCGTGGATATTATACACGCACGGTGCTTGCATCCTACAATTTCCGGGATGGCAAGATCAGCCGGGTCTGGCGATTTGACTCCAATGATGAGGGATACGGCTCATACGCAGGTCAAGGGAATCACAACTTGTCTGTAGCGGATGTAGACGGGGATGGCAAGGATGAGATTACGTTTGGAGCCATGGCCATCGACGATGATGGTAAACCGCTCTACAATACAAGACTGGGCCATGGAGACGCGATGCATCTGAGCAACCTTGATCCAACCCGACCGGGAATGGAAGTATTCGGGGTACACGAGGACAAAAGCTCGAAGTACGGCATGGAGATGCGTGATGCAGCCACAGGTGAGGTGCTGTGGGGTGTGTTTACGGGAATAGATACCGGACGTGGCATGGCGGCAGATATTGATCCGAATTACCCTGGGGCAGAGGTGTGGGCTGCGACCATTACCAACGAACAGCACATTCCAATTACCGGGCTTTACAGTGCCAAGGGAGAGTTAATCACGACGAAAATTCCTTCCTCCACGAACTTTGGCATCTGGTGGGACGGTGATCTGCTGCGCGAATTGCAGGACGGCATTCGCATTGACAAGTGGGATTACGAGAATCAGACTACGGTTAACCTGCTGACGGCCACGGGCGCTGCGTCCAACAACGGCACCAAGGCCAATCCAAGCCTGCAAGCCGATTTGTTTGGCGACTGGCGCGAGGAAGTGATCTGGCGCAGTCAGGACAGCTCGGAGCTGCGTATCTATACCACAACCGATGAGACGGATGTACGTCTCCGCACGTTGATGCATGATCCGGTCTATCGTTTGGGTGTGGCCTGGCAAAATGTGGCCTACAACCAGCCGCCGCATACCAGCTTCTATCTCGGCGCGGGCATGGAGCAGCCGAAGGCGCCGAACATTCATTATGTTGGCGGCCCGCAGGAGCCGGAAGACACGACACCTCCGGTCATCACGGGCATGCCTGCGAAGCAGATGAGTGAGGATGAGGTGCTCCAGATCAACGTGAAGGCGGAAGACCTTGAATCAGGCATCGCACGTCTGGAGCTGACTTGGGACGGTGAGACGGTGAAGCAGGGTGACGAGATCGCCATGACCGGGCTTGCAGGCAAGCATATGTTCACAGCTCGTGCGGTGAACGGCGCAGGGCTTGTCACCGAGGTCTCCGTCGAGGTGACTGTCATAGCAGGTGACCAGGCAACGGGTGTGCCCGGAACGCCTGTCCTGTCTGACAATCACGGTCACGGGAACGGACGGAGTGATGGGAATTATACCATTACGATGAATATGTGGTGGGGCAACAATGGTACCCGGTATAAGCTGTATGAGAACGGGGAGCTGCTGGATACGCAGAAGCTGCCAGCTTCGACCCCCAATGCCCAGAAGGTTTCCACCTCGATTCAGGGGCGAAGCAACGGCACGTATGTGTATACGTGTGAGCTGACGAACGCTAAAGGCACAACGGCATGTCAGCCGATCACGATAAGCGTTCGGGATGCTGCACCTTCAAAGCCTGAACTGTCTCATGACAATTGGGATGGAGATGGAAATTATACGATTGCGATGACTCTGTGGTGGGGTACAAATGCAACATCGTATCGACTGTACGAGAATGGTACAGAAATAGATAGCCGGTCTCTGACGGCTTCTTCACCGAATGCACAGACAGCCAAGGTCGAAATCAAGGATCGTTCAATCGGGGAATATGAATATGTGGTGGAATGGAGCAATGCAAGTGGGAAAACAACAAGTGAAACGATGCGAGTGAGCGTAATCCGCTGAATTTAACCCATCCATACTATGGAGTTAATGCAGGAGCGCCTGTTTCATATCAAGAGCGTCTGATGGAGTTATGACGCCTGATATGGAAGGGTGCTTTTTGCTTATTTTCATAAAATACACAATTACGACACAAATTGATCTTAAGCGATATCCCTGCGGACTTGCAACGTACAGACGATCTGTGAGATGTGACAGTGTCGCGTTATATCTGGTATTTTTCACCAATCTCTATTAAAATGGAACTAGCCCTTTTCAAAATTTGGAGAAGCATACAAAACATCCATGTCTCCTATGCCATATGTTAATCCAGCTGCAGATTGACAGGAAACACTACAATGTAACTCAAATAAGGAGGTATCAGGGGCCATGGTTATGAGTTTGGATCTGAAAAACAAAATAGAAAAAGCCAGGCATAACCTTCATAAGCTAGTAGAGCATAATAAGGGCGGGCTTGGACATCCTGATGTCATTCGACAGTCAATGGCCTTGGATGAATTAATTAATGAATATAATCGGATATCCCGGAATCAGACGCGAACGTGAAAGCGAATATGATGGGAAATAAATATAGCAATTCAGCACGAATCGACATGTATGGCTTGGGTCGTACAGGATGATAACATCAGCAGAAGGGCGTGACAACCACCGAAAGGGTTAACCTCAGAGCACCAACGAGGTGAATCTTATCGGGGGTCAGTCATGCCCTTTTGATAATTAATGAAGCATGCGCTTGGCCTCCAGATATAACACCTGCACGAACTTCTTCGTATTGATGCGTGTCTGGGACAGGGAAGGCTCCACGTTGTTTTGCAGCTCCAGCATCTTTTTGCGAATCTCGGTAAAGTCGAAAAATTTGGAGGCGTAGTTCTCGAATTTGGGGTGAGTGTAGTCCGTCAACCCGAGCGATACGACATGGCTGAGTGTTTGGAATATCGCCCTGCGTACCCGCTGCTCCGCGGCCTTCACTTCTTTGGTCACATCGGCAGCGGTTGCATCCTGTCCCAGCTTGCGCTGGGCCACGTTTTGAAAAATATCTTTCAGCGACGGGAACGTGTACGGTGAAAGCTTATGCTCGTCCGTCTCCAGCAGCTCCAGATATTCCAGCATATCGAGCAGATCGCGGCTGCCGGCCTCACCGATCATGCCCATCTCGGACAACAGGAAATGGCCTGAGGTGGCAATCGTTTTGTCCGGTGCCTGCGGCTGCTTGCGCTCGCCAGACTGCAATCCGGACAATCCTTGCAGTGTGCGCTGAATGTCGGCGATGGACTGCTGCATCCGCAATCTTTCCTCCACCAGCCGCAACACCGATAGAATCTCCAGCCGATTAATCGGCTTCGTAATGTAATACTCAATGCCAAGCGAGTAAGCCTCGCCAATCATATGTTTGGACTCAATCTGTGAGATCATCACAATCTTGCCTGTAAACCTCCCTGCAAGCGCACGCACGGTCTCAATACCGTCCTGCTGTGGCATCAGCAGATCAATCAGCAGCACATCCACCTTGTGCAGCTCCAGTAACTCGGCATGCACATGTGCTCCATCCTCAGCTTCCCCGGCAATATCACCTAGTCCCTCATCCTCGATGATGTCCATCAGCATCGAGCGTATGCCTGCATCATCGTCCACGATAAAATAACGCATAAGCTTCAAGTCCTTTCCTTCCATTTGGTCTTGGTGAACCCGTGATCAGATGTTATATCGTCAGGCGGCATATTCCGCTCCAGTAAACATGAGTTCTCTCTTTTATGTTGCTCTGCGGTTCCTCTATCTTATCTCCAGCGCGTGAAACACTACTTATATCATACTTCCTCCCCGTTTTTATGCATAGAAGCTGACATGTTAGCTTAAATGACAATGACTGGATAAGAGAGGAGCGTTTTTGAAAAAAATGTGCAGAAATCATGTAGGTATTTGTCGTTTTCAGTAGGTGCAGTTGTAGTATAAGTAACATGCATCAGTCTGTTTCCGAAATTGTGCAAAGTGTTGCAAATGTTCGGTTTTTCTAATTATACATGATATAAAGGGGCGTACCGATGGAGCAAACAATACAAGATGTTGTCGTCTTTTTCAATGATTTTCTCTGGTCCAAGCTGTTAATTATTCTGTTGGTCGTCTGCGGTGTGTATTTCACAACCAAAACGAGATTCATGCAATTTCGCATGATTGGCGATATGATCAAGGTGCTCAAAGAGCCTAAGAATAAGGAACCAGGCAAAATCTCACCATTTCAAGCCTTCTGCATCAGTATGGCCGCACGCGTAGGTACGGGAAACATTACCGGAATTGCATTGGCTATTGCACTGGGTGGGCCAGGTGCGGTGTTCTGGATGTGGATTATCGCCATGATTGGATCGGCCTCCAGCTTTGTGGAGAGCACGCTTGCTCAAATCTACAAAATCAAGGATAACGGCGGTTTTCGCGGGGGACCCGCTTATTACATGGAACGTGGGCTTGGAAAACGATGGATGGGAGTGCTGTTTGCCATTCTGATTACCCTTTCATTCGGTTTAGTCTTTAACGCTGTGCAGTCCAACACAATTACAGTAGCGTTCCAAAACTCGTTTGGCACAGACCGTCTAACCGTAGGCATTATTATGGCTGTAGTTTTTGCGGGCATTATTATGGGCGGAGTCAAACGAATCGCGAAAGCCTCGGAGTATATCGTGGTTGTGCTTGCTGTAGTGTATATAGGCGTTGCTCTCTTTATCGTGCTGGTCAACATTAGTGAGGTTCCAGCTATCCTTGCGCTTATTGTCAAAAATGCCTTCGGCATGGAGCAGATGGCTGGCGGCACACTGGGTGCTGCGCTGATGAACGGAGTCAAACGCGGCCTCTTCTCGAATGAGGCCGGTATGGGTAGTGCACCTAATGCTGCTGCGACAGCCGATACGTCTCATCCGGTCAAGCAAGGGCTGATTCAGGCTTTCGGTGTCCTGACAGATACGCTGGTTATATGCACAAGTACGGCCATGATTATTCTATTATCCGGGGTATACCAAGGCTCTAGTCTGGGTGGGATTGAGCTGACTCAGGCGGCGCTCAGTGTTCATATCGGTTCATGGGCTTCCGGGTTTCTGGCTGTGATGGTCTTCCTGTTCGCCTTCAGCACCTTGATCGGGAATTATTACTACGGTGAAACGAACATTGAATTTATTAAATCGAACAAGGTTTGGTTATGGGTGTATCGGGTTGCCGTTATCAGCATGGTGTTGTTCGGAGCGGTTGCGAAGGTGCAATTGGTATGGGATCTGGCAGATCTGTTCATGGGACTGATGGTTGTGGTAAACCTGATTGCCATTCTGATGCTCTCCAAAGTCACGTTTGAGGCGCTCAAGGATTACAAGCGGCAGAAGTCCGAGGGGCGCGATCCTGTCTTCACTCGTGATCGCATTCATATTCCGGGCGAGATTGAATGCTGGGAGTCGGAAGAAGCCGTTATAGGTGGTTCAAAGCTTGATGCAACAAGGTAAAGTAAGGATGATCTGACCGCTCTCCATGAGTGCGACCCGAGATTTATCCATTATATAACAATAAAACAGGACTTGGAGTACCATTACACATGGTATCCCAAGTCCTGTTTTTAATCAGGCATTATACAACGTTCCAGAGGTAGTTATTTTTGTACAGAATAGCTGATTAATTGTTCGGACAGAGCTTTCATTCGTGTACCGGTATCCGTCAGCTTCTCAATTACATCTGTGAACGATGCGACGAGTGTAGCCTGCTCCTGCGAAGAAGCTGCAATCTGGGATACTTCAACGGACATCTGTTGAATGACCTGCTGCACATCCTTCAGACTTGCATCAATATCGGTCGTTGCTTGTCTTGCATCAACAGAGAGCTTGCGAACTTCGGCTGCAACAACACCAAATCCGGCACCGGCTTCTCCTACACGGGCTGCTTCAATTGCGGCATTCAGGCCAAGCAGGTTGGTTTGTTCAGAGATTTCACGGATAAACCCGGCAACCTTGTTAATCTGGGACGAGTTCTGTACAGCAACTCGTGTGTTCTCCAGAATCTGCTCACTGGTTGCCTGTAGCTCCTCTGCATGAGCGGCAACGTGCTGCACCATATCAACAAGATTAGCGTTGATATGCTGATTCTCTTGTATAATCTCCTCAAGCTGATTCTGATTGGACTGGTCATAGGATGCGCAGAATACAGCAACAACGTTCTGCTGATCATCAAAAATCGGAATGTTCAGCGTATCCAGCTCAAGACCAAACACCTCTTTGGGCAGTGTGGAGAGCGTAGCTTCTCTGCCATTTCTCAAAACGGCAAAGTTCTGATACGATTCAATAAGTTTCATTCCTTTTTCAAAGCCAAGGTCGAATTTGTCTGTTGTCAAAACATCTAATACTTTTTCGTGATCATATACGCAGAGGCTTGCCGGCTCCCGAAGGATTTGACTAATATAAGGCAGGACTTTCAACAATGCATCAACAACGTTTATAGAACTCATGGAATAGAACCATCCTTTCAATATTGAAATGGTGAAATAATTAAATTTAAATGGAATCTCTAATGTTCATCGGACAATAAACGGAGATCATGAATGCCTGATTGCTTTAAATTTGATATATTTTCAAAATCATTTTCATTATATTTTCCAAATGCATCTTTCTATTGGATATAAGTTCTAATTGTAACTTTGTTTGTGCCATTCGCAGGTTCAAGTTTGGTGATTTTAAAGGACATATGTCCATTTTTGCATTCAATGAGATCATGATGGAGGTGTGCGTGAATGAAGGAAGTTCTGGACTTTGAGCTACTGTGCAAGCTTGCCAGACAATTCGGATTGGATCGGGTGCTGGATGAGCACGCACTGACCGAATTGCGTTTGCTGGAGGCAGATCAGGGCGAGACGATATGTGAAAAGGGGGAACGCCCCGAGCGCTTGTACTTTCTCGTTCAAGGCAAGCTCAAAATTTTCACAACGCTGTCGAACGGCAAATCGCTGCTTCTTCGATTCAGCACGCCGCTTGCCCTTGTTGGTGATCTGGAACTCGTTAACGGGAAAAATGCCAACAATACGGTGCAATCTGTGAATCGCAGTCTGCTGCTTGCCATCAGCTATCGCGCTATTCAGAACACGTATGTGGAGAACTCGAAATTCCTCCATTTTATGCTCAGTCAGGTGACACATAAGCTGCACACGTTCTCGAATCTGTCGAGTCTGAACATGCTTTATCCTGTGGAGAGCAGGTTCGCCAGTTATCTGTTGTCGATCACAGAGCAGGATGCAGCCGCCTCCGAAGAGATTCAGACTTCCAAACTAACAGAGCTGGCCGATCTGCTGGGTACGAGCTACAGACATCTCAATCGGGTGATACAGGACTTGTGCGGACGGGATATCATTCGCAAAGTGAGACGAAAGATCGTTATTCAGAACATAGAAGAGCTGCGCGATATAGCGGGCGGCAATATTTACGAATAAATGAAGGATCACACACATAAATGAAGCAACGGACAACTGAAAGAACCGACCGAACACTTGAATGAATCCGATAGGCTGAATACATAAATGCCCCCTTTGCTGTGAAGGGGGCATTTATCATGAAAACTTCTTTTTGGACTGGTGAAGCTACAATCGAATCAAACATTCCCCTGCTGCTCAAATAATTGAGCAATCTCAACGATGACCTGGGTTGCTTTCACCATATTATCGACCGATACATATTCGAATTTTCCATGGTAATTTTCGCCACCAGTGAAGATATTCGGCGTGGGCATACCCATGTAGGAAAGCTGGGACCCATCGGTTCCTCCCCGAATCGGGCGAATAATCGGTTCGATATTCAGACGTGTCATCGCCTCATGAGCAATGTCCACGATCTGGCGAACGGGTTCAATCTTCTCACGCATGTTGTAATACTGATCATGTAGTTCGACGGTCACACTTTTCTCTCCGTACTTGGCTTTTAGCTCAGCTACAATGTCTAACAGGTTGGCCTTACGCGCTTCAAACTTCTCACGGTCAAAATCACGAATAATATACTGCATCTTCGTCAATTCGACTTCACCTTCCATGGCAAGCAAGTGGTAGAAGCCGTCATAGCCGTCTGTGGATTCGGGGGCTTCTTCTATAGGCAGCCGCCCGTTCAGCTCCATCGCGATTTTGAGTGAGTTCACCATCTTGCCTTTGGCTGTTCCGGGATGTACGTTAGTACCACGCACCGTAATTTTGGCTGCGGCGGCATTAAAGCTTTCGTATTCCAGTTCCCCGAGCGGTCCACCGTCCACCGTGTAGGCATATTTGGCGCCAAATGCGGCTACATCAAATTTGTGCGGCCCACGTCCAATCTCTTCATCCGGGGTAAATGCAACCCGAATCTTGCCATGCTTCAGTTCCGGGTGCTCGATCAGGTAAGCCATGGCGGTCATAATCTCGGCAATGCCTGCTTTGTTATCAGCACCCAGCAACGTTGTACCATCAGTGGTCATTAAGGTATGGCCCTTGTACTCCCGCAGCTCAGGAAAGTCTTTAGTGGACAAAATAACATCCAGTTCCCGGTTCAGTACGATATCCTCACCGTTATAGTTTTCGATAACCTGCGGCTTCACATTTTTACCGGTAAAATCGGTGGCGGTGTCGAGATGGGCCAGAAAACCGATGACAGGTACCTCTTGATCTGTATTGGCCGGAAGAGTAGCCATGACATAACCGTTCTCATCCATCGTCACTTCCTGAAGCCCGATGGAGATGCATTCCTCCACAAGCAGACGGCCCAGATCCAGTTGTCCAGGTGTGGACGGGCAGGTGTCACTATTTTCATCGGATTGGGTATCCATCTGTACGTAAGTGCTAGGTCTTTGAATTAATATGTCTTTCAAGAGTAATCGCTCCTCTGGGGGGAATATATCTACAGCATTATTGTAACCATATCATATCATGTTTGCGCCGGATTTCGAGAAATGGCATGCTGCCTACCGAATCAGATGTGCTTATTTTCGTGCATAATTGCCCGGTTAAGAGACGATTGGTGTGAAATTCATGATTTTGTTGTCGAGTTCAGGTCAGGCAAGGCAAGGTTGTGGACGGGAGGGCACAAAAAAGTGCGTACTTTGAATTTTCTCGTCTCAGGTTCATAATAGCTATGAAGAAAGGATGTGTTGATCTGATGCCATTTATTACAGTGAAGGTGCTGGAAGGCAAAACCAAAGAGCAGAAGCGTCAGCTGATCGAACGAATGACCGAGGTTGCTTGTGAGACGCTGGGTGTGGAAGCGAGCAAGGTTTTTATCTTTATAGAGGACCTGGAGAAGGACAACTATGGCAAGAACGGCAAAATGTTCTCTGATCTGGATACAAACTGAGCCAAGGCAAGTAAGCATGGCTAAAGTGGTGCAGAGTGAAAAGGAAAGCAGAAAGTAAGGCAAAGTAAATTGATGTAAGGCAATATAAATTTAAAGTGATGTAGAGCGAAAGAATGTGTACGAGTACGTATGAGTGCGTATGAAGAGGACTAATTGAATAGTGAAATAGTGGATGGATGAGTAAATGAGTGTGTGAATGATGCCAATGATGTCAATGATGCGAGGCGGCGAGCGCTAACGATCTGGAGAGGTCTTATTTAGGCGTTTTCAAGTCTTTCCCGGTTCTAACGATCCACAGAGACGTTATTCAGCTTATTTAACAGCAGTGAAGGGCATTTTTGAGGTTTTTTGATGGAATAAGCTTTCTGGTGATCGTTACAATTCGGACCGCCCTCATCCGGGGCAAATAAGGTTCGTGGAGATCGTTAGGGCAGAAACCGGGCGAAGCCGAGCAAAACGGAGTGAAATCGGCAGAAATTAGGCTGGTGAAATGATCGCGAAGCTGGTAATTCAAAATATGGACAGGAGTTGTAGCCACGATGACAGAGACGTTATTTTCACCATATCAATTCAAAAGTTTGCAATTGCATAACCGTGTCGTGATGGCACCGATGTGTCAGTATTCTGTTACGGCCAAGGATGGCATTCCGAATGACTGGCATCAGGTTCACTATGTGAGCCGTGCAGTGGGTGGAACAGGGCTGATTATCATCGAGATGACCGACGTTGAACCGGATGAACGGATTACAGATCAGGATCTGGGTATATGGTCAGACGATCACATTCCGGCGTTCGCCAAGCTGGTAGATGGAATGCACGCACATGGCTCCAAAGTGGCGATTCAGATCGCTCATGCAGGCCGCAAAGCCCAGGATGCTGTGCAGCCGGTTGCGTCTTCTGTAGTTACGTTTCCGGGAGAAGCTTATAAGGAACCGCGTGCGCTGACAACTGAAGAAGTGGGGGCGATGGTGCAGAAGTTTGCTGCTGGTGTCCGCCGGGCTGTTCAGGCTGGTGTAGATGCGATCGAGCTTCATGGGGCACACGGTTATCTGATCCATCAATTTCATTCTCCGCTGATGAATCATCGCGAGGATGTGTATGGACAGGAGCTGTCGCGCTTTGGTGTGGAAGTCATTCATGCGGTGAAAAAAGAAATGCCCGCGGATATGCCGCTACTCCTGCGTATCTCCGCTGTAGAATATGCGGATGGCGGATATGACATTGATCATACGCTGAAGATCGCTCGCGCCTATCAGGAAGCAGGCGTGGACATGTTCCACATCAGTTCCGGCGGGGAAGGGCCAGCAGGCCAGCGTAAACCCGGAAACTATCCGGGGTATCAGGTGCCGTTTGCCCGGCGTTTCCGCGAGGAGTTACAAGTGCCTGTCATCGCTGTTGGCATGCTGGAGGATGCAGCGCTGGCTCAGGCCGTTATTGGCAATGAGGATGCCGATCTGGTTGCCATCGGCCGTGGCATGCTGCGCGACCCGTACTGGGCAAATCATGCTGCACTTGAGCTGGGCGTTACCAAAGAGAAAGCAGCCATTGCCGAGCAGTATTCCCGCGGATATTAAATTCCAAAGGGAAGTCTTGAGGGAATGGGACGAAAAGAGTAAAAGGTGCACAATAGCAGTTGTCAAGACACGCCCTGGTATGCTGCTTATGTTAAAGAGCGGCGATACATGTATGCACGCAAGGATAGGGACATGTTTGGGTGTCACATCATAGTTTGAATGATGTGACTGATGAATATAATGTTAATGCTGAATGCGCTACGAATGTTATGTGCTGATGTATATGACACGGCGAGCGCTAACGATCTGGAGAAGCCTTATTTAGGCGCATCTCATCCCTGTACATTTCTAACGATCCACAGAGACGTTATTCAGCTTATTTAGCAGTAGTGAAGGGCATTTTTGAGGTTTTTTTGATGGAATAAGCTTTCTGGTGATCGTTACAATTCGGACAGCCTTCATCCGGGGCAAATAAGGTTTGTGGAGATCGTTAGAGCAGCAACGAGGAATATCCACCTTATGTCTTATGCAAGCTGTACATTGCTATATCGAAGTTCAAGCTTTTCGTGTCGCCTCATATACTAGCTTCTGACCGGCTTGTGTGGGCAATTTGCCGGGATTAAAATCTGCGTAGACCTCAATATGGACGAAACCTGTCTTTTCGGGAACGAGACGAAGCTCTTCTAGTCCGTATCACCTTAATGTAAGCTGCTGCAGCTTGGTGCTGGCACTCATTTTACATTGACTCACAACGGCTGGAATGCCGATAAACTGATTGAGCTCGGACAGGCCCATGTCATAATTCGCAAACGGATTGCACAGGGCTGGAAGGGTCTTGTGCAGAAGCTCAAGGAAGTCGTCGGTTAAGGTAGATTAGTGAAGTGCGGCGTAAAGTGGCTCAGCCTCCCTGAATGTATCCCAATGTAACGCCATATGGCATTCGGAGTTTTGGCAGTCCATCCAAGCCCCAGGATTCTCCCGGTTGGATCTGACCGGAAGGAGCTCGGGGCTTTTTGGCGTTATTGGCTGGTAGTATCGCCGCGCGTAGAGCTTATTCGCTTATTTTGCTAAAAATGGGGTGAAATGAATCGCAATGAGCTATTTTCGTGAGCCCCAGAAACGTGTAACATGGATCATAGGAGCAAGTCGACAAAAAGTGACTCTTTCTCGGGTTATTACTCTTTCTTCAGATTTAGTACGGAAGGAATACATAGATGAAAAATAAATGGATCGTGCTGACATTAAGCTTCATATTCGTCGTGCTGCTTCCGCTGGCTTGGGTCGCCAAGACATGGGTGGATCAGCGGGACAATCCGCAGGTGATCAGTGGGCGTATGGATCTGCGTCAATGGGATTTCGGCCAGCGGGGGGCAGCTCCGCTTAACGGAATCTGGAAGTTCTACCCGGATCAGCTGCTTGGACCGAAGGATTTCGAAGCTGACGCAACGGGGAACAGGCCGCTGCCTGCTTCAGTAGATATTCAGGTGCCGTCCAGATGGAATACTGTGATGGGAAAGGCTCATGGATACGGAACATATCATGTACAGCTGCAGCTCCCATCCGGGAAACTGGACAATCGTTACGGGATTCGCACGCAAAATATACGGATGTCCCAACGCATTTTCATTAACGATGACTTGATCGGTGGTAAGGGCATGCCCGGGCGAACAAAGGAAGCGGATACTCAAAAAAACATTCCCTATACAGGGTTTATTTCCGTTCAAGGGCATACGGCTGACATTATCATTCAGGTATCCAATTACAGCTATTCCTCTGGAGGCATTGTAGCGCCTGTTTTGTTTGGAGACGAGAACAGCATCTTTAATGACCAGCAGGAGGGCTTGCTTAAAGATCTGATGACACTGTTCGGCTTTATATTGCCAGCCATTTTTATGCTAATGCTGTTCAGGTTGAGACCTAGTGAGAAAGCGCTTAGTTATCTGGGGATGTTCAGTCTGTCCGGGGCGCTGTTTGCCCTTACTCATGGAGAAAAGCTGTTATGTACGTTCATCCCTCTGTTGTTACATAATGAGATGCTGCGTCTTCAGCTTCTCAGCGGAGTGTTCTCTTATTATTTTTTACTTCTTTATCTGGCTACCTTGGCTCCAGGAGCGGTTCATTCATGGTTTGTACGCCTGGGTAAGTACCTGTTTATTATAAGCTCCCTCATAGCTATCACCCTTCCGCCGGAATTATTTTCTACTTTGGAACTACCGATGCTACTGATCTCTGTTTCTGTTATGGCCTATGGGGTCAGGGTTATGATTTATTGGTCGCGTAAACGAACCAATGACAGTGTCTATGCACTGATTGGTATGATGAGTATTATTATGGTTGTTGTGCTTCATACCATCGGGGTGGTGACATCGGTTGACACCGTATTTCATGCATTGCTTGAGCTGCTTTTGTTTGTATTTATCCAGATGGTCGTTACAGCGATCCGTTTTGCACAATCCCTTCGTGATGTGGAGGCTCTGTCAGAGCGTTTGCTTGTGATTGACAGCCTCAAGGATGAGTTCATGGCGAACACATCTCATGAGCTAAGGACACCGCTTCATGGAATTATCAATATTGCTGATTCTATGCTGGAAGGAGCGGCTGGTGCCCTCACACCAAAGCAGGCTAAAAATTTGTCCGTGATCACGGCAACTGGAAAACGGCTGTCACTGCTGGTGAATGACATTCTGGATTTCTCGAAATTAAAAAACAGCGAAATTGAACTAAAGCGAATGCCTGTTGATCTGGAATCTGTCGCACAAACCGTAGTTGAGATTTCGGGGTTTACTTTTGGTGACAAACCTGTTGTGCTGCACCAGCACTGGCCGGATGCTTTGCCGTTGGTAGAGGCAGACGAGGATCGACTGCGTCAGATTCTCTATAACCTGCTGGGTAATGCATACAAGTTTACCGAGCAAGGAGAGATTAGGCTGTATGCCACCGTAGAAGGTGACAAGGTCAGGGTATCTGTTGCGGATACGGGTGTGGGTATTGCACCAGACAGATTGGAGGATATCTTTCAGGCGTATGAACAGACTAATGGCACGATGGAACGGGCTTATGAAGGAACGGGGCTCGGTCTTAGCATAACCAAGAAGCTGGTTGAACTGAGTGATGGGGAAATCTGGGTCGATTCAGAGCCGGGCGTGGGATCAACATTTCATTTTACGTTACCTAGCGTGAACCTGTCGTTACTACAGGAAGAGTTCGGCCCTGTACCAGCACGTTACGTTCCAACCCAGGTGAAAAAGCTGAATCATGAGATGAGTCAGGATTTGATGATGGGTGTGTTCGATGTGAATCCATCGCAGGAGCAGATGCAGGAGGGAGAACATACAATTCTCATTGTAGATGATGATCCTGTGAATCGGCATGTGCTCCTAAGCCTGCTGTCCACGGAAAGTTACCGTGTGCTTGCGGCGGACAGCGGCTTTAAGGCGCTACAGCTGTTTGAGCATTATCCATGCATTGATCTGGTGATTACGGACTGGATGATGCCCAAAATGTCCGGGCTGGAGCTCTGCCGCATGCTGCGCGAGCACCGTTCATTATCCGAGCTACCTATTCTGATGCTCACTGCACGCGGATTACCTGAAGATATCCGGCATGGTTTTCAGGCGGGAGCCAACGACTTTTTGAGCAAGCCGGTGGATGCTGGGGAACTGAGGGCACGGGTTCGTACATTAATCCAAATGCGTAGCTCGGTGCAGGATGTGATTCGAACAGAGATGGCTTTTCTTCAGGCACAGATCAAACCTCATTTTCTCTACAATGCACTGAATGTTATTATTGCCACCTGTGCCGTCAACCCGGATAAGGCAACAGATTTGCTGATTGAATTGAGCAACTATCTGCGGGGAAGCTTTGATTTTCAGAACAGAGAGCAACTTGTTCCACTCTACAAGGAGCTGGAGCTGGTTCAATCGTATGTACATCTGGAGCAGGCAAGGTTTGAGGACAGGCTCATCGTCAAATATGATGTGCAGCCGGATATTCGCTTGTTTCTTCCTCCACTCACCATTCAACCGCTTATGGAGAATGCGATTCGCCATGGCGTTATGGAGAGGGCGGCGGGGGGGACGGTAATGCTTCACATTTACGAGGAGTCAGATCACGTCATTATTCGGGTACAGGATGACGGTGTGGGCATTCCTCCAGAACGCATGGCTCAGGTCAGGTCAGGCCGAATCGAAGGTCCGGGAGGTGTAGGGCTGTACAATATTAATCGTCGTCTCATGTCGCTCTATGGTACCGCATTGGAAATTCAGAGTCATGTAGGGAGCGGAACACAAATACAGTTCTGTTTACCACTGAAGCAGGTTCATCATTTTTCGTGACATCGAAGATCGGACTCTCGGTAATTATGATTAACATACGAATAAGCGGATACCGATATAGTCGGTATTCATATTGTAATGAATCGCTCATAGCAGGAGGTTAGAGGAACGGTGAGAGCCATTGTGGTAGATGATGAGAAGCCGGCGCAGCTTCACCTGCAGCGACTGCTTCAGTCGGATGGAAGAATTGATCCTATACAATGCTTTTCAACAGCCCGTGACGCTTTAGAGTTTCTGACCAATCATCGTGTGGATGTGGTGTTTCTGGATATTGGCATGCCAGAGATGAATGGGCTGGAAGCAGCAGAATACATCGAGCAACTGGATCAGAGCATTCGGGTTATATTTGTAACTGCTTATGCGCATCATGCCGTGGAGGCATTTGAACTGCAAGCTCTGGATTACATATTAAAGCCGGTTAGTCCAGGCAGATTAAGCAAAACGATAGACCGCATTGAAGGTATGATGTCTTATAACACTCAAGCTGCCGCCACGGCAGAAGTACAGGAATCGGAGCCTGTAGCGGAGGAGCCGGAGCTGGAGGCACCAGGACTGCTGGTCTTCAAGCATCTGGACATCTTCAGAAGCCTTGAGCAAAGTGCCAAGAAACATAAGTGGCGTACAACCAAATCACAAGAGCTGTTCGCTTTTCTGTTTCATCATCGCGGGGAGTGGGTAAGCAAGGAGATTCTGCTTGATAAGCTCTGGGCGGATTTATCTCAGGACAAAGGGCTCACACTTCTGCATACATCTGTATACCAGATCCGCAAATTATTGAAGGAATGGGGGATGACGGGCAAGCTGGAGTACAACATGAACCGTTATCGTCTGTTGACTGGTAATTTGGTGAGTGATGTTGAACAGTTTGAACAGGCGATGTCTTATGCTGCCGTCACTTCGGTTAATGTGCAGGAGCTAAGACAGGTCGCTCTGCTCTACCGTGGAGATTATCTGGAGGAACATGATTATGATTGGGCCAAAGCCAAAAGCAGGGAGCTCCGGAGCAAGTACACGGGACTTGTCATAGATATTGCCAGATGGGACATGGCTAATGGACGAGGAAAGCAGGGGATTGAGCTGCTGCAGGCGTTGCAGGAACGTGAGCCTTATTCAGAAGAAATATGTCGATTGATGATGGAGATTTACGCCTCGTTGGATGACCAGCAGGGCATAAAGAAGGTCTACCACTCATTGAAGCTGCTTCTGAAGGAGGACCTGGGTCATCAGCCAGAGCTTGAAACAAGTAAATTATATCAAAGTCTGACGAATCAATAGATGTTCAGGCAAGAGGGGTGCGGCACGTGAAGTTATTCATACACCGTAAAGACCTGCGTACAGATGATCTGAGCGCATTTGATTATTTGCGAGCACAGGAGGAAGAGAGCCTGCATGTGTTGATCTATGATCCATTTCTGCTACGGCAGGGCCGGGAGAAGGAACACAGTGGTATGAATTTCCTGCGTCATGCAGCAGCATTGGACAGAATGTATCAAGAAAAAGGGCAACGGTTACATACGGCTTATGGCAAGCCGGCCGAGGTGCTTGAGTGGGTGCTGCGCCATTTGAAGGGCAGAATCAGCGAGGTAGTGGTTCATCGAGATATGACGCCGTATGCGATAGACAGAGACAGGGAGCTACGTAAAGTATGCGAATCCTCTCAGATTCCTTTTACGCAACTGACGGATCATCTGTTAATGGATTTGAAAGCTTTTGCTGAATATACAGGCAAGCCCGAGCCTTATAAAGTATTTGCTGCGTTTCACAGGCGTTGGCTGGAATTTATGCATGCATATCCGAATCCGCCGTCATCCGTAACCATTCAGGATGTAAACGTCAGTGACTACCTGCTGGAATGGCCGGATGGAATGAAGGTGCCCTCTAATTTGCTGCAGGCAGTTTCCGGGAAACAGGAAGAGCAAGAGGAAGACCCGCATATGCTGCTGGATCGTTTCATATCCCAGCGAGTGACAGATTACGCGGAACATCGGGATGAATTCGAGGCATATGAGCCGAGTCATCTTAGCTCGTATGTTGCGGTGGGAGCCGTGTCTATCCGCAAGATGTTTGACGCCGCGCAGCGTGCAGGCGAAGCCGAAGAGTGGATCAGGCAGCTGTGCTTCCGCGATTATTACTTGTACAGAGCGGTCTATGAGGAGCATTATTTTACGTATGAAAAAAAATATGATCTCTCCGCTCTTCACGATACTCATTTTGAGCGCTGGTGCAAAGCGGAGACGGGCATCCCGATTATTGATGCGGCTATGACAGAACTGAATGAAACCGGGCGTATGCCTAATCGGCTTCGTATTCTAACTGCAATGTTTCTAACCAAAAATCTTCAATGTCCCTTTACGCTTGGTGAAGCGTATTTCAGACGCAAGCTGAAGGATTATGATAACATCCAGAATCGGGGGAACTGGCTGTGGTGTGCCTCGCTGGGCGAGAATGCTGCGCCCTATTTCCGTGTGAACAATCCCGTTACACAGTCCGAGAAGTATGATGCTCAAGGAGATTACATTCGCAAGTGGCTGCCTGAATTAAAGCATGTGCACAGCAAAGATATTCATCAGCCGAGGAAAGATGCGATCGTCGACCTGAAGACCTCCAGACAAGCGGCAATTGATGTTTACAAACAAATTCTGACGAGTCGGTAGAAGATATTGTTCTATGAGCATAGATGAATCCTGCAATGCTTTCGTTTCCCCCGTTGCTTTTGGCGGGGGATTTTTGCATTGAATGTATTCTCAAACGGGTCCTGAGCCGGAGTTGACCCTGCTGGTGCCGATGAACGAAAAAAAATCGAACGGATTGCAGAAGATGACTTCATTACTGTCAGGCCGCGTTACTGCGGTCTTTTGAGCATGTACAGAAATGCAAATATTGTGAAATTCACTTGAAAATTAAAAAAATATTAATAAATTGGACTACACATGTTAAGCAATATGCCTTTTAATAGATAGAGAGCTAAATGGACTAAGTCATATTTAACATATTGACGAATACATGAAGGAGAACCTCTGAACATGAATCAAACACTGAAAAGAGAACGAATCCCGGAATTGAATCTCGTGCGGGCGATAGCCATTATCGGTGTACTATTTGTGCATTCTACCTCCAATGCTACGCTGGAAATGACAGATTCCAGGTACTACTGGCTGTACAACTTTATTAACATTTTTATGAAATATGGTACGCCAACTTTTATTTTTCTAAGCAGCTTTGTGCTGTTTTATAATTATTACACCCGTCCGCTGGACAAAAAGCTCGTCAGCAATTTTTACAAGAAGCGCTTTGTTTATATTTTACTGCCGTATTTTCTCTTCTCTATTCTTTATTTTGTTGTACTACATAACATGTACTATCAGGGGCGACCCTTTGATGAATCGCTAATTACTTTTATTGAGAAACTGTTTACAGGAAAAGCGTACACGCATCTGTATTTTGTGTTTATTAATATGCAATTTTATCTCATTTTCCCGCTAGTGCTGTGGCTGCTGAAGAAATATCCTTCGGTTGTAAAATGGTCTGTCCCAATCGGGCTTTTCATTCAATGGGCCTTTATTGTAAGCAACAAGTACGGGTTTCAAGTTCCTAACAAGGGCAGCTGGGCCCTCTCTTATTTCTCTTATTTTATGTTAGGAGCATATATGGGGGCATATTTCCCACAGATCAAGCAGTGGTTTGTTATTAGTAAGGCTAATGCCACCAAGGGTCGAGTTGCTTCATGGATTGTGCTATGGACTGTATGGATTACGGCAGGGCTGGCGCACGTTTATATTTATTATCTACTTCGGCTGAAGATCGCGACATATAACACGTTGTGGTATGAGCTCTTCTGGAATGTTCATACGTTTGCTTGTGCTCTGGTCATTATCCAGATTGCCTATTGGCTCTATCATCATGGTCCTGCGCTTATTGTCAAACCGTTGAACCGTCTGGGTACACTGTCCTTCGGCATTTATCTGATTCATCCGTTTTTTCTGTTATTTTATCGTGAGCATCCCCCACAAACCGGGGTGTCCTCCATCATTCACCTATGGTATGCCAGCGGATTCGGTATTGCCCTGATCGCCTCATGGATTGTGGTGGGGCTTGCGGCTAGGTTCCTGCCTTATGCCTGGATTCTTTTTGGCAATCTGCCCAAGCCGAAGCCGCGTTTTGTGCCTCAGCAGAAGTCGGGACAAGTGGATATGCATTAAGTGTTAGAAATTGTGTGTGAAGATCAGCCGTTTTCGGTCAGCCTGCAGGCGACCGGGAACGGCTTTTCATATATTCTCTGCTGGTGAGATGGCTGGATATTCATGTCATTCCGGTGGGAACGAATGTTTCTTTGGCATAATCCAGGGGTAATCATAAGGTGGAGCATTAATATATGGTAAACCTAAAAGACAGGATCAAGGTGATCAACATGACAAGATGCGAACAATGCGGGAAACCGATGCAGGATATATTGGAATATGTAGAGCACATTCTTCATGAATGCAGAGAGCAGACACCCGAATACAGCTCGAAGGAATACAAAGCCTATAGCTATGAGGGTGTTCGCGAGCAGATGTGATACAATAGAAAGAAACCGGATACATTCGGAACCGAGGTGACAACATGGAGACGGGACCAGCCCCTTTCCGCGAAGGAATGGCAGCAGGAGAAACGCAGCAAACCAAGACATGTATGTATTGCGGAGAGTCACGGCCTGCGTCTGACTTTCGGCGCAGGACCGGGAAAAGGGCGGGTCCCGGAGCCAGACGCGGGGCCTGTCGTCGTTGTCGTCAGCACGGAGTACGGGAGCGGCATACTGAAGAGGGTCAAGCGGGACAGGCCATGGCTGCCGCCAAGCTTGAGCACCGCGAGGGACAAGTGATGGAGCCACGGCAGCTTGCCGAAGGGAACGAACGGGGAGAGCGGACGGAAAGCGAGCAGGAGTCCTCCTCATTGTCCAGATTAGTAGCTTCGGACGTCAAGACCACGCTTGCTGAGCAGACGTTGCAGCTGTTAAAGGATGAAGTGGGAGCAACGTCCTCTACCGGCAGTCAGCGCAAGAAAAGACGGAGACGGCGGAAACGGAAGCCTGCTGAGGCTGTGAATATTCATGCTTCTGCTGATGCTCCTGCGCCGGAGCCAGATCGTGTTCGTAGCAATCGCAGCAGTACCCGTGGCGGAACCGGCACGGGTAAGGGCGCTGCACGTCCTGCTGTTGCAGCGAAGACATCGCCACCAGCTGCATCAGGGCGCGAGTCCACCCCTCATTCCAGCCGAAATCATGCGGCTGGAATGGATGGCAGGCCGCGGCGTCATCATGCGCCTCCAGCAGCGATTGACCCGGAGGATCCGGCTTCGCTTCGTACCAATCGGCAGGGCATGGTGCGCATGCGCGGCAAAACGGACAAGGGCCGCCGCTGGCATCAGGAAGTGGATATGGAGCTGGCAGTCACGCTGGTGAAGGAAAAGGCCGCTGTTGTTGTCAATCGGTATACCATTCGCCGTCTGTTCAGCAACAAGGATTTCAAGCGTTTTATTCTGAATCGGGACAATTATACCTGTTATTTCTGCGGCTCCTATGGTGACACCATTGACCATCTCCTTCCGCGGGCGAAGGGTGGACATACGACACCGCTTAATTGTGTCTGTGCCTGCAACCTGTGCAATCAGTCCAAAGCGGCAATGGATGCGGACGAGTTCATGCGTTCGGGAATTCCTGAGTGGAATGCTGCGCATCAGGCGGAGCTGCTGGAGCTTGAAATGCAGGAAAGTGAGTTGGAGGATACGCAATAGGAAGCAGATAAAGTGCTGCTGAGAAACAGCCATCTTAGCGGCGTTTACAAGCAAAGCACACCGAGAGTCTATGCTCTTGGTGTGCTTTTTGGTGTTGCCCAATCCATCGTTTATTGGTATGAACATGTCTTTGGGTTAACGGATATACAATATTTCTTCAAATTGACAACGGTACGGCAGCCCAATGTACGTTATACTTGGAGGGCAGCAAATATAGATTTTACACATGGAATACTTGAAACAGATCAAACAGATGGAACAGATCGATATAGATTGGATGGATGCGGATGACAACGGCAGCACTTGATGTGATGTCATATATTACAGAAGAGAATATTCGGTTCTGGCTGGAGAAATTCCGTTCTCTCGGTCCATTGCCGGGCATTTTGCTTACGTTTATGAAGTCTTTTGTTCCGCCGCTTCCGACACTGCTTATTGTGGGTGTTAATGGTGCCGTATACGGCTTATGGGCAGGCTTTTTATACTCCTGGATCGGTATGGTTCTCGGATGTACCGTGACTTTTCTGCTTGTGCGGGAGATCGGCAAATCGGCCTTTGTGGAAAAATGGGCCCGCAAACCGCGCGTGCAGCGCAGTATGGTATGGATTCGCAGGAATGCATTCAGTTATGTTTTTCTGCTGAGCATATTCCCCGTAGGGCCGTTTGTCATTATTAATATCGCAGCAGGTATTGCCCGAATGCGTTTGTTATCTTTCCTGCTCGCGGTGGGTCTTGGCAAAGCCATCATGATCTTCTCTGTCACCTATATCGGCTCTAACGTAGAGCAGTTCCTTGAACACCCGGTACGCTGGATCGGCGTAATTCTGTTCATTGCTGTTTCCCTATGGGCAAGTCGCAAGCTGGAGCGTCATTTCACCCGCTTTAGCCCCGATCAGGAAGAGATGCAATCAATACATCAGAGTTCTGGCAATTCAATTTCCTCATAGCTTGATCTGGAAGGTAGCAATCGCGCTATGCGTTTCTATCGCGTTCGATTAACGGGAGAGGGCTGAAATTCCAGATCTCCAGATCAGCTGTTTTTCTGTATTTTACTGAGCATCAAGACTTATACCACAGCTTGGTTAAGGGTCCGGCTATACCATACACCGGGTCTGTGTCCGGTATAGGGACCTCCTGAATCTCCTGTAGCACTTTCGGGCGCTCCCTCTGTTCCCCCGTTCGAGTGTTGTAGCTCATCCCACCCGGATAAGCACCTGCGATTCGAAAATCGGAGCTGGCCTCCAGACGTTTATGGCCGGTTCCCGCAGGAAGTACAACGACATCCCCGCTCTTCAGATATACCTTCTGTCCCTTTTCCCCGCCAAGAGTTAACTTGACAAACCCGCTAATTACGGCAAGCGCCTCGTGGGCGTTGCTATGATAATGATGGTAGTCAAACACACCGTTAACCCAGCTATTTCCCCACCCATTTTGGTTCAGACGTGCTTCGGCCAAGGCCGATTCAGCCAGCCAGACACCTCTGTACAATAGCACGGGAAGGCGCGGGTGATTTGGGATGACGCCATCGTCTTGAAAATAAAGTTTTTGAATGCCGCTGTACTTTGGATTATCCTGATCCATTTCACTCATTCTCCAATGGCCTCCTTCTGTATAAAAAGCAGTTTGATGTTATAAAAATAAAATCGCTGTAAAATGATACAAAATGTATCATTTTAAGGTTATACTTATTATATAGACTTTCTTCCTTGTACTCGCAGCATTTTTTGGATAGGGGGAACATGAGTGAACATTGTAGTTACAGGAGCTTCTGGGTTCGTTGGATTTAATCTGTCACACTATTTGATGCAAAAGGGGCATCAGGTCACCTTGCTGGATCAGGATGACTACTGTCAGAGATTTGTTCACCGTTCTTCATTGCATGAACTTCCTTATATCAAGTGCAACCTTGCAGAGGATCGCCTTGATCTGCCACCTGGCACGGATTATATCATTCATCTTGCTGCCATGCCTCACGTCGATTATTCGTATCATCAGCCCTCAGAGGTATTCCGTAACAATACCCTCAGCACGCAGGCTATCCTGCAATATGCTGCGGACCATCAGATCCCTCTGCTTCTAGCCTCATCCGTTGAAGTATATGGTGGTGAATGGGGTAGAGTGTACCATGAATCGGACCCTTATTGCCCCGTGTCTCCTTACTCTGCTTCCAAAGTAGCCTGTGAGACGCTGGCCAGGTCCTATGCTCAATGTTATCAGCTTCCAGTCAACATATTCCGCCTCACCAATCTATATGGGCCATGGCAGCTGCCTGACCGCATTATTCCCCGAAATTTCGGACGTATGCTGGATGGACTGCCGCTGGATATTCAGGGATCAGCCGTACGCGATTTTCTGTATATTGACGATGCACTGCGTGCAATTGAACAGATTATGCTCAGTGGTCAATATGCACAGACGTACAATATCTCTACCGGTATCGGGACAACGATGCAGGAGATTGGTATGCTGCTGGAGCCGCTGGCTCGTTCCGCTGAAGCGATGGAAATTCGGCAGCAGGAGCCAACGCAATCCAGAGGATCCAGTTTGGTGGTTCACTCCGGCAAGCTGCGCACAGCATTTGGCTGGTACCCGCAGACTACATTGGAACAGGGGCTGGAGAGAACATTCCAGTGGTATCAGGAGCATGCCGATTGGGTCAGGCTGTTCAGCCGGGAGTATCACACGAACCGCGAAAGCAGAAGTTTTATCATTGATATGGCCCGATATGCTGTGCCAGCGGTATAGTACAAAAAAAGCCAGGGAAGGGTGGCTCGATCAACACCTTCCTTGGCTTTTTTGCGCCTCCGTCACGATGCATGACAGTTCGAACGGGTACGAACGACAGAGTTGGGACGGTCAGGCAAGTTTAAACACGCTACAGTCATCGTTATCGCCATAGGCGTGCAGATGTACCGATTGTGTATACCTTGTACATTATTCGTGATGTTTTTTCATATCGGCCACTTTATCTTGAACGGCCCCTTTGGCCTTATCCATCTTACCCTCAGCCTGAAGGGACTTGTTGTTTGTTGCATTACCGATCTGATCCTTCACTTCGCCTTTGGCCTTGTTAATGCCTGCTTTGATTTTATCGCTAGTTGAATTACTCATATCGAACATCTCCTTCGTTGTCTGGTGTAGTGCTTATTAACCGGGCTGCCGATCATTTAAACGCCAAGATTGCAAAAGGCATTGCCTGAGACTTTGGAAAGATCATTTAAAATTCATTTCGTCGAATCTGTCAGAATTCATCTCTTTTCAGAGTCATCTAAGTAGGAGTAGTTAAATGTGGTGCTCCGTCTATCCAAGAGGAGATGTTATGATGATGAACAACTATATCGGTAATGCGGCTTACTGTTATGCCAATTCAGCTGCGATGCTGCTGGCTTCCATCGAGGAAAAAGTCGAACCAGGCTTGCTTGAAGTGGTTGGCGGATTTTCTTTGGGGGCATTCCTTTCGCCCAATAATATTTTATTTTTTGATAATTGCAGCATGAGTCCAGATTACGCTGTGACCAAAGCGCTGCATATTATGGGATTTACCGTGACGGAACGGGCTTATGACCGGGGCTCGCGTATGCCGTTAGATGCACTCAAAGCATCTTTGAGCAAAGGGCCTGTCATGGTGGGACCGCTGAACATGGGCAAGCTCAATTACAATCCGAATTACAGAGCACTTGAAGGTTCTGATCATTATGTCTTGTTACTGGCCCTTGAAGGGGCTGAAGTATTATTGCATGACCCGGCAGGTTTCCCTAATGTTTATTTAGGATTAGAGCAGCTTGAAGAAGCGTGGAGAACCGAGTTTCCTTGGAGTTCACAGGTATATCGCAGCTGGCATCAGCCTGAACGTGTGGAGCATCCCGATAGAACAGAGATCAATCACCGGGCTTGTGCCTGGTTCTATTCCAGCTTGATCGAGCAGAATAAGGATAAGGTGAATGGGGGAAGGACGGGAATGACTGCCATTATGCAGAAGGCTGAACAGATCCGGTCGGGCGAACTGAGTGATAACGAATGGGCACATTATGTCTATTTTACACTGCCGGTCGGTGCGCGCCGGGCGGAGGATTATCGTTTGTTTTTTGAAAAGATAAATCCTGCTCTGTCTGCCTTGAAGCATACCCAGTCTCTTCAGATGGGAGCGTGTCAGAGCCGTCTGGTGTCCCGAAACTGGGATGAGGCTGGACGGTGGATGAGTGAGCTGGCAGAGACCGAAGCGAGATTAGAGGCAGAGATCATGAAGATGAAATTTGACTAGGCAGAGGGCATGGCGCTGTTTCGTGTTTTAGTGCGTAGAGAGGGGGCATTGTATGCCAAAAGAGAAAAATGACAGACAGCAAGCAGAAACCTTGGCTCAAGAACATGACCATGCCCCGTACGCTTCGTGCAGTTACTCCGGGATGCCAGACGAACAGATCGTGCAGCATATCAAGCAGGGAGACCAGCAGGCATTTGACGAGTTAGTGCTCCGATATCGTTCCAGACTTCACCGATATGTACGAGGCATTACACGAGATGACAGTCTTGCAGAAGACGTAGTACAAGAGGGATTTATCCGTGCCTACCATCATATGCATCAATTGCTGAATCCCAATCGCTTGCTCGCCTGGCTTCAACGAATTGTGAGGAATATGGCCTATACTTATATAGAACGGCGAACGCGTATGCAGGAGCAAACTTTTTCATCTTTACCAGATCAAGGAGACCTCAGTTCCACAGATGAAGCAGGGAGTTGGCAGCATCCAACCAGCCATCTTCTGGATGAACAGATTAGCGTAACTTCACTGCAGACAAGCGAAATAAGCCATGATCCATATTACGCAGCTGCAACAGCGGAAACACATCATTACATCCATCAACTGCTGACAGGATTACATGAGAAGGAGCGTCTGATCTGCGTGAGCCATTGGATCGAACAGCTATCACCTAGAGACATTGCAGATCAAACCGGTTTAACGATTGCTAATATTTATCAGATTCTATCCCGTTGCCGAAAAAAACTGTCAAGGCATCACATACAGCATGGCATCAATGAGCTGCTCAGGGACAACGTGTCCTCTCTGCCACAGTGTGTGGTGCTGCATGAACCACGAACATTTGATGCTCCGCAGACATGGAGTTCTGCAGCGGCAGCTATATATGAGATGTTAAGTTATGTGGGCGTTTCCCCTTCGCTTCCCATCGTTATGGGCTGTACCGGGCTTGCTTTTCGACTCACTGTATATCCAGCGAATCTGCATATTGCAGGGCCCACAGCTTTTAATTTCAAAGAAGTGCTTGGGAGAGGGCTGCGTCATATGGGTTATCTCCCTTCAGCTGTTGAGGCAACGGCCAGTGAGGCGGGAGTGAATGCTAATCTGGTGGAGCCTGCTTTGCTTCAGGATGCTGCCAAAAACAAACGTATGTTACACCCGAGACTAATTCGGGCACTATCCATGATCCGATATTCCGTATCCCGGGGAATTCCAGCAGTCGTGTGGGATTTGAACATTCCCGAATTCGGACTGGTCTATGGATATGATGATCAGAGTCGTACACTGTACGGTGTCGATTTCATTCAATCGACCATCCTTCCCTATGACCATCTGGGGAGAGGGGTAAACGAGGAAATCTTTGTGCTATCCGTAGAACCGAGCCGTATGCGGGACAAGATTAACCTCAAAGCCGTGCTGCAGGATGCTCTGGTACACTATGAGGGCCTTGATACATATATGTTGCCCGACACGGTAAGTGGTCTTGCTGCGTATGGTGTGTGGCGAGAGGCGCTGAGAAGAGGTGACCTTGAGCCCAATGGACATGCATATAATATTGCTGTTCTTTGGGATGCGCGGACTTATGCCAGTGCATTCTTTGCAGAATTAAGTCAATTATGGAGGATGTCGGCGGACAAGCACTCCGTTGAACCGATCGGGGATGTAGATGACAACCATTCAAGCGTCTGCCCGGATACAGGGAAACTCATTCATTTATGCCAGATGGCAGAGGAGAAATACCGTTTGATTGCCGAGAAGCTGCATTTTTTAGTGGAATGTTTTCCTTTCCCCGATGGTGGAGCTCCTGACAAACAGGATGTGATTGATCAAACGGTCCTTGTGCTACAGGAGGTGGAGCAATTGGAACGGTCTGTCATGTCGATCTTGCAATCCATACTTGTTGTGGTGGAGAGCGTAGAGCTGCATGAGTAACCTGAAGAAGAAACACAAGGCGCGAAGCTGCTTTGTGTTTTTTTGCATTCGGGCTGGAAGAGGTTCATACTTGAACAAGTAAGATGTTCTCACCTGAAGTATAAGGCAGGGACTGTCGCCGCATAATAACCAAAGTGACCAAATTCGTTGCACGGACGGTATGTTTTCGGAAAATTTTTCTGAAAAAACGTTCATTATGCACCTTTCATATGTGCTTTTCGTACATATGGTTTATTGTGATCATGTCTTAACACTATATGTGGTAGATCGGATAACTAATAAACGATGCCTGACCGGTGGAGACATGTCTACACACCTTGACAAAAAAATCGGTTTTGTTACAATGTTCACAATATCTTCACAAGTGTAAAAAATTTCTTTTTCATGTTCATGTGTAAGAGGTGTAATATAAGGGTATAGAGTTCGGTTTCGGCCTGCTTGTCGTTTTGTGCGTCAACATGTGTTGTGCGCAACAGACCCAACATACCATGCATCGGTGAGGGTGGTCTCTGGCTACGCTTATCCTAATGTGTGAAATTTGGTACATTTAGTGTATTGATGTATTTGTGGTTCGGCTCAGCTTGACAGGCATCATGAAAGTCGCGGACTTCTATCCCAAAGTAAAGGAGGACTTTCTCTTATGTCACAATCGCCTACTCAACAAGAGGTGCCAGTAACAGAAGGCGCCAACGTATCCGAGCGCCAGTCCCTGGACGTGCTGGATCAACTGATGAAGCCTGAGGTACAGGAGTCTTTAACTGTATTGGTGGAGAACCTGCCTAAATTGGCTGAAATGGTTACTGTAATGACAAAAGCTTATGACTTTGCACAAGGCATCGCTTCAGACAAAGTTCTGATCAGCGACACGATGAGTGCAATGGGTGAATTCGCTAAACCGGTTGTAGAAAAAGCCAAAGGGGTAGCTTCTGCTGCCATCGAGGCCAATGACCGTGCGCAAACCGAGCAAGCTTCGGTTGGCTTGTTCGCTATGCTGAAAATGCTTAAAGATCCAAATGTACAACAAACGCTTCGTTTTGCTCAATCGTTCCTGAGCATTCTGAACGAGCGCGGACAACAGCAACGTTAAGATTAGAAGAACGGAGGATGGATATGTCGAAGCAAATCTTGATCTTGGGCGGAGGTTACGGCGGTCTTCTTACTGCACTGACTGCACGTCAATACCTGACAGCGGAAGAAGCAACAATTACAGTTGTGAACCGGTACCCTACGCACCAAATTATTACGGAACTGCACCGTCTTGCAGCAGGAAGCATTGCTGAGAAGGCAGTTGCTCTTCCACTGGAAAAATTGCTGCGCGGTAAAGATGTGAACCTGAAAATCGATACGGTGGATACAATCAAGCCTGACGAGAAAAAAGTTCTCATGACTAGCGGCTCCACATACTCTTACGATGCACTCGTCGTTGCTCTGGGCAGCGAAACAGCATTCTTCGGAATTCCGGGTCTGCAAGAATACAGCTTCACCCTGAAATCAGTGAACGATGCAAACCGCATTCGTGCTCACGTTGAGGCACGTCTGGATGCTTACAAGCAATCTGGCAACAAAGCAGACGCTACGTTTGTTATTGGCGGCGGCGGTTTGACAGGTATCGAGCTTGTTGGTGAATTCGCTGACCTTCTGCCAGGCGTATGCCAACAGAAAGGTATTGATTTCAACGATATCTCCCTCTACACTGTAGAGGCAGGTCCTTCCATCCTGGCTGGTTTCCCGCCAGAGCTGGTTGATCGTGCGAAATCCAGTCTCGAAAAACGTGGCGTTAACTTCATCGTTGGCGTAGCGATTACCGAGATGAAAGAAAACGAAGTATTGCTGAAAGACGGCAGCTCAATCCCTACGAACACACTCGTATGGACAGGTGGCGTACAAGGTAATGCGGTTGTTGCAAACAGCGGAATCGAAGTGGATCGCGGCCGTGCGAAAGTAACGGAAGTACTGCAATCCACATCCCACAAAGATGTGTTTGTTGCTGGTGACAGCGCAGTGGTCTTCCCTAGCGAAGGTGCTCGTCCATACCCTCCAACAGCACAACTGGCTTGGCAAATGGGTGAAACCATTGGTCACAACCTGGGCGTAATGTTCAAAGGTGGAGCAATGGAATCCTTCACACCAGTATTCTCCGGTACACTGGGAAGCTTGGGTCGTAAGGACGCTGTCGGCATGATCGGTGGCAACCAGACTCGCCTGAAAGGTCTGCCTGCAACCATGATGAAAGAAGCAAGTAACATCCGTTATCTGTCCCACATTCATGGCTTGTTCGCACTGGCTTATTAATCTATAACACAAACATCAAGGGACGCCCGTCGGGCGTCCTTTTTGCTGTGCACATAAGCGTATGAACATAGGCAGTCATACAGATATTAAACAGAGCAATAGAAACGAGACAGGAGCTTCTGGCGCTTAGAAGCGGCGGCTTTCGTTTAAAAGATAGGACAGGGCTTTCATGTAGAAGGTCAAAATAATAACTTTAAAATAACAGGCTAGAGAGCGATATGTCGTTCTCTTACGCATATCTGAGAGGAGAATCAAGGATGAATGTACTGGTGATTGGAGCAAACGGACAGATTGGTAAACATCTGATTGAGCAGCTGGCACAGGAAGGCAAACATCAGGTCACGGCCATGATTCGCAAGCCGCAGCAAGCAGACGCACTAGAGAAACTGGGCGCACAGGTGGTTATGGGCGACCTGGAGGGTACAGTTGATGAGCTTGCCGAAGTGATGAAGGATCAGAATGCAATTGTGTTTACAGCGGGCTCCGGGGGCTCGACAGGTGCGGACAAAACCTTGCTCATCGACCTGGACGGTGCAGTGAAAACGATGGAGGCCGCAGAGAAACAAGGTGTTTCCAGGTTTATTCTGGTCAGTGCCTATGGCGCAGATCAGCGAAGCAAATGGCCGGAAGAGATTAAACCCTATTACGTAGCGAAGCATTTTGCAGACCGGGCGATGTTAGCCAGTGACCTGAACTATACGATTATTCGTCCCGGAGGTTTGAAAAATGAACCGGGAACCGGCAAGGTGGCGACAGGTGTCGATCTGAAGCCGGGCAGCATTGCCCGTGAAGATGTGGCGCGTGTAATCGCAGCTTCCCTCCAGGAGGAGAAGACCTATCGCATGGCCTTTGATCTTGTAGCTGGAGAGCAATCCGTATCGGATGCCTTGGGCAATCTGTAATCGGATGTTGTAAGATAACGGGAGAATGATACGACGGGTAAAGGGGGAGCGGCATGAATGAAACTGTGCTGATCATTGAGGATGAACCCAAAATTGCAAGGCTGCTTGAACTGGAATTACAGTATGAAGGATATCAGGTCACAAAGGCAGGCAGTGGCACGGAAGGGCTGGAGAAGTACACAGAAGGACAGTGGGATCTGATTCTGCTGGATATCATGTTGCCTGGACTGAGCGGCATTGAGGTACTGCGACGGATTCGGTCCAGAGATGCAGCAGTCCCGATTATTATGCTGACAGCCAAGGATTCCGTCGAAGACAAGGTATCCGGTCTCGATCTGGGGGCCAATGATTATATCACCAAACCGTTTCAGATCGAAGAGGTGCTGGCGAGAGTACGAGCAGCGTTACGCCTTGCTGCAGCAGTATCTGCAAGGCTGACGGCGAATGCTTCCGGGCAGGAAGCAGAGCAGGGACTGCCGAGTCAGCTGCATGAAGTGCAGGGGGAGTGGTTAATAGCTGCGAACTTGAGACTGCATGAAGGCACACGCGAGGTTTATCGGGATGCACAAGCGATTGAGCTCACGCCCCGTGAGTTTGATCTGCTGGTCTATCTGTTACGCAATCAGCGTCAGGTGCTGAGCCGGGAACAGATTGTGCAATCGGTATGGGGATACGATTATTATGGTGACACCAATGTGGTGGACGTGTATATCCGTTATGTGCGCAAAAAGGTGGATAACGGATTTACGCCACCCTTGATACATACGGTAAGGGGCGTAGGATACGTCCTGAAGGAGCAATCATGAGCCTGCGCAGTAAAATCTACGGATATTCGTCGGTTTTATTTGCCGCGCTGTTAATTGCAGTGAATCTGTCTGTGTACCTCGTATTTGAGCGGATATCCATAAATAACGAGATTCGCCGTGTGGAAGCGGAGGCGGATTCCATCGTGACAGGGGTGCGGCAATCTGCCGACTCGATACCGCCCGATGATCTGCTACGAGCCTACGCACCTGTCAACGGCATGCTCCGTATCGTACATGAAGATGGGAGCAGCTCGCCAGTAACAACAACCGGAACATCGGAGCCACTCAGCAAGCTGCCTTATCACTATGAAAACAAAACGAAATCGGAGTATATACAGGTTGATCGGGTTGGTTATGTACGGGTTTCGATGCCGCTAATCTGGCCCGATGGAGATGTGGTCAACTTGCAGGTAACGCAGAGTGTAGCTGAAACAGAAGGTGGACTGGCTACTTTGCGTACAGTACTGGTTATCGTGACCATCGTTGCGTTAATTCCTGCTGTGGTGTCCAGCCGAATTCTCGCGAACCGGATGGCAAGACCGATTCATCAGATGACACGTACGATGGGTGATATTCAAGCCAGTGGGCAATTCAAACGGCTTCCGCTGGAGCAAAAGTCAAAGGATGAACTACATACGATGGGCCAGCAGTTCAATCGTATGATCGAACTGCTGGAATCCAACTTTGAACGGCAGGAGCGTTTCGTATCGGATGCTTCGCATGAACTGAAAACACCACTGACCATTATTGAGAGCTACGCCAGTTTGCTCAAGCGCCGGGGCAAGGAGCGGCCTGAAGTATTCGACGAGGCGGTAGATGCCATTCTCTCCGAATCGGTGCGCATGCGGGAGATGACGGAGCAACTGCTGCTGCTGGCCAAGCAGCCAGAGCAATGGAGCGTGCAGCTGGAGCCCGTGGATATTGCTGAGCTGGCTGCTGCGTCCACCCGTGCATTCCGTGAAGCGTACCACCGTGAAGTACGGTGTTACTCTGATACTTCGGGTTCAATCTGGGCGATCAGTGATGAGAGCAAGCTGAAGCAGATGATGTTTATTTTGCTGGATAATGCGCGGAAGTATAGTGAGGATGCTATTGAAGTGAGGCTGGAGACTCGGGGGGAGAGCTGCCGGATACGGATTGTAGATAAAGGTATTGGTATTCGTGAGGAAGAACTGGCGAAAGTATTTGATCGTTTCTATCAGGTGGATGTGTCCAGAACACGTAGCCGAGGTGCTAGTGGGTCCGGGCTTGGGTTATCTCTTGCCAAAGAGCTGGCAGGCGCTGTGGGAGCACAGATTGAACTAACCAGTACCGAAGGTGTGGGTACGGAGGCCTGTATTATTTTGCCACGATCCGTATCAAACAGCCCTGACCGTCCGCTCTCATGAAATTCTAATTCTTCTCTTCTATACTTGATGGAACGATATCAATAACTTGAGAGCAGCGGAAGAATGGGAGGAGGAGTATGTATGGGAGGGCACGAAAAGCGGCCTGAGATGACACGAAGTGAGTCTAAACCAGAGCAAGGGGATCGAGATGAACTTCGTCATAGCAGTACGATGGGAACAGGTTTACGAAGGCTGTTGTGGTGGGGGGCTGGTGCATTTGCAGCGGTGCTTCTGGTAACGGTTCTGTGGTCGAAGCCGTGGCAGCCCGGTCGTGAGCAGTTGTCCGCTGATACGGCTGCTCAAGCTGTGCTGGCTCAATACCCGGGGGAGATTCTTCATTCCACGTTGAAGGACGACACGTATATGATGCAGCTTCGTTCGAGGACGGGGTTATATGATGTACAGGTTGATGCTTATACTGCCGCAGTCCAATCCATCCAGCGGCTGGAGACAAGTCCGCAAATTGAAGAGAAGACGTTGTGGAGTCGTGAGCAGATGAAGTCGGAGCTATTGAAGCAGAGAGCAAGCGAGCAGCTGGTATCACTGGAGCTGGTAGAACAGCAGGGTAGTCCTGTCTATTCTGCCGTGGTCAAAGCGAAGGATAATAGCCGTCAGGAGCTGACAATTGATCCGTATACGGGTGAGATTCTTGCCTCCAAAGCGATCAAGACGGTCCCTTCATCATCTGAAGTGGGAGGCGTGACAAGTGAGCCGAAGTTTCTAAGTGAGAAGCAGGCCCAGCAGAAGGCGCTGGTCAGAGTTCCCGGTGAAGTGGATGATGTGGAGCTGCGCGGCACGAAAAGCGGTAATCCCTATTATCTGGTCGAAATTGATCTGGAGGATGGTCGAGAAGCCACTGTTCAGGTCAATGCCATCTCGGGAGCGATCCGGTCGGTGACCTGGGATAAGGACGATGATTAATAGATATGATGAACAGGATTAGCAGATATGATTAAAATGATTTGGCAGTATTTTCTCATGCAATTCTAATCTTTCTCTCGCCAAGCTCTCATCTGGGCAGGGTACGATATACCTGTAGCCAAGAACGAGAACATAACCGAGGAGATGAATGATGATGATAAACAAACATAAACTATGGATCGGCAGCTTGTCCGCAGCGGTGCTGCTTGGTGGATCGGCCGTGGCAGCCAGCAGCAGTGTGAATGGACAACCTGCTCCAAAAGTTCAGTCTGAAACTATGCAGTCTGTATCCGCATCAGCGACACCGCCGGTTACTTCGAATCAGAACAACACAGGCAAACTGCTCACTATAGCACAAGCGAAGGAAATCGCTCTGCAAGCGGTGGAGGGCAAGGTGGACGATGTCGATCTGGAGCGCAGAAACGGGCAGACCTTCTATGAAGTTGAGATGGACCGAAAGGGCAATCCTGATGTGAATGTTCGACTGGATGCGTATACAGGCAAAATTCTGGCGATTGTAAATGACGACCATGATGATAACGATGAGGATGATCGTGCAGCGGCAGGAAGTTCGTCCGGCACTGCGGTCTCCAATCCAGTGAAGCTGACAGCGGCTCAGGCTTCCAACATTGCGTTGAAACAGGTGAGTGGCGGGAAAGTGACCAAGGTTGAGCTGGACCGGGAGCATGGACGTTATGTGTATGAGATCGAAATGAGAACGGCTCACGGTGAGGCAGATGTAGATATTGACGCAAACACGGGTAAAGTGCTGTCGCTGGATCAGGATTATGATGATGAGGATTAACCGGGATCGTTCTGTTGCCATGGATGCTAATGACATATGCCGAAGATAGATACCCAAGATAGCTAAATCTTGATAGTGTTATGTTAAAGGATTAAGCCAGAAGGCGCTTCATTTGAAAGCGTCTTTTTGCTGTCTGCCACGGTTCAGCATAGGGTCTCCTGTCATGCAAACATCACAACCCTAATAACCCAAACTGTGGTATATTAGTGTAATTGTAGAAATTCAATGGGGCAAGGGGCTGGATAACGAAGTGAATGAACAACATGTGTTGTCTGTTGAAGACTTGCGTATGAAATATAATGGGCGTTACGTTCTGAATGGCATTGATCTGGAAGTCAAACGTGGAGAAATGATTGGTTATATTGGGCCGAATGGTGCGGGCAAAAGTACCACCGTTAAAATTTTACTTGGGCTGATCGAAGGGTATACCGGTGACGTCCGTATCTTTGGGCAAAACATCGCGGATGGCGATGTGGAATATAAGCGCAGAATCGGTTATGTGCCTGAGGTGGCAGAGCTGTACGAACAATTAACGCCGGCGGAGTATTTGACGTTTATCGGTGAATTATATGGCTTGTCTTATGAGGATGCGGACTATAAAGCAAAGCGGTTGATGGATTGTTTTGGACTGGAAAAATCATATCATTCCCGCATTGCCAGCTTCTCCAAAGGCATGCGTCAGAAAGTGCTGCTGATCTCGGCGCTGCTGCATGATCCTGACCTGCTGTTTCTGGATGAACCGCTCAGTGGCCTGGATGCGAATAGTGTGATGGTGGTCAAAGAGATTTTGTCTCAGCTGTCGGCGAAGGGCACGACCATCTTCTACTCGTCACACATTATGGATGTTGTGGAGAAGATCAGCAGCCGGATTGTACTCATTGCCGAGGGGCGTGTGGTGGCAGATGGTACGTTCAAGCAGCTTCAAGAGCAGTCGATGGAAGGCTCGCTTGAGGAAGTGTTCAACGAGTTGACAGGTTTTAATGAGCATAGGGCGATTGCGGAGCGCTTTGTGTCCATCGTACAGGAGGTGCAGTGATATGGCTGAATCCTCCGACTTCCGTACGTTGAAAATACTGGATCGCTTCCGGCCAATCATCGCCAGAACAGGGGCAGATTATGATGTGCTTCGCCTTATTCTGCGAGTGAAGTTCCAGATGGATCAGCGAAGGGTGCCTACCATCATGTCGGCAAGGGCCAAGAGCAAGGATAATGCAGATAGCAATCACTATATCCGCTCTCTCTGGATATATGCACTTATGGGCATCATTATGGTTCCTTTTGTCGTCTGGAACACAGGTCATTTCATGCTGCAGATGGGGCTTGTGTACGGCATCCTGATGTTTATGATTATGAGCTCTATGATATCGGATTTCTCATCCGTGCTGCTGGATATCCGGGATCGTAATATCGTAATGACCAAGCCGGTGAATGCACGGACCGTGGGAATGGCACGGGCTATACATACGGGAGTATATCTTCTGCTGCTCAGCGGATCACTTACAGCTGCACCGCTGGTCGCAGGTCTAGTTGCACACGGAATTGGATTTTTCCTTATCTTTCTTATTGAACTTATTCTGACGAATATGCTGATTCTGTTCTCCACTTCCCTGATCTACCTGTTAATGATGAAGTTCATGGACGGGGAAAAGCTGAAGGATGCCATCAATATGATACAGATTTTGCTTTCAGTGAGTATTGCGATCGGATATCAATTCGTAATTCGTTCATTCGAAATTATTGATTTCAAAGCAGTGTTTACGCCTGAATGGTGGCAGCTGTTTTTACCTCCGATCTGGTACGCATCTGCATATGAATGGTTATTTGCGGGTGGAGGCGGCGGGTGGATCTACACGTTCACTGCGCTGGCTGTTGTCGTTCCGGTAATCAGCCTGTTGATCTATGTGAAGCTGATGCCGTCCTTCGAATTGTATCTGGAAAAAATGGCTCACGTCAGCCAGACCTCAAGCCGCCGCCGGGGCGGATGGGATCGCTTTGTTGCCAAGCTGGTCAGTCGCTCCAGGGAGGAGCAGGCCTGTTTCCGTCTGGCAGCCAGTCTGATGCGCAATGAACGTGAGTTCAAGCTACAGGTATATCCTTTGCTTGCTCTGGCAATGGCTCTTCCTTATTTGTTCTGGTTAACTGCGCTGCAATCATCTACCTGGGCTGAATTTCGCCAAAGTGAGTTTGTATATACGTTGTATATTATGCTGTTTTTGGTGGTGACTGCTGTTACCGTCCTGAGATATTCGGGACAATACAAGGCTGCATGGGTGTTCCGCGCGGCGCCGATGGCCAATGAGAACGTATTGTACCAAGGAACTTTAAAGGCATTTTTCTATAACCTGTTTTTGCCGCTGTTTCTTCTCAATGCTGTTGTATTTACATGGGTATTCGGGTTCAGAATTCTGTCTGACCTTGTTATCATTCTGCTGTCTTCCTCGGCACTGGTTCCGTTATCTGGCAAGCTGCTGTTACGAACGCCTCCTTTTTCCGAATCGTTCAGTATGGCACAGAAATCAGGCGGCTGGTACGCGCTTATCGTTATACCGGTGTTACTTATGCTCTGGGGAATTCATGTGTGGTTTAAAACGCTGCCAGGGGGGAGCTGGATATACGGTATGATCTTGATCGTTGCCAACGTGCTGCTGTGGAAGCTGCTCTATCAGGTGAAGAAGCCGGGGCATGTTGAATGACCGACGTCTACCGGGTCAGCGGTGGTATAATCTCAAGCTCAGCCCGGAAAGAGTAGATCGGAAGCAGATGCAAGCAAAGTAAAATAAGTAAAGTAAAGTAAAGTGAAGTGAAGTGAAGTGAAGTGAAGTGAAGCGGAATAGTGGGGATATAAGGGGGCGGAATGAAGAAGAAAAGAAAAGGAAGGCAAAGGCGTGAAGAGTAAGGTGACGCAAGAGTAGGGAGAAGCAGAACGCAGTAGCGTAAAGCATATTGAAGCAGGGGAGCACAAAGTAGTGAAAAGTAAAGTGGAGTGAGTAGAGTAGCACAAATTCAAAGTAACAATATAAGTTGAGCTATTCAATTTACTTAGCGCGGAGCATAGAATAAATCCGAAAAAGCGGAGTGGTCGCCTGAAGGATTTGCTGCAATGAAGTTACATCGGAAGCGTAGGCTTCCCCTTTATCGCCGGATGGGTTCCTTGTTGGAGAAGAGAATACCAACCCCCAATGTGGGCTAGGGTTGGTAGGCTGTCATCCGATGCGCTAACGATCCTGAGAGAGCTTATTATGCGATAAAATGGGCCGGAAAATCTTTAACGATCTCCAGCAACCTTATTTCTGAAAAGGAACGTATTTTAGCCTTGAAAAGGGCTGGAATTGGCATAATAGCGTCTCTGGAGATCGTTAGGTTTCTGATACGCGCGAAAATGTCCAAATAGCGTTTCCTGAGATCGTTAAAGCATCCGATGCGATGCAGTTACAAGTTGTGGACGAGCACTTCTCTCATTCTACGGTGCAATCATATGCTGTTCACTTTGGTCATCATCTATATAATGTGTGCATGCTCGACGTTGCGATTGGGTTGGAGGATGCGAACGTTGTGCCTTTATTATTCGGCCCGGCCTGTTCTCAGAATGGCTTCAGCGAGACGGTCTGCTGCTTCTAAAGTGGAGATACCAGAACGCACAGCTTCTGTGTAGACCTGGCTTAGCGTGCCTGCAATCCCCGCCACCTTCTGGCGGATCAGGTCAGGCCCTGCGCCTTGCAGTTCGCAGGCGGTGCTGATGATGCCGCCTGCGTTCAGCACATAGTCAGGCGCGTACAGGATGCCGCGCGCCTGCATGCGGCGAGCAACCAGCTGTCCACCATGCAGCTGGTTGTTCGCCGCCCCGGCGACAATGGAGCAGCGAAGCTCCTCCGCTGTCGCCGGGGTTATCACGCCCCCCAGGGCACAGGGGGCGAACACCCTGCAGTCAGCGGCGTGGATACGGGCCGGATCGGCCGAAATGGCGCCGCTGAACTGCACAAGGGCACGTTGTACACGTTCCGGTACAACGTCTGCCACGATCAGCCGTGCCCCGGCTGCGTGCAGGTAACGGCACAGGGCATACCCGACCTTGCCCAGTCCCTGGACAGCAACGGGATTGCCCTGAAGGGCGGCTACGCCCTGATGGCGCAGTGAAGTGACGATGCCGATGTACACGCCATAGGCGGTCATGTCGGCAGTGAAGTCATCTTTTGCGCCAAGCGAGCCTGTAGTATCCGTCACATATGTCGTCTCCACCCGGATCTGGTCCATGTCTGACGCCGTGGTGCCCAGATCCAGACCTGTCACGAAGCGCCCGTTCAGCCGCTCCAGACAGCGGCCCAGTGCGCGGAAGCGCAGCGCCCGCACATCTAGCGTACTTGCTGCGAGCATGGCGTCCCCCTGAACGTTCATCACAATTCGTGCCTGAGCTGTGTCACTGCTCTGTGAGTCCGTCCGGGTATTCGCTTTCGTCTCTTCGGTCTGCTCGCGCATCTTGCTCCCCGCGAGCATGGCGTCCCCCAGATCATCCATCGCAGTCCCCGCCATTACCCCATCGCCTCGCTCATCCATCCCGCTTGCTGCCTTCATCTGCTCGCAAGCACCAGCAACATCCCAGATGACAGCTTTGCCGCCACCGTACGGCAGCCCTGCCATCGCATTTTTATAGGTCATGCCTTTAGCCAGCTTCACTGCGTCACGGATTGCTTCCTCTTCGGATACATAGGTCCAGCAGCGGCATCCCCCCAAAGCCGGTCCCAGGGCCGTGTTATGAATGGCAATGATGGCTTTAAGTCCGCTCGAGGGATCATAGCAAAAAACAAGCTCCTCCATGCCTTCCCGCTCCATTTCCCGCCATACCTGCATCGTAACTCCCTCCTTGATGTGAACCTCTGATCCGAAACGTATAACGGGTACCAATGCTTTCTCATCCCCAGCTAAGAATAGACTCCGCACTGCATGCCCATCCTTAGCATCGTGGCTCCTTACTCGGTCAGCCTGCACTGTATTGTCATCGTCTTCCGCATATCGAGTGTGGTTAAATACAGCATATTCATGCTGCTTCTTGTGCGCCCCTGGGACCTACGCCGGGTTGAACATCAGTACAAACAATTCTATAATGGCATTTCCGGCTCTCGTGGGTCCGGGTGGACATCCTAAATTGACATGAGACCGTTTAAAAAGACAGCATAACGTCCAATGATGGTGATAAAGGAAATTGCATGTGCGATACGACCATTCAACAACGTCGGGCCATATCAGGTCTAAATAAAAGCTCACCATGCAGCATGTAACAGAGACCAGGTTTTCCGTAAAAGGCCAGGAAAGAGGGATCACCATTGCTTAAAATATTGTTATTTATCTTTTTGATTCAAATTGTATATGTGTCAGCCTACACCCTTCGTATGATTTTGACGCTCAAAGGACAGAAATACATCGCCGCCTTGATCAGCATGGGTGAGATCGTCATCTATGTGCTGGGTTTGAATCTCGTACTTAGTTATCTGACCCAGCCTTCTGCGCTGATCGTCTACGCAGTAGGGTACGGACTTGGCGTTCTGCTCGGTGCATGGATTGAGGAGAAGATTGCACTCGGTTACGTTACCGTGAAAGTGATCTGCAACCAGCTGGACGGTCATGTCGCCAACGCGCTCCGGGATAAAGGGTACGGCGTTACCGCATGGGTAGGCAGCGGGCGGGACGGGGATCGGCTGGTCATGGAGATTCTGGCAAAGCGCAAAAACCAGAAGCTGCTCTACCAGACCATTCTCGCGCTTGATGCAAAGGCCTTTGTCATTACTGTCGAGCCCAAACAGTTCCACGGTGGCTTCTGGACACGTTCGATCAAAAAGTAAAATGGGGCAGGTCTGCAGTAGATGCAGTCCTGCTTGTTTTGTTTCATTTTTTCTTGCGCCAGGCAGTCCCATCCCTTTTTGATATTTCTCCGACAAACCCTGCTTCACAAGTTAACTTCATACGATGCCAGGTTGTTTCGGGTACAAATCCCCTCCTGTTCAGTACGCATCCATAGATGTGAGTTCAGGATTATTGTTGTAATCGCTCCCAGGATTTACATTGTGAATATGTCATTTGCGACATGATGTACCGCAGAGGGACAGGCAGGGAAACTCAACATTAACCTTTCAGGAGGAATGGATTCGATGAGAAAAACAGTACGAAGCTTATGCAGCACGGCTCTGGCCCTTACGCTGGGGCTCACCTTATTATCGGGACCTGCAAGTGTGCAGGCAGCGGGCAATGCGGATTATAATCTGACAGGCTTCTCCCAAGGCAATACGGGTGGAGGTATGATCAGCGAGTCGAGCACGGCTGTGTACAAAAAAGTGTATAATGCCACCGATCTGGCGCTCGCTTTGAAAAAGAACTCCGGTGTCAAAGTCGTCGAAATTATGAACGACCTTGATCTAGGATGGAATGAGATCCCAAGCACGGCGCAGGCTTCGCCTTTTGCCAAGCATAACGATGCCCTGACCCATCCAGTCTTGAAGCAGACGGGTGTCAGCAAAATTACGGTGGACGGCTTCAATGGCCTGACCATTTTCTCCGCAAACGGGTCCAAGATCAAACATGCTTCTATTACCGTGAAACGCAGCTCCAACGTCATCATCCGCAACCTGGAGTTCGATGAGCTGTGGGAATGGGATGAATCCACCAAAGGCGACTATGACAAAAACGATTGGGATTACATTACACTGGAGGACAGTAGCGGCATATGGATTGACCACTGCACCTTCAATAAAGCCTATGACGGACTCGTTGATTCGAAAAAAGGAACCAGTGGCGTGACCATCTCCTGGTCTACCTTCAAAGGGGATGACGGCAGCTCGAACAGTTGGGTTACCCGCCAGATCAACGAGCTGGAAGCCAACAAAGCTTCCTATCCCATGTACAACCACCTGCGTAGCAGCGCGGTCGGTCTAAGCAAGGAAGATATCATTGCCATCGCTGGTTCGCAGAAAAAAGGTCATCTCGTGGGTGCAACCAGTCTGGAATCGACGAACGCCAATCTCTCTATAACCTTGCACCATAACGTCTATAAAGACATTCAGGATCGTATGCCGCGTCTGCGCGGCGGCAACGCACATGCCTACAACATCATCATGGATGCCACCGATGCCCGTGCAGCACAGGCGCGTATAAGCAATGCTATGGCAGCAGCTATTGCATCCAAAGGTTACAAATTCGGAATTACCAGCAATGGAGCCATTTCCACTGAAAACGGGGCTGTGCTGGTTGAGAAATCAGTGATCAAGGATGTGCAATACCCGGTGCGCAACAATCAGACGGACCCGACCAATGCCACGTACACAGGTAAAATTAGCGTAGCAGATACGATCTACTCGCTGGATGGCAGCTCCTTCCGTGGCAGCAGTGATACGGCGGGCAGTCCGCTGGCTCCAGTTCCGGCTGCAATCAAGCCTTTCTCGTGGAACGGCTTCTCATCCCTGCCTTACAGCTATCAGGCAGACGATCCGTCTACACTGAATGCACGTCTGACAGCCTCTAACGGTGCAGGTGCAGGCAAAGTGAACTGGTCCAAGGATAACTGGCTGAAGACGAGCTACTAAATTACGCAATAAAGCACGACCAAAGACAAGATGAACGGAAAAGCGAGTGGCCCCGCAGCCTGGTTGTGGGATCACTCGCTTTCAATTTTATGTGAAAGTATCTTTATATCCAACTGAAAAGAGCCCTCTCTTATATGGAAAGGGCTTATTTTTCTATTTAGTGGGCATACATACTATGTCGATTTTTGTTGACAAAAGGCAATTAGCTTCATATTCTTAATGAATATGAGAATCATTATCACGATCAGAGATGAAGAGAGAAAAGGGGTTTATTTCATGTTAGTAGATCAACGCAAACGTTCTACCCTGATGATGGTGACAACACTGTTGTTACTGTTATTTATCGTGGGCTGTAGTAATAAAGAGAGCGGTTCGCCATCGTCTTCCGCAGCTGGAGATCAGGCAGCTTCTGCGAAGTCGATTACGATGTCGTGGCCGCGAGATATCGGTACGATGAATCCACATACGTATAACCCGTCCCAATTGTTTGCTCAATCCATGATCTACGAGCCGCTGGTCAGTTACCAGAAGGATGGTAAGCTGGAACCCGCACTGGCTGAGTCATGGACCATCTCTGATGATGGCAAAGTGTATACATTCAAGCTGCGCCAAGGGGTGAAATTCTCCGATGGCACGCCGTTTAATGCGGAAATTGTGAAAAAGAATTTTGACTCCATCATGAAAAATAAAAAAACACACAGCTGGCTTGGAATCGTCGGTGTGCTGGACAAAACAGAGGTCGTGGATGACCACACCTTCCGCATGACACTTACCGAGCCGTACTACCCTGTGCTTCAGGACTTGTCTGTTGTTCGTCCGTTCCGTTTCCTGGGCGCGGCAGGCTTCCCGGATGATGGTGATACGTCGAAAGGCATCAAGGAGCCCGTTGGTACGGGGCCATGGATGCTGGCTGAATATAAGCAGGATGAATATGCTGTCTTCAAGCGTAACCCGAATTACTGGGGCACTGCACCAGCGCTTGATCAGATTACCGTGAAAATTATTCCTGATGCAGAGACACGTGTGCTTGCTTTTGAAAAAGGCGATCTGGATCTGATTTACGGTGAAGGTGTGATCAGTCTGGATGCATTCCAGCAGCTTCGTGACAACGATAAATATGTAAGTGAGCTGTCTGATCCGGTAGGTACGCGTGACCTGCTGCTCAACTCTTCCAATCCGAAGCTGTCTGATGTAAGAGTGCGCATGGCGCTTCAACAAGGCTTCAACAAGAAAGCGATGGTTGAGGGCATCACGCTAGGCCTGGAAGAACCAGCCGATACGGCATTATCCAAGAACTATCCGTATACCAATGTGGATCTGAAGCCCATTGAATATAACGTGGAGCAATCCAAAGCATTGCTGGACGAAGCAGGCTGGAAGCTGCCGGCCGGTGGAACTGTGCGTGAGAAGGATGGCCAGAAGCTGGAGTTCGAACTGATTTTCGATAAAACCGATCCGATTCAAAAAGCGATGGGTGAAACGATTCAGGCTGAATGGGGCGAGCTGGGTGTCAAAGTAAACCTCACTGGTCTTGAATTGACGGTACAGATCAAACGCTTGAAAGCCAATGATTTTGACCTGTATTTCTGGTACAATTACGGAGCGCCGTACGACCCGCATTCCTTTATTAATGTCGTAGCAAGTTCTGGGTTCGGAATTTCCGAGACACTTAGCGCTTTGCCTATGAAAAAGGAATTGGACGAAGAGGTGCATGCAGCATTGTCCTCTACAGACGAGAAAAAGCGTCAGGAACTGTATACATCCATTCTGACGACATTGCAGGAGCAATCGGCGATTGTGCCGATCTCTTATATCAAGAAAACAGCCGTATATCAGAAAAAAATTGCTAAATTTGTGTTCCCGGCGAATCGGGATGAGAATCCATTTGTTGGCATGCAATTAAGCAATCCGTAAATTCGAAGTACACTCGGAACAAAGAGATAATATATGCAGGCAGGAAGGCTTGTGTGGCAGGGTAAAAGGGAGGAATGTTTGGTGATCGGCTATATTGGTAAACGAATGATCGCGATCATTCCTATCGTTTTTATCGCTACGCTTGTCACTTTTGGGCTTATTCATATTTCACCGGTTGATCCAGCCGAGGCGTATCTTACAGCAGCTCATATCTATCCGACGCCAGAGCTGCTGGCAGAGAAGCGGCATGAATTTGGTCTGGATCAGCCCTTATTTACTCAATACCTTCATACCTTGCAGAGAATAGCTCAGTTGGATTTTGGTACTTCGTATCTCACCAACAAACCGGTGATGGATGAGGTGAAGGATAAATTTCCAGCCACGGCAGAGCTGGCCTTGTGGAGCATTCTATTCTCTACACTGGTGAGCATCCCATTGGGAATTCTGGCGGCGGTATACAAAAATAGCTGGATTGACATGGTCAGCCGCATCATCTCCTATGTTGGAGCATCTATTCCGCAGTTCTGGCTCGGATATCTGCTTATTTTCTTTTTTGCAGTCAAACTGGACTGGCTGCCTGTGGAGGGGCGCGGCTCTTGGGAGAATCTGGTGCTACCTACGCTGACGCTTTCCATGGTCATGATTGCTCTGTACACCCGTATGCTGCGAACCAGTGTCCTGGAGCAATTACAGGAAGCATACGTGCAGTATGCGAGAACACGCGGTATACGTGAACAGGTCATCATGCTCAAGCATGTGCTCAAAATTGCGATCACTCCATTTATTACAGGAATGGGCATGACCATGGGCAGACTGCTAACCGGAACGATTATTGTCGAACAGGTTTTTTCGTGGCCGGGCTTCGGACGTTATTTTGTGGAAGCGATCTTTAACCGCGATATTCCCGTGATCCAGTGTTATGTCTTTATTTCGGCATGTCTGTTCATCGTATGTAATCTGATCGTTGATCTGATACAGCTGTATATGGACCCGCGGATTTCAGCGAAAGGACGGGCAGAGCATTGATGAAACGATGGCGTACAAGGTTTCGAGGGCAACAAATGATCTGGATTTGCGCAGCGATTATCCTTCTTTTCTTCATCCTGGCATTACTGGCTCCATGGATTGCACCGCATGATCCTGTGAAGGTGAATCTGCTGCAGAAGCTGAAGGCTCCATCTGCAGAGCATTGGCTTGGCACAGATCATCTGGGAAGGGACAATCTTTCCAGACTTCTCTATGGATCACGGGTTTCCATTGGATTTGCCACGCTGATTTTTTTGTCGTCTTTGGTGATCGGGCTTCTGGTCGGGTCGATCTCCGGTTACTTGGGCGGCTGGATCGACAACGTGCTGATGCGTCTGTGTGAAGGCATACTGGCATTTCCGCAGCTGGTTCTGGTGCTTGGCATCGTGGGTATCTTCGGCCCGGGTCTGATGCAGATTCTGCTGGCACTCATGATGGTGCAGTGGGTGCACTATGCCCGCATATGCCGAAACATGGTGGTTAGCTTGAAGGAACGGAATTATATTGCGGCAGCTCGAATTAGCGGGTCCTCTACCTGGACGATTATTCGCAAACATATCATTCCGAATGTCCAGCGTCCCATCGTAGTCATGGGTACACTGGAGATGGGCTGGGCGATTATGGACATCTCTGCATTATCCTTCCTGGGACTCGGTATCCAGCCACCGAATGCGGAGTGGGGAGCCATGATACACGAAGGAACAAGCTATATTCGCAGTCATCCAGAACTGATGATCTATCCGGGTGCTGCCATACTGCTGGTTGTGATGGCGTTTAACATTTTGGGAGAGGCCTTATCCGACCGTTACGGCGTTTCCAGAAAGTAATTTTTATGATGGTCAAAGGTGGAGAACAATCTGGACAAGGGGGAATGTGACGATGGCCGATGCGGCGAATGTACTTGAAGTTCGTGATCTGCAAGTGAAGCTCAAGACAGCAAATGGATCGGCCCCGTTACTGGACCCTGTTCAGTTGACTTTGAAAAAGGGTCAGGTCTTCGGCCTGGTTGGCGAGAGCGGCTGCGGTAAAACGGTGACATGTAACGCACTGCTGCGCTTGCTCCATCCGCGCAGGATGGAAGTATCAGGAAGTGTTTGTCTGAACGGACTGGAGCTCAGCACGTTACCCGATGAGCAGATGCGGCGCATCCGTGGCAAGGATGTCGGGTTCATTATGCAGAATCCGATGAATGCTTTTACCCCTGTGTATACGATCGGCTCTCAATTTGTTGAGACGCTGCGAACTCATACACAGATGTCCAAAGCGGAGGCGAGGGAGCAGGCCATTGCCGCGCTGGCCGATATGAACCTGCCTGACCCGGCAAAGCTGATGAAACGATATCCGTTCCAGCTCAGCGGCGGTCAGCTGCAGCGGGTGATGATTGCTGTATCCATGTGTCTGCGACCCGCTTTGGTGATTGCTGACGAGCCCACGACAGCGCTGGATGTCGTGAATCAATTGAATGTGCTGCGGGAACTGGATCGGCTCCGTAAGGAGCATGGCACATCCATTCTACTCATCTCACATGATCTGGGGGTCATCTCACAGATGGCTGATGAAGTAGCCGTCATGCAGAAGGGACGCATCATCGAGCAGGCAGACGTGTATCAGTTGTTCGATCATCCCCGGCATGAGTATACCCGGATGCTGCTGAATGCTCGGCCCCGTATGACTTTGGGGCATTAAGCAGTATTGTACGTTATCATGCTAAGGTTTCCTGGCGTACAACGGCTTGATACAGCAGGTCTGAGGGCCTGTGTTCAATGAATACGCTGTTTAGCCATATTCGGACAAGAGTAATAGATTGCTGCAGATGCAAAAGCAAATGCATGAGTGTTAAACAAGAAGGGGGGCGCAGAACTGAATGTTACAAGTACATGAAGTAAGTCACCGCTATGGCAAGCGAGGCTGGCTGGATCGTTCGGGGGCGCGCCCCCCTGTACTGACGGATGTATCCCTTACGATTGAGCAGGGCGTATGCCTTGGATTGCTCGGTACGAGTGGGGCAGGCAAAAGCACCTTGGGCAAGATCATATTGGGACTGGAGCGACCAAGCGAGGGGCAGATTATATTCCAGGGACAAGACATCTACCAAGCGGATAAAAAGGTGCTCCTACGATTGCGTCGTGATCTGCAGGTTGTCTTTCAGGACTGCTACTCGGCTGTGAATCCGATGATGACAGCAGCGCAGATCATTGGAGAGCCGCTGGATAATTACGAGCGTCTGTCAGCGAAGGAGCAGCAGCGCACCATTGAACAGCTGCTCGTTCAGGTTGGCCTCACACCGCAGGATGCGGGCAAGCTTCCGCATCAATTCAGCGGCGGTCAGCTCCAGCGTGTCAACATTGCCAGAGCCATCGCACTCAAGCCGAAGTTAATTGTGCTGGATGAGTCAATCAGCAGTCTGGACATGGTACATCAGACACAAATTCTGTCCCTGCTGGCAGAGCTGCGAGCAACGTATGGATTGTCTTATCTGTTTATCACCCATGACATCCGGGCCGCACTCACAATTTGCGACAGCATCACCGTGATGGATCAGGGAAGGCTGGTCTATACCGGGGATGCCACGGCTTCCGTCTTGGATTCGGATCACCCGGCTGTGCAGCAGCTGGTATCCTCCATTCTGCCAGAGCATCCGTCAGACCGGATTGTGTTTGAATAGAGGATATCAATTTAATGGCTTCTAACGCGAAGAGGCCCCCTCTCATGGTTTATGAGAAGGGGCCTCTGTTCTTGTTTTCCAAATAACCTACTGTTCGGTTAGCTCTATTCCTAATTTCCCCGATCGGCACGCTCCATGCGATATGTATATTTAACAAGTTCAATCTGCTGCTGTTTGAAGTCCTCAATCCAATCACCACTTTATTATCCTTCTTATTGTAATAAACGACCGCATCAAATCCAGAGCCATTAGTGTCATTAAGTGTAGAGTTAGGTAGATCTGCGCGATCCGATCCCTCAATCTTGGCCTTTTCATTCTCTCCTGTAATATCTCTAACATAAGCGGCATCAGAAATCTGATGATAAGTTTTATCAGAAATAAACAAAATCTACTTCTCTTCCTTTTATATACTATAATATAGATTATATTACCTTAGAAATAAATCTGTCACAAGGAGAGGGAATAAGAAATGAATCGTAAACTAAGAGTGCTATTAATAGTATTAGCATCTTGTATTTTATTAATTGGTGGTTGTGCAATTACATATCACGTAAAAAATAGTAATATCGTAAAAAAAGCAACGCCTATAGGATTAGAATATTTTAAAAAAGAGTATAACGTTGACGTGGAGTTCACGGACTCTCAGGTTTTTGCTGGTTACGTATCTTCGAAGGTTATTTTATACGGACATATTAAGGGTCATGAGAATGAAGCAATTAATATATGGATTAACTACAATACTTATGAAGTGGAAAATGTGGGTGGACCAGAGTGGCTGTTAGAGAAGGGAGAAAAAAATATTTCTCCGAAATATAAATTATAAAATTAATAGTGAGGTAAGACTATGCTTCGTCTGAGGAATATTACTGTGATACTTGTGATTTTGTAAGTCTTAGGAGGTTACACAGGAATAACTGAGAGGCATTTCAAAGATCAAGAAATTTTTAGATAGAGCAGGAGCCATTGCAATTGATTATCTATAAATTGGATGTAACTATTATGGAAAAAGAGATGATGCCTAGATGGCAATGAGTTGGGTGACTGTGTATGGTTACGTAAAAGGTCACAAAGAACAAACATTTAGTATTTCTATTAATTATGAGATCAATCAAAAAGAGTCTTTTATGTATAGTCAACAATTAAAGAAAGTATTGCAAGCAGAGGAAGGCTCCAATAATTAATATAGGCTTTTACATATGTAGAGAGCGTGAATCCAAGGATTTCAAAATAACAAAAATCAATTTATCGGAGGATATGACAAATGAAAAAAATCATGTTACCTATAATGAGTGCAGTGTTAGGCATGTCAGTATTACTTTCTTCGCAGGCTTCGGCAGCCACAACTTTTAAAGACGTGCAGGCGAATCACTGGGCAAAATCGGCTATTGAATCGGCTGTATCCAAAGGATA
>NZ_QJSW01000024.1:34456-82098 GCF_003217495.1 Paenibacillus barcinonensis | reverse complement strand
AGCTACCGTTTCCGGTAGTTGTCCCAAGCTTGAGGGCAGGTTGCCTACGTGTTACTCACCCGTCCGCCGCTAACCATCAGAGAAGCAAGCTTCTCTTCAAGTCCGCTCGACTTGCATGTATTAGGCATGCCGCCAGCGTTCGTCCTGAGCCAGGATCAAACTCTCCAATAAAGATGAATTCCGCAGCGTCGTTCAACGCTGTGCAACTCATCGGTGTATCGAAAAGAGCGATAAGCTCATTTTGAATCTGACGAGATTGTTAATCTCATTGTTGTTCCAGTTTTCATACAGCCAGATGGCTTGTATCAAAAACCTTCACGTTCATTCTGCAAGCAGAATGATTACTCACTCGTTGTTCAGTTTTCAAAGATCAAACTTCGTTCCGTTACTGATTCTCGTTCGTTTCAGCAACTTTTATATCATATCATTTCCGAACCAACTTTGCAAGCTCTTTTTTCAAGCTTCTTTGGAAGCTTTCTTATTAAGCTGCTTGCCGCACCGTGTAAACCGTGTTTTCTTGGCCGGAAATAGAATATATCACGAATCACATTCGTTTGTAAAGCATTATTTATTAGACATCCAATTCCCCATTTATCAGCAATTCATCACTACATAAAACATATGCCCCTCTCTATGCTTAACTATAATTATATAAGTTGAACTATTTATTTACACGTGAACGGAAAGGACAGAAAAAACTGAAAAAGCGGATCGGTCGCCTGAAAGCTTTCTGCAAGAAAGCTACATCAGAAGTATACGCTGTTCACTGGATTCCCCCTTTGGAAAAGGAATCAGAAAAATCTGGGGATAACAGCTGCTCTCCAGGTTATTCATTCATCGGAGTGGATTGTATAAATCTTTAGTTCAATCTTATATAGTAAGAATCCGATGAGATACAAACTTACGCAATAGAGAAAGACCCCTTACAGTCCTAATTAGCGGCTGTAAGGGGCATCTACATTCAAATATACCTTATCGTTAACAAAAACTCACTTACGTTCTACCTTATATCCCTTATCTTCAAGCAGTTTCACAATCCCGTGATCACCCAAATAGTGTGCTGCTCCAACCACGATAAAGTATTCTTCACCTTTACCATTTTTCAGATAACCATCAATTTTGTCAGCCATGCCGATATTACGGTCAATCAACATCGCTTTATTGTACTCCTCGTCATCCGAGAAGCTGTTTGTCAGCTCCAGCAATTGCTCATCATTACCTGTTTTCCACATCTCAGCCATCTGATTCACCGTGTTATCGAGTACTTCGAAGTTGTCGATTGTAGAGCGCAGCGTTTTTTCCTGCAGTTCTTTCGAGAATGTATCAAACATTCCTAGTTGAGATTGGTAAGACTCGAGTTCAATAACCGGGATTTTCCGTTCTATTGCTTTTTGAATAAAATACAAATCTATACCGGATGCTGCTTCCAGTCCAGCTGTTGATGTTTTCAGACTTCCCAGTGTGCTTTCCACCACCCAAGGCTTGAATGCGTCCAGCGCGTTAGGCTCTAACCCGTTTTTCTTCAAAATATCCCCAAGCTTGCTGTACGTCTCACTCGAAATATGATCCTTCAAGGTCGTACCATCCTGATATGATCCCAGGCTTAACACCAGCTTCTGCTGTTCCTCGTCCGCTGCTTTGCTGATGTCCACCTCTACACCGAGATAGTCGGCTTCCGCAAAGGCTTCTTCAAATTCTGGGCGTAGCGGGTAAAAGCTCTTGTCCGCCACATGCATCGAACCTACCAGATAAACGGTGTTGCCGTTAGACTGCACTTCCCACATAAAGCCACGCCCACCGGTTTGCGAGGTTCCGACCGTCCCGTCGCCTTTGGATACCAGCAGCACGGTACGTGTAGCTTTATCCCAGCGAACCTCGTATCCGGCAGCATCGCCGACAATACGAATAGGTGCATAGGTAACACCGTTGATGCGTACAAGTTTGCTTTTCAGGGTAATCGTCTTGCCATTGACAATTGCCGTAATGCTATCATCGCTCGTTCCCGCCAATTTCACATCCATAGCATCCAGCGTTGTACGCAACGGAACCAAAGTTGTTCCTTTCTGCATAATTGGTGCTCCAGTTGTATATTCAACCGCCTGATTATCGACCTTGACAGCCGTTCCCTGCGGAGCAGCCATTGCGGGTACTGCTGATGATAGCAAGCCTGCCGAGATCGTAAGCGATAAGAGTACGCGTTTCCATTGCTTCATATAATATGTAATCTCCTTTATCGTATAAAAAATTAAGCACTAGACTTGTATCAAACCGTTATGTGCTCTTCTAGTATACGGTCAAAGGTGGTTATCGTTCCATATTTTATAAACTCAAACAAATAAAAAGAGCCCTGGCTCGCGCCGGGACTTCTAGATCAATTCAGGCTATGTAATCGTTGATGGTCACGATTGTTTTTGGGTCTGATAAGCATGCATGGCCGCCTGAAATTGATTCAGCGCTTCCTGATATTCAAGGCGATCCTTGTCATTAGAGGCAAGCTGCTTACGCATCTTCAGGTCATCCTGCAATCGCTGTACCAGATCTTTGATCTGATCATTCGGATTCGAATGAGCTGGCTGGGGCAAAGCCTCCGTTCCAGTCTGCACAGTCAGTTCTCCTGTACTATCCACTTGACCAATCGCTACCTGATCCAATGTGATGTTAAGCTTGCGAAGTTCTTTTTTTACCCAATCCTCACTTACTCCAGCATCCTGAAGAGATTCGGGCAAAATATTTCCATCCATGATAATCGTTCGCGGCTCCTTTTCCGATGAAAGACGATACCCCAGCAAATCAGCGGTAAGCGGCTGATATTCCTTTTTTAACATGACACTGATATCCCCGCTCTGCTCCATTATAGCAAATTCCACATCGGCAACCCGGAACACATCTTTTTTGCGAAGCTGCTCCAGAAATTCATCAATGGTCAGCCGTTCTTTCTTCAGATTTTTTTGGATTACGGCTCCATTTTCAATAAGTATCGTTGATTTTCCATCCACAATATCTCGGAATTTTTTACTTTTCATCGTCAGAAACTCCGCGCCTGTGGAGACAGCAACCCAAACAAATACGGCCAGAAAGCCCAGATACCAGCTTGTATCTGTATCCAGTGATATGTAACCAACGAGATTCCCCAAGGTGATGCCCGTAATATACTCAAACAAAGAAAGTTCTGATATCTGCCGTTTGCCTAATATTTTGGTAATGAAAAACAACATCGTTACTGCAGAAAGTGTTCGTATCATAACCTCTAACCATTCTGGCACGCTGCATCTTCCTTTCCTGTGAGCCTTTTATTCTGATAAGGCACCATTAATGAAGGTTATAATTACCACGAACGGCAGATTGTATGCATCGAATGTTCTGCAGTAAGCCTCACTACTATTTGAAAGCAACCTTTAGGATTAGTAGCATTGTTTCAGTAGCATTTTTTAATAAATGTATATGATACCTTTTTATTACTGATTCAGTAATCGAACTATCGGTGATGGAGCTATTGTTAATATCTTAAACTAGTTGCAAGACTAAAAATTAAGCGAAAGTCTTATGTAGTGACTTATAGTTTGGTCATAGCCTTGTCAAGTAGGCAATAAAAAGAGATTCAATTAAATTCTATTAAGCAGCGACTTTTTCCCGAAATTCAATTGAGGAAAGGTCGCTCAGTTTGTTATAAACTTTTTTAATAGTGACCCTCTTCCTTAGTAAGCCCTTCGAGTGTTGCAGCAATGAGTTCTCTTGTGAAGCTGTACGGTTCATGGAAAAGCGGACCATCTGTCACAAAAAGCACAAATATGGTTACCTATACTAATAATTGGTTGACAGAGGACAATTATCGTTCTTCTGTTCCTATTAAGGTTAGCAGCACAAAACGAACAAAAATCAGCGCCACTTTGGGGTTCTCAGGCTCAATAGAAGTAAAGAATAAATTTGGTTTCAGTGGAAGCTTTACAGCTGAGCAGGAGACAACGGTATCTCAAGGAGCAGATGTTCCAGGGTGGACAGCTTGGGGCTACCGACCATATATTCGGTGGAGACACAACAGAAACAGGTGTCAATAAACGCCTGTCTGTGAAATCTAACGAGTATTGGTCAGTTGTTAACACTAATAAAAGTACAAGTGCTTCGACACCTTTGCCTCCATCCGGTGCTCCTAAATAATACAATATAATTTCGTTTCTACCTTTTTTTTGAAACGAAACAAAGGATTTGATTGTTATTAAGAAAATCATAATGGTTCTGTATATCTTATTTATCATTGTTTTTGGTTTTTTGCTTGTGCCGTTTCATTCAATATGGGGACCAGAAAAATCTATTGATTCCGCGGTATTCGCTCCTATATGGATGCTAATTGACTCAAATAGAGAAATCAATGGATTTAATCCAATATACCAACTTGATACCCAAGGTTGCTGATTATCATTTTAAACCTATCCATTGTGTTCACTGTTTCATATTTTCTTACAGGGTTTAAAAGAAAATGATTTGCACAAAAAAGCCCCTTTCTTATGGGGTCAGATTGTCGAAGAACCCTGTACTTTTTTCAAAGTATGGGGTTTCTCATATTTTAAGGGCCGGTTCAAAACGGAAACAGGGGAGATTATCCCGTTTTTCCAGGCGATCCAGGTAGATTGCTATCTTCTTCATGTTCTGCACGTTGCCTTCATCAGGGCCTGTTCCCTGACGTTTTGCAGTCCGTTCAAACGGCAATAACGAAACCCTTGGAGCCTTTGGCATCCGCGAGGCTTCGCTCAATCGTCTCTTTTCGTTTTCGGTAGAGATACATCCCTGATCAACTCAATCGTTTGCCTCTCCTTGCTTGTCCTCCCAGACCACTTTTTCTCATTCCCAATATAATTCAAAGGAATACGTATGGGTACGTAAAAACGGATGCTGATTTTGGGGATATCTTCAAAGTTATAACACATCAAAAAGACTGCAATCTAATATAAAATTGCAGTCTCATTTTAAATCTTATTTCGTTTAGCATTTCTAATAGTCTACTACTGAAACAGAATCCTTAGAACTCAGACTTAATATCATACTTAGATTGAAGCTTCTTATTTTTTCATAATACTGGCTAATTAAGTTTACAACAAATTGCTTGTTGTTTATTTTATATCTTGTATGCCTTCATCGCTTTGAACAGCTCTTTGAAGGTTGGGCGTTTACCGTACATCAGTACGCCCGTACGATAGATTTTGGCTGCCAGCCAGCCAAAGATCAGGATGGATACGACCAGAATGGCAAGAGAGAGCAGAATCTCCCAGGTTGGTGCGACCCCTGCCCCAATCCGTACCAGAATCGCCGTTGGCGAGGTGAACGGAATGAAGCTTGCGATTTTTAACAACAAAATATTCGGTGTCGAGATGCTGAAAATCGCAATATAGAAGGACACCAGCGAAAGCATTGTGATGGGCAGCACCGCCTGACCAAGCTCTTCCGTCCGGCTTACCATCGAGCCGATGGCGGCAAACATAACGGCATATAGGAAGTAACCCAGGATGTAGAAAATGAGTCCATACACGATCACTGCCATATTAATGTCGTTCACACTCATATTCAGATCACCCAGCACTGCACGGTTGTGCGGCAGCATGATGTTACCGGCTACAACGGCTCCGAAGATACCGATCTGCAACAGACCAACCATGAAGATACCGATGATTTTGCCGAACATCTGACTGAGCGGAGATACACTCGTAATCAGAATTTCCATGATGCGCGAGCTTTTCTCAGCTGTAATCTCGGAGGCAATCATATTACCTGTCATCATCGTGGATGTGAACAGCAGAATGATTAACAGATAGACCACGATATAATTGATAGGACTCATCGCTTTTTCCGAGCCTGCTCCAGCTTCTCCTTCATCCGCGCTTAAACTCTGAGCAGTCAGCTTCACAGGTGTGGTAATCAGCGCCTTTTGCTCAGCGGTCAGCACATCCTTAGCAACCACATCCAGCTTCACACTCTGCAAAGCCGCTTCAAGCGAAGTCACAATCTGCGGTGAAATATCGTCCGAGGAATAAAGCACAGGCTGCGGGAATTCCTGTCCTTGTACCGTTGCAAGCTTCAAATAACCGTCGATTACACCCTTCTTCACGTCCTCTTTCAGCGCCGCTTCATCCTTATCTCCACCCATAACCAGACGATAAACCTGATTCCCCTGTGCAGAAGAGAAGGCCTCCAGCTTCTGTGCCACGTCCTGCTGCTCTGTTGTCAGAATTCCAATGTTTACGGGATTACTGCTAGAACCTCCGCCACCAATAGAGCCACCATTAAATAAAGTAATGAAATATGGAACATTGAGTCCAATCGTAATTAAAAGTGCAAGTACAATGGTCGTGACCATAAACGACTTTGTTTTTACTTTGTTTTTGAACGTAAAGCCTGTAATTGTGCCCATTTTATTCATTCGACTCACCTACCTCACGAATAAAGATTTGGTTAAGCGTTGGTTCCTTGATCTCAAAATGCTCTACGGTCGTCTGACTCATCGCCGTCTTCAGAATTTCCTGAGCCGCCTCGGCCTGATTAATATGGATCAGATATCCGCGTTCGTTGTGCTCCACGTGTTTTACACCTGCCAGCTGATCCAGACCCTCCACCTGTCCAATCGTGCTGAGATACACCTGTTCACGCGGATAACGGCTTTTAATTTCCTTGATTTCACCTTGCACCACTGTGTTAGAGCGATGCAGTATTGTGATCTGACGACACAGCTCCTCAACATGCTCCATTCGGTGTGTAGAGAACAGGATCGCCGTACCTTCATCACGCAATTCCTTCACCGTAGATTTAAGCAGCTCGACGTTAACCGGATCAAGTCCGCTAAACGCCTCATCCAGAATCAGAATCTGAGGTCTGTGCACCACTGCTGCAATAAAACCCATCTTCTGCTGGTTCCCTTTGGATAACTCTTCAATCTTTTTGTCGTAATACTCAGGTACCTCAAACCGCTTTAACCAGTATTTCAAGCTCTCATCGGCATCTTTGGCTTTCATACCGCGCAGGCGTGCCAGATAATTAATCTGTTCACTCACCTTTACTTTTGGATACAACCCTCGTTCTTCAGGAAGATACCCCATGATCTGCTGCAGCTCCGTGTTATAAGGCTTGCCGTTGTAGAGAATGTTTCCGCCATCCGGGTGAATCAGGCCGAGCACCATGCGCATTGTAGTTGTTTTGCCAGCACCATTAGCTCCGAGCAGCCCGTAAATCTCCCCTTCTTTTACATTGAGCGTGACTCCATTCACGGCTGTTTTGTCTGCATATTGCTTGACGACTTGCTTCAATTCCAATCGGTTCATCATTTATCGTCTCCCTTCGGTTATCTCCACTGTACGGGTGCATACCCGGCAATCCAGTATTCCAGCACTTCACCTAACTCCAAATTACGAATCTGAAGCACCCGATGATTGGACAGCTCCAGTCTTTCCTGCGCCTCACTCACCCGGGTAGTTATAACACGAATCAGGCCATTCTCTTCCCGAAAAGACTCCACCACCCCTGGAATACTCTCGGGGCGCAGCTCCCCTTCATACCAGATTTCCTTCCACTGTTCGAGCACGAGGTCTTTCTCCGCCATGCCCAGCACTTGCCCGCGGTGCATCAATACAATATAGTCCGCGAGCCGCTTCACTTCATCTGCAATATGTGTGGCAATCAGTATGGTCGTATCCCCGCCTTCCATATAGTCGCGGAACTGTTCAACCATGACCTTCCATGCAAAAGGATCAAGACCGGATGAAGGTTCATCCAGAAGCAAGATCTTCGGACGGGCCGCGAGCGCTGCGGCAATCTCGAATTTCCTCCGCTCTCCCTTGGACATCTTGGTCAGCTTCACATCACTTGGTACATCCATGTCTTCCATTAGCTGTCGGAACAGCTTCATATCCCACCTCGGGTACCAATGTGATCGAAAATCAGCTGCCTCCTGTGGTGTCATCCGGTTCTCCTCTAGCCCACTGTCATCGGCCACAAAGCCAATCTGTTGCCTCAGCTCAATTGGAAGCAGTCCCGAATGCTCCTGTCCAAACCATATGATCTCTCCGCTGTCCGGCAGTACAATTTGCTGCAGCATGTTCAACAGTGTGCTTTTGCCAGAGCCGTTATGCCCCAGAATCGCCACCACATACCCCTCCGGGATGGTCAGATCAATCGGTCCGATGACCCTGCGCTTACGCATCTTGGATACCCCATTTAACTGAATCGCTATCGGTTCTGCCATATGATTGCCTCCCTCCTTTAATTGGAATAGATCGCTCTCAGCGCTTCCCGGAACAAGCTTTCCATCTCTTCTTCTGTACATCCAACAGCTTTGCCGGACTGAACGGCAGCCTGCATTGCTTCCTCCGCCGCCTTCAGCCTGTAATGTTCCCGATCTCCTGCCTCAACCTGGGCCACAAATGTACCTGTCCCCTGCTTCGTACGAAGCAAACCTTCATTCTCCAGATCCTGATAGACCCGTCTAACCGTAATTACACTGCAATTCAGTGCCCCGGCAAATTCACGAATGGACGGCAAATGTGTCCCCTCCCCCAATTGACCCGTTATAATTAACGACCTTAACTGATTCTCAATCTGGTGATACAAAGGTTCAGCGCTATTTTCATTGATTTGAATGGGTATTTTCACAATATGCACCTCGCCCTCCGGTACACTTCATTCACTTACCTGAATGTGCCGGCTTCATCCATATTCTTCTCTTAATTCAATTCATCCCAACTGTCTCTAATTCAGATCCCTTACGCTCAGCTTCCTCAGTGTTAATCGACTGAATCCCCACAACACTGCCAATCCCGCAACCATTGCAATCCACATCATCGGAGATAACAAGCCCCAGGCTTTACTATAGTGAATGACATACCAGAATCCATAGTTGCCCGACATACGAATCACCAAGGATATAACAATCGTCATTGGCAGAAACAAAAAGCTGAGAAGCAAATATTTTTTTCCACTAAACAAAAACTCCCCGTAAATATACAAGCCCGTAATCAACAGCCCATATCCTGTGCAGCTTAGCGCAAAGGCTAAATACTGATCCCATGTGAAGTTCTCCGTATGCAGTCTGACAGCATATAGTGATCCGTAGAAAAAGAATCCATTGTACGCAAAGGCAATCAGAGATTGCTGCAGTCTTGACCACATCACTGTCTCATTCGGGATCGGAAGTCTGCGGTAATAGGCCAGCATCTGTGTGTAAGAGTCCTCCTGTATATATCGGAAGGAACGTCTGCTAAAGAGAAATCCTTGAAACGGCAGCATAATCAAAAAAAACGCATCCACCACCGGATTAAAAAGATTGCTTTCCTGTTGCCCAATCAACATTACACCACTCATACTGCCCGTATAAATCATAAATATGGCGGACCATAACCACTGCAGCTTATCCTTCTTGAACTCATTGCGGGTCAGCCACCACGACTGCTTCCATGCATCCATATACATGCCCCTGCCTTTCAACTGTCTTACATTATGTTCATTGCTCTACTGTGCTTTTAATTGTTTCACTGTGCCTACTGTATATATCAATATACACAGTATACAGACCTAACCTGAATTTCGTCAACCTCTTTTTTCCTGAATCAGGAAAGCGGGATAGGAAAAGCAAGCATTCTGCGATAAAATAAACATAGCAATTTAGATGAGAGGAATGATCCCCTATGGGGTGGCTAATTGAGCCCATACTTGTTTTTATTTTTATCATTGCAATGATCTGGCTTATCATCCGAAGTGATTCTGATCGGGATCACACCCAAGGAAACAAACGACCCTCTAAACAGAACAACCGTCATTCAGATGCCGCTGCATCCTCTTCGATGATCGCTTCTGACTCTTCGACAGACGCTCATCATCCCAGGCATACTCACGATCATCGACATCATCATCACCATGATCACCAACATCACGATACGAATTCTTCATCGGGGTCTCATCACCATTCCAGCAGTGATCATGGAAGCAGCGACAGCGGCGGGGACAGCGGTGGCGGAGGAGATAGTGGCGGAGGTGGAGGGGATTAACGCACCTGTTGCAGCCAGAAAAGAGCCATACCCTGTACTGTGAATGAATCACAAAGGGTATGGCTCTTTTGCTTTTTCATGGTTCTAACAATCCGATCATCTTATCGCAGAAGAGGCTTGGGTTTTATACGAGTGTGTGGCCTGTGGGTAGGCTGCGGTTATGACGGATGGCCCGAATCTCGGCCAGCGTGAGACGCTCGTTGGTGGAGATCAACGATTCTACATCATTCCCGCGGATCAAGTCATCCAAATCTCTCAGGTTCGTGTTCCCTCGTAGACTCGGAAGCTCCCCTGAAAATTCGGACGTGTAAACAGCACAAGCGTGGCATTGGAACTCGTTGAAAAGAAGCGCAGACTCTCCACCCCGTCCAAAATGTTGTCCAGGTTGCGAAGGCCTGTATTACCAAGGTAAATATGGCTTCTTCCTCTGTAGTTCTCTTCCGCTTACACGGTAAGTCGAGGAACCGTTTGGCTGATGCTCCCCGCTTGTTTCATTCGTTGTTTCCCTCCTCTCAAACTCATTCTATGAATGAATAAGAGAGAACGTATGGACCAATCATCTGCAAGAATCGTCTATTTCATATGTTCACCGCAAGAAGAGCGTTACACCGTCCTCTCACCCTTACACCCCAAGAATCGCTTCCCACACCGGACGTGTATGTCCACCCGGATATAGAATGTATAACAGCACATACACCACAACCCCTGTCAGAGCTGAACCGAACCAGATCATAGATGTAAATCGGCCCCAGCGACGATGTGTTTTGAATTTCTTTTTGAAGCCAAGCACCAGAGTTGAGATACCAAATACAGCGGCCACCGTCGCCAGAACAATATGAAAGATTAGAAAAATCCGGTAAAAAATCTCCATATCGGGGTCTCCACCCCAAGCTGTATTGCCTACAAATACCGTGCGGGACGTGTAAATTACAAAAAAGATCAGAGCCGCAATCGCTCCCGCTACCATAGCAGACTGGTGTGCCTCACGTTTGCCCCGTATGATCAAAGCCCAACCAATTGCCACAAGTACCGCACTAATCACAATGAAAGAAGTACTGATCGTAGGCAGCCAAAAATACATATCCATCGTGTGTTCCCCCTTTTGTCATCACATTGTGCTCACGATACATTTACGATTTTGCAGCCGGATTGAGCGGATTCCGTTCTTCATTGCCAGAAGGCACAAGATCATCATCCTCTTCCTGTCTCTCCTTCCGATACCACTGTGCAAATACATAGGCCAGCATCGAGACAAATATCCCCTCCTGGATAAATTTCATCAGGATTCCCCCCACCTGCTGATCCTCCTTCGCAGAAGACAGAAAGTTAAAGAAGGCTGGCCCACCAAACGAACGAAGAAGCGTCGAGGAGTCGCCGGATACACAGTATCTCATCGCCTCAGCCCATGCAGCCGGATTACTGTAAGTCTGATACAGTGGTTCGGAGGCAAAAATAATTAATCCGCATGCAGGTGTCAAGAGCACCATATTCAAAAAGATAAAACCAACCTTCGACAAGCCCGATGCTTGTCTGCCTTCTGGCAAAGGATTGAGCAGCGTCCACCACATCAGCATGGATGTAATAAACAGCACGATATAGTACAACCGATGAACGGTAAAATTCAACATGACATAATCATGCACAACCGGCAGATGGTACAGAGAAAACAATCCGTTAAACAGCACAGCCGCTACAATCGGATGTGCCAGAAACGAAAGTCGGCGCCTCGGAAGCCAGCGCACAATACTGCGCCACACCCAGACAGGCAAACCCTTCATCATCAAAGGCGGCGCAACAAGGTAAGACAGGGCCATGCTCACCATATGGAAGCTGAACATCACATGCCCTAACAGATTGAAAGGCCCAGCCTGAGCCAGATAGAGGAAGGTCAGACCTGAGAGAAACGTGATCTTCTGCCCGGCTGTAGCCGGCACAGCCCCCTGCACTCTTTCACTGAACGGTCCTACCAGCACCAGATAAGCTGCCGCGATAATCAGAAACAGCGCAAGCACAAGCGGACTCCATAAATCATCGAAACTAAAATACTGCAACCCGAGCATACGGGAAACCTCCCCGTGAACCTGTTTTGGTGAATATTGATATCAATCATTGTACTGTGTTCATATAAAAGGGGAAAAGACGGCGGCAATTCGCCGCCGCCATCTCTCTTACCACCAGACCCAGTAAAGAGCCATAATAATACCTGTAAAAGCTACGAAAAACCCAAAGGCCATAAACAAGATTGGTATCAAGTGACCTTTGTCTTTCAAGTGCATCCAGTAACCGAGCTGCACAAATACCTGCAAGATAGCCATAACAACCATAATAATAATGGTGAAGGTCGTATTAACCCCTCCGGCTGAAGCTGCCGCAAATGCAATCAACGTGAGTATAATCGAGAACACAAACACGACGATATGCTTCTGTGGCCCTTCCGCCCGGTGGCGATGCTTCACCGGCTGTTGATCACTTTGATCCTGAGCGGACATGTGTTATCCCACCTTTCCGAGCAGGTACACGACCGTAAAGATGAACACCCACACAACGTCGATGAAATGCCAATACATGGCTGAGACATAGACTTTCGGTGCGGTTACGACCGTTAATCCTTTTTTGAACAGCTGCCCGATAATGATTCCGATCCACACAATACCGAATGCAACGTGAGCTCCGTGGAACCCGACCAGCGTATAAAATGCCGAACTGAAAGCACTCGTGGTCATACCAAACTCTTTATGTTTCACATACTCATAGAACTCGTAAATTTCCAGACCAAGGAATCCCAGACCCAGAACAACGGTAATCCCCAACCATAAAGCAAGCGCGTTACGTTTCCCTCTGTGCATCGCCTGAATGGCGAATACACTCGTCAAGCTGCTGACCAAGAGAATAAACGTAGCCGCCGCTACAAGCGGCAAATGGAACAATTCATTGGCTGTTGGTCCTTCGTTGGTCTGCCCGCGGAGTGCAAGGAAGGTGGCGAATAGTGTACCGAACAGTACCGTCTCGCCGCCAAGGAACAGCCAGAAGCCGATCAGCTTGTTGCGTCCCTCCAGCGTTGCCTTCTCCGGTTCATGCGGCAGCTTGCCGTTTACCGGCTCGGCGTGTGAGGTTGTCATGTTCTCGCCCCCTTCTCGTCCTGATCCTCCGGTTCAATGTGCCAGCCATGATCATCATATAAGGAGCGCAGAGCCATCGCACCAAATGTAATGACAAGCCCGACAATCACAACAATATAATTGTTAAAAATAAAATTCATGAATTCCAATTGAAATGTATCCTTGCTGAACATGAACCCCAGTCCAGCGATGAAAATACCTACAGACATCACAAACGGCAAAGGTGTTGCAGATGGCATATGAATAGAACCTACAGGTTCTGCCGGAGTCATCTCCTTATTACCAGCCATCTTCTCTTTCCAATATGCATCAATACCGCGTACAAGCGGTGTTTGCTTGAAATTGTACTCTGGTGGCGGTGATGGAATAGCCCATTCCAACGTACGACCATCTTCCCAAGGATCATTTGGTGCATCAACCGGTTTTCTCATTGTAATCACAACGTTCACCAGGAAAATAATAACCCCGACACCCATCAGGAATGCACCAATAGAGCTGACCAGATTGAGAAGGTCAAAATCCTGATTCGGCAAATATGTAACAATCCGGCGCTGCATCCCCATAAGACCGAGGAAATGCTGTACAAAGAACGTTAACTGGAATCCAATCATAAATGTCCAGAATGTCCACTTTCCAAGGGATTCACTCAAGATACGACCAAACATTTTTGGCCACCAGTAATGAAGTCCGGAAAATAAGCCAAGCACCAGTCCGCCCACGATAACGTAGTGGAAGTGAGCAACGACAAAGTAAGTGTCATGGAACTGAAAGTCTGCCGGAGCAGAAGCAAGCATAACACCTGTAACTCCACCCATAACGAAGGTTGGAACAAATCCGACAGCAAAAAGGTTTGCCGCCGTAAAGCGAATCTGTCCACCCCACATCGTGAAGAGCCAGTTGAAGATTTTGATACCTGTCGGTACGGCAATCAGCATTGTCGAGATCGAGAACAACGCGTTTGCGACAGTACCAAGCCCTGTAGTGAACATGTGGTGCGCCCATACCATGAAGCCAAGGAAGGCAATCAGGATCGTAGCAAACACCATAGAGCTGTATCCAAACAGTCGCTTACGTGCGAAGGTTGGAATAACTTCTGAGATAATACCAAAGGCAGGCAGAATCAGAATGTACACCTCAGGGTGTCCGAAAATCCAGAAGATATGCTGCCATAACACGGGGTTACCGCCATTCGCAACATCAAAGAAATTTGCTCCCAGAACCCGGTCAAACGTAAGAAGCACAAGACCTACCGTAACGGCTGGAAAAGCAAACAGGATAATAGCAGACGTAATAAATGTGGTCCACGTAAACATCGGCATCCGCATGTAGGACATACCTGGCGCACGCATCGTAATAATGGTAGCCAGGAAGTTAATGCCGCCAATGAGTGTTCCCAAGCCAGCGATCTGCAGACCTATCGTATAGAAGTCCACACCATGCGTCTCGCTGTACTGCGTGCTGGAAAGTGGTGTATATGCAGTCCAGCCAGCGTCTGGCGCACCCCCCATAACCCAACTCAGATTAAGCAGCAGGCCGCCGAACAGAAATGTCCAGAAGCCCAAAGCGTTAACAAAAGGGAAGGCTACGTCACGTGCTCCGATCTGCAAAGGAATAACCGCATTCATAATGGCAAAAATAATCGGCATGACACCAAGGAAAATCATTGTAGTTCCGTGCATCGTAATCAATTCGTTAAACACTTGCGCCGATACAAAATCATTCATCGGCTTCATCAGTTGAATCCGAATCAAAATAGCTTCAATCCCGCCAATGCCGAAGAAAAGTCCGCCCGCAATTAAGTAAAGAACGGCAATTTTTTTGTGATCGACGGTGGTGATCCAGTCCATCAAGCCCCTGTACCGCTTGACGCTATGCGCATGAGCCAAGGTTGTGTACCCCCTTCTTCATCCTTGCTGTTCTATTCATAATTCAATTTGTAGTTGGCCAAATACTCGGCAATACCATCAATTTCTTCATCCGTCAGTCCCAGACTCTTCGGACTTGGCATCGTATTGCCCGGCTTCACAGATTGTGGATCATGAAGCCATTCTTTCATATTGTCCAGTATTGGCTTGCCTTCTTCCTGACCTTCACGCTGATTCAGCAAAATGCCTGCAACGGATTCCTTGCCGCCAATGCCTGTAAGGTTCGGAGCAACAGGTCCGCCTTGATCGCCTACTGCGTGGCAAGAAAGACAGTTGGTTTTGAACTTCTCGGCAAGCTGCGCATCCTCAGGCAGGACAGCAGGAGCCTTCATCTCGTTAACCCAGCGATCAAAGGACTCCTGGCTAACGGCCTTAACCTTGAACTCCATGAAGGCATGTGATCTGCCGCATAACTCGGCACATTTACCACGGTAAACGCCTTCATTCGGTGCAGAGAAGCTGAATTTGTTTAATGTTCCATCCGGGTTTGTGTCCATTTTGCCCGCAAGTGACGGCACCCAGAAGGAATGAAGCACGTCAGCGGTTTTCAATTCGAATGCAATTTTTTTTCCGGTCGGGATGATGAGGTCTTGAGCGGTGGTAATGTCGTACTGAGGATAAGTAAATTCCCACCAATACTGATGTGAGGTAACTTGGACCTTAACTGCGTTCTTGTCGTTTGACAGATCTTCACCGTGGGCAAAAATCGTCTGTACCGTCGGCACAGCCAAAATAATTACAAGCAGAAGCGGAATGGCTGTCCATATTACTTCCAGCTTGAAGTTTCCTTCAACCTGCTCAGGCATTTCGTTCTGCCCGGCTCGTCTGCGAAACTTGATCAGGACATAGGCAGCAATAGCAAATACAATGATGAGCACCACGATCATAATCGCAATAGACAGCTTCATCAGATCTAATTGGTCTTGTGCCACAGGACCCTGAGGTTTCATTACCGACAAGTCTTCCCGCCCGCATGCGGATAGCAGCAAAGAGAACACCGCCAGCAAGGGGAGGATTCGCTTTGCAACCTGCCACTGTTTCATCATTGATCTACCCCACTTTTTTACGTTTTCGTAGATTACGGTTGTCGCTCGGTACAAGGATAGCGCGTGTACGTTACAGTACGATAAACATAATCCTCTTCTTCATACAGAACGCTTACAAAAATAACGCTTCCAGTACTCCCGTCATTTCCTGCCCAGGGCATGTCTGCGCATTCTTCCAATTCATTCTATATGCTTCAATCACTTATTAAATATAAGTTGAGGGTATGATTTTGTCAATCTTTGGACACATGTTCACAAATTGTTCACTTTATGTACAAAACCGCTCTGTAACTTACTTTGTAAACGATTTCACTTAAAAGTATTACTCTTTTTACCTGAAAAAATTTGCCAAATTTCGGTGATGATCTAACGTTTCTTAGCGATTTTTATCACAATTAAAACATGCGGTATTATGCAAAAAGAAGTCACCTCATCTAAAGGAAATCGTTACCACATGAGCTGGAAATGAATGAAGCTGCTCCATGCCTGTTTACTCCCGTTTTTGGTATGGAGCAGAATTCGTTTTTTCTATTAAATGACTCCAGTGATACATCCCCTTATGATCCATCTGTCAAAATTAGCGGCCCCTCCCCCGTGATCGCTATCGTATGCTCATACTGCGCACCCCAGCTTCCATCCAGCGTTCGGACAGTCCAGCCATCCTCATCCCATAGGACGGCACCTGAGCTGCCTTTCGTGAAGATCGGCTCGATGGTGATGACCATACCTTCTGTAAGCATCATTCCTGTTTTGCGTTTTCCGTAAGGCAGCACATTAGGCGGCTCATGGATATACTGACCGATACCGTGACCGATAAGCGGCTTCACAATGCCGTAGCGATACAACCTTGCGGTTCGTTCAATCGCATTGCCGATGTCTCCAAGCGTGTTGCCGGGAACGGCCTGAGCTATCGCTTTGTAGAGTGCTTTCTCGGTACGTTTCATTAATCGGCGAATGGACCTGGAGGGTTCATCAATGGCATATGTCCAGGCCGAGTCGGCAAGCCAGCCCTCCTTGTTAACCACCATATCAATCGTCACTATATCCCCGCTACGGAGCGCAATACTTCCTGGGAAACCATGACAAACCACTTCGTTTACCGAGGCACAGGTAGCATACGGATACCCTTTGTAGCCTTTCTGCTCCGGTGTAGCACCATGATCGGCAAGAAAATCTTCTACCCGCTCGTCAATCTCCGCTGTGGTCATGCCCGGAACCATCCATTGTTCGATGTGCTGATGACAGCTGCGCAATATGCGTCCCGCTTCCCGCATGTAGCCAATCTCTTCTTTCGTTTTCAAAATAGGGTCCACATGCCTTCATCCTTCCTGCTGTAAGTGTACTTCCATATATATGCATGAAGTTCAGAACAAAGCCCCTAAAGTGACGAGGAACAGAATAAGCCCGGTTATCTTCTGGGTTTCTGATTGAATCGAAGCGTGAGCGCAAAAAAAAAACCGTCTACCGGAGCCTTGAAGCCCGAGAGACGGTTCTATTCATATCGGAACAGTATAATCAGAGTTGGTGTAGTTTCAGGACACGGAAGAATCCATCTTGACAAGCTCATGCTCAACCACAGAAGTCAATTCTTCCTCATATCCACCCGTAATCCGGTATTTTCTCACATACTCCTTCACGAATTTTTTTGGATCCTTAGGACGGAAAATCCGAGTCATTTCCCTCAAACTTTCTTTGACCTCATTGTGACCTTTCGTTGCCATTGTAATTCCCTCCCAAAACGTTGAAAGTGAATGCTCCGTTTAGAGAACGCCGAATAAGTCTTAAATGCCATTCATGAAGTTGTGTGCGCGGCTTAAAGCAAGCTTTAGGTCGGGAACCTCGCCGAATAGCAAGTACCTGACACTATAAATACCCGATATGATTCAGATTGAATCATAATCTTATTGTATCATATTCGGAACCTCGTTACGACTTGACGATTTTTCCTAATATATATAACGGTTTTATTGCCCAAAAAGTTTAATTCCGAATCATTTTTGCGAAAAAATATATTCTATACGGATTAATCTGTCCAGCATAACACCCAACTATTCGGGGGATATTATTTTGGATCACCAATTCAGTAAATGATCTGGAAATTAAAGGAGGAGCTGTTATGGAGCGCAAAGAACAGGATATGCTGCCCCTTTCGCATGAAATAGTCGAGGTTGACGGAGTTTATGTCAATGAAGCAGGGCAGGAGGAGCATCTGCACCGAGGGCAGCATTTCCCTGCCGATCCGATACTCGGCAAGACCGAATGGAAGCTGACTGAATATTCTTTTGATAACCATCACGAAGGACGTACCGACAAACGTCTGATCCCCAAAGAAGATGATGCCGATAAGCAAGGAAAAATCACCAATCCTCGCAGACAAATCGAGGGCGGATAACGTATCGCTCATATGAGCACATTAAAAAATACACAACACAAGGACAGATTGGGCTGTACCTAGGCTAGCTTTCTGTCCTTGTCTCATGTTAATGCCCGCCTAAGCACAGGCAAAATGGATGCAAGCCCCCTCCCACTCCTCACTCTCATGATGTAAAACTTTATATAAATCGGGATTTAATGAACACGCCTTGGTCAAACTGGTTCAATTCTGTCCTTGTCCTTCATACCTTAGTTAAAAAGGACAAAGGAGGCTGGGCCGGATGTCCCCCATGAAATCGTCTAGTGGTCTTAATGAAAATATAGCCGGCATGCTGTGTTATCTCTTCACCTTCATAGGTGGCATCATCTTTCTCGCTGTGGAGAAGCGCAGTCGGTTTGTGTTATTCCATGCCCTGCAGTCCGTAACCGTTTTTGGCCTGATTATGGTCGGGCATGTGCTCTCTGCCTTCCTCCCCCTGTTCGGCCCGCTGGTAGCATCCCTGCTATCTCTACTTGGCATCATTGTATGGCTCCTGACGGTCATTTCCAGCTTGCAGGGAAAATGGCTCAAGCTGCCCTGGGTCGGGGACTTTGCCGAGAAACAGCTGCGGCATCTATAACACCTTCATAGCTAAGCAAAAACACCGAAACATCAGGCCCCTTGGGTCCTATGTTTCGGTGTTTCCTGTGTGTATATTATGTTAACCGGCCTAAAGACATACATTTAACCTCATTGATATTTTAACGCATGAATGATAAAGCTCATGAATTATTCATGCCCTTGGTCCAACTAGGTTATGTCGTGAATGATTCATCATATACAGTTTACATAATGATTGCACTGACCAACCTCAGTCCGCAAGCAAGCGGCAACGAGCACTTTACTACTCAGCCAGCCTGTTCTATGCTGACTTGCCCGCAGCCTCAACTATGTCGCCTGTATGCGACTCAGCCAGCTCAGCAGCGGTATGTTTACTGCCAAGACCATTAAACAATAGATTCATAAAGATTGCTGTAAAGCTGCCTGCGATGATCCCATTGCCCAACATAATCTGAGCCCAAGCTGGCGCACCCGCGAACAGTTGAGGTACAACGGTTACGCCCAGCCCCATACCAACAGAGCAAGCAATAATGAACAAGTTCTCATGACGGCTCAGATCTACCTGCGTGCCAATAATACGCATGCCGGAAGACACCACCATACCAAACAAGGCCACCATGGCACCTCCGAGCACTGAACCAGGCACAAGCTGTGCCAGCGCGGCAATTTTCGGTACAAAACCAATCACAATCAGCAAACCGCCCGCAACAACAATGACATCACGTGTTTTGACACGTGTCATCTGTACCAGACCTACATTTTGCGAATACGTTGTATATGGGAAGGAGTTAAAAATCCCGCCAAGTACAATAGCCAGTCCCTCTGCACGATATCCGCGCGCCAGATCCTTGGAAGTCAGATCCTTGTCCATGATTTTGCCCAGCGCCATAAATACGCCCGTAGATTCTGCAACACTCACAATAGCGACCAGAATCATCGTCAGAACCGGTACGATCTCGAAGGTCGGTCTTCCGAAGTAGAACGGCTGAATCATATGGAACCAGCTTGCATCACGAACCGGAGCGAAATTCACCTCGCCCATAAAGCCGGCAGCTATTGTGCCAATAAGCAAACCTATTAAAACAGAGATGGAGCGTACAAACCCCGTGGTGAAACGTGTCATCAGAATGATAAAGATCAGCACACCGAAACCAAGCAGCAGATGCACGCTGCTACCAAAGTCCTCAGCACCTTGACCACCGCCCAAATCATTAAACGCCACCGGAATCAGCGTCAAGCCAATAATAGTGACCACGGAGCCTGTAACGACTGGCGGAAAGAGCCGAATCAGCTTGCCAAACAAGCCTGAGAAAATGAGCACGAACAGGCCGGAGGCAATAATAGCACCATAAATAGCAGACACTCCACTGCTCTGGCCGATGATAATCATCGGGGATACCGCCTGAAATGCACAACCCAGCATAACCGGCAGTCCGACACCGAAATATTTATTCCCCCACACCTGTAGCAATGTCGCCACACCACAAGCGAGCAAATCAATCGCAATCAGATAGGTCAGCTGTTCTGTTGTAAAGCCCAGCGCTTTGCTGACAATGAGCGGCACAACAACTGCACCGGCATACATCGCCAGCACATGCTGAAGTCCAAGCGAGAAGGTTTTGACCGGGTGGCGGTGACGCTGAAAAATACGTTCCCGTGCCATATCAGTTCGTGCCCTCCTCATCCGCAAAAGTCACTTGTCCATTAGACAATGCCCCGATGCGAACCAGCGATTCCACACGATAACCGGCTTCCTTCAGCAGACGACCTCCAGGCTGGAATGCTTTTTCAATGACAATTCCGATACCGACCACTTCTGCACCAGCCTGCTCTACAATACGTGCCAGACCAAAGGCTGCTTCTCCGTTCGCCAGAAAATCATCAATGATCAGCACGCGATCCCCAGGATTCATAAACTTTTTGGCAACAGTAATCTCATTTGTCTCCTGCTTGGTAAACGAGTACACCTTCTCCACCAGAATATCCTCAGTCAGCGTGAGAGACTTCTGCTTCCGGGCGAAGATTAACGGAACGTTGAGTTCAAGTGCAGTCATAATGCCCGGCGCGATGCCAGACGATTCAATCGTCAGCACCCGTGTGATGCTCTCACCCTCAAAACGGCGAATAAACTCTTTCCCGACCTCCTTCATCAGCACCGGGTCCATCTGGTGGTTCAGGAATGAGTCTACTTTCAGCACCTGCTCGGACAGAACAATGCCTTCCTGTCTTACTTTGTCTTTTAACAATTGCATCATTTTTTCCTCCCCAGTAGCCCTTACCTGCAAGTACAGTCGGTTCATGCCTCTATCCCTATGTTAAAAAAGCAAAAAGCCCGCCTTTTCACACGCTACGGCATCGACCGGCGGGCGGGAAAGACGGACTTGTTCCTCTATGGACAAGCCGCGTGAACACTGCAAACGCCTTGGCCAAGGCTCGGCATACAGAGGTATACCTGACCTTCGTCCGCACAGAGCGTTAGAAGCATTCTTCCCGTAGTCCAATCATTCCGGTGATCGGGTAGAGACATGCAGGCCTATTCCTGCACATATACGAGTAACGGCATATTTAATTCATTTTAGCTCCATCATTCGATCTCAATTGTATAATTGCGAACCTGAATGTAAAAAGTTAAATATAACGAACAATGTTAGAAGTATACCGAATCTGGGGCTTGAAATAAAGTAGTATTTTCATGGAATTTGCGGAAAATATGTTTTATTTGCAAACAGGGGATGATTGATTTTCATTTTTTATGTACAATATGAGAACAAAAGCGCGTCCTTGACAGAAAGTATAGAGAGGCGTCGACTTGAATCTAGTGGTTAAAGGAGTTTGTCATGAAAGGAATATTGAAAGAATTTAAGGAGTTTGCCGTTCGCGGCAACGTCATTGATCTGGCGGTCGGTGTAATTATCGGAGCAGCTTTCGGAAAAATCGTAACCTCCCTCGTCAATGACATCATCATGCCTCCAGTGGGGAAATTGCTCGGCGGGATTGATTTCAGCCAGAAAATCATTAATCTCGACCCTGACGTGAAAACAGCGAGCGGACAAGATATCACAACACTCGCTCAAGCGAATGAAGCGGGCGCTACGGTCATTGCGTATGGCCAATTCATCAACGTATTGATTGATTTCATCATCGTTGCATTCTGTATTTTCATGCTGGTTAAGGGCATTAACTATCTCAAGCGCAAAGAGCATACCAAGCCAGAACCAGAAAAGACGACCAAAGCATGCAAGTATTGTCTGTCTGAAATTCCGGCTGCAGCTACCCGCTGCTCCCACTGTACTTCACAGCTGGAAGCGGAAGGCAGCAACGCTCCGGCATAGTTAAAAGCAGGTTATCTCGAGGCCAGGATATGTAGTCGGACCTGCCGATATTCAGGTTCCACCTTACAAGGTGGGACCTTTTTTTATTCCACGGGCTCATCCTTGTTCATTATGTTTATGTCTCGTCATTGCGGCTGCAAGGTCAGTAGAAGACACAAACTTAGAAGCGTCGTGGCAGCAGGTGCTCCAAAATCGCTTTGAGGTCCTTGTCTTCCTTGTATACCTCTTCCCCGGTGTCCAGCTCAGTTACCCGAATAAACTCAAAATTCGCGCTTGCATCGGTTGGCTTGAACAGCAGTTGTGCCTCGTCCTCCAGACGAACATGAAACCCCATGTCTTTAAACATGGCTATAAGCTGATTGTTCGCAGGCTCCTGACCTTGCCCTACAAATATAAGACCCCGAAGGGTTTTACGCTCCTGAGGTTGCGGATAAATCACCTGAAAGTGTACAATGCATTCCATACAATCGTTCCCCTTTCGTTAAAAACAGGCTTCTTTGAACCATTTTTTTTGAGATCTGCTTAAAATAAAAACTTTGTGAAATTTTGAACTTTAAATTCTGCTATATAAGGAGATACGTTTCATGACCCAAGAACGTTTCGACATTTATGACGATCAGCAGCAATGGATCGGTACAGCGCCACGAAGTGAGGTGCATGCCCATGGATATTGGCATCGTTCCTTCCACTGCTGGATCGTCCGCGATGAAGGTGACACGCGCATGGTTCTCTTTCAGCGGCGACGGGATATTAAAGACACTTTCCCCGGCTATTATGACATCACCGCTGCGGGACATCTTACCGCGGGCGAACAGCTCCAGGATGCAAGCCGCGAACTGGAGGAAGAGCTTGGTGTACGTGCCTCCTTTGATGCGCTGACGTATCTGCTTACAGCTGAGCAGCAGCTTCAAGGGCACGTACGGGGAGTTCCGTTTATAGACCGGGAGATTAGCTCCGTCTACGGCTTGTGCCTGAACCAGCCTCTGGAGTCTTATATCCTTCAGGCAAGCGAGGTGGACAGCCTGTTCGAGACACCGCTGGATGAGTTACTTGCTCTTTTCCGCCAGGAGACAGATGTGCTTCAAGCGTCAGGTAGACGTGCGCAAGTGTCTGCCTTGAAGCCTGAACATTCAGTGGTTTCAAACGAAGTTCACTTCAATCACAGCGGTCATACGCCATTCACCAATACTTCACGGATCATTAGTGACGTACGCGCAACCGATTTTGTGCCGCACGGCACGGAATATTATATGGATGTGCTTGAAGCACTAAAACGTGTGCAAGGGACATAACTTCATTTTCTCAAAAATAGCATCAATTCATACCTCTACTATTCACCGGGCGGCAAACCGATGCTGTGATAAACGTCACAGCATCTTGTTTTACCGCACACGATAAACGATATGCGATGCACTGAACAGCTATCCTTATGATGGCATAACTGTGGAATTGGAAGAACCTGATGACGGAAGGAACCAAGCAACAACGTAGCGCAGGAACATAGAACATAGAACATAGAACATAGAACATAGAACATAGAACATAGAACATAGAACATAGAACATAGAACAGCATGGCGCTTTAGCAGGTATACAACAAGAGGGCATGCTGTCATGAGCATGATATACAGGGTGTATTTTGCACATTCCTTGTGGTGGGAAGATTGGAGGACGAGTAGAGCTGGTTGAGGTGTATGTTCAGGCTTACAAATATTCTAACGATCACACAAAACGCTATTTGCCCCATTTTGGGGTGTGGCAAAATCTAACGGTCACCAGAGACGTTATTTGGGTATAAATGGGTAGATTGGTGTTGAAAAGACTGATTTTCACGAAATAGCGTTCCTGAGGATCGTTAGATTTCAGAAGGGGCAAATTTCCGCGAAATAAGGCTTGTGGTGATCGTTAGCGCTCAAAACAGGTTCGAACTTATGCACCAACCGCTAAGCCAGATGATCTTTTTACAACTCACAATCGACAGCCAGCAACCTCCCCCTTGTCATAACGCAGGGCAACGCGTGCTGGCTCGGAGCTGCACTCGGAGCAAAAAATACCGCTGGTGCTACAGAAACTGAACACCTATAGCGGTACTCGGCCGGAACCTGCGGAATAGAGTAAAGACTGATTACTGTGAAAGAACATTCGCAGCATAGTGCGGAGTGTACATTATGGAGAGCATGCGCGGAAGAATGCGGTATGGAGGGCGTTGGGCAGAGTGCTTCATGTTGAGGGTATCGTATGTGCATCGGGTGGAAGATGCTTGAAAGTTGTTGTTGAGCAGGTCGCAGCTTGCGGTCAGGTGCCACCGGCAATAAAAACACAAAAGGACGAAGCCACAGCGAAACCACCGCTCGTGCCTCGTCCTTTTACATCCGTTATTGTTCCTCTGGTGAAAAGGAGGACCAGTATCGTGCGGCAATATCTGCATACCGCCGCCCGTAACGATTTTCCAGCTCTCTACCCATGTCCTGCTCCAGTTCATAAAGCACCAGATCTTGTGCAAAATGGCTCAGCAGCAATCCGGTCATCACCGGGTGCTCTGTCACCACCGCCTGAGTCGGGCAGGAATTTCCGCGCATGCCAAGCATGCACCAGCGGCGATCCACGACCAGCGAGAACTTGCGGCCCGTGCCACTTATCGGCAGACCCGGAAGAGGCATGGGCTGGTCCAGCGCGCCTTCCCCGCCTTCACAGGACCACAACAGGCGCACGCCCCGAGCTTCCGCACGCTGCATGTCTTCACGAAGCAGCTCGGCCTCCTCCCGCCAGACGTCCACTACAATCTCATGCTTTGCTGCGGCAAGCTCACGACCCAGGTTCTCAAACACATTTTTGTCGCCTTCAATATTGTAAAATACAGGCTTCTCCGGCTCGCTCTTTGGCATGCTTCTCTCCACATACGCCAGAGAAGAGTGCATCTGATCCGAGATCATACGTGTCATCTCTTCAGGCTTCAGCATACTGTACTTCGCAGGCTCACCGGGGCTGCACCTGAGAAATCCCCGTTGCTCCAGCCGCTGTAAGGTTGCATATACATTCGAGCGTGAGACGCCCAGCCGTTTGGCCACCTCATACCCCGAGCCTGATCCCTGACGAGCCAGCTCTACCATAATTTTAGATTCCATCTCGGTGAATCCGAGATGACGCAAATGATGCAGCAGTTGGTCCATATTTCCGTCCCCCCATGCTGTCAGCAACCAGCGCTGCCGAGTGGCAGCGCTCCTACTGCATCAAATCTGCTCGGCTCCGCAGCGCGGGCACCACTTCGAGCCTTTGGGCAATTCGGACGCACAAATCTGACATTTCACCATTTCACGCGGCACTTCGGTCTGCACATCCACTGTGTTAACAATCGGATTGTTCTCTTTCCAGTAACGAATGCGCTCATCCAGCTCCTGCTGGCGCTCACGTTCACGCTGCATTTCCTCTTCCCTGCGACGCTCCCATTCCGCATCGAACGCTTCCTTCTCTTCCAGTGTGAACTCGGTGCTGTTGAACCCCGGCTCGGTCTCCAGATCGGCAATGGACGGAATTACCGTATGGTACGGCTCATCCTCTTCATGCTCATCTACAGCGGGTCCAGTGAATATAGACTGGTCCACAGCCGAATTTTGGGCGGCAGCGGCCTCATTTCTTGCCGTTTTGGCAGCTGCCGAAGCTCCTGCTGTTCCCGATGTAGTTGTAGCTGCACCAGGCTTGAGTTCACCCAGCTTGCGCCCACACTTCGGACAGAAGTTGGCATCCAGCGAGGCAACGTGTCCGCACTCGCACAGCCGTTCATTCTTCAACTCGGCAATCTTGCCCCTCAGTCCATCAATCTCATCCTGCAGCTCGTCACACAGCTGAGACAGATCCACCATCTCTTTCTCGGCCCGTGTCATATCCTGAGCGCGATAACCTTCGTAGAAGATACGTCCCATATCGGTAAAATGGACTTCCTGTTCCTGTTGTAAGCCCACAATCTGATTGTTTATCTTGCCGATCTCAACCGCGTGCTGTGCACGCTCTGTTGCTTTGTTTGCTCCGTTTCTGATTCGCTGAAGCAGGTTCATAATCATTCCTCCTCTGTCCCGTCAAAACAATCTCATTTCATTTTTCATTCATCGTCGATCAGCCATTCTCCGGATGTGAACAGCTTGGATATATTACTTATACGATATGAAGCCAAAAAGTTGCGAAAACTTGAGCAGTTCCCCCATCGGATGCGGATTTTGGATAGAAACAGGGGCTTTCGTCAAGACCATACGTTCGGTATAATGGAACTTTGGCCCCATCGAATGGAGTTATACCAGTTGGATCATGCTTGATTGCCTGTTAACTCTATCTTACCAATTTACAATGCGATTGTGAAAAGGGCAAATGGTTTACTTTTGAAACGGGATAGTCCTATCCCTGAATGCATATAGAGGTGGATGAACTATGTTAAGTCCGAACTCAACGTTTTACCCCCGTCCACTCGGGGTGACCCCGGCTGCCTCGCTGCCCCAATCTCCATCTGCACCGCTGGAGACGAGCCGACAGCTTGTAGGTGATGATCAGCAGGATGCCTATTATTTTCGTTCGCTTGAAGAAGCAGGCATCAAGCTGAACGGTCCGCAAATCTCCGCCGTTCGCCACGGCAGAGGACCTATACTCACCCTCGCGGGTGCAGGCTGCGGCAAAACAACCGTGCTCGCGGCAAGAGCAGGCTATCTCATGGAGGTTAGCGGTGTGCACGCTGGCAGCATTCTGCTCGTCACCTTCACCAACAAGGCTGCTGCCGAGATGAAGGACCGCATAGCCGCCTTGCCCGGCATACGGCCTGCCTCCGCCAGGGCGGTGCAGGCTCGCACCTTCCACTCGTTTGCGCTGACCCTGCTGCGCCACTATGGCGTGCAGGAGGATATTTTTGGCGAACCGCGCGCACAGCACACGGTGCTGAAAATGCTGCTGCGCCAGCATGGCATGAGTGAGGCGTTTCAGCCGGAAAGCCTGCTGGCCATGCTGTCCGCGTGGAAGATGCAGGGCTCGGACACGGCGGACTTGCCCGAGCAATCCCAGGAGGAACGGGATGCGAAAAAGGTGCTGCTCGGATACGAGACCTGGAAGCAGGATCGCGGCAAAATGGATTTTGATGATATCCTGCTGCGCGCGGCTGCGCTGCTTCGTGATCCCGCGGTGTTAAAGCCGCTTCAGCGGCGTTTTCAATATATAATGGTTGATGAATTTCAGGATACCAATCGGCTGCAATACGAGATTGTACAACTGCTCGCTGCGGCCCATCGCAATCTGATGGTAGTTGGTGACGACGACCAGACGATCTATACGTTTAACGGCGCACGGCAGGAATCAATTCTCGAATTCGATAAAGTATACCCTGGCGCACGCATCGTGACGCTGGATATTAATTACCGCAGTGATGCGCGTATTCTGGGTCTCGGCAGTGAGCTGGTTGCACACAACAAACGCAGACGTGACAAGCGTCTGCGAGCGGCAGGACAGCGCGGAGATGCACCACGGTTCGCTACTCCGGCCAACGCCGAGGAAGAAGCCGCCTGGGTGGTCAATCAGATCTGCCAGCAGGTCGAGGACGGGCTGTATACCTATCGCGACATGGCGATTTTGCACCGTACTGCCAGCAGCAGCCGGGCGGTATTTGAACAACTGGTGCTGAAGGATGTGCCTTTTGTACAGCATGGGGCCTCACCCGTCTTCTATGATCAATCCCTGATTAAACCGCTGATGGACCATATGCGGCTGTCGTTGAATCCCCGGGCCATGGATGCCCTCCCTAGTGCTCTTGGGCCGCTGTATGTATCCCGGGATGCGGGGCTGGAGTGGATTCAGCGCTGTGAGCAGGAGCAGCCCAAGAAATATCCGCTGATTCATCTGAGCAAGTGGGACAAGCTGAAGCCCTTCCAACAGGAGCAGGTCAAGGAACGTATCAAGCTGATCAAATCCTTGCACAAGCTGAAGCCCATTGTCGCGATTCAGGAGATGCGCCGCCAGTTCTATGATAAATATATGGAGAGCGGCGACCCGACTATTTTCACGCATTATAAGGAAACGATGCTGGAAACGCTGGATGAATTCGAAGCGGCGGTCAAAAAGTTCGAAACGGTAGAGGAATTTGTGCAATTTGCCGATGAGCTGTCCCGCAGACATCGCGAGATGGAATCACTGCGCCGCTCGCAGGACAGTGATGCAGTGCAGCTCATGACGATTCACCGGGCCAAGGGGCTGGAGTTCCCCTGCGTCTACTGGATTGGAGCCAGCGAAGGCATCGTGCCTCACAGCACGGCTCTGCGCCAGGATATCCCCGAAGATCAGAAAGCGGCGCTCTCTGTACAGCAGACAGATGCTGAACTGGATATGGCTCTGGAGGAGGAACGCAGGCTTGCTTATGTTGCTATCACTCGGGCCAAGCGGCATCTGTATGTGACCTCGCCAGCAAGTCATCATGGCAAGCCTGCGGATGTCTCGCGTTTCCTGCTTGAAGCTTTTGGCATGGAGGTACCGGATAAACGCAAGATACGGGAAGAAGGACAAGGCAACAATCAGGCATCCTATAGAGATCATGGAAGTCGCAGCTACGGCGGACGGGACAATTACAGCCGCACCGGGAACGGAAACAGATATGAAGGCACGCGTGAACATAAGAAGAAAGCAGGGACACATTACACTGCCGATTCACAGCCAGCCAATGCGTTGATGCAGCGCCCACCCATTCAGGGTGGCACAGGTCAACGAGCCTCGCATGTACAGCATGATCGGCAGCGCAGCGCCATAAACCATAAGGATCAGCGGGAAATGGAGATGCTGGACGAGCGGGATGAGGATCGCCTGAGTGAGCAGCGCGGCAGTGGAATCATTCGAGATCATAAAGCTTTTAGTACACCAGGGCTTCATCCAAGGGCTGCCCAAGCCACCTCAACCTCAAGCCCATCACGTTCCGCCTCACACGCTGCCGCGGCAGGTGTAAGCAGAGCTGAGCGAACCGAAACCGTGGCTGTCTGGAAATGCAGCTCTGCTTCGTGCAAAGCATGGCTAAGACAAAAGCCAGCGATGCCTTCTGGTAAAGTATCGAAGAAGACTACCTCGGGCCCGCCCGCCTGTCCATTATGCTCAGGAACGATGATTGCTGGCACTCGGGAGGTTCCCGTCACCAATCGGTTCGGAAAGTAAATTAAAGTAAAGTATTCACTAGACGGTTTACCGGCGCTCCTAAAAATGGGAAGACATTCATCAGCCTCAGATCGGCTTCATAGATCGTTTCAGGGCGCTTGCTGCTGTTTATTAACAGTAGAAGCGTCTTTTTTCCAATTCAACAGTGTAACGTAACAGATTTTATTTTCAATTATCAGTGGAAGAATCTTTTTTTAATGAACTGTGTTAACGACTTTTTCAATAATGAAATGGGGGTTGGATGATGCAGGACGATAAACAGCATCTGTATGTATCGGTAACTCATAACCTTATTGAGCAGACGAGGAACGAATCTACACCGTTTGAAGTGCTTGTGGATGATGGACAGTTAGCCACGCTGCAGGATTTAATGAAAGTGCTGGAGGATGGCGACGACTACGCTTTACAACGAGCACCCTTACCTTACAAATCGGCAGATCATGATGAGGGGAATGCGCATTTTACCAACGGTGTGACGATGCTGTATACCTTCCTTTATGATCATGGCACCCCCGAGACCAGACAAGCGATAGAGGGGATGAACGTACTGCCTAAGCTACAGGATACAGATTACGATGACCCCGGATACGAGGCTTCACCTATGAATAAATGAAATTGCACCAAAAAGCATGCATCACCGCACCACAAGCGGACAACGCATGCTTTTTTTTACTCACAATAAGCAAGCATATCTACATCATTTTTACAATAATAAGGAGCTGTGTAGCATAGCCTTCTGTTCATAAAGGCCCCGTTCTAAACGGCTCCCTCTCTACATCCTCACTCTGCTTGCAGTTCATCGTAGGTCAAAACAGTCTGTCTTACAGTGCCCAAATGCTTTACAGGCTTATGCTCTGCTCGGTCAAAAGATAGAGAGAGAAATCCCGGAGTGGAGTAATGTCCCGCTGGATCAATAAGGTATTTGCCCGGAATGATCTGCTCCAGATCAATGTCAGCGTAGGTAATGCCTTCCTCATCATGAGCAAGCTGATTACCAATCTCTAACCCGTTAGGGGCAATGATTTTGGAAAACCCGTGACCAACCTTCATCACATTCCTCTGTTCTTCCGTCTCACAGATCCGATCCTGCTGCTCCTGAGTCCATATTTGCGATGATAGTAAACAGAATACCTGATTCGTAAGTGCATAATATTTGGTTGCAATGACGCATTGCTCTACCGCAAACAGATGAGCTTTATTCGGCAGGCCGATTGGCCAGGATGCTACATGCACTTGTTCATTCATCGAGCTCATGGCAGCAACATTGAGTGGCAACATGTGCTCCCAGCATTGCAGTCCACCCAGATTACCGTATTCTGTTTTGAATACAGGCATCATGCTTCCATCTCCATCACCCCAGATGGTCTTCTCAGCACTCGTGGCCTTTAGCTTGCGATGCTTTCCAATCAAAGCCCCGGCTGGATTGAACCATAATTGAGTGAGGTAAAGTGACGCCCCATCCTTCTCCGTAACCGAAACACAGAAATACACTTCATTCCTTTTGGCTGCCGCACTGAGCTTTTGCACAGCTGGACCCGGAATCTCCACAGCATTTTTATATAGATCTATATAATATTTCATACCATAATCAGCATTTCCCATCCATATCCACCATGGATATCCCGGAATAAACGCTTCTGGAAAAGCAATCACTTTGGCACCATTAGCTGCTGCTTCATCTACAAGTCGGCATGTCTTCTCCACTGTAGCATCCAAATCCAGCATGACAGGTGACGCCTGAACAGCAGCAACTCGATATTTAGGATAATTTGACAAGTTGAATCCCTCCAATGTAAATTCATTTATTTGTTAAACGAATTGTACATCATTCAAATGTCATTTTATGTTCCATAAGAGAATGAATTATTGCTTATTTGTGCACTGAAACAAAATAATTTTATTCATAAAACGGAATGAAACCTAACATTTAAACATGAATACAAACGATATGCATTGAATAAATGCTTGATTTACGTCAATATGTTACTCCATATGTAATGTATTGTATTGACTCCTTCTACACGTTGAGTATAATTTGCTTTATCTATGAGTCTTCTAACCGAGGAGGTGCTGAGCTATGCAAACGATATTATCTACGGAGCAGGTTCCCGAAAAAGAAGGTTTTGCATATTGGCGTGAGAGTATATGTGATGTTTTTGTACAATTGGAGGCTACCCCTCTTACGAACAAGCCATTCAACGGCAGGATGGAAGTTGGAACGATGGAGAACATCAGTATATCTGCCGTATCCTCAGACCCTCAATGTGTTTCCCGAACCCGGCAACAGATCAGCAAAGCTTCCGAAGACTTTTTTCTCTTAAGCCTGCAGACTGCCGGGAAAGGATATATCGAGCAGGATCAACGCACAGCAAACATTCTGCCAGGAGACTTCGTTTTATACGACAGCACGAGACCCTATGTACTACAATTCGGCCAACCCTTTCAGCAGGTCGTATTCCAGTTCCCTCGTTCTGCATTATTATCACGATACAAACAAGCTGAGCAAATGACCGCCATACGTATAGCGGGGAGCGGCCAGCCCGTGCACTCCATGGTATCCGCTTTGTTACGAACCATCCATGTCGCTTATCCCTACTTTGATACTTTAACCGAAACACGAATGGCCGAAAGCGCTATGGACTTACTTGCAACCTCTCTGGGAACGATATCAGGTATAGAGCTTAATGAACTACACTCCACTAAAAACATACATTTAACGAGGGCCTATTCCTTCATATCAGCTTCTTTAATGAATCCGGAGCTTACTCCAGAGCTCATTGCGTCAGCACAAGGAATTTCAACCCGTTACCTGCACAAACTGTTCCAAACGGAGGGATTGTCGGTCGCTGCCTATATTCGCGATCTACGTTTGGAACAATGCTGCAGGGATATGAGAGATGTTAAACAGGCTCATCTCAGTGTGATGGATATCGCTTTTAAATGGGGGTTTAACAACGCCGCTCATTTCAGTCGCATTTTCAAGAAAAAATATCAGGTCAGCCCAACCGATTATAGATATATCCTTTCTTCTACCGAATCACTTGATCATCCAAGCGGACTTCTCTCCCGCTCTCCGCAGATTCGTAAATAGCACACAGCATACGGGTAGAGGCCACACCATCTGCAATCGGGCTGATTGGAGGTGTGCCATTCAGGCAGCATTCTACAAAGTGGTCGATCTGATTCTGGAATGCACCGTGAATGTCCAGGCCCGTATGGTCTGTTTGAGGTTCAATGTTCATGATCGTGTCATGCTTCTCCGTAACAATCAGCGTTCTGGGCTCCAGTTCAAATCCCCCGCGTTCTCCATACAGCTTAACAAAGGACTCATCCTCTCGGGCATGCAGGGTGAAGCTCACATCCACCGCCAGTGATGCCCCATTCTCAAAACGAATCAGGGCATTCGCCATGTCTTCCACATTGTTGATGGCTGCGCTGTAATCGGCCGCTTTATAAAATGAAAGATGATCAATATTCGCACGATTGCCGAGCTTTCGATACGTATTGCCGCTGACGGACACAGGCTTCGGTCTGCCCATCAGATACCAGCATTGGTCAATGATATGTACACCCAGATCAATTAACGGGCCGCCGCCGGAACGGGCTTTGTCTGCGAACCAGCCGCCCGGATTCCCCAGTCGCCGCAGAATGGACGCTTTTGCGTAATACAGCTCGCCAAACTCCCCTGCATCAATAAATCTGCGCAGCATCTGCATATTGTTATCGTAACGGCGCACAAAGCCGACAACAAACGTGCGGCCGCTCTTCTTCACAGCTTCCTCAATACGCAATGCGTCCTCTACATTGGTAGCGACCGGCTTTTCCAGCAGCACATGCTTGCCTGCCTCCAGTGCAGCAATAGCAAATTCCGCATGGGTGTTATTCCATGTGCAGATACTGACGGCATCCACATGCGGGTCTTCCAGCATCTCGCGATAGTTGGTGTACACGGACTGGGCATCATATTTCTTCGCAGCTGCCTTAGCTCTCTCTTCATTCAGATCACAGATGGCATAGATGACCGCATCCTCATTTTTGGCATAACACCTCATATGAAGATCCGAGATGGAGCCTGTACCGATCATACCGATATGCAGCATTTGTCTGTTGCTCATCTTTGTCATCCCTTCCTTTTCCAAAAGATTGTTCACACTTATTCTGCCCGCAGCATGCCTTCATAGATACCTGGTGTTGAATTTTCAATCTCCACCGCTCCCAGCGTTCGTTTGTAGAAGTCCACCGGCCCGGCCGAGCCGATAATGGCGTAGCCGTATCCATCCGCTCTCATTGCATGCATACAGGCCAATAGCAAAGCAGTGCCCACCCCCTTCCCCCTGGCACCCGGACTAACTCCTGTCGGGCCAAAGAAATTGCGGCAGGTTGCTTCATAACAGGCAAAGCCGATCATTTTCCCATGCTCGAGCGCAATATAACAAGTCACGGGCTGACGTGCAAAAGCAACATCACATTCATCCACCCAGGGCTGGCTAAAATGGGATCTCACCCAGTCCAGCACCTGCTGCTTCTCCGGCGCAATCGCTCTGCGAATGACAATGGAACTTGCCTTCAGCTTCTCCAGTCCGCTATTCTGCTCCGGTAAACGATAGAGCGCAACCAACATATCACTCATTGCTTCGTTTCCTCCCCTACGTCTGAAATACGATCTTGCAACTATGTCCACACATCATGAAATTAACCTGTTCCCACTGCCGATAACCCGTTCCATACGCATTCATTTCAAATATCAAACCGATATCCTTGTTCCATTTCGTAAATCAACTGCAACACTAAGACAATGGTTCACGTCAATAATGATGAGATGCGGACCTCTGTATAAGAGTTTACCGCGACACAACGCAGATGAGAAGGGATGAACATAATGAAAAACAACATGAAAAAAGTCAGCACCCTGATGGCCCTCTCCATGGCGCTAAGTGGCGGAGCCGCTTATGCTGCATCAATGGATCACACAGCTCAGTCTGTGAAGCAAACTATCGTTTCTACTGACAGTAGCACGTCTGGAGCGGTTCAAGTGTCCATTAATGGAGCAACGGTCGCAAACGGATACTGGAGCGAGAGCCATAACACGGCCATGATTCCGCTTCGCGCCTTGACCGAGGCTCTCGGAATCGAGCTGAAATGGCACAAAGAGGACAAGTCAGCAGAGCTGACTCGTGACGCACTGTGGACTCAGGTTTTTACAGGCAAGGATCGTTATTCTGTGAATAAAATGCTGCTCACGCTTGGTGCAGCTCCCGAGATCAAAGACGGAACGCTGTACGTGCCTGCTGCTTTTGCAGAGAAAGTACTACACGCACAATTGACTACAAACGGGAATCAGGTGAATATTACGAGCGAGGAGCAAGTGAAGACGGTTACCGAGCGCGGTGTAATTACTCGTATCTCCAACCAGGAGAAGTACCCATCTATTCAGATTGGCGGTGCTGGTCTGGATGGAATCGTGCTGAATCTGAGCAAGGACAGTCAATTGCTCTCTGCAGAGGGAAAAGAGCTTACACTGGCCGATCTGTCTATCGGCATGGTGGTAGAGGCGGAGCATTCCCTGATGACCACGCGTAGCCTGCCACCGCAAACGCCGACGTATAAAGTAACGGTGCTGGATAAGGCCGCTGAACTAGCAGCACAGCCCAAAGAGCTTTTTGGTACGGCAGGTACGGTTGAAAATGTAAATATTAAAGACGGTGTAGTGTCCCAGATTGAGATTATCGGTACACGCTTAGCTGAAACTGCTCCTGACCATGTCGTATTGAACATCAACAAAGACACGTTGCTGATGGATCAGAAGGGCCAGGCGGTAAAATCCGAGCAGTTGACCAAAGGCGCCAAAGTTATGGGCTTTTATAGTCCTACACTGACTCGTAGTCTTCCACCCATTGGAACTGCATGGAGAGTGGTTGTAGAGCTTCCGGGCGATTCACTTCAGCCTAAAGCAGAGTAAGACAATATAACCAGCGCAGGGCAAGCGATTGTTGTATGAAATACAAAAACCTTACTCTCCTGTCATCGGACAAGGCGGGTAAGGTCTTTTGTTCGTTTTTAGGCCTATAGATTATTACTCATATTCAAAGACATGTCTCTATCATTCCGTATCAATAGTGGCCTCAGCCTCAATCTCGACCATAAGCAAGGGATCAATGAGCGCGCTCACTTCGACCATGGTAGCCACGGGTTGAATTTCTCCGAAAACCAGCTACAACACCCTCCTGCATTGCAAAACTAAATTTTCCGTTAAATATGATTAAACTCAAACATCCCCTGAACAGCTCACTTTTACCTTGAGTATGGTCGAGTGTTCAGGGGATATGAGTGTATTGAGACACGTCTATTACAGTTTAATATTAGCCTCGTCAAAGTAGTCTTCCAGCGTCAAACCACTCTTCACGACATCGGGTGCAATATCTGTGCCAACATAGCGGATATGCCAAGGCTCATATACGTATCCCGTCTTGCTCTCCTGGCCTTTCGGGTAACGGATAACAAACCCATACTCGGCCGCGTGCTCATCCAGCCATTTGCCTTCCTTGGACGAGCCAAACACCTCTTCCAGCACATTGCCCACACTTGGACTGGATACATCTATTGCCAGCCCTGTCTGATGCTCGCTACGTCCCGGAACGGCACTTACGCGAGAAGCATATTCTTCTCCTTTGGTTTTGACATTGTTGTTGTAGATGGCGACCTGACGCTTGTAGGACCGATAACCGGACACGGCACGAAGCTCAATCCCGTCTGCCTTGGCACCGGCAAACAGCTTCTCCAGCGCTTCAGCCGCTTCCTTGCGCATATGCCGCTTCTCATGCGGTCCCTCGAAGGAGAACGGTACGTCAGGCTCAACCAGATCACTCGGCTCATATCCCTCCGGCAGACTGCGCTGCTTGTTGACGATGACCGTCATTGCCTGCGCGTTCGTCACAACGGACTGAGAGTCCACAGTGGTTTGCAGCGCACTCACGCTGCGTTTCTCCTGTAGCGGGTCTTCTGACGTCGCCCCATTTCCATTGCTCGAGGAGCCCTTTTCCTCTCCAGCGGATGCAGCGTCCGAGCCTTGGTCTGCACCTTCATTACTGCCCGGCTTGGATGTCTGCTCTCCTTCCGCTCCACCCTTGCCATCCGAGTCAGATTCGTCGGTTAAATGCACGGTGGTGCCGTCGGCTCCCTGCTCCGTGCCGGAGGCTGCATTCGCGTTTGCATTATCGTTTGAGCCGGAGCCGTTCTGGCACGCAGCCAGCAAAGCTCCACATATCATAAGTGAGGACAGCAGAACCACAATCCGGCGCTGTCTTCCTGTTCCTGATTTCATCGTAAAACTCCCATCAACGTAGTATTAAAACGGATAACTGCTATTTCTTTTTCGCACCAATGGCGACAATGTTCACTGCGACAGTATACCTTAATTGCGTACAAACCTCCACCAGCAAAGACAGTCATCTCCCGGACTCTGCCCAAGCGTATTCCCTGAATACAGCCTGTAGGTTGGTTTTCTTTCATTTTCAGCACAAACATACATGCCTTCACTTCGCCGTTTGGAAAAAGAACCTCCGGGCAGCTCGCGTAGGGCACGCCCTGCTTGGCTACATAGATCTTTCCTTGCAGTGAACCCAAACAAGCAGGGGCGATCTGAGATCACCCCCGCTGTATTGGTACACTGCATTTATTTGGCGGCCGGGCTGTCCTTGCGCTTCTGGACAGCCGACCACATCCGCGCTGCCACGCGCTCGCGGATCAGATCCAGACCCGCCGCTGCAGGCACTCCCGGCAGCAGCGCGGTCAGCTCGGGCAGCGCAGGCGGCTTGCCCGGCGGCGCGAGCTGCACCTGCACGGCGCCGAAGCCCGGCCCGGGCTGGTGCATGGCGCCGTCCGCGGCGGCCTCGGCGATCCACTCGCCGATGGCTGCGCCGCCTTCGCCAGCCCGCGCCTGCGGGCGGCCCGCCGTCTCCGCGGCGCGGCCTGCGCCGCTGGGATCATGGGCAAGCTCCGCAGCCCACGATCCCAGCACGCCGGCGAGCAGCGCTTCGCGCGGCAGGCCGGCGTGCGCCAGCTGCAGCAGCGGCTCGGCGGCGAGGCGCGCGGCAACGGCGCGCTCCGCCGCTGCGGCATGCGCGCAGCCCGCACGGCCGCAGGTGCACGCCGCGGGCGCAGCAGCGCTGGGCACGTCGGCGCCCTGCGCGCCAGCGGGCGCGGGCAGCAGCCCGGCAAGCTCCGCTGGCGCCGGGCCGCCGCGCAGCAGGGCGTACAGCGCCAGCGGGCGCTTGCGCAGCTGCGCGAGCACGGCCTCGCGCTGCGCCTCGCCGAGCTGCGGCAGCGAGCCTGTGACCGTGAACACGCCGGAGTGGGCGGTTCCGGTCTGGAACACATCGGCGGCTTCGGGTGCAGATGCGCCCGGTTCCGTGGATGTATCTACCTCTACTGTCCATCCCCCGGGGGACATATGCAGCTTTATTTTCCAATTATGGCTCATCATCATGCCCCTCTCTGTTGCTCATCCGAGCTTTCCTTGGTTACGATCTAATGGATAAACCTCTGTCTGCACATTACACCTTAGACGATCTCAGGCTACGCCACCTGCTACAGCCACGTTTCCCCCTGCAAAGAGATCAGGCTACGCAGCTCGTCATCCGACATCTCGGTCAACCAGTTCTCCCCTGATCCAACAACCTGCTCGGAGAGGGCCTTCTTGCTCTCGATCAATTCATCAATTCGTTCCTCTAACGTGCCCTGGCAGATGAGCTTGTGTACCTGTACGTTACGATTCTGTCCGATGCGGAATACACGATCCGTTGCCTGGTTCTCCACCGCCGGATTCCACCAGCGGTCATAGTGTATGACATGACTTGCTCGTGTGAGATTCAGGCCAACCCCGCCAGCACGCAGGGACAGTACAAACATCGACGGGCCTTCACCCTTCTGGAACGTCTCTACCATCTCATCCCGCTGCGCCTTGGACACCCCACCATGCAGGAAATAAGGCTCCTCCTCATAACGCCGGGCCAGTCTGGAAACGAGCAGCTCACCCATCGACACATACTGAGTAAATACGAGCGCAGATTCTCCATTGTCCCGAATTGCATCCAGTAGCTCCAGCAGCCGCTCCATCTTGCCAGATGCTTCCGTCTTGCCATGATCCTTCCGTGTGCTGTCCGCCAGTACAGGATGATCACAGATCTGCTTCAGCTTGGTGAGAGAGGATAACACGATGCCCTTGCGTGCAATGCCATTTCGGCCATCCAGACCACCCATCAGTTCATCTACTACACGCTGGTACAGTATGGCCTGCTCCGGCGTGAGCGAGCAATAGGATTTCAGCTCCAGCTTCTCCGGCAGATCCTTGCGGATATCCGGGTCACTCTTCAGCCTTCGCAGCATAAACGGTGACACCAGACGATGCAGCTCACGCAGTGAGGCCGCACTTTCTTCCGACGGGCCCAAGCCTGTATAACGCTGACGAAATGATGATGATGTGCCAAGATATCCCGGATTGAGAAATTGGAAAATGGACCACAGCTCACTTAGCCGGTTCTCTACCGGCGTTCCTGTCATCGCAATACGATGAGAGGTAGACAGCCGCATCACACTCTGCGCCTGCTTTGTGCGATAGTTTTTAATGTACTGTGCCTCATCAAGCACCACCGTTGACCAGTGCAGCGAAGCCAGATCGGGACCGTCACGACCAGCCAGATGATACGTGGTGAGCACGACGTCATGCTTCCGGGCTTCTTCCTGAAATGTATCCCCGTGCAGCCGCTGTCCACCGTGATGAATGTACAGGGACAGGTTTGGCGCAAAGCGCTTCAGCTCCCGCTGCCAGTTCCCAAGCAGCGACGTAGGGCAAACAATCAGCGCAGGCCATTGCTCCTCTGGAATAACGGCAGAGTTATGTGATGCACCCGCCTTGAGAGAAGCATGGGAATCGCCGGATTTGGACAATGTGTGCAGTTCAGACACTACACCGCCAGCTCTTTCAGCTATCCATGCCCGAGCTGTTGCCTGATCAGCAGCAGCCTCTTCTAATCCTTGCACCTCTTGCGCTTCCATAAGTGCAGCCTGCCGATCCTCCTGCATGCGATCCAGCAGGCAGGTAATAACCTGAATCGTCTTCCCAAGACCCATATCGTCGGCGAGACACACACCAAATCCCAGCTCGCCCATAGCGGATAACCATTGAAAGCCGCGTTCCTGATAAGGGCGCAGTTCACCGTGTAGCTCCGCTGGCACAGATCTCGGCTGAATGCTGCGGAGCACTTGCCCATCCAATAGAAAAGCGAGCATGCCTTCGGATTCCGCTCCGAAAACGGACATACCTTTCCAAATAGAATCTTCTCCTTCATCTGCGGCCAGATGAAGCCACTCGGAAAGCGGCATGTATTGCTCCTCTTCTTTTCTCATATAACGCAGCACTTGGCGAATCTCTTTTGTGTCTACCTCAATCCATTCCCCGCGAAACATCACATAAGGAACCGTCGATTCAGCCAGTGCAGCCAATTCCTCGGCCGTAATCGGTTTGCCATCCAGCATGGGCTCGGCGGTAAAAGCAACGAGCTGCTCCATACCTAGCGCAGAACCAGCACCCGGCTGACGCTCCGGGGCACCATTGCTCATCTGCAAGCGCAGACCGGCACGACGTTTACCCGCACGGCTCCATCTTGACGGCATCAGCACCGTGATGCCCGCCTTCTGCAACCTGGGAACTGCATGTGTCAGAAATTCAAAAAAGCTCTGCTGCTCCAGCTGTATTTCTTCAGGACGGGCATGCAGTAAAGCAGTCTCCAGTTCCGGGGCCAGCTCCGACGCTTGACCGATGGCCATCAGCAGCTGCTCGGCGGCGGAAACATAGAGCACCTTGCCCCGGTCCAGATCACGCTCCGGGTGCGCCCATATGCTTCGAGCAGGCAATCTCAGTCCAGACTCCTGATCACTATCCACCCAGAAGCTAATACCCCAGGTAGAATCCTGTTCCCCTAGCGGCGGCTCCAGACGCAATACCAGCTTGAATGTGCCTGACGCGGGCGGTGTCTCTTCAATACCAAATGCAGGCATCATCGTGCCCCCTGCTTCATGAAGTGTATCCACGAAGTCGGCCATTTCCTCGGTCGGTCCCTGCACGGTGACTGGACGAAACATCGAGATCAGGCTGTTCCACCAAAGCTCCGACACAGGTGAGGAGCCGCGCCGGAACGATGTCCGATAACGAGACAACACGCTATCCATGCCCTCCAGCTCACTTGTCACCACTGCATGAATGATTCCGCTCATAAATGAAAACAATACCACCCCAGCCGCTTCCTCGCGTGTCTCCGGCTCTGTGGAGGCATACGCTCCCGGAGCAGATAATGCGATTGGCGGCATGGATTCTGCAAGACTTCTAAAACGCTCCTGATCCTCTTCGAGCTGCAGTCTTGGCCTCCATACACCTGTCAAAGTCTCTTGCCCGGTTCTGCGTCTTGCACCGGTCTTGGCCGCAAACGCAGCCGCAGGAGCAATCGCTCCGCGGAGCAGCAGTTCCTGAGTGAACTGTGCCGCCTTGACCCAATAGCGCATCTCTTCCCCCGCTTGAATTCCGGCCGCATGTAACATCTGATCGTCCCACTGCAGCAGTAGCCTGAAGGCATCCTTCGGGGAAACTGCAAGCCCTTCCAGAGTGCGACCAAGCAACTGCCGCCGTTTCGTATTTTTGGTTTCTGCCGCATTCCGAAGCGGATTCGGCCAGCGCAGCTCTGCAAGACGCAGTGCGGCAGGCTGAAACAGACGACCCTCGTCGCCAAATTGCAGCCTTCTCACCACGTGGCTCCAAGCATCTACACGCGGTTCCGATGTCTCACCGGAAAAACAAAAAAATACGTCTCCAAGCCATACTCCATACAGCGATTGCATCATTACAGTCTCCCGTCATCCCTTCGCATTGTTACTCTCCATCATATACGAAAATGAACGGATTTAAAAACCTTTACACTTAAAAAATGCGGATGCTCCTGTTTTGCTACATAAAAAAATGCCCCTGATCCAGAAAACGGATGAGGAGCATTTCATTATTAAGATAAAGAATAGAGCAGCAAAGCCGCCGTTATATTTTATCCATGATTAAGATCTGACCAGACTGCCCAGCAGCACATCCAGGTTCAATATACCCGCGCGATGATCTGCACAGAAGCCGATTTTATCGAAAACACCGATCATAAAACGTCGATGCTCCTCAGCAGGCTCCTCGAAGCGATCATACGTCACAACCGAATCCACCATATCCACAACCAAAGGTACAAACCCGTTCTTGTAAGGAACAACGATAATTCGTGTAGATGACGTATCCTCCTGCTCCGGCATGCCCAGCAGCACACGAAGACTCACGACTGAAACCACCTTACCGTACAATGAAGCAAATCCTCTGATCTCGGGACTGCCAAAAGGAACCGTTGTAACCTCTACCATTCTGATAATTTCATGTACCTGATCAATACGAAGTGCAAAAATCTGTTCTCCGACCGAGAAATTAATATATTGCATTACTTCATCTTCATTCATAATTGTCCCCCATACCCTCTCATTCCGTAAAATCAGAATCTTCAATATCCTTTTGGCTGTCGTCATGAGACGATTAGTCGTTACATGTTGTATCGGCAAATTTGGTGTAAATGTTTAGACTTTACACAACAAGAATCGCGTTCATGATCCGTTTTCATTTCTTGCTGCCGAGTACGATACAACACATTCTATTTTCTGTGGACAACTCGCCAAATCCTGCTTTGATTTTGCTTTTCACAGATGAAAAGAGTGAGTTATACCAGTTTTGTGGATAAGTTGTGCACATATTGCACACAACCTGTGGATATTCACGTTGTTTTATGTGGATATTCGCAGATTTAATGTGGACATGTTGTGTATTTGTTTGTAAATCTAACGTAAACTTTGTCTTTTTTCGTCTGCTCATCCTCTACTGTGGACATATTGTGGAAAGCCTTTCAATTACAGTACTGGATCACAGGCTTCCTAGCTAATATTATTCACATGTGTGCCATCAGCCCAACCAACGAGGATTTCTGCTGTCTGTTCAAACTGGAATACTGGAAAATAGTGCCCGAGCGGCACATCTATCTTCTTGTAGCCGCTGTGTAATGCAGTTGGAAATTGATATTCCTTATCCTTGTCAGCCCAAACAACCAATTGATCCTGTTCATCATCCATTCCCTGAAAGCTTCCGTATTTCTCCCAAAAGCTGCCCGTCTCCTTGGTGTGCCCCAAGTGAATCCACCTCAGCAGATCCAGATGTGCGCCCGCTATGCGAGGTGAGCGAAGATAGGAATGTACCCTCTGGGCTGTTCCTGTCACCATGCTCTCGTCATTATCACCTGATTTGCTGCTACCCTCACGGAACATTCGTGCCCAACTTTGCTGAGATCTGGAGCGAAGCAACGCGCGCCCCACACGACGCGGCAGGCGAAGCATGTGTTTTAAACGTGCATCTCTCCCATTGTCCGCAGCAGGCTGGAGCAAGGCGAGACGAATATCGGTGCGCCCGCTCCGCTTCAATGCTGCTGCTGCGACAGCGGCACCTACAGAATGACCAACAAGTTTGATGGGAACCGGCATTTCTACCAAAGCATGCACAAGTGCATTCACCTGGCCGTTAAATGCATCTTGTTCCTGATGAACAGGTGAGCGACCAAACCCTGCGAGATCAACAAGCCAGACAGGATTGCCCGTAAGTTCCCTCAGCCGTGATCCCAAGGGAAGCAAGTCATCGGCACTTTGGAGCAAACCATGAACAATCACCCACGGCTCCCCCTCACCTTCCCAGCCTAACCTTGCCAGATTGCCTAATCGTGAACGAGTATAACGTTCTGGATAAGCCTTCATTTCGTGCTTGGGCAGAAGCCGGTAGTCCAGATCCGCAATAATGAACGGGAGCTGCTCCCGAATATCGGGCCAGCTGCTCCCCATTCGCTTCAACAGCACCTCTGTCTCTTGTACCGGAAATCTCCTGTCTGTAATAAAAGCCAGTGACTGTGCGGGAATACCACTGATGCGACTTCCCCCAAGCTTCATAAGGCGTTGAATCCAAGATAGCGGTAATACTCCCGCTGGTCTGGGCACATCCAGCTGCTTCGTGATCAGATTCAGCATATCCTTCATGTTCGGACTATCCTCTTTACGCGCCAACAGCGGATAAGTCCCCCCAAGAGGAGCCTCATCCTGCGTCAAAAACACCAGTGTCTCTGCCACCACATCATTCTCGACGAGTGGCAGCCAGTAAGAGGAACCACCAGGTACAACCGGCATGAAACCTCTCTGCACAGCGCCAATCAGCAATCCAATGCCTCCTGTCTGCTCCGTCTCCCCCGTCGGACGGGGTCCAACCACTGTACTGGGATTTACGACAGATAAAGGGTAGCCATAGGTCTGCGCATGTGTTCGAATAAACCCATCCGCTTGAAATTTCATCTCTTCATACGCGCTCTCCTGGCTGTCTGCATGTTTCACCTTCGTCTGTTCTTGTTGCTCGCCTTCCTGCCCATAAGGACTCATATAACCTACGACATGAATAAAATGCCGCAATCCTCCGTTATCCTGGATATCCTGTGCTAACTGCGCTAATTCTCTCGCCCCATGCATAAATATTTTGTTCGCTGTCTCTCGTCCCAGTGTAATATCCATTGTGCCGCCTGCATGAAGTATGACATTCGCCTTCCTGATGCGTTCACGATCCGTTTGAACAAGCCCCAAACCTGCCAAAGATAAATCGCCTACGATAAACGTAATTTGTTCAAAGCTGCTCACTCCGTAGCTCTCCAGTACGATTCTGGCCCGCTCCGCGGAGCGAACCAGCAGCAGCATATGTACATCTGTCTTCTCCACAAGTTGTTTGACGGTTTCCCTTCCAATAAAACCTGTGCTGCCTGTCATCAGCAGAACGGTTTGTGCCAACGCTGTTTGATTCATCTATTAAACCTCCACACTATTTAATCTATTTTTAGTTTTAATTCCATCTTTATCTCGTATTAGCCTCATATAACATCATCTTATTAGTACTATTTAGTACTAATAAGACTCAAAAAAAGAGCCTCGCTTAGCGAAGCATCTGACAAAACGTTTGTGCCGACTGTTCAATAATATCCAGATTACGAGAAGTTCCGGCTAGAATCAGCGAACCTTCAAGTGCAGCAACGAACAGAGCAGCTGCCGCTCCCGGCTCAATACCCTTGCGGAATTCTCCGCGTTCCACCCCTTGCTGGAGCAGCTTCTCCACCATAGGTATAAGCTCCCGGAAAAAGTTCGAGATGCTTTCCTTCGCATGGGAGGCATGATCGGGTGCATGCATGTAAAGGGTAACAAACGGACAGGTCCCTTCAAAGTTTCGACTTTCTATGCCTGCCGAGAGCATGGCCAGGAAGGAGTTCATTCGTTCCTCCACGCCCCGTTCACGCTGGCTGAGCAGCAGATACAGCTGTGATTCGTATTGGGCAATCCAGAACTGAACCACTGCCTGAAGCAGTTCCTCCTTGTTTTTAAAATGATAATAGATGTTGGATTTGGAAACGCCACTGACTCGCACTACCTCATCCATGCTGACATAAGCATAACCTTGCCTTAGAAAAAGCTGCGCCGCCACTTCAACCGCTTTGGTTCGGTTCACCGGACTAGAGCCTCTCGGTTTGGACATTTTAGATTGATTTTGATTCGATATATCGTTGTTGTTATTCATAAATAGAACTATATAGTACTATTTTAACAAATGCAAGCACATTCGTTGATAAACACATATTCCCTGAGCAGTTGTCCACATTTAGATGATATACACACAGGATATCCACATATAGTATGAAGCTGATGTAAAATTATATTTTATAATTTGTAAGACATGAAGTTATCCACACTTTCAGGGAAGCAAAGAAGCCAGCTGCAAAAGATGCAACTGACTTCACATATACATATGTTTTTATTTTTTCAAACTATCCCAGTTCTGCTGCAGGCCATCAAGCAACGCCTTTTTGTCGGACTTCCCTGCTACATACGCTTGAATTGTGCTACCGAACTCTTGTGGAACCCCTTCTGGGAAACGGCTAAAGTTCCAGCTCAACGTTTTGTTTGCCTGACTGTACTTCATAATATCTGTCGCCAAGTCACCCAGCTCTTCCTCGGAAGCCTGAATCGAACTGAATGCCGGGATAAACTTGAATTCCTTCGTCATATACTGCTTACCAATGTCGGATGTGACAAGCCATTCCAGAAACGCTTTGGCCTCGGTTTTCACTTGGGAGTTTTTGTTCACAACCCAGTTGCTTGGTACGCCTACAAACAGCTTGTCATTGGGTTCGTTCGTGATCGGCATTGGCAGAATGCCCAGGTTCAAGTCCGGGTTGATGCCGTCAATCTGTACCTGTGTCCAGTTCCCCTGCTGCATCATCGCCGCATCACCACTGGCAAACAACGTTACCTGTGTGTTGTAGTCCGTCGTGAGCGGATTTTTGTTGCTGTATTTCAGCGTCAGGTCCAGCAGATTCAACCATTCGTTAAACACCGGGTTGCCTGGAATCTTCTCTGTACCTTCATTCAGCCCTTGAATGAATTTAACCGGGTCAGCCTGATTGGCAAATGCTACATTGACGTTGTGATTGCCCAGTACCCACCACTCCTGATAACCGTTGGAGAAGGGTGTAATGCCTGCGTCCTGCAGCTTCTTCGCTGCTTGATCCAGCTGCTCCAGTGTTGTCGGGATTTCGGTAATGCCCGCTTTGGCAAACAAATCCTTGTTATAAATAAATCCGTACCCTTCCAGCGCGAGCGGCTGTCCATAAAGCTTGCCATCCTTGGTCATCGGCTCTTTGGCAACTTCCAGCACATCCTTGACCCAAGGCTCGTTAGACAGGTCTTCCAGATATTCAAGCCAGGTATCCAGTTCACGGTATCCACCCACGTTAAAAATGTCCGGCTGTTCGCCTGCGGCAAATTTGGCCTTGAGTGCAGCACCGTAATCACTTCCTCCCCCTACTGTCTGAATATCCAGCTTGATGCCTGGATGGGAAGACTCATACTCAGCTTTAAGACGGTTTAGCGCTTCTGCAATTTCAACTTTGTATTGGAAAATTTTTATCGTTTTGGTGCCAGCCGCATTTCCACCGCCGCCATTCTGAGCATCTGTATTTACTGGACTACCGCTCTTGTCACCATTCCCGCACCCTGCAAGCATCACTGAAAAAGCAATTAACATTAGCAGCGTTAACTTTGTCATTCTTTTCATAGATACACTCTCCCCTGTCTCTTAGTTTCAGTATAACCGCCTGTATGCTCTTTCTTCCTCTCTTGCTTTTCATCCGCCTTGACTTAACATGACCCATTTCTTACGCTCATCTTCTTTTTCTTACTATATAGATGAACTAGCACATTCACACAACGTGTGCATGCGTAGCTGATCTCAGATTAAATCCATTGCTCTTTGATACTCGGGGGCTTCCTTGCTTTCATACATTCAGGCCCCTGAGGAGCAACAGCGACCAGAAGCGCACATAAAGCCGGAGCGACCAGCCCTTGTGTTTCACCTTTTACGAACCTCATTCTGTTTATCCCTTGCTTTGGTCCTTCCCCGCTCTGCTCTGGCGGTATCTGCCCAAGCCCTGCGGGCAGATACGCCCTTTGCCACCTTCGTGCGAGGCACGGAGCGGAGGCTTTATGATGCGCTGGAGGAGCGGAGCGTTCGCCTTTGATACTCAGGGGCTTCCTTGTTCTAGTACATTCAGGCCCCCGAGGAGCAACAGCGACCGAAAGCGCACATAAAGCCGGAGCGACCAGCCCTTGTGTTTCACCTTTTACGAACCTCATTCTGTTTATCCCTTGCTTTGGTCCTTCCCCGCTCTGCTCTGGCGGTATCTGCCCAAGCCCTGCGGGCAGATACGCCCTTTGCCACCTTCGTGCGAGGCACGGAGCGGAGGCTTTATGATGCGCTGGAGGAGCGGAGCGTTCGCCTTTGATACTCGGGGGCTTCCTTGCTTTCATACATTCAGGCCCCCGAGGAGCAACAGCGACCGAAAGCGCACATAAAGCCGGAGCGACCAGC
>NZ_QJSW01000024.1:0-34359 GCF_003217495.1 Paenibacillus barcinonensis | reverse complement strand
GTTCGCCTTTGATACTCGGGGGCTTCCTTGCTTTCATACATTCAGGCCCCCGAGGAGCAACAGCGACCGAAAGCGCACATAAAGCCGGAGCGACCAGCCCTCGCACTCACCCCTTCACGGACCCTGCTGTAATGCCCTGAATAATATATTTCTGCATCAGCAGGAAGAAAATAATGATTGGCATGATGCCCAGCACCAATGCCGGCAGTGCCAGATCCCACTGCTTCGTATATTGACCGAACAGGGCAAAGGTCGCGATCGGAATGGTGCGAAGATTGGAGCTTTGCAGGATCAGGGACGGCAGCAGATAGTCATTCCAGATCCAGAGTGTATTCAGAATAATGACGGTGATGTACATCGGCTTCATGAGCGGGAAAACAATTCGGAAGAATACCCCGTAAGCCGAGCTTCCATCGACCCTTGCAGCCTCTTCAATCTCCAGGGGAACCGATTTGACAAAGCCATGAAACAGGAAGATCGACATTGGGGCCCCGAACCCGAGATAACAGATAATCAGTCCACCCAGACTGTCGATCAGCCCCAGATTGCTGGTTACCGTAACGAGTGGAATCATGATAGACTGAAACGGAATCACCATCGCTGCAATAAACAGGCCGAACAGAATCCGGTTAAACCGTGTATTGCTGCGTACCATGCGGTACGCGGCCATGGAGCTGATCAGCACCAGCAGCAGATTGCTGACGATGGTTACGATCAGCGAGTTGACGAGTGCTGACGGGAAGCTGATTTTCTCCCAGGCGTTGGCGTAGTTGCCCCACTGGAACGCTTCCGGCCAGGCAGCCGAGTTGGTGAGCAGATCACCAAACGTTTTGACCGAATTCACAAACAGGAAGTAAAACGGAATGAGGAACAATAACCCGAGCAGCACCATGATAATTTCAGTGATCATAGTACCGAAGCGGTAATTTTTCGTTGTCTCCATCAAGCTTCTACCTCCTTGCTCTTCGTCACACGCACCTGAACCATCGTGATGATTGCTACAATGATAAAGAATATAAATGCTTTAGCCGTTCCAATCCCGTACCGGTTGTTAACAAAGGCCTCATTATAGATGTTCAGTGCAACCGACTCGGTTGATCCAAACGGACCGCCCTTGGTGAGTGACAGGTTGAGATCGAACATTTTGAAGGACCAGGAGATCGCCAGGAACAAACAGATCGTTACACCAGGCATAATCAGTGGTAAAATAATGCTCCGTAATACCTGCCAGCGGCTGGCTCCATCAATTTCAGCGGCCTCCAGCAGATCAGAGGATACATTCGTCAAGGACGAGATGTAGATAACCATCAAATATCCAGCGGTCTGCCATACAAATACGATGACAATTCCCCAGAAGGCTGTCGGCTCATCGCCCAGCCACGGGAGGTTGAAGAAGGACCAGCCCGTCACGTCGCCTACTGCTGAAAACCCTTTCACAAATATGAACTGCCAGATAAAGCCGAGCAGCAGCCCGCCGATGACGTTAGGCATAAAAAAGATGGTACGTAGCACATTTCTCGTCTTGAGCGGTTTGGTCAGAAAATAAGCGAGAAAAAAACCGATCACGTTGGTGAGGAGCACCCCCACAACAGTAAAGCGTACCGTAAACCAAAACGCAGTCTGGAACTTGGGATCGTTTGCAAAAATATGCACGAAATTATCAAGTCCTACCCAGTTCACGCTGGCAGATACTCCGTTCCAGTCCGTGAAGGAATATACCATGCCAAGCAGGAAAGGGACCACGATGATGAGAATAAAAAACACAACGGAGGGACCCACGAACACAAGCTGCTGTAACAGCTGTGAAGACTTGCGATGCTTCATATCGTTCTCCCCTTCTATAGATGGTTGATATTGGTCTCTTGTTCTATTAAACTCCAAAATCATACAGAGACATACCGACACTTGTGAACAATCGGGTGTAAAATATTGTCCTCTCGACGATCGGCCAGAAGGGGTGTACTGATGTCCAAATATTACAGCATTCGCACCAAACTGATTGGCTTTATGCTAATTGCCACGACCATTCCACTGCTGGCGTCGATCAGCATGACGTTTATCCAAACAAAAACAGCCTTGCGAGATCAAGCCCTGGAAGAGAACAAACGGCTCATCTATCAGGCATCGACCAATCTCAACAATTACGTTGATAATGTGGCACGAGCCTCGCTCGCCGTATACAATGATCCTAACTTCCTGCGTAATCTCGCCAAATTACCGGGTGACTATCGGGCCGTTGCCGAGGTGTACACCACGTTGCAAACGATCAAGGCCGCTGTACCGGATGTGTTCCAGCTTTACCTGCATTCCTTTGCATCCAACCAGTCCACCTTGATTACAAGCCCTTTCCCGAAACGGGAGGAACGCAAGCAAGCCTATTCCGATGCACTGCATGGTCAGGCAGGGACAACAAGCTCAGACATCTGGGTGGAGTCCGCACATATGAGCCATACCTATGGCTTCAAGGCCGCTTCTCCCGATGATTCACCAAGAACGGTCATAACCCTGCACCGAATTATTCGGGACATCCCTTCCCCTGAACGGCTCGGTGTGCTGGCTATCGACCTCAATATGAACAGCATTTCCGCAATCTGCAGCAGACTATATGACCCGGACAAAGAACAAATCTATGTCGTGGATGGACAGAATCGGATTATCTATCAAGGCCACACAGAGGTACAAGGAGCTCACGAGGCCAACCATCTGCAGCCAGTGGCAGCGAGCGCGCTTCAAGAAGGACGGGCCCATGCCAGCGCAGCGCGTAATGCGGCAGGTCATTTCGAGCAGGATCACTCGATGTATGTATATCAGCAGCTCGGAAATAGCTATGCAGACTGGACCATTGTGAAACAAATTCCTAACGAAACGTTGTATGCAAGAGCGACTTCGCTCACCTGGAATAATGCAGTGATTGCCATTGTAGCGCTTGTATTTGTGATCGTAGCAACCTTGTTTATTTCCATACGCATCACAGGTCCGCTCAAACAGCTGATGCGGTATATGAACCAGATTCAGGCAGGCCGTCTGCATGTCGATATCCACCTGTCGAGCCGGGATGAATTCGGGGTACTGGCAAGGCATTTCCGGGATATGATGGATACAGTCAACAACCTGATTTTGCGGGAGTACCAGCTGGAGCTGGCAAACAAGACCAATCAGCTCAAAGCGCTGCAGGCACAGATTCACCCGCATTTTCTGTATAATACCTTGCAGTCTATCGGTACACTGGCACTGCAGCAGCAAGGGAAGCGAGCCTATACCCTGCTATCCTCCTTATCCAAAATGCTGCGTTACAGCATGCGCGATCAGACCTGTGTCACTCTCCGTGAAGAAGCGGAACACGCCCGGTTGTATCTGGAGCTTCAGCAGGAACGCTTTGGTGAACGGCTTGAGGTGCAGATGCAATTTGCCGAGGATACCTTATCAGTACAGATGCCCCGGATGACACTGCAGCCGTTAATTGAGAATTACTTTAAGCATGGAGCAGATATACAGCCGGGAAAAGGCTACATCTCTATCAGCAGCCGCTGCGTGCATGAACAATGGATCGAGATAGAGCTGATCAACAATGGTCCAGCTATTCCCGAAGACAAGCTGAGTGAGATCCGAAGCTGGCTTCAACCGCAGGAAACGACAACGGAAATGATGAACGAATCGGAAATGACCGAATCCATCGGCCTTCGAAATGTTGTACGCAGACTTGCCCTGAACTCCCACCCAGGTAAACCTGCCAGAATCGAGATTGATAATATCCAGTCAGGCGGTGTGAAGCTTCTAGTCAAACTATACGCGGGAGAGTGAAACTATACATGAAAGCACTGCTTGTCGATGATGAACAACACGTCCGTCATGCCATCCAGTTACTCGGTAACTGGGATGAGCTGGGCATTGACGTATTACTGGAAGCAGCAGATGGACACGAGGCAATCGAAGCGATTACAGCTCATCAGCCGGAAATCATACTTAGTGATATGCGCATGCCCGGCAAGGATGGCATGGCATTGCTTGAATGGATATCCGCTCATCACCCCCATAGTAAGGTCATTGTCATAAGCGGGTATGACGACTTTGAACTGGTCAGACACGCCATCCGCCACGGCGGCATGGATTACTTGCTGAAGCCTGTTGAAGCCGAGGAACTGAATGCTTCTTTGCTCAAAGCGGTTAAGGCGTGGATGGATGAAGAGGCTTCACGTACAGAGTCCGCCAAACAATCCATCGTCGTGAACCAGATGCGACCGCATTATCAGGATCGTCTGCTCACGGAGCTGGCGATCGGCAGAGGCAGCAGATCTGCACACATCCAGCGTTTGCAGGAGGAATTGAACCTGCCCTGCCATATTCCATTATGCAGCGTGGCTGTCACCAGCCTGTCGCATCTCGACCCGGATTGTCTGGCTAAATATCGTAGCCAGCCGGACCTGCTCATTTTCTCGGTGCTGAATGTCTGTGCAGAGATGCTGAGCACCCCGGCAGAAGGTGTTACTTTCCATCAGCTGAATCAGCCAGATGAAATCGTACTGCTGCACTGGGGTTCGCAATCCTCACTGGAGCATATTCTCCGTACGATTAATGATGGATTGGAGCAGACGATACATCGCCGGCTTCATTTTGGCATATCGTCCTGTGACAACTACCCTGATGGCATATCAGCAGCCTATCTGGAGGCCAGCTCTACATTGTGGAGGCGGAATATCTTGCTTACATTCAAGCGCATTCACTCCACCACAGAAACTGCTGGCAGAACGAAAGGCAAACGGCTCAGCAGCTTCGAAGAGCCCATGCGCATTGCGGCCATGAGTTGCCGCGCTGCCAGTGTATCTGCTGTCGTCGCTGAGTGGCTTGATCCGTTCACGGAGCTTGAGGCGATCAGCGCAGAGCAGCTACAGCTGTGGATGCAGGAGCTGGAATGGATGCTCAGCCGCTGGTTAGCAGATAGAGAACATACTACCGTTTATGAGGAAGAATCTGTTGAAGAACACGAGCTTCCGTTGACTGAGCTTCCGTTTGATGCTGAAGGATTGCTCTCCTTTCCTCAGCTTCGATCTTTGCTGGAGCATCGTCTGCTGGCAGCCGGGAAAGCACTCACAGCTCAGCATCACACCGATCCTGATCCCATGACTGAAATTGCCCGCTACATGGACGCTCACTATCAAGAAGACTTGTCCTTGCAGCAGATCGCCGCACGTTTCTACCTGAGCAGAGAGTACATCTCACGCAAGTTCAAGCAGCAGTTCGGGCTGAACTGGTCGGAATATCTGGGCAGGCTGCGGATCAATAATGCCAAGCTACTGCTCCATAACCCTTCACTTCGAGTGGCTACGATCTCGGAGATGGTTGGTTTTCAGGATGAGAAGTATTTCAGCAAAGTGTTCAAAAAAATCGAAGGCATCACACCTGCCGAGTATCGAAAAACGGTCATTCACACAGGTATGTGATTAACCTGTGTGCATTAAAAAAAGAGGATTTCTCGACATAATCTGTCAGGGAATCCTCTTCACGTATTCATTTGCAGCCAACCATGGATTATCGTCAGGAAGGGTTTTCACCTCCATTCGATTTTCTGCTCCCGCAGGATGACATTAGGCACAAGCCGGATATAGATCAGTTCCCCCACAAGCTCCACCATCGTCTGAGTAACGATAACGGCCGCGGCGATAGCAGCCCACTCCGCGGGAAGCGACAAAGCCAGCGGCAGAACAACCAATGAATTTCGGGTGGCAGCACTAAAGATCAACGCCCGGCCTGCACCTGTATCCAATCGGAAGAGTTTTGCAATGATTCGGGATAACAAGGGCATAATAATTAGAAAAGCAAGATAGATCGGTATAACCTTCAGAATAATGCCTACATCGTGATAAACCTTACCGATCTGCGAGGCAACAACTGTGGTTAAGGCCAGAGCCATCATGGGAACCGGTAACCATGCTATAGCATTAAGCACCCGTTGTCCGCTTGCATTTTTCTTGGAGAGTAGCTGAGTAAGCACTGCCAGCATTAGCGGAATCATAATCAGGAACAGGAAAGCCTCTGCAAACGGACCGGCCTGCATCATTCGAGCTGCTTCTACGCCGAGGAAAAGCCAGAGATACACGGGCAGCAGAAGCATCTGCACCACGAACAGAACCGGAGTCGCTGCCAGCATCAATCGCTCATTCCCCCGCCCTAACTGTGTAAACACGATGACATAGTCAATACATGGGGTCAGCAGTACAAGATATACGCCGATTAGAACGGCAGGCGATTGCGGAAACAGCAGAGTAAGCAGCCACACCACCGCAGGTACAACGATAAAGTTAACCATGATCAGTGCAGACATAAAACGCAGATTCATCCAGGATGCTTTGAGCTCCAGAAAAGGGATCTGTACAAACATGCTGTATAACAGCACAGCCAGAATGGGAGACACCGCATGATGAATAACATCTCCCGATTCGGGGGCGGTCAGTCCAATCCAGGCACCTGCAAGCAGAGCTGCCACATATAGCCAGGTTTGCTGCTTCTCCATCATTTCTCTAGTAAACATCACAACTCCCCCTTCCTGTGAGCCGGCATCTATGGGCATATTTCAACCGATTGTGGCGTACATTGGGACAGAGGACAACTCCGTCCCATGAAGCCACGTCCATCCTGTCGTCCTGAAGGTCAACTGCATACTTTGGATGCGGCGATTATTAGAACACGTCATTCGTGGGTAAATTCATTGTAGACTGACCCGCGGTTCATTAAAAATAGTTAAACTAAGGAGGAAACGTCATGTCCCGTAACAATCCGTACAAATGGTTAAACGCCCTCGGTTTTATAGCTGTTATTATTGTGAACTATCTCTCCAATGCGCTGCCGATTGGTGGACGGACCAACAAGGAAGTATCGGACATGTACCCTGTATTGCTGACACCTTCGGGTTACGCCTTTGCAATCTGGGGTCTGATCTACCTGCTTCTGGCCGGCTTCATTATCTATCAATTTGTTCCGGCGTCCTGGAAAAATGATTCCATCACCCGTCTTGGCTACTGGTTTCTTGCCAGCTGTGTCTTTAACGTGGCGTGGATCTTTGCTTTTCAGAATCTGTACATTGGACTCGCGCTGATCATTATCGTACTGCTACTGCTCAGCCTGATTGTACTGTATGTAAGAACACGTGAGATCACCATGCCTACCACTGCCGAAATATGGCTTGTCAAACTGCCCTTCAGCGTATATCTCGGATGGGTCAGCGTAGCTACGATCGTTAACGTAGCGGTCTTTCTATACAAAATCGGATGGGACGGATTCGGCATTAGTGAAACCGCTTGGACGATCATTATGCTGATCGTGGGTGCAGTGCTGGCTGTGCTGGTCAGTTTCCGTTACCGCGACAGTGTATACCCGCTCGTGTTTACTTGGGCTTATATCGCCATTGCACTGAAACAAAAGGATATCACCTCTGTGTATTACACAGGAATTATCCTTGCAATCGTGCTTGCAGTTTATGCTGTATGGCTGTTCTTCGCCCGTAATCAAGACCGTGATTAGATCGTTCCTTCCATTATAAAACAAAACTACAGCAAAAAAGCCGATTTGGGGTCAATTCCCCCTTTAATCGGCTTATTTTGCTGTAACAGGATGCGGAATAGAAGGGGACCCCCGTAACAGGGTGATCCGGCATTCTATTTCAGTGCGATAACTTCAATCTCTACCAATGCATCTTTGGGCAGACGCGCTACCTCTACAGCACTGCGTGCAGGGTACGGCTGCGTAAAAAAGCTGCTGTATACTTCATTGACGGGAACAAAGTCATTCATGTCTTTGAGGAATACGGTTGTTTTGACCACTTTATCCATGCTTGTGCCTGCGGCTTCCAGGATGGCTTTCACGTTGCTCAGGGACAACCGAGTCTGCTCCTGAACATCTGCTCCGAATTCACCCGTTTGCGGATTCAGACCCAGCTGACCTGAGGTATAGATGAAGTCACCTGCATCTACCGCCTGACTGTATGGACCGATAGCGCCTGGTGCCTGCTCGGTCGAGATTGCTTTTTTCATTCGACAGCTTCTCCTTTGTGTTCGCTGCCCTGCCACCTATAAAGCGGACAAGACTTTGCTGTTATTTTTAAAACCTATTATATCATGCTCTTATTCAGGGGAGAAACGCTTGTCACTCTGCTCCAACGGCATGAATTACATCATTAGGATACACGTGAATGCCCGCGGTCTGAACGATGGCGATATTCCTCATCGCTTGAGCAATCGTTGAAGCTTGCACAGCCCGGTACTTGGCTGGTGTCCAGCGATCGAGCCATTTCATGGCATGGGCAGCAAGCTCCTCGCCAAAACGCTTCTCTCCGCGATCACCCAGAATGAGTGATGGGCGGAAGATGTGCAGGGAACCAAACCCGATATCGGAGAGTGCATCCTCCATCTCTCCCTTGGTCCGGCTGTAAAACACACGTGAACTCGCACTGGCTCCCATAGAGGATATAACCAGCATCTGTTCTACGCCATGCTGTTTAGCCAGCATCGCAGCACGAACGGGATAATGAAAATCAACCTCGCGGAATTGCTCCTGACTGCCCGCTTTTTTGATCGTGGTGCCCAGACAGCAGTAGAGGTCATGGATGCCTTCAAACAGCTCCCCCTGACTATCCAGCTCCGCCCAATCTACGATATATTGCTTCAGTGCGGGGTGCTCCAGCTCAAGTCTTCGTCTGACCAGAATGCGAACCTCGCTGTAATGCGAATGCTCAAGCAGGCTGCGTACCAGCAGTCCGCCGACCAGCCCGGTAGCCCCGATCACCATCGCTTTACGTTCAGGATGAGTCATATCCATCCCTCCAATCTGTCCATTATATATCGGATGATCCTGAAACTGTTTGTTCTGTATTTATTTCAAAAGCACACGTCGTCCCAAGGTAAATGTAAGCAGCAGCATGACTGCACCCACCGTCACCTGAAAGCCGTAAGTGGAGATCCAGACCATCGCTTCCGAGAGATTCTCCATCTTCTCGTACAGCCAGCCGCCAATCAGCGGACCGATAAACGAGGTTACGCCAGTCAGAGCCGAATAGACGGCGACAAACATTGGCCTTTCACTTTTTGGCGTATCTCCGATCGTAAAATTAAACGCAAGCTGGTTAAAGCCGCCAACACCGATGCCGAGGAAGATATGGGACAGAAACAATGCAACCAATACCGGAGCAAAGGACATCAAGCCCCATGACAGACAGGATAACGCAATCACAGGCAATGTCCAGAATAGCAGCGTTTTGTTGCTATATCTTGCATTCAGATTGCCCCAGATATAGAATCCGGCCATCATCACCAGTGTCTGAACTACCGTAATCAGGGAGACCATCTGATAGCTGATCTTCAACAGATCCAGCATGACATAAGAATAAAGTGGAACAATTAATGTCTGAATCAGCAGCCACACCGCCAAAAAAACAGTCGCCTTCAGGAAAGCCCGATCCTGAAACGGCTTGACGAACATACGGGAGAAAGACTTTTCGGTCGAGCGCTCAAACGGCATATCCGGGTAAAAGAAATAGATTACGGTATTGGCAATGGCACAGATCCATACCGGAATAAACAGAATGAGAAAACCCGTTTCTCCGGGATAACGATCCAGAAGAATGCCTCCGCCAAACAAGCATACGCTTCCAAGTGCATTCAGAATCGTATTTCGTATCCCGAAATAACGTCCTCTCACCTTGGCAGGCACGATATCCCCGATCAGGGAAGTCCAGATCATACCGCCAATGGTATTACATATAAAAGCGATGGTATATAAGCCAATATAAACGCTGACCCACCATTCCTTGGGGAACATGAACGGAATCAGTCCCGTTGCACTCCACAAAATACGGTGAGCCCCAACGAACAGCAACAGCGCGCGCTTTCGGCTGCGAATACGCTGCATCCAGTATGCAGCACCGATCTGTGCGATGTTAACAAACGTGGTAATGGCGAGCACAAAGCCGATATGCCTCGACCCGGCCCCAAGGTACAGCAAAAACCCGGTTAGAAATGGACCTCCCAGCAACGTTTGCAAAATAATTGCAGGTACGCCCTCCCATGTTGCGATTGATAAATTCGTGCGTTGTGTCGAACCCTTGCGCCGTGGCTTGCTCATGAACGAGGAGGGGTTCATCTTGACCATCTTCTGTATGGGGATACACTCCTTAGACCGGGTCATGCTTTGCCGGCCGATGCTAGTTGTCATCCCAAATTCTACTCCAGGCACGAAGGTTGTCAACTCATTTTTTCACAGTCACTGGAAGGCGAAGATGGAATATGCTCCCTTGGCCTGCTGCACTCTCAAGTTCAATGGACCCACCGAGCAATCTGGCCAAATCCCTGCTGATGGAAAGACCGAGGCCCGTACCCCCGAATTTCCGGCTTATGGAGCCATCCGCCTGTTGAAAAGCTTCAAATATGGAATGATGCTTGTCCTCCGGTATGCCAATGCCAGTGTCCTGTACAGAGAAAACCAGACAGTCGCTAACATGATCTTCCTGCTTCACCTGTCTGATGCTGACTGTAAGGGTCACCTTTCCTCGAGGCGTAAACTTGATTGCATTGGACATCAGATTTCGTAAAATCTGCTGCACGCGCTGTGGATCAGACCAGAGTGTATCTGGCAGCCCGGCTTTCTTTTCCAGCACGAGCTCAATCCCCTTTTTGTCTGCAACCAGTTGGAAATGATTCATCGCATCCTCAAGCAGCTGGCTAAGACTGATATCCTCCAGGACAATATCCAGACGGCCTGCTTCAACCTTCGATAAATCGAGAATATCGTTAATCAACCTGAGCAGCTCCTGCCCGGACTGATCAATCATGTTCGCAAAACGGATAATCTCCTCCCGCTCCATCGTATCGGCATTTTCACTAATCATCTGGGCAAAATTGATTACACTGTTCAGCGGCGTCCGCAATTCATGGGACATATTCGCCAAAAACTCCGATTTGTACTGGGAGGCGATCATCAGCTGCTTCGCCCGATCCTCCAGTACAATCTGCGCCTTCTGCAGCTCCTCCTTCTGCAAGGATAAAAGCCGATTTGTACTCTGAATCAGCAGAATCCGATTCTGCTCGTTCTGAAAATCACGCAAAATAAAGGCAAAGATAAGGCTGAGCACAATTCCGGTAGGAAGTGTATACGGCATAATATGGGAGAAGAAATACGCGGGTGGAATGACGCCCAGAAAAGCAATGTTCACGCTGTTTACAACGTTGACGATCACTGTAACCAGAATGCCTTTGACAATTAATCTGTAGCTGCTGCGTCTCATCCAGATGTTCAGGCCCGCACACAGCACTCCAAGAATAGACATATTCAACACCGCGGCAATCGTAGCATCTGTAATGCCAAAGGTTAACCTGGATAAACCTATGCCTACACCCACAATAATGACACTATAGGGTTGTCTGTACGTTAATACGGCGACAATTAATGGTACGTAACGAAGGTCAAAAACAACCTCATCTGTCAACTGAAATCCAAATACGGTGCTGATCCATCCAGCAAAAATAAGCGCAAGCACGGAACTGATCTGTTTCACTCGGGACGAAGCACGTATTACGATATATTTATAGAAAACACTTGCCAGATAAGCAATCGTAATAAGCATGCTCATATTGAGTACGAACATCTTCGAAAATTGCATTGATTCACTCCTGTTGTCCGACGTTAAAACCCAAGTGCTACCTTTGTTTGTATTTCTTATTTGGTTATATCATATCATGCTCCAACCACCGCGACATAAAATCTCCATCAAAAAGAAACAAAAAAAGGCACAAATTCAACATTTAAAATGTGTGCAGGACGTAGTAAAATATATTCTTGTTTAAATTTTTTCTTTATAAAGCTGTACTCGTGCTTGCTTCAAACATGATGAAAGGAGAAGTATGGCTATGCATGTGTTAAAAAACAAATCCTATTGGCTCTCGTTAAGTCTGATGTTATCCCTGGCGGTCATGGGCATATTCTATGATATTCTGAACAGTCCAGAACGCGGATATGTTGTCCTGAACTCTCCGCTGGATCAGTTGCTTCCATTTATCCCTGCGATGTCGATTCCCTATCTGGGATGGTATCCGTTTGTGTTCGGTGTGCTCGCTTATCTGTGTGCCAAGGATCGACTTATGTATTATCGTGTCCTGTTGTCTATGAACATCTGTGTCTGGATCTGTTACCTGATTTATTTCAATTTCCAGACTATGGTTCCGCGCCCCGAGCTGACCTTGGCTGGTCCGGGATCGGCCGTGATTAGCTGGCTCTACAGTCAGGATCGCCCCTTCAACTGTTTTCCCAGCATTCATGCCCTGCACTCTTATCTCGTCATGCGTGCCGTCCTCTCGGTATCAAATATCCGCCGATTCATCAAGGGACTGGTCGCTGCCGGAGCAACTCTGATTATTATATCGACACTACTTATCAAGCAGCATATTATTTATGACGCACTCGCTGCAGTTATTCTCGGGGAATGCATCTTCACCATCATTACAGGACTTTCCCTTCATCGGCGGCGCAGAAAAGAAACCAAATGGACGGAGGGGATTAGCTAACCCCCTCCTTCGACTTGACCTCCAGATGTTTCAGCCTTCTCCACTCGTCAATAAACAGCCCTGCAAAATAAGGGTCCCACTGGGTCCCTTTTCCTTCTTCCAGAATCATCAATGCCTTCTCATCACTCATGCCATTCCGATATGGACGATCTGACGTCATGGCATCAAAAGCATCGGCTACCGCAATAATTCGTCCAAATAGCGGAATATCCTCTCCCACCATACCATCAGGATATCCTTTGCCATCATATCTTTCGTGATGTGATCGTACGCCAGGCAAAAAGTCAGCCATAGCATCAACAGGTTCGATCTGAAGCAAAATACTTTCACCTAACACAGGATGTGTACGAATGATGGCAAATTCCTCATCGCTGAGTTTGCCGTCTTTTAACAACACCTCATCCGGTATACCAATTTTGCCGATGTCATGAAGCAATGCAGACTTATATAACAAATCGGCCTGTTCTTCATTCATACCGCTCCGTCTTCCGATCAGAAGGGAATACTCTGCTACACGCATGGAGTGTCCCGCTGTATACTTATCCCGGGCATCCAGGGCAGCAGCCAGCAGCGAGAAGTAGCTTTGCAGCAACTGCCGATTGCGCTCCTGTCTCATCTCCAGACGATTAATCATGATGTTAAATCCGGAGATCAGGGCCGAAAATTCATCTGCATACAGATCCGGTGTCCTTCTGCCGAATTCTCCGCCCTGTATTCGCGTCATCTCGTGTGTCAGCTCCGTAACCGGATCACGGACATCCCGGATCAACAGCCAGCTTCCCACAAAGGCAAATCCAGCTCCCAAAATAACAACAAGCACGCCCCAAAGCGTATATTCCTTAGCAAACTGCTGATCTATGTATTGAAGTCGGATATACGTAGCCAAGAAAAACAAGCATAGTGGAAATAAACCGATAAGTGCCGTACTGATCTGAAATTTTCGTCTCATCGAAACAAGCACTCGTCCACCTAGTGAAGGTTCAACACCGTACAATTTCTTGCCCCTGCGACGTACCTCAAGTAACAGTGGTCTCACTGCCCTTACGGAAAGATAATACTCAATCAGTGCATGCATAATGCCGATCAGCAATGCACACGCAGCCGCAATTCCAACAAATCCATATGGAATCTCCAACCAGCCTGTGCAGATCATCCAGAGTGTAAAACCGGCAGCCGGCAGTGAAAACCCTAACATATGTGGTCCGATAATACGATATATGGTCTGTCCTGGAAAGCGGTGAATTCTCTCGTACATTTTCTCTAATTCGGCCCTTTCATGGTGCTCTGCGGCAAAAAAATGCCTGATCGGACCCAACTGGGCCCACAGCGTAATCAGCTCTGCAACCAGCATGAACAGAATAGAGATAAGTACGATGACCACTAATCGGACATATTGGATATGAGGTATTTGCAAAGTTGAAACCATGATTACTGTGCCCACAACAAAGATGGCTGTTAATGAACCAATCAGATAGTTGCGCAACAGACGGAAGATAAATGCTCGATATACTTCCAATCTAATCCCTCGCTCTCTATGTCTAACCAGTTCTACCCTAATAAAAACGGGAGATTAAAGGAGGCTCACTCCAATATATTTATCGGTTGCTCAGGTCAAAAAAATTAATAAAGTCATAGGCTCCATGTTGCATATTCACACATAGCTTGTCCCGAATGACCGGATAGTCTTTTTTCTCGATGTTAGGCGTGAGGTCAGATGGGTTCGGCGCTGATGACATACGAAAAGGCTGTCCCTTGAAGGGGACAGCCTTTGGGTTATCATTCGTTGCCTGATAACACCCGAACAATTTATGTCGTTTTAATTTTAGCTGCCAGAATCATCGTACCTCGCGGCTGTTCACCTGTCGCATCCGGTTCAAGCGTAATTGCTACGGTATCATAGTCGTTCGCGGAGTCTAACGTGTAATAGACCGCTCCCGTTCCGTCATGGCTCAGGAAGGTCCCGGCATTCTTAGGGGTATCGCCTTTGATCAGCCATACCTGAAATGCCTGATTGCCTTCCAGTGCGGGCAGATTCTCAGCCTGCACGACCAGATGGGTGCCCTTGCTGTCGATCACGATGGATGCAAGTCCCTGTGCGACAATATTCTTCGTGGCGGGGCTCAGCTTGACAGCCTCGCCCATTTTCATGCCTTGCGCTGGCGCCAGTGCCGAAGCAAGCTGCTCTTGCAGCTGAGCGTTCTGCGCTTGCGCCTGAGCCAGCTGCTCCTGCGCGGCAGACGAGCCTGCAGCCTGCTGCGTCAGCGAGTCAATGCGGCTCTGGAGCTGCGCCGCGTACACGCCGAGCACCAGCGCCGCTGCCGCGAGGCCCGCACTGGCTGCGCGCCAGGCGCGGCCGCCGCGCGCACGCGCGCGCGCTTGTGGCTGCCCCAGCTGTGCCTGGGCAGCCTCTTCGGCCCGGGCCGCTGGCACCGCCTTCGGCGGCAGGCCAGGCCCGGGCTGCGCCGCATGCTTCTGCTGCGGCGCAAGGTCTTCCCGAAGCACCGCGGATGCGGGTGCTTCGGGCTGCTGCGCAGGAGCAGCCGCCGGCTTCGCGCCGGTGCTCTCCTGCGCCTGGCCGAGCACGTTGCCCAGCACACGTGCTCGCATGCCTGGCGGCGGTGCCACAGGTTCCGCCGCAAGTGGCAGGAAGCCGGTTACTTCCTGCAATTCCTCTACCTCCTGACGACACGCTTCACAAGTTGACATATGCGCTTCAAATGCCGCCACTTCCTCTGCGTTCAGTCCCCCCAGCACATACATCGGTGCCAGATCAGACCACTCCTCATGTCGTTCTATCATGGATGTATGCCCTCCCTTCCCGCGTCCGGATGCAAATCGGCATCAGCGAGCAGCTTTTGAAGCTGCCGCATGGCAAGCCTGACACGGCTTTTGACCGTACCCAGCGGAATCCCGAATCGGCTGGATACCTCCTGTTGCGTTAAGCCTGCAAAATATATGGATTCAATCACTTGCTTCTGGTCCCCGTTCAGCTGAGACAACGCCTCTTTAATGCGCGTACCCTCCCATTTACGTTGAACCTCTTCTTCTGTGTTTGTATGCTCGTCGGCAAATGCCGCCAATGTCTCATTTTCGACTGAAGTGGCTGCTGCACCTTTCGATCTTCGCCTCAGCATGTCCACCGCGATATTGCGTGTGATCGCAAACATCCATGTGGTCAGCTTCCCCTGTGAGGCATCAAAACGCTCCGCATGATTCCAGATCCGCAGGAAAAGCTCCTGCACAGTTTCCTCTGCCGTCATAGGATCACCGACAATACGGTAGGCAAAAGAATAAACGGCCCGTTCATATCGGTCATATAACAGCTCCAGCGCAGAAGCGTCACGTTCTGCAATCTGCTGCATTAACCTACTGTCCTCTATTGATTCAGTCATTCGAGGGCCCCTTTCTGTATCTTCCCTCATATTATAACCTACGCAGAAACGTTTGAAGAGGATTACCCCTGTGAACATTTTTTTTCGAAAATTTGAAAATCTTTCTTCAGCTTTTCATTTCAAGCCTTCTCTATGTACATTGCACGAAAAACAGGCCTGCATCCGTTGTTTGCTCCATCCAATCCGCATATGGCTTCACGAATAAATAACCAACGGCGTCCTGTAAATAAAAATATTGCTGAAGGGTTCGGGGTAATCGCCGCCATACAGCTGTAAACCAAACATGAGATGATGCAAAGCATAGTTCTCATGCTGTAACAATCCAGGCATCCCGCCTGTCTTCGATCCGGTGTAGTGCTCATTGGATTCAAGCACGTCACCCGTAATAATTTCTTGTGCCGGTATAGAAGAGACCCCATCCGATCGCGGACCCGCGATCGGGAAGCCAATTTTGCTGAATTTTCGTTCCGAGCCAGGAAGTTTTCCGCAGGCGTGCGGGGCACGTCAAGGGAAAGTGACGCAGCATGGGGTAAAAAGGCGGTACAAGATGCACTTTAGTAGGTTTCAAGACACGCCCTAATGTAACATAGTTTCTAAAATACAGCCTGATCCCATGCTTGCCAAGGGCCATCTTCCTTTTTATTGCAATAAATTACAGACTGTGGTATGATATAAAAGTTGTATAAGCAACCTCATATGATTTTCCGTCTTCTATTTAACCCCGGAATATTTTCTTCATGCTGCGACCGCAGCGAATAAGCTCAACTAACCTATGGAGATTGAAGAACCTGAATCACAATAACCCGGTAGACATAGGGTTTACAAGATGTTCCCATTCACACTGGCGCGGTCATCGGAGCCGCAAGGACAAAAGAGAGGTAGGGCTTTTGTTGTTTTGGATATCACTTATTCTTGAGAAGATTGAAAACATACATCAAGCACCCGGAATTGGGTTCCGGGTGCTTTTCCATGTCCAGATGCATTTGGAAAGCTTAAAAAACAAGAAATCAAGCTTCTCATGATCATTCTATACAAACGGGTCTGTACGATTCACAATACGCGATCCGTGATCGCTCCGGGCTTTCCGATCGGCCCAATAGTGCAGTCCACGTCTGGGCTGCGGCCTCTCAACAGAGGACTTAGATAAACATCGTTTTGGAGATAATGACGAGCAGAATGAACAGCACCAGAATAGTTCCCATAGAGCTCCAGGCTCCTCCGCCGTATCCATAGGCAGGTGCACATCCATGGTGATATCCATGCATCATCGGTGCCTGATTTGGCTGGTAGCCATAACCGTAACCATATCCCATCGGCATTGTACCGCATCCGTAACCATACATCTCATGACCTGTGTATTGATATCCATACATCTGCTCATGCCCTCCCTTATGACCGTATACATGCCCCTGTCCGTTCGGTGAGTTAGGTTTAACTTCGCTCATCGTTCATTCCTCCTTAACATTTGCCTACACCCCTAAGCTATGTATTTGCCCTATGCGCGGACCGGGCTATGGCCCTTAACCGGCCAAAATAGGCGTTTGGCCACCATCCCGGTCCTTCCAAATTCCCAATTTCTATCCTCTAGTACGCTATCCAGCTTGTCCACACAAACCAGAACAAACCCTGCCGGTTACCCGGCAGAGCCCAAGTCGTTACACCCAGAAGGATTTAGTGATGATAACCAGCAGAATGAACAGCACCAGAATCGCTCCAGTGGAAGTCCAGCCACCGTATCCACAGCCTACGCCTCTTACTTCGCTCATGTTTATCCCTCCTTTACATCATCGTTAGAATCCAAATGGTTTTTTAAACCAGGAATGCTTTAGAAATGATAACCAGCAGGATAAAGAGAACCAGAATTGCACCAGTCGAAGTCCATGCACCACCAACACCGTAACCTACTCCACCTACAACTCCACCCATGTAAACCCCTCCTTCGATTTGAGGTACAATTCACTATATGCATGAGACACACAGTGGACCGGGCTCATCATAAAAATAGGCGTAGGGTCGCCTTGCTTCAATAGAGCCTGCGCCATCATCATCGAAATACATCTCCGACTTCAGATAATCCGGTTGATAGCCGAACCCCAAAAGACCGCACCTCCCTTGAATCGGGACATGCGGTCTTTTTTCAACAACAATCTACATGCTTCTTCTATATACAACCTTCTACATAACCATTCGTATGCATTGAAATTTTCCACTCCACATTTCTTGCCTTACATTAATTGGGTCTGTTATGCAATAAGGTCAGCTTGTCCTGTACAGATTGCAGCTTCTGCACACTGGAGGCATCGGGCTTGTCACGCCGGTCATCAATTTTGACGGATGTGGAAACACGCTGGGCTCCTGACAGAAACGGAGCTTCATGTAGAGCCGCGATGGCGGTGAACACTTCGTTCAGCGGGCCTTCAATAATGGTGCTCATCGAAGTCAGCTGATATGTAATGCCGCGCTGCCTTTCCAATATTTTTTGCATATCCGCTACATAGCTGCTCAGACTGGTGGTTCCTGTTCCAATCGGAATAACGGTTACTTCTGCAATTGCCACTTCGCTCTGCCTCCTCTGGGCCCCGATTAACCGTTGCCGCTCAAGTTTTAGTCGAGTTTTGACTCCATTTATTTTACCAGCTAAAAGCACGCAAATTCAAACTGACGTGATGACGTCATTCCATTTTTGATAAATTTTTTTTCGCATAAACTTCAAATCTTCCAATCCTTTTCCTTTGCGGATTCGCAGCTTAGATGGTATACTCGGAATTACGTTTTACTGGTTCACCCCTGTTTACAAACACTATATGTTGGGTTACAGTATTCTAACAGCAACAAAATGTAGTAATGCCGCTTCACCCCGCTTCTATGGGTCAACCTCTGGAATCTCGCGAAAAACAGGATGAAATCACCTCTAAAGGTACGCCCCAGTAGGTGTAAATCGCTTTCTCGAAACAGAACTGACACGGAGGTTAACGGGGCTGTTTGGACTGCACCCGGTATCCTTTATTTAGCAGACACGACTTGATCAGACAAAAGCTTACATACTGCACCTTGTTCTGTCCGACACCTGTATGGCGAAGACATTCAAGAAGCCGCAACATGAACGGGCATTTTCAGCCGGAAGGCAGGGAGAATGCTTTTTGTATGGGCATGTGCTGTGTATACACCTTTGTAACGTGATTCTAGGATGAGTCTGTCACCGCATAAACAGCCGCATTGCAGACCTTATTTTGACTTCATTTGAGAGTACACCACTGAGAGTACACCATCCTATTCTTAATTTAAGAATGGTTCAATTTATTTTTTTATCATGTGAAAGTGAGGAATTTTCATGCCACAAGTTGTGACCAAGCCGAACAATCGCCAGCTTGCTTTTGACGAGATGCGTATCTCGGTGTATGCCGATCGTATCCTGGAGGGACTGGACATGCTCGACAAGGAACGTCTGGTACGCGGAGTAACCAGCAAGCTTCGTCGTGACGAAGTTACCGGAGACGAGATCAGCAATGCTTTTATGATGAGCGCTCTGGAGCTGGTAACAAAAGAAGAGCCGAACTGGAAATTTGCAGCAGCGAGATCCCTGCTCACATCCCTATACAAAAAAGCGGCAACCAACCGCAGATACAAATCCTACCCGGACGAGCCTTACGGTGCATTCCATCCGCTGATTGTTGACCTTGTCAAAAAAGGCATCTATCGCGAGGAACTGCTGGAATGTTACACCAAGGAACAGATTGACGAGCTTGCAGAGTGCATTGACTATCGCAATGACCTGCTCTTCGATTACATCGGACTGCTCACACTGGCAGAACGTTACCTCGCCAATGATTTTGACGGAAAAGTGATGGAGCTGCCACAGGAGCGCTACATGATCATTGCAATGTACCTGATGCACCAGGAGCCTGCGGAGAAACGTATGGATCTGGTAAAGGAAGCATACTGGGCAATGAGCAACATGTACATGACGGCAGCTACACCTACGATGTCCAATGCAGGTAAGAAGGTAGCCGGACAGCTATCCAGCTGCTTCATCGACACCGTGGACGACTCTCTGGAGGGCATCTTTGATTCCAATACAGACGTAGCCCGTTTGAGTAAGATGGGCGGCGGTATCGGCGTGTATCTTGGTAAGGTCAGAGCGCGTGGTTCAGATATCCGCGGCCACAAAAATACTAGCTCAGGCGTTATCCCTTGGATTCGCCAATTGAACAACACGGCAGTAAGCGTAGACCAGCTTGGTACGCGTAAAGGCGCAATCGCGGTATACCTTGATGTCTTCCACAAAGACATTCTGGCGTTCCTCGACCTGAAGCTGAACAACGGTGACGAGCGGATGCGTGCGCATGACGTATTCCACGGCGTTTGCTTGCCTGACCTGTTCATGGAGCGTGTCGCAAGCCGTGGTGAATGGAGCCTGTTCTGTCCGCACGAAACCAAAAAAGTCATGGGCTGGAAAGACGAGAACGGCCGCGCACTGGGTCTGGAGGATTTCTACGATGAGTCCTTCGGCGCAGGTGCATTCCGCGAGAAATATGAGGAAGCCGTGAACCACCCGCTGCTGTCCCGTATTACGGTACAAGCGATTGACATCATGAAACGTGTCATGAAATCACAGCTGGAAACAGGCACGCCGTACATGTTCTACCGTGATACCGTTAACCGTGCGAATCCGAACCGTGCACATGGTATGGTGTACTCGTCCAATCTGTGCACCGAGATTATGCAGAACCAATCCGCTACTGTCGTGGAAAAAGAAGAGCTGGTGACCAAGGATGGACAAACGCGCATCGTGATCTCCAAAGTGCCTGGCGACTTCGTGGTCTGCAACCTGAATTCGATCCATCTGGCTCGCGCCGTACCTCATAACGTACTGGAGCGCCTGATTCCAATTCAGGTTCGCATGCTGGACAACGTCATCGACATCAACAATATTGAAGTGCTGCAAGCTCAATACACGAACAGTCAGTACCGCGCTGTCGGTCTGGGAACCTTCGGACTGCATCACCTGCTTGCTCTTGAAGGTATCCGCTGGGAGTCTGAGGAAGCTGTCACTTATAACGATAATTTGTACGAAAAAATTAACTATCTGCTCGTGCAGGCCAGCATGGAGCTGTCCAAAGAAAAAGGACATTATCCGAAGTTCAAGGGCTCCGACTGGGAAAGTGGTCATTACTTTGACCAACGCGAGTACACTACAGGTGAACGCGTAGGCGAATTCGTAACTACAGAGCAGTGGAAAGAACTTCAAGCGCAGGTTAAACAAAACGGTGTACGTAACGCCTGGATGTTTGCTATCGCACCAAACGGTTCCACATCCATCATCGCTGGTTCAACAGCAAGCATCGACCCGCTTTACGAGCTGTTGTCATATGAAGAAAAAACAACATACAAAATTGCCAACCCGGCACCGGATCTATCCGAAAAAACGATCTGGTACTACAAGACAGCATTCATGGTCGATCAGCATGCCTCCATCAATATGGCGGCTGCCCGTCAGCGTCACGTTGACCAGGGTCAAAGCTTCAACCTGTATGTTCGTCCGGATATCAAAGCGACGGAGTTCCTGGAGCTGCATCTGCACGCCTGGAGAGCCGGTATGAAATCCACGTATTATGTTCGAAGCCGTGCGTTAACGATCGAGGAATGCGATTCCTGCGCAAGCTGATGTAAGATGACCACCGGGGCATCCTGTTTTGAATGCAAAATAGCGTTGCCCTGGTTCTTTTTTTGCCCAAAACCTGACCACAGCATCGAATGATGTTATATATATGCCACAAGGAGTGAACGGATTATGCAAGTACAGAAAATTTTTAACACCGAAGCCCCTAACCAATCGACCCGTATTATTGAAGGTGAATGCTCGGGTATCCTGAACTGGAACGACATTCGTATGCCTCATATGTATAAATTGTATAAAGTGCTTCTGCTCAATCACTGGATTGCCGATGAGATTCCAATGTCCAAGGATGCTTCCCAGTTCGCTCAGCTGGACGAAGAAGAGAAGCGTACATTCAAAATCAACATCTCCCTGCTGGCTGTACTGGATTCCATGCAGACGATGTTTGTGGGTGACGTGAAGCGTTACTTTACAGACTCTTCGCTTGAAGCGATCTCGGCAATTATCGGACAGCAGGAAGTTGTTCATAACCAATCCTACTCCTACGTGCTATCTTCCATCGTATCCGATCAGGAGCAGAAAGAGATTTTTGAATACTGGAAGCATGATCCGGTATTGCTGGACCGTAACCGTTTCATCGCAGATATCTACCAAAGCTTCCGGGACAATCCGTCTCCACAGACGTTCTTCCAAGCGATGGTAGCCGATCTCATTCTGGAAGGCATCTTCTTCTATAGTACGTTTGCATTCTTCTATAACCTGGCTCGTGACCAGAAAATGATGGCAACCAGCCAAATGATCTCGTATATCCAGCGGGATGAGAACCAGCACTGCTACTTCTTCGCTGAAGTGTTCAAGCAGCTGCTTGTAGATTTCCCTGAACTCAACACACCAGAGAACATGGAATACGTGTACAAAACGATTGACCGCGCCGTTGAGCTTGAAACAAACTGGGCACATTATACACTCAGCAACGTTCGCGGCATCGACCTCAATGAGCTGGGGGATTACATCAAATACACAGCGAACAAACGCTTGCGTCTGATGGGTATGGAAAAAGCGTATGAAGGCGTTGATGTGAACTGCATGCCTTGGATCAAACCCTTCTCCGACGAAGCGCTGAACGCAACGAAAACCGACTTCTTCGAGGCCAAATCCCGTAACTACGGTAAAGTGGGCGACGATAACGGATTTGACGATCTGTAAGAACCTTGTAACCTACAGCCTCTTATTGCAAGCTTAGTGCAGGTTGCTCTTCGCATCTGTACAGACTCTGCATGAGTACCCTGCCGATCTTGAAAACTACTGTCTACCTTTAAACACTCTCCATGTTGGAAAGATTCACGCTGCCAGCAGGGAGAGTGTTTTTTTGTATCTAAACCTTGTAAAATAGTGGACAGAGCTTCATATTTTTTCTATATGAAATGAGGTCTACTTATGGACAAGGAATTGCTAGAACAGATCAACACCTGGCATGCAGAAGAAAACTATGCTCTCATCGTTCAGCGTCTTGAAAAGTTACCCGAATCGGAGCAGGATTATGAAACGATCGGTCAACTGGCGAGAGCCTATAACAATGTGCAAAACTATCGCAAGGCGATCCGGCTGTTATACGATATCAAGGATCAAGGTCAAGCAGACCCTTTATGGCAGTACAGGTTAGGATACGCCTACTATCATATTGCTGAATATAAACTGGCTCAGGCTGCTTTTGAAGAAGCTGATCGACTCGACCCCCACGATGAATCCACCTTGGAATTTCTGGACTGGATTCGCCCCAAAGCAGCTAAAATGGATCGCGATCGCCTTCGCTGGCAAACGGAGCAGACAGAATGGGAACAAAATGGAACACTAAATCAGCTCCAGGCCGCTTCAGGAACTTACGATCCTGCAACGTTCTGGCAGCAAAGCGATTATGCTCGAGACAACCATGTGTCTGCACCTTTTGACGCAGAATTACAACAGTCCATTGAACAGGAACTCGGCTATATACTCCCCGCTTCTTATATTCAGCTGATGAACACACAAAATGGTGGTGTACCCACACGCACCATGTTCCCGACCCAAGAGAGCACAAGCTGGGCAGAAGATCATATCGCCATAACAAGCATCTTGGGGATCGGACGCGATAAGATGTATTCCCTTGGTGGAGAGTTCGGCAGTCGCTTTATGATCGAAGATTGGGGATACCCTGATCTTGGGGTTGTCATCTGTGACTGCCCATCGGCTGGTCATGATGTCGTTATGCTGGACTATCGCTTCTGTGGACCTCAGGGTGAGCCTTGTGTCGTTCATGTGGATCAGGAGAGTGATTATGAAATTACTTATCTGGCGCCGAACTTCGAAGTTTTTATTCGGGGTTTACTAGATGAAGAGGATTATGAGTTTATGGACGAAGAACAGGCAATTACCGCTGTATTCGCAGAAAACCAGAGCACGACAGCGTTCTCCAAAGAAGCCATTGCCCCTTTTAAGTTCATTGATGGAGGCAGCGGCTCCTATTCCGTCATATTAAATGCAGGCTCCTATCTACAGGATGTCTTTGATACACGCGCAGATGAAGGGTTCGAAGGCGGCGGGTATGACTGGGCCTCCCTTGCAGCTGTGTTTCTTGAAGAAAAGATGCCGCATCTGACTTCAGTTATTCGTTTCGATCCCGAAGCCGACATGTTCTGTGTGTATACAAATGATAAAGAAGCACTTATTACCTTTATTCTTGGATTCAAGCAGGCGTGTGAGCAGCACGATCTTATTATGGATCTGTTTTCCAGAGCAGAGCTTGATTAAGAAGAGATAAGGAGCCTTCTATGACTACTCGTATATACTTTGCTGCCAATGGTCTCGGTCATATCACCGAACAGGATCTGCAACAGGCTCTTGATCATTTCAATCTCGGAGCATTAGTTCACTATCAACGGACAGCCCAAGGTGTCATGGGCCAAACGCTGTTCGTGGAAACGACGCAAGGTGAGTTCATTCTGAAAGGAAATCCATTATACAATGGACAGTTCCTGGAGGAGCAGTTTTTTGTAGAGCAGCTGGCTGTGCGCACGTCCATCCCTGTACCCTTGCCTTATCATATCCAGAAAGATGCACAACCACTCGGTTGGAGCTACGCGATCATGCCCAAGCTGCCCGGGTGTCACTTGTATGAACCGAATTTTCAAGCGACTCTGACTTCTCAAGACCATGAAGACATTGCCGATTTGCTCGCTGAAACGTTAACCCATCTGCACCATTGGAAAGTTCCAGATGCCGGGGAATACGACCCTGTTGCAGACAAAATCATGCCTTTTGCCGGCTCGTATGTGGACTGGCTGTATGGCAGTATTCGCCACTGGCTGCATGATGCAGAGAAATACGCTGTTATCACCGATGCTGACATACGCTGGGTAGATGAGCAATTGAAGCGATCCGAATCCGCTTTTTTGGCTTCGGCAGTTCATGAATTTGTGATGGGCGATTTCAAGGTCGAGAACTTTCTGATCCAGAAAGGGGATCAGCCTGCATCACGGTGGAAGCTCAGTGGATTATTTGATTTTACAACCGCTTATTTCGGAGACGGGACAGCCGATCTGACCAAAATGACCGCAAGATATTTGCGGGAGGGACAGCCCGATCTGGCAGCCCGATTTCTACGCCGCTACCGGGAGCTGATCTGTGCAGATAATCCAGAGAAGTGTGCATATTTTCGTTCACGACTTCGCATGCACTTGCTGTATCAGCGTATTCTGTGGTGGGGCGAGGCCAAAGCAACCGGACAGGTGACCTGGGAGGACGATCTGCCTTTTGCAACGTGGGCTGAGCAGTACATCGAGAGGGTGCTCTCTTTGCTGGATTAAGCACTATGGAAAAAACGGCTTGGTTGCTAAATGAAGCTATCACAACAATGAATCTGGCAGTATAATGTAAAAACGCGAAAACCAAACGGCCAGTGATCCTTGGGATCACTGGCTGTTTAAGTGGATACATCGTATACGTGATAGCTCATTCTGCGTCGTTACACATCATGCACGGTACATTTCATACCCCTTCCAGCCCCAAACATGTTAAAAATCCAGACCGAATTTGGCTTATACCTGTGCAACAGGAGTCTCTTGATGTTTCTGCAGAAACTCCACCATTTTGCGATAAACCAGTATTTCATTCGTTTTTCTGGAGAAGCCGTGGCCTTCATCATGCAAAACGATATATTCTACGTCTACGCCTTTTTCCTCCAGCGCAGCTACGATCTGGTCCGATTCGGCCTTGACTACCCTTGGATCGTTAGCCCCTTGAATAACCAGCATCGGCTTGACCATCTGATCCAGATACGTAATTGGTGAATCCTTCGTCAGACGTTCGCGGTCTCGCACAGGATTACCCAGCCATTTGTCCATCATTGGCTTCCAGTCCTCCGGTACAGAGTCCAGAAAGGTAAACAGATTGCTCGGCCCAAAAATATCTACCGCCGCCCGGAACAACTCGGAATGACGACCCGCGAGCAACAGAGTCATATATCCTCCATAACTGCCGCCTACGACAAACAGCCGCTCCGGTGAGCTGATGCCTTGATCAAACAGCCACTGGATACCTGCGACACAATCCAGTCTCGGCCCTTCGCCCCAATCCCGTTCAACCAGCTTCACGAACTCGGCACCATATCCGGTGCTGCCCCGGAAGTTAGGTGCAAAGATATGATATCCCTGCGCCAGCAGCAGCTGAAACATCGGTCGAAAGAACTTGCCCTCCGATGCCTGTGGCCCGCCATGCGGCCAGAATACGGTATATCCATTCGCTTGATCCGGCTTGGCTTTGAACAACAGTGCTTCAATCTCCAGCCCGTCATAAGAGTTGTAACGCACCACATCAGGATATACGAGATCATCCGGCTTCAGACCTGTTACCCGATTGGCGGTCAACGCCTCCCATGACTCACGGCCTGCGGTAAGGCGGTAGATATTATGTGGTTGCACGGCACCGCGTCCAAGAATGTACACGTTACCGGCTTTGGTTACGTTCATCTGTTCAATCGTATCGAGAGGCATGTCTATAGGGCGAGGTTCATGAGCCCCCTTTTCCAGCACATACATGCGATGCTCCGGCCCTGTCAGTGTCCAGATATACAGCGTTTCGGATGCCTCATACCAGCGGATATCATCTACATCCTCGCCTTCAATGTGGCATAACGCACGGAACTCCCCTGTATCCATAACATACTCCGCCACGTAAGAATACGCCGCATTGTCATTGGTGATCAGCAGCAGGCGGTCATTGCCCGCAAACAGCACATACGGAATTCGGCTCTGACGCTCGGTTACTGGCACGATGGAGATTTGCTTTCCGTTTCGATGCAGATGGGCAGTCTGGTAGGTATTCGAATACATTTTCAAAATAACATAAGCTTCTTCATTCGGACTTACCGCAATCAGACTGCTGGTGACTTCTTGCCCCTGATATAGCAGCTCATCCTCCCCTGTCTCCAGGTTGCGTCTGCGTGCATTCATATAATTCGGATTGCCAGCACTGGTGTTATAATACAATCGTTTGCCATCCTCGGATAAATGAGCATAATAACAGCGGTCACTCGGCTCTGCCGGTACGACAGGAAGTGGTACCCCACCCTCTGGTGGCAAAGCATAGAGGTGATAGTTTTCATTCCCATCTCGATCAAAAGCGGTAAGCAGATGACGCCCCTGAGGATCGGCCTTAATAAATTGACTGCTTTGGTTCAAATACGTCAATGGATACGGATAACCTCCAGGCAACTCCATCGCCCAGATATTCGGTTGACCGTTCAGGTTGCTGTCCATATACAACCGCTTCTCATCTTCGGATACGGCAAAGTGTGATATACGATATGTCTGAAAATACTGCTCCACATCAGGCTTCGGAAACTGGATCATGACAAACCTCCTTGGAATGGACCAATGCTTCTAACATTGGTAAATTAAGGTTATATTTGTCCAGTTTATCGTTTATTCCATCATTTTAACAATAGATATGTAAGGTATAATTCCATTTTCTTTTCTAACGACGAACGAGAGTTTTCCGTTAAATGTATAGACACATGGCATTTAACATTGAAATTACTACTATTAAAGTAGAACCTCCGAGAATTAAACTTCACCGTTTCCTCTACATACCCAGCACAAACAGACGGCCATCATGTAGACAACCGTCTGTTCAAAGCGTTGATACGAAACTTATTCCGAATAAAAGGTCATATGCGGTTTGTCTTCGCGATAATAGTCCAACCGTTGCTGCAAGCTGCCTGTATGTAGTTCAAATAAATGTCCGTCCGGGTCTGTAAAATAAACCGATTTCCCGTCCTTCGCTTCTCTTGGTCTTCCGGGAATAATATCGGCACCTGCGGCTCGCAGCTGCTCCACCGATGCGTCAAACTCTCCTTCTTTTACCGTAAAGGCGATATGGGTATAGGTGCGTTCCGTATAATTACGAAGAACATCCTCCTGATTCAAAGCAATCCAAAGGCCGGCCAGTTCAAAATAAGCCAGCTTGCGTCCTTTCACCTGGATTCGGGCACCGAGAGCCTGCTCAAAGAATGTAATGGATTTCTCCAGATTGGATACGGAAAAGCATAAATGATTGATTCCCTGAATGTTCATATGGCTTCTGACACCTCCGTTTAATTTAAAGGGCACATCTTTATTATGGTATATCCTTCCTGTGGAAAACAAGCATCCTGATCGGTTCACACCGCACCTTCCTCTGGGCGAATGCATAGGGTAGGCTTATCAAGAAATGTTCGAGGAGGTTGTGCAAACGATGAACCCGGTCTATCCATTTTACGGTGAGAAAACGGTGTGTAAACCGCAGAAGCTGGCTTTCCCGCCCCAGCATCAGGATCAACAGCCGGGTCTGGAGACGCTGATGGTTCCCGAGCCAATCAGCGAGGACCCGGCTTATATTGGCAGCTGCAAGCTTCAAGGCAAAGTTGCGATTATTACGGGTGGTGACAGCGGCATCGGACGGGCGGCAGCCATTGCTTTTGCCAAAGAAGGGGCAGACGTTGTCATTGCTTATTTATATGAACGAACCGACGCAGAATGGACACGCAACCGGATCGAGGAGCTGGGTCAGCGCTGTCTGTTGATTGAAACCGATCTGCGGCTGAAGCCCAATTGTGAAGGAGTTATTCGCAGAACAATGGCGTCATTCGGAAAAATAGATGTGCTGGTCAACAACCACGCGGTGCAATACGTACAGCAGAGCATTGTCGACATCTCGGAGGAGCAGCTCTACCATACGTTTCAGACCAACGTGTTCTCGTATTTTTTCCTGATTCAAAGCGCCCTCCCTCACCTGTGCAAAGGAGCTTCCATCATCAACACAGCCTCGATTACGGCTTACAAGGGTGATGTGCGACTCATTGATTATTCCTCAACCAAGGGAGCGGTTGTCTCGCTCACGCGTGTGCTATCCCAATCACTCGCGGACAAGGGCATTCGGGTAAACGCTGTGGCTCCGGGTCCAATCTGGACTCCACTTATTCCATCCAGCTTCTCGGCTGAGGATGTGCAGGTATTTGGCACAGATACGCCGATGGGCCGAGCGGGCCAGCCTTATGAGCTGGCAGCAGCCTACGTCTATCTGGCATCGCGTGATTCCTCGTATGTTACGGGTGAATGTATTCATGTCAACGGCGGCGATATGGTAACTACGTAAAAATATCGGCATGAATACGCGTATATTTAGACGACTTTGCTCGTATTTTGCATGGATATAACAGGATATGAGCCAGGCCGGAATTATAGATTTCATAGTACAGCCTAACCCTTGGTGTGAGGTTTGATTTGCATGGTTTGGCAGGAGAATGGTTATTCCGTTGCGAAAAGGGTTAGAAGCTACACTCCGGTTAAATAACGGAATCTGACATCTCGCGACAAGGAGCTGATTGACGAATGAACTTTGATCCCCTCTACCAACCTTATTCCTCGTACCGTGTGCCGGTATATGCGAAACAGGGCATGGTTGCCACGTCGCAGCCGCTGGCGGCACAAGCCGGGCTGGATATATTGAAGCAAGGCGGCAATGCGATTGATGCCGCCATCGCCACAGCGGCAGCACTCACCGTGCTGGAGCCCACGTCCAATGGCATTGGTGGCGATGCCTTTGCCCTCGTCTGGACGGAGGGCAAGCTGCATGGCCTGAATGCCAGTGGACCTGCGCCTCAAAGTATTTCGATTGAGGCGCTGCAGGCGGCCGGCTATACGGAGATGCCGAAGCTCGGGGTTGTGCCGGTGACGGTGCCTGGTGCACCGGCGGGGTGGGCGGAGCTGAGCCGTCGTTTCGGACGGCTCACGCTGGCGCAAGCGCTGGAACCGGCCATAAGCTATGCGGAGGAAGGTTATCCGCTTGCGCCAGGGCTGGCCCGCCACTGGGCACGGGCAGCCGAGATCTATGCACGCCAGGGTGATGCGGAAGCAGGGCGTGCATGGTTTGAGACGTTTGCCCCTGGCGGGCGCGTGCCCGCTGCGGGGGAGCTGTGGCGCTCGCCGGGCCATGCGGCTACGTTGCGCCAGATTGGCGAGAGCAAAGCGCGAGACTTTTACGAGGGAGAACTGGCGGAACGCATTCATGCTTTTATGGCTGAGCACGGCGGTTACCTGACTCGTGACGATCTGAAGGCTTATCAGCCGGAATGGGTTGATCCGATCTCTGTATCCTATCGCGGTTATGATGTATGGGAGATTCCGCCGAACGGACAAGGGCTCATTGCCCTCTCTGCACTCAATCTGCTGAAGGGATTCGACTTTGCCGAAAAGGAATCCGTCCTCGGTTATCACCGGCAGCTGGAAGCGATGAAGCTGGCTTTTGCCGATGGGGAAAAATATATTACGGAAGCACGCAAAATGGGCGTATCTGTGGAAGAACTGTTGTCCGAAGCATACGCCGCAGAACGGCGCAAACTTATTGGCGACACAGCACAGGCACCCGAAGCGGGTGATCCACGCGGAAGCGGAACGGTGTATCTGGCTGCCGCGGATGGCGAAGGCAACATGATTTCTTTTATCCAGAGTAACTATATGGGCTTTGGTTCAGGGCTTGTAGTACCTGGTACAGGCATTGCACTTCAGAACCGCGGACATAACTTCTCGCTCGACCCGAAGCATGCCAACGCACTGGAGCCGGGTAAACGCACCTACCACACGATTATCCCCGGCTTCCTCACACAAGGCGGTGAGGCTGTTGGACCATTCGGGGTCATGGGTGGATTTATGCAACCACAGGGTCACGTGCAAGTCGTTATGAACACGATTGATCATCACCTGAATCCACAGGCTGCACTTGATTCACCGCGTTGGCAGTGGATTAAGGACAAAACGATTCTGGTGGAGCAAGGCTTCCCTCTTCACATTGCGCAAGCACTGGCCCGCAAAGGGCATGATATCCGAACCGAGCTTGATTCATCCCAATTTGGACGTGGGCAGATCATTTGGCGCAACCCGGATACAGGTGTGTTATGCGGAGGTACGGAAAGTCGAACGGACGGCTCGATTGCGGCGTGGTAGCTCAAAAGGTTTAAAAAAAGAAGCCTAAACACTTTCGAACAATACAGTGTTTGGGCTTCTTTATTAGGAGTGAGGCATTACCGTATAGAATTCATACAGCAAATAAGTTCATATAAGAATGATTTAACAACACATTTGTAAAACCTGTGTTTAATTCATGAAATAGATTTGTATTTCTGTAAATTTTCATCATAGATCATAAAAAAACGACGTTCTTCACCGATATAGATAAAGGGAAAACTCGTTGCATAGATGATTAGGGTTCATCCATCCTCCAGTTCATTTCCAGATTGATACATATAAGCATACAGAAATGAGGTCATCTCAATGAAAACAAATATGTACATCCGCATGGGACTCACCATGCTTATGGCCCTGATGCTGCTCATGTTGGGGGCTTGTTCAACCGGCTCTAAACCAACAGCCACTGATGTAAAAACCCGGGTCGGAATTGTCCTTACAGAGGTCGGTCTGGGAGACCGTTCATTCAATGATGCTGCTTTTAACGGGCTGGTTAAGGCCAGAGACGAGAAAAGCATTGTTTTTGACTATCGCGAACCAACTAAGGATCTGACTGCGGAAGCTTCATTCGAGGAATTTTCCAAGGAAAAATTCGATCTCATTATTGGGCTAAGTGATACGGTCAAGGCAGATATGGAGAAGGTCGCCGCCAAATACCCCGACCAGCAGTTTCTGTTAATTGACAGTCAGTCTGCCTTGCCCAACATTGCTTCCATTTCATTTCGTGCGGAGGAGGGCAGCTATCTCGCAGGTGTAATCGCAGGTATGGCCTCCAAGGAGAGACATGTCGGTTTCTTGGGCGGAATGGATATTCCCGTGCTCAACAATTTTGAACAAGGCTTCAAACAGGGTGTGCTCGCTGTTAATCCAGAAGCTGCTGTAGACATTGTGTATGCCGGTGATTTCGGAAATGCCGATCTGGGCAAGCAGCTTGCCGAGCAAATGATTCAGAAGAAAGGTGCCGACGTGATCTATGTAGCCGCGGGTCTTACCGGTGTCGGCGCATTGACAGAGATTCAGGCATTAGGCAAATACGCGATTGGCGTAGATACGGATCAATTCTTTTTGGCGGAAAAAGCAGTTCTTACGTCGATGTTAAAAAATATTGATGTCTCCATCTATAACGCTGTGAAATCCTTTATCGAGAACAAACACACCTTCCCGAAAAAGGAAATTGTAGAAGGACTAGCCGAGAATGCCGTTGGTTTGACTGCACTGCATAACATGCAACTGAGTGATGAACAACAACGAACCTTCGATGAGCTGAAAGCCAAAATTTCTTCCGGGCAAATCAAAATTACAGTGAATCCATAACCCACGATCCGAGGAGGGACGCATATGAAATTACAGGGAAAATTAATTATTAACGCTCTGATCTCACTGCTTCTATGCCTTGCGCTGGTTGCTTATATTATTATGGAATTGCTTAACATGAATGCGAAAAATCAAAACCTGGTACCTGCCATGCTTAAAGTGAATGAGCTGAACTCCAATCAGATTCAAACCCAGCAGGCGCTGGATGTCTACTCCTTCTCCATGACAGCAGGCAATCAGGAAGCGGTGCTGCTGCTGCTAAAAGAAGGCGAGGCCATGGTTAAGGAGCTCTCAGATGGATTGCTGGAAACAGATCAGGAGCTACAGCTCATTCAGACCGTTCAAACGAAGCTGCAAGCGCTGGTTCAGGGGGCAACCGAGGCAATGAGCAAGATGGACAGCGCAGAAGCCAAACGTTACAGCGCCCGGGTCCGGGGCATACAGAATGATATCTACTCACTGAATGAAATAACGCGGGAGCGCTACACACAATATACGTTCGATCTGGAGAGTAGCATCCAGCAGACATGGCAGATTGCACTTGGCGGGGCTGTCCTTTTGTTCATCGCCGTCATGCTGTTTAATATGTATACTTCACGTCAGATATCCAAGCGTATTCGTCTGATTAAGGATGCTGCCGGGCATATCGCGAGTGGTGACCTGACACATACGCTGCCGGAACCTCGGGGGAAAGATGAGCTGGATGATCTGAGCCGTTCTTTTGGGCAAATGACGAATAATATTCGCGGAATCCTCCTGTCCATTGACTCGGCGGGACAACGAGTGGATCAGATGGCCCAGGATATTGACCGCGGCAATGATACAGTACAAGCCATCGTACAGCAGGTGTCGCGTACAACGGAAGAGCTGTCCGTGGGCAGCCAAAAAATTGCGGAGGATCTCAGCGAAACGGTTATGGTCGTAGACAAAATGCAGTCTACCTTCAACAATAATCTGCAGGCCACTGCCCAATCCGCTGCCGATGGGCGTGATGTATTAGCGACGGTGGAAGAGGGAAATAAGGCGATTGAAGAACAGCTTCGACTCGCTGAAGTAAACCGACACGCCATGTCCGAAGTGGAACAGACGGTGCTGGAGCTGGAAGAAAGTGCGGCTCGTATTACAACGATGACAGGATATGTATCCGAAATTGCCAAGCAGACCACCCTTCTCTCCCTCAATGCTTCCATTGAAGCTGCACGTGCCGGGGAAGCCGGACGCGGATTCGCTGTTGTGGCCGGAGAAGTGAACAAACTGGCCGAGCAGTCTGCTCAAGCAGTCAAACATATCTATGCCGCGGTTAACGAGATTACAGCCTCGATGGAAAAAGTAAAAAATTCCGTGGTGCAAAGCACACAGCTCTTTGTCGAACAGGAGCAAGCGACTGAACAGACACAGCAATCCTTCTCGGCGATCCGCGGGAGTGTGGAGCGCATCAGCGAAGGCATTCAGCAGCTCGCTGAGGACATGACACAATCGAGCAAACTTAGTTCGCAGGTGCAGCAAGCCATTGAAAACATCAGTGCGATCACCGAGCAATCCGCAGCCAGCAGTGAAGAAATCACCGCTTCCACCGCGGAGCAACAACGCTCTTTCTCCGAAGCGAGTCTCAAGGTCAAGTCACTTCGTGATATCAGTGCCGAGATGCATCAGGAACTCCAGCGTTTCCGTCTGTAAGTGGAGTCCACGAGTTGTGTTTACCTATAGTAAAAGTAATCAATGAAACTGCAGCTGGATTATGAGGACTATGTAAGATGAAAGGTGAAAGGTGAGCGAAAATTTATTCTAGCTATGATGAACGTAAACAAGGATAGCCCCCACATATGCTGAGCATCGTAGGTTAAAATGGAAAGTGTCAATACCACCATTTCAGAGCTACACAGCAAAGGAGAGCTATCACTATGCAGTCTACCACAAAATTCATCGGTTTAGATGTGTCTAAAGAAAAAAATTCG
>NZ_QJSW01000023.1 GCF_003217495.1 Paenibacillus barcinonensis | reverse complement strand
AGCTACCGTTTCCGGTAGTTGTCCCAAGCTTGAGGGCAGGTTGCCTACGTGTTACTCACCCGTCCGCCGCTAACCATCAGAGAAGCAAGCTTCTCCTCAAGTCCGCTCGACTTGCATGTATTAGGCATGCCGCCAGCGTTCGTCCTGAGCCAGGATCAAACTCTCCAATAAAGATGAATTTCACAGCGTCGTTCAACGCTGTGAAACTCATCGGTGTATCGAAAAGAGCGATAAGCTCATTTTGAATCTGACGAGATTGTTAATCTCATTGTTGTTCCAGTTTTCATACAGCCAGATGGCTTGTATCAAAAACCTTCACGTTCATTCTGCAAGCAGAATGTTTACTCACTCGTTGTTCAGTTTTCAAAGATCAAACTTCGTTTTGTCACTGTCGCTTGTTCGCTTCAGCAACTCTTATATCTTATCATGTTCGAACCAACTTTGCAAGCTCTTTTTTTAAGTTTCTTTCGAAGCTTTTTATTAAGCTGCTTGCCGCACTGTGTAAACCGTGTTTTCTTGGCCGGAATTAGAATATACCATGTATAGAACCTGTTGGCAACTTGTAAAATATACCATCCTCTTAGCCACCAAGCACTATTTTGCCATCTAATAAACTTTGAACTTTAGTCCTGATCTACACAGTACATTAGTTTCGAATATTCCTCACTGATCCTTACAACAATTAGAGGTGTGCAACCCTTATCCCATCAAGTACCTTCGTAATTATAAATTCACACATCACATCTCCATTTTGAACCGCCGCTTATCTTCTTCGAAAAGGTTATGAACTCATCAATGCCAGTACTGCTCATCTTGATGCAATCACAATGCCCCCTCAGCCAACCTCCCCATGATAATGGTATCGTAATACTGTCCATCAGCATGTCGACGGTCTCTTTTGAGGATACCCTCAATCTCAAACCCGTTCAACTCATACAAACGAATGGCCTTCTCATTTGTTGCAAGCACCTTTAATGTGACCTTTTCTATGGCATTCCTGTCCGCCCAATCCAGACACAACTTCAATAAAGCCTTGCCAATGCCATACCCCCAGAAAGCACGTGCAACACATACTCCAAACTCGACCTGATGCTTAAAACGCTTCAACTCACTCCCCGCACATCTGCTGTATGCAACTACCCGTCCCGATACTTCGGCTACCAGAAAAAGATTCGTACTCTTTTCAGCATCCATATGAATCAGTTCTTCAAAACCCCTCTCATCTATGAAAGCTTCACCTGCTTCCCGATCCATATGCTCCGTTTCCCCATCCAGCTGCACACGAAGTGTACATAAGATGCCAGCATCCTTGGCCTCGGCAGAACGAATTGTATACGTCACACCTTTAACTTCATACTCTTGCTGATGAATGATCATCTCAACACCCCCACTCCTGTCTATTATAAAATAAAAGCGATCAAGTCCTCACTTGAATTACATATCAAGCTCTTTATCCCTTCATCCCCTATCTTCAAACCGTTCCTTCTATAAAAACGATCCACTCAGGCTCCATCTAACCTTGAAATCATACATATTAGTGTATTCGACCACCCTATCCAATTTCAGACGGACTTTTTCCCGTTAACATCTTAAATACCTGGCTAAAATACGTCGCATTGCGAAATCCCGTCATCTCGCTTACTTCATAGACCATGTAATGTCCCGATTGCAACAGCTCCACTGCCCGCTGAATACGATATCCATTCAGATAGCTGACGAAATTCTCTCCCGTCACCCTTTTGAATAATTGACTCAAATATTTAGGGTGAACAAAAAGACTTTTCGCAATCGCCTCGAAACTGATCTCCTCTGCGAAGTGCTCCTCCACATACTGTTTCACTTGCGCAATGAGTTTATTGCTTTTCTTCTCGCCCATTTCTTTACGAAGCTGCTCCAGCCAGTCCCGGATCACCCCATTCATCCAGCTAATCAGATCATGAAGAGCATACTTTGACTGTATTTCACGCAAGAAATCACTCATCGTGAGCGGAGGGGTAAGCATCGGGTGCTGTTTTTTCCAACTGTGCATCATCGTATCAAATAAACTGACGGCAATGACCTGCGCATCCTGAATACCCGCACATTTTCCTTCCTGCAGGGAATGAAACAGCTGAAGCCATATTTCCTCTGCCAGATTGATTCGCATATCAGCCCACGCCTCATTCCACTGATGAAGCAGCAAGGAATAATCTTTGACGCTACGCTCAGCCCCCTCGCCTGCCTCATAGTGATATATACGACTTCCACCCTGAAATTCCGCTCGCTCCACCGCTTCCCGGCTCTCCAGATAAGAGTCAATCACCTCACAGAGATGGTATTTTAAGCGGCCAATACCTGCACTAACCTCAATTTTCAGATAAGTAAAAATCTGATCCATCATTCGACTCACTAGCGCCTGCAACTCTTCAAAATAATCCTGATCACCCAGCATCAGCAACACAAAGACCTGATCTGAATAGTCCACAATCTCCAGCTGCCCCTCTGCCATCCGGGAGCCATGCTCCTTCACCGTCTCCTGAATAATATCGGCCGCCCCGTAGCGTAGCAGTTGCCAGTCCCGCTCCTTCATTTTCGTCATAAAACCAGGCCGATTCAGATGCAGACTAACCGCTCGAATCTGAGGGTACATCCGAAATCCGATATATTCCATGCGCGCTTCGGGCAATTCATCGGCTCGATAACGTGTGGTGAGCAGTTCATGTAGAAACTGCTTGCGCAGATAAGGAAGCACCCGCCCTGCTTCTTGTTTGTACGTCTGCTCTAGCCGCTCATGCCGCTCTCGCACATCCTGTTCCAACAGTACCTCCCGCAGCACAGACTCAATCTCCTCTACCTCCGCCGGCTTCAGCAAAAAATGATTTACACCCCAGCGCATAGCCGCTCTGGCGTTCTCGAATTCGTCATATCCGCTAAGGATAATGATCGGAAGGTGAGGACAGTCGCGCCGCAGTGCCTGCGTAACTTCAAGTCCAGTCATACCCGGCAAGTAAACATCGGTCATGACGAGATCTGGACGCATGCGGTGGAAGAGTTCCAGCGCCTCCTCCCCGCTTGCAGCTGTACCTGCAATGCTCAGGCCCAATGAAGGCCAGTCGATATGCTCGGTCAGCGCTTTGACAATATGCGGATCATCATCCACAAGCATAATGGTTTTCATCATTTTTCACCGTCCAGCCACAGATTTAATTGCTCTTCGGTCTCAATGCGCGGTAGCGTGATTTGCACCTCCACACCGCCTGAACCTCCATTACTCAATTGCACGCCGTACCTTTGTCCACAGTATAGCTGTATGCGCTGATGTACGTTGCGTACACCAATCCCTTTCGAATCTTCCATGCTCCACTCATTCATCAGACCTTGTCCATTATCTGTGATCCGTATCCTGATATCGGGGACAGCTCGATCGTCCTGCTCGATATGTACTTGAATGCGGAGTGTTTCTTCCCTTGGATGTCCGTGCATAACGGCATTTTCAATAAAAGGCTGCAAGATGATCTTGGGAATATAACAACCCCGAATGCGCGGATCAATACGCTCCTGATACTGAATGGCAAACGGCAAACGTTCGGATTGAATGCTGACGTAACACCGGGCATGCTCCAGCTCATCACGCACACGAATAAACAGTCTGCCCCCGCTCAGCCCAATCCGCAGCAGCTTGCTCAGCTGCACAATCATACGGCTGATGTCCTTGGCATCATAATCGAGAGCACGCCAGTGAATCATATCCAGCGTATTGTACAGAAAATGGGGTTTGATCTGCGCTTCAAGCAGACTGGTCTGGGCTTCGCGCTTGGCACGACTCTCATCCTTGACCTGCTCCATCAGCATCGTCAGCTGTGAAGCCATATGGTTGAATCCGTATGCCAAATGGGCATATTCCTCCGTAAAAGACAGTTGTACACGAGTGTCGAAGTCTCCTTTTTCAAGCTGTCTCATGCGTTTAATTAATTGCCGTAATGGGCGGATAATCTGCCGTACAAACACATATGCGAGCACAGCCGAGCACAACAGTCCAAGCACTGCGATACCAAGGATCTGCCAGCCCGCTTGCCGAACTGGAGATAGAAGTGTATACACGGGAATTGTCTGTACAAGCCGCCACTGGAGCATCGCCGGTTTGGAGTAAAGCACCAGCTGCGCCCCTCCAGGTTGACCCGACACCACTTCAAACCCATCTTCCCCAGCCTGGGCATGCTCCTGAATCCACTCGCTATCTATAATAGAAGAAGATGAATCTGTATAAGCCTGATCGGACCAGGCATCCCCCCCTGCCGCCGCAGCTTTTCCCATCTGCATCACGACATTGCCCGCAGTATCCACCAGCAGCACGTTTCCATCCAACACCATTGGTACATCAGCGAACCTGCGTACAATGTCCGCTCTGCTTAGACGTATAAGCACATAAGCAACCGTCCCGCCACGACTATCGAAGATTCGCTGCGCATACCCTACCAAGGATTGTCCCGATGCATTCTCACGAAGTGGAACCCAGGCGGCATCAGCCTTTTCCAGCGCAGAAAACCAGGCATCATTCGCAAGGGTATCTAACGAAAAAATATGGTCAGCCATCGTAACGGTCACTTCATTAAACGCATCCGTATACAGCTCAACCGAGGTGATGCCTTCACTCACCACGATCGTATGATCCAGAATTCGCGAAACCTCTCGCCGCTGGTGGATCTGTGCAAGCCTCCCCATGCCGGTCGTTTCTAGCAGGCTAGACAACTCTCTGTTGCTTGCCAAGCTATAAGCAGTACCCGTTACTCCTGTGATGAAATCAAATCCCCGCCTTGTGCTTTCATTGAGGAGTGCGAGTCGTGCTTTACTGATCTCGGTAAAGGTGACGGCAGAGAACGACTGATAGGACAGCCAGACAATGATCGAAACAAGCAACAGATTAAACGCAATAAAGCAAGTCACCATCAATGTGGAGAGCTTGCTTTGTTGCAGCTTTTGAAGAATATAGGAGGACCATCTTGCCTTTCGCATACGGAATCAACTCGTTTCGTCTTGGAATTACCCTTTGAGCCCAGAGGTCGCGATTCCTTCCACGAAGTACTTTTGACACACGATAAATACGATAAAACATGGCACAAGGGATAAAACAGACATCGCGAACATTGGACCCCAATCGGATTGCGAGCTGGAATCCAGGAACAAACGCAGTCCTAGCGGAACCGTGTACTTGCTCACATCGCTCAGGTAGATCAGTTGACTGAAGAAGTCATCCCATGTCCACAGGAACGTAAAGATCATCGTAGTGACAAGTGCCGGAAAAGCGAGCGGGATAATGATTTTGGTATAGATTCTTACTGGACCACATCCATCAATAGTCGCTGCTTCATCCAGTTCCCGAGGCAGCCCCCGGAAAAACTGTACCATCAGGAAGATGAAGAATGCATCCGTTGCCAGCCATTTCGGGATTACAAGCGGCAGGTACGTATTCACCCACTCCAGATGATTAAAAAGAATATACTGCGGAATCAGTGTAACGTGATGAGGCAGCATAATGGTCATTAGCATCAATCCGAAGCAGATAGCCTTGAAGCGAAAATTCAACCGGGCGAAGGCATATGCCGCCATCGAGCAGGAGATCACATTGCCTAGCACCGCTCCAAGCGATAGAACGATGGAGTTCGTCAGAAATTTTGAGAAGGCATTCCCCTGAATTCCCGACCAGCCTGTCATGTAATTTTGCCAATTCCACTCTTTGGGCCAGAACCAGGTCTCCGTAAAAATCATATGCCCTGGCTTGAATGAGCTGCCCAGCATCCACAAGACAGGATAAAGCATGATAAAGGCGATGCCTGAGATCAGTACATGCTTGGTAACAATCCATGCTGTAGCATTCCGTTGTCCTATCATGATTTTCCACCATCCTCATAGTGTACCCAGAGCTTGCTGCTACGGAATACGAGCAATGTAAATACGCCGATCAGAATTACCAGCACCCACGCCATCGCGGAGGCATAGCCCATCTGGAAGAAGGAAAATCCCTTTTTGTACAGATACAGCGAGTACATCAATGTTGAGTTCACTGGTCCACCACTACCGTTACTGATGATGAAGGCCTGCGTGAACGATTGAAAGGATGTGATCAACTGCATAACCAGATTGAAGAAAATGACCGGCGACAGAATCGGCAAGGTAATATAGAAGAATCTGCGCATCGGGCCTGCTCCATCGACAGCCGAGGCTTCGTCATATTCCGGCGGAATCTGCTTGAGACCGGCCAGGAAAATGATCATCGAGGAGCCAAATTGCCATACGGACAACAGTACAATGGAATACAGCGCATACTTCGGATTCGCTACCCAGTCCGGTGCTTTAATGCCTACCATTGCCAGCACACTGTTGAGCAGTCCGTCACCGCCCAGCATTTTACGCCATAACATCGCAATCGCTACGCTGCCACCCAGCAATGTCGGAATGTAATACACCGTGCGGTATATTCCAAGCCCGCGAATGCCTTTATTCAACAGCATGGCAACAAACAGGGCAAAGATCAGTTTAAGCGGAACGGATACAGCTACATAGGTAAATGTCACTTGAAGTGACTTCGCAAACAATTTGTCAGACGTAAACATCGTGATGTAGTTATCCAGACCGACCCAGTTCGGGGCGGCCAGGATACTGTAGTCGGTAAAAGAAATGTATAACGATGCAAGCATGGGACCCAGGGTCAAGAACAATAATCCGACAAGCCAGGGCGCGAGAAATAACAGAGCTGCTCCATTATGGGCGTAGCGACGTTTTACTCGCCGGGCGGCTACTTTCTCGATTCTGGCTTGACTGACCTGTGATGTCGTCATTTTCGCAACCTCCCCGCAGTATTTGAAGTCATTCGGAACGGTTATCGGCCAGTTACAATGTCAGGGACAGGTTGAGCTTGTTTGATGCTACTGCTTCAACTTGTTACTGGCTGGATGCAAGCGTTGCTTTGGCGCCTTCGATAAACTGAGTGATGATATCTGGCATGTTACCTTGGCCAAAAGCGATTTGTTCGCTTGCACTTTTGAAACTCGTGTCCACTTCAGCGAATCCTTGCGGGTATGGTGGGCTAATCTCACTGGAATGCTTCGATACGGTATCAATGAATTGGAAAATAACCTGTTCAGCCTCTGATAGCTTAGGCTGCATCTGCTCACGAATGCTTGCATTAACAGGAACACCGCGCTCGGAGCCAAGAATCGCCGTTGCTTCCGGGTCGTTAACCATAAAGTCAATGAACATAGCTACTTCTTTGGGATGTTTGGATTTGGAATAACCCGACATGAACTGGCCTGGCTTCAGATACTCGCCAATCCGCTGTTCATTCGCGCCATGAGGCAACACTTGAATGCCCAGCTTATGATCCTGATTTTTGTTCACCTGCTGGAAAGTCAGTAGCTGATTGGACCAAGCAAAATCCATTGCCGCTGTACCTAAAGAGATCGGTCTTGTTTCCAGAGCATTGGTTGTAGATGCTGTCACTTCGGCAGAGGTAGCCCCTCTGTTCTCACGCAGCTTAGCCCACATCTCAAACCACTGCTTCAATTGATCATTCGTCGCTGTTATCGTACCGTCCTCAAACAAACCTTTGCCTGACTGGCGCACAAACACCTCAAACATATTCGTAGCACCGGAAATGTCAGCCGAGCCGTAGAAGCCTTCTCCCTTGTCCGCAGCTATTTTGGCTGCAGTCGCTGAGAAGTCATCCCAGGTCCAGCTTTCCTTTGGCTCTTCAATGCCCAGTTCCTGGAACAGCGTTGCATCGTAGATGACACCTGGCGCGTTCACTCCGAGAGTAATCGCATATAATTTGTCGTCAATCGAGCCGGCTTTGATCATGCTCTTGTCATGATCGGCTATACGCAGCTCCTTATCGGCATATGGAGTCAGATCAAGCAGAGCTCCACGCCGGGCAAAGTCTGTCAGGAAGGCGTAGTCCATCTGGATAATATCCGGGGCATTGGAACCGGCAACCTGAGTTGTCAGCTTGTCAAAATATCCATCCCATCCTGAATATTCAGGTTTAATTGTAATGTTTGGGTGCTTCTCTTCGAACAGTTTAATCACTTTGGTGGTCAGATCATGTCTGGTCTGTGATCCCCACCACGTCATGCGCAGTTCAATTTTGTCAGCTGAATCGCTTTGGCTTGTCTCACCGGAGGATGCAGGCTTACTCGAGGTACCACCGGAGCAGGCTGTAGCAAATAATAACAGGGACAGGCAGAACAGGGTTACCCATTTTTTCGTGCTGATCATGAATGAATTTCCTCCCCTTTTTGCTTATATGAAATCGCTTACAATATTATTGTAATCGTCTGTCACTCCACATGACATAAACAAAAGTAAGCTATCCTGTCAAAAAAGTAAGGGGTTCTCAGGAATGAAAAACCACCGGAAATCATATTCCCGGCGGCGCTCTTTTCCTCAAACATGATAGACATCGTTCATTCGCTATATGCTCTTATCATATTTCAAGTTTAATGTGCTGCTGAAGCGGCTGAAGCAGATAGGACGGGAGAGTTCGTGATACGGTCCGACAGGTGCTGCTCCATTTTGGCCACCTCTGTCCCGGCCAGCATCATGATACCAATGCCGTGGTTATCGTTGGTCACCGTACGCAAGTCCTGATCGTAATACTCGGCAGTAAATGCATATCTGGATCCACTGCATACACCATGCACATTCCCTTGACGGTCAATTGCGTTGCACACCAGTCCCTTCCATGCCCGCTGGGCAGCCGTAACATAGGCTGACGGGTCCTTGAACCAGCCGAAACGCACTCCACGCGCAAAGCCATAAGCAAACATGGCTGTACAGGAGGCTTCCAGATAGGTCTGTGAATTGTTCAGCACCTGATGCCAAAGTCCGCTCTCACTTTGCAGGGCGGCATAGCCTTCACAGAGTTCATTGAAAAAGGCAATAAGAGCCGGGCGCTCCGGATGTTCTTCCGGCAAAGCCTCCAACACTTCTGTCAGGGAGAACAGCGTCCATCCATTGCCGCGACCCCAAGGAATCTGTGTTGCCTGTTCATATTTGAAATCATATACATGAGACATAATTTTGTATTCTGGCATGAACAGATATTTACGGTAAAGTGAAAACTGTTTTGCTGCTTCGTCGAGCGCTTCGGACTTCCCTGTCACACGGGCATACCGTACTAAGAACGGGGTGCTCATATACAGATCGTCTGCCCACATCGTGTTCTCCGCATACTCTCCGGCACATGTACGATAGAACGCCCCGTCCGATCTACGCTCCAGGCGGGAAAGCATGAAATCTGCGATGCGATCAGCAATCGGCAGGAAGGTAGGCTCCTTACATTCGGTATATGACTCCAGCATCGCGGAGCCAAAGGAACCACAGTTATCCAACATTTTCAGCATAATCAGCTGCTGATTGATTGCCGGAAAGCCGTATTGCTCACGATCCCACAGCGAATATTCATACATCTGCGTGCACGCCTGCACATGCTCAGCTGCATAACGTGTAATATCCGGTCTTTGCATATAACGTCCAGCTTGAAGCAATCCATAAACGGTAACACCCAGCGGATAATCCCAACGTCCATAGTTGGTCACACTGCCCACCGTCCATTTATTGCTCAGCATCGCATTCTCATAGTAAGGTCGGATAAACGCATCTGGCCGATCCAGCCGCCAGTATGTCCGTGCTGAACCTTGCTTCGCTACGCTTGTCTGGTACACACGATCCATACGCATCAGATCCGAAAGCTCCGGTTCTGCACCTGCTTCAAATGGGCCAGCATACAGCCAGCAGTCACCTGATGCCCCCTGTACTCGGTGTGGAAGCTGAAGTTGAAGCGCTTCCGTTCCAATCAATGCCTTCAATTCAAATCCCCATGAATCGGACCCTGCTTGACATTCACTGCGAATGAGCAGATCATTCCGTCCAAATGCGGCTGTTACTTCCACATCAAACGGCCCCGCTTCGATAACCTCTGCAACAGATTGACCACCAAGCCATATGCGCATGGAGCCCTGGGATTGTCCAGTTAACCGAACCGGACGTCCGGTTGCATCACGATTGTCCAGGTGTGTCCATGCATAAGCATGTCTTCCGGGCAGTAGCCCATAGATTCGTTCCAGAGCAGGTGTATTCCGCTCGGAGGCAGACCACTGGACCTCAGGCAGCCATTTCAAATCATTCTCCTCTTGACCTGCGAGCAGGTTTGGCTGTGCATGTGCGGATGATACAGGCTCGGAGAAAACCCAGCCCGCCTGCCCTGAACGCTCATGAAAAGGCGCCAGCACGTTCAGAATTCGCACCTTGCCTTCATCAGAACCAAACTGGCATCCAAAACCGGCAGGTGTATTCTTCATCTCCAGCCATACCGTATTCCATCCAGGCTGAATGTCAATTCCCAACTTCACCGTTGCATCTGGTGTAATTTCATCAATGACCGTTGAACGGTAGATTAACTCATTATTGAAGTAAAAACGTACCGGACCATAGCAGCGAACAAGCACATCCAGATTACGATGCTCATCCCCCCACACCAGTGCAGCAGCGTAGGAAATGTGATCCTTGGACGCATCAGGAAAGCGTTTACTCATATTCAGATCATAAAGCCCTTTGTCATTTTGCAGAATGCCCGACTGCTGAAACACACGGTATACGAAATCGGCCTGTGCATTGGCACCGATATATCTCTCTGCAAGCACCTTCAATACCTGCTCCTGATCTTCTCCAAATCGGTAATACATGCTTTGCGGTTCACTGAAATATGTTGTCATGAATGCCACATCCCTCTCATGTTGGAATACACTTTGAATTTTTTTAAAATCATGCCTATATACAGGACGACAATCTTTTGTCTCATTTTAATTAGATATAGCGCTTAACCTCGGTAGGATTCTCCCTTGAACGGGAAGGTGTTGTCACTTTACTTTGATAAACAACTCTGAATGAATATCCTTAGTATAACTGACATGACTCATGGTGGCTACAGATTTTTGTTTGCGCTTACACCCAAGTTTGTTATTTGCCTAGCATTTACAATAATGCCCTTCCCCATCTTACAATATTTGTTTAAGCATTTTAAGAAATAGCGCCGATAAACATACATATAACTCCTGATTATCCCATCTCATATCGGAAGGAAAGATACCTATTGAATACACTTGAAGCTCTGGTCCATGCAATGCCATTTGTCAGTCAGATGTTCCGCGATGATATCTCCATCTCTATTAATGACCATGAAAAGGTATTATATTTCTCCGAAGCGAAAAGTCTGAATATCGGTGTAAAAGCTGGAGACGAGCTGCATAATGACTATAAAGATTTCAAAATGCTGACGAACAAGGACTCGCGCACCATTGTACGGATGCCAGGTGATCTTCAGGGTAGACCCTTTGATTCCATTCTTATCCCTTTGAAGCAGAACGGGCAAGTTGTCGGTATTCTGGGGGTTAACTATGCTCTTGATAATCACCTGAAACTGGAAACACTGATCAACGAAAATGAAACAACCATTAATGCTCTCGTTGGCGGCATTCAACAAATTGCAGCTCATTCAGAGCAACTGTCAGCAACCTCGGAGGAAATTTTGCGAAATTCGAAAAAGGCCTCCGAGAACTCTGTGAACGTTACCAAAGTAACGAACGTTATTCGCGAGGTATCTGAGCAAACGAACCTGCTTGGTTTGAATGCCATGATTGAGGCCGCTCGTGTCGGAGAGCAGGGAGCCGGATTCGGCGTAGTCGCCAGCGAGGTTCGCAAGCTCTCCGATCATACCAAACAGGCTGCATCAGATATCGAAACCTCGCTGGGAAGCGTGCAGGATTCCATGAAACATATGGAGCAGGAGATTGGACAGATCACAACAGCTACGGTAGATCAGGCCAAGCTTGTGAGCGAATTTATGCAGAGTATCGAGCAACTCGGTGAGACCAGTACCAACCTGAAAACCTTTGTGCAGCAAATGCTGGCACTTGAGTAATTTCTCTTTATCAAAAAAGTCCATACTAGCCATCACGATGTACATACGATATGAATGCAGTACAGCATGAAGAAGCCTCTGTTCGTTTTCCCTATCAAGAAAATGAACGGAGGCTTCTTATTTTCAAGCAAGCTAACAGCTCTCAAGCCAAACTGCGCCTGCATATCAAAATTAGTAACATCAGAGTTCAACTGCAACTCCGAAGTGATCAGACACAACAGGGCCGTTCTTGCCATTAAGCACCACTGTGGAAGACTGGGCTTGTACCGGACGATTCGAGAAAATATAATCAATTCGCAGCGGACGTTCATTGTTGGCCCACCCAGCGATCGCTTTGACAACGGTGGCTCCGTCATCCTTTTGCTTCGCTGTCGTGTACAGATCATTCCAGCCATGCTCCATCATGTAATCATAGCCCTCTCCGCGAATCTCAGCGACGTTGTTAAAATCGCCCATGAGATATAAAGGCTGATGCATGTAAGCTGCAAGCTTGCTCTCCGTCAGATCCCACTGGCCCTTAAAAGGTTCCTGCGCATCATCCCACCAATTAAAATGTCCATTAACGAACCATGCTGTTTCACCTGATACCGCCGTCTCGATGCCTACGATTTTACGTGTACGGTAATTGTTGTAATCCCGCAGGTGGGACACGTATTCCTCAAATGAACATGTAATCGGCGTCCGGCTTAGAATCGCCAGTCCTTCATCATATGTGCGAAACCCGATATGTGTTGGAACCCATGTCCAATAATAAGTCTCGGTCAACTGCTGCAGCAGGACATGGGCGTAGTTATCTTTTTTAATCACAGCGTCCGCATCCGTGGGTAGATATGTCTTCAATGCTTCCTCAGACAGAGCGCACTCCTCAATAGACTGGTTAACCTCCTGCATGGAAATAACGTCAAACTGATGTTTATTGATAAAGTCCGCCAACTGGCTGATTTTGTTCAATTGATCTTCTTCTGCCCAGGCATGGACATTTAATGTAAGGATCTTCACGATGTCTCTCTCCTGCTCTAATATAATCTGACCACATCCTCTGGCCGCCTTGCTCCCTGCATTGCTCTCAAAAGGAATACATATGATAAGCATACACAAAATGAACTATTCCTGCATATCTGCACGAGCAGCTCCAGAACTGATATGATAGAATCATTGATACTCTAGGCATGGACGTGGCACATGTCACCCTTGTCCCTAGATAACCCATGTTTACCCCAGGAGATGGAATGATGAACATACCCGACGAATGGAAAATGGATGACGCGCAGTGGAACGCATTGATTCATAAGGTTGCAGAGCTGTATAACAACCTGACCATCATGCGCGGATTCCAATATTATAAACAGAAACGTGTTGGACCATTATTCTTCAGTAACCGTCAGACCAAACATCATGATACTTCGGCAATCTACGATCATACTCGGAGTCTTACAGAATCAGACTCTTACGAAGCTGGGACGATTACGGCCGAGGTGCAGGGAACTGAAGCTTATACGGTTGTGTTGTACATGGAGGCCTTGTCTACCAGCCGTTGTACCTGTCCTGTTAACACGCCATGCAAACATATGGCTGCTGTACTGATGAGTTACGCGGAGCAGCAGGGACGCCCTGTCCCTGCACTTGTGAATGCACATGCCACTACTTCCCTAAAGCAAGTCGCTAAACCTGTGACCATGGCCTCCTCCGGGAGAGCCTATCGTTTTGGCGGTGCCTCGGATGGCGAGCCGACTGGCAAGGACCATGATGCTTCTGACGGCCGCCAGTACAGCGAGATTAAAGAACAGGCATCAGAACTGGCCGGAATGAGCATACCGGAATGGCATGAGCTGTTTCGTGACAGTCTCCGGCGGCTGGGAACAGGTACGGCAACCACGGCTTACATTCAGGAGGCTTCCGATGAGCTGTATGCTATTAAGCCCAAGCTGTCCACGGCCATGGACCAGCTGTTTGAGCTGCAGGTTCTGCTTTACCTCATGCGGTACTGCATTCCGCCCGCACGTAATTCCATCACAAATACACCCGTGTATTTAAGTTACCCGGCCCAGCTGGCCGTGGACACACTTCAGAAGAGTCTCGAAGCACTGCTGCTCCAGCCGCTTGATTGTGCTGGTCTCCAAGGTATGGCACTGGAGCAGTTTCAGGCAAGACTGGGAGAGACGGCAGGTTATTTGCGAAAAGAAATGATGCCCGAGACAGCAAACATGATGTTTTTTACGCCAGTATACAGCAAGCTATGGCTGAACTGGATTGTACCGCAGCTTCAGGGGAAATCGGATCTGCTGCAGACCGAGCTGGGGGCCCTGAATAGCATCGAGGAAGATGCCGCGAAGCAAGCGAAGGAGCGGATGCTTAACGGACAGAGAGCTGTCAGTAAAGTCACCCTTCCGCTGCCGCTTGTTCTGGCTCAAGGCTGGATGCACTACCATTTGAAGCAGGATACAGCGGCATGGCAAAAGCTTGTACATGGCAGCACAGCATACGGCATTCCTCCTGAGCATCTGCTTCAATTCCTGCACATACTGGTCGATGCAGCTGAATGGACGCGCTTAGTCGAATGGCTGGTGCAGCTCGGCCCGATGCTGACGAATCGGCGCAGCACCCCGCTACAGGACTACATGCAGCTGTGGAATATCGCAATCCAGCATGTACCGGAGTCGGAGCATCGCATGTGGGACACGCTGGTCAGCATGCTTCCTCACTCTCGCCCTGCTTATGAGGATGCTATGCATTCGCGAGCGCAATGGCGCAGGTGGATTGATTTTCAGCTCAGTACAGGTACCGAGCCGCTTGAATTCCGCGTTGCAGTATTACAGCCGATCGAGAAGGAGGCACCTGAGTTGCTGCTGCCATTCTATCATCAGGCGGTGGAGCGCTATATTGGTCATAAAAACAGGGACGGTTACAAAGCCGCAGTCAAGCTGCTGAAACGACTGTCCAAAATCTATAAAAAATTGAAGCATGATGAGCAGTGGGAGCACTTCATCACAACCATCGCTGTCCGCAACAGCCGTTTACGCGCCCTGCAGGAGGAGCTTCGGAAAGGTAAGCTGATTCCATGAGTCTACTACATCCCTATACAGAAACGATTGAGGTACATGTTGCGTTGACCGGATATGGTGACGCCTTGTTTTACGGTGCCCTGAATACACATCACTTTGTCTCTGGTCAGTCACTGAAGCAGCGTCTCTTCGCCTGGCATGTTCCGTCCTTCTACGGTACGGAGCTGGAAATCCGGCAGGTTGAAGAGATTGAGCTGGTTGTACTGCCCGCAGAAGAAGTCATTCCTTTCTTTGCAGCAATGAACACCTTGACTCATATTGAATGGAAATGGGACGAGCAGGCCATGTATCTGATTCAGCTGTCGCCCATGCTGACTGCTTCCATCGAGGATCGGAAGTATGTGCCCAGCTTCGAGGCCTACCGCAACGGACAACTACAATGGAGCTGGGACGCCGATAGCTTGAAAAAGCATGACCTGGCTGCACTGCATCAAGCTTTCCAGCAAACGGATGAGAGCTATGCCGAAGGACTTGGCGCTGCCTATTCCGCCGCTGTATTCCAGCAATGGTACAGCTCGGAGGAAGCGGCCACCGATCTGCGGCGTGAGTTCCCGCAGCTCTTTCCTGAGCGCGGGGTGCTGCCGCGCACAACGGGCCTTGATGCTCGTGCATGGCTGGTCTCCATCGGCTGGAAGGCCGATGCCGCACCGTTCCGACCGATGCTGCAATTGCAGGAGCCAGATGACGATGAACCGTCTTGGCGCCTGCGGCTCGTGCTGCAGAACAAACTGGACGCCGCTGTGCTTGTGCCCGTGATGCTCGATTCACGCGGAAGGCTGGAAGGCGAATGGCCCGACGGCTGGACGCCATTTATTGTGGATCGCTCGGCCGGCTGGCTGGACCAGTTACGCGCACAACTGCCACGTCTCGGTGGCTCCATCAGCGGCAGACGAGATATTCTGAGTGATCCGCTGGATGACCGTCAGGCCTGGCAGTTCCTGACCCAGGAGAGCGGCCGCTTGCTGGCATCGGGCTGGCAGGTGCTGCTGCCGGGCTGGTGGGAAGCTGCGCGCAAGAAAAAACCGAAGCTGCGCGCCAAGGTAAAACCGGAGGAAGGCAGTGAGCGAGGCCAGTCGTTCTTTGGGCTGGACTCCATTATTCATTTTGACTGGCGCATCGCCATTGGAGATACCGATCTCAGCGAAGAAGAATTCGCGGATCTTGTGGCCCGTAACGAACGACTGGTTCGCTTCCGCGGCGAGTGGGTGCCGCTCGACCCCGATCTGCTGGAGCAGATCAAGAGAGCCATGGGCGGTATAGATCAGGAGCAGGGACTCTCGTTTCAGGATATTCTGCACCTGCATCTGCTTCACAATGAACAGCGGGAATATGCCAAGCAGAAGTGGAAAGAAGGACAGCAGGCGGAAGAGGAGCAGCCCCAAGCTCAGACCAGCGAGAGTATTCGGCTTGAAGTAGAGTTAAACGAACATCTGAACCGGGTCATTGCCCAGCTCGGAGGCGGCCAAGGCGGCGCCCCTTCCCTGCCTGTTCCCGATGGACTTCATGCAGAGCTGCGTTCCTATCAGAAGGAGGGCTTTGCCTGGCTTGGATTTCTGCGCAGATTCGGTCTGGGAGCTTGTCTTGCTGACGATATGGGGCTTGGTAAAACCATTCAGTTTATTACGTATTTACTGCACATCAAGGAGCATGAGCCCCGCTTGCCCGGACAAGCACCGGCACTTCTCATCTGCCCAACATCGGTACTGGGTAACTGGCAGAAGGAGATCAGCCGCTTCGCCCCATCCATTCGGGTGAGTCTGCACTATGGCTCACGGCGGTTACATGGGGAGGATTTTCAGGAGCAAGCTGCGCAGTCGGATATTATCATTACCTCCTATGCCACGGCTACACTGGATCAGGAGTTACTCGAAAACTACACATGGTCTGCGATCTGTCTGGATGAAGCGCAGAATATCAAAAACGCTCAAACGAAACAGTCGATGGCTGTACGCAGCTTCCCGGCGAAACACCGAATTGCGCTCACAGGCACGCCGATTGAGAATCGGTTAGCCGAGCTATGGTCCATCTATGACTTTATCAATCCCGGTTACCTGGGCAGCGCTCGTGCCTTCCAGACCCGCTTTATCAGCGCTATTGAGAAGGATAAGGACGAACAGCGCATGCAGGATCTTCAGCAACTGGTGAAGCCCTTCATGCTCCGCCGTAAGAAAAAGGACCCGAATATTCAGCTCGATCTGCCGGACAAAAATGAAATGAAAACCTATATTCACCTCACGGGTGAACAAAGCGCATTATATGACCAATCAGTGCAAGCGCTAATGGACAAAATGAAAGAACTCGAAGGCATCAAGCGCAAAGGCGCGATTCTATCCGCGTTAACCCAATTGAAGCAGCTGTGTGATCATCCGCTGCTGCTGACCAAGGAAACCCTGCCGGAGGAACTGCCCGCAGATGACCCGGCAACTTCGGTCTACGACGTGTACAGCCCGCAGGATATGGCGATGCTCATCAGCCGTTCAGCCAAGCTGGAGCGCTTGATGGAGCTTGTTCGCGAGCTGAGAGATGAGGGCGAGCGCTGCCTTATTTTCACCCAATACATCGGCATGGGTCAGATGCTTCAGCAAGTGCTGCGGCAGGAATTGCAGGAGCCTGTATTGTATCTGCATGGGGGTACATCCAAGACTGCACGGGACCGTATGATCGAGGAATTCCAGTCTCGCAGTCTGCCTGCGGACAAACAGCCTTCGGTCTTCATTCTGTCGATTAAAGCCGGTGGCGTAGGACTGAATCTAACGGCGGCCAATCACGTCTTCCATTTCGACCGCTGGTGGAACCCTGCGGTGGAGAATCAGGCGACTGACCGGGCTTACCGGATGGGTCAGACCAAGGATGTGCAGGTACACAAGTTCATCTCTCTCGGCACTCTGGAAGAACGAATCGACGAGATGCTGGAGAGCAAGCAGCAGTTAAGCGACAACATCATTACCAGTTCGGAGAACTGGATTACAGAGCTGTCCACGGATGAGCTCAAGGATCTGTTCACCCGGCGCAGAGACTGGTCTGGTTAAACGATTAAAATACACTACAAAAAAAGAGCGAAGCTTAGGAAGGTTACTTCCGGCTTCGCTCTTTTCATTTCATGTCGTTATGTTATGAACCTGTAAACGATCGGGCAGCCTTGAAAGACTGCCGCAGCAATCGCTTAACGCATGTTGCCAATGATGGAGGATCTGGAGTCTTGCATTTTTTTTATGAAATTTGTCATGAGATCAAAAGCTTCATTCCGTTTGTTAGACAGAGATTGCAAACGAAGCATATCCATTTGTTGCGAATTGCTGAGGGCATCAATCTGCCCTTTCAGTGACTGCACCGCTACTTGATCTCCTCTTTGCTGTGCTGCTTGCAATTGTGCACTCAGCTCTGCAATTTGCTGATTGCGCTGCTGAACCACTTGAATCTGTGATTGCAGCTGAGCTTCCAGCAATCTGCTGCGCTCCTGCTGAACCATCATTAACGCCGTTTCAATATCCGTTGAAGAAATGTCTACACTGGATAACGAAGAAATCGGTTGAATCGCATAACTGCCTGCTGCAGATGCCGAAGTAACCACCGATACAGCTGCAATCGCGGCAACAACTGTTGAAGAGAGAAGCTTGATTGACTTTTTCATAGAATAGACCTCCCGACATATGTAGAAGATATCTGGTGAAGATTGACATCATTCGACATGATTATACCAGAGGAACCAGGACTTAAATCTATTATTTTAAATTTTAAATAAACTCATGCAGCTCGCTCGTGATTACTTAGATTATTTAGATTACTTGGATTGGTTAATTAAAATGTAGCGAGAAAGTTTACTTTGAATAACAAGCATGTTATATTTATAACAATTAAGTTTTATACAATTTAATTTGGTTTATATATTACATATAATCCATGCCAATATACAGGAGGTTTTACCGTGAAAAAAATATTAGTTGTTTTAACCAATGTCGATAAATATGCAACCAAGGATGAGCCTACAGGACTGTGGCTGAGTGAAGCCACTCACTTTATTGAAGAGTTCGACCATAACGAGAATGTACAGGTTGATCTGGTCAGTCCGAACGGCGGCAACGTACCGCTTGATCCAAAAAGCCTGGGAGATTCTCTGGACGAAAGCACCAAAGCCTATTACGAGAATGAATCCTTCATGAATAAGTTGAAACACACCCTGAAACCAAGCGAAGTGAGCGCAAGTGACTATGATGCGATCTATTTCACTGGCGGCCACGGTACGATGTGGGATTTCCCTGACAACGCGGAGCTACAAGAGCTTTCTCGTGATATTTATGAAAAAGGCGGTGTCGTGTCCGGTGTCTGTCACGGTGTAACAGCGCTGCTAAATGTGAAGCTCTCCAACGGCCTGCTTCTCATTAACGACAAAAAAGTGTCCGGCTTCACCAACGAGGAAGAAGAACTTGCACAACAAACAAAATATGTTCCATTCCTGCTTGAAGACGCACTGAGAGAACGTGCTTCTGAATACGTGAAGGCTTCTCCGTTCAGCTCCTACGTGACAACAGACGGTCGTGTCGTAACAGGTCAGAATCCACAATCAAGCAAAGCCGTAGCTGAGAGTGTCAAGGAATTGCTTGGGCTGTAATTAACATAGAAGGACGCGTTCCCGAACAAGTCTCATTCCCATTCGCTCCCCCATGAGCTTAATATAGATGAACACAGCATACAGCACGGATCTGTCGTCCCCTGACAGATCCGTGCTGTTTTATATTGAAGCGGCATGACGTCAGCCAGATCTATGATGAGCCTGTGGTTATAACTCAGCCCCTACTCCATCTACAATGGGGAGTCCCGTCTGTTCAATATGCCCGCTAGGACATCAATCGGGTACCGATCCATTCACCGTACCATCTTCATTAAATATGCCGTAAAAAACCTGAGCTATAGTTTCGTTATTCTGGCTCTGCTTACGTACGTGATTGGCCCAGCATCTGATTCTCACCTGAAAAAGTGAGAGGATACCAGTCTAAGGTAAGGTGTTAATGGACTTGGCGCTTCACGATGCCAAGCCCTGCGGTCAGGCCTAAAAGGAGAAAAACCACGCGCTGAATGTGTGCCCCCCGACAGGCAAAACATGGTCTGCCGCCTTAGATGAAAAAGTCAGAGAGCTGTGATACAATGATGGAATTGTGTATTCGCAGACAGACATACAGATCGAGCTCAAAACGGAACATCTTGGGTACTCTTCATCTATTGATCATACTGCCACTTTAGGGAGGTTTATGGAACAACCATGCTCATTATTGGTATCGCCGGAGGAACTGGCTCCGGCAAAACAACGGTCGCCCGCTCCGTTATCGAACGTTTGGGATCAGGTAAAGTGACCTTCATATCCCAGGACAACTATTACAAGGACCAGTCAGACCTCACACCTGAGCAGCGTCGGCTTACGAATTACGATCATCCGTTTGCCTTTGATAATGACCTGCTGATTGAGCATCTTACTCTTTTGAAAAAAGGGCAAGCCGCTTATGCTCCTGTATATGACTTCACTATAGATAACCGTGCGACAGGCGAAACCATCGAACTTGCGCCCAACCACATTGTCATTGTAGAAGGTTTACATGTGCTTATTGATGAACACCTCCGCACACTTCTGGATATCAAGGTATTTGTGGATACCGACTCCGATGTACGGATTCTCCGCAGAGTGTTGCGGGACATGGAAGAGCGTGGACGTACGATCCAGTCCGTATACAAGCAATATCTCGAAACAGTTAAACCGATGCATGATGCGTTTATTGAGCCGTCCAAAAAATACGCCGATATCATTATCCCCGAAGGCGGGCATAATGAAGTGGGTATTCAGATGCTATCTATTCTTACCGAGAAGTATCTCACGGGAGAGAACTGGAACAGATCATAATTGGATGCATTGCATCTCTTAGGAGCATTGCCTCAAAGCCTTTCAATAAAAATCCAGATTACGATACAGCGTAATCTGGATTTTTATTTGTTCTGACCGAATCTTCATTTATACTATATGGCATAGTTAGTTGAGAGGAGTTTTACGCTATGGCTACTTTTGAAGAGTTTATACAGCATGACATTCGAGTAGGTACCGTGGTGGAGGCTGAGCCCTTCCTGAAGGCGCGTGTTCCTGCGATTAAAATGAAAATTGATTTTGGACAGCTTGGTCTGAAAAACTCCAGTGCTCAGATTACCCAACGCTACACACCCGACATGATGATTGGCAAACAGGTTGTTGCCGTCGTTAACTTCCCGCCGCGGCGAATTGCCGGCTTCGTCTCTGAGGTACTTGTTCTCGGCGGTGTGCCTGGCGCGGGAGATGTGGTCCTGCTTTCCCCGGATCACCCGTTACCCAATGGAACACCCATTGCCTGACTATATTTTTTACAATTACGTACACAAGGGGTTTTCAAATGTTTGGGAATGGAGTATTATTTATGTATTAATGCATCAACTACATAAGCTTTGTTTCGGACCTTAAAGCATAAGGCTATGAATCTGCGGATTCATGGCCTTTTTTGTTGTTTTTGAAGGTGTATTCGTCTGTAGCATTGGCTAATGAACCTGGAAAGGAGGAGCAGCTCGTTGATAATTCACACCAATAAATTAGATATACATGGTAGAATATTGATTATTATTACAAATTTAGCATCAGAAGTTCTTAACACTACATAACAACGATAACATCAATTATTGAGAGGGGTAAGATTCATGAGAAAAAAGATCATTTCTAGTTTAACCACATTCGCTCTATTGACAGGGGCGATTGCAGGAGTTGCAGGCATAGTAGGCTCCAGTTCTGTAAAAGCAGCGCACGGCGCAAGCACCTTCAAGGATGTACCCACGGCCCACTGGGCATCCTCAGCTATTGATTCGGCCGTAGAGCAAGGCTATTTCAAGGGATATGCCGACGGCACATTCAAACCAGGAGCTCCGGTGACCAAAGCGGAGATGGCCAGTATTTTAGCGCGTTTGTCTGATCAGCCGGAGCTGCAGACGCCTGCACCAAATCCGTTCACCGATGTGCCAGAGTGGGCCAAGAACGGCGTGTCTACAGCTATAGCAAAAGGTTTTATTGATCCTTCCAGCTACAAGGGTAAACTGGATGCTCAGGCTCCACTGAGTCGAGGTGAAATGGCTAACTGGCTGACACAAGGACTACGTGTGGTGAATTCAGACTATGGACAGGCTCTCTCCGATGTCACCAACACCGTAATCCCTGCGAAGGAATATTTTACAGGCACGCTGGCAGCTTCACAAAAAAATGCCGTCGCTGTTGCTCTCGGGACAGGACTCATGAGCGTTGCTAATGATAAGACCTTTGGGGTGAACCGCACCACAACCCGTGCCGAGGTTGCTGTATTGATTGCCCGGTACGCGTCCGTTGCCAAAACAAAGCCGGCAGATATTCAGGGATTGAACGAACTGCGACAGGTGGGCTTGACGGGAACTAATTTGAGTGTGATTGCACCTAGATATCAGAAACCAGGACCTGAAAAGTTTTCTGAGTCCTACGACTACAGTAAGATAACTGGTGATTTTTCAAAAGTTAGGAATCAGGAATTGGTGACTGTAACTAAATATGCTACAGCCAAGATAAAAAATTGGATTATTATCAACCCTTATGTTAAAGAAAAAGAAAGGAGCATTTATTATCCTGCATTCGTTGATGAAAAAGATAAGCTACTTCGAGGAGCTTACTACTCTTTTATAGAATATGATTTCAACATTATTAACTCTATGAATCGCTTGCAGGCTGGAAGCCTCTTTAGCTCTCCAACAATAAATCCGTTAACATCACCTAGTAGCAAAGCATTTAAAGACTATGCAGTGCCTCACATCAATAGTTTACTTAGCTCTAAAGGATTTTTTGTTCTAAAGAATCCAGGCTACTGGGGAGAAGGTTTACTACACTTTGATAAAACGCTTAATCCCGAAGTTCATCTTACTCTAAAAGATGGTACAGATTTTTTTATAGTTCCCAATTAACCTATTAAAGGAGGATTATTTTTTTGAACGTAGGCTCACTCTTCAGAAAGTCTTTCTTATCTTTCACGACGGCCTGCATTTTATTATTTCCAGCTCACGATGCTTTTGCTGGAGGCGGACCAGGCACAAAATCTATCTTGGAGGCTACACACTTTGAACCCTCAACACCAGCTAAATCACAGAAAAAATTAACTCCTGTAGAAGGTAAAGGAACGACTAATGTTGGAGTTTATATATACCAACAAGATAACCTAAAGTGGAAAGTTGAAGGCGAATGTAATGGTCAAGAGTTATCAAATATTCATTCAACTAACAAGCCTGTATCGTCTTTAGTATGTGTTAGACTCTCTTTGGAAGAGCCTAGTTATCAGCCTACATCTTTTAAAGATAGCTTAGGAAATACATATACTAGCAGCACTCTTTCTAATTCTTCTATAAAACCCATCTATATGGATGATATCGCTCATTATCGTCCTGGTAGACCTATTCTAGTAAGTGTAGAATCTTTCTCTGGTAGAGAAGTTAGATTTACTGCACAGATTGGTGGAGTCATTGAGCCTATTGAGTACAGGCCCTATAATCCCCCAAAATACTCTGCTGATTACGTATTTAATACCGATATTTATTGGCGAGCTAACGCCGAAATCACCAAAGAAATCAACCTTACTCCTGGGGGACAAATTGGCTTAAATCAGACGAAACAGCTTCAGGCTACAGTTAAAACCAAGACTGGGGATGGCAGCTTTGGTGCTGAAACCAATGTGAACACGGGCAGCGGAGGAACGACCACATGGGAGTCCTCCAATCCTGCAGTGGCAACCGTGAGTAGCTCAGGACAGGTACAGGCGATTAGCAGAGGAACGACATATATCACCGTTTTGTGGAAGAAGGATGGATTTGAGTTAACTACCCGAACAGCCATCAGCGTTGAACAGGGAACCGGTGGTGAGGATGACGAACAAAACGAGGGTGGCGATAGCGGTGGTAAAGGCGGCTGTACCCCAAGTATTGAAGCACCCACTTCAGGTGCAACGATGAACATGAGCCACCTCGAACCTAATGCTACAGGTGTTATAAAATCGGATAACAGAGATAATGAAATATTCGATGTGTTGAAAGGAATTCCAACGTCCGAGTCTCTTTACACTAATGCTTTCGCTAATCATTATCTGTTCAAACAAGCCTGGACGAAAATGAGAGGTAAAGTTACCTATGACTGCAGCATCACCATCTCCTATGATAGAGAATGGACTGTACCCGGACCCCAGATATGCAATGCCCAAGGTTGCAGGGATGGCACTCCTGTGCCCAGAAACGATACGGTAACGAAGCCATACAGCTTCCAGATTACCAGAGATTATTCCTACTGGGTCATCAGTAATCTTGAAGTTTACAGAATCGGCAAAGCTATGATGAAGAATTATGCTCTGCCAGGTGAGACCATTACGATGAATCCATCCGGTTATGTTGCACCTGTGCTTGAATCCAGAAACGATTCCTCTGTTGAAAGCCATGTGAGGCCTGGGCAAAGCATGGCTATATCTTACACACCAACCAAACTAACAGGCGGGTTGGATTCGCCACCGGATGTACCTGATGATTCAGACTTATTAAAGGGGAAGGCTGAAGCCAATACACCTCAGAGCACTGTGAAGAATGACTTAGTGAAATTTAACAATGTCACCATTATGAACGATGCGGAAACCACCAAAGATGGCCCGACACCAGCTGACATCCCGCCGCCTTCCATGATTGGACGAGACGTCTTGTACACACCTAATCATCGAATAAGCAGTTCCCTGCTTAACAAAGCAAATACCGAAAGCTCAGGCCAAATCTATTATGACCTGCTGTCAGGCAATGTGAACGGTGGAATGAGCAAGGTGTTTCCAATCAATGGCATCAACACGGTTACCGTACATACTCCTGTCGTCAATTATGCGTGGGTATCAGACGATCAACCGCATAATCAGAAAACAGTACCCGATCCCACCCTTGCTGCACTTATTCTGGAGCGTGAATTCATCGTACGCGTCCCTACAACGGGGCAGCATCTGGACGCCGCCAGTTATCCCGGATATGGAAACAGGGACTATGCCCAATATTTCAGAACGAAACAGGTGTTGTTCCCGTTTGATGTATATACGGCTGACCGGTCACGTTTCATTCCATCCCATACGTGGATCGATATCCCCGTACAGCAATTGGACACAAGCTTCTATCTTCCCGTATGGGTAGATGAAGGGAAATATACGATTGAGTTTCGCAATATAGCCGAGAACGCTCCGGCCAATTATACAGGGCAGCCCGATGCCAACACCAATCTGGTGCACCATACGGCAAGTGACAGAATATCCGTAGATGTGATTGGCAGATTGTATGATTTTCATGTTACCGACATCTCCGACTACAATTGGGAACGTGTATTTCGGCGAATACCTGGCAGTCCCGAGCATACGGGCAATAGCTATTGGACAGGATTTCGCAACATTGATGGTGACCCCAGAAGCCCTTTTGCACCCTTTGTGCTGCCAGTCCGTCCCGGAAGTCACCCTGTACAGGGTTTTGGGAACGTCGCTGTGAAAACAGGTTATCACTTCAAGTTTGATCTCAAAACAAAGGGCAATATGTTTGGCAAAATGGATGGCATTCGAGTTACACCCACGTTTTCCTTTATAAGCAGGGACGGGTCTTCGCGTGAGGATGTGGATCTCTATTATCATCGGGGGCAGGAGCGTCTTATTCAAATTGGTTCAGCGCAGGATTTGGAGAAACGTTATGTCGTTCTGAACTCACGGCTTCGTAATGTACCCGGCATAGAGTTGAGTGATGCGGCACGTTACGAATATACTTATGAACTCTCCGCAGACGAACGCAGACGGAAATCGTTAGCGGAGCATATGGTGCAGGTGGTCGCCCAGACGTCACACCAAAAAACATGGACAGGACGCTACAACTGGATGATCCTTACAGCTCCAATTCGTACCCTTATTGGACCCAAGACAAACCTGCCTGCCAGCGTCAGTGCGGACCGGGTCAACGCCGCGATTCAGCGGTGGTACGGAGAGTACAGTCTGCCAGCTGATGTGTACGCTGTACCGAAAGGCACTAATCTGGAAGCCCTGTCCAGAAAAAGTTCATTAGATGAAAAGTCCACGATCTTTTTAAAAAATGGCTACATTATCGTTAACTTTAATATCGAAAGTGTACGCAACGGGAATACTGCGGCACCACATCTCCAATATATACATGCTCCACTCATGAATCAGTGGCAATTGGAGGGGTTTCATCGCTCACCTGCCAACAGCAACGGCAGCAGCTGGCCGCTCAGGGATGGCGATATTCTCTTCTATGATGCCAGCCAGTCAAGTCGCAGCGACTTCCAGGCTCAGGCGCCACATTAACGGACATCAGAGTTCCTTACACAACAACAGGGTTATCCAGAATGATTTCATGGCAACTCATGAATTCACTCCAGATAACCCTGTGCTCGTATATCTATTACATCATCCTTCTACCTATTCCTATGACCCGCCATGACCTCTACACGCTCCTGCATCTGCATCCTGTCTCTCACTGCTCGCAGGGACAATGCAGAGGACATCAGACTGCGCGTATATCCATGATTTGCTGAACTGGTCAGCTTGGCGCTATCCACAATCTCTACCACTTTTCCTTCATGCATTATAGCGATGCGGTCACTCACCTGCTGCACCACCGCAAGATCATGTGAGATGAAAATGGAGGCACCTCCAGTCTCCCTCCGCAGCTCAACCAACAAATCAAGAATCTGCTGCTGAATGGAAACGTCAAGCGCCGAGGTAGCCTCATCATATAGAATGACATCTGGACGCAAACCAATCGCACGAGCGATCACTGCTCGCTGCTGCTGACCGCCGCTTAGTTCATGCGGATATTTATCCGCATCCGCAGCAGACAAACCGACTCGCTCCAGCAGAATCCGCATTTCCTGAATAGCCTGCTCACGCTTCATCAATTTATAATTCAACAGCGGCTCGCTAATAAATCTGCCTACCTTCATACGTGGGTTAAATATCGCCGCAGGCTCCTGGAATACCATCTGAATCTGTTTTCGCATCTGCCTCAGCTTCTCACCCTTCAGACGAGTGACCTCTTGCTGACGATACCAGATTTCTCCTGAAGTCACCTGCTCCAGCTGAGTTATACATTTCGCGAGTGAGCTTTTGCCGCTTCCACTCTGTCCGACAATCCCCAGACATTCGCCGGGATATAAAGCCAGATTTATGTTTTGTAGCGCCTGAATGGACTGCTGCCCCTTCAAGTCATAGGTTTTGCATACCTGATTTAACCTCAAAATGGGCCATCGGTTATCAGTCATGCATATCTCCCTCCAATTCGGGTACAGCATTCAGCAGTTTACGCGTGTATTCATGTAAAGGAGCCGATATAACGTCCAACGTGTCTCCTAGCTCCACCAGCTTGCCGTTCAACATCACACCGATGCGATCAGCCATATGAGCCGCCACAGCCATATTGTGTGTCACCATAATCATGCCTGTTCCCTGTTCGGCACACAGCCTGCTCAGTTGATTCAATACTTCGTTCTGGGTTGTAACGTCCAGTGCGCTGGTCGGCTCATCCGCCAGCAGCAGCTCAGGCTTGAGCGAAGCAGCCATCGCTATCGCTGTGCGCTGCTTCATACCGCCACTAAGCTGGGAAGCATACGCACGCATGACCCGTTCGGGATCATCCAGACCCATACTCGCCAGTGTGCGAACGGCCAGTTCCTTAGCTTCTTTACGGGACATGGGAAGATGAGCACGAATAGCCTCCACATACTGACTCTCGATACTGCGAATCGGGTTCAGATATGAGCCGCTGTCCTGAAACACCATCGCCATCCGTTGACCATGCACCCCATGCCAATTCTGCACTAAGGTATCGTTACCCAACAGCATCTGGCCCTGAAAACAAATCTCTCCGCCTGTGTATCTCCCGCCTGCGGGCAACAATCCCATTACTGCCCTGAGCAAGGTAGACTTCCCGCTACCACTTTCACCTACGATGCCAACAACTTCTCCCGGGTTCATAGAAAAGGAAACCTCATGCAGAGAAGCCGTACCGTCCTTATAACTGACAGACAAATTCGTTACCTCAAGCAGGGTTGTCGCTTCCCTGTGCCCAGACATCCTCACTGTTCAACCTTGATATTGCGATCCAGCAAATAGAAGTCAATCGGGTACATCGTTGCACCCTTCACATTACTTTTGCTAACAATATTAATCGGCGTATAGGTCACAAACATATACGCGGCATCGTTCAGAATGAGCTGCTGAGCTTCTGCTGCAAGGGCGTAGCGTTTCTCCACGTCAAACTGTGAATGAAGTCGCTGAATAATGTCATCCAGCTTCGGATTACTGTACCCGCCAATATTCCACTCTGCCCCGGTCTTGAAATAAAAGTCGAGTATGTACTGCGGATCACCCGTAATGCCTGTGTTAATGCTCGTCAGAGCAAGATCGTAATTCCCGCTCTTCTGATGATCGGTGAGATCCTCATATGAGGTCAGCTCCAGTCCAACGCCAATCTCTTTAAGCTGGGACTGCATTGCGGTCGCCACAATAGAATCGGACTCATACGCCGAATTGAGAATGAGCTGAAGCGACAGCTTTTTGCCATTTTTCTCCCGAATACCGTCCCCGTCTGTATCCTTATAGCCAGCCTCATCCAGCAGTTGTTTTGCTTTTGCAGGCTCGTAATTATAACCGGTGATCTTGTCATACCCGAAAGGCAAAGCAGATGTAAATGGCCCTTTGGCAGCCTGTCCGCCAACTAACGTACTTGCATACATTTCCCGATCAATCCCATAAGAGATAGCACGGCGAACCTTCACATCACTTAACAGTGGATGCGTTGTATTAAACCATACGAACTGTGTGCGCAGGCTGGGAATTTCATCTATCGTATATTGTGTCTTGTCCTGAAAAAGAGACATGCTGCTACGGCCTATATTACTGGCCACATCAATCTCTCCCGATTGCAGTGCCAGCGCGCGTGTGCTGTCATCCTTGATATACTTCAAGGTCATGGTGTCCAGATCAGCCGCACCGCCCCAGTAGCCATCGTACTTTTTGACCTTGATCTCCTGATCCGGTGTATATCCTGTAACCATGAACGGCCCAGTCGCAATCGGCTCACTCTTAAACTTCGACGTGTCTGCACTTGTATCAACGATAATGAACAACGGCTCGGCAATGTTGCCTAGCAGGGAGGCATCCGGCTCGGTAGTTTGAATTGTCAGCTCCTGACCCTTGGCTGTCATGGACGCGATTGGCAGTGTCGATGGACCTCTCTCGTTTAAGGAGAGGGAGCGTTCGATTGATTTTTTTACCGCATCAGCAGTCACCGGATTGCCATTATGGAATGTAACACCCTCACGAATGTGGAAATGCCACGTTGTATCGTCGATTCGCTCCCACTTGTCCGCCAGCTTGGGAACCATCTTCATATGCTCATCGAACTGAATCAGCGTCTCGCCTATTGCAGCCCGTGCCAGCGTCCACCCGTTCCACTCCTCGGCAGGATCAAGGCTGCTTCCCAACCAGAACAACGCCACATTCAGATGTGATTTCTGGCCTGCTGCACCTGTACCACTTGCATCTGCTCCAGAGGATTTCCCCACATTCTCTGCGGCATTGGATGATGATGAAGTCGTTGAATCTTGATTGGTACCGCAAGCAGTCAGCACCAGAACAGCCAGCATGGATATGAGAGCAAGCAACCCTATTCTTTGAATCTTACTCATGCCTTTCCTTCCCCCTGTTACACTGTAGTTTTTTTGGGATCAAGCACATCTCGCAAACTGTCTCCCAGCAAATTAAAAATGATCACTGTACTGAATATCGCCAGCCCCGGATAAATTAACAACCACGGCGCTGTCTGTAAATATCGTCTGCCTTCATTCAGCATCGCTCCCCACTCTGGGTCTGGAGGCTGTGCCCCAAGTCCGAGAAAGGACAGGCCAGAGATAGAAAGCATCATGCCCCCCACGTCCATCATGGCCATTACGATTAAAGGCGACAGCATGTTCGGCAGAATCGTTCTGCTGATAATCTGAATTTTTCGTGCACCGCTGAAGGCAGCAGTGGTGACAAATTCTTTTTGCTGAAGAGAAATGACCAGACTTCTCGCCATCCGTGCATATTTCGCCCACCAGACAACCGAAAGCGCAACGACAGTGTTGAATAATCCCGGGCCTAGCATGCCGACTACAGCAATGGCAAAAATCAACCCGGGAAATGCCATCAACGTATCACACAACCGCATCATAATTGTATCCGTCACCCCCCGTGCAAAGCCGGCGATGGCTCCAATTACAACACCCAGAGTGAATACAATACCAATCATCATGAACGTAAGCAGCAACGAAGTCCTTGCCCCATATAACAGACGGGACAGGACGCAGCGCCCGAGCTGGTCTGTACCAAGTGGAAATTCCGGGCTGGAGGGCTGCAGCACCTTGGTAAAATTCGCAGCGAGTGGATCATGCGGTGCAAACAGCGGACCTACGATAGCCAGAATGATCCAGCCCACAGTCAGAGACAGCAGGAACATAAATGTACGACGCTCCGTCAGCATCCATCGAATTGTACGCATCTAGACGTCCACATCCAGTTGAATGCGTGGATCACGCAGATGTGTCCACAGGTCAACAAGCAGGTTCAACGTGACGTAGATGATCGCCATCCACATGACATACCCCTGTATCAATGGATAATCCCGTGTAAAAATCGCATCCACCGCCATCTGGCCTACCCCAGGCCACACGAATAAACTCTCCACGATCGCTGCTCCGCCGAGCAATGCTCCGGTTGTCATGCCCATAAGAGTTACAATCGGCAGCATGGCATTGGGCAATATATGTCGCCACATAATGATCGACTCCTTCACACCTCTCGCTCTTGCACCCACCACATAGTTTTGGCTGCTCTCCTCCAGCAGAACTACGCGAATCTGCCTGCTGTACTGGGCAATCAGTGGAATGGCAAGTGTGATGGCAGGCAGAATCAGGCTTGTCCAGCCCGAGCTGCCCATAACAGGCAGCAGCCTCAGCTGCACACCAAACACCAGCATCAGCAGCATCCCCAGCCAGAAGCTGGGCATCGACAGACCCGCAAAGGAAAACAGCCGAATTACAGCATCCAGCAGCCTGTTCCGATGCACAGCCGAAAGTATTCCCAACGGAAAAGAGATCAGAATAACCAGCAGCATGGCACTTCCCGTTAACCACAGCGTGGCAGGCAGTCTCGCCATCAACACGTCCAATACCGGACGTCCGTATTTATAGGAGGTACCGAAGTCTCCGGCAACCACCTGTGCAAGCCATGTTCCGTACCGTACCAGAAACGGCTGATCCAGCCCCAGGTCTGACCGTACCTGTCTGACCAATTCATCCGAGGGCGTGACTCCCGTGGACATCAGCATCAGTCTGGCAGGGTCTCCCGGAGACAGATACGTTAACAGAAACGTCAGGAATGTAATGCCAAACAGAACGGCGATCAGCTGTAATAATCGTTTAAAGATGTACCTGCCCAATGAACAAAACGCCCTTCCTGATCGCGATGTAATGCATACGTATATCACTATTTTCTGTGCATTCCAAAAAGGCGTCCCTCTCCGTTGTACTGGATAAGGACGCCTTAAATAAACAGATTTTCAGAAAAAATCATGCTCTTTAAACACCTTCCTATCTCCCGTAGGGTACTGCTGTGTTTGTCAAACCTGGCAGGTCTCCTGGCTTCAGCGTCATTGCCATAACAGCTCCTTCCCGGTCTGCTCCAGACCAGTGGATATGCTGTTTGACTCCTCTGTTACAGTGGCGGGACCGCGCCGGCATCACACCGGACTTCCCTTTTAAGCTTCTGCCCCAATGGGCAGAGCACCAAGCTCCACATATTCAATTAAGTGCTATGCACAATTTCAAAATTACACCATTCGGATTACACTTCTGTATCAGTATAGCGGCATGCCGATTAATGTTCAAAACTTTTCTTTCAAAATTAAAATTATAGTTGCTGCTAATCCCGATTTCCCGACCCCCGTGAACCCTTAGGAGATATACCTGTCACACGCTTGAACATTTTGGAAAATAAAAGCGGGTCCGTATAACCCACAGAATGGGCTACTTCACTGACAGAAAGAGAAGGATTGCGCAGCAGCTCGGCTGCACGATTCATACGATACTCCAGAAAAAAGGCTTGCAGCGACTTGCCGTATCGTTCTTTGAACAGCCCTGATAAATACGTGCGGTCCAGCCCGACAGCCTGAGCAATATCCAGAATGGAGGTGCGCTGGCTGTAGCGATTCTCCATAAACTGCACAGCCTGACGGATATACACCTCTTTGGCCGAAAGCAGCTGGTGATCCTCCGCCCTGACAGGTGCGGAGGAGATCAAGGCAGCCATCAGGCGATATAACAAGCTCTGATGAAGCACATCCCCGCCTGCAAGCGGGCTCGCCCCAGCCTGAACCATCTCTTCATACAGATGCGCCATCGTGTCAGGCTCCTGTGCTTTGAACACCGGATACTCGGCGCTCAGTTGTGCACGCTGCATAAATGCCTTGGCCTGCACACCTTTGAAGCCAAACCAAGAATAGGTCCAGGGCTCCTGTGCATCCGCCTCGTAATGAATGACGGTGTCAGGCAAGATGATAAATCCTTCTCCCTGAGTCAGACGATATTCCCGATCCCCCATATACACGGTACCAAGGCCTTCATGTATGTAGTGCACGATATAAGAATCCCGGACACCCGGCCCCCAGTAATGAGCAGGATCGCACGCTTCCCATCCATAAAATAACAAAACCAGCTCCATCTGCGTCCAGCCCGCAGAAACCACGTTCATCTCTATTTTCCGGCTCATGCCTGTTCACTTCCTCCGCATCCGTCATGCATGTTCTAACTCCTCTTCCTATTCCCCCGACCAAGCTTCACATTAAATTATAACAGCCGGATAACGCAAATATAAACTGAAAACGGAAACACAAATGGGATTATGCCATATTTGAGAGGGGTTGAGCCATAGTGATATCAGCCTGTTCGGCCTATAGTTGGGGTACAACATTTTATCAGGAGGTTGAGCTGGAGATGAACAAAATTACGTTTCTCGGTGCGGGCAGCACTGTTTTTGTAAAAAATGTATTGGGTGATGTCATGCTGACGGAGGCCTTGCAGGACTTTGAATTAGCCTTGTTTGACATTGATGCGGAGCGTCTAAGCGATTCGGAGCGCTTGTTAAAAAGCTTGGCTCTATCGCTGGGCAGCCGCTGTTCTATCCGAACATATCAAGACCGCAAAGAAGCGCTGCGCGGCGCTAAATATGTCATTAACGCCATCCAGGTCGGTGGATATGATCCATGTACGATTACGGATTTCGAGATTCCAAAGAAATATGGCCTGCGTCAGACGATTGCCGATACCCTCGGTATTGGCGGCATTTTCCGTAATCTGCGCACCATTCCGGTGATGCTCGACTTCGCGCGCGATATGCAGGAGGTATGCCCGGATGCCTGGTTCCTGAATTATACCAACCCGATGGCTGTACTCACCAATGTCATGAATGTACATGGCGGGATCAAAACGGTAGGGCTTTGTCACAGTGTGCAGGTCTGCGTGCCTCATCTCTTTGATTCGCTGGGCATTGACCAGACAGGTGTCGTTGCCAAAATTGCGGGTATTAACCATATGGCGTGGCTACTCGAGGTGACAAAGGATGGCGTTGATCTGTATCCTGAGATCAAACGCCTTGCGAGACAGAAGCAGCAGGAAACCCATGACGACATGGTACGATATGAGCTGATGCATCGCTTTGGTTACTATGTCACCGAATCCTCCGAGCATAACGCGGAGTATCATCCCTATTTTATCAAACGCAGCTACCCTGAACTGATCGAACGCTTCAACATTCCGCTGGATGAGTATCCACGCCGCTGTGTAAATCAGATAGCCGAATGGAAGGAAATGCGGGAGAAGCTGTTTGCAAGTGAAAATATTCAGCATACGCGCAGCCGTGAATATGCTTCGCATATTATGGAAGCGATGGAGACGGATCGGCCTTACAAAATCGGCGGTAATGTCATGAACAACGGACTCATCACCAACCTGCCGCGCGAAGCATGTGTCGAGGTGCCTTGTCTGGTCGATGCCTCCGGTATCAGTCCAACATACATCGGAGATTTGCCACCACAGCTGGCAGCGCTGAACCGCACCAACATTAACACACAACTGCTTACAATCGAAGCCGCGATGACGGGGAAAAAAGAACATATTTACCACGCAGCCATGCTTGATCCGCATACTGCTGCCGAACTCTCCATGGACGACATCGTGGCGATGTGCGACGATTTGATTGAAGCGCATGGTGACTGGCTCCCCCGATTTACTTCATAGAATCCAATAGTAATGAAGCGCCGTTTCTGGACTACCCGGAAACGGCGCTTTGGATCTTCAGGATTCCTCACCTATGCAAGTATGGAAAAGCGTGTGCGCAAAAAATGATACAAGTTGGCGCATAACAAACCAATGAATAAATACATTAATCCACCAAACAGGCTATAGATTAGCGCACCTACCAAGGCAGCAACGACTCCAAACACAAGCTGATCCTTATATTTAGCCGGAGATGTCGGTAGATCCGTGACCATAAAGAAGCCACAGAAGAGCAGCGCATTGATAAATGGGGTACGCAGTGCATCCCCTGCATCCCCGGTGTGAAGCTGCCCCATCACCAGCAACAGAATAAAGTAGGTTCCCAGAAACGCAAAAACTTGAGGGAACTTGTTTACACGCCCCGTAACCATATAACCGCCTGCCAAGAGAAGTACCATCATCCATACAGGCAGATCTCCAAAGGCCCCCCACCAGCTTTCCCCTGTCCCAAAGATCAGAACAGACAGCAGCAGACCGAGTGCAGCCGGGTTAAATATCGGCTTTTTGCGGGAAACCAGCACATACTTCGAAACGATTGCTAATATCACAGTGGAAGCGACAATCTCCCATGAGGTGGAGGTGCTGAGGATTAAGGCTACAATTAACCCCGTAATCCATGCTCCGTCTGGCATCATTCTCTTCTTTCGGTTCACCAGACCGAACATCATATCTACAATGATAGCTGTACCCACAGCAACCAGACCATGCACGATGCCTTTCATATCCAGCGCCGCCAGAGAAGCAATGACAAGACAAGCGACCATCGCTATACTCACATATCCTTTTGGTGATTTGATCCATTTCTGTATCGTCATTTAGTGAACTCCTTCCCGAACAAGCTCTATATCAGGTGTAATCAAAATGCTCTGCACATTGGCCTGCTGAATCAATTGCTGCCCCTCTTCCTTACTTAACAGCATAACCGCAGTCGAAAAAATATCCGCCATCATCGCATAGGGAGCAATGATGCTTGAACTGACCCATTCCTTAGGGGAATGCCCGGTTACCGGATGAATTAAGTGATGCACACCCTCTGTGGTTGCACTCCTTCGCTCATAACCGCCAGAAGTGCAGATCGCTGCATTGGATAACTCCAGCGTACATATAACCTCATTCCGGTTTACGGGATGCTGTATGCCTATTTTCCAAGGCTCGCCATGTTCATCCCTGCCTCCGGCATATAGATCTCCCCCTGCATTCACCACAAATCCGGCAAACCGCTGTAATTCATGTGCAGCAAGGTCAATCGCGAACCCTTTCGCCACTGCGCCTAAATCAATCACCAGCGGTTTAAGCAGTGTCATTGTCTGATGGACTTCATCCAGTATAATGTCCCGATAATCTGCAGATTCCACAACAGAACTGTTCATATATTGCCGAGTGAGATAATGTCGATTAAATCCGTGCTGCTCCAGCCTTTTTCCCACGGTTGGATCAAAAACACCCGACGTTAGCTGCGCCATATGCAAAGCCAGCTTCAAAGGTTCAAACAAAAATGAACTGATCTGCACGGGTTCGCCAATCTGTCTGCTTGCTTTCATCAGTTCACTCTCCGGGCTAAATCGACTGCATGCCTGTTCGACTTGCCGGAAGGCATGAAAGGCACGATTTATCTGATGGAGCTGCTGCTGTTCAGATGCCTGGGGATTTCTTTCTTCATTTCCCGTTTCAACATTCTCCCCTGTTCCTGTTACCACCTGAATATCAACGACTGTATCCATAAACAGCTTCCGGCTTCGAATTATCATGAGTTTCGCGCCTGATCCAGCGCATCCTGTACAGCCGACGAGAACGCTTCGGTGCTGTATGTAGCTCCCGATACGTTATTCACTTGGGCGCTTTGCTTACTTATAACCTCGTCCGGCATATCCACCACGTCCTGTTCGGAGTAGTGCATAGCAAACTGACTGATCTCTACATCTGTAATTTTATCTTTATGAATCGTAACCACGACCTTGATGGAGCCTCTCCGATTGCTGCCTGATCCTTCATAGCTGCCATCACGATATATACTTGTATGCTGTGCCTGCGCCCCTGACTCAACCTTGGCCTGTGAAGCTGATGCCTTGCCGTTATCTTTGTTAATGCCCGTTGACACCGGATTTACCAGAGTGTTAATTTGATTGTGCTGTACTGGCGATGGAGAGATCGCCGCAGTCTCTGTAGTATAGTAACCGGCTGTATACACAGCTGCTACAGCAGCTGAACATAATACAATCCATTTCTTGTCCATCTTCGCCATCTATATTCCTCCAATACGAATGAATGCTGTAAGGCATTGTCGATAATCTGAGTATAGGAGCTTATTCTTTAAATTTTCTTAAAATACGGTAAGGCGAGCTGAAAGGTGGAAGTTAGATGAGAGTTCTTGTCGTTGAGGATGACCCGTCGTTGCTGAAAGTGATACGTGAGATTTTCGAACAAGAGTCCTTTCTTGTCGATGGCGCAGAGACAGGGGATGAGGGATATTACATGGCCGAACAGGCTATATACGACCTGATTATTCTGGATGTGATGCTACCGGGGATTGGTGGCGTCGATATCGTACGAAAATTACGCTCACAGTTAAATCGTGTGCCAATCATTCTGGTGACGGCGCGGGATGCCGTGGAGGATCGAGTTGCCGGGCTGGATGCCGGGGCCGATGATTATGTCACGAAGCCTTTTGCTGTATCCGAATTGTTAGCCCGAACGAGGGCGGTGCTGCGAAGACATGGTACGCTTGATCAGGAAGGAGAGCTGGTCTGGGGTTCAATCCGTCTGATGCCGACAGTAAGGGATGCCTGTCATGGAGAACAGACACTGCAGCTTACAGCGACTGAATATAAATTATTAGAATTTTTCATCTGTAATAAAGATCAAATTTTGACGCGTGAGCAGATTTTTGACCGTGTATGGGGATTTGATTCCGGCTCGGCTACCAGTGCAGTAGACGTTTATATTCATCATTTACGCAAAAAGCTGGCGGGCACCGGTGCGGATCATGCGCTTCGCACCGTTCGTGGCATTGGTTATTTATTCAAGGGTGAGCCTCATGTTTAATCAGACCCGCCGCAGGCTTGTCATGCTGAATACCGTTGTGTTTCTGATTGTTCTTTCCGTGCTGAGCGCACTGCTTTATGCTCACATGCGTTTTCGATTGTTGCATGAGATAGATGAGATTCTGCAGCAGGCTCAAAAACGGGTTCAATCCATGCACAGCGTGGAGGCGCTGCTCCAGCCTGCGCTGGGCGCCCCCGAGCAGGACGAGCAGACAACCTATCTGATCTGGAATCATGATCAGCAGCTCGTCGGTCAATCACCACCGCAATCGTTCACGCCTGGCGCCATCCGTTATTTTCAGAACAGGTCTGATTCCAAAATACCGCAGACCTTGAGCTTTGAAGATCACCACTACAGGGTGCTTCAAGTTAATCTGCCCCTCGTTGCGAACAGTGCTTCTCGCGGGGAAGTGACTGTGACCATTGTAAGAAGCCTGGAGGATGTAAACCATACGCTGCACTCCTTGCTGCGCGATCTGGTTATGGGCATCTTTGCAGGGGTTCTAATTTCCCTGCTGGCAGGGTTGTTTTTGGCAGGGCGTGCCCTGGTTCCAATTCGCAGCTCATGGGATAAACAGCAGCGCTTTGTAGCGGATGCCTCCCACGAATTGCGCACTCCAACCGCCATCATTCGTGCAGAAACGGAACTGCTGCTTCAACACCCGGATTCATCCATTGAAGATCAGAGCCCTCACATCGCAGCCATTCTCCAGGAAAGCATGCGAATGAGCAAGCTGCTGGATGATCTGTTAACCCTTGCGCGCACAGATTCCAATCAGCTGCAGATTGAACACGCTCAGGTCGAAGCCGATATCATTCTGGTGGAGCTGGCTGAACAATTCCAGTTGCTGGCCACAACCCAGGATATTCAAATTACAATGGAAATAGATGAACCACTGCGTCTGTGGGGAGATCATGCCCGTATACGCCAGCTATTCATCATCATTCTGGATAATGCACTCAAGTATACCCCTGAAGGCGGGCAGATTCGTATCTCGGGACGGATTCAATCCGGTCAGGTGGATATCCGCATTGCCGATACAGGGGCCGGCATCGCTAAAGAAGACTTGCCCCATATATTTGAGAGGTTTTATCGCGGAGATAAAGCGAGGTCACGTCTGGAGGGAGGTACCGGGCTCGGATTATCCATTGCTCGCTGGATTGTGGACGCTCACGGCGGCAGCATTCGTGTAAAATCAGAGCTTGCTCAGGGCACCGAGGTCCAACTCCGTTTTCCGATCCATAAATAAACGAGGAAATGAACATAGCCGAACGTTTACCCTGCAGGGGTGCGTTCGGCTATTCGGCAATGCTGGACCCATACATGAACAGACTCAAAGATTTGGGTTGTGCATACATGGAATCCTCACAGCTTGCCTATTACAAATTGTGCTTCCCCCATGCCAAAGCTCCAGTCGGCTTCCCCATTTTCCGTAATGGACACCATTAAATCCTGAGGCGACAAGCCGCATTCGGTTTCCAGACGCTCGGCGAGCAGAGCATACAGCTTCTGCTTCTTATCAGGTGTACGTGTCTTGCTGACTATACTGATAACGACCATATCCCGACTACGTTCCAGTCCCAAGTCGGTATCTTCAATAATCATCTCATGGACCGGATGTTGATGTACAATCTGATACCGATCCCGCTGTGGTACTTCAAATGCGTCTACCATCGCCTGATGAGCTACATCAAGCAGTTTTTTTAACGCATTCGGATCACGTCCTTCAATCACATCAAAACGCAACAAAGGCATACATATGTCCTCCTGTTCACTCATGTTATTTGATTCATGTCATACTCCGGCGTAGTATGTCCATTGTATACCTGTTTATCTGCAATTGACTCGCCAGCGTTGTTCTAATCCTGTAACAAAAAACGGTAGCCTATTCCTGGCTCCGTCTGGATAAATGTTGGGCGGGTTGGGTCTTCCTTTAACTTTTTGCGCAAATGGCCTACATAAATCCGCAGATAGTGGCTGTCGGACTCATGATGATGAGCTCCCCATACTTGCTGCAGCAGCTGGCGCTGGGTAACGATTTTGCCTGCATTGGAGGCCAGCATCTTGAGCATTTCATACTCCGTCGGCGTTAATTTGATCTGCTCCCCGTCCAGCTCGACCTGTCTAAGAGCCAGATCCATAACCAGTGTTCCAAACCGCAGCACAGGTTCATCTGTAGTTTTGGCAACGTGCCGCAGCGCTACCCGAATCCGGGCAACCAGTTCACCCATGCCAAACGGCTTGGTCACATAATCATCTGCGCCCCCATCCAGTGCAGCAATTTTGTCCGTCTCCTGATCCTTCGCTGTAAGCACGATGATCGGCACCTGTGACCACTCCCGTATCCGGCGAAGCACGTCCATACCCGACATGCCAGGCAGGCCCAGATCGAGAATGATCAGATCGGGATGAATCATACTCGCCTGCATGATGCCCTCTTCTCCATCCACACATTCATAATGCTCATATTGGTGAGCCTGAAGGGTCACTTTCAGCAGTTTGCGAATCTGCGGCTCATCATCAATCACCAAAATGCGAGCCCCTAATGCCGTGTTCATCTATTCTCCAGCCTCTCCTTGCACTGAACAGGTCAACGGTAATTCCTCCGTTCCCGCAGGCAGATCTATACGTATTCTTGTTCCTCCAGCCGAATTCGGCTCAGCCTGGATGGTGCCTCCGTGAACTTCCACAACACCTTTGCAGATGGCCAGACCCAGCCCTGTTCCCGTAATATGGAGCGTCGATGGGGAACGATAAAATTTATCGAAAATTTTATGCCGTTCCGCTTCACTGATGCCGACACCCTGATCATCCACAATGAAGAGCAACGAGCCAGCATGTTTATCCTCACTCACCTGTATCGTCACCTTGCTTCCTTCGGGCGAATATTTGATCGCATTGCTGACGACATTCACAAGCACCTGCTCCAGCAGCACTTCATCTCCGTAAAAAAAGACAGGCTCCTCCGGCAATTGCACCGTAATTTCCCGCTGAGGACTGAATTCCCTGATCTTCGCCAGCACAATGCTGATCATATCACCTGCGTCACACCACTTGCGGTTCAGTTGCAGCATCCCGCTCTCCAGACGCACCATACCGAGCAGATTGGTTACCAAACGGTTCATACGCAACGCGCCATCACGGATGTTGCCGGTCAACTCTTTTCGATCCTCGGATGTAAAAAGATGATCATTCTCGATCAGCCCCGTGGCCGAGCCGATAATCGCGGTTAAAGGGGTGCGCAGCTCATGGGACACAGAATCCAGCAGCGCGGTTCGAATCCGCTCCGATTCAGCAGTAACCTGCGCAAGGCGTGCCTCCTCCGCCAGCTTCACCCGGGCAATGGCTCCTGCCGCAAGACTGCCGCAGGCCTCCAGCAGCAGACGCTGCTCCTGCTGCTTCTCCATCGTGCTTGCAGTCATATCTACCGCAAGCACGCCGTGAATGTGATCCTCTGTTCGCAGTGGAACATACAGCCCGGAGGACTTGCCCAGCATAGGGGAGCCTTGGCCTGCGATCTGTCCGTTTTTGTACACCCATCCCGCAATCGCCAGTTCCGAGGAATGGCCTCCCCAGATGCTCTTTTCCGAATCTGCTCCAGACCCGCTGCTCGCCCATAACTTGAGTTCTCCTTGTGAATCAGGCAGATATATGACTGCCGGGTTGCCCAGCATCCGTGATATATGGCTTGTCATGTTATCCAGAAGAGTATCCAGGTCGCTAATTGCAGTAATCTGACGACTTAGATCATATAACGCCTTCGTTGTCGCTTCACGCGACTCTACCCGATCCAGCTGTTGCCGCAGTCGACCTGCAAGGCTCGCTGTCATGATGGCAACGGCCAGATATACAACAAACGAGATCAAATATCGCAAATCCTCTACCGTAAAACTTAAATATGGCGGCACAAAGAAAAAATCAAACATAATGACACTCAAGGTGGCGGCGTAGACAGCCGGCCCCATTCCCCAATACACCGCACTGACCAGTACGGGAAACAGGTACACCAGAGAAACATTAACCAAGTCATCACTTATACCGATGATATGAAGCAACACCGTTAACAGAATGATGCCAAGCGTAACCCATAGATACGCAGGTACCCTTCTCTTGCGAAAAAGCCCCTGCATATGGCTCGAATCTCCGTCCTTCTCCGTGTGCTCAGACAAATTCGTTTCCACCCGCTTCATCACACATTTTCGTTCTCAACTGCGTTCATAGACCATTTGTCTTCAATTGCTTTTCATTCTCTCTATTATTTATAGTCATCATCTGCCACGATCAAAACATCCCGATGTCTTGATAGACGCACTAGACGATTAACAACGGAACCCGATCCCCGATGACCATTTAGCCACCAGACTCGTCTTGCCTGCCCTACCACAAGCTGGGTGGCCTTCACTTCCACAGCCTTGGCAGCAAGTATATCCGGTACTTCCCTCAGCCTGGAGCTGTAGTGAATGTGGAAATAACCCCCAAGCCGAACAGTAAGCTGCTCCAGGCTGGACAGATACTCCTGCAGCTCGCCACTTATCGTTGTACCGATGTGTACATGATGGACATACCAGGCCGCTTTCAAACGATAAGCCATGCGAAAACCTCTGCGAATCAAACGCTCGGCATGACGGTCATTGCTGACACAGACAAACACAATCTCCTCCTGACGCCATGGGCCCCTCAGTGTTCGTGGGGATTGCTGAGCTTCAAGCCGCTCATCCACGACATCGGCTAACTCTCGCAAGGCCAACTCTCGCAGCGCAATCAGATTACCCATTCTGAAGAAGTTCGCAAGCGCCTGCTCCACCTTGGCAGATGCATAGATTTTACCCTCTCGCATGCGTTGCCGCAAGGCCTCGGGGGCAACATCAATCAGCTGCACCTCGTCTGCCGATTGAATAATCCGATCAGGAACCGTCTCTCGAACCCGAACACCCGTAATATGCTCCACTGCATCATTTAAACTCTCCAGATGCTGCACATTGACCGTTGTAATGACCGATATGCCTGCGTCCAGCAATTGCAGCACATCTTCATAACGCTTGTGCCAGGCACCGCCGGGTACATTCGTATGAGCCAGTTCATCCACCAGCACCACTTCAGGATGATTTCGCAGGATGGCTTCTGTGTCCATCTCCTCCAGCTGCGATCCTTGATACAAGCGTTGTACTCGCGGGATGATGGTCAGTGCGCCAATCTGCTTCACTGTATCTGCCCTGCCATGCGTTTCAAGCAATCCGATCTGCACGTCAATGCCTTTGCGCAGCAGGTCGTTCCCCTCCCGCAGCATCATGTAGGTTTTACCAACCCCCGGAGCAGCTCCGATATAGATCTTGAACGCACCCCTGCGAATCAATCCGATCTGTTCCTTCATCTCCTGCTCGCTAAGTCTGCGGTAGGTTCGTGGTTCAGCATCACTGACTTTGGCTGGCAGGACCCGTTCACCTTCGGTGGCTACACGATCTGCCACCAGCAGCAGATCCACCCCCTGCAATTGGCGAAGCAGCGAGTTAATGATAGAACCTTGCCATAACTCCTGCCAGCGTGTACGCCGGGAATGCCCCATCACAATTCGGGTAATCTGCTGTTCCATCGCATAATGTGCCAGTGCGGCAGGAATATAGCGGCGGTGCAGGATGGGCAGCTCCTGCATCTGACCGCCGATTTTCTCCACCAGCTTCATCATGCTGCGGCGAAAAACGGCGGCCTCTTTGCTCAGCGGCTGCTTCATCTGGCGAAAGACGACGGCATGCAAGCTGCCATTTAATCTGCGAGCAATCTGCTGACCGCGCTGGATGTAGAGCGAGCCATTCCAATGATACTGTGCGGAGACAAGAATACGCTCCATAATACCTGTCGTGGCAGGAAGGCCCATGCCTTCCCGGTGTTCACGCAGAGTCTCATTCACTCCTTCTGCGACGAGCTTCAGGGCCAGTTCACGTAGAATACCAACGTTGCCTTGACGGAACACATCCGTATTGCCGTGACCTTGCAGGTGACCTGCGGCTAGACGGCTGAGTATGGTTTCCGGCGTAACATCAATCAGCTTCACTTCATCCGCAAGCTCCAGCGTGTCTGCCGGCACCGTATACGTAGCTCTAACCCCCGTCAGCTGCCTCGCCAGCTCCGTGTAACCCTCCAGCTCATATACATTCACAGTTGTCATAACACTGATGTTATGGCGCAGCAAAAAGCGGATATCCTCCAGGCGGGTGGCATGGGCTGCCCCGGCCCGGTTTCGATGGGCAAGTCCGTCAACCAATACGACCTCGGGATTACGTGCCAGCAAAGCCTCCAGATTCAAGTCCTTCATCTCTGCTCCATCACTGTGCCTTATCCAATGAATGCTGGGTACACGTTCGAGCTCGCCGAGCTGTTCCACCGTTTCCGGTCTCCTCATTGTGGAAACAGCACAGATGACTACATCTATACCCTGCTCACGCAAGTCGTTGCCATCCCGCAGCATATGATAGGTTTTGCCTGACCCACTGACCGGCCCAATGTAAATTTTCAGCGTGCCCTCATGCAGCTTCGAGATCATACGGAGCATCTCTTCAGGAGATTTGCGTTTGAAGCTGTCCTCCACACCTTATTCCTCCTTTCGAAAGCCCCCTTACTTCTCCAGATCCATCAATGCCAGATTCAGTTCGGTTACGTTCACGCGTGGTTCCCCGAATATGCCTAACTGGCGGCCTTGCGTGTGCAGCTTCACAAGCTGAGTTAGTTGCTGCTCGCTCAAGCCTGTCGCTTGGCTGATGCGCGGAATCTGTGCTTCTGCCGCTTCAGGAGACAGGTCGGGGTCAAGCCCCGAGCCAGAACCTGTAACCAGATCAGCAGGAATTTGTAGCATTACAGAAGGGTTCTCTTGACGGAGGGCAGCCAGCTTCACCTTCATCTCCGCAATATACTCCGGGGATGCCACTGCGCGATTAGACCCTGCCGAGGCGGTCGGATCATAATTAGCGCTCGATGCCCGGGGCTGGAACAGCCCCGGCGATTTCACTTCCTGCGCCAGCAGGGAGGAACCGACGATTTTCCCCTCTCGTTCAATCAGACTGCCGTTAGCCTGAGCTGGAAACAACCATTGTGCAACTCCCGTCGTCAGGAGAGGGTAGGCAAGACCACAAAGCAACATCAGCACCACCGAAAGCCGCAAAGCGGGTATAAACATCTTCATACATATCACGTCCTGAGTAGATTTAATGGATCAATCAAACACATGCAGCCCGGCAACCCTTCCTCCGAACTACATCAAACCAGACAACACCAGGTCGATCAGCTTGATACCGATAAACGGCACGATGACACCACCGACACCATAAATGAACACATTACGCCCCAGCAGCCGTTCAGCAGACATCGCCCGATATTTCACACCCTTCATGGCAATCGGGATAAGGAGCGGAATAATAACTGCATTAAAGATCAAAGCAGACAGAATGGCAGACTGCGGTGAAGCCAGTCGCATGATGTTGAGCGCCTGAAGCTGTGGCATGGCGAGAATAAACATGGCCGGTATAATGGCGAAATATTTCGCAATATCATTGGAGATTGAAAATGTCGTCAGCGCCCCGCGTGTAATCAGCAGCTGCTTGCCTATGGAGACCACCGACAGCAGCTTGGTCGGGTCGGAATCCAGGTCAATCATGTTGGCCGCTTCCTTGGCCGCCATCGTGCCTGAATTCATCGCCAGGCCCACATCGGCCTGCGCCAGAGCAGGAGCATCATTCGTACCGTCGCCAGTCATGGCAACGAGCTTTCCCTCCTGCTGCTCTTTTTTGATTGCTGCAATCTTGTCCTCAGGTTTCGCCTCCGCGATAAAATCATCCACACCCGCTTCCAATGCAATCGTCGCTGCGGTCAGCGGGTTATCTCCTGTACACATAATCGTCTTGATCCCCATCGCACGCATCTCGGCGAATTTCTCTTTGAGACCGGGCTTTACGGTGTCCTTCAAATAAATCACACCAAAGATACGGTTATGGATGGCTACAGCCAGCGGTGTGCCCCCTGCTTTGGCTATTCGTGTTGCCATCTCCTCCAGATCACCCGGTACACGGCCGCCTTCGGAGATCACGTACCGCTTGATTGCATCCACCGCGCCCTTGCGAATCCTCGTTCCATCCGTTAAATTCAGACCAGACATTCGTGTCTCGGCGGTAAACTCTACACTCTCGGCTCCTGCGTAATTACTCTCCGCCCACGTGTGCCCCTGCTTGCTCGCCAGCTCCACAACAGAACGGCCCTCGGGAGTCTCGTCTCGTACAGAAGCTTGCAGTGCCGCCTGAGTCATCTCGGCTGTAGTCACGCCTTGCACCGGGGTGAACTCAAACGCCATGCGATTGCCATACGTAATCGTGCCGGTTTTGTCCAGAATCAATGTGTCGATATCACCAGCGGCTTCCACAGCTTTCCCTGACATCGCAAGTACGTTAAACTGTGTGACCCGATCCATGCCTGCAATACCGATGGCAGACAGCAACCCCCCGATTGTCGTCGGAATCAGACAGACGAGCAGGGCAATCAGCGTTGCCAAATCCAGATGAATACCAAGATAATCAGCCATCGGAACCATCGTCACAATGACGATCAAGAAGATTAGCGTTAGCACGGCCAACAGAGTTGTGAGCGCAATCTCGTTTGGTGTTTTCTGACGCTGAGCCCCTTCAACGAGAGAGATCATACGATCCAGAAACGATTCGCCCGGGTCCGTCTGTACCCGCATGATGATGTAGTCCGAATTGACCCGTGTGCCCCCGGTCACAGAGGAGAAATCGCCGCCCGCTTCCTTGATGACTGGCGCGGATTCACCCGTAATGGCCGATTCATCTATAGAGGCCAAGCCTTCGATAATCTCACCGTCCGTTGGAATGAGCTGCCCTGCCTCCACACGGACGAGATCTCCTTTTTTCAGCTGGGTCGAAGCCACTTGTTTCAATGTTCCGTCCTTCTGCACCAGATGGGCCACCGTCTCCGACTTGGTCTTGCGCAGCGTATCTGCTTGGGCCTTCCCCCGTCCTTCTGCCAGCGCCTCCGCAAAGTTCGCAAAAAGCAGGGTAAACAGCAGGATGAAAAATACGGCGATATTGTACCCCCGACCCGCATCGGACGCGGTGAAAAGATTCGGATCAATACATAATAAAAGGGTAATGAATGTGCCAACTTCTACGATGAACATGACTGGATTTTTAATCATGACCATTGGATTCAGCTTTTTGAAGGCATCTCGCATCGCCTGCATCAACATCGGTTTGTTTACAGACCTTTTGGCTGCGGAATCACGCTGTATATTGTTGTGACGTTGATGCTGCGGCTCGTTGCTCAGTCCAGGTATCTCGGATGCAGGCTTCATTGTGCTCTCCCGATCCCTGTCATCTTCAGTCTTAGCCATTCGTTCCATGTTTTGCTCCTTCTTTCACTCATTTTTTATAGCTACTCCATAATGTTCTCTTGTTCAGTGAACCATCGCCAGATGCTCCGCAATCGGACCAAGAGCAAGTGCAGGAAAAAACGTCAATGCTCCTACAACGACAATCATCATAACGAGAATACCGGCAAACAGCGGCGTATGCGTCCGCAGCGTACCTGTTGTGACAGGCACAATCCGTTTCACTGCAAGCGAGCCGGCAATCGCCAGCATGGCGATCATCGAAACATATCGACCAAGCAGCATGACAATACCGATAGAGATGTTGTAAAAGTCCGTGTTGGCGTTCAGTCCGGCAAAGGCCGAACCGTTATTGGCAGCCCCGGAGGCGAACGCGTACAGCACCTCGGTCAGCCCGTGAGTGCCGCCGCTAGAGATGGATGCAATCGCCTCAGGTTGCATCAAGGCGAGCGCTGTTGGCGCAAGGATAATCAACGGATGAATCAGCAGGGCAATACAGGCCAGCTTGATCTCTTTGCCTTCGATTTTTTTGCCCAGAAACTCCGGTGTCCGTCCGACCATGAGCCCGCAGATAAATACCGCAATGATCACATAGAGCAGGCCATTTAACAGGCCGACACCCTTCCCGCCAAATACGTTATTCAGCATCATCTGGGCAAGCGACACCAGCCCGCCAAGCGGAGTCAGTGACTCATGCATGTTGTTGACCGAGCCTGTCGTTGCCGCCGTAGTCACCGCCGTAAACAGAGCCGACTCGGGAATGCCAAACCTGACCTCTTTGCCCTCCATATTGCCGTGCAGTCCGGCCGTCTCCAGCGCTGGTACACCGCGATATTCCGACACAAACACGGTGGTCAGCATGACGAGAAACAGAAAACCCATAGCCGCAAATAGCGCCCAGCCCTGCTTCCTGTTGTTCACCATCAAGCCGAATGCATAGACCAGCGCCGTAGGCAGCAGCATCATGCAGACGATATGCACCAGATTGCTCAGTGCCGTCGGGTTTTCGAATGGATGTGCTGCATTGGTGCCAAACCAGCCGCCTCCATTCGTTCCGATATGCTTGATCGACTCCAGCGAAGCCACTAATCCGCGTGTAATGGTCTGCTGCGCACCCCCCAGCGTTGTTGCATGCACTGCACCTGCCAGCGTCTGCGGCACTCCCTGGAACACAAGGAACAAGGCCACAATGAAGCTGAGTGGTAAAAAAATACGCGTGATCGACCGAACCAGGTCGACATAAAAGTTGCCCAGATCATCCCTGCGGCCCACCAGTCCGCGAATGAAGGCAATCGCTACAGCGAACCCCGTTGCCGCCGATGTAAACATCGGGAACGTCACCGCCAACAGCTGTGACAGATACGACAGGGCGTTCTCGCCTGTATACGACTGCCAGTTGGTGTTGGTCATAAACGATACGGCCGTATTAAACGCCTGCGCCGCAGGCATATTCTCGATCCCGTCTGGATTAAGCGGCAGGAACCTTTGCAGTCTCAGCACCAGAAACATCAGGATCAGCATGATCGCATTGGAGATGAGCACAGCGGCCACATATTTTTTCCAGCCCATGGACTCCTCTTCACGTACTCCCATCAGCCGGTACAATACGCGCTCCACCCCACCAAAAACCTTGTCCAGTCGGGTTGGCTGCCTGTCAAACACCTTCACCAGATAACTGCCTGCCGGCTTCACCAGCAGCAAAATGATTAGCAGCGTTACCGCCACTTGCACTACACCGATACCCATATCTGCATATCCTCCCTAATCAACCTCAACATTTCCCTGCAATTTATCTCCTGTGATCTCCGCTTTTGGGCGTATCATCTGAACAGATGTGTCAGAACCTCTCAGGCCTTACCAGCACATACCCGAGATAAATGATCAATACAAGCACAATCATTCCGATGAAAATCATAATGTATCGCCTACCCTCCCTGCCCTCAGGCCTTCTCGCAAAACTTCACAAATCCCCAAAACACTACAAACAACAGGATAATCAGTCCAATCATCGTGGCGTCATTCACCATATGTCCCTCATCCCTCTCTCCCGTTCTTCTTCCTGCTACAGTCCAAATCGTATTACGAAACGCTGTAAAAAGGGGGTAAAGATATGCCGCCACCGCTGTAAAAATAGCGTAAAAAAGACCCGTTTTCTCAGCGGTAAGCTGAAAAAACGGGTCTTAGCGTAAATGGAGTGGAATCGGGGTCAATTGGTGACCTCATCCATTTTTATAACTATGAGTGGGCATATTCTTCATATTTCGAATCTTGGCCGTTGAACGACTGCTCATATAATTGTTAAAAAACTCTGTCTTGATGCCGGTCAGGTGATGGAAGAAAGACGTCTCCACCTTCCAGTCCTGCTCGATCATATATCGAATATCAACAAGCCCTTTATTGGCAAGAAGATCAATGATTGTTCGAATCCGCATCGGTGTCTGCAAGGGAATCGTCTGGTCAAACGGCTCTCTCTCCAGATATCCTCTTCGGTGCATCGCGGCATAGAAATTACGATGTGCTTTGGCATCCATCAGTCCAAGGTTGGCGGCGCGATAGCCAAGCACTTGTAATGAGGTCTTCCATTTATTTTTCAAATCAAGGTAATGATCCGGATTGGTTAACTGGGGGATCGCCTGCATATCCTGTGTAAACTCTTCTTCTGGCAATAAAAATGCACCAGCGAACAGATTGGCTTCATTTTCAATCTCTTTATGCTCTTTCCGATCCAGACTTACAAACTCCAGACGATAATGAAGCAGCAGATGACCAAGCTCATGCGCGATGTCAAAATTCCGACGTACCGCGGAACGTTTGATATTACCCAATATGATGAAGGGGCGATCCGCTCTCGTCCACAAACTATAAGCATCAATGCCTTCGCCAATCGCCTTCTCGAAGACGTAAACTCCACTCTTTTCGAGCCAGAACATCAGGTTCTCATTGGTCGCTTGCTCCAGATTTAAACGTTGCCGCGCAAGCCTTGCCACATGTTGAATTTGAGTAGCCCGATCATCAGGCGAATGATTCATGTATTGGATCGCTTCTTCCCTGAGTTGAATTATTTTCAAGGTGGGAAGACTGATCTGAGCCGTAATGTAGTTAATAAACGTATCCAGGTACTCTACATGTTTGGCCTCCGTTTGTGTCTTGGAGATCACATTCATTACCTTGGACCGGTACGCAATGTTCATCACATTGATGTTGGTCGCGTTATTGTACTTCGCGAGCATATCCTGCTCGTAAAAATACTTGCTTTTGACACTGAAAATGCGTTTCAATTCATTCACAATCGGCACTTTGGGGGAAGTGTACGCATTCTCATACTGCCAGACCGCCTGCTCGGTCACGCCCAGTTTCTCGGAAAGCTCTTTCCTCGAATATCCATGCATGATGCGCAGATTGGTCAGATTTTCACCCATGAACACACGGTTCCCTCCTTACTAGACCTCGGGGTGGGTTACCCCTGCCGTTCTTCTTCCAATATTTCAATATCATACGCTGCCGGATCAAGCATACCCTCCGAATCAGGCGCGAGCACCTCGCGTTCACGATCATCAAGCTCAGCACCCGAGATGAGATCAGACAGATCCTCTATAAAATAGGCTATGTTATCATGCGGATTAGGCAAATAATGCTTTACTCTGGAAATTTGATACGCATCATCCATAGCATAGGTAAGAATATGAAACTCATTATACATGGATGATAGTTGCTTAATTTCTTCCTTGACACGCGTAACCTGACTTAATTGAATCGGTAAAGAGAGCTGCACCACGGTTTCAGACTGATCCGATTCATCATGAAATGAAGGATCAACGGGAAAATCCAGATCTGCATTGATTTTCGACAAATCATGTAAATACGTACGCAGTGCACCTTTACGATCGACACCCGTAGGTAGCTTGGCTCGAGAAAAGCATTTTTCATTAAAGTAGGCTGCGTTTTTAATCAAAAACAGCACTTTGGAGTCCTTATGTGTAAATTGAAGGTAATCCCAGGTTAGACCTGCTTTGGACTTTTTATGCGTGAATGCCTGTCCGTCATACTCTTTAAAATTTTTTGCAATTTTGCTCTCAATAAAATTACCCTTTGTCCAGGCAAAGGCTGAACTTATCTCCATCCGCTCTCGTCGATCTATACGGTGCTCAATATATTCCCGGTACCCTTCGATAATAGCTTTAACAATCATCTGACTATGCTCAGGCTTGAATTTATATTGTTCCATATATATCACTCCGATTCAGAAGGTATAAAGGCTTCTTTTATTTTAAAGGATATCCGGCGTATATGATATGATTTTTTCTTATATTTTTAAAGTAAATAATTCTGGGCCCACTGCATCAATCTTTTCTTGGTAATCTTTCCATGCGAAGCATGGTGGGCAACCTGTCCCTGATCCAGCAGCAGCACCTGCGGGGATTCATGGTGGATCTCGGTCTCCTCCGCAATGCGGTGCGACAACGAGCGGTTCTCAATAACTTTGACGATGCGATATTGCATATTCTGCCTGGGATCAGAAGCATTGGTGCCAACAAAGGCCATAAATTCCCGGTACGCACGCGCGCTGACAGAACAGGTTGTGCTGTGTTTCAGCAGCAGCACCGGATGCTCCTGAGAACGGCGAAGCACCTCTTCCCAATCCTGCGTTTTGTGCAGCTCCAGCACATGCTCGCTTAACATATCATGCGAATCAGCACCTGTCCGCTTGCTGGCCACTGAACCGATGACCACTCCCAGAGCAGCGCCAAATGCAATGCCAAGCCCAATCTGCCCGGTTGCTGTACCGATACTGACTCCGATTGCCAGACCGACCCCCAGCCACAAGGCTTGATGATTCACCTTTTTCTCCACCAAAACCATCCTTTCTCCAGCTATGCATATAGATTCCGATGTTTGAGTTCCCCGACCTCGTATTTGTTCAAATTATAGCACAGCCCTCTGTGCCCGAGCTCTCAGAATCTGCATCTTTCGATGTTCTAATTGTGATACACTGGTGTTAATTTGGAAACGATGAACATAAGAGTAGCTGAAAGGCGGAAATTCAATATGACATACGCTTTTACCATTGAACCACCGGAATATTACGCACTGGACAACGAGCACGAGTTAATTGCCAAATGTCAGGAGTGGGGCCTGATCTCGGCCAAAGCCACCAAGCTCAAAACGTTTTATTATAAAGGAAATGGACAGCATCTGCCCTGCACCATTCTCGGCTTTGTCGATCACATGACGGCAGTTATCGAGCTGGATAACGGACAGAAGCATTGCATTCACCCTTCGTATCTGAAAGAAATGCAGGCCTCTGGCTACAGTACGAGAGGATTAAGCGGAGCAGGAACCGAACCAGGCACAGAACAGGAAGCCGCCAGCCCAAGTGCTGAAACAGCTGAACGAATCTCCGATGCTGCCGATGCAGCTGATCAAGCTGACGCGCCCGCCCGTTCGTATGACATGGAAGATGATGATGATACCGCGGAATCATCCTCCATACTCAAGGGTGACCCGGACGGCCTGGTGGAGGAATACATCGGCCCTCAGAACAGTACAGTCCCAGATGCAGAGGCCAAGCCTAGGACCAAAGCTGCACCTAAAGCCAAAGCCGTCAAAATTGATCTGCCCGATGGCAAAGTGAAGATGAGCGCAGTGGTCAAAGAATTTACGACGGTACCGAATCATTTCTCGGACAATGACGACGAGGTTATCATTTACGAAGCCGTCACCATTACGGAGCCGGAAGTAATCGAGGTGGGGGATGCCTGGTCCAGCCACAGTGCAACGATGAAGAAGCAGGAGCTGGAGGTCGGTGACGTGCTCACGTTTGAGGCGAAAATTATTAAGAAAAAGCTGACCCGCAACCCGGTGCCTTACAAAATCAACAACCCGTCCAAGATTCAGAAGGAAGAGTAATCTCTATTTTCATAAAAAACTTCAAAAAACCTCCACACTGCTACTCGCAGCTGATGGAGGTTTTTAGCAATAACTTATGAATGAGCTGCACACCCGTAAGCCGGGCTCCAGAACGTTTCTTGAATCGGCAAATGCACTTTACCGCCCACTTCAAGTTTACCGAAAATGCTCTTCGCTTCCTCAACCGTATCCGTGTTGATTGTAATGGTAACATTATCTCCAATGGTGTGCGGCATACCTGGCACCGAATGCATCTTTGTAGAATTCGACAGCTTCACGCCCATTACCATTGGTAACAAGGTACACACTCAAGCTAATTGCCATAGATTGTTATGCTACAGATATTCCCTTCTCTCGCCATATCTTCTCTAATCAGAAAAAAGCCACTATTTCCGAGTAGGGTCGGTCAAGTGGCTGTAGATGTTCTATTCTGTTATTACCCTTGTTATACGCGGCTGCATTGTCTTCAATGTACCCCGACTTATTATGCCTGCACAATACGATCAATCTCACTTTTCAACAAAAGGTATCGATGCACACTTCTCATAATAGGTACCTTGGTAAGCTTGTTTTTATCAACATACAGCTTCATCTGGTCTTTGCTCAGCCCCAGCAGGTTGCCCGCTTCAGTTACTGTCAGCACCACTTCGGGATTTGTTGCGTTAAATGTCCTCTTAACCTTCTGGTTCCAGTCCTCAAATACCTGCATAGATCCGTACCTCTCCTATCCATAGCCAGTTATGTTCAGGCTGAATATACTCAGTATACCATACTTGTGATCATCGTAACTTATGCCTTGGTCGCAACTCGCCGATGATTATTGGAAAAAGCTATTTCTTATATGGTAAAAAGAGCCGCGATATCGCGGCCCGGAAGCAAAGGTATTTTGTTTTTGCTTTTCGTATATACATTTTTTTCTACGCTTCATGCCAGAAGCGGCGCAGATTGTCCATAGCGATCTTGGAAGCGGCTTTGCATTCCTCCATGCCCTCGAACTCCACCGTTATATTGCCGTCATAGCCGGAATCCTTGATCAGCTTGACGATTTTGCGAATGGGAATGTCACCCTGACCTACAATTGCACCACGCAGAAAGTTGCCGTAGGTTGTCGTGAACCACTCCCCTTCCCCTGGATGCTCGTCATACGGACGGAAGTAGAAGTCTTTGAAATGAATGAGCGAAGCATATGGCAGATTCTTCATCACACCGATGATCGGATTCTCATCCACACACATAAAATTACCGATATCAAGCGTTGTTTTGAAGTTTGGTCGATCTACAGCATGCAGCACCCGCTGTACCCGATCACTGGCCTGAACGCTGAAGCCGTGATTCTCAATCGTTGTGGTCATTCCATACTGCGCAGCGTAATCCGCAATAATCCGGCTTCCTCGGACCATCAGCGGCAGATGCTGCTCAAACCAGGCAATCGTTGTACTCTCCTTCGGCAATTTGAATGCTGTAACGTCATGGCGCAGATGGCGGACGCCCATACGATGTGCTACATCCACATGCCTTTTGACCCGGGCCATCTCTTCTTCAAAGGCTTCTTCTGTCTCCTGTACAAAATTAGCCGGCATCGAATAGTTGGACAACTCGATCCCCGTAGCTGCGGCTCGATCCCGAATCGCATCGGCAAGCTCGTGGTTATCCTCCACCGTATAACCGTAAGGCACCATCTCCATATGCTCGCCGCCGTTCGCTGCAATCCAGTCAATGACATCCAGCACCGTCATGGCTCCCGAGTTCAGATCATTCAACAAACTGTACGTGCTCAGACCAATCTTCATCTGCTCCACTCCCTATCGTCGATATCGCTCAATGAATTGCACGGCTTTACGAATATCCACTTCCGGCTGGTGCCCGACCTCACGCTCAATAGTCAAATACCCCTTATACCCAATCTCCTGCAGAGCGGCAAAATACGCATCAAAATCAACGGCCCCTTCACCCAGCGGCACTTCCCGGAAAAAGGTACCCGAAGCGACCATTTCGGCAATTTTGTCATGATCCATAGGTGCATACCCTACCGCACCGTATACATCGCGTGGATCAACCTCCTTCAGACGCAAGCCATCCTTCACATGGGTGTGCACGATGTAATCCTTGAGCAGCTTAACCCCCTGCACCGGATCATCCCCGGTGACCATGACCATATTGGCCGGGTCAAAATTGACCGAAACGCCGTTCGTCGAGAGTGTATCCAGAAAGCCTTTCAGATCAGCGGCCGTTTCCGGTCCCGTCTCGATGGCAAAGTAGGCACCTGCGCTTTTCGCATATTGCCCTAACTCCTCGCAAGCGGCGTGCAGGGTTGCGTATACCTCTGAGGAGGTATCATGCGGAACGATCCCGATATGTGTAGTTACAATATTCGTGCCGAGCTCAAGGGCAAGATCCACGATTCGCTTGGATTTTTCCACTTTCCATGCATTATCCGCCTGAACCTGAAACCCGTGACCGCCCAGATCGCCAACGAGCGCTGAAATCTCAAGCCCCAAACCATCAATGTAGCTTCGAAGCTCTTTACGTGCCGCAGCAGAGAGATTTTCGGGGTCCATCTCCCCTTTCACCGCATAGATCTGTACACCTTCTGCACCTGCATCCTTGGCTTTGATCAGTCCTTCCTTGACCCCTACACCAAAGCTATCTACGATGACACCGATCTTGTTCGTTAATTTCATGTCGTACCTCCCGCGAATGATTGGATGGATAATCCAGTTTTTTTAACACGCTCAGCCCATTGTACGTTCGATACCTATTATATAAAGTTGAACTAAAGATTTTACACAACCCACTCCGATGACAGAATAACCTTCCAATCGCTGTTATCCCCAGATTTTTTTGATTCCCTTTCCCAAAGGGAAAATCCGGTGATAAGCATATGCTTCCGATGCAGCTTTCTTTCAGAAAGCTTTCAGGCGACCGCTCCGCTTTTCCAGGTTTTTTCTGTCCTCTCCGTTAACGTGTAAATGAATCGTTCAACTTAATATCTGCTTCAGCTTGATGGAACAAGCTTCACTGATTTGATCTCAAAGGGCCTGAAGGTTAGCTCAAAAGCTCCGTCTTCACAGGCAAGCGGCTCTAACTCATCCTCGAGCAGATTGATGATGGACGCACGGACATGCTGTTCCTTCCACTTCACCTGCACCTTCTCCCGCCCTCCACTGGATTCATAGAATCGAAGCACTGTGCCTGTTCCATCTTCCAATGCCTTGATTGTATCCAGAATAACATGTTCACTCTGGATTTGGAGCCAGCTGTGCCTGGAAGGCTTGGTGCCCTTGTGTGGAGTCGCCGCAACGACCTGCACGGGATGATTCAGCTCCATGGCGCGTTTCACGACATCAGCCTGACGCCAGTCTCCTGCATGCGGCAGTATAGCATACGTAAACTCATGCTGCCCCTGATCGGCACGTACATCCGGCCATTTGGGTGCTCGCAGCAGCGACAACCGGATCATGCGATCCTTGATGTCATAACCATACTTGCAGTCATTCAGCAGACTGATGCCGCTGTTGCCCTCCGAAAGGTCAGCCCAGCGATGCCCGCAGACTTCAAACTGTGCCCGTTCCCAGCTTGTATTGGTATGGGTTGCACGCTCCAAAGCACCAAACGGAATCTCATACGTGGCTTTGGCTGCCACCAAATCTGCCGGGAATGCCACCTTGAGCAGCTTGTGGCTCTCGTTCCAGTCTACAGACGTCTTGAAATCTACCCTGCGCTGGTGATGGTACAGAATCACATCCTGACTAATCTCGGAGTCATTCAGCTTCCAGCGAAACCTGAGTACATCCTGCACAGAGCCACGCTGCACAATCTCTCTGGATACCAGCTGCACAGCACCCGCCCGCTGCGATTCAAATCGCGGATCAATATCCCATGCATCCCAGTACGTCGGTCGATCATGGAAAAATTGCCATTCATTCGCCTTATCTCCCGGCTTCAGCCATTCACGGTCTAGCGTTTTGTCGTACCATCTTGTGATCTCGCCCCAATCGTTGAATTCCAGCGTGTAAAATATCGTTTCCCAACGAGCGGGTAGGGGCTCAAGTGTAGCCGCGTCTTGTGCTTTTGAGTTATCTGTGAATGGCACCTGCACTGTACCCAAGTCCGTTGAAGTGTTGACCTTATCGTGTAGTACCTCAGATGCTGCAGCCGGCTCCAGGCTGAATTGATCCGCAATTGAAATAATGTCCTCCGATTCACGCAGCCATATCGTGCTGTACCCGAACGCCGGAATGGAAGGAACAAGAATATGCAGACTGCCCCCGCCTTCATGTTGCTCGGCCTCACTAACCAAACGATTGCTATGGCAATCATACGCTATCATTCCAGCCATCCCCGTTCCCCCGGAGATGCAGATCACTTCACTGCGCTCCCAGCCCAGGCTGTTGAAAATGACGTACGGTGTGCCTGATACTTCATCTGTTGTTATGGTGTTGGTGAGTGCGCCAAGTGTACTCTTCAGGACCTCATCCCCCAGCGAAAACACCTTCGAATACTCCTCGGCAGAGGTAACGTACACTTCAGGGATGGACGTGCCCGGGATAATGTCATGGAACTGATTCAGCATCATCAGCTTCCAGCCTTCATCCAGCACTCCCTTGTTATACGTGACCCTGCTGTCATCTGCCCCGAACTGGCTCCAGATCTCTGCTTCGCGATAGAGCACCTCAGCCTTGCGATTACTTCGTTTGTTCCTCGCATGGGTTGTATAGGTTCCACGATGCAGCTCCAGATACAGATCACCATGCCACTTCGGCAGTGTCGGTTCACCTGCCTCGATGCCTTCAAAAAATGCCCCGGCCGTACTGAATCTGCTGACAGGCTGCCCCACCATCAGGTGAGCACGCTCGGCAAACTCCACCATCTCATTCGTCACACCGCCGCCGCCATCGCCATGACCATAGAGCAGCATCTGCTCGGGATGTACATCCTTTTGTTTGTAAGACTGCCAGTGTTCATCGACATCCTTGGGACGTGTATGCTCGTTCACGCCATGATTCAGGTAAGCCAGCACCGATGTACCGTCAATCCCTACCCAGTCGAACAGATCATACGGAAACACATTCGTATCGTTCCAGTTCAATTTGGTCGTCATAAAATAAGGAATGTCGGCAAGCCGCAAAATCTGCGGCAATGAAGCGCAGTACCCGAACGTATCCGGCAGCCACTCGATATTGGAACGTTTGCCGAACTCGGACTGATAAAATTGCTGCCCATACAAAATCTGGCGCACCAGGGACTCACCGCTTGGAATGTTCAAGTCCGGCTCCACCCACATGCCGCCGACCAGCTCCCAGCGCCCTTCGGCAATACGCGCCTTCACCCGTTCGTACAGCTCTGGATAATGCTCCTTCACAAAGGCATATAACTGGGGCTGGCTCTGGGAATACACAAAATCCGGGTACGTATCCATCAGCGTACACATTGTAGAGAACGTACGACTTGACTTGCGGACCGTCTCCCGTACAGGCCAGAGCCAGGCCACGTCAATGTGAGACTGTCCAACCAGATGCATGAAGCCGCTGCGGTATTGCTCCGGGTCTGCCTGAAGCACGGTCTGAACGAGCCACTGCTCCTGCTCCTGCAACCACACCCCATCCTGCCAGCGGCCCGGATCATCGTTCATCTCATCCATCACCTGATGCATCGCCCGCACCAGTGTTGTACGCTTGGCATCCTTCTCCATCGAAGCCTGCAACGATTCGGAAATCACCGTCATGCTGTACATCAGGCTTTGGAGCGGTTGATTCACATGCACCAGCGCCGCTCGTATCCCCTGAATGGGAGGCTGAATCACCGCCTGCCGATTGAGTGGATCATGTGGCTCGGGGATGGGATCATACAATTCAATCTCCAGCTTCGGCGCAGCGCCCACACGCTCTCTCGGCAAAGGTACGAAGGAATGATTGCGATCCAGTCCGTGATAAGGAACACCATTCACCTTGAGCAAGCCTTCCCCGCCTGCTTCAAAAACAAATCCAGTCGCTTGACCCTGCCACGTCTCGGGAAGCTGCACGCTTTGGCTCAGAAAATACGTCGTTCCATGGGTACTATTCAAGGGATCTAAAGATTGTGTCGAGGCTGCCTCGGAATCGTACTCATATTCTCCCGGCAGTATGTACCGCGCGCGCTGCATCTGCCACTCCGGAAGTTCTACCACATCCAGCCACTGCCGCTGCTTCATATCTTCAATGAATCGCTGAATTCGGATCATACGGTCACCTCCACTTGCTGTACATGTAAACGGCATGCTGTCCAGTCCGCCGAGCTGCGGCCTACCATCAGCTTGAATTCACCTGGCTCGACGACAGACTGGAGATGAGAGTTGATCAGGGCGAGATGTTCCTTATGCACAGGGAACGTCACTGTACGAGTCTCCCCTGGCTCCAGATGGATTTTGCGAAAACCTTTTAATGATATCTCTGCCCGGGTAACGGAAGCCGACACATCGGTGATGTACAGCTGCACGACCTCTTTGCCTGCTACTTCTCCAATGTTCGTAACCTCCACTTGCACCTCGGCCTGCTCCTCCGGCCCGATGACCTCTGGCGTTACACGTACGTTATCATACTTGAATTGTGTGTAGCTCAGCCCATGCCCAAAAACATACTGCGGCGCAAGCTGCATCTCGAGGTACCTTTTGCCGCGCGTCCGCTTGGCGTGATAGTACACGGGAAGCTGTCCTTCATGCTTCGGAATGGAGACCGTAAGACGACCGGATGGATTCACATCCCCGAACAGGATATCTGTGATGGCATGACCGCCCGCCTGCCCCGGATACCAAGCCTCCACAATAGCTGGAATATGCTCGTCAATCCACGGTTCGGCAATCGGACGTCCGTTAATATAGACCACCACGACAGGCTTCCCCAGTTTATGCACCTCCTGCACCAGCTCCAGCTGTACACCCATCAGATTCAGTGAGGAACGGTCAATGCCTTCTCCGCATTCCATGTCATTCCACGGATCATCCGTCACCACGGAAGCACCTGTACGCAGATCAATCGTACCTTCGCCAAAATCACGCGCACTTGATCCGCCCATCACCATGACGATGACATCTGCCTGCTCTGCACATGCAAGCGCCTGCGCAAAGCCCTCTCTCGAATCACCCTTGATGCGACATCCGGGTGCGTACAGCACCTGACCCGAATCGGCACCAAGCTTGCGTGTAATGCCATCCAGTACGGTGACAATCTGCTCCCTCAGCTGTGGTGAGGTGTAGTCTCCAAGCTGATTATACATATGATTGGCATTCGGCCCGATGACAGCCACCTTAACGCCTTGAGCAGCAAGCGGAAGCACATGGCCTTCATTTTTCAGCAGTACGATGCCCTCCTGCGCAACTTCTCTTGCCAGCTGCACATGCTGCTCACAGCCGATTACACGATCAGCCATATCAGGATCAACATAGGGCCGCTCGAACAAGCCCAGTCTGAACTTCATCTCCAGCACCCGCCGTACAGCGAGGTCCAGCTCTCTCTCCCCCAACAAGCCCTGCTCCAGCGCCTGCGCCAGATGTTTGCGGTACATGAAGCCCGACATTTCCATGTCCACACCTGCCCGAAGGGACTGTGCTACTGCCTGTTCGCCGTTCTTAGCCGTGTTGTGTCCGTTCACCAGCATCTGGATGGCTCCAAAATCCGTAATGACAAATCCGTCAAAGCCCCACTCCTCCCGCAAAAGGTCATGAAGCAGATACGTGCTGGACGTACAGGGCACACCATCAATCTCGTTATAAGCGGTCATGACCGAGCAGGCCCCGGCTTCCACCGCTTGTTTGAACGGCATCAGGTCGATCTCATGCAGTTCACGCAATCCCATGTGCACAGGAGCCGCATTGCGTCCTCCCTCCGAGCTTCCGTATGCCGCAAAATGTTTAAGTGTTGCCACCACGGTATGGTCGGAATCCAGACGCTCTCCCTGCAATCCGTGGATGGCTTCCACAGCAAACTGCCCGATCAGATAAGGGTCCTCGGCAAAGCATTCCTCCGTCCGTCCCCACCTCGGGTCACGCACAACATCCAGCACCGGAGAATACGTGGCTGCGCCGCCCTGACTCCGGGTCTCCACAGCGATGGCCTCGCACATGCTTCGATACAGCTCGGTGTTCCACGTACTGCCTACCGCCAGCGGTACAGGGAAAACCGTTGAGCCAATCGCCATATGTCCGTGGGAGCACTCTTCTCCGAAAAGAATCGGAATCCCCAAACGGGAATGCTCTATCGCATAGCGCTGAATCACATTGGTTGCTACCGCCCCTTGGCGCGGTGTCAGTCCCGTCTCCAGGGTTACTTCCGTCCACGGATCAGCTCTGAGCACACCATACAGCGAGCCGACACCACCCTGCGCCAGGTCCGCCACGAACTCCTCCGTTACCTGTACGCTGCCATCCGCTTCTTTCTTGTACGTCTTCCAGCCCATAGGCTGGATCAGCTGTCCAATCTTCTCTTCCGTGGTCATTCGTGAGAGCAGATCCTGAACCCGTTCCTGAATCGGGAGCGAAGCATCTTGGTAGTCCATTTGCATGTACACATTCTCCTTCTGCGTTTGGATTGGTCAGGCGCGAACTTCACTTGCACCACCTGACTAGCGGACTCTGTATCTGTTACCTGTGCTGCCGTGTATAACTTCATCCTGCCCTGGACTTTCAACCTTACATCGCCTTGCGATAGTCACTCGGAGCCATGCCAACGACATTTTTAAAGGCCCGGTTGAAGGAATTGTAATTGGTATACCCTACTTCCTCGCTGATCTCCTGAATGGCTTTGTCCGTCTCCTGCATGAGCTGCTTCGCCTTTTCGATGCGGTGGCTGATGAGCAGATCCACAAACTTCTCGCCAAGCTCATCTTTAAAAAGCTTACTTAGATACTTCGGATTGATATCAAACAGGTCACTCAGGTAATTCAAAGACAGATCAGGATTGTTATAGTGCTGCTCGATATATTTGCGAATCTCCAAAATATGTGACCGATGCTTGCGAGAGCATTGCAATGTCTGCATCTGCCGGGCCAGCTCCCGGAAACCCTCAAGACATAGCTCTCGCAGATCGTCCAGCGTCTCCCAGCCCTCCAGTCTGGGCAGCAGCGGCGTAAATATCGCAGCCCACGTCTCCTGATATTCCTGCGGCAACTCGGCAAATTCCCGATTGTAATGCTGGAACAACAGCTGCACCGTGTTCATAATCTCCTGCCGTGACAGGACAGACTGGCGAACCTGGTTGAATAGCCGCTCGAAATGCTGCTCCCAGACGTCATCCGACAGCCGCATCGACTGCACCAGAAGCGAGATTGTTTTTAAAAACTCATACACATCATTGGTGGAATTCGGTACCTCACTACATGGAATCATGCGATTGGTGCCCAGCACAGCCTTGTACTCCAGCGCATGCACCGCCTCTTTGAGGGATGCCCGCAGCCCGCGAAGATCAACAGCGACCCGGCCTACCCCAATGGTGACGGTAAAGTGCAGGTACTGACCAATCCGGTCCAGATAATCGGTGAGCAACCGCGCTTCCAACTCCTCGGAATGCGCTATCTCCGGCAGCCAGAGCATGGCATAGAGACGTTGATCGGAGACCCACTCGGCCCACACATCTGTTCCTTCGTGCCGCGCACTTTCCTGCAGAATGCTGGACAGCACAAACTTCAAGAGAGCCTGGTCCTGCTGATGATACTCCGCCGCAAAGACGTCATACCGATCCATCTCCACCACCAGCACAGCCCAGCGATGCTCCAGTTCTGGCAGCTTGAATCGGCTCATCTGCGCAGACAGCTCCTGACTGGAGTAATCCCGTGTACCTTCGAGCAGCTCCTGAAAGAAGACCTTTTTCTGCAAAATCAGATTCTCCTCATGCTCCTCCTCATACTGCCGCGTCTGATCAATCATGCGCTCCAGAGTGGTATGAATAAAACGAAACTCGTTCTCCTTGCCATAATTCAGGGCAGACGGCTTCTGTGAGGATACCGTCTGGATCAACGTGACAATCTGCTGAATAGGCTTGTAGTTTCTGCGCGTCACATAGACCACCCATGCCACCCCGACCAACACAACACCAGCGGCAAAAATAAACCAAATATTATAAAATTGCAGGGCAAACTTGACGATCCTTCCATTGTTCAGCCCCGTCTGCACCTTCCAGCCACTGTAGCTGGACGTAAATTCAGAGAATACTTCTCCTGAGGCTGATGCTGATGCTGTTTTGGAGGCCAGGGTAGAGTCAAACGTACGCTCCTCAGACATTCCGCTGTGCCACAGGCTGCCTCCTGCCCGATTGTAAATGTTCACAAACGTAAACTCAGGGTCATACATCTGCATAATGGATTTGCGCAGGGTGTTCAGCTCCACATTTGTCACAACCAGTCCCCGGCCGTTGGCAACACTGCGTACAATCGTAATCACCTGCTCCGCCGTCTGCGACGGGAATGCCTTGAAAGAACGAGCACCCACCCATTTCTGCTCATCCTTGGAGCGGCTATCTTCAATAAATGCAGCATCGGGGAACTCATAAACCGGAACAGCCTTCCCGTTGCTGAAAACCGTGTTATCGCTGTACCTGACCAAATACACCGAGTCAATCAGCGGATATTCTATTTTCAATTCGTCGATGACCTTAACTGCCTGAATGCCGGCATATACATCCTCGCTGCCAGATACCGAGAAATAGTTTTTCAGATTGGAATTGGTCAAAATCTCGCGCAGCACCTTGAAATCAATCGAGCGCAAGGAATTATCCAGATACTGTGTAACCTGAGAAGCCAGAAATTCATTTGCTTTGAGCGCTTCCCTTCGGTTCTGCTCATTAAACACCTGAAAAAAAATAAAAAAAAGAATCGACGTCACAATAAAAAATATAGGCAAATACGATAACAGCAAACGTCTGAACCAATTGTTGCTCATCTCCCGCGTCCCCCCCACCATTCCATTTCATGCTGCATGACGACAACCAATTGCCCTGCTGTTCACTAAATTTTCATAAATATGCTGTACATTATATCGAATGACGTGGGGTTGTCATAGGAGAAGACTGCCCCGGTCACAGGTGACAGGCGGGACAGTCCATACATATTACTTTTTCTCAATTGCACTTTGATAAATATCCAGATAATTGCTCAAGCCCAGTCCATCGAATCCTTTGACGTATGAATCCCAGTCCTTCTCGATGCTCTTGCTGCCAATGATGAACTGCGCCATATTGGTCTGCACGTAATCTTTAATCGCCGTCGTCAGCTGAGCTGCTGACTCTGTATCCTCTGGACGAATAAATACGTTTGCCGGATACACCTCTTTAGGCGCATATGGTGCATATACATTCGTCGCTTGAGCGAGACGGGTACCGTATCCTTCCGCGGACAGCGGGTCCTGACCCTCCGCAAACAGGTTACGGAACGTATTGGACAAGTCATGCGCACCGATCTGTGACCAGCTCTCGTTCACAACTACGTTTGGATCACGCTCAGGCAGGTTATAGTAGCTGTACTTGGCAGGCTCACCGTTAATGTTTTTCTCATCCGGGTCAGCCTTCTTCCAGCCCTTTCCTTCGGTTGGGCCGTACTCGGCGTACAGCGCTCCCTCTTCACTGAACATATAATCCACAATTTTGATTGCAGCAATCTGCTGCGCTTCGGTTGCTTTGTTGGTGATTGCGAATTCAAACTCGCCAACACTCTGTGTTGCCCCCGTTGTCTGCACACCATCCGGCCCTTTCAGCGGCGGCACGATATCCCAGTGCTGGTGGCGGGTAATTTTTTTGTCATACGTATTCACCAGATAGCTGACGAGCGCGGTTGTAATGGAGCCAACCACCTCATCGCCTTCCTTGTTCCCCAGCTGACCTACAGCCTGGTCATTCTGCGTGAAGGAAGCTGGATCAATCAGGCCTTCGGCATACAGCTTGTGCATGTACTCCAGCCCTTTCTTCCACCCTTCCTGATTGGCGGCAAAGCTCACCTTGCCATCGTTCACAATCAGGTATTTGTCGTTATCGTTGTATATAAAGCTGTTCATCAGGTACGCATCAATATTGCCGTTCCATACATATTTGTTCGGTGCACCTGTGAGCGGAATTTCGTCAGCCTTGCCGTTGCCGTTCGGGTCCTGTGTTTTGAATGCCTTCAGAACGGTGTACAGTTCGTCGGTCGTTGTAGGCATTTTGAGACCCACCTTTTTCAGCCAATCGGTGTTGATCCAATATTTTTGTGCATACGTACAGTGATAACACTCGTTGAAAATAGGCAGTGCATAGATGTTTCCATCCGGTGCTGTAATGGCATCCTTGAAATACGGCTTCTCTTCCATCACTTTGGTCAGATTTGGGCCATATTGCTTGATCAAGTCCTGAAGCGGCAGGAACACACCTTGTTTACCATAGGTTTGCAGGTCTGAGGTCGTGAACTTGCCGTGGAGAAAGACTTCAGGATAATCGCCACTGGCAAGCAGCAGCTGTCTGCGGTCCTGCAATGCATCCGTTGGAGCCAGATCCCATTTCAGCTTGACGTCGAATTTTTTCTCAATAAACTTGGTAAATTCGTTCTCTTCCATCGACGCTTTGCCCTGTGGAGCAAAAAAGGTCATCGTAACCGGGCCGGTGCTCTCGCCGCTCCCCTCGCTCCCTCCATCCGCTTTATCAGACGAATTGCATGCCGACAACACAGCCATTGAAGCAAAGATCAGAAACAACATCGAAATCCAGGATTTTCTCAATCTGACTCCTCCTTTTTGTTCATAACGGCAAACCTTGGTCATGCTATACGGGTATACTGGTTTCTAAAAACCAGGCCCGGAAGCCGGCGCGTGCCCCCCACCTCCCTTCAAAAGCCGACTCCCACTGAAGTTAAAGCGAAGCACTTACGTGATGTGAACCGAATACAGATGATCCTGCGGTGCATTAACCTTTGAGGGAGCCCACCATGACACCTTTGACAAAATGCTTCTGTACAAATGGATACATGATCAGGATTGGAATACTCGCGACAACAATGAGCGCATATTTCAATACCTGCTCGAACCCTTGATCCCGCAGCTGCTGGCTCGTATTGGCAAGCATCGCCGGGTCAGCCGCATTCAGAATCAGCAGATTACGCAGCACATATTGCAGCGGGAACAGCTTCTCGGAACGCAGGTAGATGAGTGCATCGAAATACGCATTCCAGTGACCGACTGCATACATGAGCGTCATGACCGCCAGAATCGGTTTGGACAGAGGCAGCACAACACTGATCAGGTAGCGTATGTCACGGCACCCGTCCATCTCCGCCGCTTCTCCAAGCTCTTCCGGGATGGAGGATTGGAAAAAGGTACGGGCAACGATCACCTGAAACACAGCGAGTGCTCCTGGCAGCCACATCGCCCAGCGGGTATCGAGCAGATGCAGGTTCTTCATCAGCAGGTAGGTCGGAATGAGACCCCCGTCAAAAAACATCGTAATCATCATAAAGATGATGATCGCTCCCCGTCCGTAGAACGATTTGCGGGAAAGCGGATAGGCCAGCATGACGGTCAGCGCCACATTAATAAATGTACCGACCACGGTGTAGATGATCGTGTTGTAGAACCCCAGCATGAGCTGCTGGCTTTTGAAGATGGAGATGTACGCCTTGATATTGAAATCCACCGGGAAGAGCCACACCTGACCGGATGTAACGGCACGGGACGAGCTGAACGAGGAGCTGACAATGTACAAGAGCGGGTAGAACACCACTAACAGAATGGCGATGAGAAAAATATAATTTAGCGTCATGAAGATGCGGTCCCCCATCGGGTCCTTGATCCGGTTACGGTTCATCCGTTTAAACATGGATACACTCCTCCTTTACCACAGGCTGTTCTCGGATACTTTACGGGAAATGCTGTTGACGATAATCAGCAAAATCAGGTTGATCACGGAGTTAAACAATCCGACCGCCGAAGAAAAGCTGAAGTTGGCTCCGATCAGACCGACCTTGTACACATACGTGGAGATCACCTCTGAAGCACTGGTATTAAGCGGATTTTGCATCAGATATATTTTTTCGAAGCCCACGCCCATAATGCTGCCGAGACTCAGAATCAGCATGATCACTGTGACTGGAACAAGGGTGGGCAGGTCGATGTGCCATATTTTCCGCAGTCTGGAAGCGCCATCCATCTTCGCTGCCTCGTACAAGGAAGGATCAACCCCCGCCAAGGCCGCTATGTAGATAATGGATGAGTACCCCATACCCTGCCATACGCCTGACCAGACATAGATGGACTTGAAGTATTCCGGAATGCCCATGAAGTTGGTCATCGGGAAGCCTAGCATGGAGAACAGCTTGTCAACCACACCCACATGCGGGGAAAGCATCAGAATGATGATGGAAACCATAACTACGGTAGAGATAAAATGCGGAGCATACGTAACCATCTGCACGGTCTTTTTGAAAAATCCCGTTCGAATCTCGTTCAGCGCCAGCGCCAGCAGGATCGGGATCGGGAAACCGGCAAGCAGGGAGTAAAAGCTGATTCCAATTGTATTTTTAATTAACAGCCAGAAGTTCGGGGATTCAAAAAAAGCCTCAAAATGCTTTAATCCTACCCACGGGCTACCCCAGATGCCCTTGACTACACTGAAATCCTTGAAGGCAATCTGTACACCGACCATTGGAATGTACTTAAAGATCAACAGATACAGTACAGGAGGCAATACAAGCAGATAAAGCTCCCAGTGCTTCTTGAGGCTTCGGATGAATGGATGCTGCCGCTTGGGCTCCGCCTGATTCATCTGCTGCAGGTCCATGTTCGCGGGTATGCTTTCCGTAGCTCGACTCATTTGCGTCACTCCTTCTCAACCTCAAGTGTAATAATACATTACATTTAAATTCCTTAAATCTTCTTTTCTGAGACTGAATCTTGGCTTCCAACGCAATCAATGTCAATATTCATATCAGGTAGCGCTTTCTTGATTTGATAGTACCTTGCTGGGGGCTTTTTGATCAATTTGCAATTTTCTCCGACCTCTCTTTATTCTAAAAACCCTTGCCAGGCAAGCCTTTAAAGCCGCGTATCGTCAGGAGGCACAGCTCTTATGTATTCAAAATAAAATTCCGGGGGCTCTGATATCTCCCCCGGAATTGACATGTGTTTTTATGTTGTGGTGTCCAATCTGAACGTCTGTGTGATGGGTGCTTCCCCATTCGTAGCGGATCGCGGCAGCTCCACGAGCAGCCCGTTTGTCGTCTGCTGATACGAAAGTACGTCATTAGTACCTACGAGTTCAACACGCCCTACCTTTTCTACATAAGGAATGATTAGTTGCTGTTCCGGGGTCTCGTTCTCGTTGCGATAGATACGGAAGGCATAAACGGTATTGATGTCTGCCTTTTGTGTAAATGCCCACTCCTTCGTGAAGTATGGTGCGCAGATGCGGGTGCCATAGATGCCTTCGCCATGGATGTTCAGCCACTCTCCCAATCCCTGAATCCCTCGAATAGCCCCTTTAGGCAGACGTCCGTCCGGCTGTGGTCCGACATTCAATGCCAGATTGCCGCCTTTGGACACGACCTCGAGCAAAATGTGGGCAAGCTGACGTCCCGATTTGTACTGATCATCGAAGCCAAACGCAAAGGAATGCCCCACAGTAATGCAGCTCTCCCACGGGATATTCATCGGATGCTCCGGGATCGTTTGCTCAGGGGTCACGATGTTCTCATACGGCCCGCCTACAGTGCGGTCTGCGGATAGAAGCCAGGGCTGCGTGCTCTTTCTTGCCCGCTCTACCACTTCACCAAGCCGGATATCCTGCCCGTGGCGACCCTCGCGTACCCAGCCCGCGTCCAGCCACAGACATTCGATGCGCCCGTAATTCGTCAGCAGCTCCATGATCTGCTCATGGGTGAATTCCACAAACTTCTCCCACATCCATGGATACTTGTGCGGATCGTATGAAGGCCCACGCCACATATGGCGTCCGCGCTCCATACCCGGAGCCCAGTAGTACGGGGTATGCCAGTCGGCTTTGGAGAAATACGCGGAGATGCCGAGTCCCTTGGCCCGGAAAGCATCGAACAGCACCCGGCAGATATCGGCGTATTTGTGCTTGTGGAACGGTGTGTCCTTTCCCGTGATCCGATAATCCGTGGTCTTCGTATCCCACATACAGAAGCCGTCATGATGCTTGGTCGTGAATAAGAAATATTTAAAGCCGTTGTCCGCGGCCATCTGTGCCCATTCCTCGGGCTGGAATCGGATTGGATTGAAGGTTTTGTTCAAGTCGAAATATTCACGCTTGAAGTCCTCCATATCATCCGTCCAGTCGACATCATCCCGCGACCAGTCGCCATCCTCATCACTCAGCGCCCACGACTCCACCAAACCGAGCTGAGAGTATGGCCCCCAGTGCATCATGAGGCCCAGCTTCTGATCCTTGAACCACTCCAGCCGCTCCAGCAGCAGCGGATCCTCGGGCTTCACCCACTCGTCCTCTTTGCTAAAGTTGTGTACACCGGCTTCAACGATCTGCTCTTCCTGCTCTGGCAGGGGGATTTTGGTTTCGGTCAAAAGGGTCATCTCCTTAAGTTAAAATGTCTCACATTATAAAATGATAAGATTTACACTGGGGCACTCCGATTGCAGTACCATCTTCCGATCGCTGTTATCCCCGGATTTCTTTGAACTATTTCCCTGATGGGGAAATCCGGGGATAGCATATGCTTCCGATGTAGCTTTCCTACAGAAAGCTTTTAGGCGCACACTTCGCTTCTCCAGATTGGTTCTGCACTCTCCGTTTCACGTGTAAATGGAATTTTTACAACGCGCACAGACTGGTTTACCTTGTCGTTTGGGTAACTTGGGTACGTCGGGTTATCTGTCCCCTCCGGTTAGGGAAAACCTAGTTCACTTGATGAAGATTTACACTGGGGCACTCCGTTTTTGTGTAATCTATAACGAAATTTCCCGTCCCTCGCGTGCGGATTCGTAGATGGCGCACAGCATTTTCATTACCTCTACGCCGTCCTCTACAGGGCTTAGGGTTTCTTTGCGCCCCTGCGTGCTGTCGATAAAATGGTTGATTTCGTTGCGAAACGAGCCCATAAAGTCAAAGGACTTAAAGTCCACCTGTGGTGTCATATTCAGAATGGTGTTGAACTTCTCGCCAATGATGGAGATCTCCGGCTCCAGCTCGGCGCCGCCTTTGTCGCCGTATAGCTTGACCGCTGTTTCATCAGCCTTGGCATGCAGGGTGAAGCTGACATCGACCAGCAGGCTGGCTCCATTTTCAAAACGAATCAATGCATTCGCCATATCCTCCACGTTGTTCTGTTTCGCATCATAGTCTGCCGCCTTATAGAACGACAGGTTACGGACATTAGCCCGGTTGCCCAACCGATTGGAGACGTTGGCGGAAACAGACTTCACCTTCGGTCTGCCCATCAGATACCAGCAGATGTCGATCACATGCACGCCGATATCAATTAACGGGCCACCCCCGGAGCGGCTTTTATCGGAGAACCAGCCGCCCGGATTGCCGAGTCGGCGCAGGCTGGAGGCTTTGGCATAATAGATTTCACCGAGCTCGCCTTCATCGATAAATGTTTTCAGGATCTGGGCATTGTCGCTATAACGACGCACAAAACCAACCTGCAGCAGCTTTCCGCTGCGGCGCACAGCCTTTTCCACCGCTAACGCATCCTCAACGGTCTGGCAGAGCGGCTTCTCGCAGAGCACGTTTTTTCCCGCATCCAGAGCGGCAATGCTGATCTCGGCGTGTGAATCATTCCATGTGCAGATGCTGACGGAATGAATTTCCGGCAGGGCAAGCAGGTCTCTATAGTCTGTAAACACATGAGACGCACCGTACTGCTTCGCTACATCGGCAGCACGGGTTTCGTTCAGATCACAGATCGCATATATCTCCACTTCCGGGTTGCTGGCATAGGCTTGCAGGTGACAATCCGATATGGAACCGGCCCCGATCACGGCGACTTTTAATTTGGACATCTCACTACTCCTCCTTTGATCGATAAAAATGAATTTATAATGCTCAGCTCCGAAAAGCCATTTATAAGACAAGTTCCGATGCTGCCTCAGATTACGCCTCCTCCCACAAACGGCGCACGTTGTCCATGGCGATGCGCGATGCGGTCTGGCAGTCCTCCATACCTTCAAATTCAACAGAGATATATCCGTCATACCCGGACTGCTTCAGCACGCGGAATACCTCAGGCATGTTGATATCACCATGACCCACGATGGCTCCGCGCAAATAATTGCCGTGGGAGGTCTGAAACCAGCCCTCGCCAGGATTCCGGGTGGAGGGCCGCCAGTAGAAATCTTTGGCGTGAACGATAGACGCGTAGGGAATGTTATTTTTCACCGCACTCACCGGATCTTCATCGACACAGAGGAAATTACCGATATCCAGCGTCGTTTTGAAATTATCCCGTCCCGTCTCATGCAGCAAACGCTGGATGCGCTCGCTCGACTGCACGTAATATCCATGGTTCTCTACACTCGTTGTAATGCCAAAACCCGCCGCATAATCAGCAATTCGCTGGCTCGCTTTGACAAGCACGGGCAGGTCTAGTTCAAACTGGGCTACCGTTCCTTCGGATGCAGGGCGAAAAGCCACATCATGACGCATCAGCTTCACCCCCAGAGCCGCTGCCACGTCCACATGACGCATGACGTTCTGAATCTCCTGCTCCACCGCCTCGGCACTCTCCTGAACAGCAAAATTGGCACCAATCGCATAATTGGAAAGCTCAATCCCTACCTCTTGTGCAGCCTTTTTGATCTCCTCAATCAACTCTGGATTGTCGATCAAACTGAAGCCCATCGGCACAATCTCCACATGCTGCCCGCCCTGCCCGGCAATCCAGCGAATGGCATCCGGCACACTCAGCTCCTTACGATCCAGAGCCTGCTGCAAACTGTATGTGCTAAGTCCAACTTTCATCTTGCTCATCCTCTCCCTCTCCTGTGATGGGTGTCCATACCCAACGTATACCGTTTTCCAGCACTCAGGGCAATTGCCAATAATCGCATGGCTCAACGATTTTCCTCTTCTAGCCCAGATCCGGCTTATCTACGAACATTACAGCTGCATCGGATGTGCCATGAAGTTCGAATAATATGATTTCATTGTCTCCTTGGCGAAGAAGCGGGGCAGGAACATACAAGGTTTGTTGCGGTCCTATGCTCCAGTAGCGCCCCAGATTGAATCCGTTTACATATGCAACACCCTTCGTCCAGCCATCCAGACGCAGAAATGTATCTTTTACCTCGCTTGTGTTCTGAATATGAAGGCTACCTCTATAAAAAAATGGTGTGTCTGCTGCATCTGCCGTCATGCCTTGCTGCTGCTCCGTAAATTTCAGACCTGAAAGGTCACGCATCGGCAGACAGTGAACGGTCCAGTCATATAAAAACTGAAATCCATGCCGTACCCCTTCCGTGATGCCCTTCGGGTCTCTCAGGTACGGCCCGTAATTAATTCGTCCCATATTCTCAACCAGAATGAGCAGGTCAGCCCCCTGCAGAGGCACTTCAAATGACACGGTCGCTCCGCCGTTCCCACGCTCCAGTACACCGAGCAGATGCGCATCCACAAACACTAACGCACGGTCTCGCACCTCTTGAACAATCAATTCCTGTCGCTCTCTTGGCCCGGATATCCGTGTCTGGTAGCTGGTAAAACCATAATCCTGCCCCAGCCTCTCCATCGGCTCGGGATGGGTACGTTGCATCGGAACAGCAAGTGTATCCCGCTGTGTGAGCAGCTCTGCCCTATGCACCATCTCCACTCGGCCATAGGCGGCAGCTTTGATCGGTTCTGGCAAAACCATATCTCCTGCTTTAGAGTCATTATTCTGTTCTTTCGAACGACGATAGCGTGAAATAACGTCCTGCACAGCGTAAAATTTGGCTGTCGGCTCACCCGACTCACGAAGCAACGAATCGTAATCATAACTTGTGATGGTCGGTTCATACTGATGCTTCTGCTGACAGTTCGCCCCATTATAAAAGCCGAAGTTCGTGCCGCCATGGAACATATAAAAATTTACCGACGCACCCGCTTCAAGCATCTCCTCCAGCACCTGGGCTACATCCGTTTCATCCCGGGTATGATGAGGTTCACCCCAGTGATCGAACCAGCCATTCCAGAATTCCATACACATCAGCGGCGCTCCAGCCTGATATTCACGCAGCTTGGCAAATGCTCCTTCTGTGCCTGAACCAAAATTAACGGTCGCCAAGTGTCCATGCACCGAGCCAGCCTGCAACATATGATCGGTTGGTCCATCCGAGGTGAACAGCAGCACGTCCATCCCCCGCCGCACCATGCCATCCCGCAAATAACGCAAATATCCCGCATCATTACCAAAGCTGCCGTATTCATTTTCGATCTGCATGGCAATAATAGGACCGCCATGAGTGCTCTGCAACGTTTTTAATTTGGGCAAAAGCACATCGTAGTACCGATCCACATGCGCAAGAAACGCCGGATCGTCGCACCGTAACCGCAGGCTGTCATCTGCCAGCAGCCAGGATGGCAAGCCGCCAAACTCCCACTCCGCACAGATATAAGGACTCGGACGAACGATCACATGCAGGCCTAACTCTCCTGCCAGCTGAATAAACCGCTCCACATTGGCCATGCCATCAAAGCAATACACTCCCGGCTGCGGCTCATGCATATTCCATGGCACATACGTCTCCACCGTATTGAAACCGCAGGCCTTCAGCTTCAACAGCCGATCCTCCCAATATTCGGGCACAACGCGAAAATAATGAATGGCACCCGACAGAAGCTGAATCGGCTCTCCATCCAGCATAAATTGTGACCCCTCATACGTCAGCACCGCCATCTCATACGCCCTCCTGCTCACTATAATGTAGGCTGAACTTAGATAATGTTGGAGCCCATCTGGACTCCTGAATGCTTAGCCTGACACGGCGAGCTGTCACTTGGGAAAAACAGCAGATGCACTTGTACCCCACGACCGTTCCGGCATAGATGTCCTGCCACAGTCCATCCTCACCGCACACCTCCAGCGTAAATCGCTCAATTCGCTGCCCTGATTGGATATGCTCCATCAGCATCACACGGTCAAATGTCCGCTCTTCCGGCAAAAGCAATTCAATCCATGCTTGCTCCGTCCCCTCGTGCGGGCACCAATAGGCATCTGGCTGTTCGCCTGAATGAAGCACGTTCGATGCTCCATACGCGTCGTGTATCGTCTCCGAAGCTGTTGCCTGGGCACCTGTAGATAGGTCTTCACCAAACGTCGCACGCAGCACCGAACCCAGCTCTCGCAATCGCAGCACGTCATGCTCATGAATTAATCCGCGCCGATCCGGCGGCAGATTCAGCAGAAAACAAGCATTGCCGCCTACCGCACCGTGATATACGGAGAGCAGCTCCTCCAGTGTTTTAACCTGATCATCCTCACTCGCATGATAGAACCAGCCCGGACGAATGGAGGTATTCACCTCGGCTGGATACCATACCAGCTTGTCAGCATAATCACGGATAACAGCCCTGCTTCCCAGATCACTGTCCTGTGTATTGACTCTTTGGGCAAACGCTCCATCATCCACCTGCTGCGACTGCTCCTGAATCTTCTCATTATCCTGCATATGCGCAGGTACAACGCTCCATTCCGATTCCCTCGTATGTCCCGCTTCATTACCGCACCAGCGAACATCCGGTCCGCACACCGAGATGACAGCCTCCGGCTGAAGCTCACGGATGAGCGCGTAATATGCGTGCCAATCATAGACCTGCCTTTTCCCGTTTGGCCCTTCACCACATGCCCCATCAAACCACACGCAGAAAATATCGCCATAATTCGTAAGCAGCTCGCGCAGCTGTGATAGAAAGAATGTATTATACCGCTCCGAATCCCCGTATGAAGCTTCATGGCGATCCCAAGGAGAGAGATATACTCCAAATTTCAAGCCGGCCTCACGGCAGGCATCCGCAACCTCCTGCACCAGATCCCCCTTGCCCTCTCTCCAGGGACTCGCTGCGACAGTATGATCTGTATAACGGCTCGGCCACAAACAGAACCCGTCATGATGCTTGCACGTCAGAATCAGCCCCTTCATGCCTGCCGCCTTGCAGGATGCCACCCACTGCTCTGCACTTAGCTCGGACGGGTTAAAGATCACCGGGTCCTCCTCCCCTGTCCCCCATTCCCGATCTGTAAAGGTATTCACGGTAAAATGAATAAACGCATAGAACTCCATCTCCTGCCATCTCATCTGACGTTGCGAAGGACGAACCTGTGCCGCCATTTTGATCCAATCTGCTGGTGACTGCGTTGAACTCATGAACTCTCACTCCCTTATGTGCATGTGCCTTGATCTATCTGTTCCACTATCTCGACAGCCTCCTACGCCCCGCAGCCCTCGCCACTTCATGCAATTCCAATGACCGAACGGCACATATCAACTGTGCTTTGGCCTGAGCAACAAGCTCTGCATCAACGGGATGTTGAAAACTTCCCGCCTTCCGCACGCCCGATCCCATGTGAATCTCGGTGATGCCCGTAGCACTCACAATCTCTGCAATGCCTTCAATCGTCACACCCGAGCCTGCCATAACAGCGATGTTCAACGTTTGACCAAGCTCCTGAAGCTGCTTCAGCTCAGGCAGACCTTCGGGTGCTGTCGGCTTTCCTCCCGACGTAAGCACTCGCTCGACAACCTTTCTCTCACTCACATTACGGATACGGCCTAGCTCATTCAGCGCTGCCAGCAAGTCTGAGCTTGCATCCATGGCACGATGGAACGTCACCCCTAGCCCCTTGGCCTCGGACAGATAAGGCTGCAATTGGGACCGATCCACTTCCCCCTCTGGCGTCAAAGTCCCAATTACCACGCCTGCTGCACCAAGCGCTCTTGCCACTCGCACATCTTGTGTCATCACGCGAATATCATCCGGGGTGTAACAGAACGAGCGGCTATGAGGGCGGATCATGACATACACGGGAATCGAAACATGCGCTACAACCTGTTCGATCACACCATAGCTGGGGGTCAGCCCGCCTTCGGTCATCGCCGCTACAAGCTCAATACGGTCGGCCCCGCCCAGCTCTGCCGCTCGGGCATCTGCTGTGTCCGTAGCGATGATTTCTAATACAGGCTGTCGTTTCGAATGATCTATCATAGAAAAGAAACACCTCCTTGCCGCGGATTGACAACATAATCTCCAGCAAACCACGCTATAAAGGACCGAATAAACGCTTGCTTAGCGTCTCTGCGGTCCTTCCTTATTCCGATGATTGAACGTTCAGTTTCCAGAACGCCACCCGGTCTCTTTTCCACGTATACGTAATGTACAGACTTTGCCCCTGAGATACGATGGCAGGGTAAGAATACTCCCCCGGCTCATCTTCGAGCACAAATTCATCTCCCCAGGTCTCACCATTATCATTCGAAAAAGCTACCACTAGCGGTGTCCGGGGACTCTCCGTCGAATATCCACTCACTGGATTGTAAACAAGTGCAAGCAAGCCACTCTCCATCCGCGTGACATCAATTCCGCTATTGTTGTTTGGCAGCTCTGTCGGGTAAGCTTCACACCAGGTGTGCCCTCCATCCCCGGAGTCGCTACGGTAAATCCATCCTTCGGTGCTGCGAAGCAGCATATGTACATGTTCAGCATCCGAATCCGAAGAAGCCCACAAGGCAGGCTGAATCAGACCTTTGGCAAACCAATGCTCGGCCCCTACATAAACAGATAAATTCATCGGTACAGGTGCACTTTTGATCCATGTCCTGCCCTCATCAGTTGAAATATCTACGAAGGCTTCCCACACCTGCTTGTCAGGATTTTCCGGGTCCACACGTTCTACAGAAGCTGGAGCCAAGATCGTGCCATCCGCCAGCTGCACGGGATGATTACGCACCGGACCACGACCGCCCACATCACCAGATACCAGCTCACGAGCAGCAGTCCACGTCTGCCCGCCATCCTCCGAGCGCATGCAGCGAGTGTGCCAGTCTGTAATTTCATGCCCTACCTTGTAAAAGAGCACCAGTGAACTGCCTTGTGTATACAGTACCGGGTTCCAATGTGCAATACCTTGCTCATCCGCCACTTTGTGCGGTGTTGACCACGATCCACCTTGCTCCTTGATCGCCATCCAGATGGCCGTGTCGCTTGACTTCTCATGCAGCCCCGCAAACCACGCCACAATAACAAGACCTGAAGGCAGTATCGCAACCGTAGAACCGTGACTGCTCTGAAACGACTGACCTTCCCGAAAAACATACTGTTTATCAGCATCAATCTTCATAAGCGGGCCTCCTGATGAGATGGAATCATACTATTTTTTTGATTAGCATCACTTCGTTCGTTATTTTTGTTATTAACTTCGTTATTATAATATACCTTCAGTCTAAAACGTTAGGTTATGCGCGTCAATACCTGTGATGTATCTTCTGATTGAACCATTTATATCAACGATGTCCTCCTTGCGGATAGTCGAAGGCCATCTTATGAAAATACGAAAAAAAGACGAGGCAGAGAGAACTCTCCACTTCGTCCCGATCATCTGTATCTGTCATTCACATGACACACCCTCTATGAATAAAGGGCTTTCATATTGCCGTGGGCCCCTGCTCATGATATGCTGATGCATTTACATCTACTTGTTACGCCGGGCTTTTGTCATTCGGTTAAACATAATCAAAGCCACAATAATCATGGCCAGCATGGCTATATTGCTGGACACCTCTTGAGACAGTCCAAACAGCATGCACACATTCGTGACCAGCCCCCGGACGATTAATGCCACAACAATCAGCAGAATTGGACTTAAATAATTGTATCTTTTCATCAGTTACCACACCCCTGACCCCATTGTTCAATTTCTCCACGATCTGTACCTTGATCATAACAGTCTGCAACTCCGGTTACAACAAAAGGACACTGCAAGCAGTGCCCTCTGTTATACTGCTACATGGTCGGTTACATCGTAACATTGAATAAGATCCAGGGCCATACAGCCAATCTATTTTAAAATTCCCCTTATCTATCAAACGTGTACCGCCACACCAAACCTACACCTGCTTGAACTCAATCCAGTCGATCTGCAAGCCCGGTTTGGTGAAGTCGAGCTTGAGCTCATACAATCCGGCCTCCAGCTGCACTTTCACCAGCTTTTGTCTGATCCATTTACTTTCCGTACCATTCGTTTGAATCGTTGTTGCCAGTTGACCGTTCAGCAGCACGTTACATGCGCTTTGTGCCAGCTCAGGCTCAGGAGACATGATCTGCACAATAATCCGATATTGGCCTGCTTCATCCACTTTCATATACACAGGCCCTGTTACCTCAGGTTTCACCTGTGCATTCTCAGCCAGCACTTGAGCGTCCGAAGCGGACAGAGACGCATTGGCCTGGAAGGAAGCCACGTTCTCTACAATTTCATGTTTGCGTGAGGATACCGGCGCATTCATGATAAATTTGCAGATATTGATCGCGGAGCGCTGCAGCTCGCCGCGGGTCAAGGTTCCATTTTCCAATGATTCCATCGTGTTGTCGTCCCAGCCGTTAATCTCTGCGCCATAGTTTGGTACAACCATATAGAGATCGTTCTGTGCGCGAACCATCCAGTTCGTGAACTTGCGATCCGCTTCTCCGCCTTCTACTACATCGTTCATAATCGCCCACCAGTCCGTCATCACAATGCCGTCAAAGTTCCATTCGCCGCGCAGGATGGTAGTATTCAGATCGTAGTTGGATGCTGCCCAGTGCCCGTTGATCGGATTGTAGGAGGTCATAATGGAATTGGCTCCACCCTCTTTGACTGCGATCTCGAACCCTTTCAGGTAGATTTCACGCAAGGCACGCTCGGACACAACCGCGTCAACCTTGCTGCGGTGTTTCTCCTGGTTGTTGCAGGCAAAGTGTTTCAAGGTGGCGTTGGAGCCGCCCTTCATAATACCTTTCGTACATGCCGCAGCAAATACACCCGAGATGAGCGGATCTTCCGAGAAATATTCAAAGTTACGACCGTTCAGCGGACTGCGGCGAATGTTAAGTCCAGGTCCGAGCAAGGTATCCACCTGATTACGCAACAGCTCGCGCCCTTCCATCACATACAGTTCTTCCACCAAGTCTGCGCTCCACGTTGCTGCCAGCAGCGTACCGATAGATACTTGTGTTGCCTTCTCCCCGCTATCCATACGAATACCGGATGGGCCGTCTGCCGTACATGCCACAGGAATACCGTAGCCAAACAGACTGTCGCTTACGCCACCAAAAGCAGATGCGGTTCCCGAAGTAACCAGCGGACTGCTCATGCCTTCCCCGCGCACAATTGCTGCAAGGTCCTGATCGCTCAGCTGAGCTACAAAGGCCTCCAGACTGACTTTACCCGCCTTGACATCGCTCAGCTTGTAGCCCTGATTACCCGTTTGCTCCAGCGTCTGCGGCAGATTCTGCTTGATGCGATCCGCAATGGACACGCTGCGTTTCGGTACAGCAACATAAGTCAGCTCGTAGGTTCCATCTGCCTTGCGTGCGCCTGGTTTCATGCGTGTGAAGTCTTCCGTTGGCGCCATCGCCTCCTGTAATTGCTCCACCAGTTGAACACGGTCTACAACATAGCCCTCTTGGCCATCAATGCCAACATGCTCTACCTGCTTCACACTTGTACCCACATGCAAACGATACGTTCCCGCTTCAAGCACATAGGCAGAAGCATATCCGGTCACACCGGCATCATCGTAAGAGGCCATGCGATGGATCGGGAAGCGAATCGTTAACAGCTCGGAATCGCCGGGCTGCAGCAGTCCTGTTTTGCCAAAAGCCACGAGCGCCTTCACGGGTTGTCCCAGCTCTCCCTGCGGTGCTTCATAATACACCTGAACCACTTCTTTACCCGCATAAGTCGTGCCAGCGTTGGTCACATTCACTTGAACCTCGATCAACGTCTCCCCGTTCTCGGTAACAGTTCGAGCTTCCTCGGTTTGAGTCGCAAATGTGGTGTAAGACAGACCATAACCGAACTCAAATTGTACTTTTTCAGGTCGAAACGTTTCGAAAAAACGATAACCTACATAAATATCTTCCTGATACAGGTTCTTGAACTCATTCCCGTAGTTGCTCGTGGACGGGTAATCCTCAATTGAATACGCAATCGTGTCCGTCAATTTACCGCTTGGTGTCACGTCTCCCACCAGTACGTCTGCAATAGCGTTACCGCCCTCCATGCCTCCGTGCCAGGAGTAGATCACACCTTGAATCGGATGTAGAAGCGTTTCGTTCAGCCAGCTCATATCCATAATATTCGAGACGTTCAGTACAACAATCGTATGTTCAAAATGGTTCGTGACATGCTTCAGCATCGCCTTCTCATCGTCTGTCAGACGATAGCTTCCGGGTGCATCTGCATTATCCTGATCCTCACCTGCGGTGCGTCCAATGACCACGATGGCTTTGCTCGATTTGCTTCTGGCTTGTGCCACCAGCTCGTCTGTAAGCGGCATTTCCTTCTGATTCCACGGCTCGGCTGCCCAGACCTTCCCGCCATCATCAAACGGATTTTCCTCGATCCACTTCTCATAAATGGCCGCCAGTTCCTCGTTGACGGTAATATTCTTTTTGCTGCGTAGTCCATCCAGCAGATTCGTTGTGTAAGCGACGTGTACACTGCCGCCTGAACCTGTGCCGCTGCGATAATAATTCACTTGAATCCGGCCAAAAACTGAAACGTTTTCGGAACGTCCGAGTGGAAGCACCTGTTTTTCATTTTTAAGCAAAACTGCTCCTTCTGCAGCTACCGTTCGGCTAAACTCTGCAAACCCTTCCAATGGAACACCAATTAGATTCGTACTCAATGATTTCCCTCCTGATTGTCATCCCCATATCTGTATGTTAACGAAATTCGTGAATATGGCAGATTTACTTGTACCTAGTCCCATATTAACAGATTGCCGGTATGAAAATATATGAGAAATATTTATGTTCATATAACAAATACTAAAGCCGCAAACAAGGACTGTTCGCGGCTCTCTCTTTTTATACAAACACCAGGCGCTGTCAGGTCGTCAGCTTCGCATAGACCAGAAAGAACAGCATATCCTCACCCATAATGACATACCCGGGAACGCGGTAGATCAGATCCACCACCACAAAGACAGCTAACAATCCCATCATAATCACCATATGACGTGCACCCAAGCGAAGATGCGGGTGTCTGTAGCGATGAAATACAAGCGTTGTTGACAGGAAATACAGCAGCACCGAGCCAAACACAAACGCAAGCATGAACCCATAGTTCAGTTGGTTCTGGTACAGCAGTTGGATGGACGCGGCAATCATGCTCATGGAGATGTAGATAAACAGATGACCGTAGATGATAGCCTGCCCCGCTGTCTGCATCTCTTTGCTCACTTTTTTCTCCACGTTATCGAAGTACTGCCACCACATCGCAATGACAAACAAGGATGTGAAGGCGGTAAACAGAATAGACGGCATGTCCCAATGATCCGCTGACAATACCGCGATAATACTGACCACGGACTCTCCCAGCAGGATGAGGGTAAACAGGGCAAAGCGTTCCAGCAGATGATGTGTCTGCACAGGCACTTTCACCAGGTTTTTACGACCAAGCAGCGGTAAAATCATATCCACAGCGATTCCCGCGTACAGGATCACATAACGCACCCATGAATCAAAGAACAGGGAGCCGGATGAGATCACGATGCCAATGATAAACGCAAGGCCCAGAAAACGGGCTGCCTGCTGCTGATGCTTGCTTTTCGACTTGTGGATGGTCAGATATTGTATTGCGGTAAACGCTCTCGAACCGATGTATCCAACGAAAAAGGACAGGTAGTGTTCGTCAAAATGAGTGGACAGACTTGCCGTCATCACCAGCACGGACAGCAATTGAAGGATGAGGAAAACCCGATGGCTCAGAATATCCTGACCATAACGGTTGATAAACAAGGTCTGACCAACCCATGCCCACCATACCGGGATGAAGATTAACACGAACTTTAATAGATATTCAAATGATATTACACCGTGCTCGGCATGTAACAAGACATGGCCTGCTTTGGAGACTGCGGCGACGAAAAGCAAATCATAGAACAGCTCGAGCCAGGTGACCTTCTTCTCCATCTTCCCTCCGTGCTCCTTTGGGTTAGTCTCATATTAGTTGAAATAGGGGGTTACACGGCCACTTCGATGACAGAATAACCTTCTAATCGCTGTTATCCCCAGATTTTTTGATTCCCTTTACTAAAGGGGAAAATCCGGTGATAAAGGCGAACGCTATGCTTTTTCAGGTTTTTTCTGTCCTCTTCGTTCATGTGTAAAAAGGGCAACTTATATTTAAGTTGCGGATATTCATGATGTGCCCAGAGAACGTGCTCCGGGCACATCTTATTTTATACCTTTAATATCTCTACCTTACTCCGTCACAGCTGTTGCAGGTGTGAGTGTTCTGACCTGGATCGGCTGCAGATTATTCTCAATCTGAGTACGGTATTGCTCGAACCATTCTGGCAACATCAGTTTCTGTCCCAGCGCTTCAGCCGGTTCATCTCTTGCAAAGCCCGGAGGATCGGTTGCAATCTCAAACAGAATACCGCCCGCTTCTCTGAAATAAATGGCGTTGAAATACTGGCGATCCCTCACCGGAGTTGGCTGGTAGCCGTAATCACGTACGGCCTCGCTCCACTGTGCATGCTGTGCATCATCCACTGCTCGCCATGCGATATGATGCACAGTTCCTGCGCCGCCCATACCCAGCGGTACGCGGGTAACAGGTACATCCACGATGTTCCCGATATCACCGATGGAGCGGAAGCGGGCAAACTCTTCATTTTCACCGACCTTCGCAAATCCAAGAATGCGCTCGAGTGCATCCATAGTACGCTGCGGGTTTACACTGAACAGCACAGCTCCGCCGAAGCCCTTGATCGCATGTTCAGCCGGGATACCTTCCTGCACCCACGTATTTGCCGCGCCCTCTTCCCGTTCAACCAGCTCCAGACGCAAGCCTTCGCTATCTTCAAATTGCAGCAATGCTTCATCAAAGCGCCGGGTTTTGGTTACTTCGATATTAAAGCCTTCCAGGCGATTTTGCCAGAAGTCCATCGAGCCCGGCGGAATGACATAAGAAGTGATGCCGACCTGCCCGCCGCCGATCTGACCTCGAGGTGACCCTGCTGCCGGGAAAAAGGTGATGATTGTTCCAGGGCTGCCGTGTTCATCTCCAAAGTACAGGTGGTATACATCCGGTGCATCAAAGTTTATTGTTTTTTTCACGAGTCGAAGTCCCAGAACCCCGGCGTAGAAGTCTACATTGGCCTGTGGATCTCCAGCAAAAGCCGTAATGTGGTGGATACCTGTTGTTTGAATGTTCATAATTGTTTCCTCCTTGGATTCATGTTTTATTTATAAGGTATTTTTGTATGTTATTTTATATTTATCTTTAAATTAAGATATACGCTCTGTAGAACTAGTGCAGGAGGAATAGCATCATCCGCACTAGTTGCCCACTTCGCCTGTACCCATATCCCTATGGATTCTGTCTGGAAGCCTGCTCTTGTTTCAATTTATCTGGAGTCACATCATCGCCGTTTGGATCATAGATGGTCGCATTCAGCAAAAGGTCGTTGACCGAACCACGGAAGGTCTGCAGATATTCCTGCCGAAGGCGAGTCCGCTCTGCCTGCTCCATCTCCGTCAATCCAACCGCTTTTGCTTTTCGCGCGAGCTCATTAATTCGCGTCAATGTTGGAATCATCATCTGGACCTCTCCTCCTGGGCATGGATTAAAGATATTTATTTGAGTATATTCTTGCCTTTCGCTTGCTGTCACTATCCCTTGTTGTATTCAAATTAAATATCTTAATATAAAGATAATTGATTTCAGATCGGATGTCAACACTTTGTTTTTGTGAAAAGAGGGCTTTACCCTCGCTCGAACATCTCGCTTCATTATAGGTTCAAAGCAACAAGGGTTAGCCCACAGTTATACCACTCCTGTGAACTAACCCTTCATCATATAACCCTTTCTACATTCGAGATTACTCGATCCGTTTGACGCAGCAGGGGGCGAAAAGGCAGTAAAAGATGCACTTCAGTAGGTTTCAAGACACGTCCTAATATCAAATCTAATACTAGATAAGTTGAACTAAGTAATGTGCACAAGCCGCTCCGAAATGCTCATCAATCCAGGCACGTTAGCCAAATATCGCCCATGGTTAGTACAACTCTGCCAGTACTGTCACCCTCTACTGCGAGAGCTAACGATCAGGAGAGGCCTTATTTCGGCATATTCGGGCTTTGGAACATTTTAACGATCCTCAGAGACGCTATTTTGCTGAATTGAGCCGGATCAGGCTCATTTTTCAGGATTTTGAATGAAATAAGCTTTCTGGAGATCGTTGCTATGAACGTTTTAGTCAAGCCCAACACAAAAATGATGCAATTTAGCCCGAAGCCCTAAGCGCGGGGGTCCATATGCGAGCGACG
>NZ_QJSW01000022.1 GCF_003217495.1 Paenibacillus barcinonensis | reverse complement strand
CGAAATTTTTTCTTTGGACACATCTAAACCGATGAATTTTGTGGTAGACTGCATAGTGATAGCTCTCCTTTGCTGTGTAGCTCTGAAATGGTGGTATTGACACTTTCCATTTTAACCTACGATGCTCAGCAATATGTGGGGGCTATCCTTGTTTACGTTCATCATAGCTAGAGCGTGGAAGCTGTTGTTTCCTTGTCTGCATGACTGTCCAGTTAGAGTCAGTGCTGTTGTATTAAACGTTATCTGGATGAGCAGTCAGTGAACGGCTGCTTTTCAGAGTTGCTGCTGTTCGGTTGGTGCCGCGTAAAATACAAACTGTGGTGTTGGTTCTCGTGCTACGACTTCTATAAGTCTATCCTTTATAATTCTATACTCTTATAGTTGGAACTCCCCATTATTCTTCATGGATAGGTTCAGTTCAGCGTGTAGGCGACCAAAATCAAAAGCACACACCATTAAGAGTCCTGTCATCTAATCTGCAGGACTCTTAATGGTGGATAAATCTTGCAAGCACATCTGAGCACAAAGCTGAGTGCCTCTCTGAATGCACATCTTAAACGTATATCCGATTATGCAGCTGAATGTGTATTTGAACGCATATGTGAAATTTTTATCTGAACGAAGTTACGAAGCTGCTGAACAGTGTGCGCACATCGTATTGATATTGATGGATCGGCTCCACCGGGCGGTTGATGCCAAGCAGTGTATATATGGCGATGCGTGCGGCGCGAACCGAATATTCCTCCGTAAACACCACATCATCAGGAATCTCGCAAAATTGACTGATAAACGCCAGGTTGGTTGAGCCCTCCGGCACCACTTGAGGGCGGTCACTGTTCAGGCGTGGCATGAATTGCGCGGTGATATATGGCATCATACAAGGGATGCAATTGGCTGTTGCCATGATCGACTCCTGATGCTCCTGAAAATGCAGATGGCCGATCAGTTCCTGCATAATCTCTTCTCCGGTGCAATCACACATTCTTTTTTTCACATAGTCACCTACGTTATCAGGATACAGTCCATAACCCCAGAAGACCTTGACATGCTCCGGCTGATTCCGGAAATGCGGCTGAAAAGCAAGCACAACGGACATGAACCAGCTTGAATCCTTGAATGTGACGAGAGCACCAGTGCCAGCTCTGTTGCGGGTGAACTTTTCCATCAGATCGAAGAAAACCGAATCCTGAAACGTAACCGTGAACGATTCCCATTTGGATTCATCGACATGCTCGTTAAAAGAGGACGGGTTGCCGAGCCGCGGTTTTTTCGCCGCGATGTTCTCCCACAGATGCCAGGAGCTTCCCTTGCCGTTCAGCTTCGGAGCGCAGGTCATCGAGCCGAGATCAGCACCTTCGGTCATGGAACCATTTGTTACAATTACGAGATCCCCTTCACGAATTTCGATCACTTCGTCAGCACCATTCCGCCGCACATGCATCCGTGTGACCGTAATACCATCGCCTTCTTTGAAATCCAGATCGGTGACGGTGCATTTCAGCGTGAAATCTACGCCGAACGGCTCCAAGTATCGGTGTAGCGGTAGAATAATCGAGTCATATTGGTTATAGGGTGTGCGCGTAACCCCTTCCAGCGTCTGAATGCGTGGAAACTCGTGAAAAAATCGAAGCATATATCGTTTGAACTCCACCGCACTGTGCCAAGGCTGAAAAGCAAACGTCGTCGCCCACATATACCAGAAGTTCGTTTGGAAAAAATGGGGGGCAAACCAGTCGTTAATCCGCAATTTGCCCAGCGTATCTTCAGGGGTAATGATCAGCTTGCCCATCGCCAGCCGGTCGGCCATGTCAAAGCCCATGGACAGAACATCCTCGACCTGACCGTCACGATTAATCAACCGTGCATTGGAATGTGTCGGGTTTGCATTGTCAAAGGCCGTGATCTCTTCTCTCACGGACATGCCCGGATGGTCAATAGAAGGAATGGTCCCCAGCAGCTCCCACAGATTCTCATATGCCTCATCATTAAGCATACGTCCACCGCGAATGACGTAACCCTGCTCAGGATTACCTGCCCCGTCATTGCTGCCGCCGAGAATAGGCATTTCTTCGATGATGTGAATATTTTCACCAGGAAAGTCACAGTCTCTCACCAAATAAGCTGCTCCCGCAAGGGATGCAATACCGCCGCCAACAAAATAAACCTGTTTAGAGTCATGTTCTTTTTTCACGACCAATCGCCTCCAAATGATGGTGTACTCACATTCCCAATGTAAACCCAGGCAACGAAAGAAGGTATGATCAAACGAAAGCAGGCGTCTGTTTTTTAGTCACTATTGGAAAAATGTCTAGTTTTAGGACGGTCGGTTTAGTCTCTATTTCTGTTGCAGCAAGCCTGTAATCTGACAGCTTCAAATCTCCTTATCAAGCCAAGCTTAACCTGATTATGCCTAAAAAGCCGCTCACCCCTTGAGGGGATGGCAGCTTTCCGTGTTGTGTTTAGTGCTCATATTTAAGCTCATACTTGTGCAGTGCCCTGACTACATTTCCTTCAATCAGCTCGCTTAGCTTGTTGATGATCTGTTTGGGTGGCTCCTTCATGTCATTTCGCATCCATTGAATAATTAGTCCGGTGAAGGCGAGCGTGTAGAAATTGGCGACAAATTCTTTATCCTCCATGCGAACCTTGACCCCGGAAGCGAGCTCGTTTATTACCCCCATAATCAGATCATGCGTAACCTGATAAAGATATCCATCCAGATGAGCACGCCCCAGCGATTCGAGGGTATTGCAGCAGAAGGTTTTATTATTTTCAATGTAACAGAAGATCTTGTAAAACCCTTCGGTCCATGTATCGTAGCTGCGATATCCCGCAAGGCTGTTCACAGCCTCCGTTTCATAGATCCACCCAAGCAGTGCATAAATGTCCTGAAAATGATAATAAAAGGTTTGCCGGTTTACACCGCAGTCCTCTACCAGATGTTTTACCGTAATTTTGTTCAGCGGCGTATGTTCCATTAAATGTTTGAGTGAATGAGCCAGTGCAGTTTTGGTCAAATGAGAAGCAGACATCACAGTTCACCTCATCATTCAGATTCGGCTTGCAAGAGCGGAGATGCAGGAGTGTATCAGGTTTGAAAAAAGTACCCGAGGTTACAGATACCGTTCCTGTCCCGTAAAAAAGTAATGTTACGAATGCGTTTAGCGCTGCAAACTCTTTATAAGAAGATTAACATGATCTGCCATGACATGGAATCATATGGATCACAGCATCCATGGCGTACAGCAAAAAGAAGAAACCGATAACCATACAGGCTATCGGTTTCTTCTTATCTCGTGATATGAATGACATCTGGCTAAAGAAGGCGCTAACGTAGTGGAGGGGCGAAATCGCGATTCTGTAGAAGCGAAGCGCTCGCCTTTATTACCGGATTTCTCCCTCTGAAGAAGGGATCAAAGAAATCTGGGAGTAACAGCGATCGGAAGCTTGTTCTCCCTACGTAGTGATCTCCGTGTAAGCGTATTTTTTAACTATTATAAACTTTTCATAAACTCTACTACAGTCAGCAATCCCTTATCAAAGTTCTCCAGATTGAAGTGCTCGTTCGGTGCATGCAGATTTTCGTCTGGCAGACCAAAGCCCATCATGACAGCAGGCACGCCGAGCACACGGGAGAGCTTCTCTACAATCGGAATCGAGCCGCCATCTTTGGTGAAGAGGGCACGCACGCCGTATACTTTTTCATAGGCATCAGCGGCTTTTTGCAGAATCGGATCAGTCGGATCGGTGTTGAACGCAAAAGCCTTCTCGATCTGTTTGATCTGAAGCGTTGCCCCTGGTTGTACATGAGCGCGCAGATGAGCTTCAATTGAATCAAGCACTTGCTGCGGGTCTTGATCTGCAACCAGACGGCAGGTGATTTTGGCATGTGCTTCTTTAGGGATAACCGTTTTGCTGCCTTCACCCTGGAAGCCGCCCCACACGCCGTTCAGCTCCAGCGTTGGACGTGCACCGACACGCTCCACGAAGGAGTAGCCTTCTTCGCCATACAATTGCTCCAGTCCGAGATCCTGACGAAGCTGCTCCTCGTTGAAGCCCTGCTTCACAAACTCTTCTCTCATCTCAGGTGACAGCGGCAGAACCCCGTCATAGAAGCCGTCCACGCTCACACGCCCTTGCTCATCATGCAAGGATGCCAGCAGGGATACGAGTGCGTGAAGCGCGTTCGGTACACCGCCGCCGAAGGAACCGGAGTGCAGATCGGTGTTGGCGGTGAACAGGTCCACATGCATGGAGCACAGGCCGCGCAGGCCCGTGGAAATCGCCGGTTTTCCTTTTTCCAGCAGGGACGTATCCGAGATCAGCACCATATCAGCACGCAGCTTTTCGGTATGGTCGTTCAGGTAGATCGGCAGGTTCGGGCTGGAGATTTCCTCTTCGCCTTCGATGCAGAATTTTACGTTGATCGGAAGCTCTTTGTTCTCGGCGAGCAGTGCTTCAACGGCTTTGATATGTATAAAAATTTGTCCTTTATCATCCGTTGCACCACGGGCATACAGCTTGCCATCCCGAATCGTTGGTTCAAAAGGAGGTGTCTCCCACAGGTGAAGCGGATCAACCGGCTGCACGTCATAGTGTCCATAGATCAGTGCTGTTGGTTTGCCCGGAGCATGCAGGTGGTCTGCATACACAATCGGATGCCCGGCGGTTTGGATAATCTCCACATTCTCCATACCAGCACGTGTAAGAGCGTCTGCTGCCCACTGTGCGGCACGTTGGATATCTTCTTTATGCTCAGAAATGGCGGAAATGCTCGGAATGGATAACCATTCATTCAGTTCTGCCAGATGTTTGTCCCGGTTTTGCTCAAAATATGCTTGTTCTTTCATTGAAAAAGGCCTCCTTCAAAATCTGCGTTCAATCTATTGTAATCCATTTTGCCACGTTAATAAAACATTGGTTAAAAAAATGCTGTTCCCCGTATATCTTCAATAAAAAGCGAATTGTGCTTAGAAGGAGGGGGTTAACTCGATTTTAAAATAACTCTAGCTGCTCAGGCCCTTCTTCCTTTTCGGGCTCCGTACGGTCGGGAAATGGCTTGATGGGCTGACCCAGCAGTTCCATCATCATCTGTGCATTGGCAGCGGCATCTCCGGCGGAGTTGTTGTTGAAAATGACAAATACATCTTCGCTCTGCGCCTGCAGCTGCTGCAGATAACCCCTCCATTCGAGCAATTCTTGCTCATTGTACCGATACAGATAACGTGTCTCGCGCCAGTTGGGTGCGCCGTTCTGATGCCAGCCCGACACATTGCGACCATGCATGCGCACAAGCGTCATGTGGGGATCAGTCGCAATCGGCACGATGGGGATCGATCCCGGCCCTGCCTGGGGCTCGTCACAGACGCTGTGAATCCAGCCCTGCTCCTTCAGAAAAGCAAGTGTGCGCTCGCGGAATTTGTCCTCATACCAGCTTCGATGCCGGAATTCAATGGCACATGGAATGCCCTCCATGCGAAGCTTCACTTCCCGCAGTTCATTTACATTGTCCCGGTTGCATTCAAACCAAGGTGGATATTGAAACAAGGCCGCTTGCATTTTGCCAGCTTCGATGACAGGCTCCAGTGATTCCCGAAACGCTTTGTACATCTCGGATGTGCTGTTAAAATACGGCTTGCCCCGCAGATGTCCCGTCATTCCCTGATAGGCCTTCACGATAAATGAGAACGAATCGGGTGTCTCCGCCGCCCAGCGGGCCATCCGGTCACGAGGCTGTACAGCATAGAAGGAGCTGTCCACCTCCACCGTAGAGAAATATTGACTATACAGCTGAAGCTTGTCCTTTGCTTTGGTGCGGTTCGGGTAGAGGTCATCTTGATCGCCCCATCCTGTGAGTCCGATACGAATCATAAGAACACCTCCTGTTGTTTATATTTAACCGATTCGCAGGAGTATGACATGTGTACCATTATATCGTGCGTTATAGGGGCATTCAATGAGACGGCAGGCCGTCATTTTGAGTTTGAGACATAAACGGTTACAATAACTTGAAATGATGAATCACAGACGTGGAGGGCGAAGGTTTTCATGACGGAATGGTACGAAAAGAGCTTTGGCGAAGATTATCTGCTCGTATACAAACACCGGGATGTGCATGGTGCCTATGAGGAAGTACATAAAATGATTAACTGGCTCAAGCTCCGCCCTGATGCAGAAGTGCTGGACCTATGCTGCGGCATGGGCAGGCACTCTCTTGCTCTGGCGGACGCCGGATTACAGGTGACAGGGGTCGACTTGTCGGATGTGCTGTTACAGGAGGCGCGGGAGCTGGATACAGAGCATCGGGTCAGATGGGTTCATGCCGACATGCGCAGCGTTCCGCTCGCAGGTGGATTTGACGCGGTGGTGAACCTGTTCACTTCGTTTGGATATTTTCCCGAGGATGTAGAGCAGCTCAAGGTGTTGCGTGCAATCCATCACATGTTAAGGCCGGGCGGCCGATTTATTATTGATTTTATCAACACGGCCTATGTGAAGGAACATCTGGTTCCACATTCGGTTCGTGAGGATGAAGGGCAGCGAATTGAGGAGCTACGCAGAGTACAGGACGGATTTGTGCAAAAGGAGATTCGGATCACGGACATGGCGGCCGGAGCCGAACCGCGCGTTTATAAGGAAAGTGTCAAGCTGTACTCACGTAAGGAGCTCAGCGACTTGATTCATGAAGCAGGTCTCAGGGTGGATCAGGTTCACGGCGGCTATGATGAAGAGCAATATGACGAGCAGACATCGCCGCGTATGATTTTTGTTGGACATCGTCCTGCGGAATGAGCAAACGATATTCATTGAACGCTTGATTTACACAGAAACGAAAAGGACAGGGGAGAACGATGAAACGTACACGAACTGAAACCATCTCTATGCCAGCGGGTATGCACCGTATTCAGATCACGATGTCTTTTCCGCTACGATGGGTGAATAGCTATATTTTAACCGAGCCAGATGGCAAGGTGAGCATTGTTGATCCGGGACCGCGTACAGCGGGGACCGAGCAGGAGTGGCACGAAGCATTAGCGGCACTTGGCTTGACCTTTCAGGACATTCACCAGATTGTGCTGACTCATCATCATCCAGATCATCTCGGCTTATCCGGCTGGATGCAGCAGATGAGTGGTGCGCCTGTGCTAATGTCGGCGCGCTCCCGTCAGGAGGCGGATTATATGTGGGGACCCGAAGCGAGCATAGACGAGAGGCTGCCGGAGTATTATCGTATCCACGGCATGCCAGAATATAAAACAGTTGAAATCAAAGCGCATATGAGAACCTTTATCTCACAGCTTACCCCGCTTCCCGAGGTAACACTCATTGCGGATGGTGAGACGTTGCATATGGGAGGGAAAGCGTGGATTGCGCTGGAGACGGGGGGACATGCCCCAGGACATCTGTCGTTCTATGCGCCTGAATCGAGAGAAATATTGTGCGGAGACGCGGTATTGCCACAAATCTCACCCAATATCAGCCTGCTGCCGGGCAGTGATCCTGAGCCATTACAGTCCTACATGCAAGGCTTGACTCGTTTGCATGCATTGACGGTGGAGCGAGCCTATCCGGGGCACCGCAATCCGTTTACCCGATTTACGGAACGTACAACAGAGCTGCTTGCACATCATGAAGAACGCCTTGCGAAACTGTCGGAACGTTTGCAGGAGAGCTCGGCTCACGCATACGATATTTGTCTGCATCTGTTTGGCGATCGGCTGGGAACACACCAGCTGCGTTTTGCGATGAGTGAGACGCTGGCACATTTGCAGGAGCTAATCCGGCGTGGCCTGGCGAGAGAGGCACAGGAGTCAGGAGGCATCATTTATTTTCAACATCAGCAGTAAGTAAATGGATATAAAACAGGTGCATTCATTTTTTAATTAACATACAGTCATAATCCAGAGTGAGGATGTTAGCGCATCCTTGCTTTTTTTGTTTGTAATTAGGCCTTTCCAAAAAAGCTTTAGCCGCTCTTAACCGTTTATTCAGCTTCTTTTAAGCCTTCCTGCCTATCATACAACTATGAACTTCGCTATAGAAAGCAGGGATGAGCGATGGCAAGGCGTAAACAAAACCAATGGCGCAAATGGCAAGCTTCGGCTGCAGCTACGTTGACTGTAGCTGCACTCTTCCAATATGTAAGAACTTCAGAAGCGTTTGATGTTGCTTATGCATCAGCAAATGGTTCAGATGCAGGCATAATGACGTCTGCACAGCAGGATTCACGGGATGATGTCATGCATGAGTGGTCCCCGAATTCGACAGATTCGTATAGCCGGGATACAGATGGATACACGGCTGAGTCCAATCAGGAACAGACGGATCATTCCGTGGCAGCGCCCGATGATAGCATCAACCGTGGAAGCTTGGGTTCACCGGGCGAGCAATTCGGACAACGTGATCGGGGCAGAGACTCCGGGACTAGCAGCAGTGGCAATTATCGGTCACACACAGGTGTATCATGAGCCGCGTAGAGCAAGTCTCTCGTCCACTTCGTTTTCGATTTGAGGCTATGAACACAAACGTTGAGTTGCAGCTCTGTGCAGACAAGGAGCAGGCTGAACATGCGGCATCTCTTGTGAAAAACTGGTTTGAAACGCAGGAGCAGCGCTTCAGCCGCTTTGTGGCTGACAGTGAGCTGAACCGTCTGAACAACAGCAGCGGGTGGATGCCCGTATCGGCTGCGATGGATGAAGTCCTGAGTCTGGCTTACGGATATATCGGGCAGACAGAAGGTATTTTTCAGCCAGGCATCTCACAGGCTCTTCGTTTATCCGGTTATAATGCAAGCTTTGAAAAAGTGCTGGAGCGAGCATCTTATCGGCCTTCGATGGATATACCTCATCTGATTGGTGCAAGAGAAATGGAATCGGTCAGCAGAGGGCAAGAGCGATTTGACTACAGTCGTCCCACATGGATACAGCAAGAAGGCAGTCGGATGGTTCATCTGGACCCGGGAACAGAGCTTGATCTTGGTGGAATCGTGAAGGGCTGGGCTGTAGAACGTATTGCGGACTGGCTTCAGAAGAAGATGAGGATTGCTGCGGGCATGATTAATGCAGGCGGTGATGTTCAGGTATGGGGAACAGCCGATCATCCTGGGTGGACGCTTGAGGTGACCAGTCCCTTTGCACAGGAGCAAGGCATGTCCGGGGAGGTTCGACTTCGTAACGGAGCTGTAGCTACATCCGGGATTACCCGAAGACAGTGGCGGTATAACAATGGTCGTACAGCGCATCATTTAATTGATCCCCGTACGATGGAGCCGGCGGATACAGACATTCTACAATGCACAGTTGCCGGAAAGCACACATCACAGTGTGAGATTATTGCCAAAACGGTATGTATTCTGGGCAGCAGCGAGGCGGTAAAATGGCTCAATCGCCATTATGACCGGCACGATATTCTCTGGATGACAAGAGAGGGTACTGTTTATTTTCGAGGCAATACCGCGGCACTTGCAGAATGCTGGCCCGGCTTTGACCCGGATCACCGTTTCAGTCTGATATAAAGGAGTACAAGTCTAACAGATATGGGGGAGCCGGTTATGGCACAGTGGATCGTAGATTACCTGCCAACGTGGAATATCATTCGGATTAGCGGTATTGCGGCATATTTGCTCCTTTTTGTTGGTGTCTTTCTGGGTATTGCTCAAGGCATGCCTATGGCAAAGGGCAAGCCCAAAGCCGTGATGTTTAAGTGGCATACACGGACAACCTGGCTGGCCTTCGGGCTTGGCATCGTACATGGACTTACATTGATTGTAGATCATTATAGTCCGTTCACTTGGAGTGAATTATTCCTACCCTTTACCGCTTCGGTTCATCCAGTAGGTAGCGGACTCGGCACATTAGCGTTCTACGGCCTGGTGATCGTATTGTTATCCAGTGATCTGCGTGACAGGCTGGGACGGAAATGGTGGTTTCTGTTCCATATGTTATCCTACCCGGTGTTCGTGGGATTATTGATTCATGGTCTGGTGACGGGAAGTGATTCCGGGAATGTCTTCATCCGTATGATGTATGTATTTACAGGGCTCAGCATGATCGGCATCACGGTGTTGCGTGGCATGTTACGAGAGCGGAAAGGGCCTGAGATCACGATTGGACCCAAACAGACACCCCCTGAATCGAGGACGGAGCGTAAATGGGCGGAAGCTTACGGACTGGCTGTGCCTGCGGGACAAGAGCAGTTTAACAGGTAAATGCGCTCTGCATGCTTGGATAGCGGCGCATGTTAATTAGGCAGGATGCTCAATGGCATCGTCCAAGAAAATGATAGTAGAAAAGCGGCCTGCATGGGCCGCTTTTTACATGGTTTTGGCGTAAACTTCGATTATCGCTGATATGTATGGATGCGAAATCCAATCAATCCATGTAACTCGCAGCATTGTTATGAATGCTACATTTGTTCATCACTGACCGGCTTTTCTCCCATGGCCTCTTCCATCTCGGACTGCTTGCGGTGGGCAATCCTGCTGCTGGCAGCTGATGCGATAGCGCCTACAATGTCATCAAGGAATGTATGCACAGGTCCAAGGCTTTTGTCGTTTAACCGGTCCAGTACACCGGGCTTCAGCTTGTCCACATATCCGTAATTCGTGAAGCCGATGCTGCCGTAAACATTCACAATTGAAAAGGCCAGAATTTCATCCACGCCGTATAAACCCTCATCGTTCTCAATCATCTCTTGCAGCGGAGAGAGCAGTTGTCCCTGCTCAGCCAGCAGATCAAGCTGAATACCTGTCAGGACAGCGTTCTGTACCTCGCGTTTCTTCAGGACCATCTCCACATTTTCGATACATTCTTCCATTGTCAGTCCAGGATAATACTTTTTCTGTAGCAGCATAACCAGTTCTGCGATCTCAAGGATCGTGACGCCCCGCTTGTGTAGCCATTCCCTTGTGGCTTCTGCAACTTTGCGGCTATTCAGACTGTAAGGGATGTTTTCCTGCTCCGGATGTTCCATGGGCGAGTCCTCCTCTGATGTTAATATAAATTGAACGAAGAGGTTTACACGGGAACACTCCGATGACAGAATAACCTTCCAATCGCTGTTATCCCCAGGTTTTTTCTGTCCTCTCCGTTAACGTGTAAAAAAATCGTTCAATTTATATAGAAATACGTTTATTACCTACATACGTCATTAACCAGATTGCGTTGCTTTTATGTTTGTATCATATGCAGATCGTCAGGTCCAGCAGGAGCTTGTATAAAAAGTAGTTATTTTTTGAGCAAAGGCTCGTATACATGGTAGTACAAACTGTAAAAATGATGAGGGGGAACGTGATCATGAGAAAGATCCCATCTTTGCGTAAGGCATCAGCAGCAGCAGCTTTGCTGAGTATTCCTGTAGTGTTGAGTGGCTGCGGTATGTTTGGTGCCCAATCTTCAGAAGCCATTGATCCGCCGCCGCGTATTCAGGAAGCTGCCATGATTCAGGCTGCGGAAGGCAATGGAAAGCTCGCTACGCTTCCGCTGACGACGGTATATTTGCAGGATCAGCAGGGACTGCTTGCGCCTGTATCCTTAACACTTCCGTCCGGAACAGATGTAAGCAGTCCGAAGACCGCACTGGATACCCTGGTTACGGGCGGAGCATATGCAGGAATGCTGCCTGAAGGCTTCAAGGGTGTACTGCCACAAGGTACGGTGGTACAGAATGTAACACTCCATGCGGAAGACAAACTTGCTGTTGTGGAGTTCTCGGGTAACTTTGCCAAATATGACGCCAAAGATGAACGTAAAATGCTGGAAGCCATCACATGGACGCTGACCGGCACGCCGGATGTGAAAAATGTGCAAATCTGGGTCGATGGCAAAAAGCTGAGCCAGATGCCGGTGAACAGTACACCGTTGCCAGAGCCGCTGAATCGTGCGGTCGGCATCAATCTGGACCTGGGTGACTCCTTTACAACGAACAGTAGTCCGGTAACGGTTTATTTTTCAGCTGCTTCCCCTGCTGGTGTGCAATATTATGTTCCTGTTACACGTCTTGTAACGCCAGGTGGCGACCGCGTTCAGGCGGCTCTGAACGAGCTGATCAAAGGACCAGCCAAGGGTGGGGAGCTGGAGGAAGTGATGACAGGCGGCACAGAGCTGCAATCGGTGAAAACGTCTGAGGATGGGACGGTGACCGTTGCGCTCAAGGACGATATGTTCACCGAAGGTGATATGGTGCCAAGTGAATTGCTGCAGTCCGTTGTCCTGACAACCACTGAGAATACAGCCAGCAAGGATGCCAAGGTGCAGATTGAATGGAATGGACAGAAAACAGTCAAGGGCGATGATAACCAGGACTACAGCGCACCTGTGTCGAAGCCGGAATATATTAACGAAATCCCGATTTAACAGATATGCGCGGCTCAAGGGTGCTTTTAAACGAACTCTTTGGTAAAATATAAAGGATTGTTGTTAGAGAGAACAAGTTCAACATTACAGGATGCTTAAGTCGTAGGAGGCAGAAAATATGAGATCTAACGGACGAACTAGCGAACAGCTGCGCCCGATGAATTTAACAATTAACACAAATAAATACGCCGAGGGCTCTGTATTGATTGAAGTCGGTGATACAAAGGTAATCTGCACAGCAACAGTGGAGGAGAGAGTTCCTCCCTTCATGAAAGGTCAAGGCAAAGGCTGGGTAACGGCAGAATATTCCATGCTACCTCGTGCCACACATACCCGGAACCAGCGTGAAGCCAATCGGGGTAAATTAACAGGACGTACGATGGAAATTCAGCGTCTGATTGGTCGCGCTTTGCGCTCTGTAGTGAATTTGCAGGCGCTTGGGGAGCGTACCATTACGCTGGACTGTGATGTAATCCAAGCAGATGGAGGCACGCGCACCACGTCCATTACCGGTTCATTCGTAGCTCTTGCACTGGCGGTGAACAAAATCGCGCAGCAGCACAAGCTGCAGGTGTTTCCGATTACGGATTTTCTGGCTTCCGTAAGTGTAGGTGTTGTGGGCGAACAGCCGGTGCTGGACCTGAACTATGACGAGGACTCAAAAGCCAAGGTGGACATGAACCTGGTGATGACGGGGAGCGGTAAATACGTGGAGCTTCAGGGTACAGGAGAGGAAGCGCCATTTGACCGCCGTGAACTGAATGCCATGCTGGAGCTTGGTGAGCAGGGGATATTGGAAATGATCGAGCGTCAAAAGGAAGTGCTTGGACCGATTGCGCTCAAGATTGGCTCCCGTGGATTGGGAGAGGCATAAGATGAATCTGGATAGCCCGGTAATCGTTGTTGCCACTCGAAATGCAGGGAAGGTGCGAGAATTTGCACATGCCTTTGCGCCTCTGGGAAAAGAGGTCAAAAGCATGTTCGACTATCCGGAGCTGCCGGATGTTGTGGAAGACGGTGTGACGTTTGCCGAGAACGCGTGGAAAAAAGCCAAAGCGGTTGGTGACGCGCTCGGGTTGCCTGTTCTGGCAGATGATTCAGGGCTATGCGTTGATCTGTTGAACGGGGAGCCGGGGGTTTATTCGGCACGTTATGCGGGTGAGGGTGCAGCCGATGCACAGAACAATGCCAAGCTGCTGGATGCTCTTGCCACGCTGAAGGCAGGCGAGGATACTCAGCCGCCGCTGCTGAGTACAGCACGCTTTGTATGTGCGCTTGTGCTGTACGATCCGGCAAGCGGCGACAAGGTGGAGGCGGAAGGTGCGGCTGAAGGCTGGATTACGGCTGACGCAGCAGGTGAAGGTGGCTTCGGTTATGATCCACTCTTCTATGTGCCGGAATATGAGATGACAATGGCCGAGCTTACGCTGGAGCAAAAACAGGCGATTAGTCATCGGGGCCATGCGTTGCGAGCTCTGGTATCCCGTCTGGAAGCATAAGTCCAAACAAATGCAGGCATGCTTCCTAGTACAACTTGACCCTGATCTTGTCCTTTGAACAGAGCAAGCCTACAAGCTGAAGCACAAGGCGTTAATGGAATTATTGTGTTTATTCCTGTGGAATAAGCCATGATTCTGTTGGCGTCTTTTTTGTGCCTTCTGAAACTTGCTCTTGCCTGTTGTACGTTATATGTAATACGTCATGCTTCAATATACCTAACTGAAAGGACGGACTCAGGCAATGAAATAACGGGAACATATGTTCTTTTTCCTATGCGGAGAATAAGGTGTTTTGCATGATTGAGAAGCGCACTGGGACTGGGGTTGGAAGAAGTTGCAAGTCAGGCCGGGTATGGGTTAACATTCAAAATAGCAAATGATTATGGAACCATAAACGGGAGGGATTTGACATGCAGGAAGTCAAGCTGGTGGTGTCTTATGATGATTACGAAGAAGGCATGCGGATGGAAACGTTGATCCGTGAATTGGCCTCGAAACCGGAAGCAGCATCGCTGGAAAGTCTGATCATTGGAGATTGGGGACAAGCCTATGAAAATTCACCGCAGGATTTCAAGGATACGCTGATTGAGCTTGCTCCGAGCTTCCCGGCTTTGAAGCAGCTGTTCATCGGAGATATGGAATCCGAGGAGTGTGAGGTATCCTGGATTGTACAGACCAATCTCTCACCCTTGGTACAAGCCTTCCCGAATCTGACCTCCTTTGTGATCAAGGGCAGTAGCGGCTTGGAGCTGGAGCCCCTTCAGCATGGCAAGCTTGAAGAGTTAATTATCATCTGCGGAGGACTTCCGAAGGCCGTATTAAGCTCCATTGCTGCAGCCGAGCTGCCTGGGCTGCGCAAGCTTGAACTGTATTTGGGGGTGGAGGATTACGGCTTCGATGCTTCGATCAACGATGTGTTGCCATTACTTGAGCAGGGACGTTTCCCTAAGCTCGAGTATCTGGGTCTGAAGAACAGTGAGATTCAGGACGAGATCGCCAAAGCGGCGGCGAACGCTCCGATTCTCGACCAGCTTCAGGTGCTTGATCTCTCCGAGGGAACCTTATCCGATGAGGGTGCGGAAGCACTGCTGGCAAGTGACAAGATCAAACAGCTTAAACATCTCAATCTGAGCTATCATTATATGTCAGACGAGATGGTGGCTCGTTGGGAACAATCGGGCATCACGGTGGATGTCAGTGACCAGCAGGAAAGTGACGAGGAAGACTGGCGCTTCCCGATGCTGACGGAATAATTCATGCCGGATGAACAGCCTTTGTTATTGATCGGCAATCCCGACAATCGGCGGACCTCAGGATTGCAGGAGGCCAGGGAACGAATGGGCATGTGCCCGGCAGTGGTGTTGTCGTATGAAAAGTTGCTTCGGACCTGGAGACAGGGAGGAACGCTGGCCGAGCTTGTGAAGTCCAGTCTCCTCTCTTCTGCTCCATTGATTCGGCTGGATGCTCCGGGCGAAGACTGGCATGTGGAGCGGGGGCTGTTACATCTTGGCGCAACAGAGAATGAGATGTGCAGCAATCAAATATCGGGTGCTACAGGACTCGAGCTAGCAGGAATAGAGTCCGTCGTGACCAATGTGTTGTCCTCATCTCCACCAATGATTGGCCAGGAGATGTTGTCCGCCGAAGCCTGTCTCACATTGAAGCAGCAGTGGGGAAGAATTTATGCCCCTGCTCAATGGTTTCGCGGCTGGAAGGCTTGCCTTGAACGGATCAGGGTGGAGGCGCGGGAAGTGTGGCCGGATGTGCGCTTCTGGAATGAGCCGGAGGATATTGGCCTGATGTTTGACAAAAGAGCCTGTCAGCGCCATTTGGCACGCCATGGGATTTCAGTGCCGCCATTATTATCGTCCTCACAGCCTGTCACATGCCGGGAAACGTTACGTGCGGCGATGGAAGACTCGCGGATGCATCGGGTCTTTGTCAAGCTTGCCTGTGGCTCGGGTGCTTCCGGGGTGGTTGCTTACCAGATGAATCCGCGGACGGGTGCGGAGATCGCAACAACTACGGTCGGCATGGAGGCTGTTCGGGGAAAGAACATTTTCTACAATGAGGGGAAGCTTCGGAAGTATACCAGCCCTGACGAAATCGGGATTCTCATGGACTGGCTCTGTGCTGAAGGGGCTCAGATCGAACGCTGGATGCCCAAAGCAACGCTGGGTCAACACGTTTATGATATTCGGCAACTCGTTGCTGCTGGGCAGGCGGGGCATGCAATCATGCGTCTGAGCCGTACACCGATAACGAACTTGCATTTACGTAACGAACGGATGCTGCCAGCCGAGGCGGGTGTGAGTGAGCAGCATATGTCGATGATCCAGCAGGCAGCACAGCAGACGATGATGACTTTTCCTGAGTCATGGTCGGCTGGCATCGACGTGATGCTTACGGGGGGGATGAATCCCCGAGCCTATGTGCTGGATGTGAATCCGTTCGGAGATTTGTTATACAGGGTTCAGCATCACGGCTTGAACACGTATGAATGGCAAATGATGCTCTTACGAAAGGAGCCTGTAACACATGCCTGATATGAACACCATTGTGGGCTCCCACGATATATTGATGATTACACTAGATACACTTCGTTATGACGTCGCCAAGCTGGAGGAGCAGCATTGCCCTAATCTGTGTGGTTCAGGTACCTGGGAGAAAAGGCATACCCCTGGAAGCTTTACCTATGCTGCACATCATGCTTTTTTTGGCGGCTTTATGCCTACACCGGCCAATACAGACAAGGCATCACATATCCGGCTGTTCCATTCACGGAACACGGGAATGAAAACTCACCCTCATACGTGGCTGTTTGATACACCGGATATCGTGTCCGGCTTTGCGGCTGAGGGGTACCGTACGATCTGTATTGGCGGGGTTATTTTTTTCACGAAAAAAAATCCTCTTGCCAAGGTGCTGCCTGGTTATTTCCAGCAAAGTTACTGGCGAATGAATTTTGGTGTAACCCATCCGAGGTCCACAGAAAATCAGGTGAACCATGCATTAAAACTGCTTGGTCAGACTGCACCCGACGAAAAGCTGTTTCTGTTTATGAATGTATCAGCTATTCACGGACCTAATCATTATTTTGTTGAAGGAGCTAGAGAGGACTCGGTGGAGACTCAGCGCGCAGCTCTGCGATATGTGGACAAGGCATTGGGACCCTTGTTTTCAGCGATGAGAGCGCGTGAGCGTCCAACCTTCTGTCTGGTTTTTTCGGATCATGGTACAGCTTATGGAGAAGATGGGTACCACGGACATCGACTTGCACATGATGTCGTCTGGACCGTGCCGTACCGTGAATTTATTTTATAAGGAGGAAGCAGGGTGAATGATTATTCCGAGCGAATGACAACAAGAACTGCAACGTCTGGTAATGATCCGGCATCAAGTCTGCGTGACGTGCTGACATTCCCTTATCGTTCCTATCTGTACTCCTATCCGCACAAGACGGCATATCGGGAGCTAAAGCCCCCCATTCCACTACAGTCGTTGTGGGACAAGGAAGAGACCGAAACTTATTTTTTGTACATGCATATTCCCTTTTGCGCTGCCCGCTGCGGATTCTGCAACCTGTTCACTTTGCCGGACAAGCGGCAGGACAGTCATGAGCAATATGTGCATGCACTTGAACGTCAAGCAAAGCAATGGGCACCCATTACATCGCGCAGGCCATATTCGAGATTTGCCATTGGTGGGGGAACACCAACCCTACTGAATGAGGCACAACTGAGCCGTCTGTTTGACATTGCAGAACATACTATGGGCCTTAACCCGGAGCAGGCCTCGATCTCGGTGGAGACATCACCAGACACGGTAACAGATAGCAAGTTAAGTATTCTGAAGGAGCGGCGAGTGGATCGAGTCAGCATGGGCATTCAGAGCTTCATCGAAGCGGAGGCATCCGCGATCTATCGTCCGCAAAAACCGCAGGAGGTTGAGCGGGCGCTGGAGAAGCTGGTGCGTCATGACTTTCCACTATTGAATCTGGATCTGATCTATGGGCTGCCTGGTCAAACGGTGGAGTCGTGGACGTATTCACTTGAACGAGTGTTGGCTTACGAGCCGGGGGAAGTATTTATTTATCCCTTGTATACAAGAGAAAATACCATTGTGAAGCCGGAAGATATTCAGCGTCAGGGACCCGATATTCGCATGGAGCTGTATAAGGCTGCACGTGAGCTGCTAAAAAGCAAAGGCTATACGCAGCATTCCATGCGGCGATTTGCCAAACCGCAATCCTCTGCCAAAGCATTGCTGCCCTACAGCTGTCAGGAAGAGGGGATGGTTGGCCTTGGATGTGGCGCACGCTCCTATACAAGCGAGGTGCACTATGCTTCCAAGTATGGCGTAACCTACAAAGCGACACAGAGCATTATTGCCGATTATGTTAGCTCGAAGCGCTATGATATAGCGGATTATGGCATTGTGTTAACCCGCGAAGAGCAGAGACGCCGTTTTATTTTAAAAGCACTGCTCCATCGGGAGGGACTGATGCTTACTGCTTACCAGGAGCGCTTCGGGACAGATGTCATGTCTGACTACCCATGGTTGATGGAACTGCTGGAAGAGGATATGGCATGCTTCGAGCGGGATGCAGGTGAGCAAGTGCTGCGTTTGACAGAGGACGGACTGGGTTACTCCGATGCCATTGGAGATTGGCTGATTTCTGCGGACGTTCGGGAGCAGATGGAAGGATTTGTTTTCTCATGAGAGCGACGTTGTATTATCGGGGGAAGCTGTCTTCCTGTAACTATGATTGTCCCTATTGCCCTTTCAGCAAAACGGTGGATTCCAAAGAAACGTTAACTACAGATCAGCAGCAGCTCCGGCAGTTTGTAAAATGGGTGAGAGAACAGGAGCGACATGGGCATCGTTTCTCGATCTTTTTTAATCCATACGGAGAGGCCCTTGTCCGTCGATGGTATCGGGAAGCGATGGTTGAATTATCCCATATGCCCCATGTGCAGAAGGTAGCCATCCAAACCAATCTGTCGGTCAAGCTGGATTGGGCACGTGAGCTAGATGCTGATAAAGCGGCTTTTTGGGCAACGTATCATCCCAGAGAGACGAAGGAGAGTTCTTTTGTCAAGCAATGCATGACTTTACGAGAGATGGGACTTTCTTTTAGTGTAGGTACGGTAGGGCTGCGTAGTGCGTTTCCAGCCATCGAAGCGATGAGGAAGGCGTTGCCTCATGATGTCTACATGTGGATCAATGCGTTTAAGGATCGGCCCAAATATTATACCTCGGACGAGGTTCAGTTTCTGCGTGGAATCGACCCGCTGTTTGAAGGGAATTTGCAGGACTATGATAGTTTAGGTAAACGATGCGCCGCAGGGGAGGATGTTTTTTATGTTCAGGGCTCGGGGCATGTAAAAAGATGTTACAAGGATCGCCGCATCATTGGTCATCTCTATCGTGATGGCTTGCAGGCTCTGTCAGCAGAACGGCCTTGCGGTATGAAAAAATGCGGCTGTTATATCGGGTATATTCATATGCAGGATTCTCCGTTCAGAGACACATTCGGCCAAGGACTGCTTGAACGAAATCCGGCATTTATGCATCAATAAATCAATCCTTCAGCAAGGGCTTGCTTCAAACCGTGAGGTTTGTGTGCGAACCGCACTGAAGGGTATTTTTTGTTCAATTTGGCATTGGATTAATGTAAATGAATTACAATAAAATAGGTCTTGACTTAATTTTTTTGACGAAAAAGATCATTTTGTGATTCAAGTTTATCGTCTTTTGGGTTAGTATTAATTAGTAATAAAGACCTGTTTGTAAGATTGTATGTATGTTTATTATATTGACTTCATCTTCATATAGGTCTTTTGACTCAATAAAGGAGGGTTGGTTACGCAAACGTATAATGTACATCCTTTTAATGACTATCGGGAGGAATCAACGTGAAAAGAGTATCAATTAGTCAAAAATTACTTATTGGTTTTTCATCTGTATTATTATTGCTGGTAGCGGTTACAGTTACATCGTACTCGCAATTTGTAAGTCTGGAGAAAACGTATACCAATTTAATAAATGACAGGACAAGCAAATTGCTGATGATCAAAAATATGTCGATTGATCTGAAGTCACAGCAAGTGGCTTTAAGGAACTACATTATGAAGCCTGTTCAGGAGAATGAGGATGCATTTACGAAGTCGTACGAAGATTACATAAAAACGGGTGAAGCATTAAAGTTAACCATTGCAAGCTCGACGATGAAAGATAATATGGCAAGATCCGACGAAATGATGGGCAAGTATTATGATTTTGCTAAAAATATAATGTCGTTGACCAAACAAGGCAGTACAGAGGAACTATCTCGGTTAATGGAAGGAACCGGACCGCAGATCATTGGTGAGTTTGAGAAAATTGTAGAGGCTATGGAGACTCATCAGCAAAAAGCAATGGATGAAGGAATTGCTGCGGTGAACACTCAGGTAGCTCAGGTCCTTCGCTGGATCAGCATCATGGGTGGTGTATCTATTGTTGCAGGTTTGATCATTGCGATTATTATAGGCGGAATAATCTCCAAACCGGTTCAGTCTGTTGCGCAGGCTGCGAACCGGATTGCGGAGGGGGATTTAACAGGGGAGCCGCTTGTTGTTCGCAACAAGGACGAGATTGGAGAAATGGCGCAGGCGTTTAATACGATGTCTGGTAATTTACGTGCACTGATTCATCAGGTGGGTGATGGTGCGGAGCGTGTGGCGGCTTCTTCGGAGGAGTTGACGGCAAGTACAGAGCAGACCGCGACTGCTACGGAGCAAGTGGCGAAGACGATGGAAGAAATTGCATCAGGCATGGATACGCAAGTAAATATGGTTAGCGAAGGCTTCCAGACGATGAATGAGCTTGCAATTGGTTTTCAGCAGGTAGCGGAGAATACAAGTCTTGTTTCGGAGCAAGCTGCAGAGGCTTCGGCCCAAACGATCTCTGGTAGTGAATCCATTCGCTCAGCGGTGGGGCAGATGAACTCTATTCAAACTACGGTTTCCGGCCTTGCTAAAGTCATCGAGGAACTGAGTAAACATTCCACAGATATTGTGAAAATGGTTGATACCATCTCTGAAATTTCGGCACAGACAAATCTGCTATCGCTTAATGCAGCGATTGAAGCAGCGAGAGCTGGAGAGCATGGACGTGGCTTTCAGGTTGTTGCTACTGAAGTTCGAAAGCTGTCAGAGCAATCGGCGCAATCTGCGGGGGAGATTGTGACTCTGGTTTCGTCTATTGAGTCAGGTATGAAAAATGCTGCACAATCTATGAGTGTCGTGTCATCCGAAGTTGAGGAAGGCATTCAGTTGGTGCGTCAAGCTGGAGGAACTTTCGAAGATATTCGCAACGCAGTTAGTGGTGTGGCTGGACAGACTCAGGAGGTATCGGCTTCGATTGAGCAGATGAACGCAGGGGTGGAGCAGATTAATGCATCCATGAAGTCGATTATGGAGGTTACGGAGAGTGCGGCCGCAGGAACAGAGGAAGTGAGCGCGACAAGTGAGGAGCAGTTATCTGCGATGCAGGAGATTGCTTCCGCTGCTAATGATCTTTCATCAATGGCTGAAATGCTGCAGCAGTCGGTTGCTCGTTTTAAAGTCTCATAATTCAAGTGTGTGGAGAAATGCCCTTACACCGTTTTGGTGGTGTAAGGGCATTTTTGCTTACTTATAATCACATAATACCAGATGCTGACCACTGAATAGATATCGGTGATATCCGTTTCGGCAGAATTATCGGATAGCAACGTTATATGTTTTTAACCAACCGTTGATCTGGGTCAAATAAGCAAATAACTGAGGTCCTGACATTAATTGTCCAAACCATGGCAGATTGGAGGAGGCTTCAGGGGAAGAGGCCAGATTTCGAATCTGTACTTTGTCAATTAACGGAAGGATTGGGGATGCTGGATCATCCAGAATATCAAGCACCTGCTGTTTAACCGCTGCCAGATACTGAGGGTTATGCGTTTTGGGATAAGGACTCTTTTTACGATATAACACATCATCCGGCAGTACGCCTTCAAGTGCTTTTCGCAATATTCCCTTCTCTCGTCCACCGGTGATTTTCATTTCCCAGGGAATGTTAAACACGTACTGAATCAGCCGGTGATCGCAGTAAGGGACTCGCACTTCCAGACCAGCCCCCATACTCATCCGATCTTTGCGATCCAAGAGTGTAGGCATGAAACGGGTAATATTCAAATAGGACATGACGCGCATCTGAGCTGTCTTCCCTGTTTCCCCATCCAGTAACGGAACCTCGGCAACCGCATCCGAATATCGGTCTGCAAGATAGTCAAGTGGTCTGATCCATTCGCGAATGTCCTGAGAAAGTAATCCGGCTCTCATGTCAGGTGCTACAGACCAAGGAAAAGTGCCGGAGTTCAGCATCTCATCCCGGTGGAACCATGGATAACCGCCAAATACCTCATCAGCGGCCTCGCCGGAGATGGCGACAGTGGCTCCTTTTTTAATCTCCTTACAGAATAAATACAGCGATGAATCAACGTCTGCCATACCCGGCAAATCTCGTACCAGCATAGCCTGACTCAGTGCGTGAACAAGCTCTCCGTTCTCAATCTCGATCCAGTGATGATCGGTTTTGAGCTCATCCACCATCCGTTGAATCCACGGGCCGTCTGCACCGGGCTGGAAGGAATGTGCTTGAAAGTGCTTGGCATTATCAACATAATCGACGGAATATGTGCTGATTTGACCTTGCCCTGTTCGATTATAATAGTCAACTGCCAATGCAGACAGGGCGCTGGAATCCAGGCCGCCGGATAAAAGGGAGCATACAGGAACATCGGAAGCTAACTGGCGCTCCAGCGTATCCTGTAACAATCGGCGCACTTCAACGGCAGTCTCCTCCAGGTTATGTTCATGGTTGACGGATTCGAGCTTCCAATAGGCATAGGTTTTAATGCCATTACGACTGTAAATCATTGCGTGAGCGGGCTTTAACTCATGAAGAGAGGAATATACGCCGTGTCCCGGTGTTCGTGCAGGACCAACAATAAATATCTCTGCCAGCCCTTCCGGGCCAACGACGGCTTCTACATCCGGGTGAAGCAGCAGAGCTTTGGGCTCGGAGCCAAAAATAAGGGCGTCCTTCGCATGGCTGTAAAACAGAGGTTTGACCCCTAAACGGTCACGGGCCATGAAGACCTGCTCGCGTCCGCCATCCCAGATGGCAAAAGCAAATATTCCGTTAAACTTTTCAACGCATGCAGGTCCCCATTCGATATATGAGGCAAGCAGCACTTCGGTGTCACATTGAGTGCGGAAGTGATGTCCACGCTGAAGAAGCTCCTTCTTCAACTCGGGTGCGTTGTATAGTTCTCCGTTATACACAACGGTATAGGAGGTATCTCCTTGTAATGCATGCATGGGCTGTGCCCCGTTCTCCGGGTCCATTACGCTAAGGCGGCGGTGTCCAAAAGCACAAGGGTTGGAAATCCACGTACCTGAAGCGTCGGGCCCGCGGTTCGATAAGCTATCCGTCATCCGGACCAGCAGCTCCGATTCCTGCGTCAAATCCCGATTCCACTGCACGAAGCCGGTTATACCGCACATGGTTTGTTCATCCTTTCTTGGTCGAGTCGTTCATCCGTATGCTGCTATGAGTGGAGAGCAGCTAGCAAATGTTGTCTTTTTCGTCAGAAGTCGTAACAAATATATGCCGAATGCAGGCATAAAATGTCTGTCCTCTTCGGAAACTACATCTAGGGATATCAGCTTCTAGCTACCTGTGAAGGAGAGAGCATGCAATGGACAGGATCAACTATTACGTGTCTGTCATGGGTCGCTCGGTTATACCTGATTCCTCTGCAACATCATATGAATGGGTTATTCAGGCCACACCGCAGGAAGCTGAACATTTACTGGGATTGCTTTATCTTATGCAGGAAAAGGAAGAAGAAGCCTTTCCCGGAATGGTATTTCCGTGGCCGGATACGCCAGAACATGATGTGAATCGTGCATACGAGACGGTCTTGCAGCAGGTATATCGGGAGATTTACCGACTAGGCACACCGGAGACCAGGCAACAGATTGAACAAACGACATGAGCAAAGCGAGCAACATGATTGGACTGAAGCAACGGATCAGAACAAAAGGAGAGAGATGAAGATGTATGCCATTCAGGATGCTAAAATACGTAGATTAACGGAAGTGGATGGATTATCTTGTGCAGAAGTTGAAGTACAGCCTGGCAACGCTGGAGATCCCTCATTGCTTGTCTATGTTGCCTCAACCCAACCGGGGAATGAGCTTCAGGTGGTGCGCATTGTGCGCAATCATTCGGATGCAGCGATTGACTGGTACAACAATAACATGCATACAGCCTTTGAAGATGCAACAGACACGGCGTTTGAGAATAGTGAGGGAATCACTGCCGAGGAGGACAAGGCGCAGTTTCAAAGTAATCTGTTTGCGTTTGGCTTGCTTGGCCCCACGCTTCAGCGTTATTTGATTGGTCAGGCTTGAGAGATGAGACAAACAGAGTGGGAGATCAAGGTAGTGTAGAATGAATTGAAATTGATTTGATTTTGAATGTGCTGGAGACAAAGCAGACACCCCCGCCGTTAGAGTACGGAGGGGGTGTTGTAATGTTGTTGTTATTATAGTCTGAGCGGAATGGCCATATATAAATTGAGAAGCAGATGGGATATGATTTGCCGGACAATCAGTAGTATTCACGCAGGACCTGAATGCCTTTTACAATATTGTAGACAAAGCTCAGTCCATAAATTACAAAGAACAAAACAACAAAACCAACAGCCGATCCAGCGCTTTGGGAGGTCACGAAGAAATAGAGCAGCGGAATCGCAGCAAGGAACGGGAAGACGTGGGAGAAGAGTGCGCGCTTTGCATGTCCTTCAATGTATTCATCCCGAGCAACAATCCAAACAATGATAGGAAAGAGAAAAGGGGCAAAGAAGATGCTGAAATAGGATAGTGATGATAAAAGTTGTCTCATAATAAATCGCTCCTTCAATAAAGCTCTCAAATGTATGTATGCAAACCAATTACCCTGCAAGAGGGAAGTTGAATAAGCAGGCGAGGTCCTGGTAATCAATACATAATGGTTAAATTTGGGTGCAGGATTCTGCATATGCTTCCTACGGGGAGGGTGTTATTACTATTACCTCAAAAACACGAGCCTATTCGGCCTCGGGTAGCAGTATGTAACTTATACGTATCAGGGTGTTTGATGGATACATTATTAATTTTTAATAAAACTATTGAAAAATATAGAAATCGGAGTATAATAGAGAACGTTCCGCATTTTTGTTATACATATTTGTCTCAGTAGCTCAGCAGGATAGAGCAACGGCCTTCTAAGCCGTCGGTCGGGGGTTCGAATCCCTCCTGGGACGTCACAAAAAGAAGCTTCCTTCGGGAAGCTTTTTTTACGTTCAAGGGATGAGAACCCCAATGGTTCGTCGGAGCCTAAGCCTTCGGGAGCATTCACTTCGCAGTCTCGACTGTAAGGAGAGTATCCCTCCTGGGACGTCACACAAAGAAGCTTCCTTCGGGAAGCTTTTTTTACGTTCAAGGGATGAGAACCCCAATGGTTCGTCGGAGCCTAAGCCTCGAAAGCATATGCTTCGCAGTCTCGACAGAAAGGAGAGTATCCCTCCTGGGACGTTATACAAAGAAGCTTTTTGCTTTTAATGGCTTCTTTTATTGGTTTTGCCTATGAATCAAATAGATTATATATATTTAAACAATAAGCACGGGTGTGTCACAATATATCTATCAACTAGGAAAGCGACGGTGGAGCATATGAAATCCATTAATCAGTGGCAAGCCGAGGAATACGACGATCAGCTGGCATTTGTATCGGAGTATGGAAAAGATCTGATCTCCTGGCTGCGTCCCAAAACAGGGGAGTACATCCTTGATCTCGGTTGTGGAACAGGGGATTTAACGCATGAGATTTCACTGTTTGGAGCAGAGGTGACGGGCATGGATGCTTCCTCGGATATGATTGCCCGGGCAAAGCAAAAGTTCCCGCAATTGGAGTTCGTAGAGGCAGATGGTGAACAGTTTCATACAGAGCGAGCATATGATGCGGTTTTTTCCAATGCTGCATTGCACTGGATGCGTAATTCGCAAAACGTTGTAGACTGTGTGTGGCATGCTCTCAAGCCGGGAGGGAGATTTGTGGCTGAATTTGGCGGTCAGGGGAACGTGCAGATTATTGTAGAGGCGTTGGAGGAAGTGCTGGCGCGGTACACGGGTATCAATGCTGCCGCACGTAATCCATGGTATTTTCCGACCATCGGGCAATACAGCCGTATTTTAGAGGATAGAGGGTTTATGGTTCGTCAGGCCTACCACTATGACCGTCCTACGAAGCTGGAGGATGGAAAGGATGGAATCGTAGGTTGGCTGACTCATTTCGGAGACGACTATTTTAAGGGGTTTAATCCCGAACAGGTGAAGGCATGGTGTCGTGAAATTAGGGACATCGTAAGCCCTAAGCTGTGGCAGGCTGACGCGATTTATGCAGATTACAAGCGACTGCGCATTGAAGCATTTAAGCCGAATAATCAGGTTTAAATAAATTTAATTCTTTGTTATATGAATTTTAATCTTTAAAAAAGGAGTGCAAATGCACCTTCTTCCACTACTTGAAAATGTTCTAAAGTGAATCAAACCCACTCAAAAACCATGCTTTTTTCTCTTTGGAGAAGCATGTTTTTTTCTTTTCTTCTGCCTGATGTTTAAAGTTTAAATATCCAAACGACAAGAATATACAAATGCGAATGCTTAACCTACTAAAGACCCATATAAGTAATTTCTATATCATAATGTAAGTATTTAGAAGGAAAATGTGATATTTTGGTAGAATAATTTACCAAGGGTCAGACATCTTGCAGATAGGCGGTGAATGTAGTCGAAAGTATTGTAGTGTTTTACAGAGAGCAAGAACCCGTATTGGTGAGGTATTCACACGATGAAGGAGGGCATAACCTTGAATAAACGATTGATATCCATGTTACTGAGTGTCCTTATGGTTTTCTCACTTATCCTGCCTGCGGCTGGAGCTGCTCCTGCAGATTCCGCAATTCAACTGGATAATACGTTAAACAGCGCCGAAGCAAAGCAAATGAGAGAAGTGCTTGCTGGTCGGGAAGCACGAATTGCAGCAGATCCATTTTTGGATAAAAGTCTGGAAGGGCTGGGCGGAGAGAATACTCGCGTCATCGTTGAGCTATCCAATAAACCTGTTGCTGTAGCGCAAGGCGAATCAACCCTCTCTGGAAGATCTTTTACCTCCTCTATGGAAACAAAGGCTGTGACTCAAGTTGAAGAACAACAACAGTCATTTGTACATAGCCTCACTCAGAAAAAAATCAAACATGAAGTGCTGGACAATTATGCATATGCCCTTAATGGTGTAGCCCTTGAACTGAAGGGGAATCAATTGGGACAATTGCTTCAAATACCAGGCGTAGTCAGTGTATATCCTGACCTTGAAGTGAGCCTGGCACCAGACAAAGGTGAAGTTAATCCGCATATGAAAGATACTGCACCTTTTATCGGAGCTCCTGAAGTATGGAACCTGGGGTATAAAGGTAAAGGCGTGAAAGTGGGCGTCATTGATACCGGGATTGATTATAATCACCCGAATCTGCGTGATGCCTATAAAGGCGGATGGGATTTTGTAGATAATGATAATGATCCATATGAAACGACTTATCAAGAGTGGAAAGCATCGGGCCAGCCCGAGTTAAATGAAAGAGGAAGCTCTTATTATACATCTCACGGCACACACGTTTCAGGTACGGTAGCTGCTCGTGAAGCAGGGGACTACGGTATTGTTGGTATCGCTCCTGAAGCGGATGTCTATGCTTATCGTGTTCTTGGGCCATATGGCAATGGACAGACATCATGGGTGCTTGGGGGAATCGACCGTTCGGTATCCGATGGCATGGATGTCATCAACCTGTCTCTTGGTGCCGAAAACAATGATCCAAGCTACGTGACATCGGTCGCGTTGAACAACGCAATGCTGTCAGGTGTAACGGCGGTTGTATCCAGCGGTAACAGCGGCCCTAACCGTTATACGCTTGGTTCGCCGGGTGCATCTGCGATGGCGATTACGGTAGGTAACTCGACAGGTCCTAGCCAGCTGATCACAGCTAATACACATTTCTGGGTTGGTGAAGAGGGTCAGGAGGAAGCGCCTGAGCAGCAACCGGTTCCAGAGAATGAGCAAACGCCTGAACTGGGGAGCGCTCCCGAAGCACCAGCTCCTGAGTCCGCACCCGTAAACGCACCGGAAGGAGACACAGCGGAAGCGGCGACTGCACAAAATGACGGAAATGCTGCAGATGCAGCAGTCTCCGATGAGGAGCAACAAGCATCGCAGCCTGATCAGGCTACAGACGAATCAACGAAGGCCGACAACGAGTCAACAGAAGCAGCTATGGCACCAGCCAAGTCGGAGCAAGCGCCTTTGGCTGTTACCGAATCGGTTTATCGTCTGGATGTGATGGGCTGGAGTCTCGCGGCTGATCCTGAATCTGTTTTGACCGACAAGTATAGTGTTGAATTTGCAGCTTTGGGTAAACCGGCTGATTTTGAAGGCAAGGATTTCACAGGTAAAGTGGCTTTGATTCAGCGTGGCGAGCTTGCATTTGTTGAGAAAATTGCGAATGCCAAAGCCGCTGGAGCTGTAGGTGTCATCGTGTTTAACAATAATCCTGGACCCATTGGCATTAGTCTTGGCGACAGCTTCGATCTGATCCCTACATTGAGCATGTCGAAGGAAGATGGCGAAGTGATCAAGGCTGAGCTGGATGCAGGTCAACCTGTTCAAGTGAGCTTCAGTGATTTCGAGCGCACTCAAACACCTGGGGACGAGATGAGCTCTTCCAGCTCCCGCGGGCCTGCCAAAGTAACGCTCGATATTAAACCGGATGTCGTTGCACCGGGCTCCAACATTTTGTCTACGGTTCCTGCCTACGGCAAAGATGAACCAGATGCAGATTATTCGCAGTCATACGACCGCAAAAGTGGTACAAGCATGGCTGCACCTCACGTAGCGGGTCTGGCTGCACTGCTGCTGGAAAAGCACCCGGATTGGACATCCTTTGACGTTAAGGTTGCTCTGATGAATAACGCTAAGATTATGGATACAGCGAAATATGATGTATTTGATCAAGGTGCAGGCCGTATCCAGGCGGTAAAATCCATTGATCCTGCGGCTTTTGTCAAAGTCATGGATGTTACCCAGTACACTGAGAATGGCTCGGTTGTTGAAAAAGAAAACATCACAGGCAGCATCAACTATGGCAATTTTATGAGTACAGATGAAAAAACAGTCACCAAAACGATCAAGGTTGAGGCCTTGAACGGAAGCGGTGGCGAGTACACGGTCAACGTGAATCCAACTCGCACGGTGCCAGGCGTATCTATTGCCGTGGATAAAACTTCATTCACGCTGAATGGAGAGGAAGAATTGGCAGTAACCGTTACCGTACCTCGCGGGGTTACAGCGGCAACAGAGGCACAGGGATATATTGAAATTACAAATGGCACAAATACTTTTACGGTGCCGTATGTGGCTCACTTTAATGTGAACTTCAGTGGAGTGAAGTACATTGAAACGGTTAAAGGAACTGCGAAAAATCCGTTTTACTATCCATTGAAGGCGGATGGCTCCCTGGATATGTTGAACGTTGCTATGGAATTCCATAATCCAATGACGTTTGCGCTTATTGAAATCTATAACGGCCTTGATCCGGACGGTGGTTATTATCAAGACGGATACCTTGGCTCGATCTTCGGCAATTATTATAATTTTAATGCGAATACCCGATACAACCTGGCTTGGGATGGTCAGTATGCTGACTATACATCAGGTGAAGTCGCTGCACTGCCGGATGGCTTGTATACAGTTGATATTACAACCATTGGTGCTGACAGCAAAACTTATAAGGAAGATACACCTCCTTTTCTGGTTAAAAAGACTGCACCAGCAGTAACAGCTCCACAAAGCCTGGAGTTTAAAGCCGAGGATGCTGTGGTGATTAACGGATCTGTGGAAGATCTGTATTTCCGAGTGGCTCCTGCACTGGCCAAAGGCTGGAGTATCACGTTTGATCCAACTGCGGCGTTGAAAGCTTCCTATGTGGTGAAAAAAGAAGATGGCTCCGTGTTGAAGGAAGGCACATTTACGGTTCAAGCGGATGGCGGCTTCAATTACGCCCTGGAGGGTATTGAGGGTGGCACGTACACGGTAGAAACAACAGTGAAAGACGAGCAGGGTCTTGCAGGAATGACTAGCACCACCATTAAAGTGGAGTCTGCACAGACTGAGCCTGAAACACCAGCGACCAAAGCACCCGGCGCTCCTTCCTTATCCCACAATAACGGCTTTGTTAACGGTCTGTTGGGTGGAGATTATACGGTAACGATGAACATGTGGTGGGGTGAAAATGCGACCAGCTACAAGCTGTATGAGGATGGCGTGCTGGTGGATTCACAAAAGCTGACGTATAATGCGCCTTGGGCACAGTTTGCCCATACGAAAATTACAGGCAAAACCAATGGTACCTACACTTATGTTGCCGAGCTTGCTAACGACAAGGGTGTCACACGCAGTCAGAAACTTACTGTGCGTGTAACCGATGCATTGCCTGGCAAAGCGACGCTCTCTCATGACAACTGGGACGTGGACGGGAACTATAAAGTGATGATGAATCTCTGGTGGGGTACCAATGCAACCGAGTATCGTCTTTATGAGAACGATGTGTTGATTGATACGCAATCCCTCAAAGCGACAACCCCGCTGCCGCAATTCGCTGTGACATCAGTGAAGGGCAAAGCATCCGGCACATATACGTACCGGGCCGAGCTGGTTAATGCTGCTGGAGCAACAAGCACCAACACCATTCAGGTGAAGGTAAAGTAAATGCGATCAAATCATCTTTGTCTGGAAAAGTAAAGCCCTCGCCCGTTCCGGCATAAAGCCGCACGTACGACAGCGAGATATGAGAAACGGCCTCCCCTGTTGAGTACAGGGCGAGGCTGTTTCTTGTTGTGTGCTTACAGGGAGGGAGCGAGACGTGTCCCTGGGGGTGTTTTTTTATCCAACTAAGAAATGGTTCGGTCTTTGCTTGCCTGAATTCCGGTTACCAGCAGCACAATTGCAAGAGAGACCTGAATGAGCAACGGGAGTGTCCAGCCATGGGTCCAGTCGTGCAGCAGGCCAAAGAGCAAGGGGCCGCCCGCCGCAAGCAGATATCCGAAGGATTGAGCCATACCCGACAAACGCGCAGCTTCTCGCGCATGAGTGGTGCGTAGCACAAAAAACATGGTGACCAGTCCAAAGGAAGCTCCTGCACCAACCCCGGCTAACGCTACTCCGGTCGTAACTAGCGCAGGCGTGCCGGTAAATAACAAGGCATACCCGAAGATCAGAGACATACATGTGATGGTGGTTAGCAGTCGCTGGTCCTTCGTTCTTCCAGCAAGGATCGGCACGATGAAGGTGACAGGAACGCTCACCAGCTGCATCAGAGAGAGCATCCAGCCTGCCGAGGTGGCACTGAAGCCTTGGTCCGCCAGAATCTCGGGAAGCCAGGTAATGGTGGTATAGAAAATGAACGACTGCAGCCCCATAAACAACGTCACGAACCAAGCCAAGGAAGACGTTCGTAGTCGTGAGGGCGTGCCTTCGTTTTGGGAGGTGACATATAACATCTGTTGTCGGCCCTTCCATGCTTGGGGAAGCCATAGCAAAACAGCCAAGAGGGAGAAGATGACCCACATCCCTAGTGAGGCTCTCCATCCAAGCGAAGTGGCTTTTGCTACGGGTACACTGATGCCTGACGAGATCGAGGCAAACATATTCATGGAAACCGAGTACAGCCCTGTGACCATGCCGACACGTAACGGGAAATCACGCTTGATCAGACTTGGCAAGAGCACATTGCTAAGCGCAATTCCGCACCCAAGAAGAGCTGTCCCTGCATATAAAGCGACAATAGAGGGCAGCAGCCGTAAAGTAATACCGCCCGTAACAATGATTACTGCAAGCAAGAGGGCGGTCTCCAGCCCAAAGCGTTTGGCAAGGCGAGGGGCGAAAGGTGACACAGCTGCAAAGGCAATCAAAGGCAGTGACGTTAATAATCCAGCCATGGTATGCCCGATCCCGGTGTCTGAACGAATCAATTCGACAACGGGACCTGTGGCTGTAATGGGTGAACGCATCGTAGCGGCAAGTACGATGATTCCAGCAAGTAACAACGCGTAATTTCTGGATGTCTGCTGTGGTTGCTCTGTCCCGTGCTGGGACTGTTCTTGTTCCGTTGAAGGAAGGATGTGCTGGTGTTGTTGTTGGGTATGTGATGACATAATCAATCTCCTGTTTATCGTTGGTTGAAAAAGAGTGTATATGAAGTAAGATCTCCGTCATATGCGAGCTGAATAATATAGCCTCATAAGAAAAATATGGGCTCACAAGAAAATGGTTATGTATGGATTGTTACAATGACCATTAAGCAAGCATAACATTGTGTGTCAACATGGGGCAATGAAATGTAAAACTTAACAGATGCAGTATCTCCATCTCGGGCGACTCAAAACAGACACAAGCAGAGTGGACGAAGGTGAACAGTGTTGGAGGAGATAGCCATGTTAGCAGGATCAAGCGGGTAAGAGAGTGCATGTGTGGAGCGGAGTGCGTAGCTCCAAGAGTGCGCATCAGAGGCAGATAGTAAGAGGTGAGCTTCAGGCAGGCGTAAAACCTAGTGATAGTTAATAAAAACTGGGAGGAGTGCATAGAAAGTGCCGTGTAAAGATAGTAATGAAAATAAAGATACTAATAGTATAGTAATGAAAGTGTGGATACATCTATAGGTAGAGGTGATATCCAGAAGGTTTCGCATTGCTCCAACCCAAGCGTCCCCTCCTAACCCTCCTAACGATCCTGAGTAACCTTATTTAGCGGGAAAAGGGGCTTTTCCCATTCTAACGATCCTCAGAAACGCTATTTAGGCAAAATTGCACGAAAATGCCCAAGAAAACGCCAAAATGAAGAAATAAGCTCTCTGGTGATCATTAGAATTTCAAAACGCCAACAATCGGGCCAATAGCGTTACTGGTGATCGTTGGCATGATTTGGTGCCGTTTCGAGGCGCTGAGCCCTGCTCCTCCGACGAACCCGTTGGGGTTCTTATCCCTTGAACGCAAAAAAAAAGCTTCCCGAAGGAAGCTTCTTTTTATAACGTCCCAGGAGGGATACTCTCCTTACAGTCGAGACTGCGAAGTGAATGCTCCCGAAGGCTATGCTCCGACGAACCCATGGGGTTCTCATCCCCAGAACGCAAAAAAAAGCTTCCCGAAGGAAGCTTCTTTTTATAACGTCCCAGGAGGGATACTCTCCTTACAGTCGAGACTGCGAAGTGAATGCTCCCGAAGGCTATGCTCCGACGAACCCATGGGGTTCTCATCCCCAGAACGCAAAAAAAAAAGCTTCCCGAAGGAAGCTTCTTTTTATAAACGTCCCAGGAGGGATTCGAACCCCCGACCGACGGCTTAGAAGGCCGTTGCTCTATCCTGCTGAGCTACTGAGACATGAAATTTTTCAAGCAAAAATGATTTTATCATAAATAAAATATAATATCAAATGTTTTATTTTCATGCCATTTTCGTATATGATATTTGGCGGCTGTAACGTTTTTTTCATTCTATTTAAGGTTATGTTAGAATATCAGGTGAACTCGGAAAATAGATCAATATTCGTTGATATATATCTATTCATGGTTGATTCCAAATGGAGATTCAGGAACAGAGGAGGTGCTCCCATTAAGGAATCCACAACCCCGGAAAATTCGCACAATAACAAGATTGTGCTGTTTCCAAAAACGCTGGACTACTATCAAATACAATTGACGGTAATGCTCGAAAATGAACGTTATAGTGAAGCAATGGAGTTGCTTCGCTTTTTGTTGCAATGCCAAGGACAGGAAGAGCGTCATTACGATGAATGGCGGGCCTTGCTGGAATGGCTCCAGGCTGCTTTTCCTCAATATGAAGCGATGGAAATGCCAGCGAGTCGCACAGCGGAGCCAGAGCAGGATGATGAGGAAGATGTCAGTGAGGAAGACATGGCTAGGCAGCATGCCAGGCTAAAGCTTGCACAAGACGATGGTTACGCCGAGAAGCTTCTTCGTACCGTTATGGAAGGACCGTTGTCTGAACAGACGATGCTGGCGCTGGAGCAGTTAGCATTTCTGGACGTTGCCAAGGTAGATGAGGAACTTGTCCGCTGGCTGCAAACGAAGTCGCTTCATCCACTGCTGCAGTTCAGGGTGCTGCAAACCTTGCGCCGCCGAGGGATGCAGGATATCATTCAATTTACCAGAGGCGAAGAAGAGGTAGAAATTGATGTGGCTGCCGTACCGCTCAAGCCGGAGGAGTTCCCACTGCCGATCGTGCAGATACTGGAACGGGTGGCGGATCAGACGGAGGTTCATGAGCCTACACTCTTTTATTTTGCCCAGGAATTGTGGATACAATATGTTATGGCAGTTTATGGAACGCGGGATTACCATTCAATGCTTGAGGAAAATGATGCGATGGCAGACATATGGGCCGCTGCACTACATATGACGGTGGCGGACAGTCTCGGCGGTTCTCATGATGAAGAGAATACGCGCTCGATGTACGCTGTAACTGGTGCAATGAGGTTCAGGCTGGAGCAGGCATATCGCTCTATGAAACAGTTTGTTTCGGCCGGTTTGGATAGCAATTAAAGGACGGAAACGTTTACCTTAAACTGTATCAAGGGATTCCCCTTGAAAAAGAATGTAAACTTGTTTATACTAAAATGGTTATTTTGTGCGTGATCGCCTACGTGAACATGTGAATTTTGGAGGGGAAAGTATACAATGAAAGCAACTTGGGAAAAGATAGAGAAGAACCTTGGGGTTCTTGAGGTTGAAGTCAGTGCAGATCGTGTAACTGCAGCACTTGACAAAGCTTTTAATAAAGTAGTTAAACAAGCAAACGTGCCAGGATTCCGTAAAGGTAAAGTGCCACGTTCCATCTTCGAAGCTCGTTTCGGAGTAGAGAGCCTTTATCAAGACGCAATCGACATTTTGCTTCCTGAAGCTTACACAGAAGCGATTGACCAAACGGATATCTTCCCGGTAGATCGTCCTGATGTAGACATCGAGCAATTCGCTAAAGGACAAACTTTCAAATTTAAAGCTAAAGTAACAGTGAAACCTGAAGTTACTCTGGGTGACTACAAAGGAATCGAAGTTGCTGTAGCTAAATCTGAAGTAACGGATGCAGAAGTAACAGAAGAGCTGGAGCGTTTGCAACAGCGTCATGCTGAACTGGTTGTTGTTGACGAAGCTTCTGCAGCGAACGGCGATGTTGCTGTAATCGACTTTGACGGTTCTGTGGATGGCGTACCTTTCGAAGGTGGTAAAGCAGAGCGTTATTCCCTGGAGCTGGGTTCCAACACATTCATTCCAGGTTTTGAAGAGCAAGTTGTGGGTATGTCCACTGGCGACTTCAAAGACGTGGAAGTAACTTTCCCAGAGAGCTACCATGCAGCTGAACTGGCTGGCAAACAAGCGGTATTTAAAGTGAAAATTCATGAAATCAAACGCAAACAACTTCCAGAGCTGGATGATGAGTTTGCTAAAGATGTAAGTGAATTTGATACGCTGGAAGAGTACAAAGCTGACCTCAAAACACAACTGGAATCCCGTAAAGCTGACGAGTTCAAGGCTGCACAGGAAAATGCAGTTGTAGAAAAAGTCGCTGAGAACGCTGAAGTGGACATCCCTTCTGCAATGGTTGAAAGCGAAGTACAGAACATGATGCGTGATTTCGACAACCGTCTTCGCAACCAAGGTATGAACCTTGAAATGTTCCTGAGCTTCTCCGGTCAGACTCAAGCGGATCTGAGAGCACAGATGCAAGATGATGCTGCGAAGCGTGTACGCAACAACCTGGTGCTTGAAGCAGTAGGTAAAGCGGAAAACATCGAAGTATCCGATGAAGAAGTGAACCAAGAGCTCGAGAAAATGGCTGAATCTTACAAGCGTCCTGCTGAAGAGATTCGTGGCATCCTTGAAGGTAATGGTTCTCTGGAGAGCCTTCGTGATGAAGTTAAATTGCGCAAAACAATTGACGTTCTCGTAGAGAACAGCAAAGTTGTTGAGCCGGTTGAAGCTCCAGCTGAGGAAGCTGCTGCAGAAGCTGACGGAAAATAAGACAAGCTGTCTGAGTTTGGCGGCTTTATAAATGATAAGGCACGTGAGTTCATTACGTGCCTTATTTTTAAATTGGTGCATCCAATTTATAGCAATGTGAGTGATGAATTGGAAGTTATTAATTTTTGTTACACGGTGCCCGGTTTTCGTAAGTTCCATTCCTTTGCACTTGAAGTGAAATAAAAAAAGGCAAGACGGCATAGGATGGTTGTAATTTGCACATACATAGAAAACATGGTTAAATATGATCAGGCTTAATCGTAAACAACCGCAAGATGACGTGATTTCTGAAAAATGACATTGTCACAGGAACATGTTAAAATGATTTTGGGTTTGCTTTACAGTCAGCCTATGTCTAATTACATGTAGAAAAGAGGTTGGTCTCATGAGTCTGGTGCCAATGGTTGTTGAACAAACCAATCGAGGCGAGCGTTCTTACGATATATATTCACGTTTGCTGAAGGATCGCATTATTTTTCTAACCAGTGCGATTGATGACGATGTAGCCAATCTTGTCATAGCTCAGCTTTTATTTTTGGCAGCCGACGATCCGGAGAAGGATATCAGCTTGTACATTAATTCACCTGGTGGTTCTGTTACTGCAGGGATGGGTATATACGATACGATGCAATTTATCAAGCCTGATGTATCGACCATTTGCGTAGGAATGGCAGCAAGCATGGGTTCGCTGCTGCTGACTGCAGGTGCTCCTGGCAAAAGATACGCGCTTACGAACAGTGAAGTCATGATTCACCAGCCGCTTGGCGGCGTACAGGGACAGGCTGCGGATATTAAAATTCACGCGGAATGGATCATTAAAACTCGTCAGAAACTGAATCAAATATATGTTGATCGTACAGGTCAGCCCCTTGATAAAATTGAGCGGGATACAGACCGTGACTTTTTCATGAGCGCTGAAGAAGCGAAAACGTACGGCATTATTGACCAGGTGCTCAGCAGACCGATCAATTCCTAAAGGGGTGGTTTCATGTTTAAATTTAACGACGAGAAAGGGCAGCTGAAATGCTCTTTTTGCGGTAAATCTCAAGAACAGGTACGTAAACTGGTTGCAGGACCAGGCGTGTATATCTGTGATGAATGTATTGAACTCTGCACCGAAATTGTAGAGGAAGAGCTCGGTCATGATGAAGAGCTGGATCTGAAAGATATTCCGAAGCCAAAAGAAATTCGTGATATCCTTGATCAGTATGTTATCGGTCAGGATCAAGCTAAAAAATCATTGTCTGTTGCAGTGTACAATCACTACAAACGCATTAATACTCAAAGCAAAATTGAGGATGTAGAGTTGTCCAAAAGTAATATTTTGCTGTTAGGACCTACAGGTTCCGGTAAAACGTTGCTTGCACAAACGATGGCAAAAATTCTGAACGTTCCTTTTGCTATTGCGGATGCGACTTCATTGACTGAAGCCGGATACGTGGGTGAGGATGTAGAGAACATCCTGCTCAAGCTGATCCAGGCAGCGGACTATGACGTGGAAAAAGCAGAGCGCGGCATTATCTATATTGATGAGATTGATAAAGTGGCACGCAAATCGGAAAATCCGTCCATTACGCGTGACGTATCCGGTGAAGGTGTACAGCAGGCGTTGCTGAAAATTCTTGAAGGAACCGTTGCTTCTGTACCGCCACAAGGTGGCCGTAAGCACCCTCATCAAGAATTCATTCAGATTGATACAACAAACATCCTGTTTATCTGTGGCGGTGCTTTTGACGGCCTGGAGCAGATGATTAAACGCCGGATCGGTAAAAAAGTCATTGGCTTTAATGCCGCTACCGAGCAAAAAGATTTGAAGCCGGGTGAATACCTGGGCTTGGTATTGCCGGAGGACCTGCTGAAATTCGGTCTGATTCCTGAATTCGTAGGACGTCTGCCAGTCATCTCTACGTTGGAGCCGCTGGATGAGGATACGTTGGTACGGATTTTGTCCGAACCGAAAAATGCCTTGACGAAGCAATATCAAAAACTGCTTGAGCTGGATAATGTAAACCTGGTATTTGAACCGGGTGCATTGCTGGCGATTGCCAAAGAAGCAATCAAGCGAAACACGGGTGCACGTGGTTTGCGTGCAATCATTGAAGGCATCATGCTGGATATTATGTATGAAGTGCCTTCACGTGAAGATGTGACCAGCTGTGTCATCACCGAAGAAGTCGTTGAGAAAAAAGTTGTGCCTGAACTTGGCCAATCGAAGGACGATAAGCAGGAGGAAAGTGCCTAAGCGGCACTTCTTCAGCTGAGCTCTGAAATATAGACTTGTCAGTTCTCCACTTGGGCAGAAGGCGTATATTTAGTCTTTTGTCAGAGTGGAGCTTTGACGTTGTGGGGAGAGAAATCACTCATGTATTTAAGACAGGATACCCGTCCCGTAAAGGTAGGGAACTTGACGATTGGCGGCAGTAACGAGGTTATTATCCAGAGTATGTGTACAACCAAAACGGCTGACGTCGAGGCCACTGTAGCAGAGATTCTGCGCTTGGAGGAAGCTGGATGCCAGGTTGTGCGTGTAACGGTTAATAACGAAGAAGCTGCGGCAGCGATTAAGGAAATCAAAAAGCGGATTCACATTCCGCTGGTTGCTGATATTCATTTTAACTACAAGCTGGCGCTGTTAGCCATCGAGAACGGCATTGATAAAGTGCGGATTAATCCGGGTAACATCGGTAAACGTGCCAAGGTCGAAGAGGTTGTCAAGGCTTGTAAAGATAAAGGCATCCCGATTCGAATCGGGGTGAATGCGGGCTCACTTGAGAATCATTTGCTTGAGAAGTATGGCTATCCTACAGCGGATGCCATGGTTGAAAGTGCCTTGTATCACATTGGTATACTGGAAGAGCTTGATTTCCATGATATTATCGTATCTCTCAAGGCGTCGGACGTACCAATGGCGATTGAAGCATATACGAAGGCGGCTCAGATTATTCCGTATCCATTGCACCTTGGGATTACCGAAGCAGGAACATTATTCTCGGGCACGATCAAGAGTTCAGCAGGTATGGGAGCTTTGCTCTCCATGGGGATTGGTTCGACCATGCGGATCTCGCTGAGTGCTGATCCTGTTGAAGAGATCAAGGTTGCGCGCGATTTGCTCAAAACGTTTGGGTTGATTTCGAATGCAGCCACACTGATCTCTTGTCCAACCTGCGGCCGACTGGATATTGATCTGTTCTCCATTGCTAATGAAGTAGAAGAGTATATTTCCAAGCTGAAGGTGCCGATCAAAGTATCAGTGCTGGGCTGTGCAGTGAATGGTCCAGGCGAAGCGAAGGAAGCGGATATCGGTATTGCCGGTGCTCGCGGAGAAGGTCTCTTGTTCCGTCATGGTCAGATGATCCGTAAAGTGCCGGAAGAGATCATGGTGGAGGAACTGAAGAAAGAAATCGACAAAATCGTTGAAGCGTATGAAGAGACAGGCGTTATTCCTGGACGTTCGCACTAATTATCGTTACCATTTATTGAAGGCCCGCCATTTCCGGCGGGCCTTTTGCATATGCCTCGAATAAATTCTGAGTACAAATTCAGTCTCTCCCGTTTACGTCTCGGTGAAAAGGCTATACTACCAAGTATTAGCATGATCACAGATGAGAAGAAGCACAGAACAGGAGGATGTTGAGATATGGGTGAGTTTGGCATGGTATTCATGTTGATACAGTTATTTTTTGGAGTGGTGATCGGGTTATATTTCTGGAATTTGCTGCGCGGCCAGAAAACAAACCGTACTGCTGTTGAGCGTGAGTCCCGCAAGGAGCTTGAGAAGCTGCGCAAGCTGCGTTCCATCTCGCTCACCAAGCCGCTGGCGGAGAAAACTCGTCCGGCAACGATCAACGACATTGTCGGGCAAAAGGACGGGCTGCGTGCGCTCAAGGCGGCTTTATGCAGTGCCAATCCGCAGCACGTTATTATTTATGGACCGCCTGGAGTAGGAAAGACTGCTGCAGCCAGAGTCGTGCTGGAAGAAGCAAAGAAAAATCCGTCTTCACCGTTCAAGCCGGATGCCAAATTCACGGAGCTGGATGCAACAACGGCTCGTTTTGATGAGCGTGGAATCGCCGATCCGCTCATTGGCTCGGTTCATGACCCGATCTATCAGGGGGCGGGAGCGATGGGGGTTGCTGGTATTCCTCAACCTAAGCCGGGTGCTGTTACCAAGGCACATGGCGGCATGCTGTTTATTGACGAAATTGGGGAATTACATTCCATTCAGATGAATAAGCTACTCAAAGTGCTGGAGGACCGCAAGGTCTTTTTGGAAAGTGCGTACTATAACTCGGAGGATACGCATACTCCTGCTTATATCCACGATATTTTTCAAAATGGTCTGCCTGCGGATTTTCGCCTTGTCGGTGCAACGACCCGTTCCCCGCACGAGCTCCCACCAGCCTTACGCTCGCGTTGTATGGAGGTTTATTTCCGTCCACTGCTACCGGAGGAGATTGGCAGAATTGCAGAGGATGCAGTGCAAAAAATCGGGTTCAGCCCTTGTCCGGAAGCAGTCGATGTGGTCAAACGTTATGCGACCAATGGCCGCGAGGCGGTAAACATTATACAGCTTGCCGCGGGCCTCGCACTCACCGAGAAGCGTGAAACACTTCAGGCTTCAGATGTCGAGTGGGTCGCGGGCAGCAGTCAGATTCAGCCAAGGCCGGATCGCAAAGTTCCGTCACAGCCGCAGATTGGTTTTGTGAACGGGCTCGCAGTGTACGGACCCAATATGGGCACGATTCTGGAGATCGAGGTATCCGCTGTTCCTGCACCCAAGGAGCAAGGCCGTATCAACATTACGGGGGTTGTGGATGAGGAAGAGATTGGAGGCGGTTCTCGTACACTTCGGCGTAAAAGTATGGCGAAAGGCTCGGTTGAAAATGTGTTAACTGTCTTGAAGGCGATGGGGATTCGCACGAGCGATTATGATCTGCATGTGAATTTCCCGGGAGGCACACCGATTGATGGCCCATCAGCCGGGATTGCGATGGCAACAGCGATCGTTTCAGCTATTCAGGAGCGTCCTGTAGACCACGAGGTCGCGATGACGGGAGAGATCAGTATCCACGGGCGTGTGAAGCCGATAGGCGGTGTTCTTGCAAAGGTGGAGGCGGCTTTTCAGGCAGGAGCGAAGACGGTTATTATACCGGCGGAGAATTGGCAGTCTATTTTTGATAATCTGGATGGCTTGCGGGTGATCCCGGTAGATACGGTCCAGGATGTATTTCGTGAAGTGTTTGGCTGGGAGCCTGGAGCACAGCAAGTGGAGCAACAGGTGGCGGCAGAGGAGACAACAGCACCCAAAACGGACATATTCCCTCCGGCATCCGCTTCGTATTTACGGGCAGAGTCGCCTCGTCCGGGACGTGTTACAGATTCGGGAAGCTGCTAAGCGCTTCCCTTCATTGGTTTTTTATGTGAACATTTGATAGAATAATGAATGACTACAACCTGAGAGCCATTGGAGGTGCGAAAGCGATGGGACCGAGCAAAACGAAAGGTCGTCGTTTTCCTTTACTGCCTTTAAGAGGACTTCTCGTCTACCCGAGTATGGTGCTGCATCTCGATGTGGGCCGGGAGAAATCGGTCAAGGCTTTAGAAAAAGCGATGGTAGAAGAACATTTGATTCTCCTATGTTCCCAAGCCGAGGTAAATATTGAGGAACCCACACGAGAGGATATTTTCCGCATTGGAACCGTGGCGAAGGTAAGACAGATGCTGAAGCTGCCCAATGGAACCATTCGAGTACTTGTGGAAGGCTTGGAACGGGCTGAAATTATTGAATATACGGACAATGAGGACTATTACGAGGTGCTGGCGCAAGAGCTGCCTGAGGAAGAAAATAGTCATCCGGAGACGGACGCCCTGATGCGTACCGTACTGAATCAGTTCGAGAATTATATTAATCTGTCCAAAAAGGTAACCCCCGAGACGCTTGCTGCCGTATCGGACATCGAAGAGCCCGGACGACTCGCTGATGTCATCACCAGCCATCTGTCCTTGAAGATCAAGGACAAACAGGAAATTCTGGAGACCATCGACGTGCGGGAACGTCTGGAGAAGCTGCTCGACATCCTGAATAATGAGCGCGAAGTGCTGGAGCTCGAACGCAAGATCAGCCAACGTGTGAAGAAGCAGATGGAGAAAACGCAGAAGGAATATTATTTGCGAGAGCAGATGAAGGCCATTCAGAAGGAACTTGGTGAAAAAGAGGGGCGCGCGGGCGAAGTGGAGGAACTTCGCAACCAGATGGAAAGTCTTGGCCTGCCGGACAAGGTGAAAGAGAAGGTCGAGAAAGAAATTGATCGACTGGAGAAAATGCCGGCAAGCTCTGCGGAGGGGGGCGTTATCCGCAACTATGTGGATTGGTTGCTTGCCCTGCCTTGGAGCGAGATGACGGAGGACGACCTGGATATCCAGAAGGCCGAGGATGTGCTTAATGCCGATCACTATGGTCTGGAGAAACCCAAAGAGCGTGTGCTGGAATATTTGGCTGTTCAGAAGCTTGTCAAAAAGCTCAAAGGGCCAATTCTCTGTCTCGTAGGGCCGCCAGGGGTAGGTAAAACCTCCCTTGCCCGTTCCATTGCGAGATCGCTGGGCCGGGAGTTTGTACGTATCTCTCTGGGCGGCGTACGGGACGAAGCGGAGATTCGTGGACACCGCCGCACGTATGTAGGAGCGATGCCGGGCCGCATCATTCAGGGCATGAAGACGGCAGGCTCACTCAATCCTGTATTTTTGCTGGATGAGATCGACAAGATGGCTTCAGATTTCCGCGGAGACCCTTCGGCTGCATTGCTGGAGGTGCTTGACCCGGAGCAGAACAATACGTTTAGTGATCATTTTGTAGAGCTGCCTTTTGACTTATCGAACGTTATGTTCATAACTACAGCGAACACCGTGCATAACATTCCGCGTCCACTGCTGGATCGGATGGAAATGCTGAATATTCCGGGTTATACCGAACTGGAAAAGCTGCAAATCTCCAAAAACTATCTGTTGCCAAAACAGAAAAAGGATCATGGTCTGGAAGAAGAGCAGTTGCTAGTACCAGATGACAGTCTGCTGAAAGTCATTCGCGAGTATACACGTGAATCGGGTGTGCGGAATCTGGAGCAGCAGATGGCGTCACTTTGCCGAAAAGCGGCTAAAAATGTTGTATCGGGCACCGAAGGTCAGATTGTCATCTCGCCAGAGGCTGTTAAAGACTATCTTGGCCCAGGTAAATTCCGTTATGGCATGGCAGAGCTGGAGGATCAGATTGGCACGGTAACAGGGCTGGCGTGGACAGAAGTGGGCGGAGACACGCTCGTAATTGAAGTCACCGTTGTACCTGGAACGGGCAAGCTGACGCTTACAGGTAAGCTGGGAGATGTCATGAAGGAATCAGCCCAGGCTGCGTTCAGCTATACACGTTCCAAAGCAGCACAGCTTGGTATTGCATCCGATTTTCATGAGAAAAACGATATTCACATCCACGTGCCGGAAGGAGCAATTCCGAAAGATGGTCCATCTGCTGGCATAACGATGGCAACAGCGTTGATCTCGGCTCTGACCAATAAACATGTGTCCAAGGATATTGCCATGACAGGCGAAATCACGTTGCGTGGACGGGTGTTGCCGATTGGCGGCCTGAAGGAGAAGTCACTGGCGGCCCACCGTGCGGGATATAAAAAAATATTACTGCCTAAGGATAACGAGCGGGATCTGCGTGACATTCCGGACAGCATCAAGGAAGATGTGGAATTTGTACCTGTAGCCCATATGGATCAGGTGCTGCAGCATGCGCTTGTGGAACAGGCAGGCATTCATCTGTAATGGGTTTATTAGCAGGATAATATGAAACACGGACCGTTCTGTGGAGGCTTCGGCATCTGATGGGACGGTCTTTTTTGCGATAATTTTCGTGATAATCTGATGTTTTTTGTGTACGAAAGTTATTTTTTGAGTGAATACCAATGTTTTTTTGGTACATAATTACGTTTTTTTTGCTACATCAGACGTTTTTTTGATATGATAGAAAGAATGATGGCATAATACGAGCAGGAAATGTAGGCATATGCTGCTGCTGGAGTTCAAGAGAGGAAAGATGCAATTTGAAAGTCAATCAGTCTGAGTTTATTATTAGTGCCGTTCGGCCTGAACAATATCCAGATGATGGTCTGCCGGAGATCGCCCTGGCGGGGCGCTCAAACGTAGGTAAATCATCGTTGATCAACCGCATGATCAATCGTAAAAACCTGGCGCGTACAAGCTCTACGCCGGGTAAAACCCAGCAACTGAACTATTACAAGATCAATCAGGATTTGTATTTCGTCGATTTCCCAGGTTACGGGTACGCGAAGGTATCCAAGGAGCAGCGTTTTGCCTGGGGTAAAATGATGGAGAAGTATTTGCTCCAACGCGATGAGCTGAAGCTGGTCATGCAGATGGTCGATATGAGACATGAGCCATCCAAGGACGATAAAATGATGAATGAATGGCTTCGTCATCACGGACTGCCGCTGGTAGTTGTAGCAACCAAGATGGACAAGATCCCGAAGACCCGCAGAGCCAAACATATCAAGGTCATCAAGGAAGCGCTCGGTCTGCGCTCAGGGGATCTGTTTGTACCTTTTTCATCCGAGGAAGGTCTGGGCAAGGAAGAACTGTGGGATATCATTACTCGTCATGCCCAAATAGACAAATATGCACCGGTTGAAGCGGACGCAGACAACGAGCTGGAAGCAGAAGAGGCAGTCGAAGACGAAAATCTCCAATAGCCGAAATAACACATCATGTACCCGCATCTTAGAATAGTCATGGAGGCCTCCATGGCTATTTGTTGTAAGCAGTATTGAATTGGCTTTCAATCACTTCGCAGATCGAATATGCATCATTTGTATGGTTTGGCGCATAACGGTGAACATTGGTGAGACACTACAATAAATGACAATGCATAGGATAATCATCATGGTGATTTCATAAACATTTCATAAAAATGGGCGGGTTGTGGACGTGATGTGTGATATACTTAACTATGTCAATCTTAACTGGATAGACATATACAGTAAGCACTTTGATTGGAAATTTATTAGGCAGGTGAACTTGCAATGCACATCGTTGTTGTTGGTTTGAATTATCGCACGGCGCCTGTAGAGGTCAGAGAACGATTCACATTTGCAGAAAAGGACTTGTCTGAAGCGCTGCAGCAGCTCAAGCTGACCAAGAGTGTATTGGAAGGTGTAATCGTAGCCACTTGTAATCGTACTGAATTGTACGTGGTGGTCGACCGTCTTCATATGTGCGGTTATTTTATTCGAACATTTATGGAGCAATGGTTTAATGTTCCACGCGAAGAATTTACGCAACACTTATATATATATGAAGATGATCAAGCTATGCGCCATTTGTTCCGGGTGACTTGCGGATTGGATTCAATGGTCATCGGAGAGACTCAGATTCTGGGTCAGGTGAAGCAGGCTTTTTTCAAAGCGCAGGGGGAAAAGGCAACCGGCACTTGGTTTAACAAGCTGTTTAAACAGGCGGTTACACTGGGCAAGCGAGCTCACTCGGAGACTTCTATCGGGGAAAGCGCCGTTTCAGTCAGCTATGCTGCGGTGGAACTGGGCAAGCGTATTTTTGGTATGTTCACAGACAAGAAGGTACTGATTCTGGGTGCCGGGAAGATGAGTGAGCTTACTGTAAAACATCTGTATGCGAATGGAGCATCCGAAGTCCTGGTAGCTAATCGCACCTTTGCCAGAGCAGAGGAGCTTGCAAGCAAGTTCCGTGGAACTCCTTGCACAATGGAGCAGGCACTTGCGAGACTAGGTGAGGTCGACATCGTCATCAGTTCTACGGGAGCAGAGCGTTATGTTCTCGATGCAGGCATTGTTCGGGCAAGCATGAAGCGCCGGCAATCGCGACCGCTGTTCCTGATTGATATTGCTGTACCACGTGATATTGATCCGTCTATTGGCGAGATCTCAAACGTATTCCTCTACGATATTGACGATCTGGAAGGTATTGTGGAGAGTAATCTGGAGATGCGCAAGGTAGAGGCGGCGAAGATTGAGAGAATGATTGATCTGGAGATGGAAGAATATTATCAGTGGCTCAGAACGCTTGGCGTTCGTCCAGTTATTCGGGCTTTACAGGAAAAAGGGGTGTCCATTCATGAAGAAACGATGGATAGCCTGTTCAACAAGCTGCCAGAGCTGGATGAGCATCAACGTAAAGTGATTCGTCGTTTGACGAAAAGCATTGTGAATCAAATGACAACCGATCCGATTAACCGGATCAAGGAAATGGCAGGTACGAAGCAAGGTGACGAGGCGCTGCGCATGTTTACGCAGATTTTCGCGCTGGAGGATGCAGTAGAGATGGCTGCTGAAAAAGTAAATCAGAGTGACGCAACAGCTCTGGGCAAGTCAGCGGTTCAGCTTAACGAAAACCGGCAAGACCCCGTGCCGGCATATGTCCCGGCAGGCGTTTAAGGCGGGTGGGGAGTTTGACCCTTGCTGAGCAAGTCTATGAGGCTTTAATTTATATGTATGCCCTGAGCCTACTGTTCTATTTCTCGGACTGCATTCGACGCAATGCGGGGGCGAAGCGGACAGGCACAGGGTTTCTTGTTGTTGTTTGGGTGCTGCAGGTGACCCATGTAATTATGCGGATGTGGACTGAAGGTCACTTCCCGATATATACGACATTTGACTTTTTGTTTATCTTTTCTTTCAGTATTGTGCTGATGTCACTGATTATGACCCGGGTTCAGCGTTCGGAATTTGTTATTCTGCTGCTTAACATCGTAGGGTTCTCAGTGACCGTGCTTAATCGCTTATGGTTTACGGCGGGTGAAATATCGCTGCACAATTGGCAGACGGTTCATGGTTTGCTGATCATGCACATCACGCTGGCGAACCTGGGCTTTGCAGCTCTTACGGTGGCATCCGTTTTTGCGCTGCTGTATCTGTTTCTGCACCACAGATTGAAGAACAAAAAGTGGAATGATACGGTACGACGTCTGCCCAGTCTTGAGGTCATTGGCAAGTATATGGATGGTGCAACCTTGATTGGCACACCGCTATTGGGTGTATCCGTCGTGCTGGCGGTTTTGTCCATCGTGGCAGAACGGCGCTGGCATCTGCTGCTCGACCTGAAAGTCATTGCGACAGGTCTGGCCATTGCCATTTATGTTGGTTATTTTGTGGTGAAAAGAAGAAAGCAGTTTTCCATGATGGTCATGTCCAGATGGACATTAATCGGATATGCGTTTGTCATAATCAGCTTTTTATCCAATGCATATTCGGCATTTCATCGCTGGACGGGAGAGTGAGAGATATGGAACACTACACGCCGATTTATGTGAATACTTCAGGCAAGTCCATCTGTGTGATCGGCGGCGGTCGTGTTGCCGAGCGTAAAGTGAAGGGGCTGCTGCTGGGGGAAGCTCGAATTACGGTCATCAGTCCTCAGCTTACGCCGGAACTTGAACAACTGCATCAGGAATCCCGTATCGAGTGGATAGCCCGGTCCTACCGCAATGGTGATTTGCGGGGGGCCTTTCTCGTATATGCAGCTACGGATGATTTGCTCGTAAATACGTCTGTCGTACAGGAGGCCGAAGCTGCCTCTATTCTGGTGAATGACGCCATGTCTTCCGGCAACAGCCGTTTTATTACGCCGAGTGTAGTTAGACGAGGGCGGCTAAGCATTGCGATCTCGACTGCTGGTGCAGGTCCTGCGGCGGCGGCCGAGATTCGTGCCGTGCTTGAACGTCAGTTTGGAGATGAGTACGAGACGTATCTTGATTTTTTGCACCAGATGAGAATGGAAATTAAATCACGTGAGCTGTCTCCGGCTGTAAGAAGCAAGCTGCTACGGCGTCTGACGGAGATGAATATGCTCGAGAAGATACGTACAGGCCAGTTTCATTGGTGGACTGCAGAAGAAATCGGGGACTGGATATCCCGTAATCAGGAGGAAATGTAGATATGCGTACAATAAAAGTGGGCAGCAGACAGAGTGCTTTGGCGTTAACTCAGACCGGATACGTCATTCAGGATTTACGCGACATCTGTGAGCGAGAAGGTTTAGCTTTTGATTTTGAGGTACATAAGATCGTGACCAAGGGTGACCTCATATTGGATGTCACATTGTCGAAAGTGGGCGGCAAAGGGCTGTTTGTGAAGGAAATTGAGCAGGCGATGCTGGATCGTACGATTGATATGGCCGTGCACAGTATGAAGGATATGCCTTCTGAATTGCCGGAAGGTTTAATCAATGGTGCTGTTCCAAGGAGAGCTGACCCGCGAGATGCGCTGGTATCACGCGAAGGACTCACGCTCGATCAGCTGCCAGAAGGCGCACGGGTGGGTACGAGCAGTCTGCGCAGATCAAGTCAGCTCAAGGCCTATCGCCCGGACCTGCAGCTGGAATCCATTCGGGGCAACATCGACTCCCGTCTGCGCAAGCTGGAAACCGAAGGACTGGATGCGATTATTCTGGCCGCAGCTGGCTTGTATCGAATGGGCTGGCAGGATCGGATTACGGAGTATTTGTCCGAGGAGGCTTGTCTTCCGGCTGTAGGCCAGGGAGCACTTGGGATTGAATGCAGAGAGGATGACGAGGAACTGTTGCATCTGCTGTCCCTATATAATGACCCGGCAACCGCATCGCCAGTTCTGGCAGAACGCCGTTTCCTCAGTGTGTTGAATGGAGGCTGTCAGGTGCCTATTGGTGCTCATGCAGTATGGGTGCCAGGACAAGAAGCAGATTCCCTGAACAGTGAAAACAAGTTACAATTAACAGGTATGGTCGGTTCACCGGATGGTGGACTGATTCTCAAGGAAACGTTGAGCGGCAAAGATCCAGCACGTTTGGGAGAAGAAGTGGCCTGGAGATTGATTGATCGCGGAGCGGAACAGATACTGGCAGAAGTTAGGGGATGAAGGCATGGCGGGCAAGGTCTTTTTGGTAGGTGCAGGTCCTGGGGATGCAAGGCTGATTACGGTAAAAGGATGGGAGACCATCGGCAAGGCAGATGCGGTCGTATACGATCGTTTGGCAAGTCCACGTTTGTTAAAACTGATGAAACCCGGTGCAGTCAAGATTTATGTGGGGAAAAGGCCGGATCGACATACGATGAAACAGGAAGAGATTAACCAGCTGCTTGTGGATCTCGCTCTTGAAGGCAAGGTCGTTGTGCGCCTCAAAGGCGGAGACCCGACGATATTTGGACGAGTAGGTGAAGAGGCGGAGCTGCTGCACAAAAATGGCATTCCGTTTGAGATTGTACCCGGTGTTACAGCAGCCATCAGCGTACCCGCCTACGCGGGTATTCCGGTGACACATCGTGACTATGCTTCCTCCATCTCGATTATTACCGGTCATGAAAGCCCGGACAAGCTGGATCGCAGCATCCACTGGGATAAGGTGACGAATGCGACGGGTACACTGGTATTTATGATGGGTGTTGCCAAAATTGGGTATATCAGTGAACAGCTTATTCGTCACGGTCGTCCGGCCAGTACCCCTGTAGCGCTTGTTCGTTGGGGAACACGAGCAGAGCAGGATACCATTACGGGAACGCTGGAGGATATCGAAGCTAAAGTGATCGCAGCGAATTTTCAGCCACCAGCCGTGATTGTAGTTGGGGATGTGGTCAATCAGCGGGAGCAGTTGAAATGGGCTGAGGCCATGCCGCTCTTTGGCAAACGAATTCTGGTTACTCGTGCCCGCAGTCAGGCAAGTGAATTGGTGAATCGCATTGAGGAACTTGGCGGTGAACCGTATGAGTTTCCTGTGATCGAGACGGTCATGCCATCCAGTGAATCCGCCAAGCGAAGTGTCAAAGATGCGCTGCATGCGTTAAATACGTTTGATTGGGTCTTTTTCACAAGTGTCAATGGCGTGGAGTTTTTCTTCCGTCACCTTGAAAATGAAGGCAAGGATATTCGCTCGCTTCATCAGGCAAGAATTGCGGCAGTTGGCCCGTCCACAGCAGAAGCACTGCGCAAGCACGGGATTGCGCCTGAGGTTGTGAAAGGTCCTTTTCAGGCCGAAGGCATGCTTGAAGCCTTTGAAAGTGAATTAAAGGCAGGTCAGAACGTTCTTATACCCCATGGAGATCTTGCCCGCTCCTGGTTGCCAGAGCAGATGAGGGAACGTGGATTGAACGTTACCGAGGCCATTATCTATGACACCATTCTTGCAGGTGAGGAAGACGATGAATTATTAAAGCTACTTGAAGAGGGTGGCATTCACGCAGTGACCTTTACCAGCTCCTCCACCGTGAAGAACTTTTTCAAGATGCTTGAGCGTATGGGTGTGCAGGATCCTCTGCCGCTGCTGCAGGGAATAGAGGTGGCATGTATTGGCCCGGTTACGGCGCAAACGGCTGAGGCAGCCGGGCTAAAGGTCACGTTGATGGCTGAGGAAGCAACGATGACCAGTTTGATTGATGTTTTGTGTGAGTGGAAACGTGCGGATCACGGGAGCGCTGTTCAAACATCAGTAGATCAGTTACACCGATAACAGAGGTTATGACAGGCTTCGGCTGAACATATGAAGCGTGCTGAATTCGTGAAGAACCGGCGCGCTTCCCTTTTTGCCGGTAATTTTCCTTAGTTGTTCGATTTAAAATAAAATATCAGGAGGTAGAGTGTTTATGGGTTTTCCAATCGTACGTCATCGCCGGTTACGTCAATCGGCAGGCATTCGTAATATGGTGAGAGAGACACATTTGACGGTGGATGATTTTATTCAACCGATCTACATCACTTATGGTGAAAATGTGAAGTCGGAGATCAAGTCCATGCCAGGCGTATTCCGCTTCTCGCTGGATCGTCTGCAAGAAGAAGTGAAAGACATTGCCGAACTGGGTATTCCGGCTGTGCTTCTGTTTGGTATTCCGGAAACGAAGGACAGCGTGGGCTCGTCCGGGTTTGCAGAGGATGGCATTGTGCAGGAGGCGACGAGATTAATCAAATCCTGGTATCCTGAGCTGCTGGTTATTGCCGATACTTGTCTTTGCGAATTTACAGATCATGGTCACTGCGGAATGGTGCATACTACCGAGGTTGACGGGCACATCTGCGGTGATGTACTGAATGATGAATCTCTGGAGTTGCTTGTCAAAACGGCAGTATCGCAGGCAAAAGCCGGCGCCGATATTATTGCCCCTTCGAACATGATGGATGGTTTTGTACAGGCCATTCGTGCGGGTCTCGATGAGCATGGATTCAACCATATTCCAATCATGTCCTATTCTGTCAAATACGCTTCGGCATTCTACGGACCATTTCGTGAAGCCGCGGATTCCACTCCGCAATTCGGGGATCGGAAATCTTATCAGATGGATCCGGCGAATGCTCGTGAGGCACTGCGTGAGGCCGAGACGGATGTGCTTGAGGGAGCGGACATGCTGATGGTGAAACCATCCTTGTCTTATCTGGATATTATGCGTACGATCAAGGACCAGTTTGATCTTCCGCTCGTAGCTTACAATGTAAGTGGAGAGTATGCCATGGTGAAGGCTGCCGCAATTCAGGGATGGATTGATGAGAAAAAGGTAGCTATGGAAATTTTGCTGAGCATGAAACGCGCAGGGGCGGACATGATTATTACCTACTATGCCAAGGATGCATCCCGCTGGCTGGCTGAAAAGTAAAATTGGTGTTCACACCTTGCAATTAGATTTAAAAACGACAATAGGCCTTGTTTTTTCAAGAGAGCGCTGCGGCAAGTACAATTAGGCTGCATCCCATCTGAAAGGCTGGGCCTTTATATCAAGGAGGATGTTCATGACTGCACAACAAGGCAATCGCCGTAATGATGAGCGCTCGCGTAGCGCATTTGAAGAAGCCAAGCAGTACATACCTGGAGGGGTCAACAGCCCTGTTCGCGCATTCAAATCCGTCGGACTCACGCCGATCTATGCTGAGCGTGGAGAAGGCTCCAAAATCTATGATATTGATGGCAATATGTTCATTGACTATGTAGGTTCATGGGGACCGTTAATTATGGGACATGCGCATCCTGAGGTTGTTGAGGCGCTGCGCGAAACCGCTCTGAAAGGTACAAGCTTTGGTGCACCAACACTGCTTGAGACGGAAATGGCCAAGCTTGTGTGTGAGCGTGTACCATCCATTGATATTGTGCGCATGGTGAATTCAGGTACAGAAGCTACGATGAGCGCGATTCGACTGGCACGAGGTGTAACAGGACGCAGCAAAATTTTGAAATTCGAGGGTTCCTATCATGGACATGCTGACAGCTTGTTAATCAAGGCTGGATCGGGTGTGGCTACACTGGGATTGCCAGACAGCCCTGGGGTGCCAGAGGGCGTAGCCCTGAATACAATCACGGTGCCTTACAATGATTTGCAGTCCGTGCGCCTTGCTTTTGAACGATTCGGAGAAGAGATTGCCGCTGTAATTGTAGAGCCGGTTGCAGGGAATATGGGTGTAGTTCCTCCAGCTACCGGTTTTCTGGAAGGCCTGCGCAGCGTGACTACGGAGTATGGCAGTCTGCTGATCTTCGACGAGGTCATGACTGGATTCCGCGTAGGCTTGAACTGCGCGCAAGGGAGATTCGGTGTTACACCGGATCTGACGTGTCTGGGTAAAGTTATCGGCGGTGGGCTTCCAGTAGGTGCTTATGGCGGACGCAGGGATCTGATGGAGCAGATCGCTCCAACAGGACCCATCTATCAGGCTGGAACATTAAGTGGTAATCCGCTGGCGATGGCTGCAGGTTATACAACGCTCAAGCTGTTGACACCAGAGGTGTATGATCGTCTTGAGCTACTGTCCGCACGATTGCAGGCCGGATTCGAGAAAAATGCAGCAGAAGCAGGCGTGGCGGTAACAATTAACCGTGTGGGCTCTATGGTATGTCCATTTTTCAGTGCCGTACCGGTAACCAATTATGATATTGCCAAAGAAAGCAATCTGGATCAATTCCGCCGTTATTTTGCAACGATGATTGATCTAGGCGTTAGTGTGGCGCCATCTCAGTATGAGGGGATGTTTGTCTCTGGTGTGCATACAGAGCAGGATATCGAAGATACCATTGAGGCGAACCGCAAGGCTTTGCAATCATTATGAGCATGCGAAGCTGGAAACGCCGCGGACAATGGCTTGAGCTGATGCCGGGCAAGGCGGTCACTGGAAAAGCAGATAAGCAGGCTGCTGCCGATCAATGGCTTCTGGCCGAGCTTCAATTCCCGGAGAAGCTGCTTCGCCAGCTCAAGGCAACGCAAGGCATTCAGCTAGCAGGGGACCGGCTTCGGCTGGCCCTTTTTGCTGCTCAGCCGCTAGGTGTGGAGCCGCGCTGGGCTGATCTGAACGTACTGTACGAGGATGATTTCTGTCTCGTGGTGCATAAACCGGCTGGCATGAAGCTTCACCCGGATGGTAGTCGTGGGGATCAGGCCATTACACTGGATCATGCTGTAGCCTCATATTACGAGATGAATGGAATGGAGACGAGCGTGCGTCATGTCCATCGCTTGGATGAGGATACGACAGGACCAGTATTGTATGCCAAAACTGCATTTTCACTCGCGAAACTGGACGAAGCAATGCGTCGTAAGGCCATTGATCGCCAGTATGTTGCCATCGCTGACGGCCGAATCTCCAGTGAACTTCGCACCATTGATGCGCCTATCGGCAAAGACAGGCATCATAAGCAGCGCAGACGTGTTTCTGATGGAGGGCAGGATGCTGTTACCCAGGTGAGCATTGTGCATGTATGGGAGAGAGCAACACTCGTACGCTTGAAGCTGGAGACGGGACGTACACATCAGATTCGTGTGCATCTTAGTCATGTTGGACATCCGCTTGTAGGGGACAAGCTGTATGGAGGACGTTCTGATCTTATTGGCAGGCAGGCACTGCATGGGGAGAAGCTGAGCTTTGATCATCCTTTAACAGGAGCTTTAATTGAAGTAGAAGACCCGTGGCCAGCGGATTTTGAACAATTGGCTGCAAGAGAAAGTAACATGGGCGGAGAGCGGACCTGAGTAACGGGTCCGTTTTTTTGTTTTCTGCGAGCGCTTAAATCTCAAGGATGAAATGAACATTGAAATCTGGGCAGGCTTTTCACAAAAGGTGGCATGCCCATCCCATTTAAGGCATATAGATGGGTAACGAAGGATTGGACCATGGATCAGTCCCATGAGAAGGATCATGGTGAACATATGCCGAAAGGAGGACGCCACCTTTGTTGAATCAACCTTATGGTTTGCGGTTCGATATTTATGAGCGCGTTCATTTATCTGAGGGAGTGCCTGCCATTGAGGAACTGGAGGAAATTGAGTTATATCCACGTATTCAAGTCATTGGACAGGACGATCATGCGACCTTGCGTGGACATCTGCTGCTTACAGGAGCGTACCGGGGGGAAAGCGACGATTCGGAAGAATTAAAGCACTTTATACCTGTTGAAATTACGGTGCCGCTCAACAGAGTTAGATCCATTGATGATATTTCCATCGAGATTGAAAATTTTGATGTGGATCTGTTGTCCAGCCGAAGCTTGAACATTACAGGGGTATTGTCCTTGCGAGGCATTGAAGGTTTTCCGGTAGAGGAGCCGCAGGTATGGACAGCAGATGAATTCACGGTGGTTCATTCATCTGAGGCTCAGTCGGATAGCCGTGCAGACGAGCCGGGACAGTTCCAGACATCTGAGCATTCGGAGCAGTACGGGCAAGCCGGCCAGTATGATTCGTTAGATCAGTACCAGCAGTTTGGCGGAATGGATCAAGCTTATGCCCAGCAGCAAGAGCAGTTTCAACGGAGCGAGGATGAGGAACTGGCGAATGCGGAGCTTGTTGCGTACGGTTCTCCTGAATCCGCAGATCTGTCCTTGAGGGAACAGACAGAAGCGTATCAAGAAGAACTGCCACGGTCCGATTGGAGTCCCGCCACTATGGAAAACGAAGTATCTTCGCCTATCTCGTCATTCATGGCGGAGACAGCAGATAGACTGGCTTCTTATCCTGAATCTGAACCGTTGCTTCCGATCGAAGACGAAGCCACAGCGGCATGGTCTGAAGCTTCGCTCAGCAGCATTTCCGATACTACAGCATCGGCCGATCTGGAAGGTGAATTCTCGCCTCGTTCGGAGGAGGAGCCAAAAAGGTTAGAGCATCAGCCGGAAGTCTGGCACTTTGAAGAAGCGCGATCCGGCGGACAGCAAGGTGAGCAGGACGCGGGCGGTGCACCGGCTCAGCCGCAGACAGAGAACTGGCAGGATGTTTTTGCCTCCTCCGAAGCAGCTAACGTAGACGATGAGCGGGTTGTGAAGGAGGCTGTGGAAGCAGAGGCTTTGCTCCAGTATGGAGAGAATGTGCCTGAACCGGTGGCTGAGACGGAAGACAAGCCGGAGTTGAAGGTTGCTTTTGGCAGTAAAAAGGAATCGTCACCACGATCCGAAGAGGGAGTAGGCATTTCCTCACTGTTATCCTCCTCCGGCCGCGCTGCTCGTGAAGCAGATGGAGAACGCACGGAAGATGCTCCTGCTGGAATCATTCCTGAAGATGAGAGTCAGACGGAAGAGGTGGAGTGGAAAAATTTATTCCTCGGAACTATTGTGGATCAGACTCCGTTCCGCAAAGTGAAGCTGTGCATTGTGCAACGTGAGGATACACTTGATGCCATTGCTGATCGTTATCAACTCAGTACCCGGGAGCTCCAGCTATATAATCGTTTGAGCGAACAGATTGTAGAAGAAGGACAAATTCTGTATATACCTTAATTGGCTTGCTGTGAATATCGCAGCTAAAATGCCCGCAATCCCTGGCAGGGATTGCGGGTTTGACTTGTTTTTTCGCATTTTCTCTCCGCACACCTTTAGGTTCCGCTGCTGCCAGGTTGACTATCGCGCACGAGCAAGGTATGATGTGTTTAGGTTTTTTTGAATAATGACGTTGATCGGGAGTAGTAGACAGTATGACCTTTCAGAGAGTGGGATTGATGCGCTGTGAGATTCCGCAGGAGCCAACTGATCGAAGTCGCCCGGGAGTTGCCTGTTTGAGCACTTGAGATGAAGAGGTTCAAGTATCCATCTCGGAGGTAGAATGGGCCGGTAGCAGCCGTTATCTGCTTGAAGTGTCACGCCGGAACCAGAGGATCAGTTGTTTGTCCTGCTGTCTGCGTGAAACAAAGGTGGTACCGCGAAAGCTAACCTTTCGTCCTTTGATGGATGAAAGGTTTTTTTGTTTTTTTTGGCCCTAAAGATGGCTTTAATGATGATTCAAGGGCTCTATGGATGATTTTTCGGGGCCATGATGATGATGATCAAGTAACGGAGGAATGACTTATGTCTGAACAAAAAAAAGCAACAACTGAAATGCCAACCACATACGATCCGAAGGCGGCAGAAGACAAATGGTACTCCACCTGGACGGAGCGCGGGTATTTTCAAGCAGGGCAACGCAAAGATGCGGAGCCGTACACCATTGTAATCCCGCCGCCAAACGTAACCGGTATGCTTCATATCGGGCATGCGCTTGACTTCACACTGCAGGATATCCTGATTCGTACGAAGCGTATGCAGGGATATGATGCCCTTTGGCTGCCAGGCTCTGACCATGCAGGGATTGCTACCCAAACGAAGGTAGAGCAGAAGCTGCGTGAAGAGGGTCTAACACGTTATGACCTGGGACGCGAGAAGTTTCTGGAGAAAGTATGGGACTGGAAAGACCAGTATGCTACAACCATTCGTCAGCAATGGGGTAAAATGGGGCTATCGCTGGATTATTCACGTGAACGCTTCACGCTGGATGAAGGTCTGTCCAAAGCGGTTCGTAAAGTCTTTGTACAGTTATACGAGAAAGGTCTCATTTATCGCGGCAAACGCATTATTAACTGGGACCCGGTAAACCGGACTGCGCTATCGGATATTGAGGTTGAATACAAAGAAGTTCAAGGGCATCTTTATCACCTGCGTTATCCGCTCAAAGACGGAAGTGGTCACATTACCGTGGCGACGACCCGTCCCGAGACGATGCTTGGTGATACCGCTGTTGCTGTACATCCCAAGGATGAGCGCTATGCAGACATGATCGGCAAAACGCTCGTACTGCCTATCATTGGACGTGAGATTCCAGTCATTGCAGATGACTATGTAGACAAAGAGTTTGGTAGCGGTGCGGTGAAGATTACACCTGCGCACGATCCAAATGACTTTGAAGTAGGTTTGCGTCATGACCTGCCTCAGATTACAGTAATGGACGAAAGTGGCACGATGAACGCCGAAGCAGGCAAATATCAGGGACTGGACCGCAGTGAATGCCGCAAGCAGATCGTTGCTGATCTCAAAGAACAGGGTGTACTGATCAACATTGAAGATCATATGCATCAGGTTGGACACAGTGAACGTACCGGAGCCGTAGTGGAGCCGTACCTTTCCACACAATGGTTTGTCGAGATGAAGCCACTCGCGGAGAGAGCGATCAAGAAACAGCAAAGCGACGAAGGTGTCAACTTTGTGCCGGATCGTTTTGAGAAAACGTACCTGAACTGGATCGAGAACGTTCGGGACTGGTGCATTTCCCGTCAGCTGTGGTGGGGACATCGCATTCCCGCATGGTACGATGAAGAGACTGGCGAAGTGATTGTATCCGCTGAAGATCCAACAACATTGCCTGAGTATGCAGGACGCAAGCTGAAGCAGGATGAAGATGTTCTGGATACGTGGTTCAGCTCTGCATTGTGGCCGTTCTCCACGCTGGGCTGGCCTGAAAATACGGAAGACCTCAAGCGTTATTATCCAACAAATGTGCTTGTTACCGGATATGACATCATCTATTTCTGGGTAGCTCGTATGATCTTCACTGCCTTGGAATTCACGGATGAGATTCCGTTCAAGGATGTTTTGATGCACGGTCTTGTGCGCGACGCGGATGGACGCAAAATGTCCAAATCTCTGGGGAACGGTGTAGACCCACTGGATGTTATCGAAAAATATGGTGCAGATGCAATGCGGTACATGATCTCGACCAGTAGCACACCTGGACAGGACTTGCGTTTCCGTTGGGAGCGAGTTGAACAGGCCCGTAACTTTGCCAACAAAATCTGGAACGCTTCGCGCTTTGCATTGATGAATCTGGAAGGATTTACTTTTGAAGATCGTGACATTAGCGGCGAGCTTGGCACGGCCGATTATTGGATTTTGCACCGCCTGAACGAAACTTCCCGTGATATTACGCGTCTAATTGATGCTTACGAGTTTGGGGAAACAGGCCGCGTCCTGTACAACTTTATCTGGGATGATCTGTGTGACTGGTACATCGAATTTGCCAAGCTGTCCTTCTACGGTGAAGATCCGGTGGCGAAGAAGAAAACACAGTCGGTGCTGGCTTATGTGCTGGATCAGACGATGCGTCTGATTCATCCGTTCATGCCTTATATCTCTGAAGAAATCTGGCAGCATCTGCCTCATGAAGGGGAAACTATTACACTTGCTTCGTGGCCGGTATATGATCCTGCATTGGAGAATCCGGGAGCTGTTGCCGAGATGAACCTGCTGATGGACACCATTCGCGCTGTTCGAAATATTCGTGCCGAAGTGAATGTGCCGATGAGCAAAAAAATCGAATTGATGGTTAAAGCCAACAATGATGAAGCATCAAGCATCATTGAGCGAAACAGTCATTATATCAAACGATTCTGCAACACTTCTGAATTTGAGAGCGGACTTGATCTGAGCTCTCCAGATAAAGCGATGACTGCAATCATTACAGGAGCAGAATTATACTTGCCGCTGGCGGGTCTGATTGATATTGAGCAGGAAGTGGCCAGACTGGAGAAAGAGCTTCAGAACCTCGAAAGCGAAGTGCTTCGTGTGGAGAAAAAACTGGCGAATGAAGGTTTTGTAGCTAAGGCTCCGGCTAAGGTGATTGAGGAGGAACGTGCCAAACAAGCGGATTATTCCGATAAACGGGATAAAGTGATTGCACGGATTAAAGAGTTGAAAGGTTAATATCCAAAGGGTCGGATGGAGTGTTTACTTGCGCCATCCGGCTGCTTTTTTCAATTATTAATCAAACAGGGAACCGAAGGTGAATCAGAGATGACGGAATTAAATGCGACAGATACAGTAACCCCTTTACAAACGTATGACGAGGCCGTCGACTGGATCAATGGCCTTATTCCTTTTGGCATCCGGCCCGGGCTCGAACGAATTGAGAGCTTGATGGTACAGCTTGGCAATCCGCATCAACGACTCAAATTCATTCATGTCGCGGGAACGAACGGTAAAGGTTCGACTTGCGCTTTTTTGACGTCGGTGCTGCTGCAGGCGGGATATGACGTTGGTACATTCACGTCACCTTATATCACAAAATTCACAAATCGCTTTCAATACAACGGTGAGGACATCCCGGAAGAAATTCTGTTAAAGCTGTCGAACCGCTTGCGTCCGCTTGTGGTGGAGATGGCTTCTACACCGATGGGTTCACCAACGATGTTTGAAGTATCCACAGCTCTCGCACTGCTGTACTATGCGGAAGAGTGTTACCCTGATATCGTGGTATGGGAGACTGGGCTGGGGGGAAGGATGGACGTAACGAACATCGTTACGCCCGTTGTGTCGGTAATTACGAACATCGGTATGGATCATACAGATGTGCTTGGAGATACCATCGAGAAGATTGCGTATGAAAAGGCGGGCATCATCAAGCCGGGTGTTCCTGTTGTGACCTGTGTCTCACAGCCTGAGGCTGTAAAGGTAATTCAAGAGAGAGCGCAGCAGCTGCGAACTACGGTGTATCTGGCCGGAGACCAGTTCTCCTACCGCAGACTGAAGAGCAACAAGGAAGGACAAAGCCTCCAGTTTGCAGGACCGTTCAGGGATATGCAGCTTCACATTCGGATGCAGGGTGTATATCAGTGTGACAATGCTGCGGCTGCATTTATGGCTCTTGAGGTACTTCGGCAGTATATGGCGTTTATGTTGGATGAAGACGATATCAAGCTTGGCTTCAAGAATGCCTTCTGGGCAGGGAGGTTTGAGCAAATCAGTGACAATCCTTTGATTGTGCTGGACGGAGCTCATAATCCTGAAGGGGCGGAATCACTGGCCAAGAGCATTATCGACGTATATCCCCAAAAAAAGTTAATTTTGATGATGGGTATGCTGGCGAATAAGCATCACGAAGCATATTTGCAGCATATACTGCCACTAGTGGATACGCTGATCCTGACCGAGCCAGATTTCCGACGCAAAATGGCTGCACCTGAACTACTGCAGGTTGTAGAACAGGTACGTACTGCCATTGCGAAACGGGAACTGGAAATCATCGTCGAGCCCGATTGGGCTAAGGCACTTGATCTATTGAAGTCACGGACGGAAGCGGAGGATCTGGGGGTGGTTTCCGGCACGCTTTATCTGATTGCAGACGTGCGGGCAGCCCTTTTGCATCAAACCGATTCTGAAAAAGGTTGGTGAAAGTTTTGTTAAACACATCGGAACACGTTCATTTTATAGGGATTGGCGGTTATGGCATGAGTGCCATCGCCCGGGTTATGCTGGAGATGGGATACACCGTTACCGGATCGGATGTCGCTTCACAGGAATTGACGGAGAAGCTGGCAGCCAAAGGGGCGAAAATATATATTGGACATACCGCAGAGCATGTAAACGGAGCGGATCTGGTGGTCTACTCGACCGCAGCTCCTGCGGATAATGTGGAACGTGTAGCTGCTGAGCAGCTTAACATTCCCATTCTTCATCGTGCACAGATGCTGGGGCGGTTGATGAATGAGCGTAAAGGAATTGCCGTAGCTGGAGCCCACGGTAAAACAACAACTTCATCCATGATCGCATTGGTAATGGACAAATGTGGTACAGATCCAACCTACATCATTGGTGGAGAGATTATGAATTTGGGGACCAACGCGAAGGCCGGTCAAAGCGACTGGGTAGTTGCCGAGGCAGACGAGAGCGATGGTTCATTTTTACAGTATCACCCCTATCTCGGGGTTGTTACGAATATCGAGGCCGATCACCTCGAAAATTACAACAGTGATTTTGAGCAGCTTAAAGAGGCTTATGTGCAGTTTTTGAGTCAGATTCGTCCGGAGGGCACGGCAATTGTTTGTGCGGATGATGAAAATATTCAAAGTATTCTGCCACAGCTCCAATCTCGCGTAACGACGTACGGCATTGATTGTGCCGCTGATTATACGGCAACGGATATCGTGCTTGGAGACCGTCTGATCTCCTTTACTATGAATTATCAGGGTGCAGCACTTGGGACCGTGGAATTATCGGTTCCGGGCAAACATAATCTTTACAACGCTATGGCTACGGTAATTTCGTGTTTGGAAGTGGGTATTCCATTTGATCAAATTACGGAAGCCATCATTCAGTTCCATGGAGCCAAACGCAGATTCCAGGTGCTGGGAGAGTCGCGTGATATGCTGATTATTGACGATTATGCTCACCACCCTACGGAGATTGAAGCAACAATTAGTGCAGCCAAAGCGACGGGGAAACGGATCATCGCCGTATTCCAGCCGCAGCGATATACACGCACATTTTTCCTGCTGGATGCCTTCAGCCGGGCGTTTGCCGAGGCGGATGAGGTATTGATTACCGACATCTACTCTCCTGCGGGCGAGAAGCAGATTGAAGGTGTGCATTCGGCCAGATTGGTGGAACTGATTGTACAGAACAGCAACGCCTCGGCAAGATATCTTCCGACAAAAGAAGAGGTTGTCGCTGATCTGCAGCCACGTTTACAGCCGGGAGATCTTGTGCTTACGATGGGCGCAGGGGATATCTGGAAGGTTGGCGATGCACTCGCCAAAGGATTAAAGTAATTAGCTGATTTTAACAGGTGAGTCCTGTCCCAAAAACGTCTTGCTTCTTTATGAAGCCAGGCGTTTTTTTGCAATGTATTTGCAAGAAACCAAGGGGGCTAGGTACATCGTTGAACTATTTGCTTACACATTCCTTTAGTTCAACGTATATAGAAACTACATTTTATGGAATGTTGTGCCTGATGTTCGCATATAGCTGGTACAAAGGGGATAAAGGAGTGGGTACGGGTGAGCAACGCCAGAATGACGTTTCGCTTTGGAAATCAAGAGTCGGACAAGCTTCAGGGTGAGGAGATGCTGGCTTCCGGTTCGCTGGTCACAAACGAAGAGGACATGCCGTATGTATCAGAAGAGAAACTGAAACCTGAATCGGAAACGAGCAGCGTAACAGGCAGCAGCACAGCACCCACATGGCAGGCAGAGGAATTGCCTGTTGACTGGGGAGGAACGATTCTGGCAGATGCCTCCCGCTCTGAATTGCATCATCTCGAATCAAAGCAATCCAAGCATAACAATGTGCCGAATTACCGCAATGAGGATTCTGAATTTGAATTTGATGTGGATCAGGGTCATAACTGGATGATCGAATCCGATAATTATTCTTATAAACGTAATCGTCCGCCAAGAGGCTGGAAGATGATTGGAGCAATCTCAGGTGCACTGGTGACCGGAGCGCTGTTCGGCATGGTGATTCTGTCCTTTTTTAACAGGGAGGGCACGACGAAACCGGATGAAATGTTGCCTGTGAATCAAACAGCATCTGCTGTAACAGGTCAGCAGGAAACGGCCGCGACCACAGGACAACTTGTAACCTCTTCTGCGGGTGGCACCTACTACGCGCTTCAATACGGAGTGTTCAGTTCCCCGGAAAGAGCGGAGCAGGCCAAGCTTGAGCTTACCCAGGCGGGAATAGCGGCGGGTACGGACCCTGATGACGGCAATCGTGTTTACGCAGGCATTTCTGCTGATCGGGAAGAGGCCAAGCTTCTCAGTACGAGATTGAAGTCCCAGGGAGTTGAATTGTATGTCAAGGAAATCGTGAACCCTGACGTGAAGCCTGTTATATTTGGAAGCAAGCAGGATGACGCCTCTCTTTTCTTCAAAAACAGCTCGGCGCTCGTTGATCAGTTATCCACATTATCCATCCAGCAGCTGGGGCAATCGGTTCAGGCGGCTATAGCTCCAGAAATGATGCAGGTATTGTCTAATCAGCACCAAACGTGGATGAACGGTCTGAAGAGCCTTTCTCCTGGAATGACGTCAGAGGTACAGCCGCTTGTTTCCAGTATGGAAAAGTCAATGAACAGTGCGGTAACGGCTATTGCCGAGTACAATAAAAATCCGGATGCTGTGCATATGTGGGCTGTACAGTCCGATTTGATCCAGTATGTGTTGCAGCAGAAAAAGTGGCTTGAGGCAATCAAGCAGTAAGCGGAACTGTTCTGATAACATGGACTTAAAATCCCTGTCCGGCAAGGAACTGGAAATAGTTCCCCCTGCCGGATTTGTGTTTGTATTGACGTACAAAACCCCGTATAATAATGTGGGTGTCAAAAAATGGCGAGGGAAGATTAACCGATGAAAAAAAACTTCGGCGTATTATTATTGTTTCTGCTGCTTGGCTGGATGGCTGGAGCGTGGATCGCCAAGGCACTGCAGCCTGTAAAGGCGGTAGCCTTTTTAACCAAGGTCACAACGATTCGATGGTCGCCTCAGGCTGATCTGGATATTTTCAGTTATGACCTTTCATTTCAATTTCAAATGAGTCTTCTGAGTCTGATCGGCATTATAGCGGCCATATGGCTGTATCGCAGACTGTAGAAGAATGACGAATGTTGACAAAAAAATAAACAAGTGACATCTATTTATCAGTGATTCAGACAGGTGTCGCCGTAGTATAAGGAGCCGTTAATGTTGAATAACAAAGAGCAGCGCCCGATTATTCTGGCCTCCACATCGCCGCGGCGTAAAGAACTGATTGCATCACTCCATCTAGCGTTTGAAGTTATACCAAGTCATGCAGATGAACATACACCTCCGGACTGGACACCGGAGCAGACGGTACAGGAACTTGCTATGCGCAAGGCACTTGCTGTGTATCGTGGACTTGAGGGGAACCAGCAGGAATCAATTATCGTTGGCAGTGACACCATTGTTGTGCTGGACAATGAAATTTTGGGCAAACCGGTTGATGCTGCTGATGCCGAACGTATGCTGTCTCGGCTGCAAGGACGGGAGCATCGTGTGTTCACAGGTGTTGCATGCATTGATGCAGGCACTGGACATGCAGTGGTGCAATATCGTCAAACCGATGTAACGATGAAGGAGCTTTCGGAAGCAACCATTCGTGCATATGTACAAACAGGGGAGCCCTCGGACAAAGCAGGATCATACGCTATTCAAGGCATCGGCGCTTCACTGATCGACCGCATTGAAGGATGTTATTTTAATGTGGTAGGCTTGCCGTTATCTTTACTCAGCGATATGCTTGAAGGCTTCGGAGTATATGTGCTGTCAAGGCAGTAGACCCAATACAATGTTGTGAAAAGAGGGAACATATGGAGTCGGCTCAATACATGATGCGCGACATCCCCCTGGAAGAACGCCCGAGAGAACGCATGATGGAATATGGGGCGGGCGCCTTGAGCCATGCCGAACTGCTGGCTATTTTACTTCGAACGGGAACAAGACAGGAATCTGCTGTGCATATGGCGCAGCGGATATTGAATAATGCAGGCGGAGTTCGCTCACTGATGGATCTGAGTCTGGAAGAGCTGACAGCTATGAAGGGCGTAGGACAAGCCAAGGCTGTGCAGTTGAAGGCCGGTATTGAACTGGGGCATCGCATTGCCAAGAGCCGACTGGCACCTTCATCGTGCATTCGAACACCGCGAGATGCAGCGGATATTTTGATGGAACAGCTGCGTTACTTGCAAAAAGAACATTTTGTATGTCTTTTTCTCAATAGTAAAAATCATATCATTGCTCAGGAAACACTCTCCATGGGCAGCCTTAATGCTTCAATTGTACATCCACGTGAAGTATTTCGGGCCGCCATCAAATGCAGCAGTGCCTCCATTGTTTGTGCACATAACCATCCAAGCGGTGATCCTACGCCCAGCCCGGAAGACATTCAGATAACGAAGAGACTGATCGAAGCTGGTGCGATCGTGGGAATTGACGTGCTGGATCACCTTGTTATCGGTGATGGAACCTATGTAAGTTTGAAGGAGAAGGGCTTGGTATAATATAATGGTTGGCGTTGATGTTTTTTTCTATGAATGATCACGGACATGTCCGTCATAGATAGGTTCACTTTAATGTTAAAGATTCAACAATTAAACAAATGCGAATATTAGCTCGACGGTTCCGTGGAAATAACAATTACGCTCTGCGAATGAATCGGGAGCGGTAATATGAGGCAGAAAAGGAGAATACGTTATGTTTGGTGGTTTTACGAAAGACTTGGGTATTGATTTGGGGACAGCGAATACGCTGGTTTATGTACGGGGTAAAGGAATCGTGGTGCGTGAACCTTCGGTAGTTGCTCTGCGTACGGATACCAAAAGCATTGAAGCAGTGGGTGAGTCAGCCAAAAAAATGATCGGACGTACACCTGGTAACATCCGTGCCATTCGCCCAATGAAGGATGGGGTTATCGCCGACTTTGATACAACTGCAACGATGATCAAATATTTCATTCGTCAGGCACAGAAGCAGCGCTCCATATTCCAGCGTCATCCAAACGTGATGGTTTGTGTACCGTCCGGCATAACGGCAGTAGAACAGCGTGCGGTTGAAGATGCTACCAAACAAGCCGGTGCTCGTGAGGCTTATACGATTGAAGAGCCTTTTGCGGCTGCAATTGGTGCAGACCTGCCGGTATGGGAGCCAACAGGAAGCATGGTTGTTGACATTGGTGGCGGTACAACAGAGGTGGCTGTCATCTCGCTTGGCGGGATTGTAACCAGCCGTTCTGTGCGTGTTGCAGGAGATGAGATGGATGAATCCGTCATTCAATATATTAAACGTCAATATAATTTGATGATCGGTGAGCGTACTTCCGAGCAGCTCAAAATGGACATTGGATCAGCGATGCCATTGGAGCAAGTGGAAACGATGGAGATTCGTGGACGTGACCTCGTGACAGGTCTGCCTAAGACGATTACAATTACCTCGGACGAAATCAGCGAAGCGCTGGCAGATACGGTAAATGCGATTATTGAAGCGGTCAAAGTAACTCTGGAGAAATGTCCTCCCGAGCTTGCTGCGGATATTATGGACCGTGGAATTGTGCTGACTGGCGGCGGAGCATTATTGCGTAATCTGGACAAATTGCTTGCTGGAGAGACAGGCATGCCTGTTATTGTTGCAGAGAATCCGCTTGATTGCGTAGCGATTGGAACCGGTAAAGCACTGGAAAATATTCATATGTTCAAAAGCAGAAGCAGTTCAGCAGTTCGTTCCAAGCGTTAATGGGCAGTCGTCTGCCTGACTCCGGATCAGGCAGCGGCGTATTAATGCAATGAACCCGGTATTTCCGGGAGAGCTATAACCCGCTTAACAGGGGAGGATCAGCTGGTATTCTCGCAGGGACTGCAGATATGATGTCTCCCCGCCGGGCCAAGCTCGGAAGAGAATAATGGATGTTAGAGGGTGTTGGAACTGTTTAAACTGCTTGGTAACAAAAGACTTTTTGTTTTGCTGGTGGGCCTTGTTACATTTATCGCGTTGATGGGCTTTACGCTTAGTCCGCGTGCCACTTTATCCTGGCCGGAGAAATTCCTGAAGGATTCCGTTGGATTTGTACAATACGTATTTTACAAGCCCGCTTCCTATGTAGCGGGCTTTTTCAAAGATGTAGCGAACATGCGTGCGGTGTATCAGGAGAATGAAGAGCTCCGTATTGCAATGGGACATTACACACGCGACCGGTTGAAGTACAATGAAATGGAGCAGACGAACCAACAGCTTCAGAAGGCACTCAACTTCACTGAGGAACAGAAGAACAGGTATAACTATAGTTCTCGAATTGCGCAGGTTATCAGCGCCAATTCGGACCCGAATAGCAGAACGATTAACATTGATATCGGGGAAAATGCGGGCATTAAGCCAGGAATGGCAGTGACTTCGCAGGAAGGGCTGGTCGGAGTCATCAGTCACGTTAGCTCCTATACATCAACGGTAAACCTGTTAACTTCGATGGATGCGAATGATCCCACATCGAATGCAATCGCTGCTACCTCGGTGGGCAAAGAGAAGGTGTTTGGCATGATCGAGAGCTATGATCCGAAGAGTGGCATGCTGAAAATGACCAAAATTGCGGAGGACTCCAACATAGCAGCCGGGGACGAGATCATCTCCTCCGGCATCATCAATAACTTCCCGAAGTACATGCGCATTGGCAAAGTGAAAAGTGTGGAGAAAAGCGAATATGGCTTGACGAAGACGGCTACGATTCAGCCTTATGCCAGCTTCCTGGACTGGAAAGAACTGATTGTTATCATTCCGCCTGAGGTTAAAGAATAATGGTGACGCGCAAACAGGTTCTGTTTCTGTTACTGTTCGTTCTGTTTATTGCTGAAGGAACGATCCTGCCGCAGATTATTCCTTCGGCCTGGCAGATGCGCATTTCAGCTAATCTGGTCTATGTCGTTATTTTGTTCTTTGCTGTGTATTATCACCGGCATACAGCTCTTGTGCTGGGCATCTTGTTTGGACTGCTGCATGACGTTGTCTTCTACGGGGAGATGATTGGACCATACGGCTTCTCCATGGGGTTGTCTGCTTATGTTATGGGGCTCATTTTTCAAGCGCCCCGTGCACCGATGCCGATTATGGTTTCAGTCGTACTTCTGGGGAGCTTGCTGAATGATACAATATTATTTTTCCTGTACAAGCTTTTCCAGCTTAATCATGTGACCTTTGACTGGGCACTGATTGAATACATGATCCCTAATCTGTTTGTTCACTTTGTGTTTGCCCTGATCATCTATGTCCCGTTGCGCAAACAGCTGGAGAAGATCGGCAAGCCGAGAAGCAAGACTGCCGAGCCTGCATGATGACATTTGTGGAGCAGGAAGCAGGAACTTGGGAACCGGGGCACGAAATGTAATGAGATGGGAGGGACAGGCTTATGACGGTAAAATCGAATCACGTAACGATTAAAGGCATCCGAGACGGCTTGGTTTTCCTGTTGGACGATCAATGTGAATTCGAGGAACTGCTCTATGAGCTCCGCTATAAGCTGGAACACAGCCATCAAAATATTTTGACCGGACCGATTGTTCATGTGGATATCAAGCTGGGAGCGCGAGAAATTACGGAAGAGCAGAAGGAAGAGATACTTGATATTCTGAAGCAAAAAGGTAATCTGCTGATTCGCTCCATCGACTCGCCTGCTCTGGTAGAGGAGGTCAAAGGTCCCCCGCCGATTATGACGATGTGCGGCATGGTACGATCTGGACAGGTGCTTCATCATGAGGGTAATCTCCTGTTTCTTGGAGATATCAATCCAGGGGGCACGGTGACGTGTACTGGGGATATATATATTTTGGGTTCACTCAGAGGTATGGCTCATGCAGGAATCAGCGGGGACGAGGAAGCGATTATTGCCGCATCGGTCTTTGCACCGACACAGCTGCGTATTGCAGATGTCATCAGTCGTCCTCCGGATGAATGGGAGAGTCGTGAAACCGGGATGGAATTTGCTTATTTGCAGGACAATCAGATGCAAATCGACAAGATGAGCAATATCGTTCGGTTGCGCCGAGATTTTAATGTGTTTAAAGGAGTGTAGCTCATGGGAGAGGCGATCGTGATCACTTCGGGTAAAGGCGGCGTGGGTAAAACAACCACCTCGGCAAACATCGGGACAGCGCTGGCGCTGCTTGGCAAAAAGGTTTGTCTGGTCGATACGGATATCGGCCTGCGTAATCTGGATGTCGTGATGGGACTCGAGAACCGTATTATTTACGATCTGTGCGATGTTGCGGACGGCCGTTGCCGTCTGAATCAGGCGTTGGTGAAGGACAAGCGTTTCGAAGAATTATACATGCTGCCTGCAGCGCAGACGAGAGACAAAAACTCTGTATCGCCAGAACAGGTGAAGGATATTATCCTTGAACTGAAAAAAGATTTTGAGTACGTCATTATTGATTGCCCGGCTGGTATAGAGCAGGGATTCAAAAATGCTGTAGCAGGAGCAGATCAGGCCATCGTTGTCACTACACCGGAGAATGCAGCAGTACGTGATGCGGACCGTGTTATCGGATTGCTTGAAAGTTCACACATCCAGTCACCGAAGCTGGTCGTGAACCGGATTCGCAACAACATGGTGAAATCAGGTGATATGCTGGATATTGATGGCATTTTACAAGTACTTAATATTGACTTGATTGGTATTGTGCCAGATGATGAACTTGTTATCAAGGCTGCCAATTCAGGTGAACCAACCGTAATGAACCCGGATTCACTTGCGGCGATTGCATATCGTAACATTGCAAGACGCATTCTCGGTGACACGGTACCGTTAATGCAGATGGAGCAGAAGAAGGGTGCATTTTCCCGCTTCAAAAAGTTTTTTGGAATGGGCTGACATCTAAAGTGTATTGAGAATGTTTAAGAGACATTATTGCTATGGAGCAAACAGATTGATATGTAGCGTGTTGTAGCCGAGGCCTTGTGCCCGGCTTTTTTTGTTTTTTCTTCTTCAATCTGCGCTTTATTTAGGAACTAACCAAGGCTTGTTCATATTCTCTGCTCGTAACTCATAGGATGTAGTAAACAAGCCTCAGTGGGAGGATATGTCATGAATACGAAACGGAGAATCAAGCAGAGAAGAGAAGAGCGAATTCGGCGTCTGATGGATGGGGCAGTGCAAGAGATCATACAGGAACAGAAGTCTGCTCCTCGTAGCGAAAGGAATGAGAGCATTCGGCCGAGACCGTTTGTTGTTGAGGAACCGCAGGAGAGAGATCCGGAGTGGCTGTGGAAAAAGGAAAATGGACACTTTAGCTCTCCAGGACACTCCAGCTTTAATATTTTTCGATCATTGCTTCGGCGAACGATGGTGAGTGCAGTTATTTTTGCTGGCGTATGGGGGTTGTTTCAGTTGAATGCATCATGGACGGTAGCGCCCAAAAGTGTTATTGCCGAGGCGTTGCATAATGATATGGATTTTGCAGCAACGGCAGCGTGGTATGAACGAAATTTCGGGGGGACTCCTTCCTTCCTGCCTGTGCTGGGCCATACAACGGATGCGGTGAACGGCTCAGGGATAAGGCAACTGCTCGGCAAACCGGTGTCAGGAACGATAGTTCAGCCGTTTGCCCTGAGCATGAAGGGCATTGAGATCGTTCCTGATGCTACAGCTGCGGGAGGGCTTGTGCAGGTGGTCAGTTCAGGAGCTGGTCGAGTGCTTGAGGTGATTGGAGATGTACAGAGCGGGTACACGGTGGTGATACAGCATGCGGATAAGGTGACGGCGATATACGGTCGATTAAAGGATAGTGAGGTTCAGGTGAACGACTGGGTCGAAGCGGGGAACCGTGTAGGCAGTCTCAAGGCTGGAAGCAGTGAACGGCCGGCTACGCTATATTTTGCGATAAAAGAAGGAGAAGAGTACGTGGACCCTGCGGAAGTTGTCGCCCTTGATTAGGGTATGGGGGGTGCGCATCTCGCTTCACCCTTTTTTTGTGATCATCATGATGACCTCTCTGCTCACAGGACATTTTATTGAGTTGATTACGCTGTTTGCGATTGTATTTATTCACGAATGCGGACATGCTGCCGCGGCAGCCCTGCTGGGTTGTCGTGTGCAATCCATACAGATGCTTCCCTTTGGTGGAGTGGCGGTCATTGAAGATGGGGGCAAACTCACCGCTTATCGCGAAATCGCAATTGCCTTGGCAGGCCCATTGCAAAACCTGCTGATGGTTGGCATGGTTATACTGCTGCGTTATTTTCAGATGGGTGATCCGGTATTTCTGGATTATGTCATACAAGCCAACATGCTCATCGCTTTGTTTAATCTGCTGCCGGTGTTACCTCTGGATGGAGGGAAAATCGTACAAGCCCTGGTCAGCCTGTGGGCTCCGTATTATATAACACTTATGTGGTCCTATCGCATCAGCATCCTGTGTAGCGCAGGGGTTATTTTGGTTGCATTCAGCAGATGGTTTGCCGGTGATTATGGGCTCCCGCTAAACATTTTATTAATCGGTCTTTTTTTATTTTACTCCAATGTGACGGATTATCGGAATGTGCCCTATCGTTTTATTCGTTTTCTTATGAATCGAGAGGCTGTCTTTGTAAGGCATGCTGCCGCGGGCAGTTTGGCTCAGCCAATAATCTCGTTTCCGGCGAAACCTTTGGACACTATTTTGCGTCTATTAAAAAGAGAGAGGTATCATATGGTATATGTTATGAATAAACAGGGACGTGTGATGGCCGTTTTGCCGGAGCAGCGCGTGATAGGCTCCTATTTTCAACAAAATATGGATAAGCGCTAATGTCGCTGATAAGCCTGTTCTGAAACGGGGTAATTCTTGTACTTCGGGAAGGGCCTATAATATGAAATGGATGTGGATGAATTGAAGTGTCTTCTAGAGGTGAAGCCATGAAACAAATGATCGTACATAATGAACATAACCTCATGCAAATGGCGCTTCTGGAAGAAGGCAAAGCTGTGGAATTCACGGCAGAGCGTACACGTGAGCGCGGGCTGCTAGGCTCCTTTTTCAAGGGGCGGGTAGTCAATGTGTTGCCAGGTATGCAGGCTGCCTTTGTAGATATCGGTCAGAAAAAAAATGCATTTCTGTATGTGGACGATGTGCTCCATCCTCATCTGGAGAAGCAGCCCAAGATAAAACCTTCGATCTCGGAACTGTTGCGACCGGGTCAGGAAATCATCGTGCAGGTTCTCAAGGAACCGGTAGGAAGCAAGGGAGCCCGGGTGACTACGCATTATTCACTTCCGGGCCGCTGGCTTGTTTACATGCCGGTAGCAGGATATATTGCAGTTTCGAAGAAAATCGCCAGGGAGGGTGATCGTTCTCGCCTCAAAGCGCTCGGTGAACAGCTTTGCCGGGATGAAGAAGGACTGATTATTCGTACCGTTTCTGCAGAGGAGCAGCACGAGGCAATTCGGACTGATTTGGAGACTCTTCGCTCACAGTGGCTTCTGATCCGGGAAAAAGCGGACAGTCTGCCTTCTCCCAGTCTGCTGCACCGTGATCAAAGCATGATTCAGCGGGTCATTCGTGATGTGTACACACCTGGAAGTGACGAGGTAATTACAGACAGTGAAGCCCAAGCCCAAGCGATTCGCGCGCTGCTGGAGGAGATCTGTCCGGGTGATGAGCCCAGAGTTCGGGTGTATTCAGGAACTGAATCTATCTTTGACGCATATGGCGTGCAGGAACAGCTGATCAGAGATTTTGCTCGCAAAGTCTGGCTGCCTGGAGGCGGTTATATCGTCATTGATCATACGGAAGCATTGACGGTAATTGATGTGAATACGGGCAAATATACAGGCTCAGGCGGAGATAGTCTGGAAGAGACGGTCACGGAAACGAACATGCAGGCCGCAGTGGAGATTGCCCGGTTAATGCGACTGCGGGATATCGGGGGCATGATTATTGTCGATTTTATTGATATGGAAGAGGCAGCGAACCGGCATGAAGTGGCAGCCGCACTGGAGCAGGAGTTGCGCAAGGACCGAACCAAAGCATTTGTTCTGGGATGGACCAAGCTGGGACTGCTTGAATTAACACGTAAGAAGGTAAGAGAAGAGAGCACGCTCCCTTATGTTGAGGCTTGTTCCTCCTGTCATGGGACGGGGAAAAGATATATTTCACCTTTGCATTGATTTTTGATATGCTGCATGATATAATCATCAAGTATGTGTTTAGCCAATAGGTCTTGCACATGCTGTAACCGCACTGGCCGGGTACAAGAACAGTTCCGCAAGGCGCTGTCACCTGAGACCGGGCGAGTCTGAGACATGAGGAGGTGCAAGGCAAATGTACGCAATTATTGAAACAGGCGGCAAACAGTACAAAGTCCAAGAGGGCGATGTTCTGTTCATCGAGAAATTGAATGCGAACGACGGCGAAAGCGTAACGTTCGACCGTGTCCTGGCTGTATCTAACGATCAAGGTTTGACAGCAGGTACACCATTGGTTTCCGGAGCTACTGTAACGGCTAAAGTGGAGAAACATGGCAAAGGTCAAAAGGTTGTTGTATACAAATACAAACCGAAAAAGAACTACCATGTGAAGCAAGGTCACCGTCAACCGTACACTAAAGTAACTATCGAAAAAATCCAAGCGTAAGAAGGTGCGATAAGTGATTATCGTTCAAATCTTTCGTGATGAGGACAGGAACATCGAACGCTTTTCCATCGAAGGGCATGCTAATTTTGCCAAGCGGGGAGAAGATATCGTATGTGCCGGGGTATCTGCTGTAACGGTAGGTACGGTGAACTCGATTGAGGCATTGACTGGTGTCGAGATGGATGCCAAGATGAAGAATGGCTTTCTAAGCGGTTCTTTGCCGGTGCTGAAAAAAGGAGAAACTTTTTCTCAGGTACAGCTGTTGCTCGAATCCATGGTAGTTATGCTCTCTAATATTGAAGAGTCATACGGGAAGTATATTCAAATACAGCAGCACCAATAAGTCAAGAAGGAGGAAAACCAATCATGTTGAAATTAAATCTTCAGTTGTTCGCATCGAAAAAAGGTGTAGGTTCTACGAAGAACGGACGTGACAGTAATGCACAACGTCTGGGTGTTAAACGTGCAGATGGCCAAACTGTAACTGGTGGTAGCATTCTCGTTCGCCAACGCGGAACGAAAATTCACCCAGGAACAAACGTGGGCATCGGTAAAGATGACACTTTGTTCGCGAAAATCGACGGCGTTGTTAAATTCGAACGTTGGGGTCGCGATCGTAAAAAAGTAAGCATCTACCCTGTAGACGTTGCTCCTGTAGCAGCTGCAGTAGAAGCTTAATATCGGCATTCCGCCTAAGGAGCCTTCGGCATTTTTGCCGGAGGTTTTTTGCATTCGGTGAGCATTCTTTAATGAACTGGCAGAAAAGACATGTTATACTGGGTTACGGTGGGTTTAGACCAACCGAGATTTGTAGAACGGGGAGAAGCCATGAAATCCTGGAAAAGAGTGCCGTGGATTGCGGCATGTTCGCTTGTGATTCCTTTGGTTTTTGTTATGCTGTATCCGGCGCCCTTCGCGAGTATCGTGTGTGCGTTGTGGTCGGTTGTGGCGATGTTCATTTCTGCATATGCGCTGAAGCGACAGGCGGAGGCGGTACACAAAAACATCATACAATCCATGGAAAAAACTGCAATAGCTTCATTAAATCATCATCGGCATGACTGGATGAACGATCTTCAGGTGTTATATGGATATCTCAGACTGGGCAAGCTTGATAAATCCCTGCAATGCGTGGAAAGAATAAAGGAGCGGGTCACAGAGGAAAGTCGGATATCCAAACTGGGTATTCCTTCTCTCGTATTTTACTTACAGTCTTTCCGGGCTAGTGGAGTTGCTCTGGAATTGCATGTGCAAGTGGAAGAAGAGTTGCAGCTCAGTGCTCTGGTCTCTCCCGAGGATGGCGAGTCGCTAACGGGGGCGATTGCGGATGCAATTCGGGCCTATCAATATGGCGGCGGCCGGTCGTCTTGGGGAGAGGTTCGCAAACTGACCTTGAACTTCGGGCAGGATCATGGAGATGTAGTCGTTCGACTGGAAGGGGATCAGACTCTTGATCCAGAAACGCTGCGGCAGCTTAATGCCGTACTCAAAGGTAAAAAAGTCAGAACGGAGCACATTCCGTCTGAGGACGCGTTTATACAATTCAGAATGCCTTGTGGAATATAGGAAGAAGGGGTAACCAATGTTTGTTGATAAAGCGAAGATTTATGTAAAAGCCGGAGATGGGGGAGACGGTATTGTCTCTTTCCGTCGCGAAAAGTATGTACCAGAGGGTGGTCCGGCGGGCGGCGATGGCGGCCGTGGGGCTGATATTATTTTCCGGGTAGATGAAGGTTTGCGCACGTTAATGGACTTTCGTTATCAGCGTCACTTTAAAGCCCCGCGTGGGGAAAAGGGACGAAACAAAAGCCAGCATGGTGCAAATGCGGAAAATATGATTGTGCGTATCCCGCCAGGTACAGTTATCGTGGATGAGGACAGTGGCGAAGTGCTTGCCGATCTGACACGTCATGGTCAGCAGGTCGTTGTTGCCAAAGGTGGTCGTGGTGGTCGTGGCAACATTCGTTTTGCAACGCCGAGAAACCCTGCACCTGAGCTTGCAGAGAATGGTGAAGAAGGCGAAGAGCGTTATATTGTGCTTGAGCTCAAAGTGATGGCGGATGTCGGTCTGGTCGGGTTCCCGAGCGTAGGGAAATCTACATTGCTGTCCGTGGTGTCGGCAGCCAAGCCGAAGATTGGAGCCTACCATTTTACGACAATTACACCGAACCTGGGTGTCGTTGATGTGGGTGAGGGCCGCAGCTTTGTGATGGCCGATTTGCCGGGTCTGATTGAAGGTGCGCATGAGGGTGTGGGACTTGGACATGAATTTCTGCGACATGTTGAACGGACACGGGTTATCATTCACGTTGTGGATATGTCCGGTTCAGAAGGACGTGATCCTTTCGAGGACTGGCAGAAAATCAATGATGAGCTGAGACTGTACAATCCGGTGCTCGCCGAGAGACCGCAGGTGGTTGCTGCGAACAAGATGGATATGCCGGAATCCGAAGCCAACCTGGAGCAATTTTTGCAGCAGGTGCGTGAGGTGAAGCCAGATATTGAAGTGATGCCTATATCGTCGCTGACACGTCAGGGCATTCAGGAGCTGCTCTACCGCGCGGCTGATTTGCTGGATCAGATTCCAGATGAGCCTGAGGTGGCGGAAGTTGCAGAGCTTTCAGAGCGCAAGGTCTACAGCCTGGAGAAGAAAGAAGACGAGGGCTTCCGTATTGTGCGTGAGAACGATACCTTCATCGTGGAAAGTGCCAAGATTGACCGCATGATGAAACGTATGCAGTTGAACTCGCATGAAGCTATTCTGAAGCTGGCACGTACGCTTCGGTACATGGGTGTGGATGATGAGCTTCGTAAACGGGGCGCAGTTGAAGGCACCATTGTGCGTATTGGCGATTTCGAGTTTGAGTTTGTGGAAAGCAGCAGTTACTACTAAGAAGAACGCAGTGAAGCGGGCAGTTGCCCGTAACGCTGCGTTTTTTTGCTTTTTTCAAACATGAGGCAGACATAAGCCTGTATACTGTGAGAAACAGTTTTTGAAAAATAGTCATGTCACGTATTGCCCTTTTGCGATTCATCCTATATAATGTCCACTATATGAAAACATGAGTCTTTGAGGAGAGGACGTTCTGTGAATGAACGCTATTACTTAGTACGGGAAGATATTTTGCCAGAGGCTGTGGTTAAAACGATGCAGGTGAAAGAGCTGCTTGCTTCCGGTGATGTCAAAACAGTACATGAGGCTGTGGAGCAGGTTGGATTGAGCCGGAGTGCCTTCTATAAATACAAGGATGGAATCCATCTGATCAATCAGCTGGAGCGTGAACGAATTGTAACCATCTCCATTGACCTGGAGCATCAATCGGGTATTCTGTCCAGGGTGCTTGGACATTTTGCAGGGTATGGAGCTAACGTGCTTACAATTAATCAAAGTATTCCGCTCCAAGGAAGAGCCAATGTTGTTATCTCGGTGGAAACGACACATCTGCACGGAGAGATTGGAGAAATGCTGGATCGAATGCAGGATATGCCTGGAGTGAAGCGCACACGTATCGTAGGCCAAGGTTAATTAGGCTTTCAGATCGTTGAAGATCATATGCAGTGTATGAGTGGAATCAGGATTGCAGCGTTGCAAGCTGGGCAGACGTGATTAGAGATTAGGGGGTAGGTCGTTAGTGAAACCGGTAAAAATCGGATTGTTGGGCCTTGGCACGGTTGGAACGGGTGTTGTTCGTATCGTCGAGGGGAATCAGGAGGATCTGAGCAGTCAGGTTGGATCACCGATTATCATTGAGAAAATTGCAGTGAAAAATACGGAGAAAGATCGCGTTATTCCGATTGATCGTGCGAAGCTGACTGAGGACCCTTGGGAAGTCATTCGTCACCCGGACATAAGTATCATCGTTGAGGTGATGGGCGGTATTGACCAGACGAAGGAATATATTCTTGAGGCGCTGGAGCGCGGAAAACATATTGTGACCGCAAACAAGGACCTGATGGCCTTGCATGGTTCGGAAATTTTGGCCAAAGCGCAGGAAAAGCAATGTGACGTGTTTTATGAGGCCAGTGTGGCAGGCGGTATTCCGATTATTCGCACGCTGATTGAAGGGTTCTCCTCTGACCGGATTACCCGGATTATGGGGATTGTGAACGGTACAACGAACTATATTTTGACGAAAATGAGTCAGGAAGGTGTCTCTTATGAAGAGGTGCTGGCAGAAGCTCAGGCTTTAGGGTATGCAGAAGCAGACCCGACGTCCGATGTCGAAGGACTGGATGCTGCTCGGAAAATGGCAATCTTGAGCACGCTTGGTTTCCGTACCAATGTGGAACTGAAGGATGTTACGGTTAAAGGCATCTCGACTGTCACGCGTGAGGATATCACCTATGCCAAGAGACTGGGGTATGAGCTGAAGCTGCTCGGAATCGCTGATCGTATTGACGACGAAATTACGATTAGCGTGCAGCCAACGATGGTTAGACAGAACCATCCGATTGCCTCGGTGAACGGTGTGTTCAACGCGGTATATGTGCATGGTGAAGCGGTAGGTGAGACGATGTTCTACGGTGCGGGTGCAGGAGAGCTGCCAACAGCAACCTCCGTGGTCGCTGATATCGTCGCGGTAACCAAAAACCTCAAGCTTGGCGTCAACGGGTTAAAGGCAATCGTGCCATATAAACAGAAGAGACTGCAGAGTGATGAGCAGATTTTTTCGAAAAATTTCATACTGCTGCATGTGGATGACAAAGCCGGGGTGCTGGCGCAGATTACGCAGATTTTTGCGGAGTACGAGGTCAGTTTGGCTTCGGTGGTTCAACAGCCGAACGAGCATAACCCGGATGCCGAGATCATTATCGTTACACATAATGCGAGCAAGGCAAGTATGGACAAAGTGCTCAAGCATTTTGAATCGCTGCATGTCATTCGACGGATCAAAAGTGTTTACCGCGTAGAAGGTTAACCCTTCGGAACATTATTGTAAAATAAATGGATTGAATTTGTATTTTGCAAGATATTGCAAAACAGCCAGCATTCGATATTATAGAATAATTAATCATAAAGGAGTTTACCCACAATGAGATATCAAGGATTACTGCAAACGTACAAAGAGCACCTTCCAGTCAATGAAAACACCCCTCAGCTTACGCTTCAGGAAGGGAATACACCCCTGATTCACGCAGAGAATCTGTCGAAAGAGCTCGGCTTGAATCTGTATTTCAAATATGAAGGTTTGAATCCGACAGGTTCTTTCAAGGACCGTGGAATGGTGATGGCTGTTGCCAAAGCAATGGAGGAAGGCAGCCGTACCATTATGTGTGCCTCTACAGGAAATACCTCTGCAGCAGCGGCGGCCTATGCGGCACGTGGTGGACTCAACTGTATCGTGCTGATTCCGAATAACAATATCGCATTGGGTAAACTTGCTCAAGCAATGATATACGGTGCCAAGGTTATTGCCATCAACGGTAACTTTGACCGTGCACTTGAGATCGTGCGTGAAATTACTGCGAAGCACCCGATTACCCTTGTAAACTCTGTCAATCCATACCGGATTGAAGGACAGAAGACAGCTGCTTTTGAATTGGTTGAACAATTGGGAGATGCACCAGATGTGCTGGCTATTCCGGTGGGTAACGCGGGTAATATCTCGGCATACTGGAAAGGCTTTAAAGAGTATAAAGAGGCAGGCAAATCAAACACGCTGCCGCGTATGGTTGGATTCGAGGCTGAAGGGGCTATGGCGATCGTAAAAGGAGAGCCGATTCTTGAGCCGGAAACGATTGCTACAGCTATCCGTATCGGTAACCCGGCAAGCTGGAAAACAGCCGTTGCCGCAGCAGAGGAGTCTGGTGGACAGATCAACTATGTTACGGATGAAGAGATTTTGACAGCTTATCGCACGATTGCTGCACGTGAAGGCGTATTTGCAGAGCCTGCATCTGCTGCTTCCGTAGCGGGTGTGTACAAGCTGAAAAGCGAAGGCTACTTCAAATGTGGAGAAACGGTTGTATGTGTGCTGACTGGTAACGGACTGAAAGACCCGAACGTAGCGATTAAGACGGCTGCTGTGGAGCCTTTGGTGGTTGAAGATACAGAAGAGGCAGTTATGGCAGCTATTGCCCAACTGGAGCAGCAGTCTGTATGAGCTTGCTTGAAAAGGTAACCGTAAAAATTCCGGCAAGCACAGCCAATCTTGGCCCGGGGTTTGATACTCTGGGCATGGCATTGTCTTTGTATGCCTGGCTTGAGATTAAACCGGCAGCACAGACAACCTTTCATCTGTATGGGGATCATCTGACCGGTCTTCCATTAGATAAATCCAATCTCATTTATGAAGTGGCTCAGATGGTATTTGATGAAGCGGGTGTTTCTGTACCTGAGCTTGAAATTTCAATGTATTCCGACATTCCCCTTACCCGTGGACTTGGCAGCAGTGCATCAGCGATTGTTGGTGCGCTGGCCGGGGCAAATGCATTGATCGGCAGTCCGTTATCTAACGATAAACTGCTGGATATGGCAACGCTGCTGGAGAAGCATCCTGATAATGTGGGTGCCTCCTTATTCGGCGGCATCATTACAGCAGCTTGGGATGGCCAGCGTGTTGATTACATTCGGATCGAGCCTCATCAGGATTTGCAGGCTCTGGTTATTGTTCCAGACTTTCAGCTCTCCACTTCCATGGCGAGAAATGTTGTTCCCGATCAGTTTGATAAATCCGATGTTGTGCACAATGTGAGCCGTGTGTCATTGCTCGTGGCTGCATTAACCAGCGGTAGACTGGATATGATTCAAAGGGCGATGTCGGATCGGATTCACCAGCCGTATCGCGCATCGCTGGTACCGGGTATGGCTGAAATTCTGGAGCATGCATCGGATCATGGAGCCTTGGGGGCTGCATTAAGCGGGGCCGGACCAACCTTGCTTACACTGGTGGATCGTCATGACACGCGCAAGGCTGAACTGGAGCAATATTTGACGGGCACCATGGAGCAGGAGGGCATTCATGCCACTGCGATGTGGCTGGACCCGGATATGGATGGAGTGGTCATCCTTGCAGATCAAGATGAACGTCCTTTTCTGGAGCGAATCAAAGGGGAAGTTAACGCATGAAACGAATTGCAGTTTTACCCGAAGGATCGGTCTCACACGAAGCAATCGAGTTTCTTTTTGAGGGCGAACCTCTCGATCTCAAGCATTTCAAGCTCATTTCAGACGTATTCCGTGCGGTCGATAGTGGAAGTGTGCAGTACAGTGTGATTCCGATTGAAAATACAATTGAGGGCTCCGTCAGCCTTCATATGGACTGGCTTGTAAATGAGGTGGATATTCCGATGCAAGCGGAGTGGGTCTATCCATCTATTCAAAATATCATCGGGCATGGAAGTGAATTTCTGCGGCAGGATGGTACCTATGATTTTAGTAAAATCACGAAAATCATGTCTCATCCAGTGGCGATCCCGCAGTGCCAGAATTTCATCCGTCAGCACTCGCCCGATGCAAATCTCGAAGGTGTAAACAGTACGGCCGAAGCGGTAGAAATTGTGAAAAAAAATCCGGGAAACGGCTGGGTGGCTATCGGTACAAAGCTTGCTGCCCGGAAGCATGGTTTGGATATCATGGCTGAGCGAGTGACGGATCATGACAACAATTACACTCGTTTTGTGCTAATTGGACATGAGCCTGTCAGCATTCCGCGTAAAGCGGCTCACGTGAAAACAAGCTTGCTTGTAACGCTGCCTGAGGATGCGCCGGGTGCGCTACATCAGGTGCTGTCGGCTTTTGCTTGGAGAAAGCTGAACTTGACCCGCCTTGAATCGAGGCCTACGAAGAAACGTTTAGGCAGTTATTATTTTTACATTGATGTAGTTGAAACGGTTGATTCAGTACTGCTTACAGCAGCAATGGCAGAGATTGAGGCTCTAAATTGTCAGGTGCGTGTGCTTGGCAGTTATCCATGTTTTACATACCCCTCACGGAGTTAATTGGAGTGTGGGTGGAGTAAGCTGAAGAATCGTCCGTTGTCTGTGTGTAAAAGGCGAGTTATTTCTTTATTTTTGATGTACAATTGGACAAGTTCATTATGTTTCGGAAAGTATGGAAATGCATATTTAATGGAGGTGCAGTTCGTCGTGGCAGAACAGTGGATTTACTTGGATGGTCAGTATGTGACCAAGGAGAATGCAAAGGTTTCGGTGTATGATCATGGATTTTTGTATGGCGATGGTATTTTCGAAGGGATTCGGATATACAATGGCAATATTTTTAGATGTAAGGCGCACTTGGATCGTCTGTATGATTCGGCAAAATCAATCAGTCTGAACATTCCGTTGTCCTACGACGAGATGCTCGAAGTGATGGCTGAAACGGTACGCCGCAATGATATGCGCAACGGTTATATCCGACTGATTGTATCACGTGGTCCGGGGAACCTGGGTCTTGACCCGCTGCGCTGTCCTAAGGCTTCTGTGATCATTATTGTGGAACAGCTTGCGATCTATCCAGAAGAAGCATATCTTACGGGGTTGAAAGCTGTATCTGTATCTCAGCGTCGCAACATACCTGATGCGCTGAATCCAAAAATCAAATCACTCAACTACCTGAATAACATCCTTGTCAAACTGCAATCGAACTATTCAGGTGCTGGTGAGGCCATTATGCTCAACTCGCAAGGTTATGTAACCGAGGGCTCAAGCGATAATATTTTCATCATCAAAAATGGGGTAGTATACACGCCGCCTTGTTATCTCGGAGCGCTGGAAGGTATTACACGTCAAGCTATTATTGATCTGTGCGGAGAGCTGGACATTGAATTAAAAGAAGTGCCGTTCACACTTCATGATGTGTACATTGCGGATGAGGTGTTCTTTACGGGAACGGCTGCCGAGGTTATTGCCGCGTGTGAAGTCGATGGCAGAACGATTGGCTCTGGCGTAGCGGGTCCGGTTACCTTGAAACTGCTTGAAGCTTTCCGTCAGATTGTTGACAAAGATGGCTACAAGGTGTGGGAATAAATGATTTCATCTAACTAAACGAATACAAAAATTCTCCTTGTCCGATAAAATGCGGCATACATGGTGTATGCGGGATTTCGGATTCAGGAGGATTTTTTTTGTTCAGGTGATGTCATTAGCCCAGTTCCTGCATAGGATGTAGTAACGGTATGGGCGAATGCACTGCCCAAGTATGACGTTTAGGAGGTTAGTTCCCTGTGAAAATACACATGGTGAAAAAAGGAGATACACTATATCTGTTGTCTCAAAAATACAACGTAGCTTTAGACACATTAATTGCTGCCAATCCACAGATTGCAGATCCCGACAAGCTTGATATCGGCATGAAGGTTAAAATTCCCACACAGCCAGTAACGCCAAAGCCGGAGGGGGTACTGCACAGTCACAAGGTTATACAAGGGGATTCGTTATGGAAGCTGTCACAAGCCTGGGGAGTACCTTTGAAAGACATGATTAATGCTAATCCGCAGTTGAAAAATCCAAATGCATTGCTGGTAGGAGAGACTGTTTACATTCCTTCCATGCACACACAGGCAAGTAATAGCGCGAATACGGAAATGGGCAACATGGGCATGCAGGAAAAATTGTCGCCTCAAGGTAAAGAGTATACAGGAGTAAAAGAAGAAACGGCGCCTGTCGCTCCGCCTCCACCAGCTGTAGTGGAAACGCCAGTTCCTGCACCGGTTGTGCCGGCGAAGCCTAATGTTATGCCTGAGCTTGAGGTGTTGCCGCAACTGCCTGAAATGCCTGAAATGAAACCTGAGAAGAAGATGGATAAAAAAGAGGAGAAACAACCGGAAGTTCAAGTTAAACCTGTAGCCGAAGCGAAGAAACCTCAACTCCCTAATCCTTCTCCAAATATGATGCCACTACCCGTCATGCCTGAGACCAAGTCTCCTGTGGACATAGCGCCGAGCACTAAAGCGCCTTGCGGATGCGGTTCGAAAATGCTTCACGCTCCAATGGAGCATCCTTATGTCCAGGTTCCCGTACCTGCACAAGAGGTATACAGTGTTCAGCAAAACAACATGTACACGGCAGGGGTAAGCAATAACTCTCCTTTCCCTGGAATTCAGGATGTGGGCTCGTATAGCATAGGAAATATGCCAAACAGTCCATGGACCGGCGATGAGCAGACACATAATCATAACAATGTGATGCCTAATTTGTCGGCAGGGGCGTCAAATACAAACAACGCATTCCCTATTTCGCCAGCTGGCCAACCGCCATTTGTATCCCCCTACTCTATGCTTCCATACCCACCGTGCGGATGTGGCTCACATACACATGCTCCTCAATATACTTATCCTGCATATGGTTATCAGGAACCGGTCTGGGGTATGTACGGTCATGTAAATGGAATGCCGCCTGAAATGTCCACATCTGTAATGCCGAATCAGCCGATGGAGTATGCTTATCAAAATCCATACCCTGCACAAAACATGGTTCCGCCTTCTCCGCTTGGTGCTTTTGGAGAGATGTATCCTTCACAAGTACATGGTGCCAAGAATGGGAAGAAGGGCGGGCGTGACGATGCGAATTTAAGCCAGGCTGCATTTGAAGAGGCAGATTCTGAAGCGGGGTCCAAGCCGAAATCCTTATCAGGCAAATCCGGGGCGGTAAAGCGAAAAGCAACAAAGGCTGTGTCCAAAAATAAATCCAAGGTATCTGTATCGGGCAACGGGTCCAGAGAAAAATCAGCAGCAGCATCTAATCAGCGGAAAGTAGCTAAAAAACGTCGTAATCCATGGATCCAAAGCTAAGTTGTTATAATCAGCAAGAATATCGAAGAGAGTAACTTGCCACATGGAAAAGCCGGTTCTACAAAATGTAGAACTGGCTTTTTGCTCAGGCGATCCTAAGTGCATAAAGAAAGGGAGAATACAGTGGAGGGGATATAAAACAAATGATTTGTAGAATAAGTCAAAAGATTGTGGAATAATGTTTGAAAGCCTATTCATAGATATGTTACAATAAATTTATGTTTTGTTATGCAGGTTCAAATGCAGGCTGCGACTGAAGTTTTCCTGCGTAAGTTATTAATATTCTAAAACTATTAATAAAAACTCTTGCATCTGCTTTGGATATGTGGTACATTATTTAAGTCGCCGCTGAAACAAAGCGTTGATGCGAAACGAAGTTTGATCTTTGAAAACTGAACAACGAGTGAGTAATCATTCTGCTTGCAGAATGAACGTGAAGGTTTTTGGTGCAAGCCATCTGGCTGTATGAAAACTGGAACAACAATGAGATTAACAATCTCGTCAGATTCAAAATGAGCTTATCGCTCTTTTCAATACCCCGATGAGTTCCGAAGCGTTTAACGACGCTGCGAAATTCATCTTTATTGGAGAGTTTGATCCTGGCTCAGGACGAACGCTGGCGGCATGCCTAATACATGCAAGTCGAGCGGACTTGAAGAGAAGCTTGCTTCTCTGATGGTTAGCGGCGGACGGGTGAGTAACACGTAGGCAACCTGCCCTCAAGCTTGGGACAACTACCGGAAACGGTAGCT
>NZ_QJSW01000021.1 GCF_003217495.1 Paenibacillus barcinonensis | reverse complement strand
CGAAATTTTTTCTTTGGACACATCTAAACCGATGAATTTTGTGGTAGACTGCATAGTGATAGCTCTCCTTTGCTGTGTAGCTCTGAAATGGTGGTATTGACACTTTCCATTTTAACCTACGATGCTCAGCAATATGTGGGGGCTATCCTTGTTTACGTTCATCATAGCTAGATTTCAAATGTTCCCCATTCAGGGCAAATAAGCTCCATGGGGATCGTTAGCATTCCCTCTCGACTTGAGCAGTCTACCAAGGCTGGAATTCTTGCCCCATTACAGCGACAGCGCTCTTTAGCGATTATGGACCGTTGATCGGCTTAATGAAGTTTCTTTAGTTCAATTATATAACTAAAGCCTGATCATCGGTGTACTCCTATCTCTAGGCCAGCTTTTGTCCGCAGTTTGGACAGAAATTGGCTCCTTCATTTTTTGCGCCACAGTTCGGGCAGAAGTTTGGCTTTTTGCCATCACCGCTGGAAGGCTGAGACGACCCCGCATTGCTATTTTGTTGTTGGCCTTGATTTTGGCTGCTTTGGTTTGCATGATTCGAGCCTTGATTGTTCTGGTTCATGTTTTTCAGCATTTCATTCGCCATGTTCATACCCATCATCATGCCCGCCATATCCGATGCCGCACCGCCGCCCTGCACTTTACCGGATGAGATGCCATCGGTCATGCTCACCTGCTGGTATTTCTGCAGATTGCCGATCATTTCATGCGAGGCTGTTTTGGTGATCATATCCTGAATCTCCTGCGGATAATTAAAGCTCATCACCTGGAAGCCGGTAATGCCAATCCCGATATCCATCATCTGCATATCCAGGTCTTCCTGAATACCGCGTGCAATATCTGAAGCATTCGCTTGCAGATTAAACATATCCTTGCCTTCACGGCTGATCCACTTCATCAGCAGCTGATCCAGCACGGATGTAATGCGGATTTTGACGTCCTCCACCAGATAGCTCTGTTTGATGCCCGCCACTTTATCAATCAGCGTCACATAGTCGCTCACCTTGAAGTTAAACGTCCCGTTCGCCCGAATTGGCATACCGCCCGGAAGCTGTGGTGTCGGAATTAACACCGGACTTTGCGTGCCCCAGCGTACGGTGAACTCTTTGGTGTTTACAAACAACACCTCAACCCGCATACCACTGTTAAACCCGAATTTGAAACCTTTCAGCGTAGACAGAAACGGAATAATCTCCGAATCAATATTGAACGAACCTTCATCTTCGAAAATGCCCTCCACCTTGCCGTTATTCAGAAAGATCGCATCCTGCCCTGCGCGAATAATCAGCTTACTGCCCTTCTTGATCTCACGATTGCTCCACTTCCAGAAGATCATATCATCTCTGAATTCTTCCCACTCCACCACGTTGGAAAACTGATTTCTGAAAAATCCCATACTCAATCCCATCCCTTCAATTTAGAAAGACCGGCTGCTGCCGCTGTGTGAATGTCCACCCGCGGTTGTACCTCCACCGCCGCCTCCACCGTTGTTGTTGCTCTTTTCAATTTTGGTCTTCGTGACTGTTGTGCGAATATACCGATCCTGACGATCAACGACATGAGAGTTACTTGAATCCTCGTAGGTTGAGCGGTTCACCGTCACACGTCCGCCGGAGCGGTACATCATCACTCCAACAACACCGCCCCCAATGGCTAAGGATGCAGCCACTTGAAACCATGTTTTAAATAGAATATTATCGGGATTCACTCCAGGCTTTAGATCCAAATATTCATAAGACAAATTTAGAAACTTTTCAAAAGCCATGCGATAATTACCATCTGTCAACTCCGAGGCAATTTTAGCTGTAATTTTAGCTGCCCGACTATTATCAACGTACTCCTCACCCTTATAGAAACCCGCTACGTACATTTTCCGATGATACATATCCAGTGTCAAAATCACCGTATTGCCGTGCGGCTTGTCATATCCCGGTGCCCGATTATCATAAAATTCCTCAGTCAGCAGCTTGTCGCTTTTCTGCTCCTCGTTGTTGGTCGTATAGATGATCAGGTCCGTCTGCCGCTCCGCCGAATACTGATTCGCCAGTGCATTCAATTCATTTCTGTCCTGCTCACTGAGCAGGCCCGCCTCATCAAAGATGAGGTTTTTGTTCTCCGCTGCGGATGCCGATGACATCGGCAAGATCGGAGCGAATAGCGTCACTATAAGTGCAATAAGCACAGTTATGGCAGCCAGAGGCCTTTTTTTCATCACAGGAATCCGCCTCCCATCATCCAGGACACCAGCTTCAGCGATATTAACGACACCGCAGAGACACCCGTGAACCATCCGGCTACTTTGGCTTTGCTAATCGGCGGCTTACCCACCACTTTACCCGTTTGTCCATTCATGGCAAAGGTATACTGTTTTCGATTGTAATTATAGTTGACCATCCATACAGGCAACAGCACGTAATCTGCATGTTTCATCGTTGTATCAATCTGTTTATCCGTATAGCTCACACTGGTGTACCCCGAGACGGTAGACGCAATGTATGAATCAATATAGGATCTCGTTTTGTCCTTGGCTCGCGGAAGCAGCTCATCTTCGGTATAACTGTATTTTTCCGCAATGTATCCCGCCAGATACGGGGTTTTAAACAATTTCAGCTCACTGTATGGAAAGGGCTCCAGCTTATCCATTAGCTCATCATTCATTTTCTCGGACGCATCTATAGGCAGATTCACATATTCCAACCGAATTTTACGATAAATATCAAAATGCTGTGTCTCTGTATAATGGTAATCCCCTTGGGTATAGGATCGTACCTTGGTGCCTTGAGCATGGACTTCAACCCGGTTATGTAAATCATACAGCCAGAACGGCACGTAGATGCCCGTAATGCTCTGAATTCGATCTGCGGTCATGAAGCCGCCGGGTGTGAGCAGACCGTTTTTGCACCATTTTTTGAATGCCTGCTTCGCTTGCTCCTTGTTGATGGAAAAAGGAACCACCATCGCCGGGGCCAGCTTGCCCGTCAGCCGATCACTGAGAACTACAGCCGCTCCGCAGAAGCTGCATGTCGTTGCACTCGTCTCCGGTTCGGTAACAATATCTGCTCCGCAGCTGTTGCAGTGGTATTCCTTCACCTCATCCTCCGTGAATACCTGTCGCTTCATCGGATCGGGGAGCTGTTCAATATTGTCCTCTCTTCCGCAGCTCGGGCAAGACAATGCACCGGATACACTGTCAAAGATCATGCCACTGCCGCAATTTGGACATTTATACTCTACTACCGGCATCTGCTCACCTCCATGTCAAACTTGGTGTTAATTCATAAGGTGTATCACTACACTATAAAAATAAAACTATGTTTACACCGATCACTCCGATGACAGAATAACCTTCCAATCACTGTTATCCCCAGATTTTTTTGATTCCCTTTTCTCAAAGGGAAAATCCGGTGGACAGCGTATGCTTCCGATGCAGCTTTCTTACAGAAAGCTTTCAGGCGACCGCTTCGCTTTTTCAGGTTTTTTCTGTCCTCTCCGTTTTTGTGTAAATAAACGATTCAATCTTTATGAAATAGCGATACTCGGAAGCATCCCAAGATTTTATTTTCGAAATATACTTTTCCCACCTTACTTTTGCAGCTTCTCCTGAATCGCTGCCAGCTCCTCGTCTGCGCTCGGAGTCCGTTGCTCACTCTGCTTATTACCCGAATCTGCGTTCATATCCCGCTCCAGCTGTGCAATAAGCTCGTCGAGATCGTCCTCCTGCGTGCCCGCGCGAAGCTCAGCCAATGCTTCCGCTTCATTCAGAGCCTGATTCGCTTGATCCTCCATCGCTTTAAACGCGGATTCTGCACGGCTCGCAGACACATTCCGTTCATTTAACTGCTGCTGTGCCTTGGCATCTGCCATTCGACCTTTCAGCTCGGCATGTCTCGATTCCAGCTTTTCCAGATCGGCAACGAGCTTGTCGTTCATATGTTTCATCATCTGTGCTTTAGCCGATGCCCGGTCGTAGGCGGCCTGCAGCTCGTTGCGTTTATCCGCCAGCTTCACCTTTTTCTCCAGAAAACTGCGTGCCTTGTCTACATCACCCGACTCGGCGGATTTCTCCGCATAACGCTGCAGCTTGTTCACCTCAGCCTGGCACTCATCCAGTGCCCGCTTTGCCCGATTTTCATCCGACAGCACCGCCGCCGTCTCTGCCTTCACCTGTCCCAAGTCACTGCTCAGACTGCGCATAACCTCATTCACGGTCTTCTCCGGGTCCTCGGCCCGGCTAAGCATGTGGTTCACGTTTGCTTTCATCACGTCTCTAAACCTCGATAAGATTCCCATTACTCGTTCCTCCTTCGGGTGTGTTCATATGTATACTATAATACATGAATAGGAAGGCATACGTTTCATTTTTCATACGATTACACATCGTCGTTGTCCCATTTTCGAACAGAATGTTCCCCTACCACGCACTCTACGACTAAGGCTATGTCTCCTCGGGCAAACGCTCCACCGCTGTGAAAAATACATCCAGCAGCTCCACCCCATATGTCGTCCGAACATATTCAGTGATCACCGCCACATCCTCCTCCTGCTGATATTCCAGACATGGACGTCCTTCACTCCACAGCACTCTGCACGGGAAACGCTCCACCACACTCTGGATAATCTGATCAGGATCAGCTGCTTTATGAATATTCGGCATATCTCCCCCACCCCTTCTCTTTATTCATTCTCTTGCGTCTTCAAACTCGACTTTAGCGCAATCACTCGAACATGACTCCTTCCGAATGCTTTAATTTTGAAAAAGATCTCCCCTCCCTTCAGTGCAGTTCATCACATCGCTCCAAGGATGCCTTTCTTCTTCAAGTTAGCTATAATAAAGGGATCAATGAATCTATAAAAGGCAGGAAAACTATGCGTACACGAGTTCACTTCATTGCTCCTTACGAGTCGATGATTCCTATTATACAAGACTGTATTCCCCGCTATCCTCAGTTAGCCATTCAAACCGATGTGGGTGACTTGGCAAAGGGGGTAGAGCTGGCCATTCAGGCCGAAAAAAATGGTGCCGAGATTATTATCAGCCGCGGCGGAACCGCGCAACTTATTAAACAGGCGGTGACCGTACCGGTCATTGATGTGCAGCTGTCCGGCTATGATATGATCCGTTCCCTCACACTCGCAAGTCAGTTCAACGGACATACCGCGATCGTGGGTTTCTCCAATATTACATCGGGCGCACAGTCTATTATCGACCTGATGGACCTGCCGCTCAAAGTGTATACCATCCACAGCTCGGAGGAGGTTGCCCGGCTGCTGCTGGAGCTGAAGGCGTCCGGCTATCAGCAGATTGTGGGTGACGTCATCACCGTGAGTACGGCAAAGGCCTACGGTCTGGAAGGTTTATTGATCCAATCGGGTACAGAATCCATTCTCAGAGCTATGGAGGATGCACAGCTGGTCTACCGGTATTTGAGCAAAAATCAGACGGTATCCGTCATTCTGAATAAACTCGTTACCCAAGAGCATCCAAACCTGCTCATTATGGGTGAACAGAATGAAGTGGTGCTGGAGAACCTGACCGATTTTGACCGCAATCCGCTCACCGAGAATCATCTGTATCTGATCAATACAAGCCTGGAGTTTCACAAGTCCAGAATTCAGAATGTGTTTATGGTGGATGATTATCAATTGACCGTTCACGCTTACGAAACTACGCTGGATAACAAGAGCTACAAGGTGTACCTGCTGGAAAAGGGAGAGCCTTACGCCTTTGCACAATTTGGCATCACCACCTTTACCGATTCCTCGATGGAACCCATCGTTGCCGAATCACCTGCCATGCAGGCGATAGTCAAGAACATTCACGCACTATATACACATCGCGAACCGATATACCTATTGGGTGAAGCCGATTCGGGTAAATCCTTTCTGGTCAAGCATATGCATCAGATGCACTCTGGCGGCGGACTTCTGCTACAGATTGATCTATCTCAAGTCCCTTCAGGCCATTTGCACAAAATCCCTCTGTCCAAGGTGAAAACGGTGGAGTTAAATCAGATCGAGTCACGTCTGCATGATCCCGAGCTGCTGACCTTCATCCAGACGTGTCTACAGAATAGCATCGGTCTGTTTATTCTCAGTGAGCACACTCCTGATCCGAACTGGACGCTCAAGTTAGAGCTAAACATGCTCATCATGCCAGGACTTGCTGACCGGGCCGAGGATCTTGAGCCCTTGATGCAGCATTTCCTGACCGGGTATTATCACCAATACGGCACGACAGCTGTACGAATCAAGGAGGATGCGCTTCAGTTGATCCGTGATCAGGCTGCACATATGAACGTCAATCAGCTGAAACATCTGATCAAACAAGCCGCGCTGAACGAACCGGATTATGTCATTACAAGCGAAACCTTAACTCGTCTGCTGAATCAACAGTCTGCGGTCAGTGCGGGTGCGATGAAGCTGGATGGCACGCTGAAAGAGATCGAAAAAGAAATCATTCAGCTCGTGCTGCAAGAGGAACATAACAATCAATCTAAAGCCGCTGAGCGTCTGGGGATTAATCGGGCCACATTATGGCGTAAACTTAAAGATTAACTTTAAGTTTACGTCTTTTTTATGGTCTTTTTTCATATTTGGGGATCGTGCATTCGTGATGGACTTTTGAATTTTCGGATGACAACTCTTCTCGCCTCTCATCTAGAAATCTTACACAGATAATGTGTTGCATTTTTAAACAATTTAGATAATGTTTTAAATTTACAATAATTTATTGTTGCTAAATTAAACAACATGCGATAACATAATGCCTGCAAGCGCTTCAAGAAAACGATTACTTCATAAGGAGCTACGACTATGAACATTAAAGCTACTCTTGATCGCATCCCTGGCGGTATGATGGTTGTTCCCCTGTTGCTTGGTGCAACGATCAATACATTTTTCCCGAATGCTCTGCGCATCGGCGGTTTTACAGAGGCACTCTTTGTGAATAGCGCCAGCACACTCATTGCACTATTCCTGTTGATCGCGGGTACACAGATTACGTTCAAAACAGCCGGCTCCTCTGTCGGCAAGGGCTTGACCCTGCTTACGTTCAAATGGGCCATCGGTGCAGGCCTTGGTTTTATCGCGATTTTATTTGCCGACTCGAGCGGCTTGTTTCTAGGTCTTGCCCCGCTGGCAATTATCGCAGCCATGACCAACTCCAACGGCGGTCTGTACATTGCCCTCGCGGGTCAATACGGCAAAGAAGATGACAAAGCCGCCTATCCCTTCCTTGCACTCAGTGACGGGCCGTTTCTCACAATGGTAGCGCTCTCGATCTTTGGTGCCATGGGCTTCGCAAACGGCATGTTCTCTCCGATGTCCTTTGTTGCGGTATTGCTTCCGCTGATTGTTGGTGTCATTATTGGTAATCTGGATCGTAATATGGCCGAGTGGCTGCAAAAGGGCAGTGACAAGCTTGTTCCGTTCTTTGCCTTTGCGCTCGGTATGGGGATTAACTTCTCCTCCATTGTTCAAGGTGGACTCGGTGGAATACTGCTTGGTGTACTGACCGTGCTTCTGACGGGTGGTGTTGGATACCTGCTCTTCAAAGCCATCGGCTGGAATCCAATTGTCGGAGCTTCCGAAGGCTCCACAGCGGGTAATGCGGTGGGTACACCAGCCGCGATTGTGGCTGCTAACGCTTCTTTTGGTCCCATTGCGGAGATTGCTACAGTACAAATCGCAGCAAGTGTTGTGACTACGGCGATTCTGTTGCCGATCTTTATTGGCTTCCTCTCTAAACGACTGGAGAAATCAGGCGGTGTCGCCAAATATAATGAACGACCGACCACATAAACGTAGACGTGAGACTGAGTAATTTCATTTTTGGAATTTTCACCATAAAAGTTGGACTATTTATTTTCACCATAACGGAGAGGACAGAAAAACCCGGAAAAGCGAAGTGATCCGTGTAAACACCTTTGATTCAATTTATAGAGGTAACGTAACAAATGAAATAATAAGGAGGGGGATAACTGCATGAAACTGGCCATTATTGCAGATGATTTGACCGGAGCCAATGACAGCGGGGTGCAGCTTGCCCGCCACGGCTTGAAGACAAGTGTTTTATTTAATATGGACGAGGCCTCACTGGCATCTTATGATACCGTTGTTTTTGATACAGACAGCCGCTCCATCTCGGCGGAGGAAGCTTATGATCGCGTATATCGTGCAGCCAAGCTGTTGACGGATAACGGATTTGATACACTTTTCAAAAAAATGGACTCCACCATGCGCGGCAATATCGGCATCGAGATTGATGCAGTTTATGATGTTGTACAGCCTGACTTTATGATGATTGCCCCGGGTTATCCCAAAAATCATCGCACCATTCTCGACGGGATTCATTACCTGAATGGTGCACCGCTTGCGGAGACAGAGATTGCGTTTGATCCCAAGACACCCGTAACCACCTCCCACCTGCCGGAACTGCTCAGACAGCAGACAAAATACAATGTGGGGGAGATTAGTGTGGCAGATCTGGAAGCCGGGCCAGAGCAGGTACAAGCCAAACTGAACCAGATGAAACACAACCAGATTCCTTATGTGCTGGTAGATTCCACCGAGGAACGACACTTGGAACTGATTTTGCAGATGACACGAGACATGCCGTATACGTTTGCCTGGGCAGGCTCGGCAGGAATTGCGAATTATCTGCCAGCTCACTATGAGCTCGAATCCAAGTATGCAGCACTAACAATCCCGCCGAATTCAGGACCGATCCTGACTGTCGTCGGCAGTGTAAACAAAAACTCTCGTGAGCAGTTATATCAATTGCTGCGTCAGTCCCGGATCGCCTCGGTATCCTTCCACTCGTTCAAGGCTGTATCGGCAGATGCAGACCGGGCAGAGGAATTGGAGCGTGTCTATGACGAGGTCAGAACCAAAGCGCTGGAAGGTCAAAATGTTGTACTCTACTCCACCGCTGAATCCATTGATATTGAGCTGGCACGGGCCACGGGTGAGAATCGGGGATTGAACCACACCGAAGTGAGCAACGAAATTGTTCGCGCGATCGGTGAAATCTGTGCCCGACTGCTGGAGGAAGGATTGTTCAAGGGGGTATCCATGACAGGTGGCGATACCGCCAAGCAAATCTGTCTGAAATGGAATATTAGCGGCTTCGAGCTACTGGACGAGCTTGAAATCGGCGTGCCGATCTCCAGATTTATGGGCATTGAAGATTTATATGTAATTACCAAAGCAGGCGGATTCGGCAAACCGGATGTCTTTATCCGTGCGATTCAAAAATTAAAAGGAGGCGTTCACGCATGAAACCCACAGTAGGCATTACGATGGGGGATGCCGCAGGCATCGGACCCGAGATTATTATGAAGGCACTGGGACATCGAGAGGTGTACGATCAGTGCAATCCGCTTGTGATTGGTGACGCCAAAATATTGGAACGTGTGTTGCCCGTTATCGGTTCCACGTTGAAGGTGCATGCAATCCAGGAGCCTTCGGAAGCGAAATATGCATTCGGCACTGTGGACGTCATCGACCTGAACCTGGTGTCTGCCGATCTGGAGTACGGTAAAGTATCTGCTGCTGCTGGCGACGCGGCCTTCCAATTTCTTGCGAGAGCCATTGATCTGGCGAAAAAGAAACAGATTCACTCGATCTGCACCGCACCACTCAACAAGGAAGCTCTGCATATGGGAGGCCATTTGTATCCGGGTCATACGGAGATTTTGGCAGACCTGACGGACACCGAGGACTTCTCCATGATGCTGACCACGCCGAATCTGCGCGTCATTCACCTGACGACCCACATGGGTCTGATTGATGCCATTGCGAGCATTAACCCGGAAAGAACCTATACCGTTGTAAAGCTGGCTCATGATACGTTGAAAAAAGCAGGCTTTGACAATCCACGCGTCGCGGTATGCGGGATTAATCCCCATGCCGGAGAGAACGGCTTGTTCGGCAACGGGGAAGAAGAAGAGAAGCTGCAGCCCGGCATTGAGCGTGCGCAGCAGGAAGGCATTAACGTCGTGGGTCCACTCCCGGCGGACACACTCTTCTTCCGCGCTGGACGCGGCGATTTTGATATCGTCGTTGCCTGCTACCATGACCAAGGCCATGCACCAATCAAGGTGATGGGTATCGAGGAAGGCGTGAACATCACCGTTGGCTTGAAAGGCGGCATCATCCGCACATCCGTTGACCACGGTACTGCCTTCGATATCGCAGGCAAAAACATTGCCGATGATAAAAGCATGCTCGCTGCCATTCGCTCAGCCATTGAGCTTGCGCCGAAGGACTTGGTGTAAGCAGAGCAGCATTTCGACCTATAGATATGAAGAAACAAAGGCAAATCTGCTTCGGTGAGCGGGTTTGCCTTTGTTATTTTGGGTGGTATCCCTTCAAATAGATGTAAGGGCCGCGGCTGCTCACCTGTATTTCTGCTTTTTCCTCATAGCGATTTTTCTCTTTTTTCGTGGTAATGCCCGCTGACGCCTCTTTCCCCCTCGCAACGAGCGGAGCTTGAGCTTGCGGTTCCTGAGGCTGTTCCGTTTCGCTATGATTCTTGTTGGCCTTAGGGACTGTACGGGTGCAACGGGAGACACGATGCCCGTACCGGATACGGCATCAGTTTGTGCAGGGACAGGCTCGTTCATGACGGATTCGAGCAACCCGTAATGAATTAGGCGAATGCCAAGAGCCTGAATGGTTCTGCTGACTGCGAGATTGCCAAATACGGCCAACTCGGACTCCCGTTGGCTGGTTAATTTGGACATCGCTTGTAATGGCTCGTCTACATATCCGGGGTGACACATGATTTCAGTCGAACCCTGTGGCAGATTATGAAGATAACCAAGTAGCTTCTGTAACCCATTCTCCGCTTCATAGGTGTCCAGCAAAACCTGATCCACAGTTGTCGGCAGCAAGGCTGGATCTCCACTCCAATGATGTGGCTGCTGGAGTCGTCGCATCGGGATATTTTCTTTGATAGCTAACTGTGCCATAGCTTTGTATACGTCGGGAAAAACCTGATGCAAATGATGATGCGCGTCAAGGTGAGTTGGGTACAGACCTGAAGCAATGAATCGCTCCCACTGAGCCAGCAATTCAATCTCAATCTCGCGCAGTTCTCTGCTACCCGTCTCGCTAATCGGATGAAAACAGCCGTCCTTCTGAACGAGAGACGGAACATGCCTCACATCTGATACAGGTCGACCGTAGGTCAGATTAAAATGCAGGCCCACCCCAAGTTCCGAATGCAGGCGTGCCAGCCTTATGGCATCTGAGAAGCCGGGCATGTTCACCATTAACGTTGTGCTGCTGATTCCTCCAGCCTGGTATGCCTCAACAATCCCTTGGTTCACGCCCGGAGACAGACCGAAATCATCAGCATTGATGATTAAATGTTTCATGACGTGATCGCTCCGTTCTCTTACCTGTTTCCTCTATTGAATGCCAAAGAGCGGCGGATGGATTGAGGCACATGCCTTTTATATTTTTTGTGAACCACGTCCCATCCCGATGTATCTCTTTGTTCAAACAGATTCCGTCGGCTGCTGCCCTACAAACACGATCTCACGCTCATCCTGTGCGGGTCTGCTGCGGCGATACGCACTTGGTGACATCCCATTCTGCTTATTAAATATGCGATTGAACTGCGAAAAGCTGGTGAAGCCGCACTGGGCGGCAATCTCCGTAATTTTCTCACTTGTATGCAGCAGCAGTTGCTGAGCGTTACGAATCCGGGTCATTTGCACGTACTCTGTGAACGTAAAACCTGTTACCTTGTTGAACTGACGCGATAGATGATGAGCACTTACATAAAAGCGTCTGGACACCTCATCCAGCGACAGCTCCTGCTGATAATGGCTGTGAATATACGATGCAATGGCATACATCCGCCGCGACATGGACGAGCCTGTTTCCTCACGGACATAGGCGTTCTCTGCCGCATAGCGATGCAGACCACATAGAAACTCAACAAATTTATGATGTATAGCCACTGATTGAATAGGTGACGGCTGCTGTGATATCGTGAAAATATCGTTAATTGGCGCGAGAATTTCCTTCCGACGCTCCTCCGAGAAGCGGAAAATGGGTACTTCCGCATTAAATATCGTAAACAGCTCGCTGTAATCGTTCTCAAGTCCGGGCAAACTGCGAGGCATAGCAAAGTCGATCATTAACCGTTTAGGCGGAATGCCCTTCGGATACTGGGTTTTATGCAGCAATGCTGGTCGCAACAGCACGATATCATCAGGCTGTATCTCGTACAAACTGCCTTCAATAATATGGGCGGCGCTGCGGTCCAGCAGAATGCAAATTTCATAAAAATCGTGAAAATGCTGAAACTCCATATTCAGATCATGCGAGCGCTCATCGTAATCCAGATGATAGAACAACGCATCACCCGGCTGGTTCACATGGATCGCATATCCCTTCTCATACGACAGAACCGATGTTGTCATGGATATGCCTCCTTTCTTGATCATGCCTGACTTTATTTTAGCATGAAATGCAATAAAAATACGGCATTTTCAGCATACATTACGTAGTTTGCAGCACTCGGGGTTTGATATGATGGAGCTAAATGTCAGCGTTTTCAATTTTATTTTATACACAGATGACCATCGCAACTTGACTTACTGTTCTACTTACTAAATACCAAGGTGGGGAAACCAATATGAAATCTAACTCCTTGTCCACTCGAATCCATACGATTGTTAAACATTTGGAAAGTGCGCGCTTGACTTCCAAAACGTATATACCGGAGCTTTACCATAAAGAGAGCGGTTACCACTCGTGGGACCTCGTGCATGAGGACCCTTCATCATGGAACGTGTTCCGCAAGGGAGATGGATGGGGTGGCAAAGATGTACACGCCTGCTTCAAAACGCGCATCCGCATTCCAGACCATCTCGAAGGCAAAAAAGTCGTATGTGCCATCGTGACCGGTGCGACAGACATCTGGAACTACGACAACCCGCAGTTTCTGGCGTTCCTGAACGGAGAGCTGATCTGCGGCCTGGATGTGAATCATACCGAGATTGACCTGACTCCTGCTGCCGTCAAAGGCGAAGAGTTTGAGCTGGCGCTCTATGCTTATTGCAGCACATCTGCTGCTGATGTTTTCCTTAACGTATACATTGCGGAGCAGCATCAAGCCGTTTCCGATTTGTACTATGACATCAAGGCTGCGCTGGACGCCGCAGACCTGCTGCGCGAGGATGATCTGGAGCGCCTCAAGCTGGTTGAACAACTGAACAAGGCAGTGAACCTGCTCGATTTGCGTCAGGAGAACAGCGCAGCGTTCCATGCATCCGTGCTGGAAGCACGCGAGTATTTGCAAAGCCATGTCTATGGTGAGACTCGCCCTGCGGCTGATCATATCCCGACCGTTCACTGTATTGGTCATACCCATATCGACGTGGCCTGGCTGTGGACGCTGGATCAGACACGGGAGAAGGTCATTCGCAGCTTCGCGAGTGTGCTCTATCTAATGGACAAATTCCCGGAGTATACGTTCATGTCCTCCCAGCCCCAGCTCTATGCATACCTGAAAGCAGACTTCCCTTCGTTATATGAGAAAATCAAAGAAAAGGTCGCCGAGGGTCGCTGGGAAGCGGAAGGATCCATGTGGCTGGAGGCCGATTGCAATCTGATCTCGGGTGAATCCATGATCCGCCAGATTATCTACGGCAAACGTTTCTTCAAGGAAGAATTCGGCGTAGAGAACCGTGTGCTCTGGTTGCCGGATGTGTTCGGTTATAGCGCAGCAATGCCGCAGATTATGCGCAAGAGCGGAATCGACTATTTTATGACAACCAAAATTGCCTGGAATGATACCAACCAGATTCCTAACGACACGATGTACTGGAGAGGCATCGACGGCTCCGAGGTGCTGACACATTTCATTACGGCCAAAGACTATATTCCACACCCGGAATTCGGAAATCACCGTTTCGAGACAACATACAACGGACGTTTCAATGCTTCCCAGATAAAGGGTACATGGCAGCGATATCAGAACAAAACCATCAACACTGATGTATTGCAATGCTTCGGATTCGGAGATGGCGGCGGCGGGCCAACGGAAGAAATGCTTGAGCACGGCAGACGGCTGGAAAAAGGACTACCTGGCGTGCCAGCGGTGAAACGCACCTTTGTACGTGAATTTTTTGAAAAGCTGGAACAAAATCTGGATGGAGTCCGTTCGGTTCCGCGCTGGTCGGGAGAGCTGTATCTGGAGTACCATCGTGGTACGTACACGTCTATGGCTCGCAACAAGCGCTATAACCGTCACAGTGAATTTGCGCTGGCGGATGCAGAGCTGTTCTCCATGATTCAACGTCAAGCGGATGCACAGGCTGTATATCCGACAGATGCCTTGGAGCATGCCTGGAAGCTGACGATGCTAAACCAGTTCCATGATATTTTGCCGGGCAGCTCGATTGAGCAGGTATATGTGGACTCACAGGAACAATATGAAGAGGTGCTACGTGTCACAGAAGAGCTTCAAAATAGCGCGCTGAACGGTATTGTGAGCCAGATTACGTCAGATGGCGAAGCAATTGCTGTGTTTAACACGACCGGCTTTGCACGGACAGACGTGGTGGAGCTGCCTTCCTTTACGAGAAAAGTAACGGTATATGATGGTGAACGTCCTGTACCAAGCCAATACACACCCGAGAGTGGCCTTGTGTTCCTCGCTGAGAACGTGCCTGCTGCCGGGTATAAAACATTCCGCATCATACCGGATGCCTCTGCAGAGCTTAACGCAGGTATAACGGTTGCACAATGGGATTCAGAGCAGCGCTCCATCGAAACCCCTTGGTATGATATTCGCCTGAATGACCGTGCTGAGTTTGTATCCGTATGGGACAAGCTGGAGGGACGCGAGCTGCTGCAAGCAGGCGAGCGCGGCAATGTGCTGCAGGTATTTGAGGATCGTCCGGCGGAGTACGAGGCATGGAACATTGACGATTATTTTGAACAGCATATGTGGGAAGTCAACGACCTGCAATCCATGGAATGGCTCGAAATTGGACCAGTACGCTCTGTGCTTCAAGTGAAAAGACAGTTCCTGGACTCTGTCGTTGAACAAACGATCATCTTCTACGCACATACACGGCGAATTGATTTCCGTACCTTTGTAGACTGGAAACAGGAGCATCTGCTGCTCAAAGTTGCGTTCCCGCTTGATATCTGGAGTGAAAAAGCCGTCTATGAAATTCAGTATGGTAACGTGGAACGTGCTACACACCGCAACACCAGCTGGGATCAGGCACGGTTTGAGGTCTGTGGTCAGAAGTGGGCCGATCTCGCCGAGAGCGGATATGGCGCTGCATTGCTCAATGACTGTAAGTACGGGTATGACATTCACAATTCCGTGATGCGTCTGTCCCTGATCAAAAGTGCGACGTATCCGAACGAAAATGCCGACAAAGAGCAGCATGTCTTCACCTACTCGCTCTATCCGCATCAGGGAGATTTCCGTGAGGGACGTGTCATTCAGGCCGCATATGATCTGAATCGTCCGCTGGTCGGCCTGGAGGTTGGCTCGCAAACGGGTACACTGCCAGGTACATGGTCGCTTGCTTCTGTAGATCAGGAGAATGTGGTGCTGGAGGTTATTAAAAAAGCCGAGGACAACGATGATATGATCATCCGTGTGTATGAAGCCCATGGCCGCCGTAGCCGTGCCTCCTTGCAATTGCCTGAGGAAGCAGCTTCAACAGCGTACGCATGTGATCTGATGGAGAACATCGAAGCAGCATGTAACGTGCAGCATGGACGTATTGCTTTTGACATCAAGCCATATGAGATTCTGACGTTCCGCATTCCGCGTTCAAGCCACTGACCGATGCCAGAGCTAAAACAACGAAACGAATAACTCAACAGCAATAGTAGAAATAACAACAACTAGAAAAGGGCTGCTTCCTGTCATTACGACATGGAAACAACCCTTCTTTACATTAATTTAGCTAAAGTCCATCCAAAAGAATTGAGAGATAGCCAGACCTGCCCCAATGACATTGGCCACAACAAAAAACCACGTTGTCGCTCTCGGGCTAATTCGTTCCCCTGTCCATAAACTCCAGGCTGTTATTGCGTTGACCACAACCATAATGATTAGCGCAAGCCACCAATTCGCTGCCAAAACTCATCGTCCTCTCCCGCACCAACGTATCAATATTCCTCGTACTCGCTCGGGTCCTGATTCCACAAGCGTCCATCCGGGCGGTTAAACGTGGCCAAAATCTGCATCTCTGCTGCACTCAGCTCGAAATCAAAAAGTTCAATATTCTCCTGCTGATGCTGCAGCGAGCCTGCTTTGGGAATAGGAATGGAGCCGAGCTCTACATGCCAGCGCAGAATAATCTGTGTTGGCGTTTTGCCATGTGTCTCTGCGATCCGAAGAATGTCCTCCTGCTTCAAAATATTCTGCACCGCATCATTGCCCCTTCCAATCGGACTCCATGATTCGTTGACAATGCCATGCTTCGCATCCTGCTGCCGCTGATTCGTCTGATCGAAGAACGGATGCACCTCAATCTGGTTCAGGCTCGGCGCCACGCCCGTCTCCTGAATCAGCCGTTCATTATGCTCCGGCAGGAAGTTGCTGACACCGATGGAGCGGATATATCCACGTTTTCTCGCTTCGATTAAAGCCTGCCACGCCTCAACATACTTATCCTGCTTGGGATTTGGCCAGTGGATCAGATACAGATCGTAATAGTCCAGATCGGCTCTGTACAGCGACTCCTGAATCGCGACCAAGGCTTTATCATAGGCATGATATCGTCCGGGCAGCTTGGAGGTAATGAGAAGCTCCTCTCTAGCAATAGAGCTATGTTTAATGGCTCTGCCGACGGTGGCCTCATTTTCATAGTTATACGCTGTATCAATCAAGCGATACCCTGCTTCCAGTGCAGATGCAATGGATTGCACGCCAGCCTCACCTTTCAGACTGTACGTACCAAATCCAATGGCAGGTACTTTCAGACCATCATTCAATGTGTACTCCGGGATATGATTCATTCGAGAGCTCTCCTTTGTATCAGGTCGTATCATTCTTCCTGAATAAGATGGGAAAAGTTGGACCGTTCTCTCGTTATTCTACTCCTGCACACAAGCCTGAATCAATGCAAACTACGCTCCAGCCCGGACAACGTTCTGTGAAAACAGAATTACTGGGCTTTTCCCATTAATAGGTCTGTAATAATGTCCAGCTGTTTCTCAATCGCGATAGCGTCACTTGGCAGGAATTGATCAAAATCAATGGAGTACACCTGCCCCGATTTTCCTGCTGGCGAGGCATCAATAAGCTTCTGCATATCCTTGAGCTTGTCCTCCGCTCCCTTGTTTACCGCCAGGAACAAACGATCACCGATATATTCGGGAATGACCTCGCTCGAGATTTCCCACGTATCGCCATGGATGACATCCGAATCCACTTTCGCAGCTGGCTTCAGACCAAGGTATTTGTATAAAATATTGCCTCCCATGTTGGTATCCCCGTATACAAAAAGGGCATCTGGACGCACGTTCAATATAGAGAACGTTTCGTTAGCTTCCACATAAGGTTTGATTTTTTCCTTATATTCAGCGATTTTAGCTGTGAAATTGGCTTTCCATTGCTCCGCCTCTTCTTGTTTTCCAAGAATATCACCAAACATCTCTACATCTTTGACCGGATCATTATTCTGCTCGACCACAATCGTTGGCGCAATCTGCTTCAGCGCATCATATCCACCCTCTACAGCTTCGGCAAACGCAGCCGTGGTTACGATCAAGTCCGGCTCCAGCGCCAGAATTTTCTCTGCATCTGGCGGAACGCCAACATCCGTAATCCCCGTCTTGTCGCTGATATGTGGATTATCCAGAATATATGTCGTTGTGCCCACCGGCTTCACGCCAAGTGCCATCAGCTCCCCCAGATGAAAGAAACTGACAACCCGCTGTGGATGCACAGGAATTTCCGACTGACCTTTCAGGTGTGTGTAGGTCCGAGTTTCTGCAGCTGTGCTGTCTGACACTACCGTTGTTGCAGTAGAACTGGTTGGCTCTTGAGCATTGGTTCCTCCAGGTGTTGTGCTTGCCTGACAAGCGCTCAGAATCAATGATGTGCACAGTACCATCATGGCTCCAAAGGCCGGTCTTGGAAATTGAAACATGGATGTATCCCCTTCCTGACTACATTGATAATAAGACTCATTCTCATTATGAGAATGCACGGAGGTGGAGACAATAGACGATTCTAATCCGTGTAATGGATTATTCTGAACTCGAGCGTGAGTGATCTTCCGATGTTCCGTGCGAAATTGTAGCGGGGAACGACCGGTATACTTTTTAAACAACCGACTGAAATAATATACATCTGCATAACCCACCTGGCTTGCAATATCCTGTACTTTGGCATTTGACTTCAGAAGCAATTTCCTCGCGCGCTGAACACGCACGTGAATCAAATATTCAATCGGCCCAAGCCGCATCTGATTTCGAAATAAACGAGACAAATAACTGGTACTGCAATCATACCTACCTGCCAGCTTCTCTACTGTAATCGGTTCACTATAGTGTACCTGTATATATTGAATCACTTCGGCTACGATATTGTATCGGCTTCTTTCTGTATGGGTGAGCCGTTGTGTTCGTTGTCTAAGAATCTCATGCACAAAAGGCAAAAAGTACGACTGGCCCTGCAGCTTGTCCAACGGTTCGCCCCCAGCCCATAAGCGTTCCATCGCTTCACATTTCTCCTGAATCGGCAGCAACGCATAAGGTGAGAACCCATAAGACAGAGCCAGACTCTTACGCTCCTCGGATGATGCTGGAACAGCTGAATAGAAGACCAGATAACCGTCCCACATCTCATGGTGATCCAGCGCATCAAAGCTCAGCCCTGTACCCTCACCACCATGCAAAATATACGGTGAGCGGCAATGATACACCTCATCTGCCATCCTGATCCTCACCTCTCCTCGCGTAAGAACGAAGAAACAGCCGATATGTGCATTCAAAGTAAACTCCGGCTCCGACCCGGACTGCGAATCGAACTGCTCCCCCACAACCTCACCATTACCCTGCCCCTGCTCACGGTAGGCCCGAATCCTTTGCAGGCGAACAGCCGCATGGCTCCATTGCTCGATATGGGCGTCCCAGTCCACTAACATCTCCATCAAACCTTCCCCCTGCCTGTATCCTTCCCTCATGACCCTTACCGCTTCTTTTTCTAGTCCTACGTCCCTTAAACACGCCTATTATATCACAGACAAAAAGCCATCAACCTTGGAGGTTCATGGCTCTAATCCATCTGGTGCTTGCGGACGCAGCATTAATATTCGCGAACATATTCCTTTTCATGGGTCTCCTTGAGCTGCACAATGTCATGACCCGTTGGATTCTGGAAGGCCCGCAGCCCAAACGTTGGTGCCACCGCGAAGATATGGTCAAAAATATCTGCCTGTACATTCTCGTACACACCCCAGTTGGTATCGTTACTGAATGCGTAGATTTCGAGAGGCAATCCGCGATCTTCAGGGGCCAGCTGTCTCACAATCATGGTCATGTCCTTATTGATCTTCGGATGATGTCTCAGATACTGATGGATATATTCACGGAACACACCGATGTTGGTGAGCTGTCTGCCGTTGACATTACTCTCCCTGTTCACTTGACGCTCTGTGTTATAGGCCTCAATTTCCTTTAATTTGGATGTGACATAGTCCGATAAATAGTGAATTTTCTCAAACTCGGCCACCATCTCTTCATTGCAAAAACGGATACTGCTGATATCAATAAAAATGCTTCGCTTGATTCTTCTGCCGCCTGACAACTGCATGCCCCGCCAGTTGCGGAACGAGTCCGAAATAAGCGCATAACTCGGAATCATCGTAATGGTCTTGTCAAAGTTCATGACCTTCACCGTGTTCAGGGTAATGTCGATAACATCGCCATCGGCATTATACTTAGGCATCTCAATCCAGTCGCCCACACGCACCATATCATTGGATGACAGCTGCACGCCCGCAACCAGACCCAGAATTGAGTCCTTGAAGATTAGCATCAGTACCGCTGATAACGCGCCCAGTCCACTAAGAATAATGAACGGATTCTGTCCAATCAGACTGGAGATGACGATAATGCCACCGATGATAAACAGGACTATTTTGGCTACCTGAATGTAGCTCTTAATTGGGCGAATTTTGGACACTTCATAGGTACGATAAATATCGTCAAACACATTAAGCAGTGCATTCAGCACCGTTATCATGATGACAATCATGTAGGTCATTGCCGCTTTTTCAATCAAAGCCTGATAGGACGGAAAGATATACGCGGAATAATAAATAATGATAGCCGGTACAAGATGTGACAGCTTCTGGAACAGCTTTTTCTGAACAACAATGTGTCCCCATTTGAAGCGGTTGTGGCTCACAATCCGATGCACCGTCTTCAGCACGATTTGTTTGGCGATATAGTTGGCAATAATCGAGATTAACGCGATCAGTACAACCATAATTACATTGGAAAGATACCCGATTGAGGGCTCGCTCATGCCAAGCTCTTCTAGCTGGTTTCTGATAAAGTCCATGTTCTCCTCCTGACGCAGTCCAGTTTAGCCTATTATTATAAAGTAGATTGCTGTACGAAGTAAAATTTCAGCAGAATTGCCCGGTCACACGGATGGGCTAATGTGCATAGGCTGGGGTTAACGAGTGAACCCGAATCTTGTGCATTGGAGATGTGAACATTGAATCAATCCAAAGGTAAGACGAAAACCACCAAAACACAGCAGGTACCGATGAAAAATCATTCCCCCGTCAGCTTTGTAACCGAGCTGCCGCCCGTCCGTGGACAGGTGCGGACATCTGCTCTTGCCTCCACCCCGAGAGCCAAGTCTATGTCTGTGGTCAAGGATGCCCCCTCCGCCATCCAAACCTGTGTGGATCGTGCGTTTCGCATTCCGATCTTCCTGAGTACAACTAACACGGTGAACGATGTGCAGGGGCAATTTTTGAACCGACTCGTGCTGGAGATTGAAGATGCGCTGTTATTCCCGCGCACACTGCCTGTAAGTGAACAATACCCGGAAAATATTCTGACGAATATCCGGCGGCTTGTATTTTCCAGCTATGGTCTGCTTGCTATCAATTTCCGCAGATTTTATGTCGAGATTCTTCGGTCCAATGTAGGTGACCCGCCAACGACGACGCCGTTCTGGGAAGGCTCCACCTTTTCGCAGATTGAACCTGCTATGGCATTCCAGTTCGGTATCCCGATCCTGTTAGTCCGAGAGACGGGAACCGATGTCAGCAACGGCATCTGGGCAGGAGGAATTACCCCGCTTAACATATTCGTTGATTGGGACTCTGACAACCAGTCCGTTGATGAATTTTTTAACAGTGTGCAATGGAGAGAGGTCTTTGCCAACTGGACGGCTGAGGTTAGAGGCAATTATCTGCTGCGGACAGAGCCCATGTTCAATAACCAGTAAGCACGGAGTACTGAGGTGAATCAAACACTGGAGATAAAAGAAGCGGCGAAGCAGCGACATAACGGGCTTCGTCCTTTTGTCGTGCTTCATCTGGTTATGCTTAGGTTTGATGCATTGCGTCCATGTCTGCAAGTTTCTATAATGGCTTTAAACAATGAACTATAGACGATGAAAGTGACTCGTCAACGATATGAAAGGAATGGACTCCCATCATGATGAATTCATATACATCGCATGCCCCTTCATCTCTGACCTTTGCGCTTCTACATATAAGACAGCTGTACGGGGAGGAAGGAAATACACCTCGCTTCGACATCCACAAGTTGATCTATATTACTTCAGGGCAGGGGTGGCTCCAATGGAAGGACAAGCCGCCATGTCCCGTGCGTTCAGGAAGCTGCTTTTTGTTCTCGCCGGAAACGGCATATCATCTCTCTACGGAGGAAGAAGAAGCACCTCTGCAAGGGTATGAACTCGTCTTTGACGGGATACGCATCATCGAAGCTTACCATGCAAAAGGACAGATCCGGCGTGTACCCGCAAGATTACCGTATGAAGGAGAAATCTGCTGGTACGAGCAGCCACAGATCGGCCAGATGATAGATCAATTATATGCAAGACGTGCACAGTCTGATGAACGACAGGAGTTTCAACGTCAGCGGCTCTTCATGGAGCTGCTGGATCATGTATGGGAACAGGCAGACTGGTTGGAAACCTCGGCTCCAGACATCAACCCGGCCATTCAGCGGTCCATTCTCTATATGGAGCAGCAGTACGATCAGGAGCTGACCCGCGAGCAGCTTGCACAGATCGCTGATATGAGCCCTGGTTATTATTCATCTCTATTTCGCAAAGAAACGGGTACAAGCCCGATGGACAGGCTTGCCGAAATTCGAATCAAGCATGCAAAACAAATGCTGGTCTCTTCCGATAAACCTATACGCGAGATCGCCCAATCTGTTGGCTTCAGTACGCCATATTACTTCAGCTCACGCTTTAAACAGGTGGTGGGCCTGCCGCCAACGGCATATGTACAGCGTAATCAAGAACGAAGCATCGCCAGCTCCCTGCTGTATACTGCGCATCTGCGTGCTTCCAGTTCCCCGGCAGCAGCCGAAAACCGACCGCCTGAGCGAATTGTCGGTCTCTTTCTGGAGGATCACTTAACTGTACTGGGCATCCAGCCGGTGGTGCAATATTCACGCTCCAGTTACTATCAGAGATACTTGTCGAGCGCTCTGGATGGAGTGCAGAAGCTGGACGTCAGCCACATCGACTTTAGCTTGCTACGAGGCTTGCGCCCCGATCTGATCCTGCTCGGCTTTCCCGATTTTGCAGCAGATGCACGATATGAGCAGTTCGCGGGGATTGCCCCTACGTATGTATTCCAGCAAGCCGGATTGGACTGGCGATCAACATTGATGAGCATCGCGGGTCTGGTGCACCGGGAGGAACAAGCCCGGCAAGCTATTCAACGTTATGATGAGCAGGCACGAAAGGCCAAGCAGGAACTGGAAGGGATGATTGGAGATGAGACGGTAGCGTTGCTTCGGTATCATTTCAGGGAAGGATTATGCTTGTATGGTGGACCTGAAAGCTACACCGGCTCTGTGTTATACGAGGATTTAGGCCTAAACATGCCACCGTTGCTTCAGGAATGGTCTCGCCACCCTACAGGTGCGGTCATTCCGGTCAGACCCGAGAGTCTAAGCCAGCTTGAAGCAGACCATCTACTGGTTATTGTGGACGATGCTCAGACTGAACAGGCACAGCTGCTGTTTCAAAGTGCTTATTGGACTGAACTCGGCGCGGTTCAAAACAATCAGGTGTACATGGGTACAACCGATGTCTGGATGACCTTTGGTGTGCTCGGACATGAACGAAAAATTCAGCAGGTGCTGGACTCCATGCGCAGCCGCAGAAAATAAACTTTATAAGCGCGATTCGGCAACGGTGAAGCGAGGCTGTCCACGGATGAAACGCACAATCTCATAAATGAAATCGAACAATTCTGTATGGTCGTTTTGCCAGAGCCCATGTTAGAATCCGTATGAGAATGATAATCTTTATCATATAGGAGGATACAACATGAGGAACCTACGTGACCACTTGCTGGTGTGCTTCATCGTTTTAGTGCTCGCTGTTCTAACCGCTTGTGGGAACACGAATCCGGCAAGTTCCACTCAGGATAGCCGTTCAGACCAAACAGCAGAGGCATCCGACGCAAACCAAGCATCAACAACAACCACACAGCAGGACGGAGCTCAGGTGAACACTTTCAAGCATGACTTTGGAAGTATTGAAGTACCTGCCCACCCCCAGCGGATTGCGGGTTTATATCTGGAGGATTACCTTGTCGCTCTGGGAATCAAACCCGTGACACAGACGGTTATCGGCTCGTTCTCGTTGAAATACTTGCAGTCATCCATCGGGGATTTGCCTAAAGTGGATACCAGCGCCATCGATTACGAGGCGATGCTCGCTGCCAGACCCGATCTGATCCTGCTTGCCTTCCCTAGTTATGCGAATGACGGGAATTACGAAAAGTTTTCCAGCATTGCACCTACTTATGTTTTCGGAGCAGATGCTCCAGATCAGTGGCGAGAAGCCTTACGGACCATCGGTGAGCTGACGGGTAAGCAGGCCGAAGCAGAGAAGGTGCTCCAGAGCTATGACAGCAAGGTGAAGGATGCCAAGGCCAAACTGAAAGCCGCCATCGGAGATGAAACGGTCGGTTTTGTCCGTGTTCGCAGCAATAAGGAAATTCGGCTCTATGGCGGACCAGGGGGATATGTTGGCAATGTCCTCTATACCGATCTGGGATTGAACCCACCGCAGATTGCTAAAGATCTGGCTTGGGGTGAAGACTCCGGTATGGCGGTCATCTCTAAGGAAATCATCCCGGAGATTACAGCAGATCATCTGTTCATTACTTACGATGAGGGCGGCAAAGATCTGGCGCAGGAGTTGATCAACAGCAGCATCTGGAAATCCCTCCCCGCCGTGAAAAACAATCAAACCTATGAGGTAAGCATGGATCATTGGATGACCTTCGGGCCGCTCGCTTACAACAAAAAGGTGGATGATGTGCTGCAGGCACTCGTCAAATGATCGTAATTGTATGTACTGAAGATATGCATAATCAGGAGGGAATTGAGCATGGAGCAGAGGATGGAAGAAACCTATCAGGCTATTGAAAAAACGATCCGCGAACGGCGTACGGTGAATCATTTTACAGGCGAAGACGTACCTGTACCGCTCATCATGGAGCTGCTAGATGCCGCCGTATGGGCACCCTTTCACTCCCGCAAGGAGCCTTGGCGGTTCCTCATGTTTGTTGGCGAAGGGCGCAAGCGTTTCTCGGATGCAGTGCTTGCTACATATACAGCGGACAAGCGTGAGCAATACGGCGAACGAGTGGAGCAGGCCTACTGCTCCGAGGTCCCGGTGCACCTGCTGGTGCTGATTGACGAGGAGCCCCGTTGGAAAGAATGGGAAGAAGCTCTGTCAGCGGCAAGTGCTCTCATTCAAAATTTACAGCTGTTAGCCTGGGAACGAGGCATCGGCGTTGTCTGGAAAACGAATGACTACAACTGGAGTCCCGCATTCCGGGAGGCGGCGGGTGTGAAGCCAGGCCAGAAGGTGGTTGGTACCCTGCATATGGGATATTTCGATCCATCGAAGGTTCGCCGCGCCAGACCACGTACGCCTGTATCCGAGTTATTGACGTTGGTGGACTCCGTATAGTCCTGCCGATATCACGGTAAACGGGAATAGAGCCAGAACAAGTAAGTCCATGCTAAATTAAGTACTCCCCATGCAGGGTACAGAGATCGTGTTGCAATGACCTCTCCGCTTCTGTGGGGAGTATTTTTTGTATTATTTTCATACCGGGATATTCATTACAACGCATTACATGTCTAACAATTCACTCACCGTAACCAACCGATATCCGTCTGCCGTCAGTTCCTCCACCAGCACACGCACAGCTTCTACTGTCTGGGAGCGATCACCGTATCCGTCATGGAAAATCAGCACACTGCCAGGCTTCACCGCCGAGCGGCTATGCTCCACAATATGCCGGGTTCCGGGATTGTCCCAATCCCTGGCAGCACCATTCACTGCACCAATCGTACGATACCCACGCTCCGCAGCCAGAGCCAGAATGTCATCGTTGACGCCAAAATAAGGCGGCCGGAAGCTCCGGGCAGACTTGCCCGTGACCTTCTGAACCAGTTGTTCTGCTTGTCGCAGCTCCTCTCCAGCCTCATCCAGCGTAAGCTCGGTCAGGTTCGGATGGGTGTACGTGTGATTAGCAATCTCATGCCCTTCACGGTGCACCTCCGCTGCAATGTCCGGGTGCGCTTCCATCTCCTTGCCAATCATAAAAAATGTCGCATGCCCGCCTGCGCGGCGGAAAATGTCCAGCACTTGCGGGGTGTATACCGGGTGCGGACCATCATCAAATGTAAAAGCTACAACCTTTTCCTTCATCGTTACCTGCTCGACAATTGACTGCTCCACCATATCATCATATTCCCCTCTCTGACTGCTCGGATAAGCTCTTCCTTATTATTCCACGGTCAGAAGCCTGGGTCTAGTCCAGTGATCACACTTTAGGAGTCGTTAGCCGAAACAGATCGAACTCCCATCTCTATCGGTCTAAGCAAACTCACCCCACTAATCAGCCCTTGATCGCACCCGCAATCATACTCTTCTGCACCTGTTTATTCAGCAGCAGGTAGATCACAACCGTTGGCACCGTTGTAATCATCAGACCTGCGCCGATGATGCCCCACTGCGTAATGTACGTTCCGACCATGGACATCATACCCACCGTCAGAGTCTGGTAAGCCGTATTGTTAATAAATGTCACTGCAAACATCAGCTCATTCCAGCACGACAAAAACGTAAAAATCGCTACCGTAGAGATTGCCGGAGTTACGAGCGGCAGAATAATGGAGAAAAACGTGCGGTATATGCCGCACCCATCCATGACCGCAGACTCCTCCATCTCTCTCGGAATGCCCTTGAAAAAACTGCCCAGAATGAATACCGCCATCGGAATACCGAAGGCCACATAGGGGATAATGAGGGCCCAATAGCTGTTGAGAAGGCCCAGGTTTTTCAAAATAATAAACAGCGGCAGCAGCGCCGCATGAATCGGCACCATCATACCGAGCAGAATCATCGTCATCGTCAGCCCACTGAGCTTCCAGTTCATTCTTGTAATGGCGTACCCCGTCATAGAGGACAGGATCAGCACCAGAACAATAGAGACCACTGTGACCAGCACACTATTCATAAAATAGTTCAGCACATGCCCGTCAGACAGCGCTCTGGTATAGTTACTCCATAAGAAGGATTTGGGCAGCCCGACGACATCGCCGCTGAAAATCTCACTGTTATCCTTCAAGGAAAACAGTGCCAGCCAGATCAGCGGATAGATCTGAATGAAGGCGATAAGGATCAAACACGCCTGCAGCAGCACTTTGCCGATGGCTCCAGTCATGGAGCGCTGAGGCCGGGGCTTTTTTTGCAGCATCACATCAAGGGTACTCATGCTTCTTCCCTCCCTCTACTCTGTCTTGAACAATGAATTAATGAGGATGGTGCATACCAGACATTCCACAATGATAAACACCGAAATCGCACTGCCATATCCGTATCTGAACATGTCAAAAATCGTGCTGTACATCAGCGTGCTTGGCACCTCTGTGCTGTAGAATGGACCGCCGCCTGTCAGGACATAGATCAGGTCAAACACCTTGAATGCCCCGATCACCGAAAATACCAGACATACCTTGAGGATCGGCTTCATCAGCGGGATCATAATGGACCAGGCCACACGTATACGGGAAGCCCCATCCATTCGGGCCGCCTCCAGCACATCCTGGGATACGGATTTTGCTCCCGCGTACATGAGCAGCATGTGATATCCCATGTACTGCCATAGTGTAGGGATAAACGATGCCGCAAGGGCCGTTTGCTTCTGACCGAGCCAATCCTGCGCCCAGCTGGACAGACCGATGTTCTGCAGCAGGACGTTGAGCAGACCGTAATCAGCATTGTAGATTTTCGACCATAGCTGGGCAATAACCACCGTGGAGATCAGTACAGGAATGAAATACACGGTGCGGTAAAAGCCCTCTCCCTTCACGTTGGACGCCAAAATCAGTGCAAGTACCAAGGAGATTGGTAATTGAATAAACACCGAAGCACCTGCGAACAGCAGTGAGTTTTTGATCGAATTAATCACTCGGGTATCCTTAAACATCTCCACATAGTTGTCCAGGCCGATAAACGTGCCCTTCCCTACCCCATTCCAATCGAGCAGACTATAATAGCTGGAGATGAAGATCGGAATCAGCACAATGCCGCAGAACAGAATCAGTGTGGGCAGGACAAAGACGGCAATCGTGCCTTTATTGGAAAATACAGCGTTCATCACTCTTCTCCTCTCAAAGGCGTGACCGGAAACTCCCGGACCACGCCTCGTTTGGGCTTTGTTTTTAACCTACAGGCTTAGCTCTGTCGGCTTCAGCTGCGCCATCTGCTTGCAGAACTCCTCTGGCGTCACATCACCCGCCAGCAGCTGGGCGATCAGGTTTTTGTGCGCTTCGGCCGATTCTGCAGGCAGGATGTTATCCCACCAGGCGATGAACGAGGTTGCCGTTTTCATAATGTCCGCAGCAGACAGGTCGAGCGAGGACAGGCTGGACGTATCGAGGGAATCTATCTTCCAGCTCGGCAGTCCGGCTCCTGCGAGGAAACCCTGCGTACCCAGCTGCTCGCTCAGATACATGAGGAATTCCGTGGCTTCCTTCGGATGTTGAGTCGTCTGACTGATGTAGAATCCATCGACCGCTCCGCCGAAGATTTCGGTATTGGTGCCTTTGCCATCCTCAAATACCGGGAACGGGATGACCTTCACTTTGCCTTTTACCGCTGAAGACGAAGGGTCTTCAATGCCTGCATTCACCCAGTTGGCCTGGAACATCATTGCTCCATTGCCAGCGTTAAATGCTCCCAACATCTCGTCATAGCTCATACTGAACATGCTGCTGTTGAATGCCCCAGCCTTAGCCAGCTGCTGCATCTTGGTTGCCGCTGCTACAAAGTCAGGTGAATCCCACTTGGACGGGTCTTTAAAGGCCTCCATCACCGCTGCATTACCTGCTTGACGCATCGCAATAATGTCATACCAGTACATGCCCGGCCAGCGGTCTTTCTCACCAATGACAGCTGGCGTAATTCCTGCGGCCTTCAGCTTGGTGACAGCATCCAGCAGCTCGTTATATGTCGTTGGAATTTTGGCACCCGCCTTTTCAAACAGGTCCGTATTGACATAAAGATTAGCGATGTGTGTATACACAGGCAGTGTGTAAATTTTGCCGTCCATATTAATCGCCTCTGCCATCCCTGGACCCATTCGCTCCTTGATATCGTCTGTTAAATATTGTGTAATCTCCAGGATGTTGCCGGATTTGATATAAGGCTGCATAAAGCTTCCCCCGCCCATGCCGTAGAAGAGGTCTGGTGCTTCGCCGGCTGCGATGGAGGTTTTAACCTTGGTTTTGTATTGTTCACCCGTTGTGCCTGTACGTTCAACCTGGATGTCGGGATGCTCGCTGTTCCATTTCTCCACAATCTCGGGCAGCAGCTTGGCTGACGGGTCCGTGGTACCCACCGATTGATCCCACAGTGTCAGCTTGATCTTGCCATTGCTTCCCCCCTGTGCCCCGCCGGATGAATCGGACGAGCATGCCGCAAGACTCCCCGCAAGCCCCAGAGCCAGAAACAGGCTTAAAGATTTCTTTAATAGCGCTTTCATCATATGACCTCCCTGATCTTTTTGTTGGTTCTAATAGAGTTGAACTCAAATATTTACACGTACACTCCGATGACAGAATAACCTTTCGATCACTGTCATCCCCAGATTTTTTTGATTCCCTTTTAGAAAGGGTAAAATCCGTTGATAAAGGCGAACGCTCCGCTTCTGCAGGTTTTTTCTGTCCTCTCCGTTGATGTGTAAACAAGTAGCTCAACTCTATATATCCACATTTTAGTAAACGTTTGCAGTGTGCTCCATTTAGAAAACAGGCATCGCCTTGTAATATTCGAACATGTATGAAAGCGCAACCAAATTACGGAGTGCGGAACACTAACTTCTGACGTTCCGATACTCATTCATGGAGCGGCCGAACTGTTTTTTGAACAACACGCTGAAATAATGCGGGTCCGGGATGCCTACCTGCTCCCCGATCTCATACCCCTTCAGATCGGTCTGCTTCAGCAGCGACTCTGCCTTCTTCATGCGCAGCTGCGTTAAATATTCAACAAACGTCTGCCCGGTTTCTTTTTTCATCAGCCGCCCCAAATGACCCGGACTTACGTAAAAAGCCGCCGCTGTGCTCGATAGCCCCACGTCTGCATTGCCCATCTGCTCTTCAAGGTACGCCTTGACCTGATCAATCAGATTGCCTTCTCTCGCTTGACGTTTCGCCTGAATAACATCCGTTATGGTGCGGACATGCTGCTCCAGCAGCAATTTCAGCTCCGGTAAATGGTCTGCCATCAGCATTAGGGCAACAGCTTCCTTGTTAAATACCTGCTCACCCTCAAGCTGTTGTTCCATGGCAGCGCGCTGGCATTCGGTGATTACATCCATGGCCGCCATACGAAACTGGGCCACATTGGTGAATGGGAAAGTCAGAATTTTATTAAGTACGGAGACTGCTTCCTCTCCCGCACCAACACTGACGCAAAATTGCAGCTGCTGTAGCAGGCTTGTGTCGGAGCGATAGGGCTGGCTGCCGTTGTGACTTTCAATCACAAGATCCTCGAAGCAGATGACCTGATTTTTCCCCGCAAACGTCTGGTAATCCAGAGCACGACACGCTTCCCGGTATGCCATGCAGACTCCCTCCCACCCGGAGTACATCTGCCCAACTCCAACCGTGACGTCTGCCTCAAAGCCACCAGCTTTAAGCAAATGCCGCAGCTCTTCCTGAAGCTGCTCGACCTGCTCGGTCAGCCCTGCATCAGGGCTGATCGCAAGAATGACAATTCGGTTATTGGTGTCCATGATGATAATTTTGTATAGATCCTGCTGATAGTAGGCCTGTACGCGCTTCAGAACCTCCATGCGCAGCAGGATCTGAGCTTCCTCTGTAGAAGTCCCCGCTTGTAGAGGTATAGCTGCCTCTACCTCGATGATGGCTATGCGAGACTGTGGTTTGTTCGCAGTAATTGGGATACCGTAGAGATGCACCTGGTCCTTGACCTCATTCTCATGAAGCAGACCGTGCAGCCATTGATTTACAAACCGTTCCTTGAGATACGGTAGGCTACGCTTCATGTCCTCCCGCAGCTTGGCCAGTTCATATGCACGTCCTCTCTCCTGTTCAATGCCTGCTCGCAGCTTGGCTGTAACCTGTAATAACTCTGAGGCCCGGATCGGCTTCAAAATAAAATCGGATATGCCCAGCTTCACACTCTGGCGTGCATATTCAAATTCATCATGTCCCGTCACCACGACAATTCTGATGTTCGGATATCGCTCCAGAATCCGTTCGCTCAGCTCAATGCCGTCCACCTTGGGCATATATATATCCGTAAACACGATGTCTGGATGCAGCAGCTCTACCTGCTCCAAAGCCTCGGCAGCATCGGCGGCCTCGCCAACAATCTGCATGCCCTGCTGCTGCCAGTCGATGCGCATCCGCAGCAGATTACGGATGAGATACTCGTCATCTACAATCAATACATTTAATAGTTCCATGATGCACCTTCTCCCCTCGGGATGGTAATCGTTATAGTGGTTCCTTTTCCAGGCTCACTCTCTAGCTTCATTACATCTTCACGATCATAGAATATGCGCAGCCGCTCCATCGTCCCCCACAGGCCAAAGCTGGCATTCACATTAACATCCGAAGTAGGCGCAGAAGTTGAAGCGAAAGAGGTCCGAATAGAACTGGAATCCTTGCCGCAATTAGCGAGATTAGATTGAAAATTCAACTTTTTCAGGTTTTCTGGAGCAAAGGGAGCATTCAGAACCGTCAGATCGTTGCGGCTATCGATAGGATGGAGATCATGGCTTAGATCACGGACGATCATCGTGCTGGAATGTGGAGGCTTGGGCATAGGCCAAACGGAATTGTGCTGTTCCGAGTGCTGAATCTGCTGAACTTGCTCCACGGACATACCCACTCCATCGTCAGTAAGTGTCACTATGACCGCATCTGCTGATTGCCGAGCCTGAATACGAATGATGCCCGGACTGCCTTTGGCGCGAATCCCGTGATACAACGAATTTTCTACCAGCGGCTGGAGTACCAGCTTCGGCATCATCACCCGCTCACAGTCAGGCGCGATATCATACTTTACCTCAAAAATACCCGGATAACGTACCTGCTGGATGGTCAGATAATGACGAACAATCTCAACCTCTTCGTGCAGGGTAATCACCTCATTCCCTTTGCTGACACTTAGCCGATAATAGCTCCCGAGCGCCTCCAGCATCTCGCATACCTTATCATTCATACCGGACATCGCCAGAGAAGTGATCGAATCCAGCGTATTGTATAGAAAATGGGGCTTGATCTGCGCTTGAAGCGTGTTCAGCTCGACTCGCCGGATCGTCTGCTGCTCCTGAATAATACGCTTCAGCATCTGTTCAATCTGCTCAATCATCTGGTTATAACCGCTGTACAGCTGCTCGAATTCGGAACTGTTCAACTCCACTTTGACTTTGCGAAAATTACCGCTTGGTGCTTTCTGCATGGACCGAAGCAGCTTATGGATGGGCTTGATAACACTTCTTGAGATGATGAAGGAGCTGATGAAAAAGACGGAACCGTTCACCCCAAGCAGCATAAGCGCAAGCAGCACCAATGATTTGTTACGAGTATCTGTTGCACGGTACGGACTCATGCTGATATACTTCCACTGATCTTCACCCGCAGAGAGATAGGTTACTGCGTAATCCAAGCCGCCGGAATGCAGTGTCACAACACCCGTGGGCTGTTCCTGAAATGCTTGGGATAACCTGGCCTGATTCGCCTGTAAAATCTCCTGCATACCCGCCTGTTTCTGAGCCGCAGCTGTGGAGGCTGAAGAAGCAAACAACTCTGCTGATGCTGGAGAGGATGTAGACTGTATAGACGATGTAAGTGCTGGAGGGACTGTTGATTTTGAAGCAACTGCTGTAGAAGGCGTGTTTGTAGCGGTATTTCTAGCAACGTTTGCTGCGGCATTGGTTGCGATGACTCGCTGATGCTCATCCAGAATAGCCACCTGAAACGAATCAGATGCAGGCAGATTGGCGTAAGCCTGCGCAATGGATTTCTCTTTAATGTTCATGACCAGAAAGCCCAGCGGGGATGTGTCATCCAGATCACGCATTAAACGAATAAAAGAGACCACTTTCTCTTTTTCCTTCTCGTTGTTTTTTTCTTCACCTTTCTCCTGTTCCGCGTTCGTTCCGAAGGCTGGAGGCCCGTTCTCTTTTTGAATATTAATGCTACCGATATTTTGGCTATTGCTTTCATGATGGTTTCTATCACGTTGCTCATTGTCTTGATCGTTGTTGCCCAAGCTTCTGCTGGTTTCCTTGTTAGTATATTCGTGACTTGGAGAGTCCTCTGGCACAACTTCGGCTTCGATTTTGTCATCGTCGTTATCGTTGTCACCGCCATTCAGTCTCAGCAGGTATCGTCCCTTGTACTTCAGAGCCTGCTCATACCATGACGCATCCTCTACCTTCGCTTCGAGAAAAGCAGGCCACTGCTGTGTTCCCACCGAAAACCGATGCCCCGAGTTATCATAAATGTAGACTGAATCAATAATTGGAACCGCTTGCATAAGATTGGTCAAATAGGAGCTCACCTTGGACTGTGTCTGCAAATTTGAATAAACGTTACCCTGCCGAAGCAGGTTTTGCAGGTTAGGATCAGAGAAAATCATTTTCGAATAATTGTTCACATTCTCCATCATGAGATTCACGTTTGTCTGGATGGAGGTAATCGTCTGCAGAGATGCTTCGTTAATTTTCTGCTGCGCATCATTTTCCGAAATGCGATTCAGCACCAGTGCACTGAACGCCACCGTTACCAGAATAACGACAAAGTACGCAAAGGGGATTTTAAAAGCAAGTGTCCTGGGCTTGCGTAGGATCAACTCTCTCCAATGAAACTTTAGCTGGAGCTTCCTTCTCAACATCAGGCCCTCCTATCGGCTCAAATTTTCCGAGCGCATACACTCCCTCGGATTTTATACAATTGTATATTATATGCTTGAATCTGGAAGACCCTCAACTGTTTTTTATCGCTTTAGCAGGTTTGTTTTGGTAGAGAGCTGGTAAGGTCGGTGATTTCCAAAGGGAATGAATAAATGTACATTGGACGGCATAAAAAACGACCCTCACCGTAAAAGTGAACGTCGCTCATATTAGTTATATTGGAACGAGGGATAGGCCTGGTAACTCCCGCAAACGCGTAGCTAACCTCTACAGACGAAAGCGGAGCTTCGTTAATATGTTACTTTTGCGATTATAGCGAGAACTCGGTAATACCCTTTTTGGAAGCATATTTCAGCGTGTAACTTCCTTCTGTGCCGTAAGGCATGGTCGCAATGATGATACGGGTATAATCCAGCCGACTCTCTCGCAGTACCTTTTTAATCAATGCTATACCCCGCTCTTCATCCGTCACCACACAAAAAATATTCATCACAAATTTGTTCGGATCGGCCACACTGCTCCCCAGATCACATCCATCCACCTCTCCCAGATCATGCTGAGTCAGCGCAGCTTCAAGATACTCCATGACCTTCTCCTTCAACCACTGATCACGCTTGCTGCCCTTGGCACTCTTCAGCGGATACTGCACGACAAGCCAATGTTTATCTCTCATTTGCGTTTCCCCCTCTTCATTTAAACTGATCTGGATACACTACCAACTCATTTGAACACAGTGCTCTAAAAAAGGGTAACATTGAAAGACTTCCATCATCAACTCATCTCGAATCTCACTTGAAAATAACCAACCATCTAATGAAAACTTTTATAGTACAAATATTGTAAAAATATGCTACTTTAGCACTCAAATAATAGGTATAAATTACCTAATTTACTTATTTGTTCAATATAAAATACCAATTTGTTACATACTATGATATAATATATATAGAATTCCAGAATTCTACATAAAACCAAGGGAGTGTTAAATAGTGAAGAAAAAGATTTTGAGTTTGTCTATTGTAGCAGCTGTTTTATTGGTTCCTATCAGCCATGCTATGGCGCAAAACTCCGCAACTAGTGGATCAGTAGACCTAACTAATGTCATTACAGAGAATCAACTTACTAAATTCACCTCTGGTGTAGTGTCTCCAGCTGTAGATGTTGGTGGAGGGACCTGGGATTACGGAACAAGTTGGGTTTTTCCGCTTAGCAAAAAAGTCTGGTCCAATTATAACCATCAAACTAAAATCCATTCTTCTACAGCCAGTATAGGTACGCAGATATTACGTAGTGGTCAAGTAAATGCTGGAACAACCTCTTACGCGAGCGCTATCGGAGGTGCATCTGAAGATACACATGCCTACTGGAATGTATACGAATCAAAATAGGATTATTCTAGTAGAGAATTCTTGTCTTAAGTAAGAGTTATTATAATTAAGAATACTATTGTATAAACGAACTGAATCTTAGCATAGCATATATGCTTAATTCAGTTCGTTTCAATTCACGTCTGCTTTGAAGGAGATATTTGATTTGAAAAAACTCATTATCTTGTTTTTGATACTATCGTTTTCACTCTCTCTATTTGTCAGTTATGAAGCTTATGATCGAAAAGAACTTAATCACATTTTGCTTTTGGAAGAGAAAATCGGAGCTGCTTTTTTTATACCTGATGAAGCAGGTTTATCAGATCCAAGCGAGATTTACCCTATTTTATTAAGAACCTCTTCAGAAATGAACGTGAATTTAATTCGACCAGCCATTAACAATAAGCCTGATCAGCAAATGGAGTTGGTAAAATACATATTATTAAATAAACCTACTACTCTATTTGATTATATAACGTTAAAATCCGGAAATTTTCTGAGTATTGAGGATACTAAGAACAATAAGGCTTTTTTATCAACATCTAGAGAAAGTAATGCTCATCAGATAGGGGTTATCCAGGATTTTGCAGGTAATGATAGTATATCTATTAAACCTTTAAAAAGCTCTTTTGACTATTTGCCTGTTAGCGGGTACTACTATGTAGAAGGTAATCGGGATACTCTAGGGCTTTTTTTAAAAAAATTCACCAAAAATATTAATCATTACTTTGAAACAAAGAATATGCATATTACTGTATCATCCCAAACTTTTATGAACATGTCTTCTCCGAGGGATATGTACAACATTACTTCAAATACAGACATCAAACTACTACTTTATGTACTAGTTATTATCACTGCTTTTTTTGTTCTCTACTACTCATTCCAAGAAGCCAAACGTCTGGCAATTTATAAATTATTCGGATATTCATTAAAAAAAATTTGGTTTGAGTCCATTGGAAAATGGATCTTATACGTATTTTTTACTGCAATGTTGCTATCCATCATACTGGTATCCTTTGTCCCGGGTAGTAGCTATTTATTTATTTCTGATCTTATTATTCAGCAGTGCTTGTTATCTCTAGTAATAGTAACTTTAACGATACCTGCATATATTAGCATGGCACGTCTTAATGTGGTTTATGTACTAAAGAATAAAAAGAGTACCTCCATTATATTAACTATTAATTTGCTACTTAAAGTGGTAGTTATAATCGCAGTTGTATCTTCGTTCGTTAATCTGGCCACCAATTACGGAGCAATGAAAAACGAAGAATCCAAACTTCACAAGTGGCAAAAAAGTAACGATTACGGAGTTCTCTACCCTGTAAACATTGGCTATGATTCTGTCGATTTTCAAAATGGCTCAACACAATTCATTCGCACAACTGCCAATCAGTTATATCCTTTACTCAATAGTATGGGTTCTGTACTTGTTAACTCTCGCTCATATGAAACGACATCTCTTGAATTAGATAAGAACTATGATGGGTATCGCTCTGTATATGTTAATCCCAACTTTCTAAATGAGTTTCCTTTGTACGATCTAAACGGGAAAATCGTTAATATTTCTGAAGACGAGACGGATTGGATATTACTTGTGCCTGAACAATTTAAAAATAAGGAGAGTGAACTCTTAAATTTCTTTCAAACTGAACGCAAACAAAGAGTCGAGTTTGATAAACAAACTTTAGGAGTTGATGTACCCAAAACAGTAGCCTCTCCTAATATTCGCATAATTTGGACAACGGATGGACAAGAAGTATTTAGCTTCAACACCGATGTTTACCCACAAAATAATAATAATATTGTCGACCCTATTATTCAGGTGGTTACACTAAAGAATAGTCTACTCGGAGATAGAGATGCCATATTGGGTGGTGGCAGTACAGATCCCTTAAAAATAAAATTAATAGACGGTGACACAAAAAAAACGTATATGTCAATTAAGCCCGCTCTAAAGCAGCTTAAATTGGATGATAATCTTCATTACCTTATTACGGTTGACCAATATATAGCAACTAAGCTATACCATTTAAAGATTCAGTTCTACACCGCTTCCGTTTCATTGGTTATTAGCATGTTTATACTAATCCTTCTACTACTTCAAAGCATATCTATTGTCTTCGGCAAATATCAGCAGAAATTCATTATTCGCGGAATGTTCGGTTTCTCCGCACATAGAAAATACAAGGAGTTTATCGGTTTATTTTCCTTAACATGGACTATATCCATACTAGGGCTGGTCTATGCAGAACGCACAAATTTACTTCTAGCTATTGTTATGTGCCTATTTCTTTTATTACTAGAATTTTGGGTCTCATTAGTCTGGCTGAAAAAAAACTGGCGAAAAAACCTGACCCAAGTTCTAAAGGGAGGAGATCAGTAATTTGAATCAAAATCCAATGTATGAACTTCATAATGTTAGTAAGTCTTATGGGGACAATAAGGTAGTTCAAGACTTTAACTTAACGATTTATCAGGGGCAACTGATTGCTATTACAGGCAAAAGTGGATCAGGTAAAACAACATTAATGAACTTGTTAGGTATGTTGGAAAGTCCGGACACAGGTACTTTAAAATTTAAAGGGATCGTTGCACCTAAACTCGGAAGCAGAGAACAGATGCTTCTCCTAAGAAATAACATATCGTATTTATTTCAGAACTTCGCTTTAATCGAAAATGATCATGTGGGCAACAATTTGGAGGTCGCACTAGCCTACAGTAAAAAATCGAAAAATGAAAAAAAACATTTAAAAACTGCTGCATTAGAGAAAGTAGGCTTGAACATCCCATTTAATAAAAAAGTATATGAGTTATCTGGTGGAGAACAACAGCGTCTGGCACTAGCAAGAATTTTATTGAAGCCTTCTGATGTTATTTTAGCTGATGAGCCAACCGGTTCACTAGATCCCATGAATCGCAACTTTGTTCTAAATGCTTTACATGAGCTCCATCAGCAAGGTAAAACCGTTATTATAGTTACACATGATGAAATCGTTGCAGAACAATGCGAGCAAATGATAAAGCTATAATTGATAATAACAATACAGGTATACAGACTAATAAGAGCGCAGTCTATAATCTCTTGGAGTTCCGAAAAAATCCCCCTGAACTTTCTGATGCCCTATGATTGCTGGGAACCCCCCAGTAATTATAGGTTTTTTCAAATCACCATGTATAAGAACAAAGAAAAAACACCCATCAAGGTGCTTCTTCTGATACTACTAATGGAGGCACACGCCCCATTCACACGCCTTCCACCTCCACTCCAGTTCATTGGATCGAACTCATTAGTTCGTAGAAACTCCGCGCCGTAGGGGTGTTTGCTGTATTTCGGCGGAGTTCCCAGCCAATGGTGGCATGATGTCTGCCCAGTTCTTGGGCAATCGCTGGGTACTTTTCCCTGCTGGTGGAGGATTTCTAGCTTGCTGCGTTCGACTATGCTAAGATGTGTGTAGCTCATGGTGGATTCTCCTTGTGTGAATGTGGTGTAGGAACCTTCATTCTACACGAATCCGGCCATGGGCCATTTTTTATTTATTTCCAGCAGGTGTCGCACTTCATATTACAATCCGTCATCTGAAAAAGCACAAGGAAACGGAATAGTAACCAAATGTATAAAAACAATTATTAAATACCTATTTGAAGATTTGAACATAAACAGAATCGAAATACATGTGGCAGCGAATAACTTAAAAAGTATAGCTATTACTAAAAGATTAGGGTTTACTCAAGAAAGTATTAAACATGATGGACAATGGCTATATGACCACTACGAAGATTTGATAATATTTAGAATACTAAAAAGAGAATGGGAGCAGTAAATTTATAAGTGTAAGCAACATTAGTCCTATTGAATTTAATATATTCACGGTCTAAATAAAATGAGCAGAAAGTTTTCACATCTGCTTGTGAGAAAATATAGTCCCTCCAGGGGAGTCGAGCCCCTGTCCGAAGTTAACGACACATAAGCTTCTACGGGTGTAGTCACAGTTTTGATGTCACCCGAGTATCAGTAACCAATAAGAACAGGATTAACCCAAGCAGGTATGGACTCAACACAATAGATCAAATTACTCTGAATGATTTCTGCAACAATCAAAGGCTCGTATGTATTATCAATGATGATAACCTGATCTGAGATGGCTAGAGCTGGTTTAAGGTTTTTCAATGACTGACCATATCGATAACGAATGTCTTCTTCTGCAATCCAATGTCCACCTTGTTCAACGCGAGAGGCAACACGATCTATATGCATTTGAACGTCCTCGAGGCCGATATAGTAAACAACAATTTCATAATTGCTTTCTTTTGCAATTTCCATGTGTTTCAAAACAAACGATCCAGACAATGTCGTTTCAATAGCGAAATTTTTACCACTTTTAATGAGAGATCGGATTCTTTTTACAGCCTCCCTGCCAGCAGACAGGTCAGCACTACGCGGATTCTCTGGCTTCAACTCTCTTGCAATTTGATCTGGATCAACCAGTTCACCAAGCCACTCTCTCATTTGCATGCTGAGTGTACTTTTCCCTGCTCCATTGGTTCCAGCAAACACAGTCATGACTGGTCTGGTCTCACTCATGATACTCAAACTCCTGGCGTTTCCCAGCAGCATCAAATATAATTTCGAATTTATTTCCCGCAGCATCCTCACGAACGCGTTTGTTGTTTTTTATATAATAAATTGAGGCACCTGATTCTTTAGCTTGTTTCCGTGCATGTTGATTTGCTTTTTTTAAGATTTCTTGGAGCTGTTCTCGAGTTTCAAACATCTGGAGTCCCCCAATCTAAATTTATGCTTATTATATCATAAACAGAAAAACCACCAACCAGAACACTGGTTGATGGCTTTTGACTTGAATCTAATGGAGGCGAGGGGAGTCGAACCCCTGTCCGAAGATAACGACACATAAGCTTCTACGGGTGTAGTCACAGTTTTGATGTCACCCGAGTATCGCCCCGTAACCGGCTATACGTTGGGTCAGCCTGATTGTCTTCTTCAGCACACCCCAGGCGGAGATGTGACAGCGTATCCCACTACTTGTTAGCCCCTAGTCCTGTCACATGGGCGATGCAGGGTAGAAGCACGCACACAGTTTCTTAGGCTGCGAAAGCGTAGTTTGTTTGTTGTTTGCCGTTTAATAGGCTTTAGCGTTGATAAAGCGGACGCGTCCCCACTACCCGCTACCCATGCTCGAACTATCCCCGTCGAATCCATAAACGCCCCCTCATATAAGAAGGGCTTCAGGATTAATCCGTGAATACGGAGCAAAGGTGCTGCACATCTAATCCCTCCAAGGTGAAAAGATGCTTCTTACCTACTCGTCATTCCTGTCTGCTACATGAATAATCATATCACAGCCCGAATTACCGATATAGTGCAGATTGCTGGAAGGCAATCCATTGAACTGAGCACAGATGTAAGGTTATCCAATATGCAACTTGAATATCGCACCTTGCACACCAAGCTCAATCGTCTACATATTATACCGCGTCAATCATCGGAAGTAAAGTTTGCCTAAACACACATCATATCTTGTAATATGTGCCGACACACCTTTATCCTCAGCTTGGTATTTGGTGTGGAGGTGAACCGTGGTACATATGGTATAGATGATTGGCAGATCCATTGGCCAGTGGCAATCCAAACCAAAGCTCATCATCCCAAACTCAGTCTAACAGCCTTGATTACAGTATTTTACCCACGATTCAACTAACTAACACAGCAACCACCATAAAAAAATCCCCACTCTCGCCAATCCATGGCAAGCTATGAGGACTTCTTCCGTTCACCATCATTAACAGAGTTAGCCGACAGGCTAACGATAATCCGCACACTTTAACGGTGACTCTCGCGAAACGTACTTCTCTCTTAACGTGCAACCTTCTGCTTCTCGCGCAGTACACGTTGAATATCACGTTGAGCATCCCGCTTTGCGGCTGCCTCCCGTTTATCATACTGCTTCTTACCTTTACCCAATCCGAGCAACAACTTCGCATAGCCATTACGGATATAGATCTTCAGCGGTACAATACTGTACCCATCCTGCTTGGACAGTCCGAGTAATTTGTGGATCTGCACTTTATGCATGAGCAGCTTACGTGTACGTGTAGGATCAATTGGATTATGACGATTCCCTTGTTCAAAAGGACTAATATGCATATTGTGAATATGAATCTCACCATTCCGAATCGTAGCAAATGAATCGCCAATGTTCGCACGCCCGTTACGAAGAGACTTGATCTCCGTACCAGTCAGCACCATGCCCGCTTCATACGTATCTTCAATGAAGTAGTCATGGGAAGCCTTTTTGTTCTGTGCAAGCACTTTATTCTGTCCATCATTCTTGCCCATGTCCTCACTCCTTCTTCGTAAAATAAACCGTACCATGCTGTACCAACATAGCATACATGTTGCACCAAAGAACCTGTGCCAGACCTTAATTGTAGCAAGTACGGCTGTTAAAATCAAGAAAGAGGCGGCCTCTGCCGCCCCTTCTCATTACACCTTTTCGGCTCACACGAAACCCGCTCTGCGCTATCCTCACAGGAGACTTACAGCCAACCATCCTGCTGCATTCACATGCACCTATCTATAGAACACCGGTTCACTGCCGTAACAGTCACATGACCAGATTCCCGCTAGGCAATGCCTTCACATCTCGAATATTCTTGAGCAATTCTCGCTTAGGCTTACTTCTTTTTCTTCCGTACAAAAGCCGCTGTGGCATTGCCGGCTCCACCTTTATTTTTCTTGCGCTTGCGACGAGGCGCTCCGTCTTCCTGAGCACCACCTGGAGTGGCATTTTCACCGATAAAAATACCGCTAGGCGATGTACTCTTACGTTTACCTCCGCCTTTACCACCTTTATTGCTGCCGCCCTTGCCGGATTTGAAGCTGCCTTCGCCACGGCCGCTGCTGTTCAGGCCATTTCCTTGTCCGCCTGCGCCAGCACTGTCCTGACCCGTTGGTGCCGAGCTGTATCCACCTTTACCCGAGCCAAAACCAAAGCTTACCGCACCTTGCCCGCGGCTGCTCGAAGCACCTGTTTCCCCTCCACGGCGCTCACCTTTCGGTTTACCACCGCGTTTGCCAGTGAACCCACCTGTCGGGGAGGCTGCGCTCGCACCTGATCCGGCATTAGCTCCAGCAGGAGTAGCACCACGACCTGCACGAGCACCCTCGCTCACTGATCGGCCACCGCGCTCGCGCTTGCCACCGCCTGCACCAGCACTACCTTTACCACCACGGCTTCCACCGAAGCCACCTTTGGCTCCGCCTCGCCCGCCGCCGTTTCCAGAGCGACCGCCTTTACCGCCACGTCCACCACGTTCGAATCCGCCATCACGCTCTCTGCGAGGTTTCATATCGACCATCTCAAAATCAATCGTATACTCTTCCATGCTTACACGTGCCACACGAATCTTCACTTCGTCACCGATGCGGAATACCTTCGAGGTACGCTCCCCAATGAGTGCCATATGCTGATCATCAAAATGGTAATAGTCGTCAGTCAGCGCGCTAAGACGAATGAGACCTTCCACCGTATTCTCCAGCTCGATGAACATTCCAAAGCTTGTCACGCTGCTGATGATACCTTCGAATTCTTCGCCGACCTTATCGAGCATGTACTCGGCTTTTTTCATTTTCTCCGTATCCCGCTCAGCCTCCACCGCCACACGCTCACGTTCAGACGACTGCTGTGCAATATCCGACATCCGGCTTGCCAGATATTCCTGACGATTCTCCGGCAGTGCTCCTTTATTCTCGATGACCTCACGAATAACACGGTGAATCACCAGATCGGGATAACGACGAATCGGTGAAGTAAAGTGACTATAGAACTCTGCCGCCAGACCAAAGTGGCCTGACATCTCAGAGTCATACTTCGCCTGTTTCATCGAACGTAACATCATCGTACTGATGACCGTCTGCTCCTTCGTACCGTTAATATCCTCCAAGAGCGATTGAAGCGCGCGTGGATGAACGGAATTGCCACGTCCTTTGACATGATGTCCGAAATTCGCCGCAAAGGCGAGAAAATTTTGCAGTTTTTCCTGATCCGGGTCATCATGCACCCGATAGATAAATGGCACTTTGAGCCAGTGGAAATGCTCAGCTACCGTCTCATTCGCTGCAAGCATGAATTCCTCAATAATTTGCTCCGCAATGGAACGCTCCCGTTTCACAATATCGACCGGTTTGCAGTTCTCATCCACAATGATTTTGGACTCTTCAAAATCAAAGTCAACCGCCCCGCGGCGCATCCGCATCGCACGAAGCTTGAGAGCAATCTCCTTCATCAGGTGGAAATCATCCACCAGATCTTTATAACGCTCAAGCAGCTCCGGCTCTTCGCCTTCAAGAATTTTGCGCACATTTGAATACGTCATGCGTTCCTTTGTCTTAATCACACTTGTGAAGATGTCGTGCTTAACAACCTTCATCTGGTCGTTAAACTCCATCTCACAGGACAACGTCAGACGATCCACCTGCGGATTCAAGCTGCAAATCCCGTTGGACAGACGTTGTGGCAGCATTGGAATAACCCGGTCTACGAGATACACACTGCACCCACGGTTATACGCTTCCTGATCCAGCTTGGAGTTTTCTTGCACGTAGTATCCTACGTCGGCAATATGAACTCCCAAACGGTAATTCCCGTTCGGCAGCTTCTCCACATTAACCGCATCATCCAGGTCCTTCGCATCCTCACCATCAATCGTCACGATTTTAAGTCCGCGCAGATCGCGGCGTCCCTGCTGAACAATCTCTTCCTCGGTAATGGAATCAGGGGCCTTCTCTGCTTCTTGCATCACTTCATCCGGGAATGCTTCAGGCAGCTGATGCTTGCGAATGACCGATAAAATGTCGATACCCGGCTCATCCTTGTGACCCAGAATTTCAATAACTTCCCCTTCAGCCGCCGCGCGGCCTTCTGGATAACTCACAATCTTGGCAACGACCTTCTGTCCATCTACAGCCCCTGCAAAATTTGTACGCGGGATAAAAATATCACGATTAATCCGTTTATCATCCGGAATAACAAATCCATATACCTCGTGACTTTGAAAAACACCCACAACCTGTGTAACCGCACGCGTCACAATACGTACGATCTCACCCTCCAGCCGTCCACCAGACGGGCCTTGGGACGTAACTTTAACAAGCACGGTATCTCCATTCATCGCACTTTTCATATCATTGGCATGGATGTAAACGTCCGGGTGCTCCCGATCCTCTGGAATCAAAAAGGCAAAACCCTTCGCATGCGCTTGCAAGCGGCCACGCACCAGGTTCATACGTTCCGGCATACCATACCGATTGTTGCTCGTCAGCAAAATCTGGCCGGATTCCTCCAGCGTGTTTAGCATAATCAAAAAGGCTCTGAAATCGGCAGCATCTTCAATCTGAAAGTGCTGCTCCAGCTCCTGATATGTCATCGGTTTATAAGCGGTCTCCCGCATGAAGTCGAGTAATTGTTGTTCGGTTATCATTAGTTTTCACCTCGGGAAACGTAAGAGTGGTCTGATCTCTTCTCTTTATGTATCGGAATTCGCGCCGTAAATATACAGGTGCCATATGGTAAATGTTTAAACCCACGGCCTTACTATCTCATACCCTAGTATACACGAATTCAATCCAGCCCATCCGTAGCATGCCAAAAAACCACAGGGCCCATTCCTTCTACCCGCTCGGTAAGCAATGAACTTCTCCACACAGTTTATGCAGCCAGCAGACTGCCCGATCTGATCTAAATCAGCTTTTTTTCAAAAAAACGGCACAACTGAGCACATACATTAGGAATATTCAGCACTGGCAAGAGCATGCCCTTCTATTCTCGTCGGGGATACGTCGTAGCAAACGGGGAATCGAACAGAAGCAGAATGTAGCATTACTTCATGTTGTATTGAATGAGAGAGCTGGATATCAGCGACAATACATAATGATTGGCAAACTTTGGTTTCATAAATATCTATTAAAAAACCTCCGTTTCAGCACGAAACGAAGGTTTTTATCCGTTAAGCCATGGGGCTCAGCTATTTGATTCAATTCGAAAATTCAAATCTTGAAGTTACTTGGCAACCACTGAAACAATAATAGCCACGATCATAAATCCTGCACCAAGTACCACTGTTGCACGTTGCAAGAAAAGATCCAGTCCGCGCGCTTTCGTTTTACCGAAAAGATGTTCCGCACCACCGGAGATGGCACCCGCCAAACCAGCGCTTTTTCCGTGCTGCAGCAATACTACAGTGATTAGACCGATCGAGAAAACAACGAGCAGCAATTTCAAAGCAATATCCATTCTTTCCACCTCCTACCCATGTGGGCATCACATCTCACCATAAAAACAGTTACTTTAATTGTAGCATAGCTACGAGTGTGATACAAGTAGTACACAGCATACGATTTCTTAGATCTTTAACCCTGTTTTGCCAAATAAAAAGACAAGCCAGTTACCCGGCTTGCCTGAAAAGCTGTAAAAACAGCTTATTTTTTAAGGTTGTAGAAGCCTTTAAGACCGATGTATTGAGCACGAGTATCCAGTTGATCCTCAATGCGGAGCAATTGGTTGTACTTCGCGATACGGTCTGTACGGGAAGGAGCCCCTGTTTTGATTTGTCCAGCGTTTGTTGCAACCGCGATGTCAGCGATTGTGCTATCTTCGGACTCACCGGAACGGTGGGAGATAACAGCTGTGTATCCTGCACGTTTAGCCATTTCGATAGCATCGAATGTTTCAGTCAGCGTACCGATTTGGTTAACTTTGATCAGGATGGAGTTACCGATACCTTTTTCGATACCTTGGGACAGACGCTCAGTGTTTGTTACGAACAAGTCGTCACCAACGAGTTGTACTTTGTCTCCCAATTTCTCAGTGAGCAATTTCCAACCTTCCCAGTCATCCTCGGACATACCGTCTTCGATGGTGATGATCGGGTACTTCTCAACCCATGAAGCCAACAGGTCAACATACTCAGCGGAAGTGTAGGATTTACCTTCACCAGCCAGTGTATATTTACCATCTTTGTAGAACTCAGTGGAAGCAACGTCCATACCCAGGAATACGTCAACGCCTGGTTTGTAGCCTGCTTTTTCGATTGCTTCGATAATTGTTGTGATTGCTTCTTCGTTAGAACCCAGGTTCGGAGCGAAACCACCTTCGTCACCTACAGCTGTGTTCAAGCCTTTGGAGCTCAGTACGGATTTCAGGTTGTGGAAGATCTCTGCGCCAACGCGAAGAGCTTCTTTGAATGTTGGAGCGCCAACTGGCAGAACCATGAACTCTTGTACGTCGATGTTGTTGTCCGCGTGCTCACCACCGTTGATGATGTTCATCATTGGAACTGGCAGAGTTTTCGCGTTGAATCCGCCCAGGTAAACATACAGTGGAACTTCCAAAGCGTCAGCAGCTGCGCGAGCTACTGCCATGGATACAGCCAGAATTGCGTTTGCACCCAATTTGCCTTTGTTTGGCGTACCATCCAAAGCGATCATCATTTTGTCGATGCCCAGTTGATCCAAAGCATCCATACCGATTACTTCAGGAGCGATAACTTCATTTACGTTTTTAACAGCTTGCAGTACGCCTTTACCAAGGTAACGGGATTTGTCGCCATCGCGAAGCTCAACCGCTTCGTGGGCACCAGTGGATGCACCGGATGGAACGATTGCGCGTCCGAGTGCGCCGGACTCCAGATATACTTCAACTTCAACTGTAGGGTTACCGCGGGAGTCAAGGACTTCGCGTGCGTACACGTCAGTAATAATAGTCATGAGTGATAGTCTCCTTTAATTTTAAGTTTATTTAAAATCAGGACCACTTGTGTTTCCCCATATCCACTTCGTCAGCAGAATCGTCCTCCGATCGCTGTTATCCCCGGATTCCTTTGAACTTATTTTCATAAGTTGGAATCCTGTGATAAAGGCGAACGCTAACGCTTCTTCAGACCATTTCTGCTGCCTTCGTTCCGAGGTAAACGCCAAACTTCCCGATTTCATATATAGTGGCTGTGCAACTTATTTGCGGGTAGCAATAACGGATGTTCCCGTCATTTCTTCCGGTTTAGGCAATTGCATCAGGTCAAGAATGGTTGGTGCGATATCCGCCAGAATTCCGCCTTCACGCAGCGTTACATTCGGATCTGTTACGATAAATGGAACCGGGTTTGTTGTGTGAGCTGTGAACGGACGTCCTTGCTCATCAAACACCATATCCGCATTACCATGATCCGCTGTGATCAGCACCACGCCGCCTTTAGCAAGCACCGCGTCTACAACACGGCCCATGCACTCATCTGTCACTTCAACCGCTTTGATCGTTGGCTCCAGCATACCGGAGTGTCCAACCATGTCAGGGTTAGCAAAGTTCAGGATGATTGCGTCGTGTTTATCTGCTTCGATCTCACGAACAGCTGCATCCGCTACTTCATAAGCGCTCATTTCAGGCTGCAGGTCATATGTTGCAACCTTAGGTGAATTAATCAGCACACGAGTTTCGCCCGGAAGCTCTACATCACGGCCGCCGCTGAAGAAGAAGGTTACGTGCGGGTACTTCTCGGTTTCTGCAATACGCAGTTGTTTCTTGTTGTTCTGTACCAGAACTTCGCCCAGCGTATTGTCGAGGTTTTTAGGCTCATAAGCCACATAACCTTCAACCGTCTCACTGAACAGCGTCAGGCACACGAAATGCAAGCCCACAGGGAACTTCGGTCCACGGTCAAAACCGCGGAAATCGGAGTTGGTGAATACTTGCGACAACTGGATTGCACGGTCAGGACGGAAGTTGAGGAAAATAACGGAATCGCCACTTTCCACCAAACCTACCGGCTCACCATCCGCTTTCACGATAACCGTCGGTTCAACGAATTCGTCAAATACGGATTTCTCATACGATTCTTCAACCGCTTTAAGCGGATCAGTGTATTTCGGTCCATCGCCGTAAACGATAGCGCGGTAGGATTTCTCCACACGCTCCCAGCGTTTGTCACGGTCCATCGCGTAGTAGCGACCTTGGACTGTGGCGATTTGTCCTACACCAACCTCATCAATTTTAGCCATCAGCTTCTGCATGAAGTCTTTACCACTGTCCGGCATAACGTCACGGCCATCCATGAAGGCATGAATATATACGTCATTCATTCCTTCTTTTTTAGCCAGATCCAGCATAGCGAACAAGTGGTCGATGTGGCTATGTACACCACCATCGGACAACAAGCCGTAGAGATGAAGCTTTTTACCGTTCTGCTTCGCTTCGCGCACTGCTTTGACAAGTGTTTCATTGTCATAAAACTCGCCGTCACGAATTGATTTGGAGATACGGGTCAAATCCTGATATACGATCCGGCCGGCACCAATGTTCAGGTGACCTACCTCGGAGTTCCCCATTTGTCCTTCTGGCAAACCTACAGCCTCACCGCAAGCCGTCAGTGTTGTGTGTGGGAACTGGCTCATGAAGCGGTCATAGTTCGGTTTTTTGGCTTGCGCTACCGCATTGCCTTCTACCGTGTTACGCAGACCGAAGCCGTCCATAATGATCAGTGCTACAGGTTTTGGAGCTGTCATCTTACTTCGCCCCCTCAACAAGTGCGATGAACGAAGCCGGTTGCAAGCTGGCACCGCCAACAAGTGCGCCGTCGATGTCGCTTTGTCCGAGGTATTCTGTTACGTTTTCCGGTTTCACGCTGCCGCCGTATTGAATACGAACTGCATTCGCAACCTGCTCGTTGTACAGATCCTTCACCAATGTGCGGATGTAAGCAATAACTTCATTCGCATCCTGGGATGTGGAGGATTTGCCTGTACCAATCGCCCAGATTGGCTCATACGCGATAATCGCTTGTGCTACCTGCTCAGCAGACAAACCTGCCAAAGCTGCTTCGGTTTGCACTTTGCAGACATCCTTCGTTTGACCCGCTTCGCGCTCTTCCAGTGTCTCACCGAGGCAGAAGATTGGCGTCAGGCTATGACGGAATGCTGCATGCATCTTTTTGTTGACTGTCTCATCGGTTTCCGCAAAATATTGACGGCGCTCCGAGTGACCGATAATCACGTAATCTACACCCAGTTCTTTCAGCATGACACCGCTGATTTCACCAGTGAATGCACCGTTATCTTCGAAGTGAAGATTTTGTGCTCCAATTTTGATGTTAGTGCCTTTCACAGCCTCTACCAGAGAAGGCAGGTTTGTAAAAGGTGCGCAGATTACCGTTTCCACGCCTTCGACTTCCGCTTTTCCTTTAACTTCCTGAATGAAGTCATTGGATTCGGAAACCGTTTTGAACATTTTCCAGTTACCCGCGATAATTGGTGTTCTCATTGGTTTCAACTCCTTCATGCTATAGCTTAAAGCTTACTTATCGTTCAATGCAACTACGCCTGGAAGCTGTTTGCCTTCCATGAACTCGAGCGATGCACCGCCACCTGTAGAGATGTGGTCCATTTTGTCAGCCAATTTGAACTTCTCAGCTGCCGCTGCAGAGTCACCGCCGCCGATTACTGTGTAAGCAGATGTTGTTGCGCAAGCTTCTGCTACTGCACGAGTACCGTGGGAGAAAGGCTCGATTTCGAATACGCCCATTGGTCCATTCCATACAACGAGTTTGGAATTTTTAACAACGTCAGCATAGATCTCACGTGTTTTTAGACCGATGTCGATGCCTTCCCAATCTGCAGGAATGTCGCCAACTTCAACAATTTTAGTGTTCGCATCCGCACTGAAATCGTCAGAAATGACGATATCCACTGGCAGATAGAAGTTTTTACCCAGTTTTTTAGCTTTTTCAATGAAGCCCAGAGCTACATCCAGTTTGGACTCATCCAGCAGGGATTGACCCACTTCATATCCTTGAGCCTTCATGAATGTGTAGGACAGACCGCCGCCGATGATTACGTTGTCTGCAATGTTCAGCAGGTTGTCGATCACATCAATTTTGTCCTTAACTTTGGAACCGCCGATGATTGCAGTGAAAGGACGCTCAGGGTTCAGCAATGCTTTACCCAACACTTCAAGCTCTTTCTCCATCAACAGACCAGATACCGCTGGCAGCAAATGAGCAATACCTTCTGTCGAAGAATGCGCTCTGTGAGCCGCACCAAACGCATCGTTAACAAATACGTCAGCCAGTTCAGCAAATTGTTTTGCCAGTTCCGGATCGTTTTTCTCTTCTCCTGCGTGGAAACGAACGTTCTCAAGCAACAATACGTCGCCATCGTTCATCGCAGCGATTTGAGCTTTAACCGCTTCGCCTACGGAATCATCCGCTTTAATAACCGGTTTACCCAGCAATTCAGACAAGCGCTCAGCAGCAGGAGTCAAACGCATGGATTCAACAACCTCGCCTTTTGGACGACCCATGTGGCTTGCCAGGATGATTTTAGCACCTTTTTCGATCAAGTAGTTGATCGTTGGCAGTGTTGCACGAATACGTTTGTCATCTGTAATTTTACCATCTTCGAGCGGCACATTGAAATCCACGCGCACGAATGCCCGTTTTCCATTCAATTCGATATCACGTACACTTTTTTTGTTCATCTCTATTTCCTCCGCACCCATATATTTGGTGGACCTTTCAAGGCTCAAATCCCTTGTCAGTCCTGGTGTTCATGAGAAATTTGCAAAAGTTTGATATATAAAGAGCGGAAACAATAGCAATCTGTTTCCGCTCTATGTTATTACAAGATATTACTTGATCATTTTTGCAAAGTGCTCCAATGTGCGAACCAGTTGAGCTGTGTAGGACATTTCGTTGTCATACCAAGCTACAGTTTTAACCAGTTGTTGGTCGCCCACTGTCAGAACTTTAGTTTGAGTTGCATCAAACAGGGAACCGAAAGTGATACCTTGGATATCGGAAGATACGATTTCGTCTTCAGTGTAACCGAAAGTTTGTGCATCGGAAGCTGCTTTCATTGCTGCGTTAACTTCTTCAGCTGTAACTTTTTTCTCCAGAACAGTTACCAGCTCAGTCAGGGAACCTGTTGGTGTTGGTACGCGTTGAGCTGCACCATCCAATTTACCTTGCAGTTCAGGGATAACCAGACCGATGGCTTTAGCAGCACCAGTTGTGTTAGGGATGATGTTTTCAGCTGCTGCGCGAGCACGACGGAAGTCACCTTTAGGGTGTGGAGCATCCAATGTGTTTTGGTCGCCAGTGTAAGCGTGAATTGTAGTCATCAAACCTTGTACGATTCCGAATTTGTCTTGCAGTGTTTTTGCCATAGGTGCCAGGCAGTTTGTTGTGCAAGATGCGCCGGAGATTACTGTTTCAGTACCGTCGAGAATTTCATGGTTTACGTTGTAAACGATGGTTTTCATGTCGCCAGTAGCTGGTGCGGAGATAACAACTTTCTTAGCTCCACCTTTCAAGTGTTTCTCAGCAGCTTCTTTAGTTGTGAAGAAACCAGTACATTCCAGAACGATATCTACACCCAGGTCTCCCCAAGGCAATTCTTCTGGGTTACGGTTAGCAAGGACTTTAACTTCTTTGCCGTTCACTTTGAAGAAGCCGTCATGTACTTCAACTTCGCCATCGAAGCGACCTTGAGTTGTATCATATTTAAGCAAATGAGCCAGCATTTTAGCGTCAGTCAAGTCGTTGATTGCTACAACTTCAATGCCCTCTACATTTTGAATACGGCGGAATGCCAAGCGACCGATACGTCCAAAACCGTTAATACCTACTTTAATCATGAGTAAGTTCCTCCCAAGTTTTGATTGATTTTTTTGTTGAAACTATATATTCAAGACAGACCGTGAGATCCGTCAAGACAACTAAGATAATGTTGAAAATAAAACCATTGGCTGATCTCGAAGCTTTGGCTACTCCATCTCCGCGACAATGACTTCGGCCGCAGCCTCATCAATAATCAGAATATCCTCCTGCCCGAACCGCAGTACGGAATGTATAGCAGCCGCCTTGCTCTTGCCGCCAGCTATACCGATGACCACATCTGTGCGCTCAATATCCTGAAGCCGCATACCCAGTGTAAGCATGGTATGTACCACCTCACCCTGATCGTTGAAATAATACCCGAAAGACTCTGATACGGCACCCTGCTCCTGAAGTTCACTAATGATCTCCGGGGCAAGCTTGCGTCTCTTCGCCATTTCTACTGCATCACCAATGCCGTGAATAACGATGCGTGATTGCCTGATCAGCTGCAAAATTTCCTGAACACTCGGGTCCTGAAGCAATGATTCATAGGCATGATCACTAAGCAAATCCGGTACATGTAGGAGTTTGTACTGAGCCCCTACCCGCTTTGCCATCGTAGATGCAATCGTATTTGCTTGAATTTCAAGACTTTCTCCCAGTCCGCCACGGGCTGGTACAAACCAGACACCCTTGAGCGAAGTTGGTGGTGTGAGCTGTTCTGCAACTTCGGCCGTTGTCGATCCGCCTGTGACGGCAACAACGTCGTTGTCATTCATGATATTGCCGAGAGCCTTCGCTCCGGCCCTTCCAAGTTCCCTCTTGGCAAAAGGAGATACATCCGAATCGCCAGGAACTACAACTACCTTTTGCAGACCGTAGGCTTGCTTGATTCGCTCTTCCAGTTCGGACAATCCGAACAGCTCTTTCGCGACAGGCTCCAACTGCTGCAGCAACTCGTAACCCGCCTCACTGATCTTCATACCGGCACTGTCAATTTCGATAAGTCCCTGAGCCTTTAACAGATCGGTCTCAGCTCTCAGAACCCGCTCGGTCATCTGCATGGAATTGGCCAAGGTTCTCCGTCCGATCACATCCGATAACATGATCTGTTGCAGAATCGTATAGCGCTTCTTCAAGACATCCATGAGATCGGGCAGAAGCTGCTTTTGCACTTCTAAAATCGTTCGCATGCTTTCCACTCCCGCGAGCTTCTCGCTCCAAGCTTCTTTCATGGCCCTAAAATGTCCCGGGTTAACTTTTTAAGTCCCACGTTTATTCTACCTAAAACTGACGCGATATGCAAGTGTTTCGATAGCATATTTCAGTACGTTTGCGGGCATCTGTACGCGCCTATTTTCACAATCTCCGCACTTTCGTTACGGACACGATGAGCGATTATACAGCATCACATCCATCATGAGATGCTCTCCCGCCAATCGCACGCTCATTTGGCACAATATATAGAAGAAAGCGGTCGTGCTCATCTACATATTGCATGCTTTATGTTTTGGCAGGCATGTCCAAAACCTCTTTTAGCATGTACTCAAAACCAGACTTTATCCATTCTTCTTTATCATGATCATTTCAGGATCAATTCAAACCACCTGCGGAATAAGTCTAACCTTTGCCGTGCAAAGCAATAGCTTGCATTTCAATACTCCATAAGCTATAATCATTATTGCTGTCACGTATTTAGAGCGCTACATAAATTCGCTAGTACGTAATTATGCGCCCGTGGTCCAATGGATATGACGTAGGCCTCCGAAGCCTGAGATCCAAGTTCGATTCTTGGCGGGCGCGCCATTGATTTTTGAACAGCTCATAATGCATTTAACCAACGAAACCGAAAAGGTTTCTTTTTTTTCAAAGTTAGTTTGACTTTCTTTGACTTTTTGTTTGAGATTGTTTATGATGTGGTTAATACGGTAACAGTTTAAATATAAACACCAATTTAACATTTACATTTTCGAGGAGGTTTTTCACGTGAGTTATATTCCAATGGTCGTTGAACAGAGCAACCGGGGTGAGCGCGCCTATGATATTTATTCCAGATTGCTGAAGGATCGCATCATTTTCCTTGGCAGCGACGTGAATGACGTTGTAGCTAATGCCATCATGGCACAGATGTTGTTCTTGGCAGCGGAAGACCCGGAGAAAGACATTCACTTATACATCAACAGCCCGGGCGGATCAATTACCGCAGGTATGGCCATTTACGATACGATGCAATTCATCAAACCGGATGTATCTACCATCTGTGTAGGTATGGCCGCTTCCATGGGTGCATTCCTGCTGAATGCAGGTGCGAAAGGCAAACGTTTTGCGTTGCCGAACAGTGAGATCATGATTCACCAGCCGCTGGGTGGTGCACAAGGTCAGGCTTCGGACATCGAGATTCGTGCACGTCGTATCCTGAAAATGCGCGATACGCTGAACCGCATTATCTCCGAGCGCACAGGCCAGCCGCTGGAGCGCATCGAGAAAGATACAGATCGTGACTACTTCATGAGTGCTGCCGAAGCAGCCGATTACGGTATCATCGATAAAGTAATTCAAAACGTAGGCTCCCAAGGCATCTAAGCGATAGCCTGGAGACTTGCAGATACACAGGGCGTGTTCACCGGTATAGAGGTGAACACGCCCTGTTTCATATTGATTTGGAACAGGCAATGCCGCCACCCGATTAGCGGGGTGTATTGCCTGAACTAACAGAAAGCCCCCGTCACCGATGCGATGACGAGGGCTTTCTGTATTCCTTTTTCACAAAATACGCAATAAGTGCTTTGATGCTGATTAAGATCGGGATGGAAGGGATACACGCGATAGAATTTGCTGCTCTTATTTGTCAGACGTTACGTTGCTGAATGGCACGGTGCCTTTAGGCAAAATTTCTTTATACGCGAATGTCATTTCCGGGAAACCTTCCGCGTAAGCTGTGTACTCATACAGTTGGAAAAATACAACCACACCCGCTGGAGTCACATAGAAATCCTGATCCTTGTTCAAGCCTTTATAACCGCTCAGGTAGCCTGAGTTTGCTTTTAATTGCTCGCCCACCTTTTTGCTGATCGTTTCACGCATGGATTTGCTGTTTTGCAGCACGTTATCGAGTGTCAGCTCTTTGCCTGTATCCAGCGCAAACGTGTGTCCGGCACGATACGTCATGCCGTGTGCTCCTGCGTAATCCTCATAATGTTGAGTAATCAGACCCAGCACGCCATTTTCGTTGTATGTTACCACATAAGAAGTTTCGAACGCATAAGGACGATTCGCTGTGGCTTCGCCGAATTCAGCGGTTTGTTTCTTGAAGGCCGCAAAGGACGTATCCACCTCATCCTTGAGCACTTTGTTGATTGCAGCCTCCGCTTCCTTGCTGGCAAGACCACTCACCTGCGGATATCGAATATCCACTTCGGCATTTTTCACGGTAGCCTTCTCTGTCACTGAAGTCACCTTCACGCTGTTTTGTTTCACTTTGCTCAGAGTCAATGTTTTGGTTTTGGCATCCCAGCTGCCCTGCACGCCCATGTAATCTCTCATCGCCGAGAACGGAATGTACAACCGACCTTGTATCAGCTTCGCTTCAAACTTAGGATAGAACCCGTTAATGAAAACATTTGGCTGTCCATCAGCCATACTCACCGTCATCGTGTTGTTTGCCACGGCTACCGTGTAAGTCTTTGTTTTGGCATCATAATTCAACGTACCGCCTGCTACATCCTTAACCGCTGTGAGGGACACCCAGGTCGACCCGCCTTGCAACAAGCCTTTCTGAGTAAGTGTTTTGCCACCAGCCTTCAATGTTACCTGAGCAGGTGCAGTCACTTTGGAGGTTACCGCGGCCGCCTGTACGGCTTGATCCATCCATGCTGTGCTGCCCCCCATAATTACACCTGCTGCCAATAATGCACTTGTCCACTTTTTCCAAGTTGTCATCTATCATACCCCTCTCTGTAATATGCCGGTGGGTTCATCGCGTTAGCAGACATATCATCGCTCATGCCTCACGTTCACCTCTTGTTAATCATTAACCGATTCCCGGGCAGATTTGCTGCTATTGTTTTCATTTAAGAAAATTAATTCGTAAAGTTGACCGGTGCACCATCTACCTACTTCTTAGATGTCACATCGTGTATGTCTCACACTTACCTCTTTATTATACTGATCCCAATTTCAGAAAGATTTACAGCTCCAGTTACAATGTTGATGAAAATCATGCGGTTAAAAACGCAGAAAATGAATGTTTTGTCATGAAAAATGATACAAAACGACATGAATGCTTGCGTCACCGCATTCTGACAGGAATGGTCTGAACGCTGCTCACTTCCTCAAATTCAATAAGTGCAACAACAAAAGACGCTGCCCCAGGGACAGCGTCTTTGTCATATTTATAAATTTTTCATGTTTAACCATTTTACCAGGTATGCCCAAAATCTTTATTTCATCTCATACGTGATATTAAGCACCGTGCTCACTTTAACCTGCCCTGCTTCGATCTGTGTGCCTCCGTCTGTATCATTCTTCGCTTGAGACATGAGCGATTCCGCTGCATAGAACACAGGCACATTAGCATCTGGCTGACTTACCGAAAGCACTGCACCAAGCTGACGTTTCACTGCTTTGGCAATAGCACCTGCTTTTACATCTGCATTGGCTACAGCCTTAGCTATGACCTCGGATTCGTATTTCTCCGGATTTTCTACTGTGAAACGCACATTTTCGATATTGTTGGCTCCTGCCTGTGAAGCAGCATCCAGCAACTCACCAATCTTGTCCATATCACGATACGTCACAGTCAACGTGTGGTGAGCCGTATAACCTTTGATCTTCTGTCCATCCTTTTCACTGTATGTGTAGTTCGGCTGCACGTAGAACTGGCTCGTTTGGATATCATCTGCACTGATCTTCCATGTGTTTTTCAGCAAATTAGTAACCTTTTGAATTTTAGCCGCATTTGCCTTTTGCGCTGATGCCGCAGTGTCTGCAGTGCTGTTCACCCCAATGGACAGGTAGGCAATATCCGGCTTCACCTGAATTTCACCCTTACCTACGACATTGATCACATTTTGCTGCACTCCCTGAACCTCTGCTGCATAAGCATAGTTCCCTGGCGCAACCCAAGCCGTACCTCCAACTAACAAAGAGCTTGCCACCAGCACTGCACCGAACGGTTTCATCCATTGTTTACCCATTACGATTAACCTCCTCATATGTTAACATCTCAAACTTGAAGCGATTTGATACCTTAACAGACGGGACAAATTCCATAATGTTGCACTTGACTGCACCGTTTGTCTATAAATTTATTAAAACGCAAAAAAGCCCCTTGCGGGACTTCTTCATCACATTACTAATGATATGCTTATTGGTTTTCGAGCTCTTCCTTACTAACCAGGCTAACTAAAGCGTTTACAGCCTGATCGGCGTCCGCGCCCTCTGCACTGATGTGGATTTCCGTACCTGTGCTGATCGCAAGGCTCATGATTCCCATGATACTTTTGGCATTTACTTTTTTATCGTCCTTCTCGACGAACACTTCAGATGAGTACTTATTCGCTTCTTGAACGAACAGTGCTGCAGGTCTGGCATGGAGACCCGTTTTCAAACGGACAACTACCGGGTGCTTTGTCATAGAAACTTACCCCCTATTATGAAATCTGGACATTAAATACACAATTATATTTATAAAACATTATACCATTAACCCGTGCAGGACACTAGAAGAAAAAAAACATCAGCTATAACGCTCTGCACGCACTTTCTCAGCCAACTCGTCAATCTTCCGCAAACGATGGTTCACGCCTGATTTGCTCACAGTACCCTTGAGTAATTCGCCCACTTCCTTGAGATTGATATCGGGATGGGCAAGCCTTACCTCGGCCACCTCACGCAGCTTATCCGGAAGCGACTCAAGGCCTACTTCCTTTTGCAGTAAACGAATATTGTCGATCTGTCTGACAGCCGCTCCAATTGTTTTGTTCAGATTGGCTGTCTCACAGTTCACGATCCGGTTTACTGAATTGCGCATATCTCGCATAATGCGAACATCCTCGAACTTGAACAAGGCTTGGTGAGCACCGATGATGCTGAGCAATTCAATGATCTTCTCACCTTCCTTAATGTATAGGATGAATCCTTTTTTCCTTTCTATACACCGGGCGTTAAGATGAAATTCATTCGCAAGATCAACCAAAGCCTGACAATGCTCCTCATACATCGACGCAATCTCCAGATGATATGAAGAACCCTCCGGGTTGTTAACCGATCCGCCGGCCAGAAATGCTCCGCGAAGATACGCACGCTTGCAGCAGTTTTTCTCCAGCAGCTCTGCGTTAATACCAGGCGTGAACAGGAATCCCTCGGAAACAATACGCAGTTCCTTCAAAATCTCTTGCACCATAGACGGAACACGAACAATATATACATTATTCTTTTTCAGCCGCATTTTTTTGCGAACCAGCAATTCCGTATGCACTTGAAAATGCTTTTTAAGCAGAGAGTATGCCCGTCTTGCAATCGCAGCATTCTCTGTCGAAATATCCAAGATGACTTTTTTATTCGATAACTGCACTGAACCGAGCATACGGATGAGGGCTGAAAGTTCCGCCTGTTCGCAGCACGGTTCGCTTTCAATCATCGTTAGTTCTTTTTTGGTTTGTGCTGCAAATGACATGGGACTTCACCTCTTCCGTAACATCCAATTTTGGACCAGCTGATAAATATGGTGACTAAGCTTGTCGGCATCATGACGCAGATACGTTTTGAACAGAACAAGCGTATCTGCCACAACCTGATAACCTGAGCTTTTAAGCACATTCATATCGAGCACAACCGGCTTTGCACCTTTTTCCGCGTACTTATTTTGCACTTGCAGCGGGATATCCCCATTATTAACGATCACATAATCAAAGAGCTGATGCCCAATATGCTCCTGAACCGCGATAAGGTGATCACTTACCGTGTAATTATCCGTCTCTCCCGGCTGTGTCATTACATTACAAATAAACATCTTCACTGCGTCCGCTTCAACAACGGCCTCTGCCAGCTTGGGTACGAGCAGATTGGGAAGAATACTTGTATATAGACTACCTGGGCCGATCAGAATCGCATCTGCCTGGCGAATCGCCTCTACCGCTTCTGGCAACGGCTCCACGTGATCCGGTTCAAGGAAAACCCGTTTAATGCGTCCACCTGCTTCAGGAATTTTGGACTCCCCTGTAACAATGGAGCCATCCTCCATCTCCGCATGCAGCACAACGGCCTGACCTGCTGCCGGAAGCACCTGCCCCCTAACGGCAAACACGCGGCTGAGCTCCCGCACAGCGGTCACAAAGTCGCCTGATATATCCGTCATTGCAGCCAATATGAGATTACCCAGGCTGTGGCCTGCAAGCCCCGCGCCTGTATTGAAACGATATTTTAACATGTCTGAGAGCAACGGTTCAACATCTGCCAGCGCGGTAAGCACGTTACGAATGTCGCCAGGGGGCGGCATTTGTAGCTCACTGCGCAGGATGCCTGAACTTCCCCCATCATCCGCAACCGTAACGATAGCCGTGATATCCATCGGTTTTTCCTTCAAACCGCGGAGCATCACGGATAACCCGGTTCCACCGCCCATTACAACGATTCTCGGACGTTCTCTTCGTGGTCCGGCCTCTTTCATCCCTTCACCCTCTTCAATGACGGTCCCGGTCGGCGTCGCGATGGCTTACGGTAACAGCTTCAGTCTCACTGCTCCCGAGCATTTTGCCCAAGTATTCCGATATTGCTACCGAACGATGCTTGCCTCCGGTACAGCCGATTCCAATAATAACCTGGCTTTTGCCTTCCTTCCGGTATTGCGGAATCAGAAAATGCAGCATATCCAGCAGCTTGGTCAGAAACGCTTGCGTTTCAGGCCATTTCATAACATATTCGTACACTTCACTATTCTGCCCTGTATTCGGCCGCAAATGATCAATATAATGCGGATTCGGTAAAAAACGAACATCAAATACGAGATCTGCATCAATCGGGATGCCGTATTTAAATCCGAAGGACGTAATATTTACCGATAACATCTGACTCTCCAGATGAGAAAAACGTGAAATAATGCGCTCCTTCAGCTGAGCTGGCTTCATTGTGCTCGTATTCAGCACCTGCGTTGCTGAATTTTTGAGCTCCTCCAGCATCTTGCGCTCCAGCTTGATGCCATCAAGCGGCATACCCTCCGGTGCCAGCGGGTGTCTGCGTCTGCTTTCTTTATAACGCTGCACGAGCACGGAATCCGTGGCATCCAGGAACAAAATTTCGCAATGAATCGTAAAATGATCCTTAATGTAGTTCAATGATTCGGACAATGCAGTAAAGAATTCACGCCCCCGCAGATCAATGACCAGTGCTACTTTGCCAATCTTGCCATTCGATTGTTCTATCAACTCTGCAAATTTGGGAATCAAAACAGGCGGTAAATTATCTACACAGAAAAACCCCAGATCCTCCAGGCTCTGCACAGCTATCGTTTTACCCGCTCCGGACATGCCCGTGATGATAATGAGCGTGGCGCCTGTGCCTGGTGAGCCTTCACCTTCAAGCATAAATGTCCCCTCCTTATCATATTGCTGTCGGATTATCGTGTTACGAGGTTACTACGAACGCAAGAGAAGACCTGCGGCACCTACGATACCTGCATTATTACCCAGCGTAGCTTCAAGAATCTGAACGCCCTGCTGCAGCGGTTCAGGTGTCAATTGCGCAAATACTGTACGAATCTCATCAAACAGGAAGTCACCTGCTTTGGAGACACCGCCGCCAACGATGAACAATTCAGGATTGAGCACAGCTGCAACAGTTGCCATCGTTTTGCCCAGATAGAAGGCTGCACGCTTAACAATACGCAGCGCCACCTCGTCGCCTGCCTTGGCAGCATCAAACACTTCCTTGGCGGCAATCTTGTCTACAAGTGCAAGAGATGTATGATCACCGCGCTCAACAGCATCCTTGGCCATCTGAATAATACCCGTTGCCGATGATACCGTCTCTACACATCCCATTTTACCACAGCCACACTTGATGGCTTCGAGATCAGGCACAACACTGATGTGACCAAGCTCTCCTGCCATACCCGAGAAGCCCTGATAGATTTTCCCATTCAGGATGAGACCACCACCAACGCCTGTACCGAGTGTGAAGCATACACAATTGTCTACACCCTTGCCGGCTCCGGCCCAAGCTTCACCCAGAGCAGCAACGTTCGCATCATTATCTATTTTGACAGGCTTGCCCAGTCGTTCCTCTAGAACCGAACGAATGGCCACATTCCGAAATCCGATGTTAGGGGCATGAACAATAATTCCCTCGCGTACATTCGTGAAACCCGCAACTCCTGCACCGACACCTTCAAGCTGTTCCCAGCTATATGGCGATTCGGCTACAATATGACGGACATACTTCTCGATGTTGGCGATAACCGTGTCAACGCCCTGATCCACTTCAGTCGGTCCTTCATACGTATGCATAAGCTGACCTTGATCATCACATATACCGACCTTGATTGCTGTTCCGCCGAGATCGACCCCAACGTAGATTTTCTCAGACATGCTGCAAGCCACCTTTATCTATCTAAAATAGTTTAAGTCCTACGTACCAACTATAATTGAAGGATACGCCGGGGTCAAGACGAGAAGACCTCAGGACATCGCCAGTCCCTGCGGTATTGTGAACGATGTCACACAGCTTTTTGAATGCGCATACATCCCGATCTCGTCTACTTAAAACGCAGAGCTCTCTCCTTCCCTGTCCGAAAGGGACACCTCGATTCATCATATTTCACCCTCACTCGTTCCATTCATACCAGAATAACAACGGTCATCCATAGGCTGGATCACTGTTGAGAAGAGCACTCACATCACGGCGCCCATTCCGCAAGGTGCGGGCGGCACAAAAAAACGCCTTCCAGGGCGCTGGAGGCGTTTTTCCTTTTTCAACATTATATGAAACAAGCGTTACAGCTTCGACTCTACACGTACAGGCTCGTCGGTTCTCTCCATTTTGTTTACATCCAGAATATCCAGCATGAAGACAAAGATTGGAATACCGATAATCAAGCCCCAGATTCCGAGAAAATGCTGCGACAGAATCAGCACGATAAAGGTGTAAAACATCGGTAGCTTGGTTTTGTGCGCCATCAGCTTTGGATTCAGGAAATACGTCTCCAAGGCATGAATGATGATGATCATAATAATCACGATGATGCTCATCTGCAGCCCGCCCATTTGATATCCGATCAGACAGATCGGTACAAGGGAGATCATCACACCTGCAACTGGCACCAGACTGAGCAGGAAGACCATAATCGTCAAGGCAAACAGATACGGATACCCCAGAATCCACAAGCCAAGCATCGTCAGCACCGTATTAAATACAGCAATCAGGAGCTGCGCTTCAATCACTTTTCCAAAAGAAGATACAAACTTGTCGCCCAGATACGCTACTTCATTATAGAACCAGCCGATTTTACTCGTTTTGAATTTGGACGTGAACTTGTAAATCTCCTTCTTCTGGAGCAAAAAGAACAAACTCAAAATAATAACCAGCAGGATGAACTCCAGCCATTTACTCAAAGCAAAGATGTATTTCAATGCCTCGTTCGTGTAATTTTTAATGTCGAAGGACTGCAAATAACCTGCAATTTTGGAGGCAAAATTATCACCATCCGCCGTATCGAGGAACTTCATAATTTCGTTGGTCAGCTGCACAACCTGATCGACGATTCGTGGTGAGTATCTTGATATTCCCAGCACGATTCCAGCAATCACAATGATGTAAAGCAGAATGACTACAACTTTGTAGTTAATCGGAAAAAATCGGTTCAAACCTCGTGTAATCAGCTGCTGCAGCCTGTTCATAACGTAGGTCACCAGGAACAACAGCAGAATCATATGGAGCATGCTGCCCATACTGAACAAAATTAAACAAAACAACAGTAAAATCAAAAAACGCCTGACTGTTGCATTCTGTAACCACTCTTTTATCATTTCCCCCAAATTCTTCACCTCACAGCTAATTTTAAACTATATGTATGTCCATATCATGTCCATTGTAGAAAAAAGAGAAGCCCTCAGGCTTCTCTCAATGTATGAGACTTCCCGTTGTCCCTTATAACCAACTTATGCCATGCCAGACGGTTTGCATGCGTATTACTTATCCAGCGTTTCGCTCCAATCGTGAACGATGCTTCCCTCCAGAAACTTTTCACAATCCATCGCTGCCATACATCCCGAGCCTGCGGCTGTAATGGCCTGACGATATTTCGTATCCTGAACATCACCGCAAGCAAATACACCTGGAATGTTTGTCTCTGTTGTGCCCGGCTTCACTACAACGTAACCATGATCATCTAGGGTTATCGCACTGCCCAGGAAGCCCGTATTCGGTGTGTGACCAATCGCCACGAATACGCCATCTGCTTCAATCAGCTCTTCCTGACCCGTTTCGTTGTTGCGTACCTTCAACCCCTTGACACCCATCGCCTCAGGCACAACCTCAAGCGGTGTGCGGTTCAATGCCCATTTTACCTTCTCGTTGCTGCGGGCACGGTCCTGCATAATCTTCGAAGCTCGAAGCTCATCCCGGCGGTGAACCAGCGTAACGTCTGTCGCAAAACGAGTCAGGAAGCTCGCCTCTTCCATGGCTGAATCGCCGCCACCCACCACAACGATCTTTTTACCACGGAAGAAAAATCCGTCACATGTTGCACAGGTGCTTACTCCACGACCTACGTTTTCCTGCTCTCCCGGAATGCCCAGATAACGAGCGGAAGCACCTGTGGAGATAATGATGGAGTCTGCTTCCAACTCACCGATCCCCCCAACACTCACTTTGAAAGGCTGCTTGCTGAAATCAACCTCTTCCACCCAGCCGTTCTTGAACTCTGCACCAAAACGCTCTGCCTGCTTGCGCATATTGTCCATCAGTTCCGGTCCCATAATGCCTTGCGGATAACCAGGAAAGTTCTCCACTTCCGTCGTCGTTGTCAATTGTCCGCCCGGCTGAAGACCTTCAATCACCAGCGGATTCAGATTCGCACGAGCCAGATATATTGCCGCTGTCAGCCCCGCAGGTCCGGTTCCGATCACAATCGTTCTGTATTTAGACATATCAATACAGCCTCCTTCGTCAGGTTGAGAATGTGTTGTACTCACGAATAACTTGCCAAGATGATATCCTACAGGCATTTTGTGGCCCACTCGTTAAGTTTACCCGTTTTCCCGGTTAATGTATCCTTCCCCTCAGGACAACGGCAATAGTCACGTAACCTTACAACATATCACAGCATTCAGACCTAGGCTTTCGGCGGTTTGACGTTGCAGATTAGATTAATCTGTCTCGCATACTTGCTGACGGTAGATGCTGATATGCCGTAACGTTCCGCGATGCTCTGATACGTCACGGGTCTGTTGTTATTTTTGGAAGCCAGATATTCAAGGCCTGCTGCCCATCCTTCAATCTGCTTGGAGCTGGACAGCTCTGGATGTGCTCTTGACACATAATCCGTCCACAGCCTCTCCATCTCCTGCCGAACCTCCGCTTGAGCCTCAGACATCAGAAGCGCCCGATCAACTACGATATTCCAGTGGGATGAAGCTCCCGCATAGGATGAATTCGTTGTCTGCTCGGCTTGCTGTGCTGTACGAACAGATTTCAGAGGCTCCCCCGAAATGGAATTGGACAAAAGTCTGGATACTGCAGCTGTGCCGCTCTTGGCATCCTGCCCATCACATTCAGACGCTTGCAGTTCATTGAGAACGCCTTGTGCCGCCTTGACCAAAGCAGGCTCTTCACCAGGCTCCTCAATGAACGATTGCAAGGCCTGCTGCACTTCATAATCACCGATCATGCCCAGCGCATGAATAACCTGCAGCTTGGTCGCCGCATCACCATGGCGCAATGCCCAGAAGAACGAGGAACGTATCAGTGGATCATTCTTCATCTCCTCAGGAATGCCGCTGTTATAGTTCTCCCATTGCTTGAATTGCTCGTCAAAGGGAAGATGATAGTGATAACTGAGCTTCATCGGCTCCTTTAAGCCTTCGCGCACCTCTTCAAGACCCGCGAGATAGTAACGAGCCACTTCCGAGCCCGGATCAAGTCTGTTCACATGATGCCAGAGCCGCTCTGCAATATCATATCGTCCTGTATTATACGCCGCAACCGCGGCATAATGCGCAAGGGCCGGATCAGCAGCCGTTTCCTCGTACTTGAGCAATCGGCGGAAATGGGTATATGCTGCATCATGCTGGCCAAGGATGCCCATGGTTGTCGCCAGCTTGTACACTTGTTCGTGCTCAAAGGGCACGAGCACTCGCAGTTTTTTGATCAACAGCAGCACTTGGTCCGTACGATTCTCGTTTTGATGGAAAATAGCCAGATTACAGAGCGCATGCAGATTGCCCGGTTCTTGCTCCAGCACTTCTGCAATCGTCTCCTTGGCTTTAGGAAACAGGCCCATATAATAGTAGGCCAGCGCCAAATTATTGCGTGCCGCGAGATAATCCGGATATTCGGAGGACATGCCTTCAAGCAGCTCCGCTGCCTGAGCAAACTTCCCCTCCTCCAGCAATTCTCTTGCCTGATCATGCTCCACGACACCTTTACGTGACTTGATGCGATTCAACTTCGCAGGACGATCCAGCTCGTAATACAGAAGCTCCATCATCTCTTCGGCTTCGGTCATGAACTGACCCTGCGGATCTTCTTCCAGATAGGTCACAAGTGCCCGTTCAGCTTCCTCAAAACGATCCATGTTGGCATAATTGTTCGCCATATAGAAATAACATTCCGTCATCGACGGGTCCACCACATCCAGCACATGTGCCAGAATGGTGTTGGAGGCTTCATAATCCCCCTTCTCCGATAAAATACCTGCCATATTACAATGATTCACCGGATTGTCCGGCTCGTATTCAACTGCTTTGCGAAAATATTTCAATGCCTTGTCGACATGATTACGGTCCAGCGAGCGGACAGCTCTTTCAAAAAAGAAAGATGCATCCAAATGAATCGGTATAATATTGGCAAGGTGACCCTCGGTCCGCACTAGCTTGCCCTTCATCTTGCAAGGCACCCCCTCGTTGCTTTCATTCATACTCTCCAGTATAACACATCTTCAGACCCTCTTCGCTATATGTAGTTTCATGTCGTTTATGAAAATAATGCAAAATAAAGAAGGCATCTCATCCACGGCTTATGGAGGAAATGCCTTCTTTCTAATATTGCTAGTGCCAATCCCGTCCTATCTGCTACAGGATTGCAATTTATCCTTTTTTAGCAAGTGAAGGAGACAGGGTAATCTGGATCGTTTTATCAAAAGGTGTCATGAAGTTCACCAGCACCACCTTGCATTTCTCTGGCATCTTAGCTTCGCGGACCGTTGCCGCCAGATGACCCATTTCGCCGCCATCCATCTCCAGCCAGTCTTCTCCGCAGCTGTAGCGCAGCTTGCCGCCCTTCCACAGAATACTGCCATCACTCGTTTCAATACCATCCTCACAGCTAAGCTCTCCCTCGTCACCAAATACAAAGGATAGCTGCATCATAATATCCTGTGGTTCCTCACCAGTCAGATGAATCGCCCAGCCGCTCTCCGTCTGCAGCACGTCAGCGCCTACGCGAAAAGTCTGCTCATGCGTGAGTGCTCGGGTCTGATGAGGCAGCAAATACCATGGGCTGATCGGCGAAGCAGCTGAAGCAGGCAGATCGGCTGTCGGAACCGGGCCGTAATATCCCTTCTTCTGCTCCCCGGTCAGTTGATATCCTTGAGACAGACGGGTCATGTGCTGCATCGGTACATATCCCGGGTTGAAATAAGAAGACAGCTGTACTGCGAGCAGGCGAACCTTGCCGTGACGAAGTGCGAAGAATGGCGGCACCTCCGTCATCACGGTTACACTGGTCTCCCCGTCGCGTATCCGGGCAACCGGGGCACCAAAATCAGTATGCATCCGGCTATGAGAGATGCGTCCGTGGTGTCCCGCATTGTCCATCTGGTTGACATAATTCTCCCGTGCAAAATGCTCATTCAGCATGACTTCATATTGATCTGGAAGCGCATCTGTTGTCCCTTCTGTCTGCTGAAGCTCAGGCTCCAGCAGCAAGCGAACCAGGGCGTTTACCGAGCATACGCCCGGGTCTGTCAGCGTACTGTCTGCCCATGCTGCCATGCCAGCAAAGATCGGATCAGCATCCAGCTTGGCCAAGATGGCATAAGGCAGATAATAGGAAGACAGGTCATGAATACTGCCCAAATCTTGACGGCCGGAGTAATCCGTAACAATCTCCCCTGAAGGGTGTACAAGATAAACCATCATCCGCAAGTTCAGACGTACCGGCTCAAGCAGTTCAGGGCGGCCCAGCAAACGCGCAGCATGAATAAGCATAATATCACTCACTGCATTGTATATTCCGTTGCTGCGCTCCGTCCATTCCCCGTCAGGAGTAATATCAATGCCCTCTGCGAGCCATTGCTCCGCACGCTGTACCGCTGCCTCTATCCCGAAAATTTCATGCAAAAAGCCGAGAGCCGCGCATAGAACCCAGCGATGGTTAGGTGTATGACAGCCTCCTGTAAGCATCGTTGGAATCGTGCGCTCCAGAAACAAACGCATGTTATCCAGCACAGGCTTGAGCGGAGCCCAATCCTGCTGACTCAGAAGCTGGTACAGCTGTGAGTAGCCAACAACCACAAATGCAGTGTCCGGCGGAGAGTGGTAGTTCGTCCAGCCCGGTGATATGGAACCGTCACTATGCTGCTGTCGCAACACAAATTCACTTGCCAGTCTCAAACGCTCTAACAGCGCTTCGTCCCGGTAATATTTGGAGTCAGGATTAGATATCGCCGCTCCCCAGAAACACATATCTGTTGGCGTACCTGTTGTATGATTAACCCAAGCCACACCAGTAGTGGGATCAATCGTCCCGCCATAATAGCGATTCTCCGGCTCAAGCATCTGCCGTTCCATCCCTCGCTCTGCTGCTCTGTCATTGCTGTCTACCATTTGTCTATACATCTGCTGTTCCCCTCCATTCAATGCCTTCCATCCAATACTCCTGTTCAAAAGATAAGATCAGCCAGCTGTGCGCTCTAACAGCCCAAGCCAACCGATCTATCGCTTTGCCTATCTATTCCTCTAATGCTGCAAGTTTTTGTACCAGCAGCTCATGACTTTCGTGAATGGCATCCGGCTCGCAAGCTGCTTTAAGCTCATAGACCTTGACCTGTGCCTTGCGAATCATCGGAAGATACGCATCATAGAAGTTCATATCCTTACTATGAACATACGGGCACCAGTGATCCGACAGCCCCAACGTTTCATGGATATGCACACCAACGATATCATCCATCAGCCCCTGCATCTCGCCAACGCTGTCATAGAGTCCAAGCCGATCCATCATAATGGCATGCCCTGTGTCGTACCAGATGCCCACCGGGGCCCCTTTAAGAGCCTGAATGATCGTCTTCGCTTCGGCAAGAGTAGGAATCTGTTGTGGTCGTGATCGAGTTTCAATTCCAAAACGGACGTCTAGTCCTTTGGATACCGCTCGGTTGCAGACTTCATCAAGACTAACGATGATTTTCTCAATGTAACCCGCACTCAGTGCTTCACGCCGTTCCATGAACTCTGCCCATTTGCTCCGATACTGCGGAGAATCTGTACCTTCTTCCCTGTACAGCTTCTCCAGGTCCTTGCTGATATCATGCGGGAAGGGCACCTCGCCCGGATGCACTACAACAGCTTCCCCGCCATAACGATGCGCATATTCCGCCGATCCGACCAGCAGATCAATCGCTCTTTTGCGCTTCACTTCATCCTCAAAGCCAAGCAGAACGGAATCCGTTCCATAATCAGGATCAGGATCATGAGGGAATGTATTGTGTACACTGGATACCCCAATCTCCCCGCGCTCGATCATCGGCTCAATCGTTGTGAGCATTTCCTTCGTTACGTTATAGTTAAGCTCCACCCGGCGAAAGCCGAGCTCTGCGATCTCCCGAATCATGTCCTCACCTACAGGATGTCTCCTGATGTTCCAGCATGTCGAGAATGAGTATTCTCCCTTGTCTATTCCCTGCATATACTATTCCTTCTCCTTCCCCGATGGTGATGTTTGATGTGTATGGGGACTATGAATTAACCCTTAACCGCTCCTTGCATTGCACCACTGACAAAATACTTCTGCAACCATGGATATACGAGCAGGATCGGTACTGTTGCGAAAATAACCGTAGCAGCCTTGAGGCTCTCTGGTGTTAATCTTGTACGGTTTGCACCCTCCATCAATGTGAGCTCACTTACCATGTTGTTCTGTACCATCTGATAAAGCTTCAGTTGCAATGGATATAATTTCGGATCGTTGATGTACATTAGTGAATCCTGGAAGCCATTCCAGCGTCCAACCGCATAGAACAGACTAAGTGTAGCAAGTACAGGCAAAGATAGTGGCAAAATAATTTTAAAGAGTGTGTACACATGAGAGCTTCCATCAATCTCTGCAGACTCTTCCAGGCTTTCCGGTATTCCGCGGAAGAAGGAAATCAGGATAATGAGGTTAAAGGGACTAACCAGACCCGGCAGAATCAGAGCCCAGATGGAATTTATCAAATGCAAATCACGAATCAGCAAATATTCAGGAATGATACCACCGCTGAAAAACATCGTAATGATGATAATGTACATAAACAGCTTGCGACCTTTTAAATTTTTCTTCGTTAAAGGATACGCTGCAGCAATAGTAAATACCATACAGAGCAACGTTGTGACAACTGTAAGAAACAAGGTGAAGCCCAAAGAATAGATCATGGAACTATCTGAAAATACTTGACCATAGGCATCCCAAGTGAATTCTTTAGGGAATATCGTGACCTCACCCGAGGTAATAGCCCGGTTCGAACTCAACGAGATTGCTATGGTGTGCAGGAATGGAGCAAGACAGAATATGACAAACAAAGTAATAAAGGTGACATTAACAATATCGAAAATACGGTTCGAGGTGCGGTCACTCATCTGCGCACAGCTCCTTTACTAATGGTCTATATACAACAAGCCGAAGGGCTTGCATCTTATTGCTATTGTGAGGTTAAAGAATACCTTCTCCCGTCGTTTTCTTCGAGATATAGTTGGAACCAAGTACAAAGATCAATCCAACAACCGCCTGGAATAAACCTACAACCGTTGCAATTGTATACTGCCCGGATTGAATACCCATTCTGTATACGAAGGTACTGAGTACATCGGAATATTCACGAACAGCCGTATTACCAATAACGAAAGGCCGGTCAAAACCGATGCTGACCATATTTCCAAGATTAAGGATAAGCAAGGTTACAATCGTTGGTTTGATGCTTGGCAGTGTAATATGCCAAATTCTCTTCAGCCGCGTTGCGCCATCAATCTCAGCTGCCTCGAACAATTCCTTGTTCACACCCGTTAATGCAGCCAGATATAAGATGGTTCCCCACCCAGCACTTTGCCACACACCTGTAAACAGGTAGGTAACAAGCCAAGGGTTTTTCTCAGTCAAAAATGGAATTGAATTCAGGCCCATACTCTCCAGAATACCGTTTACCATACCAGATTGATTACCGAACAATTGGTATACAATCCCCCCGATGATAACCCAGGAAATGAAGTGAGGAATATACAGAATGGTCTGCGAAATTTTCTTGAACCATTTGAACCTTACCTCGTAGAGCATAATAGCCAGAATAATTGGAGCAGGGAATGAAACGATCAGATCAAGAAAATTCAGCATAAATGTGTTGCGTAGTGTAGTGTAGAAATCCGGCATTGCAAATACCTCGCGAAAAGCATCAAAACCGATCCATTTACTACCGTTAATACCCTGGAACAAGTTGAAATCTTTAAACGCGATCTGCACACCATACATTGGTCCATAACGGAAAATGATAAAGTAAATCAGGGGCAATGAAATTAACGCATACAGTTGCCAGTATCTCTTCAAGTATGTGGTCATGTCTCTCTCTCCTCCTCACAAACGAAGAAACGTTATGCCGCCGCCTGAGCGGCGGCACAAGCCTCCTCGAAACACTTCAATTTACAGACATTTCATTTCTGCTTATTGTTCAGCAGCATCCAATTCTTTTTTAAGCTCAGTTCCGCCCAAGGACATGTAGTCAGCCATTTCTTTTTCATATACGGCATCGAAATCTTCAGGTTTTGCCATCGCTGTTTTTACGATAATAACGTCCAATTTGTCTGTCAGCGCTGTGCTGTACTTCATCTCTGCCTGAATTGGCTTGCTGAAGACAATTGGTCCAACAGTATCGGTATTGGCAACTTCAAGTGCTTTTTTCAGAATTTCCTGATTCGCTGGTGGGAAGCCCATAATCCAAGCTTTCTCGTTCATTCCTTGATCACCCAGGTTTTTACCGTTGGAGATAATAGCTGTATCCCCTGCGTTAAACAAACGATCTTTTGCTTCTTGAGTAGCATCTGCTTTAGCAACTGGAATACCGTCTACCAGATCATAGTTCTCGCCTTCCACACCATCATAAATGTCAGTCAGGTTTTTGCCTGATGCCATCCAATCCAGATATTTAATGGCTTCTGCTGCACGTTCACTGCTCTTCGGAATCATGATGTACATACCATTCGATCCATAACGGGACTTGATATGTTTGCCACCCTCATTTGCATTGGTGTACACATCTGCCGGAATCAGGTTGCTATCCGGTTTGTTCTTTTTCAACAGATCATACGAAGCTTCTGGCCAGAAGATCGAGTCTACGTCTTCAGAGAAGAAAGCAACGTTTCCGTTCGAAACATCTTTACCCAGCTGCGTTTTATCTTTATCCAAGCTGAAATCCTTGCTGATCAAGCCTTCGTTGTACAGCTTGTTCAGGAACTGCATGGACTCCTTGAAGCCTTCATGCAACGGCAATTCATAACGTTGAGAATATGTCTTATCCCCAGCGATTGGCTTGATGAAAGAGTAAATCAGTGGTTCATATGAAGCCGGAGCCAGTGCAAAACCCATTGGGATGTTCTGGCTACCCATTTTACCTGGGTCTTTTTCTTTGATTGCTTTCAATGTTGTATACAACTCATCTGTTGTTTTAGGTGCTGGCATTCCCAGTTTATCTAACAAATCTTGACGAATGAAGGAACTGTAACGAGCAGTGATCGCACGTTTACCCGGAATAGCGAACTGCTGTCCCTCCACTTGACCGAACTTTAATGTATCTTCGCCCAAAAACTTCTTCAGATTCGGTCCATACTGATTAATCAAGTCACCGACATCTGTCAAACCGCCTTGTTGTGCATAGCGGTAAAACACGCTGGAGTCATAAACGAAGACAATGTCCGGAACGTCTGAGGCACTGGCCATCAGGACATTCAGCTTGGTTACTTCCTCAGAACGTTGAACAGGTACGAATTGTACGTCAATGTTGTTCGGATCACCAAAGTTCTTTTGAATCATTTGAGAGATAAAGTTGTTTGAGATCGTGTACTGAGAAGGTGTTTTACCACGGTCGAAAAGCTCCACCTTTAATGTGACACGTTTTCCATCACCAGATGCTCCGCCTTCTGCTGATTTGTTGTCTGCAGACGATGAGCACCCCGCAAGTAGTGATACGCCCATAACTGCTGTGAGCGCCAAACCCATCAACTTCTTTAGACTCCCTTTGGTTGCTTTTCTTGTCATTCTGTTCATCCCCTTTGGCTTTACGTGAATGTTTTAAAGCTTGCCCTGAGTATTCCATACTATTGTGCTACCTGACAACAAACTAAATTCGGGTAAAGCCGCAAACGAGTTATGGTTTGCATGATAGCTTATTTTCGCAGACTGCTAAAATTCATAAAACCGCATAGCAGCAGGCTTTTTCGGCATACTCCCTCCATTTATTATGATGTGATGACAAACCATTTTCACACACTGACTAAATTCGCATCATGCAAACAAGGACATACATGATATATATCCTGACATTTCCATGAAATATACATGTTTATTTCACTATTTTTCAAGCGCTTTCATTTTAGGGTATTTAAAAAACAAAACAGGGTGAATCCCAAACCATGACACCTCCCTCATTTTAGAAGATTCACCGGTTAGGATTCACCCTTAATTTGTGAAACACTCCATCCATGATGTAATGAAATGTAACACAGTCCGATATTCAATTATGATATTGTACGCCCAAAATCATGCCTCTTCCGAATCTTTTTGCTCCCTCTTCATCCGACGATAATCCCCAGGGGTGATGCCTGTGACTCTTTTGAATACACGTCCAAGTGTAATGCCGTTCGCATAACCAACCTTCAAAGCGATATCCTGTAATGAGTGGTCTGTATTGAGCAGCAATTTCTCCGTTTCCTTCATTCTCAATTCAGTTACAAAATCAACAAACTTCATATTGAACTCGGTTTTAAACAAATAGCTGGCATGTTTGCCCGATATCTGGAACCGGTCACTTAAATGTTTAAGCGATAGATCCGGATTGGTGAATTGCTCCTCAATATATTTTTTCATTTCATTAACCATAGCTTTGTAACTCTTCGTTTCGGTAACAGCAACATATGTCCGGAAGAGATCGGTAAGACTATCAAACAGCAGTGTCTTAACGTCATCTAACGACTCTGCCTCTCTCATCGCATTAAGCCAATTATTGATGTTTTCTTCAGACAGTTCATTCTGTAAGCCCTCTGACATCATGGAGACTTCCCGACTGAGCATCTGAAGCATGGCCTGAATCAAAGAACGAATCTCATCATCCGGCAGTTTATTGCGCTCAAATTCATTGAAAATGTCTTCGAGTTGCTCTCTCCACTGCCCGCTCGACATTCTAAACCGTTTCACGAAGTCTGCAATCATCTGCAAATACGTATAGGTTTCCAGCAATGGATGCTGCATTTCATTTGTTTCTGCTTCACCCACATCACCATTCATAAGCAACTTACGTTGCATCACCGCTTCTGCAGCTGTAAACGACTGATGGATCGCCTCAATCCCATGAGCGACTGTTCCGATGCCAAAGCTGAGAGAGATTCGAAGATTCTGCTCTACCCAGGATCTGCATTCCTCAGCAACAATCCGAATCTGCTTGGATAGATCCTGTCCCTGCTGGTCGTCTTCCTTCGAAAAGAATAAAATAGCAATCCGATCAGCGCTGATCCATTCTGTCCAGCATTGCACTTCTGTATCCTTAGACAGCTCCTGTAGCACATTCATGAGAGCGAATTTCAGTGTGTTCTGCTCTCCTCTGGTGAATTTCTCCTGAAACCCCTTCTCGTAGCGGTTGATATCCCCTACAACGACGATAAAGCGAGAGGCTTCATGAGCCCCATCAAACGGGGACACCTCGTATAGCTGCCCAGCCGCATTTTCCACATGCTCACCTTGCAACAAAGCACTAAACAACTTACTCCGTTGCATAAGTACATTTTCGCGGCTCTTTTTATCATAATCCATCATGTGATTGATCAGATTTTCAAGCACACCATCAATCATCTTCATCTCGTCCATACGAGCTCCAGATTGTTCAAACGCCCGAATCTGATGAGATTCTATTCGATTCATGATGATCTGAATCGGCTTATAGTTCCGCCGGGTCACATACACGATATAGATGATTGCACAAATCACCGTCAAGACGGCAATGAATACCCAAACATAAGAAACAACCGACACCCAGCCAAACAAATTACCCGCTTTGATGCCGCTAGTAAGTGTCCATCCAAATCGTTGTAAAGGCAGCTTATTTAATTGGGTACCTTCAAGTGCACTCTCTTCATCGGAATGCGCATTATAGATGACCCTGCCCCCCTGATCGGTTATCGTCAGGAAAGAGAGTTTTCCATTAACCATGCTATCTACGCTCTGTTTGATGCTGCTCATCTTGATATTGATAACTAATGCGCCCTCCGAGCCAAAAGGCAGTGGCATTTCTTTATTGACGGTCAACACTTGTACAGGCGTCCTCTGCACATCGTCCCATTCAATCTCCCGAACAGGCTGCCAGCCTTGACCGATCGTACCGTTTAGAATCCGACTTATCCATTCTTTGTCTCCGAAGCTGTCCACTTCCCGTGAACCACTCACCGTTATCACGCGCTGGTGCTGCTTATCATAGAGATATATGGACTGAATCCACGATGAAGAGTTCATCATCTCGCGTAAGTTTTGTGCAATCGTATATACCGTATCCGAATTATTCGGATTACCACCGTTAAAATAAAGCCTGTATGCTGGCTCATATTGCACTTTTTCTGTTACAGCCAGTTCAATGTCCCGAATCGTATGATCCAGCGTAGTAGCCAGATAACTGGAGGATATCCGGTCAGCCTTCCGGGTTTCCTCTCTCGATATATCATTGATGAACACAAAGGCAATAAAAATGAGTATGGTCATCGTAAAGAAAAATATAGGGAAATACGAAAAGAGCAGCCGATAATACCAAGTTCGCGACAATAGACCCCACTCCTCACTCCACGATGCCAACGTCCATTAGCCGTGGTTCTACTGTTTATTATCCATATCAAACCCATTGCAGATACATCTATATAAAAACGCTATCATTTCTTGTTTTTATGTTATTATATCACAAGCTATCAAACAACATGGCACAGAATTGGATTCCTGGGGCCAAAACAAAAATACCGTGCTGAGCTGAAAGCGCTCAGACACGGAACAAAAACTGGACTGGGTTATGAATCACCCAGATATAATAAGAATTCTAGATGCCTGAATCCTTAAATAACGTAGCCATAGATCCGCCATCCACAATGATTCGAATTGCACGTGACAGCATTGGAGCTACAGGTAATACTTTGAAGCAATCCGGGTGATCTTCTGGCAGAGCTATCGAATCAGTTACCACCACTTCTGTGATAGAAGGATGATTCAGTTTGCTGACTGCCCCATCGGAGAACAAGCCGTGAGTTGCGCAAACATATGCGTTCTCTGCTCCACGTTCCTTCAGACCTTCGACAACATTCACAATCGTTGTACCTGTATCAATCAGATCCTCAATAATAATCGGCGTTCGTCCTTCAACGTCACCAATCACATGCGTAATGATGGATTCGTTGTGACTTGGACGTTTCTTGATCATAATTGCAAAAGGGGAATCGAGACGATTCGCCAGCTTCTCCGCCATAGATGCACGTCCAGCATCAGGAGAAACCACAACCGGATTTTTAATCTCTTTGCTAAGCAGGTATTCACTAATCAAGTCCAGTGAGGTCATATGATCGACTGGAATGTTAAAGAAGCCCTGAATAGCGGCCGCATGCAGGTCAATCGTAACCACCCGGCTTGCTCCCGCTGTCGTTAATACATCTGCAACCATCTTGGCTGAGATAGGCTCACGTGGAGCCGACTTCCGCTCTTGACGAGCATAACCGTAATACGGAACGATAATGTTCACCGTACGTGCCGAAGCTCGTTTTGCCGCATCAATCATAACGAGCAGTTCGACAAACAACTCATTAATGGGATGAGACAAAGACTGTATCAGAAACACATCACAATTGCGGATCGTTTCTTCGTAATGAACGTATATTTCTCCGCTCTTGAACCGGGACAGCTTAATATTGCCCAGTTGTACGCCCAGCTTGTCACATACCTGCTCTGCAAGCTTAGGGTTAGATGAACCGGAAAAAATACGTAACGAATGCTGCATAATGCCCTCCCGCGGGTTATCCCCGATCATAATTCCTTATATAGTTAAGCTGGAACCTCCAGCCCGTATAAAAGGTTTATTTTGACCTTATTATACTCCACTGCTGTCCACATTTAAAGGAATGAACGAACGCTGACGGCCTTCAAACACAGCCACTTGTTTACAGCCGAGTTCATGTAAAAGGCTCTCCGCCTCAGGCAAATGATCTCCAAGCTTCATCGGATCATGTGCATCTGAGCCCATTGTAAGTGGAATGCCTAAGCGAATCGCTTCAGTGAGCATTCTCCGGCTTGGAAACATCTCCGCACATGGCTTGGATAAACCGGAGGCATTCAGCTCCATAGCGCAGCCGCTTTTGGCAATAGCTTGCAGTGCCGCATTCTCCAGTGCAATACGTTCCTCCGTCTGTTCAGACGAAGGCACATATCCAAATCGTTTAATCACATCGGAGTGCCCCATAATATCATACATGCCAGTAGCAGCTGCTTTGCCTACAGCATCATAATATTGACGGTAGACCTCAAGCACATCCTTGCCTTCCCAATGGTGGGTCTGCCGGAAATCCGTAATATCCCATTCTCCCAGGAAATGCACAGAGCCTATCACATAATCCCATGGATAACGTTCAATAATGGAGCGAATCTGTGTCTCCCAGCCCTCGATGTAATCACCTTCAAGACCAACACGAACATCAATCTGCCCGCGGTACTTCTCCTTCAGGGAAAAACACTCCTCCACATATTGCGGGAGCTCTTCCATAGGCATCGCCATTTCGGGATAATAATGCGCCGGGTCTACATGCAAGAGCGGCATATGATCGGACAAACCAATTTGAGAGAGCCCGATTTCAATTCCCCGCTGTACGTATTCTTCCAGTTTGCCAATCGCATGTCCGCAGCGTTCGTGGTGGGTATGGTAGTCTATACGCATTGAGCGCTCGCCTCCTAGTCGCGGCGCGGCCGTTCGTGACGGCGGCTCAGCTCGGACATGATGTCATCCAGCGGCAGCTTGCGCTCCTGCAACAACACCAGCAGATGGTACATCAGGTCGCTCACTTCGAGACGAAGCTCATCATTGTCTTTATTTTTCGCAGCAATAATGGTTTCGGAAGCTTCCTCGCCGATCTTTTTCAGAATTTTATCGACACCTTTATCAAACAGATACGTGGTATACGCACCTTCCGGACGCTCGCGCTCACGCTCGGCAATGATGGATTCCAGTTCAGCCAGGACCTCAAAACGGCTCTCAGCGTTAGATGAAGAGGATTGGATGGAGTTCGTTGCTGGCAACCCGATAATTTCATTATGGAAACAAGTCACCGCGCCTGTATGACAGGCTGGCCCCTTCGGCTTCACTTCAACCAGCAAGGTGTCACCATCACAGTCATATTTTAACGAAACAATCTCTTGCACATTTCCAGAGGTTGCCCCTTTATTCCATAGCTCCTGACGTGAGCGTGACCAGAACCAGGTTTCCCCGGATTCCAGCGACAGCTTCAAGGATTCACGATTCATATATGCCATCATGAGCACCTCACGGGTGTCTACATCCTGTACAATAGCGGGAACCAGCCCTTCATCCCAGCGGATATGCTCCACGACCTGCTCCAGAGAGAGCTGTTCCTTGATCTCATTACTTATTTTAGTCACGGATTTCCACCCCTTGTTCTCTTAATTGTTGTTTTAACGCCGGAACGGCGATTTCTTTGTAGTGGAAAATCGTTGCGGCCAGACCCGCATCCGCCTTGCCTGCGGTGAACACATCATAGAAATGAGATTCCTTGCCTGCACCGCCTGATGCGATAACAGGAATGCTCACCGATTCCGACACAGCTGCGGTCAGCTTCAGATCAAAACCATCTTTTGTCCCATCTGCATCCATGCTGGTAAGCAGAATTTCTCCCGCTCCCAGTTCTTCAGCTTGCTTGACCCACTCCAATGCCTTGATCCCGGATGGCTTACGCCCGCCGTGGGTATAGACCTCCCACTCGCCCCAGTCCGCGTTATACTTGGCATCAATGGCAACCACGATGCACTGCGAACCAAAGCGGCGTGCCCCATCCGCAATGATCTGTGGATTCAGAACAGCGGCAGTGTTTACTGCAATTTTGTCTGCACCCGCGCGCAAAATACGTTTCATGTCCTCTACCTTGGAGATGCCCCCACCAACCGTAAATGGAATCGCAATCTCGCCAGCCGTCTGCCGTACGACCTCTTCCATCGTTTCACGGCCTTCTACCGATGCAGAGATATCGAGAAATACGAGCTCGTCCGCACCCTCGCGGTCATACAGTGCCGCCAGCTCTACCGGATCACCCGCATCGCGGAGATTGACGAAGTTGACGCCTTTAACGACCCGGCCGTCCTTCACGTCCAGACAGGGAATGATTCTTTTTGCCAGCATACTGCCTCTTCCTCTCTACCAATTATACTTACTTGTTCACCAGACGCACAGCTTCAGCCAGATCAATACTGCCTGTGTACAACGCTTTGCCCACGATTGCTCCGCCGACACCATCATCTGCATGACGACTCAAACGAAGCAGATCATCCATCACACTAACACCGCCAGAAGCAATAACAGTGCGTCCGCTCGCCTTGGCAAGAGAAACAATCGCTTCAACATTAGGCCCCTGCATCATGCCATCACGGGAAATATCCGTAAAGATGAACGTTTCCGCTCCATAAGCAGCCAGTTCCTTCGCCAGCACCTCAGCCTGAACCTCGGATGTTTCCAGCCATCCACGCGTTGCAACATACCCGTTGCGTGCATCTATACCAATAGCTACCTTATCACCATAACGTCCCAATACTTCTTCTGTAAAAGCACGATCCTCAATCGCTGCCGTTCCAATAATCAATCGGCTTACACCTAGCCCCAGCAAACGTTCAACATCTGCTACTGTGCGAAGACCGCCACCGACCTGCACAGGCACATTTACTGCGGATGCAATACGCCCAATCAGTTCATCGTTAACGGGACGTCCTGCTTTAGCACCATCCAGGTCTACGAGATGAACATATGTACCACCCTGCTTCTCCCAGTCCAGTGCAACCTGGACCGGATCATCGTTATATACCGTCTCCTGATTATAATCTCCCTGTACCAGTCTTACACATTTCCCGTCCCGGATATCAATTGCCGGATATAAAATAAAAGATGACATACAAGGCCTCCTGAGTGTGGATTCTCTATAATTCAATATAGCTTCAATTCAACGATAACAGCTAGTCCGATCCAGGCGCACCCGTCAAAGACAGGAAGTTGCCGAGCAGCTTCATGCCAAGCTCACCGCTCTTCTCGGGATGGAACTGCATACCGAAATTCGAGCCTCTGCCTACAATCGCTGTAACCGGATGTCCGTAATCCGTGACCGCCAGCAGATCCCCCTTGTTCTCGGTAAGTGCATGATACGAGTGCACGAAATACACATGACCTGCATCCAGACCTGTGAACAGCGGGTTTCCAGGCTGTACAAATTCTAGTCGGTTCCACCCCATATGCGGAACCTTCAGCTCGCTTGGTGCGAAACGTACGACTTTTCCGGGCAGAATATCCAGTCCCTCATGCTGACCGTGCTCTTCACTGGAGCTGAACAGTAGCTGCATGCCCAAACAGATGCCAAGGAGTGGTTTAGAGCTGGCCGCTGCTTCCTTTACAACGGTATCCAGACCCGTCTCCCGCAGATGCACCATCGCATCGCCAAAGGCACCAACGCCAGGCAGGATGACACCATCTGCAGACAGGATAGCCTCCCGCTCACCTGTCACCAGCGCTTCATAGCCAAGACGTTCGACCGCTTTGCCGACGCTGTGCAGGTTCCCCATACCGTAATCGACAATTGCAATCGCCATCGTCTACAGCACTCCCTTCGTGGAAGGCACACCTGTTACCCGTGGATCAATCATCGTGGCTTCATCCAGCGCACGCCCCAGGGCTTTGAAAACCGCTTCAATCATGTGATGTGTGTTCTGACCGTAGTGCACAATAACATGAAGTGTAATCCGCGCTTCAAGCGCCAGCTTCCACAGAAATTCATGAACCAGCTCTGTAGAGAAGCTGCCTACTTGCTGAGACGGGTATTCTGCACGATATTCAAAGTGCGGACGGTTGCTCACGTCAATAATGACTTGAGCCAGCGCTTCATCCATCGGAACAAACACACTCGCATAACGTTTAATACCACGTTTATCACCCAGTGCCTGATAAAGCGTCTGTCCCAGGCAGATTCCGATATCTTCAACGGTGTGATGATCATCAATATCAATATCCCCGCGTGCCTGTACGTTCAGGTCGAACTGACCGTGCTTCGTAAATAGATCCAGCATGTGGTTGAGGAACGGTACATCCGTCTCAATATTGGATTGTCCTGTTCCATCTACATTGAATGACAGCTGGATATTGGTCTCATTTGTTTTGCGATCTACCTCTGCCTGACGTACTGCCCCTTTACTTTGAACCTCTACACCATTGTCTGTGCCCTTGTTCTGGTTATCCATTGTCCGATTCCGCCCTTCCTTCTTGTTCTAAACGTACAGCGATCGCACGAGCATGCCCCTCAAGCCCCTCATGACGAGCTAATTCGATAATCGCCGCCCCATTCTGCAGCAGCGCTTCTTTACTATAATAGATCAAGCTTGATTTCTTGATAAAATCATCCACGTCCACCGGTGAACTGAACCGGGCCGTTCCATTGGTCGGAATAATATGATTGGGTCCGGCAAAATAATCCCCTACCGGCTCCGAACTGTACGGGCCGAGGAAAATCGCTCCGGCATTCTCAATCCGGCCAGCATAAGCCATCGGCTCCTGTACCATGATCTCCAGATGTTCCGGCGCAAGCCGGTTCACGACATCAATTCCCTCATCAATAGAATCGACCACAATGATTGCGCCATACTGCTCTACCGAGGCAGCAGCAATATTGCGCCGCGGCAGCACATCCAGCTGCCGCTTCACCTCGGCCTGCACGGCTTCCGCCAGCGTGGCCGAATTCGTGACGAGAATGGCCGATGCCATCTCGTCATGCTCCGCCTGCGACAACAGGTCCGCGGCGACATACACCGGGTTCGCCGTATCATCGGCGAGCACCACAATCTCACTCGGGCCAGCGATACTGTCGATATCAACGGCCCCGTATACCTCGCGCTTCGCGAGCGCCACGTAAATGTTACCCGGTCCACAGATCTTGTCGACCGGAGTAATGCTTTCCGTGCCGTAAGCAAGGGCGGCGATGGCTTGTGCGCCGCCAACCCGGTACATCTCGTTCACGCCCGCTTCCGCCGCAGCAACGAGAATGTACGGGTTAATGCCTTCCCCACCGTTCGTCGCCGGTGGTGTGACAAGCACGATCTCCGGCACGCCTGCAACCTGTGCCGGAATAACATTCATCAGCACCGATGATGGATACGCTGCTTTCCCTCCTGGGACGTACACGCCGACGCGCTTCAGTGGCCGAATAACCTGGCCGAGCAGACTGCCATCCGGCTGCCAGTCCATCCACGAATTGCGTTTCTGCTTCTCATGAAACGCACGGATGTTGACGGCCGCTTGACGAATCGCCGTCACAAAAGACGGCTCCACGGCTGCATACGCCGCCTGGAGCTCCTCCTGCGGCACGCGCAACTGCGCAGCCGTTAGCGTCGTGCGATCCAGCTGCTCCGTATAACGCAGCAGTGCCGCATCACCTTCCCGGCGAATATCTGCGACAATTCGCCGTACTGCTTCATTTTGCTCCGGTGTACCGTAATCCACTTCCCGCTTCAGATCAAATTCTCTTGCTGATACAATCTTCATCCGTGCAACCTCCCCTGCGGCTTTATTCACTCATTCGTACATATCTATTGTCAGTCAACAGCCTTGCTGCTCTATGTCTCATGCATGCCTGCTGATTCATTCATAACCTGTTGTATCTGATGATTTATCTGCTCACTATCTCCGCTGGCTGCCCGCAGAAACCTCATTCCCGCTTGGGATGACCAATTGAAGTGCATCACATAATGCCTGAATGCGAGCATTTTTCATCCGATAGCTCACTCGATTCGCTATCAGACGACTGGTAATGTCCAGAATCTGTGTCATTTCCACAAGCCCGTTCTCACGCAGTGTCTGACCAGTCTCTACCAGATCGACGATCCGATCAGCTAATCCAATCAGAGGCGCAAGCTCGATGGACCCATTCAGCTTAATAACCTCGACCTGCTGCCCCTGCTCACGGAAATACTGGGAAGCAATACGCGGATACTTGGTCGCCACCCGCTGCTGGATGCCTGCCTTCCAATCGGGAAGTCCAATCACCGACATGCGGCACTGCGCGATGCCCAGATTCAGCAGCTCATACACATCGCGGTCTTCCTCCAGCAGGACATCCTTCCCGACAATGCCGATATCGGCAACGCCGTACTCCACATACGTTGGAACATCCACTGGCTTAGCCATAATGAACTCCATTCCGGCTTCTGGCACTTCAATAACCAGCTTGCGTGTATCATCCACATCCTCGGGAATATCCAGGCCTGCCTCACGGAACAGCTTGGAGGCCTTTTTATAGATGCGGCCTTTGGGCATGGCCACCTTTAGAATATCCGACATCTCATAGTCCTCCTTTGTCTGATCCATAGATAATGACCTGTTCATTTCGGTCTGCATTAGCTCCACTTACTATGGCTTCTCCTTGATCCGCAAGGAGAGACGTGATTACATTCTGCCCGATACTCCGCAATCTTGCTGCTTCAGCCAGTGCCTCAGCCCGGCGTTCCGGGCTGTATTTGATACGTACCGACTTCTTCTCTTCAATCGTGATGCCATGAACACCATCAATGATCCGGTTTGTTTTTAACGCAAAACCTGTAGCCGGAAGCGCACGTCCAAACTGCTGCAGCAGATTGTCATACCGTCCCCCGCTGCATACTGGTGATCCCAGCTCTGCCGCGTACCCTTCAAACGTCATACCTGTATAATAGGAGAAATCCCCGATCATCGTCAGGTCAATCAGTACGTGCTCCGAGACACCGTAGGCCTCCAGCACCTCAAACACCGCACATAGATGAGCAATAGACTTTGCAGCTTCAGGACTTGAACTGAGCTCGCCTGCATGGGTACAGATTTCCTTCCCGCCGCGCAGACGCAAAATGGCTTCAAGTCGCTGTTTCTGCCCAGGCTCCAGATGTAACGCTTCAATAGATTGACGATAGCCCACATAATCTCGTCCCAAAAGCCCTTCCTTCAGCTGCTCCTGCTCTGCCGTTTGACCCGGAATAACCTCTTCCAGCAGCCCATTGAGAAAACCCATATGACCCATCGCTATTTTAAAAGAAGATACACCTGCGGCCTGCAATGAGGCAATCGCCAGCGCAACCACTTCAGCATCTGCTTCAGGAGAATCATCTCCTACGAGCTCCACACCTGTCTGGAAAAACTCTGCCTCACGCCCCGCTTCCTCCTCAATGGAACGAAAAACGTTCGCATGATAGGACAGACGTAGAGGTAAAGCCTCATCTTTAAGCATGGATGACACGACACGTGCGATTGGCGCCGTCAGATCGGAGCGTAATACCAGTGTTGTTCCCCGACTGTTTAGTAATTTGAACAATTTGCGATCCGATGTAGAGCTGGCCACCCCTACTGTATCGTAATATTCAATCGTTGGTGTAATGATCTGGCGATAACCCCAGCGCTCCATGCATTCCAGTACATTACGTTCAATCATCCGCAGCTTGGATACAACATGTGGTGTGTAATCGCGAAAGCCGGTCGGTTTTTCAAAGCCTTTTGGTTTGGACATTGGTATCATTCACCCCGAGTTAGTTATGAATTTGAATGCTTGATCGTTTGCATCATCTCTATTGTGATATCGCTCTATTTCAACAGGATTTATGTATGACAAATCCCCGTTCTATATATGTGTTGCCCGAATGGAGTGTAGAGCTGATCATAACAATGACATAGATTTCTTTTTTCCATGACGCATGAGCTTATCACTCGCATACACAACTTTCAGCCTTTTGCTTTCGTATGGTAAAGTGCTAACAAACTAAAGGATATGGGATATAATATCATGAATCCTGCTGGAACGTCAACCAACCCGCGAGCCAAACACCCTGTTCACCGTTTCCACTGGGTATACTCATATCATTTGAATATCACTTACATACCTCATGCATCTGACAGCTCCACACCTTATCGTTTAAGCTTCCAGTTTCATATACGAAAAAAGCTGCCTTCAGCAGCTCTTTCCTGCACGCACCAATGCATGCATCCTGTATATCCCTGTTTCCTGCAAGTCTCAGCCTAATGCAGCTTCCCCCGAGACAGCTCGTCCGTTTTAAAAACCAGATCCTCTTCCGCTGAAGATGATGCGGAACGCTTTAGCTCACGCAACGGATTGCCTCCAACGAAAGCTCCTGGAGCAACATCCTTATGAACCACCGCACCCGCAGCAACCACGGCTCCATCGCCGATCGTTACCCCTGGAAGAATCGTGGTATTTGCACCGATGAGCACATGATCTCCGATGATGACCTCACCTAGCCTGTACTCTTTAATGAGATATTCATGCGCCAGAATTGTCGTATTGTATCCGATCACCGAATTTTCACCAATCGTTATCTTTTCCGGAAAAAACACATCCACCATCACCATCAGCCCAAAAGCCGTATGCTTCCCGACCTTCATCCCAAGCACTCGGTTATAAATCCAGTTCTTCAGTGAAAGAATGGGGCAATACCGCGACAGCTGAATCCAGATAAAGTTATAAACACCCCTCCACGGGCTTACCGTCTTGTAGATATGCCAAAGCGCGTTCTCGCTTTCTACGGGATAGCGGGTTACCTTTCTCATGAACGTCCCGTTCCTGTAAGGATTTTGTCCAGCAAGTCCCTCATATCGTGCAAAATATAATCCGGCTTGTATCCGCTCAGAACCTCTTCTCCTTTAAGAGACCATGCCACACCGGCAGAAAGAGCACCTGCGTTCTGCGCAGACTGAATATCCACCGGACTGTCTCCCACCATCAGCGTACGAGCTGGATCTGATCCAAGCTCTGCCATCGCTTTCTGCACAGGCTCAGCATGTGGCTTCGGATGAGTAACATCCGTTACCGTCACAATGGATTTCATATATTTAAGCAGATCGAAACGCTCCAGCACTTTCAGGGTCGAAGGGCGTATTTTGGTCGTTACTACCCCCATCGTAATCCCCGCCTGATGCAGAGCCTCTACCACCTCAATAACATAGGGAAATGGCTTGACCATTGCTTCATGATGAATATCATTATAAGCGCGATAACCTTTGACATACTCCGATACCTCTTCCTGACCTGAAAAGGTTCGCATTTGTTGCTCCAATGTGCCTCCCATATGGGGAATGATCTGTTCCCTTGTCCATGGTTCAGCATGGTCCCAGCCTTTCATGACGTGCAGGAAGGAATGGATAATCAGCTCATTGGTATCAATAATCGTTCCATCCAGATCAAACAGTACCGTGTCGATCACGTTGCATTACTCCTTTTTATCTTCAACTTGCTTAGGCTCGTCTTGAGCCTGACCCGAAGTGGGTGGGGGTGTTGGTGTTACTTTTTGCTCATTCCCGGCTTCTGTTCCTGTGTGCTCGATATCATCAACAGTCACCTTCGATGAAACAATCGGATCACTGTAATGTGCATCCGCTTTGCCAGTCACCCTTCTCACTACAATAAACACAATAGCAACAACAATAATGCCAATGGCAAGAAGCTGAGAGATCCTTACGTTACCGTATGCCGGGTCCAGATATCCCTGCTCGAATCCAAATGCTGTCATCGGAGACCACATACCATTCACAAACGAAGCAACCCATTCCGGGGCCTGGAATGCCAGACTGTCGGTACGCAAAGCTTCAATGAAGAAACGTCCGATCGAATACCAGATAAAATACGACATAAACAGTTCACCAGAACGCATGAACTTCTGACGACGAAGCACTAACAGAATAATCAGTCCAACAAAGCTCCATACCGATTCATATAGAAACGCCGGGTGATGGAATACACCTTCTACGTTCATTTGATTCACAATAAAGTCAGGCAGATGCAGCTTATCTCTTAAAAATGATTCTTCTACAGGACCGCCGTACGCTTCCTGATTGACAAAGTTACCCCAGCGTCCAATCATCTGTCCCACGATAAGACCAGGGGCACAGATATCCGCCATTCGCCAGAAGTTGTATCCTTTACGACGGAAGAAAATGACTGCGCAAATAATTGCACCGATCAGCGCACCATAGATCGCAATACCACCGTTCCATATTTTAAAAACATCCCACAAGTTGTCCTTATAATCATCCCATTTAAAAGCCACATAGTAGATTCGGGCGCCAATAATGGCAGAAGGCACGCCAAGCAATACCATATCCATAAACACTTCTTGCGGAATATTAAATCGCTTGCCCTCCCGAATAACGAGCAGTAGGCCCAGGAGTGCAGCCATACCTAGAATAAGCCCATACCAATGAACCTTCAGGGCGCCAATGGAGAACGCAATCGGGTTCAACAGTAATAATGTATCCATTCATTCACACTCCTATCAATTCACATCGGTGAACATGACCCTACGGAGCCTGCACGAACCTTTATGTTCAAGGAGTACAGACGCCATGTGTCATGCTTCATTATTCCAATTATACTTGGCTTGATCTCTTACGATCTGTTTTACAACTGATGACCTTCAGCTCTTCTTAGTCCATATCTTCCATGTCTTCCGAAATGGTTGCAGTCAGCTTGTTTGTGAACTGAAGCGCTGCATTAAGCCCCATCTGCTTCAAGCGATAGTTCATCGCAGCCACTTCAATAATTACAGCCAAGTTTCGCCCTGGACGAACTGGAATAGTTACGAGAGGTACATCCGTATCAATAATACGCGTTGTTTCCTCATCCAGACCCAGACGATCATACTGTTTATCCTGCTGCCACGCTTCAAGACGTACCACCAGTGTAATCCGTTTATTATTCCGTACAGCTCCTGCACCGAACAAGGTCATTACGTTGATGATACCGACACCGCGGATTTCGAGCAGGTGACGAATCAGTTCTGGGGCAGTACCGTGCAATTGAAAGTCAGAGGTTTGACGGATTTCCACCGCATCATCGGCAATCAAACGGTGTCCACGCTTCACAAGCTCAAGCGCAGTTTCACTCTTACCGATACCGCTGCTACCCGTAATCAGCATCCCTACACCATACACATCACACAATACACCATGGATCGTTGCTGTTGGCGCTAATTTACCTTCCAAAAATCCGGTAATACGGCTCGACAAGATTGTTGTAGCCATATTGCTGCGTAGCACTGCCAGGTTTTGCTCTTCGCTGATATCAATCAGTTCCTGTGGTACTTCCAGTCCACGGGTCACCACAATACATGGCGTCTCCTCTGTGCACAGACGCTGCATACGTTCACGACGCTCTTGCTCAGGCAGCATTGCAAAAAAGGCCAGTTCTGTCCTTCCCAACAGCTGTACCCGCTCTTTTGGATGATATTCAAAATAACCGGCCATTTCCAGACCGGGACGGTTAAGATCATCTACCGTAATGAATCTTTTCAAACCCTGAGACCCAGAAACAACTTCCATCTGAAACTGTTGTACCAATTCGGATACTTTCACTTTTTTCGCCATTTGTCTCTTCCTTTCAGCATTCGCTGTACCTCTATGTACCTCAGTTCGTGTATCATTTCTTTCCATTATTAGCGTATTCACAACATGATCCAAAACCAAGCCATGTATAGCCTCCAGCGATAATGCCTTCGGACTTCAACATGCAGCAGTTTAAGGGCAGACCTTCAAATAATCTTAAATGAATTTTGGATTGAATGCAATCGCAAGGCCTGTAGTTATCCCTGCTCTTGCATAGAAATTATCGCTAGTCCTTTCCACCGAAAACCGATTGGAACGATAATTTTTAAAAAAGCCCCTTCCAGCAAGAACGGAAGGGGCTTGGTTTACAATATATAATTACGTTACTTTCAGATCTCGTCGTTACCGAGCATCTTCAGTAGAATTAAATTAGTCTTGAAGAAGTACGTTCACTTCAGTCTCTTTGTCAAAGATATGAACTTTGTTCATGTCGATGGCCATTTTAACTGTGGAACCATCACGAGTGTTCGAACGTCCGTCTACACGTGCGATTGTAGTGTCATTACCTACACCGCTCAAGTAGAGAAGCATTTCGTGACCGAGGTTCTCAGTTACATCTACGTGAGTAGAGAATACAGAGTTAGGGGATGCTTCCAGGAATACTGGCTCTTCATGAATGTCTTCTGGACGAACGCCCATAATTACTTCTTTGGCAGCATATCCTTTGGATTTCAACACTTGTGCTTTACCTTGTGGGATTTCAACGTCCACACCAGGAGCTACGAAGTGCAGGCTTGAACCTTGCTCAGCCAGTTTACCCGAGATGAAGTTCATTGTCGGGGAACCGATGAAACCAGCTACGAACAGGTTAGCCGGGTGGTTATAAAGCTCTTCAGGAGAAGCAGCTTGTTGGATGATACCATCCTTCATAACTACGATCCGGTCACCCATCGTCATTGCTTCGATCTGGTCATGCGTTACGTAGATAACCGTTGTTTCCAAGCGTTTAGCAAGCTTTGTGATTTCCGCACGCATCTGCCCACGAAGTTTAGCATCCAAGTTGGAGAGAGGCTCATCCATCAAGAAGACTTGTGGATCACGGACAATCGCACGTCCCAAAGCGACACGCTGACGTTGACCACCGGACAATGCTTTAGGCTTACGCTCAAGCAAGTGCTCGATATCGAGAATTTTTGCTGCTTCACGTACACGTTTGTCGATCTCGTCTTTTTTCACTTTACGCAATTTCAAACCAAACGCCATGTTTTGGTATACGCTCATGTGCGGATACAAAGCGTAGGATTGGAATACCATCGCGATATCGCGGTCTTTAGGTGCAACATCATTAACGACACGGTCACCGATATAGAGTTTACCTTCAGAAATTTCCTCAAGGCCTGCGATCATACGCAGTGTTGTTGATTTACCACAACCGGACGGACCTACCAGCACCAGAAACTCTTTGTCTTTAATGTCCAGGTTAATATCAACTACAGTTGCTTTATCAGAACCCGGGTATTTTTTGAAAATATGCTCTAAACGTACTCCTGCCATGATTGTTGCCTCCTCAGAGATCATTTTGTAATCGAATACAATTTGTAGTTTTATAATACCCTATTGCTTGGTTATCTGACTATTCGCAAACTGCACAAAAATATCAGACCTTTTTCGTCACTTTGTACATCAGCAGCAAAAGTTGCACAATATTCGCGCTTTTGAAATGTCTAACATCATAGCCTATCTCCTGTTTGATCTTGTCCAAACGATATACCAGCGTATTGCGATGGATAAACAAACGCTTTGCCGTCTCGCTGACGTTACAGTCCAAGCTAAAGAAAATCTCCAAGGTAGCCAACGTTTCACTGTCATTGAAGAGAAGTGTTCCCTTGCCAATTTCCTGAATAAAGCGATGCCGCTGTTGCTCCGGTATACTTGCGACCAGCTGCTCCAGCTGGAGTTCCCATGGAAGGTGTATATGCTGTGTCACATGAAATGAACGCCCTAGATGCACGCTCTCCTGAAGAAGCGATGCCACCTGAACTAATGTATTTTTAGGGATACATGGCAGCGAAGCAGACAGATGGAACACACCTGCAAACTCACTTGCAACCAGTTCATATAATCCGGAACAGAATGCATGAAGTGAATCTTTTCGCGCCTCCGCCGTGTCTTCATCGGCTTCTCCCGTAACCACTGTCTCGTCACTCATAAAAAGCCATTCCTGTGCTCCAAGAGGGATTAATGTCACCTCTTCCCCGAAATAACTCTCCAACAGCTTATTTAACACTTTAGAGTCAACACGCTGAGAATCAGGGGTCTCGCCCTGTAACAAGAAAATAACCTTCTCTTTCTGAAATTCATTGAATGTATTAAATGGAGCCGGTAGTGGCTCAGTATTGTCAGAGCTATAAACTTCAATCTGAGTCTGAAGCCATCTGCCCAGTGTTATGAACTGTTGATCCGCATCATCATCCTGCGGGGATACTTTGAGTCCGTTAGTCGAACTTGCACTGCTGCGGAGCAGCAACTCAATGAGACGACGAGTCTCCATTGTTATAGAATCCGATGGACAACCCCAGCACACCACTGTATTCTCCTGCGGATCGCTACCCACTCTAAAAAAAATTCGCTCACCTGTGTGTAAACTGGTTATATCTGATGACGTAGCTGATCCCGTCATGAGCTCATACTCTTCTTCATGGGCTTTGCTCTGAGCTACGAGCGGTTGATTTACTTCCATACCACTCAAGTTCTCTACAGATTGCTTCCACTCAAGCATCGTAATTTCATATTCATCTAATGTGGTCCCTATAACGGCCTCAATTTGCTGTTTTAAATCAGGTATGTGCTTCATGTCATGAACGCCACCACTCTGTTTATTTTTATCATTATTTTATCATATCTTGCTCTACACTGCTCTTTGGCTCAGCGACTCACATAACTATCGTTATAGTTCTATACAAAAAAAGAGTGACTGATCAAATTAATGATCAATCACTCTTTTTAAAGATGAGTCATGAAGGATTCGAACCTTCGACACCCTGATTAAAAGTCAGGTGCTCTACCAACTGAGCTAATGACTCATAAAACTGGTGGAGGATGATGGATTCGAACCACCGAACCCGTACGGGAGCAGATTTACAGTCTGATGCGTTTGGCCACTTCGCTAATCCTCCAGGATTAAAGGTGGCTCGGGACGGAATCGAACCGCCGACACGAGGATTTTCAGTCCTCTGCTCTACCGACTGAGCTACCGAGCCATATTCATTTGTTTGAAGATTAATGGCGGAACCGACGGGATTCGAACCCGCGATCTCCTGCGTGACAGGCAGGCATGTTAGGCCAACTACACCACGGTTCCAGGCATTAATGGTGCCGGCGAGAGGACTTGAACCCCCAACCTACTGATTACAAGTCAGTTGCTCTACCAGTTGAGCTACACCGGCGTATATGGTGGAGGCTGAGGGGATCGAACCCCCGACCCTCTGCTTGTAAGGCAGATGCTCTCCCAGCTGAGCTAAGCCTCCTGGGTAATATAATAGCGGCGGAGGGGATCGAACCCCCGACCTTACGGGTATGAACCGTACGCTCTAGCCAGCTGAGCTACGCCGCCATATCATAAATGTTTTGATTGCTTGTCCATCTTAGGTAAAGATGGCGGAGAGAGAGGGATTCGAACCCTCGCACCGCTTACGCAGCCTAACCCCTTAGCAGAGGGTCCCCTTATAGCCACTTGGGTATCTCTCCAAAAGTCAACCTTAACATTAACAAGGATTGCTCCTTGAAAACTAGATTCGAAACGAAACTTACGCTCATTAGCTTGCTTATTTGGATAAGCCCTCGACCGATTAGTACTGGTCAGCTCCATGCATTGCTGCACTTCCACCCCCAGCCTATCTACCTCGTCGTCTTCAAGGGGTCTT